>JAFZKB010000034.1 GCA_017551865.1 Clostridiales bacterium | reverse complement strand
TTATAACACTTTATAGGAAAGCCGTTTGTATAAGACCAAGGGTTTTGCTTTCCTTATAACAATGGGGGGGAATGCTGGTGTTATAAGACACTCAAAAAACACGATCTTATGCAAAGAACCCGCATGTTTGTTGTTATAAGATAATGCTTTTTTGTAATCTTATGCAAATCCCACCTCCTTTTGTTGTTATAAGAATGAGTTGCATCACTTCCTTATGCAAATTCCTCTTCGTTGACCGGTCTCTCGGATTCATTGCGGGCTCTTCAGACAGCATTTGATAAATTCCTATTATAAAGAAAGAGGGGGCCTCATTATTCTGAGACACCCTGTTTTGTTTTTTCGAATTAAATCACACGCTCAGCCGCGCTCCTGAACGATGATCTTGCATCTGTTCTGGATAATATCCGCCACATCGTCAACGCTTTTCTGGTTGAGAAAATAAGCCGGCGCTTCCTCATAGATAATAAGCAGCACCGCCGGGTCAGACTTCCGCACGGCTGTCACGCTCTCCACGATGGAGACAAATGCTTTTGCCATTTCGGGAGTTAACTTGTCCGGATACTGCATACCCGGATTTGACTGACCTTCATTCCAGTTCTTCAGTTTCTCTTCACTATCGGCGATCAGCGCCTGGTTGAGCTGGTCGAGCCCCGAACGCGAAAGCGGGATCCTCAATGCTCCGTAAAGGTTATCTGTCATCGTATTTGCGAGGATATACCGGATGAATTCCCACGCCTCTTTACTGTTCTTGGTATAAGCAGAGATCCCGATGGACGTGTCGACATTCGCGACTACTCCGTTTCCATTATTTCCCGGGAAGCCGGAGAAAGTGATGTTATCTCCGAACCTCGTCAGATAACCAGCATAATCGCGGAGACAGTACATATACATGCTATACCATGCGAGTTTATCATCCATGAAAAGTGACATGTCATCCCGATAATCTTCCATACGATTCAGATTCCGGATACCATACTTCTTCACGATCTCCAGAAGTTTCTTAAATTCATCGCTTTTGAAGTTTACTTTCTGCTCGGAATAGTCGATGAAGTTTTCTCCGCACTCACCGATAAACATCTGGAGGAATTCTTTATCATCGGTCTGATACATCACGCTTACGTCAGACGGCAGCGCATCCATCTGCTGCATGAATTCATCGTAAGAACGCGGTCTCGCTTCACCGACCAGATTCTTATTTCCCAGAAGACCATATAACTCGAACTCTACCGGAAGCTGATAGAGTTTGCCTCCGACTTCCTGAGCCCGGATGATGTTATCGAAATACTGACTTCGGTCCAGTCCCGTTCCATCTGTAGCATCGATCATGGGATTCAGGTCCAGAAGGACATTGTCCGAGTTGAATTGGGCATACCGCGAAAAACCGGCCAGTATGTCCGGGCCGTCTCCTGAGATCATGTCGAGATATACTCTATCTGACAGATCGGCCTCGTTATTCATGGAACCACTGTTTCCCACATCGATAGTATAGTCGTAGAGACTGACTCGGCATGTAGAGGACGGGTCAGTATTATAGCGGATTACTAATTCGCGGTTGATCGCCTCCAGAAACTCGCCGACAAAGAGACGTTTCCTGCCGGCATACGGATTCTTCGCGGCACGAACGGCATGAAGAACATGCGGTCGCGCACTGTATGAACCATCCGATGCAACGTCTTCTTTCAGAACGAGGAAACAGAATTCGTTACCAGAGATGACCTTCACCCGTCGCAGCACACTGGTGGGATCATAATCCGTATCACTCCAGGAAAACATCTCAACCGATTTTTCCGGATCGGTCAGATCCATCTTTTTCAGGCCGTTCTGGGAATAAACAAAGGTCCCGTCAGCAGAGTTGATCAGCATTCCACTGGTCTTAATCGGTAACTTATCTCCTACAAACCTGCAACTCTGAATATCGATCTCTTTGAGACAATCTTCTTTGATCTCAAAAACGGAGAAATCATAGGAGATGAATCTGCCATAGCACTTCCCGCCCTGGGAGTAGAGTTCTCCGGAAAACCCTTCTTCCTGAATGAGGCCTTTCTGATTCCCCTGTGCATCAAAAACCGTGACACCTTCAGATGTGGCACATACCAGAGTACCATCCGGCAACATAAGGGCATTCTGGACAAAGCCGGCATTGATGGACCGCACATTCTCCATGCTTCCATCCGGCTGGATCTTCATAAGACAAATCGTATTATTGTCATCTACGATGGCGTAGCTTTCCCCGTTTGGTCCTTCAAAGGAAGTAAGAATATTCTCCTGAAAAACACTCTGCGTATATCTCAGAAGTTTCCCATTAAGGTCAAATAGCGCATTAAAGTGCATGGAATATTCGGATCGAAGCTTCTCAAGCTCATCAGATTCTCCGTTACTCTCGAGAAGTTTCATCTTCTCCCGCACGTCCTTCGGCACCACATATTCGACACCGCACTGCGTCACGGAGATCGTATTTCCGACAAAGCGTATATTATCACGGTCGATATCCAAAGAGGCGATCGTCTTTCCTTCCGAACCCGGAAGTTCCAGTTGCGTATCCACAATATCGAAGAACGGATCGTCCTCAAGGATCACTGTTCCGCCGTCCGTCAGACCGTAATTTCTCGCACTGCTAGTGTCCGGGTCACCGTTCACCGGCGTGTCGGAGTTCAGTCCGCTCGAATTCGGAACATCATTTTTCGGATCCTTCTTACAGCTGACACCTATCATCATGGCCGCGCACAGCAGTAGCGCGACTGCACGTTTTCTCTTATACATAACACATTTCCCCTCACAGATGCTTTTCGCTCATGGCAAAGATCAGTCATACCAATCTACGCATGCAATAAATATCCATATTCTCATTGTATTCCCTTTGGGCGCGAAGCGCGTGACATTTTCGTCATTCGCAATCAGAAACTTCTTTCCTGCACGACGATCTTTGCACGATTCTGTATGGATCCTGACACCTCTTCTGCACTTTTCTGGTTATTGAAAAAGGCGGCCGCTTCTTCTTTTACGATATTCTGAATAAACGGGTCTTTGTATGAGGCAGCGCTGACTTTTCCCATCAGTTCCGGGATCCCTTCGCATACTACCTTCTCCTCCACATAGTATTTCCCGGGCTGCGCCATCGACGGATCAGAAGGTGCTGTAATAAAGAGTGCATATTCACTGACCAGCTGTTCGGTCGTTTCTTTACACGAAGCACGGTGAACCGGGAAACCGCCGAGATAATGGGAAAGCCGGACCTGTGTTTCAGGAGAGAGCAGATAGCGGACAAAACCGAACGCCTCCTCCTTCCCGGAAGATGCTGCACACACACCTACGGACATGATAGTATCCGCGCCCACACCGGAGCTGTCCGCCAGAGGATACCCGCCGAAAAGAGCCTGCCCCCGGAGAGCACCTGCATAGTCCGAGTATTGCATCACATGGTTTACCGAGTACGGAACTGCAGCCACCGTCTCCGCATTCAGATACTCGACCGGATCGACCCAGGCGCCGCCGTTTCTTTCGAGCCTTTCCTGAGGCTGTCCGTATTTTCTGCAGAATTCCAGAAGGTCCTTAAACTCCGGACTGTCAAAACTGCACGTTCCGGTCTCGTCGCTGACAAAAGACGTCAGCATGACAGGAAGAAGCATGTCCAGGATCTCTTCACAGGAATATACCGGCAGCAGCTGCTTATCGGAAGGAAGGACATCTCCCGCGGACAGCAGATCCGAAAGTGAATACGTATGCTTATTTCCCAGAAGCGCATCGTTATATAAAAGTCCGCTCATCTCCACATAGACCGGTACCTGATAAAGTTTCCCGTCCGTCTCATACGCGCGGAAGATATTGTCGTAGTAGTCGTCTCTGGAGATCCCGTTATTTCCGTCAAAATATGGATTCATATCCGCCATCCTGCCTGAGGTGGAAAACCTCGGATAACCGGCGCAGTTAATGAGGATGTCGGGACCTGTCCCGGAAAGGATCTCCTGGTTGATCCGGTCAAGAAGATCCTCCTCCGTCTCCGAGGAACCATAGATCCCGTAAAGAGAATTGTAATCAACGATCTGGATCCGCGAAGTGCTTTTCGGATCCGTATTATACTGTTTCATGATCTCCTGAAAGACTTCCTTTTCCCCTTCTCCGGCAATCGCCGCGGTCAGGATCCTCTTCCCCGCGTAAGGGTTCTTTTCCGCGCGGGTAAGACGGATAAGAACATTTTCAGATCCACCGCTGATACTTCTTTCCTCCGACTGTTTTTTCTTTATAAAAAGAACCTCATCTGAAGAGGGAACGAAAAATAACGGATCTCTCATGATACCCGGCACACAGTCCGTCTCATTCCATGAAACGATCAGGGAAGAAGTGCCCGCCTTCATGTCCAGTTTATAGATGCCGTTGATATCCGCGTGGTAGCAGTCCTTCCCGGTCTGGGCAAAGTTATAAAGCCATTTACTGTCGATCCGGATCTTCTCCCCTTCTGTTTTCCATTCCTTAAGATCGATCTTCTGAATGGACAGCACTTCTTCCGTGTAGTCATCGTTCCACTCAAAGATGCCGCAGTAAAAGCCATCTTCCAGACGCACCATCGTGTGCTGCGAATTCGGCACGCTCAACTCGTCAAGGAGTTCTCCCGAAGCGCTGATATGGAATACTGTTCCGAAGCAGTGCGCCAGATAGGATCCGTCATCCAGCATGGTAAAATACGCATCCGCTCCGAAATACACATTATCTGAAAAATCCAGGATCTTTTCGAGTTTGCTATCTGCCGTGATGCGATGAAGTCGAAGGCGTTTTCCGTCCGCCCCGTACACCGAAACCACCAGCAGCTCGCCTTCCTTCCCGGGGGTAATGGAACTTAATATCTCGCCCTCCGGAAGGATCACGTTTTTCTTTAGTTCGCCCTCTCTGGTAAATACCGCGATGCCATATACCCAGATATCCCCTTCATATTCCACGAGGTATCCGCAGATCACCTGATCGTCCCTGATCAGGGTGTCCATGTATTCGATCGTCTTTACTTTCTTATCACTATCCAACGGAAGCTGAAGAGGGATCTCTTCTGTTTGAAAGAATGGATCCTCCGCCTTCACAAACTGTCCCTTATTTAAAACAATATTCTCTTCCCGGGACGAGATCTCCGAGGAGGCACCCGCGCCCGTCTCTTTCTGTTTCTTTTTCGAGAAGCATCCGGATGAGGCAAGCATCAAAATGCTTAAGCCGAGTCCGAGTATTCTCCGTAGATTTCTTTTCATTATCATCCTTCCTTTCATTCACTACAGATGTAGTTTTTATAAGCAAAAAAATAAATGTCTTCGTCCTATGACTCCGCAAGAGAACTCGTAGGCGCATAGGATTCGCTGATAAACGTCTCATAAGAAGCGTCCGATGCAAAGATCGCCGTCTCATCCGGCCACGGCTCGCTCTCCGAAGCATAGGTTGCGCTTTCGGGATCATCTGGCGCACTCTCCGAAGTATGGGGCTCATTTTCCGAAGCATACGTCAAGCTTTCCGTGGGTTCGAGAATAGAACTGTCTTCCGTCTCCGATCCTTCCACAGACTCACTCGGAAGCGGCGCCACCGTTACCTCGGCGTCCGTTCCTTCCGTTTCCGACACCTCAGTTTCCGTTTCCGAAGGCACTTCTTCAGATACTGCGGTCGAGATGGCAAAACCGGACACTGCAGTCAAAAGAACTGCAAGAACTAAAATGCCCGCGATCGTTCTCTTCTTCCCGCTGAGCACCATCGAGAATCTGTGCTTCAATCCGGTCTTCGGCGAATAAAAGCTCGTCGCCAGTACCGGCCGGAAAGAACTGTTCTTACGCTGCACCTGATCAGCCAGCGTGTTCAGGATCGACTGGCAATAGACTTTTCTCATGCTCTTCGGTTCCACTTCCATGACGGCCATATCGCAATAGTACTCACATTCCTTTTCGATCGCTCTTCCGAAAAGGATCATGAGCGGATTGAACCAGTGAATGGCACGGCATACGATCAGCAGGAATTTGATCCAAAGATCCTTATGCTGGAAATGCGTCAGTTCATGTTTAACGATCAGACGGAGTTCATCGTAATCATATTTACGCACTGGAAGAAGTATCGTTGGAGTAAGAAGGCCGATCATCATCGGAGAAGAAACCGCATCGGTCAAAACTAATCTGGCTTCGGAAACTCCCATCTCTTCAGCAATCGGCTTAAGAAATGCATCAGATACCGCATAGGAACGGGAAAGACGAAGAACAGTTCTTTTCCATCGTAAGAAACGAATAAAAGAGAATGTCAGAAAAGAGATCGCGCCCAGAAGATACACGACGAAAAGAATGCATAATACCGTGTGAACAGAAATACCTGAGCTGGTTGCTTCCACAGGATGTGATATGGTCCCCGCAGCAACCGGTGCGGAAGAGGAACCACCGGGGAAATGGAACAGTGCTTTTCCAAAGGTAAATCTCACCGGGATCAGAAAACCGATCAGGACGATCAGCCAGGAGTAATAGCGGATCCTGGGTGACTGCCTGTTTTTCAGCGCAGAAAGGATCACCATCAGCAGCAGCGCCACAAATGACATATTCAAGGAGTTTAGAAGGATCGCCTGAAATACGGATACCATATCTGCCTCACTGCTCATCGAGCCACTTTCTTAAATCTGAGATCTCTTCCTTCGTCAACTCGCCACCGTCATAAAGAGATTTCACAAGACCGGTCATCCTGGTCCCGCCAAAACGCTGGCGAAGACTTAAGGCTTCTACCTGAAGGTACTCTTCTTCTGTTACTGCCGGAGAATAGTATCTTTCCTTCCCGTTCTTCTCCGAACTGAGAAAGGACTTTTTCTCCAATCGGACGAGCATGGTCATCACGGTCTGCTGTTTCCAGTCTTTTTCCGGGAGAGTGATGCGCAGTTTTTCTGTAAGGATCGGGGATGTGACCGGCTCATGACATTGCCAGATCGCACGCATAATCTCAAATTCCGCATCCGGAAGTTTTTTGATCTCCTTACCGCTCATATACATTCTCCCATCGAATAAAATACACTTGTAGTTTTTCTTATGTTAACACCTTAGCGGAAGTGTGTCAATTCTTCGCTCTTTTCTTGTTTCAGAGAAAAATCCTCCGACACGACACAAAATTCAACACACTACATCAAAAGAATACTCTTTCTTATCCAGTCCAACAAGAACAAGTTCCTCATCTAGTAAATAGACCCCGCCATATGCTTCCGGGAAAATCCCGGGATCGAAACCTCTGAACATTTTTCTACCCGAGCTCAGTTTCGATAAATACTCACTGACAGCCAGACAGAGCACGCCCCGTTCTTTTTCCTCAGCTATGGTAAAGTACTTCATCGGGTCATCAAGAGCAAAAAGCGTATTCGTCTCATAAGGGAACTCCCAGCTTTTCCCATCTTCGCATCGAACTGTTATTCTCCTGGAACTATCGCTGTTATGCGAATACCCGCGCTGAGAAAACAGCAATTCAACATCAAATGTTCTGTTCTCAATTTCCTCATCTGTGGGAATATATAAGGTTTGACCAAGAAATGCATAATTGAGTTTCGTAAAGTAATTCACTCGTTCTTCCTTCGTCTTATCGAAAAGAACCTCTGCTCCGCATTCCTTCCAGGCCGCTCCCCATTTCTTCTCCGCATCTGAAAAAGGAAAAGAGTATCCCGGAGTCAAAGGAAGATAATGAAACCCGCAGACCCGGCAGATCTGCTGACATCCTTCCACACTTTTGTCAGAAGCTTCCAGCAAAAGACCCATCTGATGACATGCAGGACAAATGTACTTGGGCACGCCCTTCTCTTTATCAAGTTGTGAATGCGAATACTTACGTCTCATGATCCTTATACAAACGACCTTCTCTTCACTTCTTCGATCAATTTCGGCTGAATCTGCGGATACGTCCATCGGGACGGCAGATCCTCCATAAGCGTGATGCTCTCGATCTCACTATGTAATTCATTTTCAAAGGATTCGATTTCAGCGTAGAATAATCCGCCGAATGTTTCTTCTCCGTCAAAAGCTCCGGTCGTTGTCACCGAGTAATAACAGACAGGTTTGATCGAATACTTTATTGCACCTGTTTCTTCGTAGAGTTCTCTTTTTGCAGTATCCAGGATCTCCTCACCAGGTTCCCTGTGCCCGCCGGGTGCTTCATATGTATCACGCTCTTTGTGTTTACAGAACACCCATTTCCCGTTCGATCGTGAAACAATGACCGCGAACTTGATCCGGAAGTCCTCTACCGTATCATAAAACTTCACTTCAGTGTTGTTATCCATATCCGGTTCTCCTTATACTAACCTGCTCATTATACCATTTCCCGGAACTCCGAAGCGCTTTGTATGGACAAACCCTGTACACCTACGTATACTGAAACTGTCGGATGGAAATAATGTTTTGGGGTTTTTACGTATGGATAATATTCGCACAACCTGTCATGTCTGTTCTGTAATCACATGGGTCTTCGACTGGCTGCTCTCCTTTTACTCTGTCTTCTTAGCGCTTTTTCTCTGGGGAGCCCACTTTAAAAATACGGACCCGCTCCTTACCAGACTCATCTTTTCATTTCTTGCAGTCTGTGCAGTGGCCCATACCGTCCTGTCAGCAATAACCAAGGTCATCCATTCCGAGTCCTGGTACTACGAAAAGAACTCCTGCCTCTCCGCGAATGTAAAACTGCAGGCATTCGGTCTCATTTATCCGTGGGTCTTCTTTTTTCTCTATTCCATATTCATTCCGGCGTTCTACGGAAGCGGCTTAGACCCGATCTTTAATCCGGTCTTTCTGGTCGCGCTTTTTTACGGAAGTGTGTGTTTTTTCAACCTGACCTTTACGATCATCGCGATAAAATGCCCGCCGCTGAAGCAATCCGAACATTGGGAAAAAAAGTAAACCATTAGACTTATTCAGAAAAAGAGCAAGTAAGAGGCTGTCCCGTTTCGAGACAGCCTCCTTCGTCCTCATGCACTTCTATGTATGAGCGCATTCGCGCTTCCCCTTTTCGTTAGTCGCTGATTTCACGGATCTTTTCCATCAGTAATCTGCATCAGTGATCCGCGCCGAGCTTGGTCAGAAGTTCGCAGAACTCTTCTCTGAACCTGTCGTTATTCGTACCGGACTTTGCCAGCTGATATGCGGAATCAAATGTTGCACTGCCCTTATACTCACTGTTTCTCATTACCATGGAAGCTTCGATGACACCACAGATGAAATTGAAGTCTTCGCGGTTGCTGATTCCGTTATCTTTGAGCGGGTATTCCAGAAGCTGGCTCTTATCCGCGGTCGGATTCTTATATCTTACGGATACAGTCAGGAGTTCGCCGGTCTTGGCTTTCTCATTCAGGTTCGTATCCTGATACTTCAGGCTGCTGCCGGATCCCTCACCGGAACCGGTAAGTACGAGTTCATAACACACAGTGACCTGTGCACCTGCACCGACCTCGCCGCCGTCTTTTGTATCGTCAGCAAAATCACTTGCAGACATCTGTCTGTTCTCATAACCGATCTGTCTGTAGGAAGAAACTTCTGCCGGGTTGAACTCGAGCTGGAACTTGACGTCCTTTGCGACGGTGACTGTGGTCTGCTTCAGCTTCGCGCAGAGTACTCTCTCTGCTTCTTCGATCGAATCGATATAGAAGTAGTTGCCGTTACCAGCATCTGCGATCGATTCCATATTCGCATCGCTGTAGTTTCCGTAGCCATAGCCCAGAACTGTCAGGAATACGCCGGACTCCTTCTTTTCCTTGATTAGATCGACAAGACCGCTCTGGGACGTGATACCGAGGTTCATGTCACCGTCGGATGCGATGATGACGCGGTTGTTGCCGTTCTCGACGAAATTCTTCTTCGCACATTCATATGCGGCTTCGATTCCGCCGGATCCGTTCGTGCCGCCGTAAGGTTCGAGCTGATCGATCACAGAACAGATCTCCTGCAGGTTATTCGAACCGACGAGGAGCGTATCGGAAGATCCGGAATAAGTAACGATGGAAACTCTATCGTTCGGGCCCAGTGTAGCGGCCAGGAGTTTGAAGCTTTCCTTTACCAGTGGAAGCTTATCCTGACTGTTCATCGATCCGGAAGTATCGATCAGGAATACGAAGTTGCTTCCTTTGTCCGGAATATTGATCTCGCTGTTGGCCTGCATCGTCAGGATCAAAAGCTTGTGCGCGTCGTTCCACGGGCAATCGCCGATAGAATACTGTGCACTGAATACATTGTCCGTGCTGTCTACTTTATAATCGAAATAGTTGACCATCTCTTCTGTACGGATGGCGCCGGATATATTCTGAAGGTCCCATCCGTCACGGATCATTCTTCGAAGATTACAGTACGAGCCGGTATCGACATCTGCCGCAAATGTGGAAAGCGGAGCATCCGCGACATTCACAAAACCGTTCTCCTTAATGATGTTGTATTCTTCTGTATTAAAGTCCTGCTCTTTAATTTCTCCAGATTTCGCATTTTCAGCATTCGCCACCGTTTCTTCGTACATGTCTGCGCCAGCTATCGTCGTACATTCGTACTCAACATAAGAATAACTGTCTCCATCGCCCACATAAGAATCGATCGACTCGACCACCTCGACGATCGCATCATTATGCTGCTGCACCTTTGCCGACGTCGATTTTTTGGAATTCGCCCCACAGGCAGTTGAAGTCATCACCAGTGACGCTGCCAATAAAATAGTAACTATATTCTTTTTCATCACATCCACCTCCAGATATTGCTTTCTTTTTTTCGAAAGCTTTAAGTCAGTACAACAATTAGACGATGGTGTTTGAAAAAGTGTTGCATTTTTTCGAAAAAATCCAAAAACAAAAAGGAGCGCTCTCCGTGAACCTCACTTTGAGCGCCCCTTGCTGTCTTCATCTATGATTTATTTTTCCGCATTACCGGAAAGTGATCTTACAGGACTTCGATCTCTATTCCCATCTGATACCATGCCGCTGTCAGATCACTTGATCTGGCCTGAATCAGATCCTGACGCCAGCCGCCCCAGTAAATACCCTTATTCCTAAGGAAGCTTGTGGCACCCGGGTTGTTGAGAACGAATACCGGATATCCCCAGTTGCACACCTGGAAAACGACTGTTCCGTTAGTGGCGGATGTGAACGTGTAGGTGTTGTTTCCGCTCTTGGTAACTGTCCAGCCATTCGATGCGCTGATCCGATAAGATCTTCCTGCCATGCTGCCGGTGTACACATTTGACGGGACCGGTGTGGGTGTCGGTGTGGCCGTCGGAGTCGGTGTGTTCGTCGGAGTCGGTGTAGGCGTATTCGTCGGTGTAGGTGTCGGCGTTGCTGTAGGCGTAGGTGTTGCCGTCGGCGTCGGAGTCGGTGTCGCTGCCGCTACCGGAAGCTGACTGAGCTTCGGATGATAGAACGGAAGCTCAGCAGATAGTGCAAATTCATAGAAATCTGTAATGACCGGAGTAGCTGCATCTGCCTCGATATAGCCGGCACCGGTATTCGCGGTATAGCTGACACGGCCATCACCGAGATCCGTCACCGTACCATTTACTGCGTTATAAAGAAACGGGCTGTCTTCGCCCCAGGAAATGAGTGCGATGGAGCCCATACGGTTGCCGTAGCAGTAAACAGTTTCCAGACTTCCGCTTGCGATGAACAGGGCTTCGACCAGATTGCAGTTGGTGCAGTCGATCGAAATAAGACTTCTGCAGTCACATGCGAACAGCCATTCCATATCCGGATTGTTCTTGCAGTCCAGTGTCAGAAGATGTTCTTTGCTCATCACATCGAGAAGGAAAAGATCGTTATCGCTGCAGTCAAGGTACGTAAGATCCTCACATGCCGATACATCCAGTTCCGTAAGATCGTTGCCGGAGCAGTCCAGATCCACGATCGCATCTGCGCCCTGAATGTTTAAGACAGTAAGATCATTGGATGCGCAGTAAAGCGTCTCCAGAGATCCGCAGTTACTTACGTTCAGAACTGTCATGCCGTTCTCCCCGCAGTAAAGATTTGTAAGATTCGGCATGGAGGAAACATCCAGATTCGAGATGGAATTCCCGCGGCAGGAAAGATCTGTCAGATTGCGGAAGGCCTGGATACCATAAAGTGAACTGATATTCATATAGTCCACATTGATGCTGGTGATCGCCAGTACCTCCTCCTCCGTCAGCCATCCGTCGCCGTCCGCATCCACGTTCGCCGCAACATACGCACGGAACACCGGATCCGGAAGGATCCGGTCATCGATGATGTGCGGATTTCCCGGTTCTCTCTGGATGATTCTTCCGTAAGCGGAAACAGATCCCACATTGCTTCCGAAGCTGAAAGAAGCCGTCATCAGGCCGATGGCGCTCAGTGAAGCACAAAGTGCTTTCACTCTTTTAAATGAAGTTTTCATAACCCCTAGTCTCCTTTGCTTAAAATTTTAGGAATACTACTATCCTGTTGAGAATAATTATAGAATTCCCCCTGTTCCATATCCATGAAACAGGGGGCGGTTTACTGCAAGATATTCCCATCAGCTGACGATATTGGCATCAAGTATTTCTTCCCTTGATCCTTCGTGTTCACCTCGGTCTCTATGGTAGAATAGCCTTAAGAACGGCCCGGATCTTTTAGAAAAGAAGGAGTACTCATATGCGGAAACTGGTCCTGTACACGCGGATCACACTTGTTGTCCTCGCCCTTTTCCTGGGTTTTCTTCTTGTGCACGGACTCCACAAGCTTTCGGATGCGAAAGCGAAGGCCAGCCGGTGTTCGGCCACCACGAACGGGACTATCACCAGTGCATGGGATGTTAACAATCGCCGCGGCCCAGATGATAATTCTGTCAATTACAGTTTTACTGTCGACGGCACCGAATATAAGTTTCACAGATTATACGAGCACACGCTCGGAGAAAAGAGTTTTCAGGAAGGTCCTATCCCGATCCACTATAATCCCGAAAAAACCTACGAGCACTATCTCGGTGACAAGTGTTACGAAGTGGAATGCGCCAAAGACGAACTCTTCTACACCTCTCTCATGTGGGGGCTTTACCTGATCGGCGTCACCATCCATATCGTAAGATGTATCAAGACACCTGAATACTATGACGATTGATCCTTCTTTTCCGTTAAGTCTTTTCCCGAATCAGTCCTGATGACGGTAGTTCCCGTCGAGTCTTCCGTACGCGATGACGTTGCCGGAGGACGGATCTTTTCGACCACAAGCGAAAAGAACTGTTCCCGAAAGTACTAATGTTAATGCAAGAATTATTGGCCGTTTCATATCAGCAACCTCCCGAACGCATGCTCTTCGTTACCAGATCCATGGTGTCCTCTCCCCGCAGTCTTAAAACTCGTGGATTCATTATAGCATACGGCGGATTTGCGCGGGTTAAAACGTGGCCGCGCCACTGAAGCACCGCGCGGCGGGTACGCGAGGGGCGAACGCGGGCATTTGCCTTTTGCCGGAAAAAGTGCTATTTTTCTTTGGGGCTTGTTTTGTATTGAAAGGAATTAGAAGAATATGAGATTAGAAAAAGCGGACCTCAAAAGGAAGCTCCGCGTCGTTACACCCATGCTGATCTTTCTTGTGATCTACATGATCTTTTTCTTCCTCGTCGAAAGGATCGAGGCCGGTTCGTATTATGTGCCGGAAGTGCCGATCGACCACCAGATCCCCTTTATTCCCGCTTTCATCATCCCGTACGTGATGTGGTTCCCCTGGATCCCTTTCATCTGCCTGTGGGCGCTTTTCACGGACGAGAATGCCTATATCCGCATCAGCCGTTTTCTCATGATCGGCATGAGCCTTTTCATCGTCATCTCCGCGCTTTTCCCGACGAAGCTTTTCCTTCGTCCCGAGACCGTGCCCGGAAAAGATTTCTGCAGTGCGATGGTGCGCTATCTTCACAAGATCGACACGCCGACCAACGTCTTCCCGAGCATCCATGTCTATGACACGCTCGTTCTTCTCTACGGCGTATTCATCGGCAAGTGCAAGCTCTTCCAAAACAAGATCTTCCGCGCGTTTTCGATCCTGCTGACGATTGCGATCTGCCTTGCGACATGCTTTCTCAAACAGCACTCCGTTCTTGACGGCATCGCCGCACTCGTTCTTCTGATCCTCGTGATCGTGATCTACGATGCGGTCGAAAAGATCGTGAAAAAGAAAAAAGGAAACGCCGTTTCCGACGCTTCCTCTGATAACGAATAATCCTATTTCTTCCTTCTGAAAAGCTTGTCGAAGAATGCCTTGATGGCTTTTTTACGCTTCTTTTTATTCCTTCTTTTCGCATCCGCGAACTTGATTTTCCGCTTCGATGTGCGGAATGCTTCTTCGAGTGTGGTCTTCCGGTACATACCGTTATCGCCTTCAGGGACGACGGGGATCAGTTCGGATTTCATGAATCTCTCGGACGCTGGGGAGATATCTTTTCCCGCAGTAAAAAGCGTCTTATGGCCCGGCATCTGGCCGCAGCCGAGGACGGATACAGCGCCGGTCTGGCCATTGACCATGAAGCGGATCTTCGGACCGGTCTCTTCTCTTTCGAGGAAGTAAACGGGCATCATGACCATCTTTCTGTTTCTTACTTCAATACGCGTCCAGCGGAGCGTTCTGTCCTCAGAGGGGATCATCTTCTTTACCTCCTCCATCAGTTCCGGTCGGAGGATATACGACATCTTGGATCGCTCATTCGGAATACCGACGCCCATGTACTTATCCAGCTGCAGATCGCCTTCCGCGAGTTTTTTCGAGAACGGCACGATCTTGCTTAGATCCCACGGAGCAAGGTCTGCAAATAGATGGAAACTGTGATCATCCGACAGCGACGGCGTCCAGTTGACACGGTCCTGGAAAAGCTGCACACTTCCGTTTTCTGTCATGATCTCGATGAGGAGACTGATGTCGCAAAGGTCTGCCGGCACATATACTGTCCAGAGGTTCTGAACGCGCGTCGGAAGATCGATTCCGGCGAATGCCTTCGGGCGCAGCGAAGCAAATGAGAGGATCCTCTCCTGCGCTTCTTCTCTGGAAATCTCAAACGGAATGCAGTAGTGCGGCGTGTTGTCTTCGCCGGTATCAACGACTTCGCAGACTTCGTAATCGCCTGTCGCCATGACCTCTTCTTTCGCGAAGCGGTTGCCGCAGAAATCGCAGTTCCAGACATTCTGGTTTTCAAAGGCCTGCACGTCACCGCCACACATCGGGCAGGTGTGCATGAACATCTTTCGCGTCTGATAATTGACGCGCTTTCTTCTCTCGAGATACGACTGGTTCGAATACCACTTATCGTTCGCTGACTGCTTGAGAAGAAACGGATCGTCCATGAACATGGTCTTTTCGAGACCGGAAAGATCGATCAGATCCCCGCTGGTCTTAAGAGGTACGTGCATGATCTGAAACGACGTTTCTTCCACGCCGTCGTCGCCTTCGTACGGATATGTGCTTCCGCATGTACTGCAGACAAAACCATCCACGCTCGCATCGTAATGGAGCGGGGATGCGCAGGATCTGCACTGCATGACTTTGAATTCTTTTCGGATGCTTATCTTCGCCTTCGCCATACACCTGTTCCCTCATAAATGTCGTTCGGACGATCCAACACAATGTCATTTTACCATAGCAACGGAAAAACAAATTTGACTTGCAATTCTTCCCGATTTCATATAGGCTGTCTTTTGGTAAGTATTTATCGTGAAAAGAGGAGCAAAACGATGGATGTAGTTTGTCTTGATATGGAAGGCGTGCTGGTCCCGGAGATCTGGATCGCATTTTCAGAGGCGTCGGGGATCCCTGAGCTGAGAAGAACAACACGCGACGAGCCCGATTACGATAAGCTGATGAGATGGAGGATCGGCATCTTAAAGGAGCACGGTCTGGGTCTTAAGGAGATTCAGGATGTCATCGCGACCATCGATCCACTGCCGGGCGCCAAGGAGTTCCTCGACGAACTTCGCAAGGATGCGCAGGTAATTATCCTCAGTGATACATTTACCCAGTTTGCAATGCCGCTCATGAAGAAGCTCGGTTATCCGACACTCTTCTGCAACACTCTCGAGGTCGCCGATGATGGTGAGATCACCGGTTTCAAAATGCGTATCGAGAACAGCAAACTGACAACTGTAAAACATCTTCAGGCCATGGGCTTTGATACCATCGCTGCAGGTGACAGTTTCAACGATCTCGGCATGATCCGCGCAAGCCGCGCAGGCTTCCTCTTCCGCTCCACTGAGCAGATCAAAAACGACAATCCGGATCTTCCGGCGTTCGAAGAATTCGATGATTTCTTAAACGCGATCCGCGGTGCATTGAAGGACTGAGTGCCTGTTTCTTTTGATAATTGATTAATAAAGGAAAGCGAAATCAGAGATTTCTGGTTTCGCTTTTTTCATAGTCATTGTCTCGACGAAGACGAGCAAATGGTCCTGAAGATCTGATACTATACGCTGCCGTAAAAATCGACGCTTCTTGTTTTTTTACGGTAGCTTTTTTGTCCCACTGCCGTAAGAATTGAATGAAACCATATTTTTACGGTAAATCTTGTCTTAATTGCCGTAAGAATTGAAGGAAACCATATTTATACGGCACTTCTTCTCTTCAACTGCCGTACAAATAAAGAAAAACTCATTTTTACGGCATTCGGGCTGATAATTGCCGTATAAAATGAGAAGATGAATTTCTTTACGGCATCGCGGTTCAAACGCTGCCGTAAATTTTCCAGTTTCTCTTTTTCTTACGGCATTCTCATGGTTGCTTTTAACTTCTTACTGCAGGAAGATCTCTCGTGCACTTCTGCGAAACTGCTCGGAATCAAAAGGATACTCTTCTGTTTCAAATGTAATGATTAGATTTTTCCCAAGGAAAATACCATTCTTGCGGTATTCATTCAGTTTCCATATCTGATCCGCGACATAGTCAGGTTTATCTAAGCCACCGAGATGTTCGTGATATACAATACGGTGATGACTGATATCAAGGATAGTGAAATCCGGATGACATGTGATATGATTCTTCAACGGCAAGGCCGCTTCGTATCGATAAGGTATCCCATAATCAAAATATGTATTGGCAATGAACACTTCTGATTTGGAACGGACCAGATCCCCTTTGCGTGTTTGAAATTTCAAATGTTCTTTGTGACTGTCGGAACGCTCATAATTCTGAGAACTCCAACGAATGCGGGATGTCTCTTCATCCAAGAGAATCGGAGCGACGAGATTCTTTCTTGAATCAGGCAATCTCGAATACAAAAGATCCGCACTATCTCCATTTAGGTGCATCAAATACCGATCTATCATCTTCATCTCTTTCTGCGCTTTAGATATGATCTTTTCTGCATATTCCTTACCTGCGAGTCCGGAAATCACGGCTTTCTCTTTCTGAGGAATATACACTCGTTTCGATGGGCAATCACTCACACAGTAATACTGCGGCGTCTTACGACTTGCGTCAACATAGAGTCTCCCATCTGGAGCTGAGTTGATCGCTTTCTGCGCTTTCTCAATCGCTCTTTCTAAAGAAAGTTTTCTCGCAAGGAGTTCTCTTACTAGACTATCCATGGTTTTCCATCTTACCTCTTGATGATTTATTGGCTACACAATTTCTTGTGCACTCATTGAACAACGGCATCGATTTTGAAAACAAGATGATATAAGCGTTATTTTGTAAACTTCATTCGAAAAAGAAGCCAAGGAAGAAAATGAGAATGAAGAGCGAGATCAAATTGGGCATAAAAAAGCGGCTGCCATTTCTGACAGCCGCTTTCGTTATTTCTTATTCGAAAGAATTAGAAGAGCTCTACAGCCTTACCATCTTTGTCGTAGATCTTCTTCTCGCCGGCAACTACATAAACATCACCGTCGAACTTAGAAGCCTTCTTCTGGATGGCCTTGATGTCGATCTGCTGGCCGTCAAACTCGAAGATAATGTTACCGAGCTTCTTAGCAGCCTTCTTAGCCGGCTTCTTAGCAGCAGCCTTCTTAGCCGGAGCAGCTTTCTTAGCAGCAGCCTTCGGAGCAGCAGCTTTCTTAGCCGGAGCAGCCTTCTTAGCAGCAGCCTTCGGAGCAGCAGCCTTCTTAGCCGGAGCAGCTTTCTTAGCAGCAGCCTTCTTAGCCGGAGCTTTCTTAGCAGCAGCCTTCTTAGCCGGAGCCTTCTTAGCAGCCGGAGCAGCCTTTTTCACTTCTTCTTTCTTAGCAGCTTCAACAGGCTTTACTTCTGCAGCAACAGCCTTAACAGCTTCTTTGTTTGCACTCTCTTTAACCATTTCGAGTATCCTCCATTTAATGCGATTCTGATAGAAATTTCTGCAATTAAATTCTACATCATCACTTCATGATGCAGTGTCATTATAGCATATTAATGTTTTTTAAACTATGTACAAAATGCCGATTATTCGCGTGTTGTTCGCCACATTCGTGAAGTATTTTCTACTATGATCAGCCTCTAACGACGCGTTCAAGCTCAGAAGAATTCAGCATCTCACAATTCATATCGCTACTTTTTTTCACGCTGTAAATATATACGACACTTAAATAATACTCCGCGATTTTTCCTGCATTTCCTTTTGGAAAAGAACCGTCTTTCTGTCCTTCTTTTATAATGTTTCTTAAAAGATCAAACAGCTGGTTTCCTTCGTATCCGCGGCCCTTTGCGAGATCTTCCAGAGCGAGTATCGTATAGTAAACATACATCTTTTCCTGCGCCAGATTTTTCAAAATATGATCTGAAACATAACGCAGCTTTCTGATGGCAGGAACATCCATTTCACCATAACTCAGAAGGTCTTCTGTAGCGACTTTGTCTTGTGAATATTTCACCAGTTCGCGATACAGATCTTCCTTCGAATCAAAGTACACATAAAGTGCTCCCTGGGAGATCTGTATGCGCTTGGTAAGATCTCCGATCTTCGTTCCCTCGAGACCGTTTTTCGCAAAATACGGAACAGATTTGGCGAGGATATTCGTCTTCGATCTTTCTCTTAATTCTTCATTCTGTTCTCTGGATCTAGGCATACTTTCTCCTCCTTTACATCGACACTTTGGTTTGACTGAATGATTGTTCATGTTCAGAATAACACTAGTGCCGATGCATGACAAGAGACATTATCGTATGTCAGAAACTAAGGTAATATACATTGATAAAAATCTTCATCGGATCGCATTCCGTATCTATCTTTTCGAGAGTTCCGATCAGCAGTTTTCCTGAATTCAAAAAACGGAAAACGATCTCATTTCCACTCTCGTGAAATTCTCCTATTCGAAGCGATCCTTCTGTTAAAACAACAACATCTTTTATGGGTGGTCTTTTCTCATTCAACATAAAGTACAGAAAGAAACCAAGAGGCATTCCTTCAAGTACTTCTTTTACTTTTTCCGATGGATCTGTTTCTACTTCTACCTGACAAAGAAGGATCTTGCTTATCAGAGCATTGAACTGTGAAAGCATCCGTCCGCGAAACAGTGCTAAGCATTCTTTATCATTCTCGCTCCAGAGCTTCTCCTCATCTCTTTCCAGACGCTGTTCATAATCTGATGCTGCCAGATCTTTTACTTCTCATTACGATTGAATTCACTTTTCATTTTTGTCACCTCACAGTTGCTAAAACCAATTGCTGTAAAACTAAAACTGTCATGTATCTACGTCTTATGAGGACTTTTTCCGAATTAACCTCCTTTGCTTAGTATCGATCTTAACTCGATTATAATATGTGAATCATCCAAATATTTGGACAGCAAAAAGCCCGCCGGAAGACGGGCTTTTCGATCGAATCAGACAACATTTTTCGAAAGATTATTACAAAACGGTGCGCGAATCGATGATCTTAATTCTACCATACTCCTCGAAACCGCAATGGTTGCAGCGGAACAACGCCGTGTTGTAGTGGTATTTGTACTTGACTCTTCGCAGAACAGGATCTTTATATGGCGGAGTATACACCAGTTCGTACTTGTACTCGAAACAAGCCGCCATTTCAGACAACTTCGTATCGTACACAAAATTCATGCATCCCTGCTTGCATGACGGACACTGCCCATATGGTTTCGCTGATACTGTTACCGGTGCAACTAACGTTGCAATCAGGAACACAACCATTGCGCTTGCCAATACTTTTTTCACTCTACTCATAACCTATTTCCACCCTTCTTGATTTGGATTTCTCCTCACCCAATAAAAGCGTAAATGAAACTACAAGACCTGTCAACTAAAGACACAAATAACGGATCTTTTCGAGAAGAAAAACAAGCCATCAAAATGAATATACGGGAAGTATAAAAACGCCTTTCCAGCGATACGTGAATGTTATAATACGAAGTAAAAAACGAAATCAAAGGCAGGCCAAATGCAGATACTTAATTACCTTTCCATCGAAGATAAAAAGCAGCAGTACTGGCGCGAAAAGATCCGGAAAAGCGACTGGCGTGCAGCAGAATATCTGTGCTCGATTCTGGAAGAAAACAAGCTTTCTAAATGCTTCGGAGAATCAACAGAACTTCTATTACTGACAGAAGGCGACGCGCTTATCTCGTTCTGCACATACGCAGAAAAAGACGAGATCGATGATCCTTCGATCACGCCGTGGGTCGGGTTCGTGTACACCTTCCCGGAATACCGCGGACAAAGACGCGTTGGGAAGCTTCTGGAACATGCGTACGCCCTTGCGAAAAAGCAGAATCACAAAGCGCTTTATATCTCCTCGGACGAAGAGGGCCTTTACGAAAAATATGGTTTTACTTTCTGGAAAAAGATGACGACGATCCGTGACGAGGAAACTTCTGTTTACAGGATGCCTATCGTGGATATGGATTATAGCGGCATCATCGGGAAACACGTCAAGGGCAGGATCGACCGGCCTCTCGGCTCCGCGCATCCACGTCACCCGGAGATGATCTATCCGATCAACTACGGATACGTTGACGGAGTTCTCGGCGGTGATGGTGCGGAGCAGGATGTCTATGTATTCGGAATCGAAAAACCGATCATTACTTATACCGGAAAAGTTGTCGGGGTCATTCATCGTCTCAACGATAACGAAGATAAATGGATCGTCAGTTTAAGCGGATCGAAGATCCCGCGCGAAGAGATCTTAAAACGCACCGAATTTCAGGAACAGTACTTCATGTCGGAACTCTATCTCTGAGTCTTCGAACGCCTGAGAAGAAAAGAAAAAGAAAGTGTTTTCCTTTGCGGATCGCAGCCGCTCCTCAAGCTGCGCTGCATAAAGAAAACACTTTCTTTCTATGTGGGTTATATAGTTTTCAGGATCCCGTAAAGTCGTACTTTCTCACGCCCAGCATCCAGAACTTGTAACTTAAGTAGAAGAAAAGGACACCGAGTGCAGGAGCGCACCATGTCAGAACAGGAATATTGTCCGATTCCAGGATCGCAAGGCTCGGGTAGTACGCGACAAAGGCGATCGGTATCACGAAGGTGAAAAGGATGCGGAATACACCGTGAAAGATGTTCGACGGATATTTTGCAAAATCCTTAAAACGGAACATGATGACCATTACGTATCCCGAACCGACGATCCAGAAACAGGTAGCGGCGGCCGCGTTCATGATGGCGATCATGAAAAGCGATGCTGTCAGGAGGAACAGCAGGAGCTTTAAGATCACAAGCGGCGTCACCGGAATGCCGATGTTGACCCAGGCATAAACAAGTGTGCCGACACCGAACGCGAGCTGGCCCAGTCCTTTCACATCGAAAACCTCCGACATGAAGTAGAAGAACACATTGATGGGGCGGAAGCAGTACTTGATAAAGTCACCGCTCTGCACCTGGAATCTCAGGTTCCAGTTGTTGTCGAAGAAACACTGCACAGGTGTCAGTGCTATCAGCGAAAACCCGTATAGGAACAGCATGTGGTGGTAATCCCAGCCGTTGATGCTCGGGAAGTTTTTAAAGAGGATCAGGAAGGTCACAAAGCCGCTTAAGTTCGTCATGATCATGCCGATCGTGGAGATCACAAAGTCGGCGCGGTAACTCATCTTGCTCTTGAGGTCCTGCACGAGGATCTTCCTGTAGATCCTCGCATAGAAACCGAAGCCTCTTCTTCCCTTTTGTTTTGTTATAGTATTCGTACTCATTTTTATATATCTCCAATTATGTCTATTCGCTATCGGATCCTGCGATCAGAGCTTCATATCGGGGGCCCCTCAGGATCCAGCAATCAGGATCAGCCTTCTGGATCAGCCGCCATTGACGGTAATTTTTCGGACCGAATGATTCCAGAACAGGACGCCGGCTACGGTCAGGATGACGCACCAGGCAAGCTGCAGACCGAACATCGGAAGAAGACCCTCGAGAGTGTCCGTACCATTCTTTTCAAGAAGGATCGTCAGCGGAATGTCGTAAACTGCGCGGAACGGAAGGTATTCGACTACCTGCCGGAAGATTTCCGGGAAAAATGCCAGCGGGATCGATGCACCGGAAAGCAGCAGAACGATCGTCTCTTTGACAATGTTGATGCCCCATGTGGATTCGGTGTACAGGCAGATCGTCGCGACGATCATTTCCATGCTGAAGTTGACGATCAGGGCGAACACAGTCGCAATCACGAAGTACAGGAGATTGAGCCCCATAGGGATCGCGCCGTTCGTGACGATCATGACGACAATGAAGGTCGGAACGAATGTCAGTGCGAAGAGAACGACATGCGATCCGGAGTAACTCCAGAAAGTATAGGTCCGAAAGTTCATCGGCTTCAAAAGGTCAAGAATGATCTTTCCCGACTGGATCGAACGGCTCATGTCCCAGACAACGAACATCTCGAGGAAGTTAAAAAGTGCCGTGGCCAGGATCAGGTAGATCATGGTGTCGGTAAACGTCATGCCGTTCACAACGTCCGTGCCGGCGGAGGCGTAGATCGCTTTCCAGAGGAAATAGACCAGCACCAGATATATCAAGTTGGCAAAGAGCGTGACCGCGGTGCCGAGACGGTACTGGAGCGATTCCATGATCCCCGCCCGTGTCAGTGCCAGATGTCTTTTCAGATTCATCTTTTAGTTTCCTCCTTCGTAGATCTTCTTAATGACCTCTTCCGTGGAGATCTCCTGGAGCTGGATGTCTTTGATCTTCTGCTCCTTCTGCTTCTTCATGATGATGTCCATGACGTCTTCCTTTGACTCATCGATCACGCGCTCTTCCCATGTGTCATCAGAAAGGCGCATGCGCAGCGTCCGATAGGAGCCGAAGTAGGATTTTAAGTGGTCGATATCGTTGTCGTAGATCTTCTTTCCTTCGTCGATGATAACGATCCTTTTGCAGAGCGCATCGACGTCACCCATGTCGTGTGTCGTCAGGATAACGGTCGTGCCTTTCTCCTGATTCAGGCCCTTGATGAGATCACGGATCTTCGACTTCATCGAAACGTCCAGACCGATGGTCGGCTCATCGAGAAAAACGATGGCCGGGTTGTGGAGGAACGCGGCAAGGATATCACTCAGCGTTCTCTGACCAAGAGACATCTGACGGACCGGTTTATGCAGGATCGGCTCGATGTCGACGAGCGACCGGTACAGCTCAAGCATGTCTTCATACTCCTTTTTCGGGACCATGTAGATGTCACGGAGGAGACGGAAGGATTCGATGAGCGGGAGCGACCACCACAGCTGGCTTCTCTGCCCAAATACGACACCGATGTGCTCCGAGTTTTTCGTTCTTTCCTTATACGGCACGACCCCGTTGACCAGAATATCGCCGGACGTCGGTTCGAGGACGCCGGTCATCATCTTGATCGTCGTCGACTTACCCGCGCCGTTCGGCCCGAGATATCCGATGATCTCGCCCCGCGCGATCTCAAGAGAGACATCTTTCACCGCGGAGATCGTCTTATAATCTCTCGAGAACAGGTCGCGGATGCTGCCCTTCAGGCCTTCGTGGCGGTTGAGGATCTTAAAATCCTTGCAGACATTCTTCATTACGATTGCGTTTTCCATTTGTGTTTCCCCTTATCCTTTTTACTCTTGTTTCTATATATGTCTTCTGCACTGGTTTATGCAGTTCTAGTAATATTTATGCGGATTTTCCTGCTGTTTTCCGGGGGTTTTTCCGGAGCGGTCATGGGAGCTTTTGAAACGTGCAATTCCCCATGCCACCATTTCCCGAGAAAATCATGTGCTTTTTCGAAAACAGAATTTCCCCATGACGGATCTTCTACAAAAGAAGCGGGATCCGCCATCTGTATGTGTTTTTTTGCGGTGATTATATGCGATTCCTATTCAAAAGCTCTGTTTGGGGTCATGGGGATCTTCAGATCCTTCATTTTCCCATGAGTTTCCGTCTCTCAGCGGTCATGGGATTCTTCAAAAACCGTAATTCCCCATGTTTTCCATCACATCACAACATCTTTTCCATGTATCCGCAGGTAAACGGGAAGAAATCGAACTTCTTCGTGCCGATGTGAAGGAATCCCTTGGACTCGTACCATTTACGAAGCCGCACGTTCTCCTCGACGATCCCGATATTAAGTTTCTCGGCGCCCATCGCTTTGGCTCTGGAGAAAGCATCTTTCAACAGAATGTCGCCGATACCGTCGTGCCTATGTTCCGGCAGGACACAGAGGTTATTGAGTTCCCATTCCGTATCGCTCTGTTTCGCCAGGGAGTAGTAACCCAGCAGCTTTCTGGAGCCTAAATTCCCCGAATCCGCGGAACCTGAATTCCCGCTTCCGTCACAAGCTGCGTCCGATGCATCAGAGAAGAACCCGATCATCGGTCGTTTCTCGACCTCGAGATGGTACATGAGGCGCTCTTCTGTCGTTGCGAAAGCTGTAAAACGCGGCGCGTTTTCCATGGTAAATCCCAGTTCGTCAGCGACGGTCATAAAGCTCTCCGTGATCACGCGTACACTCTCTTTAATATCTTCTTTAGTAATCTCTCTGATCATGATCCTTCTCCTTTCTTATTCTTTACGAAAAGATCTGTTCCTGTTTCTGTTTCCATTCCCACCGGCGCCGGTGATTTTCGAAATCAAAAATCGGTCTTGCTTTTCCTTCCATTTGCAAGTATATTGTAATTGAAAGTTCTATTCCACACTAATTATACGTCAGTTTTATAACAATCTTCCACAGTTTTAGAAGATTGTTATAATTTTATGGAAGATGAGGTAGATTATGAACCGGGACATCATGGGTTTGATCATCAAGCGGGAGGACGGTTCGGAGATCGTAAATTACGACGATCCCCAGTTCCCTTCCTATATTTTTGAGGGCTGGGTAAGGCCGAAGGTCACATGGGAGCGCGTGCCGCATTTTCACGAGGACATCGAGATGTGTACTGTCACATCCGGGAAGATGGCCTATAGCGTCAACGGCAAGACCATCATGCTCCACGAGGGCGACACCATCTTCATCAACTCCAACCAGATCCATTACAGCATGGCCATCGAAGAGCAGACCGCGAAGTACGTGATCTTCATCGCGCATCCCGGGATCCTGAATTCCTCGGTTGCTGTCGAGATGCAGGCGCTGCGCCCCATCATCGACAACAAAGATCTGCCGTATCTGCGTTTTCGCGATATCGACGAAATGACCGAGGAGATGTACCGCCTCATGCACTCCCTTCTCCCGATCCGGCACTGCCCTTTCGAGATCACGAAGCAGTTCTTCCAGATCTGGGACCTCATCATCAAAAGATCCGAGATCATCGGTGTCCTCGGCCCGGAAGAAGCGTCGGACGCGCGGATGCAGACCTTTAAGAACATGATGCACTTCATCTCCGATAACTTCCAGCGGACGCTGACATTAGAGGAGATCGCCTCTTCCGGCAACATCAGCAAGTCGCTCTGCAACCTCCTTTTTAAGCAGTATGTAGGGGAATCCCCGATCAGCTACCTCATGCATTTTCGAGCGAGAAAGATGGCCGAGTACCTGCGTTCGAGCAACCTGAGCATGGCCGAGATCTGCTCACTTTCGGGCTTTTCCGGCGTCAGCTACATGAGCGAGACCTTCAAGAAATTCTTCGGCGTCTCCCCCCGCGAATACAGAAAACAGTGGAGCGCGATCACTTCAAGTGAAACAGCGGCCCATCCGAAGAAGTGACCGCTGTCCATCTATATTCTGCTTTTCTGTTTTTCGGTTTTCTTTAATCCGGCTTTCCGCTTCCCTTTAGCCTTACGCCAGGAACCAGATAACTGTGTAAGCGATCTGACGAACGAAAGTATCGCCGAAGTCCTCGAGGTCGATGCCATTGCAGGTGCTGTTATATACGCGGGAAACGAGCGGATTGTTTCTTACCGCGGAAGGCATTCCGGAGATCACATCATGCAGGAAAATGTGTGCGTAGATCTCCTTTGCCACAGCTTCTTCCGACATGCCTTCGATCTGATTGTTCTCCACGATCTCAGCTGCTGCAGCTCTGCACTCGTCCTTATCGAGTGCGATCTCTGTGATGCCGATGTTCATGGTCTTGATGAGGCCGTGGCTGATGAAGTTTGCAAGTTTCATGCCCTTTACCGGCTTTGCGATAAGCAGTGCTACCATAACCATAATTGCAATCTTAAGAAGAGTTTTCATGTCGTTTTTCCTCGCTTCGTTTCTTTATGTTTCCATTCTAGAAAAGATCCGTTCCCCGTCCCATCGATGGCGCTTACGCGGTACTTACACTTTTGTAAGGATGGTGAAAGGGTCTGTAAGATAGCGAATTAAAAACGGTATTTCGGAGATCTTCTCCATGACATCAAAATTCTTTATCGTATAATGGAAGATGACAGAAAGAATAAGGACGGTATGAGAAATGGCTACACTTTGTAGAAACTGCGGTAACCCGCTCTACTACGATCCGGTTTCCCGTCGGGTCATCTGCGACGCCTGCGGAAGTGCTTTTGCCGCAGAAAGCGTTGAAGCATATGGAAAAGAACTGGAAGAGAATACCGGTGCGGTAAAGGAATTCCTCGAGTGTCACGTTTACGCCTGCAGTTCCTGCGGCGGTGAGATCGTCGTTAACGGAAGTGAGGCTTCGGCAACATGCATCTACTGCGGAAGCCCGAGCGTCATCTTCAGCCGTATCAGTAAAGAACGCCGTCCGGACTTCATCCTTCCTTTCCAGATCTCAAAAGAGCAGGCGACGGAGATCATCCGCGCCCGCTTCAAGGGCGGTCTTTTTATCCCGAAGGAGTTTAAGAACCTCAAACCGGATACCGTCCGCGGCATCTACATTCCCTACTGGCTCGTAGATGTCTATCACGCAGAATCGGATATTCTTCTGGCTGCACCGAGCAACAACAACTCATCGAACATGTACTACTACGCACGCGCGGGTCACATGAAGATGAACAATCTTCCGATCGAAGCGTCCCTGCAGTTAAACGATGCGAGCTCCCAGCGTCTTGAGCCTTATGATCTTCGCAAGCTCAAGCACTTCGACGAAGAATACATGCTGGGCTTTTACTCGAACATGTCCGACCTGACATTCGGCGATCTGCGAAGGATCGTAGATACCAGAGCTGAGACCATCTTTAAATGGAATATGAGATTTAAGATCCCGGCAGGGGCCAGCAGAAAGATCACCGACAGCCAGTCAGCGACCCTTATTGATAAGGATCTGAAGTATGCGCTCCTCCCTGCGTGGTTTGTAACCGTGCAGTACGAAGGAAAGCCGCACACGATCCTCGTGAACGGCGAGAACGGAAAGATCGTCTGCGGACTTCCGTGGAACAAGAAACTCTTCTGGACACTGGTCGGTCTCGTTACCGGAGCCGTCGGCTGCTTCGCCGCCCTGATCTGCGGCATTATCGCCGCGGCCATGCGCATGGGCACCAACGGTGCCGTAGGCGCCGCCATGACGATTCCTGCCCTGCTTCCGACCCTGATGCCGTGGCTCCTCTTCTCGTCGATCTTCTTACTGATCGGCTGGATCAAGTACAGGAAAGTCACGGAGCAGACAAAGCTCACGCAGGACGTCGACATTTTCAACTTCGCAAAGAAGAGACAGGGGTGATATTGATGGATATATTTTTAGTCGTAGTTATCAGTCTGATTATCGGAGGAGGCATCGGTTTCTCGATCGGATTCTTCATTTTCAGCATCGTACTGAACCGTTCCAATAATTTCGGCGACACGCGCCTCAACGACTATGCCAAGGCCTCTGAGATCCAGATCACGTATAAAGCAGATCGCATCCAGAGAGACCCGGCCGTTCTGAAGCAGCATCTCGAGTACGGCATGCGCGATCTCATCAACCAGCCGGCGCACCGCGCGATCATGGAAAGATCCGTCAAAAACCCGGATAGCGACCCGGTATCGCATAACGTCTGACGGCTCTCATTTACTTAACAAGATCATTTTCGATCTGAATCTTTTCACATAGAAAAAGGACTGTTCCCGAAGGAACAGTCCCTTTTTTTGTTTTCACTTAAGAACTCTATTCGAGTTTCGGTGATTAGCCGAGTTCTGCGAAGTACTTGATTGTACGAACCATCTGAGATGCGTAGGAGTTCTCGTTGTCGTACCAGGATACTACCTGAACGAGGTTGTCAGCGCCAACCATTGTCTGTGTAGCATCGAAGATAGAACCGAATGTAGAACCAACGATATCAGAAGAAACGATCTCGTCCTCGTTGTAACCGAAGGACTCGTTGGAAGCAGCCTTCATAGCAGCGTTGATCTCTTCCTTAGTAACGGACTTCTCAACTGTAGCTACGAGAATTGTTGTAGAACCTGTCGGTGTCGGAACACGCTGAGCGGAACCGATGAGCTTACCGTTGAGCTCCGGGATAACCAGGCCGATAGCCTTAGCAGCACCTGTGGAGTTCGGAACGATGTTGAGAGCGCAAGCGCGGGATCTTCTGAGGTCACCCTTACGCTGCGGGCCATCGAGAGGCATCTGGTCGCCTGTGTAAGCGTGGATGGTGCTCATGATACCGGACTTAATGCCAGCGAGATCGTTGAGAGCCTTTGCCATCGGAGCCAGGCAGTTAGTTGTGCAGGAAGCTGCAGAGATGATCTTGTCATCAGGTGTAAGAGTTGTGTGGTTAACGTTGAAAACGATTGTCGGGAGATCGTTACCAGCCGGAGCGGAGATAACAACCTTCTTAGCACCAGCGTTGATGTGAGCCTGTGCCTTTTCCTTAGATGTGTAGAAACCGGAGCACTCGAGAACTACGTCAACACCGAGCTCGCCCCAAGGACAATTGTTAGCATCCGGCTCTTTGTAGATCTTCAGTGTCTTACCGTTAACTGTGATGGAATCTTCACCAGCGGAAACGGTATCCTTCAGAGCGTAGGAACCCTGAGCGGAGTCATACTTCAGAAGATGAGCGAGCATCTTCGGGGATGTGAGGTCGTTGATAGCAACTACTTCGTAGCCTTCTGCGCCAAACATCTGACGGAAAGCAAGACGGCCGATACGACCAAAACCATTGATTGCAACTTTAACTGCCATGTTAAAATCCTCCTATATTTTCCCCTCTTGGGGATTATTAATGAGATTGTGCACATATTCGCACCGATAAAATTCTACAACAGAACAGTCTATATTACAATCAGATTTCACCCCGAAAAACCGAAAAACTGTGAATAATTCTCATTTTCGTACATTTGCACCATCAAATGATTTTCATTAGGAAAAGACCCGTTCCGATATTGATCCTATCAAAGATAAAAGAGACCGGATCCCCGCGTCTTATACTGCAGGAGATCCCGTTTTTATTCATCTCTGGTGATGTTTTTGACCCATTTATATTTCACATAATGGATATACACCGCCGGGATCTTCACGAACTCGTCGAGTGTCAGGATCGCCGCGACCGCGACGACCGGCAGATTCCAGACGAAAGCCGCAAGGGCGCCAAGAGGCACGACCACGAGCCAGAGGGTGATGCAGTCGCAGATCATGCCGAACTTCGTATCTCCGCCCGCGGGGAAGATACCGCCGATGACGGTAGAGTTTAACGAGTTTCCGATGATGTAGTAGCAGCCCATTAGAAGCATCCACTTAAGATATCCGTGTGCGACCGGCGTCATGCCTGTCGGCATCATCAGCGCCAGTGGTGTGAGCCCTAAGATCACAAGTCCGGAGACGAATCCGACGGCTAAAGAAAGACGGACAAAGCGGCCGCCGGCACGCTTGGCTTTGTCGAGCTCCCCTGCCCCGAGCATCTTGCCGATGATGATGCTGGCACCGGTGGCAAGACCCCAGCAGACCGAAGCGATGATATTTCTTACGATCGCCGCGATGGAGTTGGCCGCCGTGGCATCAGAACCCAGGTGGCCCATAATGACTGAGTACATGGTCACACCTCCGCCCCAGCCGAACTGATTGATCATGACGGGCAGCGAGTACTTCCAGAAATCCTTATGAATGAACTTTTTGGCCAGGGAGACGAGTTTTCGGATACGGAACTTGACGCAGTCAGTCCGAACGACCGCCACGATGATGAGCACCAGCTCGAGCACACGGGAAAGAACAGTCGCCAGTGCCGCGCCCTCGATACCCATCTCCGGAAAAGGCCCGATCCCGAAGATCAGAAGTCCGTTCAGAATAATATTCACAACCACGCCGATCGTGGAGATGACTGTACTGAGCATGGTCTTCTCGCAGATCTTCATGAAACACAGGTACGTATCCACAAAGCCCATCAGGACATAGCCGATCGCCACCATGCGCAGATATTTGACACCGCCGTCGATGAGTTCCTGATCACTTGTGAATACCCGCATCAGGACCTGCGGACAAATAAATGCCGCCAGCGTGAAAAGAAGTCCGACGAGCATGGCGTAACGCATCGCGACGCCAAGAACATCCTCCAGGGTCTTCGTCTCTTTTTTGCCCCAGTACTGGGCGCCGAGGACCATCGCACCGGTCAGGAACGTATTAATGAAAAGATAGTATACGAAAGCGACCTGCCCCGCGAGTGATACCGCGGACAGGGATGTCTGATTCAGAAAGCCCAGCATGAAAGCATCGGAGGCCGTAACCAGCGATGCCATGAAATACTGGAAGACGATAGGGAGCACAAGATGCAGCAGTGCCCGATAGAAGGCTTTCCGGTTATCTATGTCCGGGAAAGCCTGTACACTTTTATTCTCTGCCATTTGAATTATCCGATCTTAATAATGACCTCTGTTTCAGGAGACGTCTTCTTCACTTCTTTTTCGAAGATCTTCCCGCAGTCCGCACCGCCGACGATGCTTCCATAGTGAGTCGGGATGGCATACTTCGGACGAAAGATCCCCACTAGCTCTGCGGCCTCATAGGCATCCATGGTGTACTTGCCGCCGCAGGGAATAAGGAGCACGTCGCAGGAGACGGACTTTGCCTCTTCCGTGATATCCATATCCCCGCACACATAGTAGCGGAGAGAACCGATCGTGACGACATATCCGACGTACTTCTGCGCCTTCGGATGGAAGGGCTTATTCGGGTTATATGAAGCGATGACTTCTACAGGGAAGCCCGATACCTCAAGCGTATCCCCGGCATTAGCGACCACGATCCGGTCGGAAGAAAGACCGAAATCCGATACAGCCAGGCCTGCCGCGACCTTCGGCGCCACGATGATGGTGTCGTCCTTGATGATCTTCTTTATGTCCTCCGGAGAATAGTGATCGTAATGATCGTGCGTCACGAAAATAATGTCCGCATCAGAGGTCGTTTCTTCTATACGAAAAGGATCGAAGTAGATGATCTTATCTGCTTTTACCCGGATACTGCTATGTGAATTGATCGAAATCTGATCAAGCATTTTCTTTTCCCTCACTTTGTGAATTTCTTACAGTTTGATTATAACATGTCACTATTCTTTTCAACGTGTTATTCTTATACCATAGGTAAATAGATTTTCATAGAAGGAGGATTTATTATGGATTCTTTAAGAAAGTACTTGGCTGAGATCATTGGTACATTCGTACTGGTAGTCTTCGGCTGCGGAACTGCGATCGTAACAGGGTGCAGTCTGGAAAGACCTGCCGCTTATCTTCTGACCGCTCTGGCTTTCGGTCTGGTCATCGTGGCGATGGCATATTCCATCGGAAATATCTCCGGATGCCACATCAACCCGGCTGTTTCTCTGGCCATGTTCGTCAACAAAAAGATGTCGCTTCAGGATATGCTCCTCTACTGGTGCTCCCAGCTCGTCGGCGCCTGCGGCGGTGCACTTCTGCTCTCCGTATTCTTTAATCCGGCAGACAGCGGATTCGGCTGCAATGGTCTTTTCGACAATGACGTAGCGAAATCCTTCGTCATCGAGGGTGTTCTGACATTCGTATTCATCCTCGCGATCCTGGGTGTTACATCGAAGATCGAAAACGGCAACATCGCCGGCATCGTCATCGGTCTTACCCTGACACTGGTTCACATCCTCGGTATCGGCTTCACAGGAACTTCCGTCAACCCGGCAAGATCCATCGGACCTGCTCTCTTCAAGGGTGGCGAAGCTCTCGAGAACGTATGGATCTTCATCGTAGCTCCGCTCTTTGGTGCTGCTCTGGCAGCGATCATCTACCGCTTCCTCGATCCGTCTTCCGTAACGAAGAAAGAAAAGAAAGAAGAAGCAAAGAAAGAGGCATAAGCCCCTTTCTGATAAAAGCTGAATAGTAAGGCACATCGCCTTATTTAGGGAAAGGTTTCCTACTCGGTCACGACGATGAAATTATCCCTTCCGGGCTTTTTGGGTGTCTGCGCGTTATTCTTTTGAATAAACGCCAGGCACCCTTTTGCATCCATCGGACGGGCGTAGTAGAAGCCCTGGATGTCATCGGGACTGCACTTGGCGACCCAGTCCGCCTGTGTCGCCGTCTCTGCGCCGACCACGACGGAACGGATCTCCATCTTACGAAGAACATCGATCGTATTTTCAAACAGTATCCTGCTTCTCGGGGAGGACTCTGCTTCCTCAAGGACCGATCTGTCGAGCTTTACGATAGAGAACGGAAGCACGGCCAGTCTTCCCAGATCACCCGGGCCGAGCCCCACATTATCCAGAGCGAAGGAGAATCCCAGCGACGCCAGCTGTGTCAGGTTCTCGAGGATCAGAAGGATCGACGTCAGAAGCGCCGCCTCCGGGATCTCGAAAACGATTTTCCGGTGTTCGATCCCGAATTCATCCACGATGGCACAGGCCTTTCTCGGGAAGGCGGAACTGGCCATGACTGTCATGGACAGATTTACGCTCACCTGCTCGATCTCAGTCCCTTCTTCCTTCGCCTTCTTTAAGAATTCGCACGCCTTTTTCAGCACAAACTCATCGATCTGCGCTACGAGGCCTCTTTTCTCTCCGATCGGGATAAACTCCGTCGGCGGCACATCGCCGTACTCTTCGTGGGAGAAACGCACGAGCGCCTCAGCCTTCGTATATTTCCCGGTATTCACATTAAATACCGGCTGGAAACGCACCTGCAGTTCTTCCCCGGCGATCGCTTTTTCCAGCGCTTTTTCGAGCCCGACATCCCGCTCGATCCGGGACAGTTCCCTCTCGCTGACCGTTACTGTATCGCCCTTCGGCACCGCCGGAAGTACGATCTCCACGACTTTATAAAGGTCTGATCCCGATGCAAAAGATCCGGTCTCCTTCATTTCTGCGACCGTCAGCATGAGGTTGAGCTCCAGGCCGCGGATGTGCCATGGCTCATCAAAACGTTCGTGCAGGAACGACAATATCTGTTCGTGCGTCGATTCACTGGTGCTTACGACGGCGAACTGGTTACTCATCATACGGAATGCCCAGGCCGGAGGGAGGGTCTTCTCCATCAGACGTGCATCCGCTGCAGGTATATTTCCTTTTCCTTCATAGTCGGCACTGTGCCTTCGAAGGCGCGATCTTTCGCGAAGGTCCGGCGAGAACGTCGAAAGATAATCCGCAACGTTTCGAAGCGTTAAACTGCCGATGGTATAGCCGAAGATGGAGTTGATCCTTCTTACGTTTTCCACCTTCATTACAAGGACATAGAAGCGCTTTTCGCGCTCGATCAGCTCGTCTGTATAGGCCATCATGGCATCTAGGTTCAGAAGTCCTGTCAGGTGATCGATCATGGACTCCGGCTTAGGAAGCGACAGATAAACGATCAGCATCGATGCGGCGATCGCCACACCGGCCACGTTGTTTCCGGGCCAGGCGATCTCTAAGACCACACTTACCACGCCGAGGAGCGAGAACCCCGCGACCGTCCAGAACGTCGAATTGGTGAATAGTTCTTTTCGAACCGCGGCATAAATAACACAGGAAACCGCGTAGAGTGTCGTCACAACATGCAGAACAGGAAAGAAGATACCGCAGCGGAAGGCACCATCCTGAAAAGCAAAGAAATGATTCGTGATCGGAGTAAAGAGGATGATGCAGGTGCCGACTGCTGTAGGAATCATCAGCAGGAAGATTCCCCAGAGATTTCTGATCTTCAGGTTCTTCGAAACCGACAGAACATAAAAGACCATCATGGCCGGGAACGAAAGACGCAGAAGATAGAATAAGATCAGAACGATATAGGAGAGGACCTGCGGCACGTCCGCGGAATAGCGGAGCACCATGGCCGAGAAGAATTCGAAGATCGCGCTCGTGCAGGCGATCAGGATCGCCGCCGTGAAAAACCTGTTCCTCATGACCGGAAGCTGCCGCTTGCTGAAAAAATGCAGCATCAGGATCAGGAGGAAGACCATCGCACAGATCGGGTATATATAAGATAACGTCAGAGCCTGATCCATTTTCCGAGATCCTTTCGAAAATGCCTTCCATTCTCCTTTATTGTACCCGATGATCCGTCAGATTTCTATTACCTTCTTCTTCCCTTCCGCGCGAAAAGGACCGAATCGTGGTAGAATAAGGAAGGCAGTTTTCCTGCCTTTCGGAGGTAGAGTTTGAGTACGATTTTAAACTATGTCACGGACGAGAAGCGCTCATTTGAAGTGTTTCCCTTCAACCCCATCGATGCTCTGGTATTCGCCGAGGCGACGTATTTCCAGTGGGAATATCTCCTCCGCAACACCTGGACACCCGAGTGGCCCTACGGCATTTCGGACTCCATGTTTTTCCATGAGATGCCGAGCACAGATGAGATGCCTCTTTTCGGGCAGTATGCGGCGGATACGCCGAACAATCTGAAGATGATCGACCTTCTTCGCGAAAACCCGCGTTTTAAGGACATCTCCGTTTCCCATCTCTGTGCACGGACCAATGAAAAAGAACAGATCCAGTTCGCCGCCATGTGTTTCCATCTCCCCGGAGACCTCTGCTATATCGCCTTCCGCGGGACAGACGGCACGCTTATCGGCTGGAAGGAAGACTTTCAGCTTTCGTACCAGTATCCGGTGGCCGCACAGAAAGAAGCCGCAAGGTATGTTTCTTTTCTGGCAAAAGAGCTTTCACCGGACATAAAATTCTACATCGGCGGCCATTCCAAGGGCGGAAATCTCTCAATCTACGCCGCCACTTCCTGTATCGATTCGATCAAGTCGCGGATCCTGCACGTTTTTTCATTTGACGGTCCGGGCTTTTCCTTTAACCTTCACGAGACAGACGAGTACAGCAAGATCGCCGACCGCGTCTCCCATCTCGTTCCGTCTTCTTCGTTTGTCGGGATGCTCCTTCAGAGTGCCCCGGGCACGAAGTTCATTACGAATAAATCGCTGTGGCTTATGCAGCACAGTCCTTTTACCTGGGAGATCAGAGAGGACGATTTCGATTACGCGCCCGGCTGGGATAAAAACGCACAGATCCGTATCGCCGCCGTCGAAAACTGGCTCAAGGACCAGAGTTTCGAGGACAGAGAAAGCTTTACTGAAATGCTTTACCACATCGCCTTTTCCTCCGGCGCGAGCAATCTTTTCCGCCCCGACTCGAGCTGGTCGGTGAAAATGGCGCACATCATTGATGCGACGAAAGCCGTCGATGCGAAGTCCCGCGCCAAGATCATCGAGACCATGCGAATGCTCGTGCTGTTCTCCTTCCGCCAGAAACGATGACCGCGCGAGATCCCATCCGCCGAATCTTTTCCGCGGGCCGGGACACGCCGGATCGTGGGGCAGACCTTTTCCAAAAGGAAAAAAAGAAGCCGTCCCATTTCTGAGACGGCTTCCTTCGTTTTTCAGCTTTATTCAAGCGGAACTTAGAAGATCATTTGTCTTACTCTTCATCGCGAGGTGTGTATTCCTGCTCCCAGATCGGGATCGGCTTTTCCGGAGCTGCAGGTGCAGCGGGTGCAGCCGGGGCGGCAGGTGCAGAAGGAGCTGCCTTCGGAGCCGGAGCCGGGGCCGGTGCCGGAGCAGGAGCCTGGGCTACCTTCGGAGCAGGGGCCGGAGCCGGTGCTGCCTTCGGAGCTTCTACATTCTTTACTTCTTTCGCATTTGCAGCCACTCTGTTTACAGATGCTGCAGGAAGGACTTCGCCGCTTTCTGCTCCGTCCATTTTCTTGCCGAGGAACTCAGGCAGGTTCATACCGGCCATCTCGAAGATCTCGTTCATCGGGGGAACACTTCTCATAAGGCCCGAGATGAAATTGGCGGTAGAGCTTTTGCCGTCGCCATTTCCTGCGCCGGCGCCACTGTCCCAAACGGTTACCTTGTCGATCTTCAGGTCGCGGATCGCTTCTACCTGGATCTTCATGAGGTCTTCCATCTTGTCGGCGAGCATGAGCATCATTGCGTTCTTGGCATCGCCACCAGCTGCGGCCACGATCTTCTCGAAACCTGCGGCCTGCTTCTGGAGGATCTCCTGCATACCACGAGCCTGCGCTTCCATCTTCGCGTAGATAGCGTCAGCTTCACCGGCTGCACGTCTTCTGATCTTCTCAGCTTCTGCCTCAGCAGCGAGCTCAACTTCTCTTTTATTGATCTCTGCCTTAACGATAACGTCGGCTTCGAGAGTTGCTTTTTCACGAGCGGAACGGGAAAGTTCTGCTTCTTTTTCAGCGGCATACGCTTCTTCCAAAGCCTTAGCGGCCTGGACCTTCTCAGCTGCGATCGCAAGTCTCATCGCCTCAGCGGCTTTCTCACGGCGGATAGCCTCGGAATTGGCAACTTCGATCTTCGCGGAGTTCTCACCCTGAATAGCGGCAGAGTTTGCGGATGCAACCTGGATACGCTGATCTTTCTGGGCGATCGCCTCACCGATAGAACCGTCTCTTTCCTTCTCAGCAACGTTCTTCTTCGCGTCGTTGATCGCCTTTGCAGCTGCCTCTTTACCAAGAGCGCTGATGTATCCGGACTCATCGGAAATATCCGTTACGTTTACGTTGATCAGACGAAGACCGATCTTCTTAAGCTCTGTCTCCACGTTTCTGGATACAGCCTCAAGGAACTTATCACGGTCGGTGTTGATCTCCTCGATGTCCATCGTAGCGATGACCAGACGGAGCTGACCGAAGATGATGTCCTTGGCGAGTTCCTGGATCTCAGAAAGCTTCAGGCCGAGAAGACGTTCTGCTGCGTTCTGCATAACACCCTGCTCGGTAGAGATACCGACTGTAAAGATAGACGGTACGTCGATACGGATGTTCTGACGGGACAGCGCAGATCTCAGGTCAACGGCGATCGAGATCGGTGTCAGGTCCAAATACTGATACGACTGAATGATCGGCCAAACAAATGCAGCACCACCGTGGATGCACTTGGATGAGCGGGCAGATCCGTCTGCGTTCTTGCCGACTTTACCGTAGATGACCATGATTCGGTCAGACGGACATTTTCTGTACCTTGACAGGAAAATCAGCAACAGAGTGAATGCCAGAAGAGCGATTACTACTAAAAGGCAGATAACCTCAAATGGCATGGCAGCCAACATCACATTCATTAATTTCATTGGCATTTTCGTTTCCTCCTACTTCTTAGTTATGTTTGGTCACAATCAGTGTTGTACCCTTTGTAATGCCGATCACCGTGATCTGTGTCCCGGTGGAAAGCTTTTCTTCATCGTCCGTGACCGCATCAAATTCAGAAAGCTGGTCCTGGACCTTTACCATCACTTTACCCGGAAGTTCGCGCTTTCCGGGGATCGGGATATATACCTCACCCTCCAGTCCGAGCGCTCTTCTTATGTCGAGCGTTCCATCAGACTGTGCTTTAAGCATACCCCACATCGCAAGTGCCATCAAGAACATTCCGACGAAACCGCAGAGGAATGCAAGCGGTGCTGCAAGGAATACCGTCATGCCTGCTTTCAGGAAGACAAGACCTGTCCATCCGAAGAGGCAGAAGAAGGCGATGATGCCCTGCATCGAGAACATTCTGAAACCGGAGCCGTGGAGCTTGTCTGCGCGATCCACGTAAGTCCTTCCATCCGGAAGATCCTGGTCCGGGATACCGACATCCGGTCCTCTGACCATCAGATCGTGCGGTGCCGCGTCGGCCAGATAGATGTCACCGGAGTGCACATCGACAACGACGCTTCCCTGTACTTCACCGAAATCGTGGACCAGCTGTCCCACATGCGTATCTGTATCGAGATCGTGGTCGTAGTCAAATGATCCGTGTACGTTACCATCGACTCCGAATCCGGATCCGTCGTGTACGTCCGCACCGGCAAAATCGCCGTGTGCATGACCTCCGAAATCATGTCCGACATCCACATCGTGTCCGCCGAAATCATGGCCAACATCTCCGTGGATCCCGCCAACATCTCCGTGTCCGAAGCTGTGGCCGAAGTCTCCGTGCACATGTCCTCCGAAGTCGTGTCCCACGTCTCCGTGTACGCCACCGAAATCTCCGTCGTGTCCGACATCCATATCGTGTCCGTGACCGAAATCGTGGCCGTGGCCTCCGCCCATATCATGGCCGTTCAGGTCACCGCCCGCATGGGATGCGGCGCCGATCAGCAGAAGAATGAACTGGAAGATCAGAAGTGCGGTGAAGACGATCGCGATGCACGCGAAGATCTGCTCATACAGATTCATGGCTTCAAACCAATTCATTAGAAATTCCATCTCTTTTCTCCTTTCCTAAATCTCTGTTAAAAGTCTCTCGGCTTCCTTCTTCAGCAGTATCGAAAGATGCGCTGTATAAAGGATCGTCAGAAGTCTTTTTACCTGTTCACGGCTCGTCTTACTGTAGTCGAACTTCATCTGATCGATGACCCGGTCCATAATGTCATTGAGCTTCGTCTCCGCCCGGATCGGGTCGACCGGCGATAGCGCCAGCAGGGAGCAGAGCGAGCTATATACGATGCTGTCCTGATTCGCCATCCGAAGGAGGGACAAGATCCCTTCCAGAGAGAAGACATCCTTAAAGTAATTAAGGATCGCCAGTCTCACGAAGCGTTCCCGGTCGTAAAACTTCTTGACCGGAGAATCCACGAATCCGCGCTTGACCCAGTTCTGCACCGTGTGCGCCTCGATCCCCATCAGCTGGGTGATCTGGCGGAGCTGCATACCTTCCATCAGGAACATCGGATCCAGGATCTCATCGACATTCGAAAGTCTTTCCTTCGAAACCGCGATCAGCGTTCCCGGTAAATACTCACTCATAGGATGCCTCCTTTCGTAAGATCGACTGATTGAGGATATATTATCACACGGTCACGCGACTGTCAAGCACGTTCGCGTGAACTGTTAACAATTTGCAAATTCATTCCTTCCAAACCCTGTAAGCACTCGTATTTCGCATTTCCTCGTGTATAATGAATTTATATATTAATAGGCTTAGGGGGATAGGCATATGCCATTTGAGAGGAATACGTATATCGGTTCAGACGGAGAAACCACAATCTCCTACTTCACTCTGGCTCCTTCCACTTCGCCGAAGGGCGTCGTGCAGATCATCCACGGCATGTGTGAATACATGGGCCGCTACAGCGATCTGGCACAGTATCTCGCCGATAAGGGATACGTCGTCTGTGGCGAGGACCACATGGGACACGGGCAGAGCGTTCCGGAAGACGGTGTCTTCGGATACTTCGGGCGATACGACGGCGCCCAGCACCTCGTCGAGGATGTGGAGAAACTTCACCGTATCATGAAGGAAAAGTACCCGCAGATCCCCTACGTCATCTTCGGTCATTCCATGGGATCTTTCATCGCCAGAAACTGGTACGCACAGTACGGCAATGACTGTTCCGGCATTATCCTTTCCGGCACCGCCCGTTCCAATGCCCTTCTGGGACCTCTGAAGAGACTGGCGAAGATACAGCGCTTTTTCGTCGGCGATAAAAAGCCCGCGAAGATGATCGCAAAGACCATCAACCGCACCTATTTAAAAAGGATCGACGATCCGCTCACAGGTGCCGACTGGATCTCCTACGATAAGGAAGTCGTCAAGAAATACACCGGCGACCCGTTCTGCACATTCACCTTTACCCACTCGGCCTACATCGATCTTTTCACATTGCTTGCCGATTGTAATACCGAGTCCTGGTACGGATCGATCCCGAAGGATAAGCCGATCCTTCTGGTCGCAGGAGACGAAGATCCTGTCGGGGATTACGGCGAGGCTCCCCAGGAGATCTATAACAGACTGATCTCCTCCGGACAGGATAAAGTCACGATCGATATCCGCCACGGCATGCGTCACGAACCGCATAACGAGATCGGCAGAGACGCCATATATCAGCGGTACGCCTCCTGGCTGTTCGATAACTGCACGAAAAAAGAAACGACCTGACACGTCGAAACGATAACAAGGAAGGAGATTTCCCAACATGAAAAAACACTTACTATATTTCTCAATTCCCGGACTTCTCATCACACTGTCCGTCGCTGCGGTCCTCTCCGTGACGGCTCCGCGTATCCTTCGAGCAGATGATGCGCTCCCGTCCGGGACGGAGATCGCGATGGACGGTGAAGACAATACCCGTGCCGGATATTCCGGATTCGTCCAGATGAACGATTCTTTCCGTTACTACGATCCGAATACCGGTGAATATCTGACCGGCCTTCAGACGATCGACGGATATACTTACTATTTCTATCCGGGAAGCGGTCTGGCACTCGGAGGTCTTCAGACTATTGACGGGAAAGAATACTATTTCAACCCGACCACGAAGCGCCAGATGACCGGCATCATCGAGATCACCTACAGCAACAACACGAAGAGAAAACACTACTTTCTGAAAGAAGGCGGCAAACTCAGCGGCTGGGCAAAGGTCAACGGCAAGAAGTATTACTTCTCCTCCCCGCAAAGCGGCGCGGTCATGCTTTACGGAAAGCAGACCATCGACGGCAAGCTCTACTGTTTCGATGAAGTGACCGGCGAACAGCTGATCGGTGTAGCGAAGGCCAACGATGGATTCTATTACTACTTCAACGAGGATGGAGGCGTCCGCAACGGTCTTCAGACATGGAACGGCAACCTCTACTTCTTCCTCGAAGAAAAATCCGGCATCATGGACTACGGTCTCGACGGAATCGGAAAAGCGCTCTACTTCTTCGACAAGACCACCGGCGCTGCGGTTAAGAATAAATCCGTTACCGTCGGCCACATCATCTACACTTTCGGATCCGACGGAAAAATGACGTCTGCCAAGGCAGAGACAGGATATGAAAATTCAAAGAGAGCCAAGCTCATCCTCGCAGGTCTTACGTATCTCGGCGAGCCGTATGCACTCGAACAGGAAAGCGGGTTCTCCTGCGGTTTCTTCGTTAAGACGGCACTGTCCCATATCAATATCAATGTCCCGACAAGTTCCGACCAGCAGGCCAAGGCAATCGTTACGAGCCAGCCGAAGAAACTCATCACGGAAAGCCAGCTTCGCGTGGGTGATGTCATCTACTGGAAACTGCATAACTGCGCAGATCCAAACTGCAAACACTGGGAAGAGATCCACCACGTAGGCATTTATATCGGTGATGGAAAAGTCCTCGAGTCTGTCCAGCACCGCGGATGTGTCACCATTGATAACCTCCGTGAGTATTCTACCTACACTATCGAATACTATGTCCGATATATCGACGAAGCAAATGATCCGTACGTTGATGAGATCGACGACATTAAACCGGCTGCGGTCACAGGACTGAAGGCATCCGCCGCAGGAAAGTACAAGGTCAAACTGACCTGGAACGAGGTCTCTAATGCCGACGGCTACCTGATCTATGCACAGAAGAACAATCAGTACGGCTATGTGGGCATGACCACGCTCGGCACCACATTTACGGACAAGAACGCGATCTCCAACGACTATAACTTCTACTGGGTCTTCGCTTATAAGAAAGATAAAAACGGGCAGATGCATCCCGGCGCCTGCGCGAAATATGTATTCGCCAAAGGCGTCTGCACGGCCGTGACTAATCTCAAGGCCTCCTCTGTCAAGGGCGGCGTTAAGCTGACCTGGACAGCAAGCCCCGAAGCCGATGGCTATCTGATCTACGGTATCGTGGATGGAAAACCGTACGGATATGTCGGCATGACGACCCAGGGTACGACCTTTATCGACAAGAAGGCTTCTACTTCCAAATACAATTACTACTGGGTATATCCATACCACAAGGGTTCGGCAAGCACGACCCAGATGTTCGTCGGTCTCACCGGCAAGTACACCTACGGCCGCGCACTGAAATAACGTACGGATCTTTTCAGGAAGAAAGAAAGGAGCGGATCCTTTATGATGAAACACATATTACGGGGAAGTCTTACCCTCCTAATCCTCGTCTCCGCCGTTTCCCTTTTTACGGCGGGAAAAGATCTGCGCGCAGATCTGGATCTTCCGGTGGCTGACATCAGCTTTTCGGCAGACCAGGGGATCGAAATCGACGAAGAAGGCTCAGGAAAAGCCGGATATTCCGGATTCGTTCCGGCCGGATCGTCTTTCCGCTACTATGATCCGGAGACAGGAGAATATCTGACCGGTCTTCAGACGATCGAAGGAAATACATACTACTTCCACCCCTCTAACGGCGTCGCTGTTTCCGGACGCCAGACGATCGACGGAAAAGCATATTACTTCGATCCGGTCACTTTCCGTATGCAGACCGGCATCGTCGCCGTGACCTATTCCGGCGGTGTTATCAGGAAGCACTATTTTCTCCCGGAAGGAGGCATGGCCTCCGGATGGATCACGGAAGACGGAAAGACATACTATTTCTCTTCTCCTTCCGCAGGCGCCATAATGCTCACCGGAAAACAGAGCATCGGCGGCAAGCTCTACTGTTTCGATGAAGAGACCGGCGAGCTTCTGCTCGGCGTGGCCAAAGCCAACGATGGCTACTACTATTACTTTGATCCGGAATCTTCCGGCGGATACAGAACAGGACTTCAGGAATGGAACGGCGAGCTTTACTTCTTCCTGTCCGAAAAGTCCGGCATTATGGACTACGGTCTTGAGGGGGTCGGAAAAGATCTTTACTATTTCGATCTGAAGACCGGTGCTGCCGTGAAAAACCAGACGATCAATCAGGGGCACATCCTCTATACTTTCGGTTCTGACGGAAAGATGACGAATGTCGTGGCCGAGGACGGTTTCGGATCTTCCAAGCGCGCCCAGCTCATCATCAAGGCGCTTGATCTTCTCGGCGAACCTTATGCACTCAACATGTACGACGGCTATTCCTGCGGATATTTCGTCAAGTGCGCACTGGCAAAAATCGGCATCTCTGTCCCGACAAGTTCCGACCAGCAGGCCAAGGCCGTCATCGTGGATCACTCGATCGGCAAAGAGATCACGCTGGATGATCTGCGTGTAGGTGATGTTTTCTACTGGCAGCTCATCGGCTGCGGGGATTCTTCCTGCACACACTGGAACGAGATCCATCACGTCGCGATCTATGTCGGTAACGGGAAAGCTCTCGAATCCGTTGAGCACAGAGGATGCGTAACAATCGACAACATCCGTGAGTACGACAGCAATGTTTCGTCGTATCACATCAAATACTATGTCCGCTACATCGACGAAGAGGGCGACCCGTATGTTGACGAAAACAAAGAGATCCAGACGCCCACTAACCTTCAGGCCGTGTGGGACGATAACGAAGGTTTGCTCCACCTTACCTGGGATCACGAAGGAACGGCAGATGGTTTTAACGTATATTACGAAATCCCGGGCAATTCCGTTCTCGTGCAAAACATCACAGATGGTTCAGCCAGAAGCCTCGACACAACTCTTGTCAAATACTCGTTCACCATGACTTACAGCATCGAAGCATACAGAAATGACAGCGGGACCGTTTCAAGCAAATGTCAGACGACTGTCTATATCCCCGGTATCCCCTCGCCCGAAACCTTTGAAACCACGTATACCGATGGCGAGCCGAACCGTGTGACCTTTACCTGGGAATACGATCTTCCGGCGGGAGGCTTCTATGTGGAACTGATCGATTACTACGCCAACACACTAGTTGAGTCCCTCGATGTCGATAAAACAAAAAGGAGCGTCACTTTTGAAAATCTGGAATATGGGAAATGCTATGAGATCACGATCCAGACCTACCGCATCATTGGATCTAATCCGATCACCACAACTATTTCATCGGACTATATTGATATCCCAGCTCCGATCGCAGAAGATCCGACAGATGTGAATGCGACTTTTACCGGAAGAAATGACTTTACGACTCTCAGCTGGAGTTATTCGTCCTCTCTGGTCAGTGGATTTAACATCTATCGCGACGGCACACTTCTTGCCTCACTCTCGGACAAGACGGCACGCACCTACAAAGATCAGACGATCGCTTACGGAAAAACGTACAAATATGAAGTCGAGGCTTTCCGGAACGTCGGTTCGGATACGGTCCTGTCGGCAAAAGTACCGTTCACGATCACGGTGCCGAATATCGCACCGCCCGCCGTCACGGAGCTGAAGGCGCAGGCCGCCGGGAAGTATAAAGTGACACTCACATGGAATGCAAGTTCCGGAGCAGAAGGATATCTGATCTACGGACAGAAGAACGGCTCATACGGTTATGTGGGCATGACTACGATGGGAACCTCGTATACGGATAAAAATGCGATCGCGAATGACTACAATTTCTACTGGGTCTTCCCGTATATCAAGAACGTATCCGGCAAGATGGTCCCGGGTGGCTGCACGAAGTATGTCTTTGCCAAGGGCGTTTGCGTAGCGGTCACCAACCTCAGAGCGGCTTCTGTCAAAGGCGGAGTGAAACTGACGTGGACAGCAAGTCCGGATGCTGACGGTTATCTGATCTATGGTATCGTGGATGGAAAGCCTTACGGATATGTCGGCATGACGACCCAGGGCACGACTTTTACCGATAAGAGTGCCTCTTCTGAAAAATACAATTACTACTGGGTATACCCGTACTTTAAGGATGAAGGCGGGAATATGATCGTCGGTCTTACCGGGAAGTACACTTACGGGCGTGCTTTGCCTTTGAACTGATAAACCACAGGAGCATGGTCACGGCAAATACGGAAAGGTCCAGGATCAGTGCCATTAACCATACCGGGAACGGCTGGTCGTACACGATCTTATCTACCGAATAGAATACCGCCTGACCGAAATATGCGAAGAATGCAAATTGTCCCAGAGAAAGCGCCCATTTCCCGGCGCTTTCTTTTTGCGCGGAAAATACGTTTCCCAGCACCGGGATCAGCGCGGCCGCCATCACGAAGGTAATGATATAGTCGAGCTGGACGGTAAGCTCACCCGTACCAAAAGACTGCGGCAGGATCACATAGGCGAAGACCAGTCCCCACAAAAGAAGATCGATGAGAAGGACGATCCGCCTGGTGCTTTGGGAAACGCGTCCGAAAAACGAGGTAAAGCCTTCCGATGTGACCACCGCATGAAGGAATGCGCCCAGACTGACAGCCGCCAGCGCGCGTATCGTTCCCTTCATGAGAAAAGAACCGCTGATCAGTTTATACGGATCGAAAAGATAATCGAAATGCAGGCTTAAAAGACCATACGAGAAAAGTGCGATAAGTGGAGCGAAATAGCGCGTGAAGCCTTCTTTGAACCTGACCGCCAGCGGACTTAGGACGAAAGTCACGATCAGAAGCGCGGAGAAGAACCAGCCGACATCGTTGCTGTAAAAACCTTTCTTGAATCCGAACATTTCCAGGAACAAAAGCTCATAGATGCTGTTGCCGAGATTGGAAAGGATATCGTAATCTCCGGTTCCCATAACATACATCGTGATATGCTGTCCGATAAAGCAGAGGATCCAGGTAACATAGTACGGGATCGCGATCTTCTTAATGCGGCGAAGAAGCTGTTCCACACTGAAATCAAAGGGTTTCTTCTCGCTTTTCAAGGCGGCTTTCGCCAGGAAGAATCCGGAGATCAGGAAGAAGAATTCATCTCCCATGTAGCCCCGCGCGAAGATGTTCGGGAAATCTGTGAACCACAGATGGTGCGAGAAAAGATGATAGTGGATAATGACCAGACAGAAAAGAAAGCGCAGGAACTCTATGGAATAGTTCTTGTTCTTCAGCAGTGTCATGTTGCGGTCAGTCATATCACATATCCTCCCGGCACTTTATTCTTCCAGAAAATATAGAAAACTCCGAAGGACTAATACTCGAAAAGTCCTCCGGAGCTTCTTTTTATACTCGGTTGTAGTTGATCAGGCATCCCTTCAGGATGATCTGACGTTCTTCATCTGTCAGATCGCCGAGGCGCAGATCAAATTCCTTCAGGCCGTTTTCCGAAACGGTGTAGGCCTTGATAATCTCAGTCTTCTTCTCGACCGCCTCACGGATGCCCGGAATGAAGATGTAGTCGAGATTCTTAAACGGAAGCTCGCCTTCCTCGATCAGGAACGGCAGCATACCCCAGTTGATGAGGTTGGATCTGTAGCGCTTCGTCGCATATTCATTCGCGATGTTCGCCCAGCCGCCAAGCACCTTCTGGCAGGAAGCCGCCTGCTCACGTGCGGAACCGTCACCCGGCTTCACGGCAAAGATCGTGGAACCGAATCCGGTGTTGGTCTTATGCACATCTGGGAACTCCTTCTTGATCGTCTGCATGACAGTGTGGATCTCCGGGAAGAGATCACAGAGCTTCTCGCCCTCTTCTCTTGCCTTTTCGACCTTCTGGATCTCCTTGGCACGTCCGACGTACTCCGGATCCTTGCGGCTCAATGTAAACTCGGCAAGACCCAGCGGGTTCGATCGGAAGGAGGAAGTCTCACCCGACGGGATCAGTTCGTCTGTCGTGGTGACCGGATCGTGGATCTCGGAAACACAGCGCAGAACGAGGTTATCAGTAAGAGCGACCATAGCCGGCCAGTCCTTGATATTCGGACCGAAGTGGATCTCCTGGGAAGGATCAGCCACGCCGTTGCTGTCGAATACGCGGTTGGCGTAGATCTTCTGATCGAAGAAGTACTTATACTTTCCGAATTCGCCGTCGAACTCGGTCGCAGCGGTGAGCTCGCCCTTGTTGGCAGCTGTCGCGGCGATAGATCTGGCATCCATAAGTGCAACGGAAGAGATCTGACCGTTCTGGAGCTTAGATCCTTCACGGTTCGGGAAGTTTCTCGTCGAGTGGCGTATACTGAATGCGTTGTTTGCCGGTGTATCACCTGCACCGAAGCACGGGCCGCAGAAAGCGGTCTTGATGATCGCGCCTGTCTCCATGATGGTGGCAGCGCAGCCGTTTCTAACGAGCTCCATATATACAGGCATGGAAGCCGGATATACGGAAAGGGTGAACTTGTCGGAACCGATGTAGTTTCCGCGGAGGATATCCGCTGCAGCGCAGATGTTCTCGAATCCGCCGCCGGCGCAACCGGCGATGATTCCCTGATCGACCATGAACTTGCCGTTTACGACCTTGCTTCTCAGAGAGAAATCGACAGCGTCACCGAGGGAGACCTTCGCACGCTTCTCGACATCAGCGAGGATATCGTCGAGGTTGGCCTTCAGTTCTTCGATCGTGTAGGTATTGCTCGGATGGAACGGCATAGCGATCATCGGCTTGATGGAAGAAAGATCGATCTCCACAACGCCGTCGTAGTAAGCGACTTCGCCCGGGTTGAGTTCCTTATAATCCTGGGAACGGCCGTGGATATCGTAGAAGGACTTGACCTCATCGTCTGTCTGCCAGATGGAAGAAAGACATGTGGTCTCTGTCGTCATAACATCGACGCCGATACGGAAGTCGGTAGAAAGAGACTTCACACCGGGACCTACGAACTCCATGACCTTGTTCTTTACGTATCCGTTGGCAAAGACCGCGCCGATGATGGCAAGGGCTACGTCCTGCGGACCAACGCCCTTGACCGGAGCACCCTTTAAGTAGATAGCAACTACACCCGGCATGTTGATGTCGTATGTCTGGTTGAGGAGCTGCTTTACAAGCTCCGGTCCGCCCTCACCCATAGCCATGGTACCGAGTGCACCATAACGTGTGTGGGAGTCAGAACCGAGGATCATCTTACCGCCGCCGGCGAGCATCTCGCGGGCGAACTGGTGAATAACAGCCTGATGCGGCGGAACATACACGCCACCGTATTTTTTCGCACAGGAAAGGCCGAACATGTGGTCATCTTCGTTGATGGTACCGCCAACAGCGCAAAGGGAGTTGTGGCAGTTGGTCAGAACATACGGTACCGGGAACTTCGTAAGACCCGAAGCTCTCGCGGTCTGGATGATACCGACGAAAGTAATATCGTGGGAAGTAAGCTTATCGAACTTGATCTTCAGCTTCTCCATGTTGTCGGAAGTATTGTGATCGCGGAGGATACCATACGCGATGGTCGCCTTTTTCGCTTCCTCCTTGGTGACGGACTTTCCGGTCTTACTGAGGATCGCAGAAGCCGCCTCGTGGTCATCCGGGATTATTTCGGTGCCGCGCAGAAGATACGCGCCGGAATTAAGTAAAGAAATCATGGTCTCCTCCTGATAATTTACATGCATTTTTTCGAACACATTTATTATATGGAATTCAGAGGAAGTTGCAAGCAATTGTTCATAAACTGGCAACACTTCTCCGCTATGATGGTAGTATCACAAGGATAGAAGATCGTCCCGGAGTTTTAGGAGACTGATGATGGCTGACAGAAAAAAAGTTGCGGTATTTTCTCCGAACATCTATGAACCTATGACACATGCCATTCAGGAAGGCATCAGTAAGGCCGCCCAAGAACTCGGCATCAAGGTCATCTATTTTGCGAGTTTCAGCGACTCTTTCAGCAATAAGATCTACGATCAGTACCAGCATTACGACGAGGGCGACACTGTCTCCTTCGAGCTTCCGGACCTCGACGATTTCGACGGCATCATCCGTGTCGATCTCGCGTACGGTCCCTATACTCTGAAACATCTGGACGCGCGCCTTGAGTCCGTCACGATCCCGATCGTCAATGTCGGCGGTTACGACGAGCGATATACGAACGTCGTGACAAACGAGCACGAGTCTTTTTACAATATCGTCGACCACATCATCAAGGAGCACGGCTGCCGCGACATCTATCACCTGGCGGGCCTTCGGGAGAGAAACTTCACACAGACCCGTATCGATTCGTATCGGAAAGCACTTGAAGACAACGGCATCGCCTTTGATCCCGAAAAGGTCTATTACGGTACGCTCTGGCACGACTGTGGCGATGATGCGCTCGACTATATCCTGCCGCTTTGTGAAAAGAACGGGAAGAAATACCCGGATGCGATCGTCTGTGCCAACGACTATTCCGCCGTCGGCCTGATCGACGCCTGCCACAAAAGAGGGATCGAAGTCCCCGGGGACCTCATCGTCACCGGTTACGACGGTCTTGACGAAGCCAACCAGGGCTATCCGTCCATCACCACGGGCGCACAGCCTTTCTATAAATCCGGGTACGAGAGCATCTGTTGTCTGAAAAAAATGTGGGAAGGTGATACAGAGCGAAAAGATCACCTCATCCCCGGCGAACTGGTCCTCAACCAGTCCTGCGGATGCAAGGCCATGACAAGTTATAACATCGAAGACATCCGAAGCCTCTACACCCGCCGTATCGACCGTGTCGCGGATCTGGCGCAGTCGACGACGAGCCTGATCCTCAGTGTCTCCAGCGCCAAGACGATGGACGAGTGCTTCCAGGAGATCTCGAAAAACTCCGCGATCGATTCCGGATTTACGGCCATGCTCCTGTGTCTTGCCCCGCACTGGGAAGACCAGCGCGTGATCGAGAAAGACTTCTCCAAGCAGGACGAGGAAATGACTGTCGTGGCCGGCTTTATCGGACCGGATCCCGTAAAGCACGAGACATTCCGGAAAAAGGATATCCTGCCTCCGGATCTTCTTTCCGACCCGAAGCCGTACTATATCTTCGCGATCCATCATCTCCAGTATTACATGGGATATCTGATCGTCTCCCCGCAGAATGAAGCGCACGAAGCTATATTCATGAAGTCGTGGATCGTTAATCTCGCCTCCATGCTCGAGAACTGGAGGATCCGCCACCAGCTGAACCTGGCTGTACAGAGGATGGAGAACCTTTATAACCGCGACATGCTCACGAACCTTTATAACCGTCACGGCTACGAGATGTTCTTCTCTGAGATCTTCAAGGAGTGCTACGAGAAGAATCTGCCGATCGGTGTCATGATGATCGACATGGACGATTTAAAGCTCGTCAACGATAACTACGGGCACGCCGAAGGCGATTACAGCCTCTGCACCATTGCCGACGGCATGCGTCTTTCCGCCATCAACGGCGAGGTGTGCCTTAGGACCGGCGGCGATGAGTTCGTCGTGCTGGCCAAGAATTATACCGAGGAAAAAGCCTCGATCTACGTAAAGTCGCTGTGTGAATATATCCAGAAATGCGTCATGCGCGACCAGAAGATCTATCCGCTTCGCGTGAGCACGGGCATATGCATCAAGATGCCGCCGCAGGACTGCGAGATGAACGCAGCCACGATCAGAGCTTTTTCCGAGGAATACTTCAAGATCGCCGATGCCGCGATGTACGAAGTGAAGAAAAAGCACAAGGCCGGAAAAGGCTGACGGATCTTTTCAAGAAAGAAAATAAGGACCGGTCTTCTTTAAAAGAGCCGGTCCTTCCTGTTTTTCTAAGTTTTAAGGTTACGAGTCAAGTTCGGAGATGACTTCGTCGATGGCCTTATTATGTGTCTCGACCGGCGGCACGTCACGCTTCTGCATGCGTTTTTCCAGGTCGATATTCTCCAGTTCGCTGATGCCGATAAAAACGGCGACAAACATAATGATCAGGAACCCCGCTGAGAAGAAAAGGATCAGCGACTTCGATCCTTTTTTGAAGCCGAGAATGACCGGTATCGAAAGAAGCACAGAAAGGACGATCAGTATGACCACTTCCGTCAGGACCTCCGAAGTCATGCCGGGTCCGAAGTGATCGCCCAGCATGATGGCATTAAAGCCCAAAGCCACTGCGAAAAGTACGACCAGGAGCAGGATCAACGAATGTACGGGTTTCCAGCTGATGTTCATGAGATAGGTCCTTCCGATCCTACTTTAGTTTCTTCTCGAGTTCCTTTATCACGATCTCGAGAGCTTTGATACGCGCATATTTCTTATCGACGGATTCGAGGATGTACCACGGTGCGAACTTCGTGGAGGTCTTCTGGATCATCTCGTTGATGGCATCTTCATAGACATCCCATTTTTCTCTGTTGCGCCAGTCTTCTTCCGTGATCTTCCACTGTTTTTCCGGCGTGTTCTGACGGTCGGTGAAACGGGCCAGCTGCGTGTCCTTATCGATCTGCACCCAGAACTTGATGATGACCGCACCCCAGTCGTCGAGTTCTTTTTCAAACTCGTTGATCTCGTTATAGGCACGCTTCCAGTCGTTCTCGGAACAGAAGCCCTCGATGCGCTCGACCATCACGCGGCCGTACCATGTACGGTCGAAGATCGCCACATGTCCGTCCTTCGGAAGACGGGTCCAGAAACGCCACAGGTAGTGACGTGCTTTCTCATGCGGCTCCGGACTTGCGATCGGGTGCACTTCGTAGCCGCGGGGATCGAGTGCCTCGGCGATCCTCTTGATGTTGCCGCCTTTTCCTGCCGCATCCCATCCTTCGTAGGCGATGATGAGCGGTACTCTCTTCCTGTAAAGACGGTTGTGCAGCTCCGACAGGCGGTCCTGCAGTTTATCCAGTTTCTCCTTATACTCCTCGTCGGAAAGTTCCTTTCCCTCAAGCGGAATTTCTGCAAGTTTCGGCATCTTTACGAGCGGGAAAGTATTCTGCAGTAGAGGCACCGCAAGAGAGTGATTCTGGAGAGCGATATCGATGCCTTCGTTCATCCTCTCCAGCACCTGAAGTTCTGTCCATTTTTCGGACTTCGCATCGACGATATACCATGGCGCAGACGAAGTGTCGGTGTCCTCGAGATATTTCTCGAAGATCTTCTCGCAGGCCTTATAGTGCTTGTTCTGCCAGATGTCGCCATCGCTGACGCGCCACTTCGTATCGATGTGGTCCTTTAGGTTATCGATCCTCTTCTTCTGCTCTTCTTCACTGATGTGCATGAAGAACTTTAAGACCAGATAGCCGTTATCCGTGAGCTGACGTTCAAAACGGCGGATACTCGCGATGCGTTTCTCATAGAGGGAATCGGACATGGAGCCGTCAAGCCGGCTCATTACGATCTCATTCATCCAGCCGGTGTTATAAAAACGGAATTTACCGGCTTCCGGAAGCGCTTCGAAATAGCGGCAGAGAAATGGCTTTCTTTTTTCGAGATCCGTCGGCATATCGAAGGTCGCGACCTTATAAAAACGCGGGTCAATGTTATTGATGACGTTGCCGATCAGGGTACCCTTCCCGGCCGTGCCCCAGCCTTCGATGAGGACCACCACCGGGAGCTTATTGTCTTTGATCTGATTCTGGTTAACGAACAGAAGATCTTCCTGTTCTTTTAAGCGGGATTTCAGAACCTCTTTTTCAGGTTTCTCATTTAGATACGCATTCTTCAACATGGTGACTTCCCCCCTTCAAAACGGTACGGATGCATGTGCCAAGCGAATAGAAAATGTACCTATATTTTACCACGGATATACTGTTGTTCGAAGCAGATTCTAAAAGTCCTTTGCGAAGATTCAAAAAATGGGTGCGATGAGACGGAGGATCAGACGGAACAGGCTCCATCCTCTCTTATAGTTCAGTTCCTGCGGAAGGACCTCGTCAGATTCTTCGAAGGCTCGCAGAAGGTCATTTCTGACATCTGAAACCGTCTTTGTTCCGCACATCCATACGGCGCTTTCGAAGTGGAGATAAAGGCTTCTGTAGTCCCAGTTCACAGAACCGACGATTGCGGCTTTATCATCCACGACAACGGTCTTACTGTGCATGAAACCGGGCGTATATTCATAGACATGCACACCGGCATTTACAAGATCACGGTAGTAGGAACGTGTCGCCTGATGGATCATCCATTTGTCGTATATACTCGGAGTCACGATGCGCACATCGATGCCGCTCTTGGCGGCAAGGCACAGCGCACTGATCATGTCCTCGTCGAGGATCAGATACGGGGTACTGATGTATAGGGACTTTTCCGCCGCGGTGATCATATTCATGAATACACTTTCGCTGACTCTTTCCCGATCGATCGGGATGTCATTATACGGTTGCACAAAGCCTTCGCCAACGATATCGCACGCCGCATCTTTCCACGGATAATACTCGTTGAATTCTTCCATCTTCGGCTGGTTGATCTGCCAGATCTGAAGGAAGAAACAGGTCAGGCTCCACGCGGCTTCCCCCTCGACCATAACGGCAGAATCCTTCCAGTATCCGAAACGCTCTTTCTTATTCACATATTCATCCGCCAGATTCAGTCCGCCGCAGAACGCAACCTTCCCGTCGATCGAGGTGATCTTCCGGTGATCGCGGTTGTTCTGGATGGTCGTAAAGAACGGACGGAAACGGTTAAAGATCCGGCACTCGATCCCCAGCGAGCTTAAGTACTCCGGATAGTCGGAAGGAAGGCTCAGAAAGCATCCCATATCGTCGTACATGATGCGTACTTTGACACCGGCTGCTGCTTTCACTTTTAATATCTCGAGGATCGAATTCCAGAACTCTCCTTCACCGATCGTAAAGTACTCGAGAAAGATATACTTCTCTGCCGTGCGGAGCTTCTCAAGAAGGACCGGCCAGAACTCTTCTCCCGGAGATAGATATGTCGTTTGTGAATTCTTATACAACGGGAAATTCTGGGCCCTCTGCAGATATTCCACATTCTTCATAAAAACCGGATACTGTTCGGCCAGTTCCCGGTTCACGTCTTCGGAAACCGTAAGCTCATCTTTTGTCGCTTCAAGGATCTCATCGAAGTCCTTTGCGTAACGGTTGGAACTCATCTGGAAATTCAAAAACACATAGAGGACACCGCCCAGCGCCGGAAACATCAGGATCAGGAATACCCATATCAGCCGGTATCCTCCCTTATCGTTTTTGGAGACCACATACAGGGCGACGATCACGGAGATCACACGGAACAAAATCGAAGCCACATCAGATATGATCGTACCGGCAACGATGAGGAAAATGAACGTCGTGATTTCAACGAGCAGGATCAGTATGATCACGGCTCGTCTCATCAACAAGGATTGAAACCATTGCTTGCGCATATTATCCTCCGTTCTCCCCTCTTTACTATTATCGCCATTATAAAAATTAAGTCAAATCTGCATGAGGTTTCACGGGCCGCGTGATATAATGGTTGTGTATCTTTTGAATAAGGAGAAGCTTTATGAATTCGATCCAAAACAATCGTCAGAAATCCATTCTCCCGTTCTTGATCCCGGCATCTATTATAGCTGCCGCAGCCATTATCTACTTCGTTTGCGTAACCGGTGGAACACCTAATGTATATGCTAATCTTATTCTGATCCCCATCGTTTTGACATCACTTTACATGCCGGTATGGTACAGTGCTCTTTTCGCAATGCTTTCGGGCATCGCGATGGGACCGCTCGTCAACTGGATCACGAACTCCGAAGACCATGGACTTACGTGGCTTATCCGCGCGCTCATCTACGTCGTCGTCAGCATCGTTGTCGCGTACATTTCCACAAGAAGCAGGAAGCGCGAGAGACACTTCGAATACATCGCGACGCACGATGCGCTCACTGGCCTTCCGAACCTCAATGCGATCTCTTCTTCGAAGATCCCGACCGACGGTGCGCTATCGATCCTGATGCTGGCCTTTAACGAGGACAGCGATATCCAGGGTCTTTTCGGAAGTGACTTCTATCAGTCCATCGTTAAGAAGATCTCCGAAGAACTAAAGGAACTTCTTTCCTCTTATCCGAATGCCACTTTATACAAGGGCACCGATCTTGATTTTTCCATCATCGTGCAGCACTATTCAAGCGAAGAAAGCCTCGAGAATCTTCTGGCGGCGATAAGCAATATCAACGGTGTCACGATCACCGTGGACAGCATACCAGTCTATATTTCCTACCGTATCGGTTTTACCGTGATCCGTCCGACGGGGAATATCTCCGAGGGTATCCGCCACGCGAATATCGCACTTCGTTATTCCTTCCTCGAAGACCAGCAGATCAGCCGGTATACCGACGCCATGCGCGATTACTACAGAGGTACGGTCAGCATCGCCAGCGAGTTCTCTTCCGCGATCTCCAAGGGCATGGTGCAGGCATCCTTCCAGTCGATCCACGAAGCATATACGCACAAACCAGTCGGCGTGGAGATCTTAGCCAAATGGATCCGTGATGACGGTTCCCGTATGACGGCCGAGGAATTTGTGCCGATCCTGCAGAAGACTTCGTGCCTTCAGCAGCTGACGATCTTCATGACGGAAGAAGCCATCAAGTACGCCAAGCTTCCGCTCAACGAAGGGAAGAAATTCAGCATCAACTTCTCCGGGTCCGAGCTTTCGGAAAGAAGTGTTATGGAATTCGTCCGCGCCGTCGAGAAATCCGGCGTCGGAAACGACCGCGTCACAGTTGAGATCAACGGTACTTTTACCGAAGAAGACTTCCTCGTACGGGACAATCTCATCTTTCTCCGGAAACACGGTATCCGTATCGCCATGGATTATCTGAGCGCTGTCGCATCTTCCTTCATTCTTCTGAACGATGTGCCGATCGACATCCTGAAGATCAACCGCTGCATCACCTCCCATATCGACCACGAGCGAGGCGCAGAGATGATCAAAAGCATCGTGAGATTTGCAAAGGCCAACGGCATCAAGACAGTCGCCGAAGGTGTGGAAAACGAATCTCAGGCCAGATTCTGCGAAGAGGCCGGAGTGAACTTCCTGCAGGGCTATTACTTCAGTGTGCCGCAACTTCTCGGAGACAAAGAAAAAGCGCAGATCGCCGCCGAAGAATCGGCAAGGAACAGAGCTTCTGAAGCGGCAAAAAACGAAGTGGAATATCCGGAGATCTCCATTGTAAAAAAGAATGGCGAAGAGTAAGGATCAATGTCCTCTCTTACTGATCTTCTTTCCTACACGGATCAGCTGTGCATAGCGGTATGCCGTGTGGTATGCTTTTCGCGCATTTCCGGCGACAACTTTCTTAACGCCTGAGAATCCGCCCTTTCTATCTTCCTCTTCTTCTTTCAGGAAGTGGCTGTCTTCTTCCGGAGGTACCAGTTTGACGGACTTATATTTTCTCGAAAGATGCAGTTTACCGACATTGGCACGGCGGATCGCCTTCTCACGGACGTGGCGGGCGATGGCATTCATGTAGGCTTCTTCCACACGGACCGCGAAGGTCTCCGCAGAAAAAGAAGCGACGGTCTTCTCCGCATTCGCGGAATATCTCTCTGCCGTGACCGGATCTTTAAAGATGTCGGACACGATGTCGGCGATCTCGGATTCGTCTTTGAAGAGACGGGCATTGACCCCGTCCTGGAAAAGTTCATTTACGGCATCGTCTTTTCGGGCAATGACCGGAAGACCTGCCGCCATAGCTTCGTAATAAGTAAGGCCCTGTGTCTCGGAAGTCGAGCAGGAGATGAAGGCATCCCCGAGCTGGTAGTATTTACCGATCTCGGCGTACGGAGCCGCGCCTGCAAAAATCACCTTATCACTGACATGAAGCTTTTCCGCCTGATCCTTAAGACCCTGAAGAGCCGGTCCGTCACCTACGATGAGAACGCGAACGTTCGGTGATTTTTCACAGATCTTCGGCACCTGGTCGATGATGCGGTCGATACTCTTCTCTTTGGCCACACGGCCAAGAGAAAGGAGGATCTTCTCTTCCGGACGGATGCCGTATTTTTCCTTCAGCGCATCGATCTCATTCTTATCGAAATTCGAACGGTTGAAAGGCGATACATCGATACCTGTCGGGATCACATAGATCGGCTTTACCACGCCGTATTCACGGAGTGCGTTCTTCACCTTCTCCGTCGGGACGATCAGTCCCGTCGGCACGTTACAAAAGGTCTTACTGAACTTCTTGGCCATGTCCGGCGTGATGATGTTCTTGACCTTCCCGTTTAAGATGTAATGCGTATAGTCCTCGAGCATCGTGTGATAGGTGTGCACGATGGGGAGATGGAGTGTCATCGACGAAGAAAGACCGATGAGACCCATGGAGAATTCCGTCTGGGTGTGAATGATGTCGATCTTCAGTCTCTTTAAGATCTGTACAAGACGAAGGGAGTACGGCATGGTGGTACGGTACGGACGGACAAGAAGCATCGGGAAGCTCGGGATACGGAATACCGGCGGATGCTTGCTCACACGGCGGATCACCGGAGAATTGGTCTCTGAAGTCGCAAAAATATATACGCGATGTCCCCGTTTACGAAGGGCCAGCGCAAGCGTATAGATCGAAGATGTAACTCCGTTTATATCCGGAAAATACGTGTCCGTGATTATTGCAATATTCATACTCTCTCCTCGTTACGCTAATGATTATACCATAATGGTCTTTTTGCAAATGACTTTTTCTTCACTGGCTAGACGAAATCATGCCGCGAATTTAGTATTTTAAGATAAGATTCTGTTATCTTTTCAGATCTGATTCTGCTATACTCAAAATGTGCTTATTTCGGTTCTTTTCAAGAAGGATCGACAGCAACGACCCGCTACAAGAGGAGGATCAAACTATGGCTTTACCAAAGGACTTTATATGGGGCGTCGCTACGGCTTCCTACCAGGTCGAGGGAGCCTGGAACGAGGACGGAAAGGGACCTTCGATCTGGGATACATATACACACTGGAGAAACACTCCGGTGCATAATCACGAGACAGGCGATGTTGCCTGCGACCACTACCACCGCATGAAGGAGGACGTGGCACTTCTTAAGGAGATCGGTGTCAAAGCATACCGTTTTTCGATCTGCTGGCCGCGCGTCATCCCGAACGGGACCGGAGACGTAAATGAAAAGGGCTTAAAGTTCTATTCCGACCTTGTGGATGAGCTCTTGAAAAACGGCATCGAACCGATGGTCACGATCTTCCACTGGGATCTTCCGCAGGCACTCTTTGAGCGCGGAGGCTGGCTGAATCCGGAGATCATCTCCTGGTTTGAAAACTATACCCGGGTCGTCGTCGAAGCGCTTTCCGACCGTGTTACTTACTGGTTCACCATTAACGAGCCGCAGATCTTTATCGGACTCGGACACTATATGGGATCGCATGCGCCGTTCATGAAGTATGCCGACAGAGATATCTTCAAGATGTCCAAGAACGTGCTTCTTTCCCACGGGACTGCAGTCAGAACGATCCGCAAATACAGCAAGAAAGAATCAAAAGTATCCTTTGCACCGACAGGCCCGACTTTCATCCCGGAAAACAACTCGGAAGAAGCAATCGCGGAAGCCAGAGAGAAGTCTTTCGCCTTCGATGATTTCGGTTATGTCCTTTCGAATTCCTGGTGGTCAGATCCGATCTTCCTTAGAAAGTTCCCTGACGGAGCCAAGGAATTCTTCGGCGATGATTTCTCCGACTTCACGGAAGAGGAATGGGATATCGTCCAGTCGCCGATCGATTTTTACGGCATGAACATCTACGCGGCGATGCGCGACTTAAGCAAGCTCTCAGCGGCTGAAGGCAATGAAGCGCTCTCCGGCGAGCCTCTCACCGCACTGAAGTGGTCGATCACTCCGGAAGTCCTCTACTGGTCTGCTAAATTCATGTATGAAAGATACGGACTCCCGATCATGATCACTGAGAACGGCTGCGCCTGCACCGACAGCGTCCACTTAGACGGCAAGGTCCACGATCCACAGAGAATCGACTTCCTTAAGAGATACATCCGCGAATTCGCCCGCGCTTCCGAAGACGGGATCCCGCTCGTCGGCTACATCCACTGGTCCTTCATGGACAACTTCGAGTGGGCGGACGGCTACGATCCGAGATTCGGTCTTGTATATGTCAACTATCAGACACAGAAGAGAACACTCAAGGACTCCGCCTACTGGTATAAAGAAGTGATCGAGACTAACGGCGAGAGCCTCTGGAAGTAAGGATCTTTTCACAAAGAAAAAAGCAAGGAGATGGATGACAAGAGTTGTCCATCTCCTTTTTCTTCGCATGAAAGGCGCGTCTCTCCTTGCCCAGGATGTGGCGAAGAGTCACTGAGTGTAGTCATTGAGCTGATTCTTTCGTGCGTGCCGTACAAAAACGAGATATCTCATTTTATACGGCAGCATTTTGGCCTACCTGCCGTATAGATTTGGAAATCATATTTTCATACGGCAGATCGACCCTCCATTTACCGTATAAAAAGCACTTTTCCATTTTCATACGGCAGATGGCCATCTCAAATGCCGTATAATTTCGGAAAACCTGATTTTATACGGCAGAGCACCCCTGAATCTGCCGTATGAATCGAGGTTTTGTATTTTCATACGGCACTGCCTTTAAAATGCTGCCGTATAGATTTCGATTTACTAAAATTATACGGCAACATTGGGGGGTTCTGAAAAAACAGTTCAAATGAACCGAAGTTAAAAACTACAAACCAAAAGAGGTGCTAAAGCTCTTTCTCGAGACCTTTAGCACCCTCTTCTCATCTTCTTTATTCTGATTACTTCTTAAACGGATCCGGTCCCGACGGATCGTACTCGGGGAGGTCGGATAATCCGAATTCCACGGCGAGGCTTTCATGCGTGTCGTTTCTGTTGTCGAACTCTGCTTCGTTGCCGACACGGCGGTCGAGCGGTTTTTCCGGGAGGCGCTGGCCACGTCCCAGAGAACGTGTCATCGCTTCTTCCTTCATGAGATAGAGTGGAGAATGCTTGGTCGGCAAAGGAACCGGCGCACTCGGGATCGATGTTTTCTGGCTCTCCTTGACCGCCTTCTCCGCTTCTTCCTGATAAGCTCTTACGATTGGCACTTCCAGGCTGGTCTGCGAGTTCCTTCTCGCCTTCTCCAAATGCAGAAGGCTCTTATCCGCGGACATCTCGTTGAGCGTCATTTCAGCTGTGATAGAGGAAGCAACCGAGTCGATCATGAAAGTCCTGTAATTGACCGGCTTGTCCGGGCCGCCCAGGTCCTCGAGTTTAAAAGCCTTTATCCTCTTTTTGCTCATGGACTTCAGCGTCGGCTCCTCTTCCTTGACGGGCTTCTTGTCGATCGGCTCGAAGGAAACTTCCGAAGATTTTCCGGAGATCGCGTTCATGCACCAGGTCAGGGACTGGTCCTTCTTCCGCACTTTCATGACCCAGAAAGGAATATAGATGAGCTGGCCAACGGCTGGGTTGTAGACGGTGTTATCGACGAAAGAAGTGATCGAGAAGTGCTCGAGATTTTCAGTGATCACGCATTCTTTTACGAACTCTTTTATGCGCGAAAAGAAATTGTCCTCGATTTCTTTGGCGCCTCGATCGATGTTTAGGATCACGGCGTCTTTGATGTCGGAAGCACTTCCGGTCGAAGTCGTTCCGGACTTGGAAAGGAAGGGCGATACCTGATCAGATTTCTTCTGATCCATAACGTTACATGCACAGATCGGCAGATTCTGCCAGGCCATCTCGCTGGCGATCGTCTTCGGATAAGGGGTAACCACATTAGAAGTCCGCTCAACGGAGATATCTGTGATCAAGAAGGCCGACAGGACTTTCTCGCCGATATTTCTTGGCTGCTTCACGAACGGGACCACGCTCAGGATCGTATTGGCGAAAGTGTGGTAATCGTAGAAGAAACACGGGATATATACGGGAGTAAGCGCATCAAGGTATTCTCTGGTCGAATGGGCACGTCCCTTGATCTTGTCCTTTTTTACGGAAAGAAGATACGCTTCTTCCGCTTCTTTCCGATCACAGGAAAATGGCGCGTAGATCATGTCTTTCGGGAACATCATCTCACCGGAACCGGAAGTGATATCATCTGATCCGCAGTAAAGACATACTTTCGGTTCGAGTTTGGATGAAGAAGATTCTCCCATAGTCTTTCCGCAGCTTCTGCAAGTGATCGTACGAAGATTGGAGGGGGTTAATGCGCCCACATAAAAGCCTCCGTTCGGGCGGTCGATTACATTTCTCTCATGGAATTCTGTGCCGCAGAAGCAGCATTTACAGGCAGAATCATCGTTCAGGATCACCGAAGCGCCACAATTCGAACAAAGGTATGCGGTTTCCATATACACTCCTAAAAGGAAAAATACACGCCGGGACAGGAAGAGTATAGTTCTTCCTGTCCCGGCTCTCGTTTACTACTTATCGGTTCGGTTTAAACGGACTCGGTCCATCCGGATCGTACTCAGGAAGTCCTCTGATCGCTTTTCTTGCGGTCCTTTCACCCTGAGCCAGTTCGTCCTGGATCTCGTCTTTGTCACGGGCCAGAGCAGGAATGCTGCTGTCCTTGGCAAAGTGATGGATGGATTCCTCACCCAGCGGTTCCGGAAGCATATCCAGAGAAGCCACTACAGACGGCTTATCCTCGAACTGTGTCGATTCATATGTCTTATTTACAGGTCTTTCAACCTCTTCGTCCCTTGGCATTTCGGCCGGGCGGAGAGGCGGTCGGCGAAGCGGAGCTCTCTGTTCCGGCTTTGCGAACGGACTCTGGATCTGGCGTCTTCTCTCTTCTTCTTCCATCTGGCGGCGCTGCGCATACGTACGCGGACGATCGCTGCTGAAAGTGAGCGGAGCACTCTCATCCTCGGTAACTTCTGCAGAACGGTTCACTGCTTCTCTTCTCGGAGCAGAAACTTCTACATCTACAGCCCGACCCGGACGTGCGGCCGGTCGTGTTGCTGCGGGTCTCTCTGCTGCCGGACGTGCGGCAGGACGCGTTGCTGCAGGTCTTTCAGCTGCAGGACGAGCCGCTGCGCGGGAAGCCGGTCTTTCAGCGGCCGGACGGGATGCCGGACGTCTGGGTGCGACTTCACGAGGCTCTTCTTCCTCGTCTCTTGCTCCAAGGGTAGCTCCACCCGGAAGGAGGACTTCCTTCGGAGAAGGATCTGCGCCCCAAAGGCCCACACCGGTTCTCTCACGAGGTTTTTCTACATCGATGATCTGACCCTTCGGCTTCATGAGAGAACCACGCGGTCTGTCGTCATCAACATACGCAGCGGAACTTCCCCATGCCGGGATCGGACCATCGGTCTCGGGAACTCGTTCCCAGATCGGTACATTCTTCTTCGGAGCTTCTTCTCTTGCTGCCGGACGGGATGTTCCCGGACGGGCGGCTGGTCTGCTCCAGGCCGGACGCTGATCCTGCTCCGGTTCTTCCTGCGGCTCCTGTGTAGCAGGTCTCTGCTGAACCGGCGGACGGAACGCATAAGCGGCCTGATTCTCTTTTCTTCTTTCCTCGAGCGTTCTGGCTCTTGCCGCCGGGCGGGATGCTGCTGCATCACTAGCTCTTCTTGCGGCTTCCTGGCCAGCCTGACGAAGCTCATCTCTGGACATATGGCTTCTGCCTCTTGGAGAAGCAGACGCAGATGCAGGTCTTCTAAACGGAGAATCACTCTCCTCCTGCTGCGGCTTCGCCCACGAAGGTGTTTCCTTCGCTTCCGGCATTTCGCCCCATCTGCCACGGCTCTCGAGCGACGGCATCTGGTGGATCTCGCTGTCCATCTCATGCTCAGTCAGGTATTCCAGACTCGGACCGCGTTCCTCGGTAGCTCTTGCGAGCGGGGCCGGCGGACGTTGCGCGAGCGGACGGTTATTCTCATCCTCTTCCGGATGCGGATCGACCTGCTCAACATAAACATCATCGTTACGCTGTGCCAGCGGGGCCGGCGGACGATATGCGAGCGGACGGTTCGTGGCATCGGAACCGAAGTAGTTCTCTGTCTCAGTTGTCTGTCTCGGGACGATCTCTCTCGGTTCGTCCGCGTATTCTTCACGATGCGATTCCGCATAAGGGAGCACACCGTCATCGTATTCGGAGTTCATGATCGCCATGCCGAGTTTTTCTTCCGGCTGGTCATCCGTACGTCTCGGGATCGAATTATTGACCGGCGGAGCATCTACACCACTCATCGGAGCCTTCTTCTTGTTGAAGGAGAATGTGATGTTGGCCATCATCTCCTCATCTGCAGGCACGTCTTCAGCCACTTCCGGGAACTCCGGAAGTTCCGGCACTTCAGGGATCTCCGGAAGATCCACCGGATCCTCTACAACAGGAATTCTCTTCTTGACCTGACGGCCGGAAGATCTCGTCGGAGCCACTTTCGGCATCGGGATCTCATAAGATTCCGGTGCTTCGTCTGCTCTTGAGGACGGAGCAGCGATCTGCTCACGGAATGCCTTCTCACCATCATCCTTAGGTGTCTTATATTTGTCCGGGACCTTCAGATAGTTGGCTGTCGGATCCGGAAGTGTCATCTTATCGAGGTCATCGAGGCTGTCGATCTCATCCATCGCACCCGGTGCAAACGGAGACATGCCGAGCGGCGGCATTGCAGCAGCCGCTGCTGCCGGCTCTTCCTCTTCCGGAGCATCACCACGGGCAATACGTGCAGCCATGGAATCAGACTTCTTCTTCGGAGCCTTGGATGCGGCAATATCTTCTTCGGATCTCTCCCAAAGCGGTTTATTGGAAGCAGAAGCGGAACTTGTTCTGGAGGCGGAAGCCTTCTTGACACGTGCCGGACGGGAAGATGTCTGCGTCATGGACGGCGGCGGTGTAACGGCCTTTGCCCAGGACGGAACACTGGAAGCCGCGGCCATATCGCCCTTCGGCTCTTCCTTGGCAGCTGCGCGCATACGCTCGGTCATCTCGCGGGCACGCTCCATTTCCTCTTCCTTGGTAAGCTTCTTCTTCGGCTCCTTTTTCTTCGAGAAACCGATCTCTACATCTGTAGCAGAATACGGTTTCTTCGGAGCAGCACTTGCGGTAAGTTCTGCTGCCGCAGCCGCCATAGCTTCCGCTGCGTCCTCGACCGTACCGGCTTTCGCAGTCTTTGTCGCAGAAGTATCGATCAGGGAATCCAGATCGGAAGCGATCTGACCCTTCGGCTTCGTTCTTCCTTCCGCCGTCACTCTCGAATCCTTCGGCTTTTCAAAGAACGAATAGTCCAGAAGATCGATATTCGGATCGTGCGGATTAAACTCGAAGTGTGTATCGGTCAGCGCTGTGCAGCGGGTCTTATCCCAGTACTGCTGATAGGTGATGCCGACATTCTTGGTAGTGCCTTTGCTCATCGGGACATTGCCGTCCACAGAACCGTCCTGACCATTCATGGCGAAGAAGAATTCTCTTCCGTTATACTCGCCCTTCATGTACCAGATCGGGAAAAGGACCAGTTCACCGATACCCAGCGGGTAGTCGGTCTTATCCTGGAAATAGGAGATGTCGTAAGAATCGGAGTGGGCGTCCATAATCATCTGACGCGTCCACTTCTTGATACGCTCCATGAATTCCTGCATGCAGGTGATCGGATCTTTTGTGATTGCAAGGACCGGAGTATCGAGGAGGACCTTCTCTGTAAGAAGGACCATCTTGCTCTGGTCATAGGGCTGCAGCATGTTCATGACATTGCTCTGGAGGATGCCGGAAGCATCAAAAGGAATGCCCTGCCAGGAAAGCACACCACCGGTCACATGTTCGGACGGCTGGTCGCTCGCATCCTTCGACGCACCCTTACGGTTCGCCTGGAAACGCGAGAAAGAAGAGCGGAGCGCGGAGAGCTGTTCCGCAATACCTTCGGTACCATTGATGCCGAAGAGTGTCTTGCTCTCATTGGCCTTATTTCTCAGCATAGCTGTCAATTTCGCATGTGCGAGGATCTCATAGGTAAACAGCCAGATCGGCACATAAACCTTGTGCAGGAGCTCCTTATTCTCATCGGTAGCCAGCTGACGACCGACGGCAGAGTTATTTCTGACATAATCCAGGAACATCTCCTGAGCCTGCTGTCTGGTATGCGCGAACGGGATGGCACGTCTCGGCATAGCACCGACCATGCCGCCTTTATCAGTAAGAGAGGTCGAGGAACAGATCGGGCATCCGACATTGGTATTGCCGGGCTTTGCAATAAAATCGCTACCGCACTCCTCACAATGGAAACTGTGATATACTTTCTCATTCCAGGCGTCGCCTACATAGTAGCCGCCTTCGAGTTCTGTTACTTCGTTTTTACCCGTAAGAACCGTGTTACAGAAACAACACGTGTACTTCTTGGATTCATCGTATATAAGATCTGCCAGACAATTAGGACAGTGAAATGCTATTTCCATAGATGTACAGCCCTCCTACTTCACTCTATAATATAAAATTTGTTTGTGAGATTGTCAATTATTCTTCGTTATGCTACACTTTTAATATTCATATTTAACTGGAGAAGTAGGCTCTTTTGGCACCGGAATCTTCCAGATCCGCATCCAAAAGACCCCTTTTCGGACAGAGAGCAGGTAATCTATGGGGAATGTCGCATTTTCACCTGAATATGCGGAAAGATATCAGAAGCAAAGTGAGATCCTTTTCCAGGAGAAGAATCGTCTTTCCAAAGAAGAAGGATGCTTCGCGAATGGTTACTTCCTCCTCTGCGAAGGTTTCGGAGGCGAGATCGACGGCGAGGAGAGACTGGCTGCCCGTTTCTCTCTTTTCACTCCGAATCACGAGCTGATCTTAAGCTATGACTGCCTCGATAATTCCCACCCGCTCTGCGAGATGATCACTCACAGAAACGGCAGTGTTTACTATGTTTTCAGAAGAGACCGCTTCGGTTTCTCCATCTTTAATCTCAACACCTTGGCAGAGCACCGCTATTACTCTGAAGAGGCCTTTAAGACCGGCTCTGACTTCATCTGGTGTGGTGCCGAATACTACCCGGAAAGAGATACGATCTTCGTTGTCGGACAGATGCCGGGCGCACCTTTTGAAGTATATGAATTCGACTTTTCCGAGCCGATGACCTGTATCGCCCACATCCCGGACGATGCCCTTATCCTGACACTTCCCGTACCGGAATTTGCTGATGAGATGGAAGATTTCCGTGACGAGTATATCAACTGGGGCGAAGAGAATATCTACGGGTCCGCACTTCTCGGATCCTTTGAAGATATCGCCGAATGGTTCACTTTCGTTGATACCCTCGGGTCCCGCAAAACGGCACCGTCCTATTACATGCCTTCCACTCCGTTCATCGCTTTCCGTATGTCGGACGGTATTCCTGTAGGCATGATCGAGATCAAGCACGAACTCAATGACTACATGAGCAAGCATGGCGGTCACATCTCCTACTCCGTACGCCCTTCCGAGCGCCGTCGCGGATACGGAAAAAGAATGCTCGCTATGGTCCTTCCTTATGCCAAGCTTCTCGGCCACAGTAAGGTCCTGGTCGTCTGCCACACAGACAACGAGCCGTCCAGGAGGACGATCCTCGCGGACGGCGGCGTCTATGAGCAGACCTATTTCAGTGAGCTCGACAATATCTATAACGAAAATTACTGGATCCGCACGACACCCGCCAACACAGCCGAACCGAGTCAGGCGAATATCGTGTCATAAGAATTACCCGAAGATCTTTGTGCAGATGAATACGAACAGCGGCAGGCTTCCCATGCAAAGGAGCATGCTCTGTACAGTCGCGCGTGCGGCAAATTCCGGCGCACAGTCATACTTTTCGGAAAGAATGACGTTCATGGAACCACACGGCAGTGCGCACATCAGAACAGCGACAGCGGCCGTCGCCGATGCCATAGAAACACTTCGGAAAGCAATGTACATGCCCGCCAGAACAAGTCCCGGCAGTAATATCAGTCTCACAAAAGAGATCAGGTAGGACTTGGGGTCTGTGACGACTTTATAAAACGGCATCGCCGCGAGATTCGACCCGATGATGATCATTGAAAGCGGCACCGTCATAGCCGCGATCAGATCGATCGGGCCGGATACATACGACGGAAACCGGAAAGGTGATGCGAAGATCAGGATCGCGAGAACGGATGCGATATTTACGGGATTTGTGAGGATACTTCGGATGCTTCCCGTCTTTCCCGAGAGAAGATGGATCCCGTAGGTGTACATGAAAAGGTTATATGCGAGGTTAAAGACGACCGCCATGAGAAGTCCGGCATTCCCGTAAAGCGCGGACATCAGCGGGAATCCCACGAATCCCGTGTTGGCAAAGACCGTCATGGTAACAAAAACGCGCTGTTCTTTGTCCTCAAAAGGAAGTTTCTTACTGGTAAGGCGCATCAGGATGAGCGACAGGATGTAATAGGCCAGCGCCGCAACCAGAACGATCTGCATGCCTTCCGTCACTTCCGGGGTCTTCTCATAGTTCGAAGAGGCCAGGATCGAAAACGGAAGGATCGCCAGCAGAAGCATGTCTGACAATCCTTTTTGCATACGTGCATCGATGATCCCGGTCTTCCTAAGAATAAAGCCCAGAGTCACCGCTACGACGATTTTTATGAATACTAGAAAAAGTGCGTCCAATTATTCCTTTTCCTCCCAGGCACCGGCGCGGGAAACGGCCTTAGCCCAGTTTTTCAGCAGTTCATCTCTTTTTTCCTCCGTCATCGACGGCGTAAAGAGAGTATCACAGTGACGCAGGTTCCGCAAGGCATCCATGCTCTCCCAGTACCCGCAGAAAAGACCCGCGAGGTAAGCCACTCCCTGTGAGGTGGTCTCACGCTCTTTGGCGCGGTCCACGGCGCAATTGAGGATATCCGCCTGGAACTGCATCATGAAGCGGCTGACACTGGCGCCGCCGTCCACTTTCAGTGTCTTGATGTGGCAGTCTGCCTCTTCCTGCATGAGAGATACCAGATCATATACCTGATATGCGATGCCTTCGAGCGCCGCACGGGCGATATGCGCCTTCGTTGTACCACGTGTCAGTCCTAAGATCGCGCCTCGGGCGTACATATCCCAGTACGGGGCACCAAGGCCTGAGAATGCGGGTACGAGCACGACACCGGCGCTGTCCGGTACAGTCTCCGCCAGCACATCGCAGTCGGACGCATGGTCGATCAGCCGCAATTCGTCACGGAGCCACTGGATCGTGGATCCGCCGTTAAACACACTTCCCTCAAGCGCGTATGACGTCTCCCCGTTCAGAGACCACGCCGCAGAAGTGACCAGTCCTTTTTTCGATATGATCGGTTCGGAACCGACGTTCATCAGCGTAAAGCAGCCCGTTCCGTAGGTATTCTTGATGTCTCCCTTATCAAAGCACGTCTGCCCGAAAAGAGCCGCCGGCTGGTCGCCCAGGATACCATAGATCCCTACACCGTAAATCGCTTCAAGGCCAGTGATCTCCGTACTGACAAAGCCGAACTCGGAAGCGCCCGGAAGAGCCTTCGGGAGCATGCATTTTGGGATATGGAAATACTGGCACAGCTCGTCATCCCACGTGAGCGTGTGGATGTTAAAGAGCATCGTTCGGGATGCATTGGAATAGTCGGTAGCATGAGATGTTCCACCGGTCAGGCGGTAAAGGATCCACGAGTCAACGGTGCCGAAGAGGATCTCTCCCTGCCCTGCGCGGGCCTTAAGCCCCGGCACTTCTTCGAGGATCCACTGGATCTTCGTCGCTGAGAAATACGCATCCGGCACAAGTCCGGTCTTATCCCTTACTTTCTCAACGAACTCGGGATCAGAGTCCTTCAGTTTCTCCACAAGCGCCGCGGTCCTTCTGCACTGCCAGACGATCGCGTTATAGACAGGACGTCCCGTGTTCTTTTCCCACAGGATCGTCGTCTCACGCTGGTTCGTGATGCCGATCCCCGAGATCTCACCGGGCTGGATATTTGCTTTGGCCAGCGCCTGACGGATGCAGTCGCAGACGGTCCTCCATAGGTCCTCCGGATCGTGCTCCACCCAGCCGGGCTTCGGGAAATGCTGTTCAAAAGTTTCCTGCGCGGACGCCACGCATGTACCGTCCTCGCGGAAGATCATGGCACGGGAAGATGTCGTTCCCTGGTCGATCGAAAGCATGTACTTACTCATAGGCTCCTCCTTTGGGCAAAAACGCCTCCGGGAAGTGGATTTCCCGAAGGCGCCATGGATTAGAATCTCTTATAGACCCAGTTCAGCTTACTGAGCCACTTGGTGTCCATCTGGTTGATGGAATCGGAACCGAAACGGATCCGCCACTGTCCGGTCGGCATGCCCGGCGCATTCATTCTCGTGTCGGAGCCGAATCCCATCACGTCCTGTAACGGCGCGATGGCAAGTTTGGCGGCCGACGACCATACCGTCGTCAGCATCGCGCGGCAGGCCGGTGCATGGACACCGCCGTCGCCCCAGTTGTCACCGTGGAATCGGCAGTACTCGAGCGCGAATTTCCTGTCTTCTTCAGAGGCTTCCCAGAGCCAGCCGAGAAGGGTGTTGTTATCGTGTGTACCCGTATAGGCGATACAGTTCTCCGGATAGTTGTGCGGCATGTGCTTGCTGTCATCGTGCGGTACCATTCCGAACTGAAGGACCCTCATCGTCGGAAGCCCGGTCTCCTGAAGGAAGGAGATCAGTTCATCGTCCGTCTCACCGAGGTCCTCGGCGAAAATAGCCGGTTCTTTGCCAAACTCATCGAAAATACGGTTCCAAAGCTTCATGCCCGGACCCGGATACCATTTGCCGTTTCTGGCATTCTCTGCATCCGCCGCGCAGGCGTAAAAGCGTGAGAATCCACGGAAATGGTCGATGCGGATAACATCATAGAGTCTGAAGTTCTGGTGGAGGCGGCTGAGCCACCAGGAATAGTCTTCTTTTTCATGCGCCGCCCAATCGTAAACCGGGTTTCCCCAGAGCTGGCCATCCTCGCAGAAATAATCCGGCGGAACGCCCGCTACGCTCTTAAATGAGCCGTCCTTATTCATCTGGAAAAGATTCCGGTTTGCCCAGACATCGCAGGAATCTCCGCTGACATAGATCGGGATATCGCCGATGACCTGTATTCCGATCTCGTTGATCTTCGATTTCAGTTTCGTCCACTGAGAGAAGAAAATGTACTGAATGAAAAGATAGAAGTCACAAAGGTCCCGATGGTCTTTCTCAAAAGCCTCGATTGCCTTGGCGTCGTGCTTCTGGAGTGCCTTATCATCCCATTCCCACCAGGCCTTCTGGCCCTGCGTCTCTTTGATTGCCTGAAAGACGATCACGTCTTTGGCCCATGCATTTTCCTTAAGAAATTTCTGCATCTCTTTACGGATCTCATCGTCCGCCCGCAAAAACGCCTTCTTCAGCATTTCCATGCGGTTTTCCCTGACCCAGGCATAATCGACACTGTAGCAGGAGCCCGGATACTTGCAGTTTTGAAGGTCCTCTTTCGAGAGAAGTTTCTTCTCGAAAAGATCCTCCGGGTCTATTAGGAGTGGACTTCCGGCGAACGCCGAGTCACTCTGGTACGGGGAATCCCCCGAGCCCGGATTGGTAAACGGAAGGACCTGCCAGTACCCCATTCCGGCTTCCTTCAGTTTCTTTGCAAAACTTTCTGCCTCCTTGCCGAATCCGCCGATGCCGAACTGTCCCGGCAGCGACGTAATGTGTAGTAACACACCCGCACTTCTTCGCACTTTCAATTATCCTCCTTGTTGCGAACGTATATGAGCTTTACCTGTGGGTTCTTCTCGTTGACCCGGAGCTCACACTCCAGGAAATCCAGCGACTGCATGAATTTACTCATTTTCGAGAAACCATAGTTTCTGGCGTCAAACGACGGACTCTTTTTATTGACCAGGTTTCCCACATCCCCGAGGAACGCCCAGCCGTCTTCATCGGCCAGATCTGAAACAGAGCTGGAGATCAGCTCACAGGTAGCATCATCAATGATCTTCGATCCTTTTCCCGAAGCGCCCTTACTCTCGGCATCCGAAGGATCCAGAAGATCCGGGATCTCCGCCACCGGCAGGACTTTCTCAGAAGAAGCATCCGATCCCTTGCTCTTCTTTTCTTTCGGAGCGAGGATCTCTAAGAAGATAAAGCGGTCACACGCCGCTACAAATGGCGTCGGCGTCTTCTTCTCGCCGATGCCGTAAACGATCTTGCCGGCTTCGCGGAGCCTTGTCGCAAGCCTCGTAAAATCGCTGTCACTGGAGACCAGGCAGAATCCATCCACCTTCTCGGTATAAAGGATATCCATCGCGTCGATGATAAGCGAGGAATCCGTCGCGTTCTTGCCGCTTGTGTAGCCGAACTGCTGGACAGGTGTGATCGCATGGTCGAGAAGGACCTGCTTCCAGGGACCGAGCTGCGGCTTGGTCCAGTCGCCGTAGATCCTCTTGATGGTCGGATTTCCGTAACGGGCGATCTCAAGCATCATGGGTTTGATATATGTGGCAGAGATGTTATCCGCATCGATAAGCACTGCCAATCTCACGTCTTTTACCGGCATACGCACCTCTTTTCCTTGCCCTTATAATGCAAGGCTGATATAATATTGTGGCTTGTTTTGGAAGAGAGCTTTTTCTCCCCTTAAAAAGCCACTACTATTATAGCGTATTTTGGAACGGTAACCAAACCGAACGGAAGACGGCGGGAAACACTGCTTCTCCCTGTACGTCCGACCAGAAAGGTGACAAATATGGACCAGCAAGTTGTAAATGAGATCCAGCGCAGAAGGACTTTCGCGATCATCTCGCACCCGGACGCAGGTAAGACCACAATGACGGAAAAGCTCCTGCTTTACGGAGGCGCCATTCACATGGCCGGTTCTGTTAAGGCTCGAAAAGCTGCGCACCACGCGACCTCCGACTGGATGGAGATCGAGAAGCAGCGTGGTATCTCCGTCACCTCTTCCGTCATGCAGTTCAACTACGACGGCTATTGCATCAACATCCTCGATACCCCCGGTCACCAGGACTTCTCCGAGGATACCTACCGCACACTCTGTGCCGCAGACGCCGCAGTCATGCTCCTCGACGGCGCAAAGGGCGTCGAGGCCCAGACCATCAAGCTTTTCGCCGTATGTAGAAAGCGCGGTATCCCGATCTTTACCTTCATCAACAAGATGGACCGTGCCGCGAAGAATCCTTTCGACCTCATCGATGAGCTCGAGAAGGTCCTCGGCATCCGTTCTACCCCGATCAACTGGCCGATCGGCACCGACGGCGATTTTCAGGGCGTATATGTAAGAGAATCCGAAGAGGTCCTGCTTTTCGATAATGAGACGAAGGACCACGGTGCTTCCATGGTAAAGTCCATAAGCGCCGGCATCAACGACGAAGAAGCTCTGCGCAAGATCTTAAACGAGCATCACTTCGAGACACTTAAAAACGACATCGAGCTTCTTGATATGGCCGGTGACCCCTTTGATCTCGACAAGATCCTCAAGGGTGAACTCACCCCGGTCTTCTTCGGATCCGCAATCACGAACTTCGGCGTCGAGCCGTTCCTGAAAAAGTTCCTCGAGATCGCACCAGGCCCGCAGAGCCACGAGACCTCCGAGGGGATCATCGAACCGACCGAAGACTTTTTCTCCGGCTTTGTATTTAAGATCCAGGCGAACATGGACCCGAACCACAGAGACAGAATGTCCTTCATGCGCATCTGCTCCGGCAAGTTCGAAAAGGGCATGAACGTCAACCATATGCGGACCGGCAAGAAGATCACGCTTGCCCAGCCGCAGCAGTTCATGGCACAGGATAGAACGATCGTTGAAGACGCCTATGCCGGTGACATCATCGGTCTTTTCGATCCGGGCATATTCCGCATCGGGGATACCGTTACGACCTCCAGCAAGAAGTTCAACTTCGCCAACATCCCGGTCTTCCCGCCAGAGCATTTCGCCCGCGTGCAGCCGAAGGATTCCATGAAGAGGAAGCAGTTCTTAAAGGGCATCGAGCAGCTCTCCGAAGAAGGCGCCGTGCAGCTTTATAAGCAGCCGGGCATCGGCACCGAGACCTACATCATGGGTGTGGTCGGCGTACTTCAGTTCGAAGTCCTCGAGCACCGCCTGAAGACCGAATACGGTGTAGATATCCTGAGAAACAACCTGAACTACCGTTTTGCCAGATGGTGCAAAAAGCAGGACGAAGCCACGGATATTGATTTTTCGAAGCTGACGCTCACCTCTACCTCCATGCTCGTTTTAGACAGAGACGAGATGCCGGTAGTCCTTTTCGAGTCGGAGTGGGCGATCTCCTGGGCGCTTGAGCATAACGAAGGATTGAAACTCGAAGATATTCACGAATCTTAATGTTTATTTCGAAAAAAAATACTCCTTGGGATTCGCCCTTCTATCTGATATACTTCACTTTGGAATAGGGTTCTGCGACAAATCGATCGTTTTTTATTTTTCAGTGATGAAAACAGCAACGTGTTTTGTCTAATTATCAGAAGGCCGGAAACGGAGCCGCAAATATACCATGACCGACGAGGAATTCTTCAACCGTGTCGAAAAGATCCGGAAAAAGATGTTCGCCATTGCTTTTCCATACTTTCGCAGTGAAAGCATGGCCATCGACATGGTCGATGAAGCGATCTATAAAGGGTTTCTAAAAAAACGTTCTCTTCGCAAAGAGGAGTTTTTCGAGACCTGGATGATCCGTATCCTTATGAACACATGTGCCACGCAGTATAAGCGGTCGTCCCGTCATCAGAGTTTCGAAGAATTCGAGCTGGATCACCATGCAGGATCTACTCTGGATTCAGAAAAAATGGAACTGATGGATGCTGTTTCCCATCTTTCGAATGACCTTCAGAGGGTCGTTTCACTAAAGTATTTCGGCGGTTACACCACAGTGGAGATCGCCGGCATGCTGAAAATACCTCAGGGGACTGTTTCTTCCCGCTTACGGCGGGCCCTCGAACAGCTTCGGGAAGAAATGGGAGGTGAGAAAGTATGAATATAGAGGATAAGTTATCAGAACTGGGTCTGGATCTGCAGGCTCTGCCGGAAGAAATGAATAAGAGCGCCATGAGAAAGACCATGACGAGAAAACGTACCATCCATAATATTGGCGTGGCTGGTAAATCCGTCTTGATTACTATTGCCGCTCTGATTCTCATACTTTTTGCCGGCGTAAACACATCTAAAGAGTTCGCCCACACCTGCGTCAACACACCGCTCATCGGAACCATCAGCCAGACCTTCATCGTCCGTGAGGATATAAGGGAAGATATCCGAAGCGCGATCGAACATCATGATGAACTGGAAAAAGCCATTGAAGCCGGCAGTTTAACTGATGTCGGAGTCACTGTCTCCGGTAAGAATCATCCGGTCGAAATGACGCTGGATTCGGTCATTTTCGACGATCACACAGCCTACGCCTTTATCAGGATCCATACGGATCTGGAACCGGAAAAAGAATTCCGGCTCATTCGCGGAAGCATATATAACCTCGACACTTCAAGGCAGATATCCATCACGAATAGTGATCCGGTAATAAGCGGGAATGACGATCTCGTCCTTCTCTGCCTTGCTTATCGGGAACTATGCCCTAACTTTTCCATCAGTTTTGAACTGGCAGATATGGGAAGAGATGATCCTTATCCGAAGGAACCCATGGAAAGCTTTCATTTCGAGTTCCATAATGTTCAGATCAAAGAAAGCCGTGAGTATTCTCTCAACTGGTCGATTGAACTGGAAGGCCATGAATTATACTTCGATAAGCTTGTCGTTTCAGAAACCGCCAGTTTATTGTTCTACCGGCCGATAGATGAACCCGAACTGAAACTTCGACTGGTCGATGCAGTCATTGAAGACGAGAACGGGAAAGTCATTGGAGATGAGCTTGATGCGGATATGGATAGTGCTTCATTTAAGGATGAAGAAGGAAATGTATATATGATGAAGATGCTCAAGAGTATTTACTATGAGAATGCTTCAACGATCCGTATCCATATTCGTTCCTGCAGAGTCGATCTGCCGACCCGCGATCTTCTCTGGATCGATCCTGAAAATAATACCGCGACATTTGACGGCACAACTTTCCCCATAACGCAATATACATATGACGAAGCGGATCAGAAATACCAGTTGACAGAAAATGACATTTTCCCCTGGCAGCTGACTGACTGCAACGACTGGAATAAGGAAGACGTCATTGTCTTTATGGTCCCGGTAAAGGAAGGTATGCCAAAACTCAATGCCCGCTTCATATCAGACAATAATACCACGGTGCACAGATTCCCGAGTCCGAAGAGAAATGTCGACGGACAGGAATACTACATGATATTAGAAAACAAAAACGAAATGTTTACGAAGAATAAGTATCTGTACTACAAAGACTACAATGACTGGCCAGAAGAAAAGATCGTCGACCAGTACTACGATCTGAAGACTTGACAGAGGCTTTCTTCTTCGAAGATCCCGTCCGACTTATTTCAGAAGATCGAGGACCGTCTGGCGCATAGCCTCTTTCTCAATCACGAGGTTATGCAGTACCGGCTTCTTGTTGATGTCCTTAAGACCATACGGGATCGGAAGTCCGCTCTCTTCTGAAAGCTCGTTGGAGATGACTTCATCGGATCTGCCATTGCTGTAGCCTGCGCCGTTTAACGCATCCATTACAGACGGGGCAAACTTGAAAGGACTTGCTGTCGATACGAAGACGGTCTTGGTCTCATCTCCGGATCTCTGATAGTAGCGGTTATAGATATTGAAACCAACAGCGGTGTGGGTATCGACCACGTGGTCGCAGCGGTCATAGACGTCTCTAATTGTCTTGCTGATACCGGCTTCATCGGCAAAGCCGCCAACGAAAGTCGACTGCAGGACTTTGAGAGTATCCGGATCTACAGTATATACACCCTTGGACTTTAAGTCTTCCATCCACTCAGAGGTCTTCTTGGCATCCATGCCGGTCACTTCGAAGAGGAGTCTTTCGAGGTTGCTGGAGATAAGGATATCCATAGACGGAGAATTGGTCTTATAGAACTCACGATTACGGTCGTATGTGCCGCTTCTAAAGAAATCGGAAAGGACCTTGTTCTTATTGGAAGCACAGATCAGCTTTCTGACCGGAATACCCATCTTCTTTGCAAACCAGGCAGCCAGGATGTTACCGAAGTTACCTGTCGGAACGACGACGTTCATCTTCTCGCCGAACTCAAACTCCTCATACTTCAGAAGTTCCACATAGGAAGCAACATAGTACGCGATCTGCGGTACCAGACGGCCCCAGTTGATGGAGTTTGCAGACGAAAGGACACATCCCTGTGCATCGAGGATCTTCGCCACCTCCGGATCTCCGAAGATCGCTTTTACACCGGACTGCGCATCATCGAAGCAGCCGTTAACGGCAACGACATGGACGTTATTACCTTCGGTGGTGATCATCTGACGCTTCTGGGCATCCGATACACCTTCCGACGGATAGAACACGATGACTTCTGTTCCAGGAAGATCCTTGAATCCCTCGAGCGCGGCTTTTCCCGTATCACCGGAAGTAGCAGTCAGGATGCAGATCTTACGGTTCTCGCCGGTCTTTCTTGCGGACGCGGTCATCAGGTGCGGAAGCATCTGAAGCGCCATATCCTTGAAAGCTGCCGTCGGACCGTGCCACAGTTCGAGGATGTATTCTCTCGGGTTGTACTTATTGAGCTGTACGAGCGGAGCCGGTGTCTCGCCGAACTTTTCCTCGGAATAGGCCTGCTCGGCAAAGCCCAGGAGTTCGTCGTAGGTGAAATCAGTAAGATACTTGCTTAAGACCGTCGCAGAGATCTGCGGGTAGGTCATTTCCTTCATGGAAAGGATCTCGGACTTACTTAATGTCGGGATCGTCTCCGGCACGAAAAGACCGCCATCCGGGGCAATACCCTGCTTGATGGCCTCGGCCGATGTGAACTTCTTCTCGTATCCTCTTGTGCTTATATACATCATGGACGTAATCTCCTTATTGATATCTTATACTTCAGCCTGTGTATCCGCGGCGGTCTCTGCCTCTGTATCCGCGGCAGTCTCAGCGGCCGTTTCCACCTGTGCCTCCGGAGTCGTTTCCGGCGTTGTCTCCGGTGTCGTATCTGCTGTCGTTCCAGCGGTCGTATCACTCTCTGAGGAATCTCCCGCCGCCGTATCTTCCACTGTCTCCGGTGTTGTCACATTATTATCCTTTTCCTTAGAAAAAGCACTGTTGTACTCGGCGATGATTGCATCTACGCCCGGATCTCCGGCCTTCTCGGCAAGTTTCTTCTCAAGGAACTCGACCTTCTCGGCATCTTTGCTCTTCGCCGTGGCGTTCTTTACGGCAGGCACGATCACAAATACCGTCAGTGCGATCAGTCCGGCCAGAATGACGATCGCCGCAAGTGCGATCAGGGTCATCCGCATCTTCTCCGCCGGCGTCTTCGGGAACTCGACGTTGATCTCCTCGTCCGGAATCTCTCCGTTACTGGAGGTGGACTGCATCAGGGCATCGCGGATCTCCTTTTCCGTCGCGATCCTTCTCTTTCTCGGCTTTCTCGGTGCCTTGATCAGGATTGGAGCCTGGACATGAATCCTCTCTCTGTTCTCGCTTTCCGCCACCATCGGGGATTCCTGTCTCGTGATAGCCGTTGAAAGGGCCTTCAGCGGGGATTCCTCCGGGGTCTGGTCAGCGATAGCCTGTGCCTGCTCCGCCTGTGCCGTCGCTTCCGAAAGACAGTACTGGGCAAGTTCGGTCATGGCCTGGGAGTGAAGACCGCACGTCAGCGCATGCTCAAAGCATTTCTGCGCTCTGTGGTATTCCTCGCACTGGGCAACACAGATACCGAAAAGGAGCGACGGTTCGCCCCAGGACGGATGCTCTGCGATGATCTTCTTTAAGGAGATGATGGCTACATCTGCGCCATCGCTGTTCATATTAAACAGTGCCCGGTTATACTGGCGTGCGAGCTGTTCCGACTCTTCCGGCGGAAGGCGGAATACCACCAGGTCACGTGTACTGATCTCCGGTATGGTTTGTCCTGCTGTTTTCCAGTCCATAAGCACTTCCTGTTCTTTTATTTCATTTCCCCGAGTAGGCCCAAATTCTCAAGTTCTTCCTCGATCACGCCCCGCGCTTCTCCGAGAAGGTAGAGGGACCCGATCATGTAAACGGGGCTGTGCGACTTCGCCGCTCTTATGACCGCTTCCCGTGAAGCCGTCTCGGAACTTCCGATCGCACGGAGTTTATCTAAAGTATTATACATACACGACCCTGAATTGTAAAACGCTTTGCCGTTTAAAAGGGTACTTTTCCACATATCCAGAAGGTCTTCGGCCTTCATGGCGCGCTTCTGTTTCGGGGTAACGAGCGTGATGCGCCCGACCGGTACACACCAGTTCTCGGTAAGGATCGAAAGCATCCGGCTTACGTCTTTATCCGCCATGACTCCCATGATGATCTCGCACGGAGGCATTCCCCGAAGTTTGGGCATTTCTTTGAGGAAAGAAACGAACGAGGTGATGCCCTGCGGGTTATGGGCACCATCGAGGATCACCGGCGGATCCTGGCAGATCGCCTCGAGCCGGCCTTTCCATCTTGTATGAAGGATCCCCTCTTTTTGCGCTTCTTCCGATACAAAAGATCTCATCGCTTTTAAGGCGAGCGAAGCATTTTCCAGCTGGTATCCGCCGTGCATGCGGATTTTATACTCTTTTTCGTCAAGAAGGAATGTCTGTCCCGAAAGATCCTGAAAAATGCGTACAGCCTCATCGTTTCGGACCCAGGTAAGGGGCGCATTCTTTTCCGATGCGAGCTTCGAAAGGACTTCTTCCGCCTCTTTAGCGTCCTCCTCCGATACGGCCGCCTGATGGGGATCCATAGCAAATACCGGGCAGCCCTTTTTGATGATTCCGCCTTTTTCGCCGGCGATCAGCCCGAGTGTATTTCCGAGACGGTCTGTATGGTCAAAGCCCAGTGCCGTAATGATGCAGACTTCCGGCTTTTCCATGACGTTCGTGGAGTCAAGACGTCCGCCCAGGCCCGTTTCGAGCACTACGGCATCACAGTTCTTTTCGAAAAAATACAGGAAGGCAACTGCAGTCACAAGTTCAAATTCGGTCGGATGCTCCTGCCCTTCCAAAAGCAGTTCTTTGACCTTGCTCTCAACAAGGTCTGAAAGCCTCCGCAGGGAATCCGGATCGATCTCTCCGTATGTATCGTCCTTTTCCCAGGAAAGAAGGCCTTCTCTTCCATCGAGGATACGAATACGCTCGGAGAAACGTTCAAGAAACGGAGACGTATAAAGCCCGACTTTTTTGCCGTCCCAGGCAAGCATGGACGCACAGTAGGCACTGACGGAACCTTTTCCGTTCGTACCGGCGATGTGAAAAGCGCGCAGGTTCTTTTCCGGGTGGTCAAGCTTTTCAAGGAGCGCCATCATACGCTCAAGCCCCAGCCGGATACCGAATTTGTTAGCTGTCTGAAGGAATTCCGGAGCTGATTGATCGATCATGGTAGGCTCCTGTTATTCTCCTGCCTTGGTCTCTTCCGGTTCAGTTGAAATCTCTTCCGAAGATTTCTTTTCAGGATCACCGTCCTTAGTCTTCTTGAAAATGAAGAGCTTACTGAATATATAGTTGGCGATAACAACGAAGACCGCGATAAAGAGCTTGACGATGTAGATATTGGCAATATCAATACCAAAGATGCTGATCAGGATGTCATCTTTCGGCATATTGCAGGCATTCTCCATGACCATTACGGACAGGGAGAACAGACCGAGTTCGAAAGCAAAGAAAGTAAACAGACGCGCCGCCACAAAGCTGATGAATTCTTTCTTGACGTTGCCTTTTGTATGGAAAACAAAGAGCTTGTTCGTGACATATGCGAATACGACAGCCACTACCCAGGCGATCGCATTAATAAACGTGACAAAGAGATCGAAACTCCATTTACCGATCGTGACCGGCCATTTAACTTTAAAAACCTCTCTAAGGACTGCGAAGGCAATCAGGTTAACGATCGTGGTAAGTACGCCGAATACGAAATACCAGAAGATCTCCTGGAATTTCTTATTTTTCATCAGGCGCTTAAAGCGTGAGGTTTCTTCATTTGTGCTCATTAGACTCTCCTTGGCTTGACCTGACGGCGGTATGCGATCCTTCTTCTGTAGAAGAGGATGCCAATGATCAGGGCCTCAACCACTGCTATACTAGCACAAACGATAAACAAATACAAAAACAGGTTTCCCGTGCTTTTCGGGGCGCGGTACGGATAGAAATCCTTTCCTGTAGAATCGATGACATAAAAGCGGGCCTTGCCGTCTTCGGTCTTAAGGTAAGCGATCTTTGTCGCACCATCCTTGGAAACATATCCGTCGATCTCGGTATTTCCGTATGTGATCTTGGCCGGGGTAAATCCCTCCGGAACAAGGACATCTACAGGCTTTTCCGCCACAGTCAGGATCAGTGAAGAACGAAGGAGCATTCTACCGGGTTCGAATCTTCTCATGCTGTCTGTCTCCTGGTTATATACATAAAGCCCCGGTTCCGTTTCTCCCTCCTGCACATAGATCAGGACGCTCAGAACACCGTCTTTGCGGAAACAAGGAACTTCTTTTCCATCCACGACACAGCTTGACTGATAAAAGCCGGACGGGATCACCAGGGTCTCCGGAAACGGGACAAAGTCATAGCTTATCCCCTGGTTGTCCTGGATGCTGATGCCTTCGACCAGGAGCGAGTCACTTCTATAGATGTTGATGGTATATGTATTCGTCTTTTCTCCGTCCTCGGCGGTAACACGCACCAGCACGGTGTTGTTTCCGATCTGAAGATCTGATCCGCCTTCGACGTCCACCTTCGATTTCAGGTTAAAGGCCACACCATTTACCGCCACATCGGTCGTGTTCTTGGAAACGATGACGTTGTAGCTGAATATGCCGGGATCGAATTCCGGATCGAGTTCAAAAGATCCGACGGAAAGAGAAGAAAGCGTCGCATCGGAGGAGACCTTGGCCTGAACGACTAAGGAAGCACCTGTGCCGGAACCGGCAACGACACTCTCCAGAGAGCTGTCGCGAAGACCGGAAAGCGAACCCAGCCAGGCCTTTATTTCTCCACCAGCCTGTTCGTGGATCTGAAACTTCAGCGTCGCCACGACGACAGGGGTCTCACTCGAATATACGGGAACTCTGTTCAGTGCTCTTGCAGTAGGATCCTTCGCGTTCTCGCCGGTAGCTTCCTGGATGATCTGCGCCTCGACTTCCTCATTGACTGCAGAAAAACTCATGATCGAGCTGTCCGGGTCATTATCATAGGAAAAGCTATAACCTTCCATGGTCGGACCGCTTTCGATCCCCTGAAACTCCATAACATCTTTATCGTAGCCGATCTCGATCGGGCCGAATCTCGTAATAGACGGGAAAGAAGTGAAAGATACATCCAGATGAACGATATCTCCTGCCTGTGCCGATGCTTCCCGGAAGGCAAGATTTACGGTGACACCGCCGGCGGCACGGCCGCTTCCGGCAAAAGAAAAGAGCACCGTTATGCAAAGCAGTAACGGCAATAAGATAGACACACATATCTTATGCAAGCTGTTTTTCATCGTATGTAAACAAATCCCTGATCACTTGTGTTTCGTGCCTGCATTATATAAGATATGCACCTATAATTCAAATCAATTATATTGGAGATTTTCCGAACTCCGCCGGTAAGTCCTCGTAGATTGGGATAATAAACACGAATGAGCTGTCGAGCATGTCCTGAGAAGCATATGCCGTATAGTAACGGACACCCTCGTTATTCGCCATGGCGATGTTCTGTGCATACTGGTGATTATACATGCCATCTTCGTTATCCACGATGTCGAACTTCTGAAAGTACAGCGTATCCTGACCGATCTCGATATAACTTCTTGCGATCCACAGAGCACCGCCGCAGATCGCCTTTTCCGGTGTCGTCCAAGGAAGAAGCAGCAGTTCTTCATCCGGCGTGATCTGCTTTTCTTCCGGCTTTGAGCCGTATTTGGCATACTTCGCGCCGTTGATCAGGGCGCCGTTCTTCACGCTCGGGTCCGGGGTGGAACCGATGTTATAGAAGTTAAAGTAGCCCTCATATCCGTCCAAAGTACCGTGTGCCAGCTTCGATTCTCCGTTTCTGCCCATCTCCTGCAGGATACGGCTGGTCAGGAAGTACGGGGATACGCCCGCATCTTTTCCGGCCTTCAAAAGGATCGAGGCATAATCCGGATCCGTCTCATTTAAGAAAGAGTTCTTCGTCATGGCAGAGATGCCGTCGAGTGTATGCACCGATTCGTCAAACGAGAGCTTTTCAAACTGGAAAATACCCGTCGGCGTCAGGAAATTTCTCGGATCGAGGAAATAGGCGACCACTTCCCGCTTGGCGGCCTTCCAGGAAGAGCCGTCATAGACCGGGCTTCCCGGCTTGACCCATGTCGGGTTATACGTCGCGCTGATCAGGCTCCGGCTGCCCTTATCCTCATTGTTCAGCACTTCTTCAAAAGAAAGCCCCGTCGAATACGGCTCAAAACGGTAGTCAGGATGCAGACAGTGCAGAAGCCACAATCCGTCCGCATAGGATACCGGGAACTTGGAAAGCGTCTTCTTTCTAAAGCCCTCGCTGTCCTGCCCGTTCAGAAGATGCAGTGTATATTCTCTCGAAGTTCCATCGATGGAGCACACCGAAACGACCAGCGTGTTGACGCCTTCACCGACACGGATCGTGTTATCGATGACCATAGATGGGATGGCGGTCGCACGGTTTTCCAGGAACACTTTTGCGGCAAATCCCTCGATCGCCGTATATTCGAGCCCGATCTCATCAAAAGAACTGCCGACGATGGCATAGTCGAAATTGTCCATGGAGAATTCCGGATAGATCGGAAGTTCTTTCTGATCTTTATCCTTGAAGGTAAGCTCGGTCAGGAATCCATTGAGCGGCAGAAAATTCAGCTGCGATCTGGAAATCTCGAAAGTCCCGCCGCTTGCATCCCTGCAGGTGACCACACGGTCCAGTTCGTCCTGCGGGACAGCACCGGTCGGTCTCGGCGTCGGAACGATGCCCTCTTCACTGACTATCGCCAGATAGCCTGTCTCTTCGGCGGTCGCCACCTCCCGGGACTGCACGAGGACATACGAGATCTCTGCTACAGACGGCGCAGAAATCTCACTTCTTCTGATCCTTATGAAGAAAGCATTCTCCGCCGTGCTCTCAACGCCCTCCGGCACGATCAGGTCTTCCTCCTGTCTTTTGGCACGAAGGACCTCGTAATCCACGTTATGCAGATCGTTCATGCCGATCAGGGTGCCATAGCGGTCATAGATAGAAGCCGAAACATCCGAAGATGTCTCAAGGATATTGATATAGGCGTTCTTCTCTCCGGCATCGAGCGTATACCAGGCTTCCTGGTTACCCTGACGGATCGAGGAAGAAACGACCGTATCGTTTTCGATCGTAATGAAATCCGGGATATTGACCCGGCCGCCGGTCACCACATGTCCTCTTCCGTCCGAGGTGCGAAGGAGGATGATGACGTCATGCACACCGGGGATCTCTCCCACGGTGTCCCATTCCAGCGTAAAGGAAACTGAGCCCGATGCCTGCGGCACATAGATCTGTCCCGGACGAAGCGAATTGTCCACGAAGAAATCCGTTCGCATCTCGCTGCCTTCGACGCTCATGCTTCCGTCGATCCGGCGGATACCGAAAGCATAACCTTCTTCATTCTGGAGCGGATTTAGAACCGTGATCGCACTGCAGGAAGTACCTTTCGGATCTGAAAAACCGTTGATCGGTGCATAGGACGGATCGACATCACTTAAGATCTTCTCGATGGCGTATTTTCTCGACCCGTTCACAAGAAGGCTCTTGATCTCATCGACCTTGTAGGCATCGTTATAGGCAACGCATGCCAGATCCGCGGCAAATGCGCTGTCGTCTTTTCCGGAAAGAAGATATTCGTGACTCGTGAAAAGATCCTCTACGTAATCACTAAGGCACAGATGCCCCTGTTCGATCTCATTTTCGAAGAAAGGAAGCGATGCCTCATTCCCCGTCAGGACGGCGGCCCGGTACATCATGTCCTTGCCTTCCTGCGAAAGCGGAACTTCCTTATCCAGGTGGATCAGCGCACTGCTGACGATCAGGACAATGACCAGGCCGATAAAGGCACTCACCGCGGCCAGTGTGATATGTACTTTTGAAAGTTTTTCTCCCATCTTTTTCCTTATGTCTTATTGGCTGATCTCGTCCAGTGTCATGCCGTAGGGCGGAACGAAATGCGCCAGGTAATATTCGGCTTCTTCACAGTTTAAGGCATGGATCGATGCCTCGATGGTATCCTTTGCCGAACGGAACTCGTCGTTACTGGCCTTTTCCTCCATCAGGCACTTGAGGTATGCACTTAAGCGGTCCGCCGCCTTCACGAGACGGTGCACCTCTTTCCTCTTCTCATCCGAAAGATCCGGAAGAAGAAGGTCCTCGTAATCCGGCTTGATTCTATCCGGCAGAAGCTGAAGAATATTCTCCGCTGCCTGTGCTTCCACCTCTTTATATGCCGTTTTCAGCTGCTGGTTCTTATACTTGATCGGTGTCGGCATATCTCCCGTGATGATCTCCGTAACATCATGGTAGAGCGCCTCGCCCATCGTGAGAAAAGGATCGACCGGATCCTTCTTCAATATGCGGTTATGAATGAGCGCCAGGGAATGTGCGATCACAGCCACATCGAAGCTGTGCTCCTTAAGGTTCTCCGTACGGGTGTTCCTCATGAGGCCCCAGCGCTGGATATACTGCATGCGGTCAAGCATAGCATAGAAATTATAAAGTTCCTTCTCCATTTCTTCTTCTCCTGCGTCAGATCCAGTAGATGCTCTCATAACAGGTCGTAGCATAGGAATCCGTCATGCCGGCGATGTAATCGACGACGATCTGCACATCGCTTGCACTCTTGTCCGGATAGTCCGCTATGAACTTCGTGAGCTCCTCCAGTACCGGATTATCTGATTTTGCGGTCTTTTCCTTATCCGCCATAGCTCCCATCAGGGCTTCGAAAAGGCCCTCGAGGGAATTCTTCATCGTATTCTCGTAGCGGCGGATCTTCTCGGAACGGTAAATACGCGCCACATTCTCTTCCAGTAGTTCTTTCATCGCCTGACCCGCTTCATCGGAAAGGCGGATCTCATCTTTATCCAGACTGTTATGGATCAGATCCCCGACCAGCGTGTTGATGATCTGCGAGTTCGTTGTACCAAGCTGGGATTTGATCTCCGTCGGGATATCCTCGAACTCCATAATGCCTGCCACACGGGCATCTTCGATATCTCTTCCGATATAGGCGATCTTATCGGAGATACGGACCACACATCCTTCCAGAGTCGCCGGCAGCGCAGAAAGCGCCTTCTCCGGATCTAAAAGAAGCTCTGTCGGTTTTTCTCTGTCCGGATGGATAATATACTCGCTGTAGGTCTCGCCGCAGTGGGAGACGATACCATCCCGGACCTCGAAGGAGAGGTTGATGCCACCCGGGTTTCCCTTCCTTCTTTCCTCCAGAAGGTCGACCACTCGAAGGCTCTGGTACTCGTGACGGAATGTCATGGACGGATCGTACTTCTTCGCACAGGCCTCGAGGACACGTTCTCCTGTATGACCGAACGGCGCATGTCCGAGGTCATGGCCCAGAGCGATCGCCTCGACCAGATCGAGGTTCAGATTGAGCGCACGCGCGATCGTAGTAGCGATGTATTTTACATAGATAACATGCTCGAGTCTCGAGCAGATATGGTCATTTTTCGCATTGAAAAAGACCTGTGTCTTGTGACGGAGTCTGCGGAACGCCTGACTGTAGATGATCCTTCCCGTATCTCTTTCAAAAGGAGAACGGACGAGGCAGGGCTCCTCTTCGATCCTTCTTCCGCGGCTGTTTTTCGTACGGAAGGCATAGGGAGAAAGATTCTTCTCGCGCTCATCGCGCAGGATCGTCAGAAGCTGGCGGTCACGCGGGTTATCGACGCCGTCATTCCGCTCCTGGATATGGGAGAACTCAGATGGAAACTGTTCAAATAAAGATTGTTCCTGCTCAGCCATAGGATCTTCCTCCTTTTTTCTTTACCAGTATAACACTTCTTCTCCTAACACTTCCGAAGCCCGGATTTATTGAGGAGCATGTTCTTCTTCATGCCGTCAAAATCCACGCATACCAGCGCATCTCCGGCAACCTGCTCACAGGACACCACGATGCCTTCGCCGAATCTCGGGTGCATAACACGCATGCCCTTGCTGATCGAAGACGGCGTGAAATCCGAACTCGAAGGCTGTTTCGGCCGCGCCTGATACGAAGGCGTGTACTTGTGAGCTTCTTTTTCTCCCGAAGATACGCCGAAAGAAGAACCGATTCTGGAAAACGATCCGGACCCTCCTCTTCCTTCTCTCTCGTATCGCGGATTCACCGGTTCTCTCGGCTGCTCTTTTCGCTTATTGGCGATCGCCCGCATATACTCGGTCGGGATCTCCTTAAGGAAACACGACGGCGACAAGTTCTGCGTCTGTCCGAAAAGCATTCGGCTTCGGGCCGAAATGACGGTCAGTTTTTTCTTGGCGCGTGTGATGGCTACATACATCAGGCGGCGCTCCTCCTCGATATCCCCGTCGTTGACGGAACGCGCGCTCGGGAAGATCGTCTCATCGGCGCCGACAAGATAGACCGAACCGAACTCAAGTCCCTTCGCACTATGGATCGACATGAGCCTTACATACTCCTCGCTGTCATCCGCGTTATCTCCCTCGGAATAAAGGGCCGCATTCTGAAGATACGCCCCGAGGATACCCGAAAGATCAGAACCGAAATCCGGTTCATTCTCCGCAAAGGGATCCTGTTCATCGGAATTTCCGGAAAGAAGCGCCGTCTCGATCTCCTTTTTCCTTCGGGCTTCAAATTCGACGGCTTCGGAAAGGAGTTCCTTTAAGTTCTCCACGCGGTCCACCATCTCATCTTTTTTCTCTCTCTGCTCGATGATCTCATTGACCATACCGCTCTTATCCTGCACATATTCGATAAACTCTGCAAACGTCGCCTGATCTTCGGATAAGACCTTGCGCATATTCTCGATCAGGAGATAAAAGTCGAAGAGTTTTTCGCTGACACGGCTCAATTCCGGATACATCGAACTTCTCTCACAGACCGTAAGCGCCGGGATGCCCTCTTTTTCAGAGATCGCGAGGACCTTGGCGACCGTCGTGTCGCCGATGCCTCTTCGCGGCACGTTGATGATCCTCTCCCACGCATAGTTATCTGCATCGGAATAGATGAGACGCAGGTACGAAAGCACGTCCTTGATCTCTTTTCGGTCATAGAAACGCATTCCGCCATATACACGGTACGGGATGCCCTTTTCACGAAGCGCCGACTCAATGGAACGAGAAAGCGCATTCATACGGTAAAGGATCGCCACGTCGCTATAGGGGAAAGCGCCGCTCTCTGCATCTCTCTTGATGCTCTCGGCACAGTAGTAAGCCTCGATGCCATGGTGATCCGCCCACAGGAACGTGATCTTCTCACCCTCTTCCCCGCAGGTGCGAAGAGCCTTGTCCTTACGTTTCTTGTTATGGGCGATGACGCCATTTGCCGCATTTAAGATCGTCTGCGTGGATCTGTAGTTCTCCTCGAGTTTAATGACCTTGGCATCCGGGAAATCCTTCTCGAAATCCAGGATGTTCCGAAGGTCCGCGCCGCGGAAGGAATAGATCGACTGGTCATCGTCACCGACGACGCAGAGATTCCTGTATCGCTTGGCCAGGAGCTGGATGAGGATATACTGGCAGTGGTTCGTATCCTGATACTCGTCCACCAGGATGTAGCGGAATTTATCCTGATAGATCGTCAGCACATCCGGATGCTCTTTAAAAAGCCTGACCGCGTTAAAGAGGATGTCGTCGAAGTCCATCGCATTATTGGCCAGAAGCTTATCGTTATATCTTCTGTAGATCTTCGAGATCGTGGCGATACGGACATCCCCGCCCGCAAGCCGGGAATACTCCTCCGGAGTCTGCATGTCGTTCTTCGCCTTACTGATCACGCTCTGCACCAGGCGCGGGGCGAAAAGCTTATCGTTCAGTTCCATCTCCTTGATGCACTCTTTAATGACCTTCAGCTGGTCATCCGTATCCAGGATCGAATAGGTCTGGGTATAGCCGAGCAGCTCCGCATGGCGGCGGAGGATACGCGCGAACATCGAGTGGAAAGTACCGACCCACATATTCCGGGAAGTATCGCCGATCAGGCCATCGATACGCTCACGCATCTCGTTGGCCGCCTTATTCGTAAAGGTGATGGCCAGAATGCTGGACGGATAGACACCTCTCGCCCGGATCAGGTACGCGATACGGAACGTGATCACGCGCGTCTTTCCCGAGCCGGCGCCGGCCAGGATCAGGAGCGGGCCTTCATCGTGCAGCACCGCCTCTCGTTGTTCATCATTCAGCTTTTCAAGCAGCTCGTCCATCTATTCCTCCATGTCGGATGAAGATCATCTTTTGATTCTTAGAGTGTCATTATACGCTATCCGCTGTCCCAATACTAGGACAGCTTACTACGAAGAAGTAATTTCTGTCGTGAATGGAAAAGTTACTTACTCTCGTCGTCGTTTCCGCCGTCCTTCCTCTTCTTCTCGATCTCGGCATAACTCGTCTGAAGTGTCTCCTTCAGGCCGTCCGTGAAGTCGGTAAAACGGTCCTTCGTCGTCTCATAGGTATCCTTTACGAACCGGCTGAAAGGATTGTCCATCCACATACGGAAAATAAATCCGGCCTTAATGAGACGGCTCTCCTTATACTGTCCGATACGCTCCTTGATCTCCTCGTAATGGAGAACGATCTGCTGCTGGCTCGCGAATTTCTTGATGGCCAGTACGATCCTCGTAGAATGCGAAAGGTCCATCAGGAACACGCCGTAGAAGAATCCGATGAAGAAAGAAAAGGCCAGATTGTTCGACAGCCACTCGAGGGACCGCAGGATGTGCGGATGAATGATGAAGTAATACACCGCACCGAGGATCGACCACAGAAACGAATAAAGAGGGCAGATGATGCCCTGGATATTGCCCCAGCGGTCCGTATAGTCCCACAGGCGGAGCTTAAAATACTTAAGGCAGAAGAATCCCGCGATATACTCGACGATCGTCATGCCGACCATCATCAGGAAGAAAAGAAGGAGCTTTTCGAGCACAGGATGACCGAAATCGATATACTTTTCGACCGAGGCGATCAGGTAAAGGAGCACGAGACCGAAGCCGTAGATCGGAAGATACGGGCCCGAAAGGAATCCCGGGTTGACCCACTTCTTCTGTGATACGAACCTTCTGTAAAAGAGCTCGAGACACCAGCCCGTCAGGCTTCCCACGAAGAATAAAAATGCCAGTAAAAGTATAAACGACATATCCTCACCTACCTTAGAATCAGTTCCATCAGGAGATTCTCCCGCGCATAGACCGCGATCCTCGAATCCTCGACGTCACGGAAAAACGCATAGAGCGCCGTACTCGTCGAAAGCGTGGCGTAGTTTCTCATCATGACGTTATATGTCACCGAAAAAAGATCCTCATCCCCCTTGATCAGCGCCAGATACAGTACGAGCGGATACGCCTCGTAAGCCTCTTTTTCCGAGAGCGCGTAACCGGAGATCACGTCATAGGACTCATAGAGGACGCCCGCGTTATAGATCTGCTGACTTACCCACGCATATCCTTCCTTGTCGAGCTGTCCGATCTCGGCAAGATACACCATCACGCGAAGAGACGAGACCAGATCCACTTCTCCGGAACTTCCCGTATAGTACATATATCCGCTTTCTTCCGAATACATCCAGGCATAAAGCGGAAGATCCTGCGAGATCTTCCCGCCCTTGACCATTTCGACAAGGCTTTCGTACTTTTCTTTATATTCCGGCCAGAGAACGGCCGCACGGCGCAGTGCTTCGAGGTCCACTCCTCCGAGCTCAATGCCCGAAAGTGCCACCATCTTCTCTGGATCCTCTTCCGGCTGCTCCGGGATCGGCGTGATCAGAGATTTCTCTGTTACAGGCTCCGGCGTCGGCATCGCAAGCTGGTCCGCCGGTCGGTAGGTCGTCTGCTCTCCGGAAGAAAAGATCTTCCCGGAAAGCTCTTTTATCCTCGAAAAGAGGCTGCTTCCGCCCCATTTATCGTAGTAATTCAAAAGTGCGCGAAGATATCTGGTCGTCGCCGCCAAGGACACCGGCGGTTCCGAATACCGGATATACAGCGGATCTTCGTAAAGATCCGAAAGCTGCGTCTTTGTCCGGCTGTCCGGAGAGATCAGGTCGTCGGCTCTTTTAAAGGAGAAAAGAAATCCGCTTTCATCTGTCAGGGAATTGTCGATCGACTTGATCATGGCATCGGCCTTGGATCTTTTCCCTTCGAGGATATATGACTCCAAAAGCAGCACCTGATCGAGTGTATCAACATAGGAAGACTCCATCTCCGGTACACTTCTCGTCGTGCCGGGGATCAGGTACCAGGACAGCACAAAAGGCTCCATCGCGCGGTCTTCCGACAGGAGCTTCGTGGTCCTCGAGAACATATATCCCTTGTGGAATTCCGTCCCGGAAACGACGCTGTTCATCGCACTCGTCATTCGGAAATCCTTCCCGTCCGTATCCACCTTTTTATTTAAGATCCCGCTTTTCGTCACGAAAAGGACCGCCGCCGTGATGACTGCGATCGCGCCAAGGGCAATACCTCCGATCTTCATATACTTCTTTATCTTCTTGTTGGTATATTTGACTGCCGTTAATGAGGGCATGTGCCTCTTCTCCTTTTCTTCGCGGGTAAAATAAGATATAGTAATTGTACCACTTATCCGGAGGAGAAAGATGCGCGTAGCAGGAATCGTCGCCGAATTTAACCCCTTTCACCGGGGCCATATGCACCTGATCTCGAAGGTCAGAGAAGAACTCGGCAGTAAAACGCCCATCGTCGTCATCATGAGCGGAGAGTTCGTCCAGCGCGGGATCCCCGCCATCACGGACCGTACGAGCCGCGTCTGTGCGATTCTGTCCTCCGGTGTCGATGTCGTCCTCGAGCTCCCCTTCACCTTCGCAACCGGCTCTGCCGACCGTTTCGCCCATGGCGCGATAAAGTCCCTTGCGAAAAGCTCCGTCATCACGGACCTTTATTTCGGCGCCGAGCACGATTCTCTTGAAGATCTTCGCTATATCGCCGAGCTTGACCCGGAAAATGACCCGGTCTTTCACGAGAAGCTGGAAGCTCTCCAGAAAGACGGACAGCCCTACGCTTCTGCCTGGCAGGACGCGCTGATCGCCTCTTTAGAAGCCCACCCCGAGAAGGGCGGCTCCCTTTCTTCTGAAGAACTGGCCGCGATCCTTCGGGAGCCGAATAACACTCTGGCGATCTCCTACCTTCGCGAACTTCGGAACTGCTCTTCCATCGTCCCGCACCTGATCCACCGCGTGGATCCTTACCACGGAGAAGATCTTTTAGAAGGCAGTTACGCAAGTGCTTCCGCCCTGAGAAAGAAGATCTTCGAAGAGTACGGGAAAGAGGATTTTCTTAGGTCCCTCGGCGATCTTCTCCCCTTTATCCCGGAGACCATGCTTTCCGAGATGCTGTATCTCTGGAACAGCGGCACCGCTCCAATGGGCGAGGAGGACCTCCTTTCGGATGTTCTTCCGGTCATCCGCGCAAGTTCCGTCGAGAGCCTTTCCGAGACGGCCCACATGGGTCCGCAGCTCGCCGGGTACCTTAAGACATCTGTCCGCAACATGCATTTTGATCCGAAGGCATCCCTTACGGATCTTTTCCAGAAGAATGCGTCCACACGCTGTTTCTCCTATGCCAGAACGCTCCGCGCGCTTTCTTCTCTGGCCGTCGGGCAGAAAACTGCCGACCTTGAAAACCTTTCCGAGCCGAAATATCTCCGTCTCCTGGGCTTTTCCGAGGCGGGCCGCACCGTCCTAAAGCAGATGCGGGAAGGAGCCGAACTCCCCATCCTCTCTCGCGCTTCTGATGCTTTTCATCACGGAAAAGATCCGGCGTTTGTCCGTATGGATGAGCTCGACCGATTAAGTCACGACTGGTGGACCGGCAAGGCCCGAGGCACCTTCGAAGAAGACTTTCACCGCGAAGTCATCCAGTTCAAAAGAAATCGTCTCTACCGCTGACTCCGTGCTTCCCTGCCTCGTCCGGCAACAAAGAAAGATCTGCCCTGGCACCGATCTGCCGTATAAAAATGGGATTTCTGAAATTATACGGCAGGCCAGACAGCGAGTTGCCGTATAAAAATGAAAAAGTACTTTTCATACGGCAGTTTCAGGGAGATTTTCCGTATGAAATGAGAAAACTTAAATCTATACGGCAGTTTGGAAAGAAAGTTGCCGTATGAAATCGGAAAAGTGCTTTTCGTACGGCAAAAGAAGGGAAAATTGCCGTATGAAATGAGAAATCCTAAATCCATACGGCAGTTGGCGGATTTGCCTGCCGTATGAAATCGGATTTCGCAGAATTTTACGGCAGATCGATGCTTCCTGGCATCCGAAGGGCGTCTTCGAATCATTATAAGGACAAGGCGCTGTCTCATTTGGTTTGAGACAGCGCCTTCTTGTTAAACTTGCTTGTCAGCGCGCAGAATCAGGACTCCTGCTCTTTGCGGCGGATCTTCATAACCACGATTGCTGCAGCAGCGGCCAGGAAGAGCATGGCAACGATCTCTGTCGTGCTATCCTTCACATCACCGGTCTTGACGATCTTTCTTCCATCGGAAGAAATCACTTCAAATTCGATGGTCACTGTCGAATCATCGTCATAGGTGATGACGATACGGTGAATACCGACGTCGAGATCCTGAACTACATCCTCAGAAAGCTCGATGGTATCATCGTCCTTCTCAGTATAGTCACCAGGGCCGAGAGGCTTGTCATCAACAGTAACGGTTCTGATCCTCTTCTTTCTCTTCGTCGTCTCTGTCGTATCGGATGTCGTTGTATCATCCGTTGTAGACGGTGCCGTTACACTCTCAGAAGGTTCATCCGTTGACTCTGTCGTTGTCGTCTTCGTCACCTTGGTCGTCTTCGTCGGCTTCTTTGACTCCTTTGTCGAAGACTCGGAAGGTGTCTCTGTCGGAGTATCTCCAGATGATTCTGTCGACGAATCCTTTGTAGGTCCACCCGTTGTCTCACTCGAAGACTCGACTGTCTTCTTCGTGTAAGTGTTCGTAATCTTCAGAGTCTTCTGCGTCTTATCCGCGATTGCGATGCTGACGCCGCTATTAGCTACCGTCAGTTCATAACCCGAGATCGCTGCAGAGCCTTCATCCTCGGTAACTGTATATGTACCCAGTTCAAGATCACTCAGGACTACCGAACCGGCACCCTTGATGGTAACCGTCTTCTGGTATCCGTTCGGGCCCTTGACCGTGAATGTATACGTCTTTTCCGAAGCACTTGCCGGAGCTCCTGCACCGAGGACCTTCTCGATCACGAGGCTGCCCTTCTCCGGTGCGGTCTGCTTCAGAGTGTTCGTCAGTGTCGTCACTGTTCCGCTTGTGCTGTTTCCGGTCAGTTCATATCCTTCCGGAACTGTCGGCTCAGACCATGTATAAGTGATCACATTGCCGGCTCCATCTGTCTTCGGCAGATCGTTCACTGTCTCGGTCCAGCCATTGGCTTCGCTCAAGGTGACCTCTGTGCCGTTGCTGAGCTTGACCTTCAGGTATGCAGGACGCTTGCCATCCTTGTTGTTATCGTCAGCCCATACCTTCTTGACCGTAGCAGAAGTCTTTTCGACTTTCTCCTTATAGGTGTTCGTGATCGTTGTCACTGTACCTTCTGTCGAAGAAGAAGTCATGGTGTAGCCTTCCGGCATTGCTTCCTCTGTCCAGGAATACTCGATCTTCGAGCCCTTTTCATAGACAGGCAGACCCTTGATCGTCGCTGTCCAGCCGTTAGATTCATCAAGCGTCACAGAATCACCGTTGCTCAGAGTAACCGTCAGAGACAGAGGACGCTTGCCGGCCTTATCAGTTTCATCGTCCCAGATCTTCTTAACGGTAAGATCTGTCAGGAGCGGAGCATGTGTATTCGTGAACGTGGTGATGGTTCCTTCGGTCTTCGAACCGGAAGTATAGTCTTTTACCGAGAGTTCTTTCCAAGTGTACGAGATCGCATAACCATCTTTCGTCTTCGGAAGGTCACCGGTCTTTGCCGTCCAGTTATTGCCTTCGTTCAGCGTGTAGTATGCCTGATGTACATTATCCGCGAGAAGCTCAACTGTGACCTCTGCCGGACGAATGCCGTCCTGGTTATTATTGTCGTTCCAGACCTTCGTAACTGTCAGGTCCACATACTCCATCTTGAACTCATACTTGTTCTTTACGGTTGCCGTAGAAGCGGTCGTCGTGATCGTACCGGTTGCGTTATCGATACCGACCTTGCTGTAACCCTTCACTGTCGGGGCAGTTTCTTCGACGGTATAATCCGTGCCAACCGGGATCTTGCTGATCTCGATATACTCACCCGCCTTCAGCGTGAATTCCTTGAATTCCGCCGCAACAAAGATCGTTCCAACAGCAACTCCGCCATTCTTCGAAACATCGTAGGTGCCGTCCTTTTCGATCTTCACTCTTACAGTAAATTCTGTATCCGCGTTGTAGCCGGTCGTGGTCGTGCCTTCCGTCATCGTCTTTTCGACCTTAAGGCTGCCGTATTCCTGCGTGTACGAATACTTGTTGTTAACAGTAGCCGTTGCCGCTATTGTCGAGATCGTACCTGTACCATTCGTGATGCCGACCTTGCTGTACCCCTTCGTAGTCGGTGCTACTTCAGAAACAGTGTAGTTGACGTCAACCGGGATGTTGGAGATCTCGATCTTGTCTCCCGCCTTCATGGTGAAAGGAACATCCGTGTCCGCATCAAATGCTACAGCTACTTCTGCGCCACCATTTATGGATACGTTGTATGTACCGGCAGTATCGAACTGGACATTTACCGTAAACTCTGTGTTCGCGTTATATCCGGTATCTGTTGTACCATCGGTCATGACCTTCTCAACTGTGAGCTGGCCGTACTCCTGAACGTACTCATACTTGTTGTTAACAGTAGCGGTTGCCGCTGTCGTCGAGATCGTACCTGTACCGTTCGTGATGCCGACCTTGCTGTAACCAGCGGTTGTCGGATCTTCCTCGGTTACGGTGTACTTCACATCTACCGGGATGTTGGAGATCACGATAGTATCGCCATTCTTCACGGTGAATGCCACGTCAGTATTTGCAGCGAATGCTGTAGCCACTGCCGCGCCACCATTCTTAGATACATCATAGGTACCGGCGGTATCGAACTGAACGTTTACTGTGTACTCAGTATTTGCGTCATAGTTCTTCTCAGTTGTACCTGCAACAACTTTCTTCACAGTAAGCTGGCCGTACTCCTG
>JAFZKB010000033.1 GCA_017551865.1 Clostridiales bacterium | reverse complement strand
TCCGATGCATATATCGATGCGCATTTCGATGACATCACTTCCCATGCCTCAGACGTCGAGAACCGTTTGGATGATTCGGACTGCACGAAGGACTGGCTCATGGAATGTAATCACGACTTTATCGAAGGCTTTAAGCATGCGTACGAGACGGTCACTCTCATCGATTCGGAATATGAGAAAACGATCGGATCACTTTGCTCCACGGATTGCTTCATCGAGCATGTGGCGCTCTTTCTGAATGATGTCGAGAAGGGAAGAGATTTCTTCGTGAAGTATCTCGGCGGAGTTTCAAATGCCGGTTACCACAACGAAAAGACAGGCTTCCGATCCTATTTCCTCACTTTCGGAAATGGTGCCCGTCTCGAGGTCATGAGCAAGCCGGGAGTGCTGGATCCTTCGAAAGATCAGGAACAGACCGGTTACGTGCACATCGCTTTTTCCGTAGGCAGTAAAGAGCGTGTCGATGAGCTGACGAAGATCCTGAAAGAAGACGGATACGAAGTCATCAGCGGACCGAGAACGACTGGAGACGGATACTATGAGTCCTGTATCGTCGGCATCGAAGGGAACCGTATAGAGATCACCGTGTAAACCACCGGTACATATTTCGCAATTTGATTCGATGCTACAATGAAGAAAAAAGCGAGGTGCATCTTATGGTACACACAGATAGAGGCATTTCTTTAGCCGCAGATGATATGGCTCCGCGCAAGGTCTGATAAGGACGACACCTTCACGGAGCAAGTAAATCGGGATCGTCCGGTCAGGCTTTACGCTGCTTAGAAAACAAATCATTTTCTAGGAGTAAAGCCATGAGAAAACTATCTATTATCAAAGAACTTCGAAGCTTCCTGCTTCTTTGGTCCTCACAGACTGTGTCCCAATTGGGTACAGCCATGACGGACTATGCGCTCATTATCTGGGTCTACGAAAGGTCCGGAACTGCGTCAAGTGTAACTATGTTAACCATGTGCGCGTTCCTTCCGACAATCCTTTTCCGCTTCCTGGCGGGTACTTTTGTGGACAGAAAAGACAAGAAGCGCATCATGCTGATCACGGATCTGATCGCCGCATGTGGATCGCTTTCGGTCCTACTTCTATATTCGGGCGCCGTGCTGGAAGTATGGCATCTCTATGTGATCAATATCATCTTAAGTTTCATGAATTCCTTCCAGGTCTCGGCCTCCTATGTCGCGACTTCTCTTCTCGTGCCGAAGAAGCACTATGCCCGGGTCGGCGCGCTTTCCGGCATCTCCGGATCTGTTATCGCGATCCTGGCCCCGGCACTCGGAAGTATCCTTCTGGTCTTTGGCGGGCTGAGGATGGTCCTGATCGTCGATCTTACAAGCTTTGCCGTGGCTTTTCTGACACTTCTTCTTTTTATCCGTATCCCCAAAACACCGCTGGAGGAGAAGAAGGAACAGGAGTCTTTCTGGAAAAGCAGTCAGGATGGTATCCGCTTCCTGAAAGATAGTAAGGCACTTCTTCATCTGACGCTGTTTATCGCGGTCGTGAATCTCTTTGCCAAGCTGGGAAATGACGGCATGCTGGCGCCGTACATCCTCGGACGGACGGAAAACGACCAGAAGATCCTCGGTCTCGTACAGGCTTTCACATCGGCCGGGATCCTGCTGGGAAGTATGCTGATGATGTTCCGAAAACCGGCGAGAAGAAAGACACGGCTGATCTTTATCACCTGTGCCATCATCCTCTCCGGTGATCTGTTTTTAAGTGTGACGGAGATCCCGGCAATCTGGTGCATCGCCCAGTTCGGCACCTATGCGGTGGCGGCGATCATGAACATCCATCTGAACACGCTCATGCGCGAAAAGGTCCCGATCACCATGCAGGGCAGAGTTTTCGCAGCGCAGGACACTCTCAAGAACTGCACGAATCCTCTGGGACTGTTCCTCGGAGGCATCCTGGCGGACTATGTATTCGAGCCCTTCATGAAGACGGAATCCACGATTCAGAAACCCATGTCGGTGCTTTTCGGGTCGGAAAGCGGATCGGGGATCGGACTTCTGTTCTTCATTGTAGGCACACTCGGGATGCTTATCAGCATTACCCGTCTGAAGAAAAAGGTCTACCGGGAATTGGATCTGCCGGAGCCCGCTTCAGAAGAGAATGCGAACGGCGAGAAGAATTTACCGGCTACGGACAGAGAAGGACTGGAAAACCCGTAAGTCCCGTTGTAGAATAAAGAAAAGGCAAAGGCGCCGATTTGGAGCCTTTGCCTTTTTGTTTTGCAGAAAAGGGCGATCAGTCAGGAAGGAGCTTCCCATGGCAGCATTTGATAGGGTACTCTCGGGCATACCGGAGATGGATACGAACTTCGACAACATACGTCTGGGCGACAACGTCGTGTGGCGTGTGGATAACCTCGAGCAGTTCAAGCTCTTCATGAAGCCCTACGTGAAGCAGGCGGTCGCGGACGGTAGAAACCTGATCTACTTCCGCTTCGCGACACACGAGCCGCTCCTCGAGGAGCAGGAAGGGCTGAAGATCATTAACGTCGAACTGAACCACAGATTTGAGAACTTCACGGTAGAGATTCGAAAACACATCACACGTGAAGGAAGAGACGCCTTCTACGTGTTTGACTGTCTGTCTGAACTTCAGACAGCATGGGCGACCGACCTCATGATGGGCAACTTTTTCCAGGTGACATGTCCCTATCTTTTTATCCTCGATACCGTTGCCTTTTTCCCGCTTATCCGCGGCAAGCACTCCTTCTCGGCGATTGCGAAGATCCGTGATACCACACAGCTTTTCCTTGACGTGTACGCAGATGCCGAGAATGTATATGTAAGGCCGGATAAGGTCTGGAACCGCTATTCCGAGACGATGTTCCTGCCGCATCTTTATGTGCCGAAAACAGGGGAATTCAAGCCGATCCTCGATGGTGTCCTGGCGAGCCATTTCTATCAGGTCCTGGGGAACGATACTTCTTCTCCGGACCGTGGCAACATGGACAGCTGGGACCGTTTCTTCAATATGACCGAGATGATGTATGAGAACGGCATGGATGTTACGGAGCAGTGCCATCGCATGTGCAACATCATGATGTCCCGTGACGAGCGGATGCGTCTCATGATCAAGGAGCACTTTAAGCCGCAGGATTACTTCGCGGTCAGAAAGCGCATGATCGGTACCGGCATGATCGGCGGTAAAGCGACAGGCATGCTCCTCGCGCGAAAGATCATCGAGAATAAGTGTCCGGAGATCTATAAGAAATTCGAGCCGCACGATTCGTTCTACATCGGCTCGGATGTATTCTATTCCTTCATCGTAGAGAACAAGTTCTGGGACCTTCGTATCCGTCAGAGAAGTGAGGAAGAGTACTTCTCACTGGCAGATGAATTTGCCGAGAGACTTCACACCGGAAAGTTCAGCCGGGAGATGGAAGAACAGCTCGTCAAACTTCTTGAATACTATGGTCAGGACCCGATCATCGTGCGCTCGAGCTCGATCCTCGAAGACGGATTCGGCAATGCTTTTGCCGGGAAATACGAGTCCGTTTTCTGCTCGAATTCGGGGGATATGAACCAGCGCCTCGAGGAACTCGAGAACGCGATCCGAACCGTCTACGCAAGTACGATGAGCAAGTCCGCGCTCGACTACAGAAGCCGCCGTGGTCTTCAGAAAAGGGATGAGCAGATGGCCCTTCTCGTCATGCGCGTTTCGGGCTCGTACTACGGCGAATTCTATATGCCGTGCGTCGCCGGTGTAGGCTATTCTTTCAGCCCGTACAGGTTCATGGATGACCTCGATCCGAACGCGGGAATGCTGCGTCTTGTCATGGGCCTCGGAACCTCTGCCGTAGATAGAACAGAAGGATCGTATCCGAGACTCGTCAGCCTCGATAAACCGAAGGCCCAGCCGATGCGTGATTCGGTCGAAAAGCACCAGCATTCGCAGCGGAAGATGGAGCTTATGAACCGCACTTCCAGGCAGCTCGAGCAGATCGATCCGGATAAGGTAAAACCGTTCCTTCCGGACTTCATGAAGCGGCTCCTTTTCGAGCACGATTACATCACCGAGAGGATGTTCAGAGAGCGCGGCATGGCAAGGGATATCGAGTTTGTTTCGTGCCTGGGGATCGTTGAAAAAGAGACCCTCATGAAGCAGATGCAGGAGATCTTAAGCACGATCCAGAAAGAGTACGATTACCCGGTCGATACGGAGTTTACGATCAACCTTTCCGAGGACGGAGATTATGTAATCAACCTCCTGCAGTGCCGGCCGCTTCAGGTCTATCAGGATGCCGAAGAGATGGAGCTTCCGGAGGAAGTCGAAAAGGAAAAGATTCTCTTCGAATGCAAGGGTTCTTCGATGGGACTTTCGCGTCTTGAAAAGATCGACATGGTCGTTTCCATCGATCCGGTCAAGTACTATAACATGCCTTTCAAAGATAAGTACAGTGTGGGAAAAGCACTGGGCGCCGTCAACTGGGCGATGCGAGGCAAAGAAAAGACGATGCTCCTTCTGACGCCGGGCCGTATCGGAACCTCTTCTCCGGAACTTGGTGTGCCAGCACTTTTCTCAGACATCAGTGAGTTTGAATGTATCTGCGAGATCGCGGATTCGCGCGCGGGGTATAACCCCGAGCTTTCGTACGGAAGTCATTTCTTCCAGGATCTTGTTGAGGCGGGTATCCTCTATAACGCGCTGTTCGAGAACGAAAAGACGATTGCTTTCCAACCTGAACTTCTGGATGGCCTTCCGAACCGTCTTTCCGAATTCGCTCCGAAGGCGGAAGAACTCTCGGACATCATACGCGTGTACGATGTTTCCGGAATGGATCTTCGTCTCTGTAATGACATGAAGAAGGAACGGATCCTCTGCTACAAAGCATGAGAAAAACTGCTTTTCCGGACATTTTTACGCCCCTGATTTATACTGCGGGAGTAAAGACATCTTCCTGAAACTGCGCTACAATCGATTTACTGGTTAATGTTATAATCGAAGAGTGAAATGTTCAGGAGGAGAATGGAACATGGGCTTTTTAGATAACTTTAAACAGGCAATGGCTGCGGCAAAAGATGCTGCAAACGCAAACATTGAGAGACAGCGTGCGGAGAAGGCGGCGGCAGAAGCTGCGCAGAGACCGCTGGCCAGACCTCAGGCTCGTCCGCAGAGCAAGCTTCCGGAGGGTGTCATCATGGCCTCTCTGATGGAGATGGAACCGATCGCACTTGGTACGAATTCTCAAGGGCAGGATGTCCTGGTGAAGATCTCCGGCGCGATCCTGGCAAAACCGATGGGCGTAAGCTCACTTGATGCCGCAGGACAAAGAGAAGAAGTAAAGAATATCACCCGCGAGATCTTGACAAGAGAACTCTCTTCAAAGGCCGACTCCATGAGGGATGTGAAGTTCCTGATGCTGGAAGGAAACCGCTTGAACAAGGTCGTGATCGCAGAGCTCAATGCCCGCGGGTATGAGGCGGCTTTTAAGATGCCTCTGATGATCAGACCTCAGTAAAAAGGACCGGGTAGTGCCCCCTTAAGATCACTGCAGTTTGCAAAGGAGCAGATCGACTGACTAATGAATAAGAAATTTCTGAAAGAGATCTTTTCCTATGTGATGATCATGATCGGCGCCCTGATGGCGGCCTTTTCGGTCGCCTGCATCCTGCTTCCGAACGATGCGATCGATTACGGAACGGCAGGTGTGGCGATCATCATCAGCAAGATGACCGCGTTCCCGCTGTCGCCATGTGTGCTTATCGTATTTCTACCGTTCATACTTGGCGGATTCCTGCTTCTGGGCACAAGATTCAGCATAAAGGCGCTCTTTGGCGCGATCATCTACACCGTCGGACTGGATATCTTCGAAGAGATCCCCTTCGTTCTGAACACAGAGCATTTCTTGGCTGTGGCCTTTGGCGGCGCGATCCTCGGACTGGGGCTGTCGCTCATTCTTCGCCACGGCGGATGCATCGACGGGTCGGAGATCTTTGCCAATATCATCATCAAGAAACTTTCCGATAAGACCGGCAGAAACTTCAGCATGTCGGGGATCCTGATCGGATTCAATGCGTGCGTCTATCTGGCCGCCTTTATTCTCATCAACCGAAACGCCGCGCTGTTGAGCCTTCTGGTGTACGTTGTTGCGACCGCCGTCATCGATCACTTCACAGATCATTTCGAAGCGATCAAGCAGGTCACGATCATTACCAAAGAACCGGACAAGCTTGTGGCGGCGATAAAGAAGAAACTCAACAAGACCTGTACGATCATGGATTCCTACGGGGCGATCGCCGGCGAGAATAAGACACTTATCTGCTACGTGAACTACTTCGAACTTCAGAAGATGAAGGAGATCATCGCGGAGAACAAGGGCACATTCAGCACGGTGTCGACGATCGACGAGATCTTGAGATGAAAAAAGAGGGGGCCCCCGAATGAGAACGGTAGAGAGTTTTATAGAACGGAAAGCATTTGATATCGATCTAACGCAAAAAGAAGTGGATGGCGGCAGGATCACCAGAGAACAGATCGACACAATCGCTTCTTTTCCGGAGGCAAAAACGATACAGATCTCCGGGCTCGATCAGGATACCTTCGAGTATTTCGTCGATACATACGCGGAGCGGTTTACGACCATATCTTTCTGGAAGAATAAGAGGGTCAAAGATCTCTCCAAGCTTTCAAAACTTCATAATGTGGAATATCTCCGGTTTTTCCATAATCAGCATGTAAAAGGACTGTGGGACTTAAGTTCGAATACGAAACTTCGGATCCTCGCGCTTTATGACATGACGAAACTTCGGAGCATTTCCGGCATCGAAAAGGCGCCGGCTCTTGAGGTCTTCGACCTCGGGAACTACGTATGGGGAACGATGGAGATCGACTCGCTTAAGCCCCTTCTCAACAGCACCGTGAAATGCTTTGCCTGGTACGGGAAGAAAGTCAGAGATGGTGATCTTCTGTGCCTTAGCAGAAGCAGGATCGAAGTGCTGGACATGAATATCAGCAAACTCACCATGGGAGAACTGGCCAGACTTCTCGCGGCTTTTCCGGAAGATCTGGAAGGAACAGTCACCCTGCCGTATATCGAGTGCACTATTCAGGAAAAGGGCGATTTTACGACTTTCCGGTATCTATGTAAGTTTAAAGGAGAATGCATAAAAGGCAGAGACGATGCACGTTTTGAAGCGTATCTGGAAACGTTCCGGAAAATGCTGGCAAAGGAAAGAGAAAAGAACGGAAGAAGGAAATAAAAATGAAGTTCGACGGGTCTGAAGTCATTATCGGGAAAGGCGCGCAGGCGGAAGTATTCCGCTATCAGGGATACGCTTATAAGGTCTATAAAAACACCTATCCGGCGGAGTGGATCGCATTTGAAAAAGATCAGCAGAGAGCGGTCAATGAACGGGGGATCTGCCCGATCCGCTACTACGATACCGACGATGCACACATCATTAAGATGGATCTCATCGAGGGCGAAGAGCTCGAGAAGATCGTCCTTTCAGGATATATCGAAGGGTTCGGAATCCTGGCGGAAGCTTTTCGAAAAGTACACGCCGCACCGGTCGAGGGTATTAAAATGCCTCCGCTGATTGCGACAGCCGGCATGGGATTAGAAAAAGAGGATCAGGATACGATCCTCCCGATCATCTCGCGTCTTTCCGAAAAGTACCCGTCCTGCATATGTCATCTGGACATGCATTTCCTGAACATCATGATCCCGAACGGTGCGATGGATGCGGTAAATAAAGATCGCTCAGATCAAGGCGAAATGAAGTATCCGGAATATGTGATCATCGACTGGATGAATGCCCGGATCGCACCGGCCGTTTTCGACTACGCAAGGACCTATGTGATCTTCGACGAGTTTTCGCAGGAAGGCCTTGCGATCTATAAGCAGGCTATCGCGGACGATATAAAAGCCCTGGGCATCTCCGAAGAAGATTTCGAGGATGCGGTCAAAGTAAGCGCGATCATCCGAAGAAGAGAAAAGGATTAAACTATGAGGAACATGCGGCTTATGCGGTATGTGCGTTAGAATAGTTAAGAATAATGCTTGCAGGGAGAAGTAGATGATCAATATTCGCAGAGCGGAAAAAGAAGATTTTGAGATCCTCGAAGACCTATACAGAGAGCTCGAAGAGGACGGCGTTTTTTACCAGCCGCAGCACTTCGTCTTAAGCCCGAAGGGGACCAGGTCGGAGTATATGGCGGAGATACTAAAGAGCGATAAACAGGCACTTTTCGTTGCGGAGGATGACGGAAAAGTGATCGGATTTGCACATGTGGTGCTCATCAAGAGCAAGCCCTTCTCGTGCTTAAAACCAGAGACGGCGATGTATCTTCAGGACCTGGTCATTACGGCAGAATACAGAAACAGAGGGATCGGATCCATGTTCATGGATACGGTGAAAAAATACGGAAGAGAAAACGGTGCGGATTTTTTCCGCACGCAGGTATTCCCGGGGAATACGGACGGGCTACGTTTTTATAAGAGAAACGGCTTTACCGAGACGATGATCACGATCGAAAGCCCGCTCTAAAACAGAGGCCGGCCGCATGGAAAAACCGGCTGTAGTGAACGGGAGGAACTATATGAACTATTTTGTAGAAGGTCTTCAGAGCAGTGGAAAAACGACACTGGTCGGGCAGCTTTCGGAGAATTTTCCGAACTATACGGCTATCCGCGAAGGCGAGTATTCTCCGGTGGAACTGGCGTGGTGCGCTTATCTTACTAAAGATGTGTACGAAGAGAAGCTTCTGAAATACCCTGAGCTTTCTGACCAGATCGAAGAAAAAACATATTTCGAAGGCGACCATGTCATCGTGTGCTACACGAAAGTCAGGACGGAGAATCGGAGCTTCTATCAGGATCTTGAGCAGTATGAGATCTACAACAACCGCGTCTCTTTTGACGAGTTTAAGAAGATCATTCTGACGCGTTTTCAAAACTGGAACGGGGACGGAAACATCTTCGAGTGCTCGCTTCTTCAGAACATTGTCGAGGACATGATGCTGTTCCGCGTCTGCACGGATGACGAGATCATCGCTTTCTATAAAGATGTCCGAAAAGCACTTGACGGGAAGAAGTATCATATCATGTACCTGAAGGCGGAGGACATCCGCGGCAATCTACAGGTGATCCGTAAGGAGCGCTCGGACGAGAATGGAAATGAAATCTGGTTCCCGCTGATGATGGGCTTCTTCGACAACTGTCCATATTCGAAGGCGAAGGGGACATCGGGCGAAGAGGATCTGATCGCGCACTTTACCCACCGTCAGGAGCTGGAGCTTAAGATCCTGGAGGAAGTATTTCCGGGACAGTATTCCGTGCTTCGCCGTGGTGTGAAACTCGTGCCGGTGAAAAAGGAAGATCTGGAGACGGTCTGGAAGATGCAGGTCGAGGCTTTTTCCGGACTTCTTGAAAAGTATCAGGACTACGATATGAGCCCCGGGGCAGAAAAACTCGATAAGATCGAAGCGCGTTTTGATCAGCCCTGGACGACCTATTATTTCATCGTGGCGGAGAATAAAAACGTCGGTGTTATCCGCGTGGTCGATAAGAAAGACGGATCGAGAAAACGCATCTCGCCGATCTGGATCATGGAGGAATTCCGTGGTAAAGGATATGCGCAGCAGGCGATCCTTGAAGCCGAGAAGATCTACGGACCGGACAACTGGTGTCTCGACACGATCCTGCAGGAGAAGGGAAACCTGCATCTTTACGAGAAGCTCGGCTACCATCAGACAGGTAAGATAGAACATATTAGCGAACGGATGGATATTGTATTTTATGAAAAAGATTGACGGACATATTCATGTCGAATACGGTCCCTATACACTGGAGTGGATCGATGAATTTGTGAAAAAGGCAGTGGAGATGGATCTAAGTGAGATCCGTCTTCTCGAGCATAACTATATGTTCCCGGAATTTTCCCCCATGTACGATTCAGCACGTGCGGCCAGTGATTTCGTGAATGACTGGTTTCAGAGAAAGGCTGCATATAAGAGCCTTTCGGAATATCTGGAACTGATTGAGAAAGTACGGGAAAAGACCTATCCGGTGACGATCAAGTTCGGCCTGGAGGTCTGCTACTTCAAGGAATGGGAAGATCTCATTTATAAGAACACGAAAGACCTGGGACTGGATTTTCTTCTCGGAAGCATGCATTTCGTCGGAGATTTTGCCTTCGACCATACCGCCGAACTCTGGGATGGGATCGATGTGGACAGCACATACAGAAGATATTTCGAAGACTCCGTAAAACTTGCGGACAGCGGTCTTTTTAGCGGGATCGGGCATCCGGATACACTAAAGCTTTTCGGACATAAGGCATCTTTTCCGCTGACGGAATATTATGAAAAACTGGCGGAAGCATTGAAAAGAAACGGCATGTACGCCGACCAGAACAGCGGTGCCTACAGAAGATGTCCGGACACGACGATCCCCGGCATGGAACCGGAACTCATTTCGATCCTGAAGAAACATGATGTGCCGATCATCACATCCTCGGATGCGCATAAACCGGAGGATGTCGGGTACATGATCAGTGAACTGGAAAAGCTAGTTGAGGAAGCATAGAAAGATCCGGAATTACTCCGGATCTTTCTTCTTCGCATCTACAAATTCAGCGATGAGGTGATTGATAGCGTTGCTGGTCTTGACGTGACGGAACCACGTGATGGATGGCGTCACTTTCAATGAGTGATAGACGACGACCCTGTCGCCTTCGCTTAAGCGGACGTGCGGGCCGAGCCGGTCGGGATTGCCGTCGATGGTCGCGTAGTCAAAATGCAGGCCGATGTCGGAATGGATCGCGAAGGCGAAATCAAGTACGGTGGCGCCATCATCGATATACATCTCGGAGCCGTCCTGCTTATAGACTTTGATCTTCTTATTTCGGAAGCCGGAAGGCTCATACGGATCCACGCCTTTGATGTTGAATCCGTCCATCTCATCCACGATATCTCCGATCCGGAAGCGGATATAATCCAGTTCACTTCGCACGAAGACACGGTAGCGGTTTTCCATCTCGTCCCTGAGAAGAAGGTAGGAGGAATGGCCATCCGAGGTCCTGGCGAACTTTTCGATCTCCATGCCGAGATCGAGCAGATATTTATCATAAAAAGAGAAGAATACATCGGCTGCAGTCTTTTTCGGATTCTCATCGAGAAAAGAATCCTTGATCACGAATGTCATGTCATAAAGAGGGATCTCTGCTTTCGTGAAGATCCCGCGAAGGGAACTGTTGCAGTTTTCGAGAGTCTTGACAGTCTGGCGGCGAAGGCTTGCGATGGATCGTTTATTGCATTCGAATTTTGCGATGGCTTTACTTAATGTGAGTGCGTCCTGATCGGCGACGCCGCCGTTTCGGATCGGAAGATCATTCAGTTTGGAAAGATCTGAAATCAGGGAATGTATCTTGTTGATAACGAATGTGGTGGAAATGTTGTTCTGAAGAAGCAGGATCTGGTAGGCTTCGGAGATCTCGTCATAAGTGTCCTTGTGTTCGATGCGTAAACAGAGGTTTGAAAGCTCGTCGGCCAGGTAATAGGCTTTGGCCAGCTCGGCAAGAGGAATGATGATCTCTCTGGTGTCGCGGGCCTTTTTGATCTGCTTATTGATGGGAAAACACCCGATCGTGTAGAGGTTGTCGAGGCGGTCAGCGATCTTGATGAGCAGAGCCTTTCGGTTCATGTTCTCAAGAAGTTTGACCTCCGACATTCGGTCGATCTCTTCTTTCGTGAGCGTGCTCTTTTCGGCCTCGGTGATGGATCCGTCGATCGAGGTGACGTTATCGACCAGACGGGCGATGTTCTCGCTGAACATCTCGCTGATATCTTCGACAGTGACATCACAGTCTTCGACGACATCGTGAAGAAGTGCCGCGATGATCGTGTCGCACTCCAGTCCCCAGGACGCCAGAAAATGGGCGACCCGAAGCGGGTGATTGATGTACGGCTCGCCGGATTTCCTGAAAACGCCGTCGTGCTTTTCGGCCGCGAAGTTATAGGCCTTCCGCAGATAAGGCTTATAGACGATCGAGTGATTATTCTGCATGGTATGGATGATGTCGTTAATAGTACAGGTCTTATTCATATACTATCCCTCCCCCCGAAGAAACATCGATCACTGTTTCAGGAAAGTGTCCTTGAGCATGTGATACCATGCATCGTCGTCACGATTCGAGATCTTGCCGACGCGGAACAGGTTCCTGTCCACCACTCGCTTAACGTAAGCGGAGAGCGCTCCTTTTACTGTAATATCACGCTGGAAATCGGAAACATCCTCGTCCGGTTCCGCGTACTGTTTCTTGATGAACTGGATCAGTTCATCGGTGTCATGGGAATCTTTCACGGAGATATGGCTCAGGAGCAGCATGTGATGCAGTTCTTCGTCGGAAAGACGGGTATTCTCTCTGGAAAGTCCGATAAACTGGATCGCGGGCATCGGCTCACGTCCTTTGGAAATGGAATTAATGGTCCCGATCCCGCTGCTGTATTTCGATGCATCAGACGGTACAGGCGGCCGGTGGAGTATGATGAGTGCCTGATCCTTATTGCTCTGCTTGATCGTGATGAATGCGTGATTGTGATTCATCTCGAAGACGCCATAGTAAGGGATACCGGGATACCTTATCTCTTCTTCCGCCGGACCGGTCTCCTTTTTCGACCGGATCTCCTCTTCCTTTTCTGCCTTCAGGTTTCTTTTCGAATAATTGCTTTCTACATACTTGGCAAAAGATCCGCCGTGGTTTCTGATTTCTGTCTCGATGCGATAGCGCGTCCCGATCGCTTCGGTGCGGGACGGGATCCCCATGATGCAGACGACACTGTGTCCGAGGCTGTTCACGGGAGACGGTGTGGCATAGATATGCAGGATGCCGAACATCAGCGATGCGGAAGGCGGATTGTGATCGTTTCCCTTGTAGTTACCGGTATTAAAGTAATAGAGGTAATACGTGCCTTCGTAGCGGGAATAATCCTCCAGCTCTTCCTTCTCGATCTCGGAAGTCGGCGGGATGGCATCGTAGGCTGCAGGGGTGATGTCCTTTGAAAGGAAATCATCGATCGAGATGCCGTAGATGCTCTTGAGCGACAGAAGAAAACTAAGTGGCGGAAGCGTCTTCCCATTTTTATATGAGGAGATCAGTGCTTCGGCGACATGTGTCTTCTCGGCCAGCTGCTTCTGATTGATGCCGTTCTGCTCCAGCAGACGTTTTATATTAACTGAAACCTGTTCCCTAACAGTGAAATCGGTAATATCAATGTTCTCCATTTATACCCCTCCCCCTATTCACTTGAAACCATATATCCTTCAGCGCCAGCTTCTTACCCTTCTGCCTTCATTATAGAGCCTCAAAGGTAAAAAGCAATTGAAAAAGCGTGAAAGACTTTAGTTATACTAAATTTGCTTCTTCAAAAATCGAAAAAAACGGTTTAACAGGGTTGCAAATCGGGTGGCAAAAGAGAGAAATTTAGTTGTCCTAAACCGAAAAGCGGCGAGAATTTACCAGGGGTGGTAAATCCGTTTTCAGTATTCCGAAACAGGTGATTTAGCCGCCTTTCTTATAGATAGAGAAGAGTGTGATAGACTAAAACAGTAAGAAGATCTTTGAAGGAGGAGAGCAACATGGCAGACGTGATCAAAATCAATGACAGTACCTGGAGAATCGAGGATGGCGGAGTGAGATTCCTCCTTTTCTGCGGCACGGAAAAAGCCGCGCTGATCGATACGGGCATGACCACGCCGGATGCAAAAGAGATCGCCGAAGGAGTCACGGATCTTCCGTTGATCCTCATCAACACGCATGCGGATCCGGATCACATCTCCGGCAACAGTGCTTTTCCCGAAATCTATATGTCTCCGAACGAGGAAGAAAACTACAGAAACTTCAAGGGACAGGGTACGATCCTGCCGGTAAAAGAAGGCGATGAGATCGACCTCGGCGGACGTGTCCTTCGTGTGATCGATATCCCGGGACATACTCCCGGAAGCATCGCGATCCTCGATGTGAAGAACAGGGTCCTAGTCAGCGGCGATACCGTCTCGGACAGCCATATCTTCATGTTCGGCCCGATGAGAAATCTCGATGATTATATCGCGAGCCTCGGACACCTTTCCGAGTATGCGGATCAGTTCGATGAGATCTATCCGATGCACGGCTCCTTCCCGGTTTCTCCCGACCTGATCGGAAAACTCAAAGAGGGCGCGGAACAGGTCTGTGCCGGCGAAGCCGAGGGTAAAGAAGTTGAGTTCTTCGGAAACAAGGCACTCCTCTATAAATTCCCCTTTGCGGGCCTTCTCTGTGACCTGAAATAAGAGAAAAGCTTCTCCGTATCATAGGAAATCCCTTGAATAAAACCGAACAAATGTGCTACAATATAGAGGTCGACAAATCCATAACAAGGAAGGTGTCTATATGAACGAATTTATTGCATATTGCGGCTTGGACTGCGAGAAGTGTGAAGCACGTGTCGCGACGATGAATAATGATGATGCGCTTCGTCAGAAAGTGGCGAAAGAGTGGTCTGTCATGAACGAAGTCGAGATCACGCCGGAGATGATCAACTGCACAGGATGCCGTATTCCGGGCGTGAAGTTTCCTTTCTGTGAATCCATGTGTCCGATCAAGATCTGTTCTTCGGAAAAGAAGTATGAGACATGCGCGGACTGCAGCGAAGTCGCTTCTTGTGAGAAGGCGGCAATGGTCCTCGGAAACAATATGGAAGCCAGAGAGAACCTCGGGATCAGCGGTTCTTTCTCATAACGTCATAACATAAGTGATCGCCGTTTGCGGCATCGATCACGTTATATTCGATTTCGGTATATCCACGCTTAAGATAGATTCTTTTGGCAGGGAAAGACGCATCCAGTTCGATCGTATCGAAGGACGAAAAGATCTTCTCTTCAGCAAAGTCCATCAGTGCTTTTCCGAAGCCCTGATGCTGGCATTCGGGAAGAACGAAGAGCCTGCAGATGTGATTCTCAGCGACTGTTACCGTGCCGACGGTCTTTCCGTCAACATTCAGAAGATACACGTTTCCATTTGCGATATCGGAAACGATCTTATCCATCGAATGATGCCGGCTGAAGAATTCGACCGCACCTACCGGATAGTATTTCGGATATACCGTGTTGATCGTGACCTGAGTGATCTCGTAAACGATATCTGCATCTTTAGGCTGAGCAATGATGATCTTTCTGTCCATGAATCTTCTCCATTGTCTATTTATTGATTCAGATTGTATCACGGAACCTGCAGAAAGAGGCTATGTTATACTGAACGAAAACGAACTATTTTCAGGCGGTTCGCCTTATCACATACAGAATTAGGAGAAATAATATGAAACAACACTATAATGAAATCCCATCTTCTCTTCATGGAACCTATGCGGAGTTCTCCAGTAATTTCGGATTCGACTGGAAGGAATTCGTGATGGGGATCCCGACACCGATGTTCCTTGTGACCACATATAAGTCCAACGGACAGCCGAATGCGACCATGCAGTCGTGGGCGACGTTCACCAGCGCAGATCGCGGAAACGGATATTTCGCTGTACTGGCGAGTGTCCTAAAAGGCGGTCACCTGCATCAGACGCTGAATGAGAAGAAAGAAGCGGTCATCAATTTCATGTCTTCGGACAAGTACGAAGACTGCATGAAAACGATCCAGAATAATCAGTTTGAAGCAGATGAGATCTCTGCGTCCGGATTGACGGTGGAGAAGGCTTCCTGGGTCGATGCACCGATGGTAAAAGAATGCTTCATGAACCTGGAATGTAAGTATCTCTGGGAAAAAGAGATCGTTCCCGGAGATGATCACGTTATGGTGTGTCTCGAAATTGTTGGAGGACATATTGACGAAGAATTTCTTGCGGACCGGTTTGGAGAAAAGAGTGTTTCGTATAACATCCACTACCCGATGGATCCGAATAACGTGAAAGAAAAAGGATGCGACTATGTTGCAGGTCTGCAGGTTACAAACCGATCTTACGAATATTGATTTAGGAGGAAAATGTAATGAGCAATATATTCGAACAGTGTCCTGTACTTGAAAATGAAAGATGGCTGATGCGCTTTGTGAAGGAGGAAGATTCCGAAGATCTTCTGAAAGTATACGGGGACAAGCAGGCGCTTCCGTTTTTCAACAGCGACAACTGCCACGAAGATAACTTCTATTACGACACGAAGGAGAAGATGGATAACGCGATCCGTTTCTGGCTCGAATCTTATGAAGGAAAATGGTTTGTCCGCCTGACAATAATCGATAAGCATATCTCCAAGGCCATTGGTACAATCGAGATGTTCCACCGGCCTTCGGAGGATGAATTTGACGGCGACGGACTGATCCGTCTGGACGTAAGAAGCGACTACGAGAAGTCCGATGAACTACAGGAGATCTTCTCGCTTTTGATCCCGCAGGCATACGATCTTCTTGAATGTGAAGAGATCATCACGAAGATCCCGCTTTATGCGGTAGAGAGGATCGACGCGGCGAAGAAGTTTGGTTTTGAGAAATCAGACAGATTCCTCGTTGGCGGCGAAGACCATTACGCGTACAAGAACTACTGGGCGATCAGAAAGAAATAAGTGACTACATCAGGTGAGGACATGGATACTTCTAAAAACCCATGGAATGAGATAAAACTGGATGACTATGAGAACCACATGAGCCTGGATTCCGTCCATCAGCTCCAGACGATGAATGCGCTCATGAAAGAACAGTTCGAAGCCTATCCGGTCGAGACTTCCATGGTTCTCGGCGTGGCCGGAGGTAACGGTCTGGAACACGTCCGGACGGACAAGTATAAGACCGTGTATGGTGTGGATATCAACGAGGAGTATCTTCGCGAAGTAGAGAAGAGATATCCTCAGCTTGAAGGTGTTTTGAAATGCCTTCAGATCGATCTGATCAACGAAGCAGATAAACTTACGGAAACACAGCTCGTGATCGCCAATCTTCTGATCGAGTACATTGGATATCCTGCTTTTCAGAATGCGATTCAGAAGATCGATCCGGAGTATGTTTCCTGCGTGATCCAGATCAATACGGACACTACACAGTGGGTGTCGGATTCGCCTTATCTGCATGCGTTCGATAGATTGGATGAAGTGCACCACCAGATGGAAGGAAGTGCACTTGAAGAGGCGATGAAGGAGATCGGTTATTCACTGATCCTGAATACTCTCAAGGATCTTCCGAACGGAAAAGCACTTCAGCGCCTGGATTTCAAAAGGGATACGTAAATGGAACGACCGGACTTTGACAGTATAAAGGATTTCTGTGCGGACCCGGCAACAGAAGTTTTCCCGGACAGGTTGAAAACTGCTGCGAAACTGTGGAAGATAGTAAGAGAATCAGATCAGGAGAAAGTGTATTCGCACGAACTCCTTGTGAAGCATGAAGACAGCTTGTAGCGGGAAATCTGACCTTGGATTATACTTTAGATACGAATGGAATCAGGAGCGAAAAATGACAGAGCTGAGAAATGAATTTCAGGATAATGAATGGCCGCTGGAGTATATAGATCACGACCGTCATATCGCACGTGCTATCGTGTTCGATGATGACGGATATTTCTATTTCATCCGCGCGGAAAGAGACGATCTTTTCGGACAGGCAGTTACGATCGAGACACCCGGCGGCGGGGTGGAAAAGGGCGAAGATTTAGATACTGCGATCCGCAGGGAACTGAGCGAAGAGCTCGGAGCCGAGGTGGAAGTGATCTGTAAGATCGGAGTCGTAAGTGACTACTATAACGTCATCCACCGCCATAACATATCGAACTATTTTCTTTGCAGGATCAAGTCTTTCGGGGAGAAGCATCTGACGAAAGATGAGATCGAGGATTTCCATCTGTCCACGATGAAGCTTACCGCCGATGAGGTGATCGCCGAATATAGAAAGCGGGAAGAGACGCCTCTTGGAAGACTGGTCGGAAGACGTGAGCTTCCGGTCTTTTACCGCGCGAAAGAGATCTTGGACGATATGGTAAAATAAGAAAAATCGTTATTTGAAACCGCGCAAAAGAGAGGACAGGAAGAGGCACGGACGTGGAAGAAGAGAATAAGAAGAACCGTCCCATAATCGTAAAGATCCTGGATGTGCTGCTTTCCACAGCGTGCCTGGTGTTTTCTTTTTTTCTGCTGTTTTATTTTCCCTGGAACAATGAAGGCGTCGGAATGATTCTGATGATTGGTTCCGGGATCTTTTTTTTCATCGGATATTTCCGCCTTTTCGAGTATGTCCCTGTTCCTGAAGGTCCACCGGAAATCTGGATCTACCGGGGCTGCTTTATCGCGCTGGCGGTCTTTCTGCAGCTGTTCGCCTTTTCCTTTGTGTATGTAAATCCCGGAACTCAGGGCGGCCTGACGGCGTTTCTGTTTCTTATTGAATCTCTGAGCATCTGTGTGACATTGCCGGACTTTGAGACCTTCCATAGAAGAAAAAGTGCGGCCATCTTCTGCTGGATCGCGATCCTTATTCTGATCGGGACAGGTGTATATCTGAATGTATGCCGGAAAATGACTATGGGAAGCATTATGGCCGCTGCGTATATGCTCGTCGACTGTATTGCGATCTTTCAACTTACGAGGGGAAAAAAGACATAAAAAGAACTGCCTGGCAGAGGATCTATGAAGATACGTGAACTGACATTAAGTGAAATACGGAAGATCTATAAAGAGTACCTTTACTATGACTTCCCGGATGATGAGCGCAAGCCTCTTTCGAGGATCGAAAAGTCGATCCGGGACGGGCAGTATATCTGTATCGGTGCTTTTTCCGAAGAAGAGGAGATCCTGGCATATGCTTTCTTCGTTTTCTTTCAAGAGAAATGCCTCCTGGATTACTATGCCGTCGTGCCGAAGATGCGCGGCAAAGGCATCGGCTCGGATTTTTTAAGTTCCGCCGTGAAAAACACCTCATTTGGGGTTACAATAATTGAAATCGAAGACCCGGATACCGGATCCCCAAAGGAGAAGAAAGAGCGCCGAAGGCGCCTTTCGTTTTACTTAAAAGCGGGCTGCGTGAACACTCATGTGCGAGTCATCGGATTCGGGGTGGAGTATCTTCTTTTAGAGTATCCGCTCCACGGGACTCATACGGAAGAGGAGATCGCGGAGGGGTATAAGGATATCTACCGTTCGATCCTTCCGAAGAGGATGTTTGAGAGAAATATCGCCGTGATCGGTGAGAAATAAGGGGGATGAATAATGAAAGCACTTATCATCAATTGCAGTCCTGTAAAGACGGGCGCGACGGCGGAGATCGTCCGGCTGGTATCGGAGAGGCTCTCCGGGAAGTTCGATGTCAAAGCGGTCTGTATCGACGACTATGACTTTTCCTACTGTAAAGGTTGCAGAAGCTGCCACGCCACAGCCGAATGCATCCAGCAGGACGATGTGGATCTTCTTATGAAGGAATTCGAGGAAGCGGACGTGATCGTCTCTGTATCGCCTTCCTACTGGGCGGATATCCCGGGACAGTTCAAAGCTTTCATCGACAGATGTACACCATGGTGCAACACCCATGAACCCCATAAGACGATCCCTTCCGGGAAGAGAGGATATTCCATCGCGCTCCGGACGGGTCCGAGTATGAGGGAGTGTGAGAGGATCATCTCCAGCATCGAACACTTCTACGGACATCTGGAGATCGAGTCGTCCGGTCACCTTGGACTTTGTTCGATCGAATACAGGGAACAGGTCGAACCGAGAAAACAGGAGATATTCGATTTCTGCGATTCCATTTCCTAAGATAAAAAAGAAGAGATCCGGGTTTTCCCGGATCTCTTTTTAACATTCTCATCAGGAACTGATCACTCAGTCACGGAAGCTGCCAGTTTTGCTTTGTTCAGAGCAAGCTGTTCTGCCTTACGGGCTTCTTCCTCAGCCATTGCTGCAGCTGCTTTCGCTTCTTCCTCTGCCTTACGGGCAGCAGCCATAGCTTCTTCCGCTCTCTTCATTGCGGCTTCGGCTTTCTCTCTGGCCTTGGCAGCGGCGATCTTCGCAGCTTCTTCCGCCTTCTCCGCAGCGATGCGGTCGTCTTCTTCGATCTTGCGCTTGTTGGCGATCTCGAAGATCTCCTCGGCTTTTCTGGTAGCGACCTTGGCTTCCTCTGCCTTCTTCTCGGTGGTCTTTACGAGTTCCTCAGCATGGAGACATGCGTTCTTCGCTTCCTGCTCGGATTCTTCAGCAGCTTTTCTAGCTTCTTCACGGGCTCTTCTGGCGGTGAACTTCGCATCCTGCTCGGTCTTCTTCTGGGAAGCGAAACGAACGGCTTCATTGGCTTTCTTCATGGCAGCTCTTGCGACCTGCTCTGCCTCATTCGCTGCAGCCTGTGCTTCCTTCGCAGCTTCCATTGCGGCATTGTAAGCGTCCTCAGCGACCTTTGCCGCTTCGTTTGCTTCATTCTCTGCCTTTACAGCTGCGTCCTTGACCTCAGTGGATTTCGCAACGGCCTGTCTTGCTTCTTCCGCTTTCGCGGCAGCATCTACGGCCTCCTGGACGGCGCGGTTCTCACGGGCTTTCGCCTGGTTAAACTCTACCTGTGCCTTCTCTGCGGCAATAGCCGCCGCAGATTTATTCCTGCTGAAAGATCTTCTGATGGCATTGTCTGTCTGATTGTTCTCAGCAGGTTCCGGTTCAGTATTCCGAGCTACAGATCCCGGACGAACAGATGCTTGTGGTGACGGGTTCGGTACACGCACAGGATTGTTCGGGCGATACACTTTCGTGCTCACACTGTCCTTAACTTTGATCTCTTCGCTTTCGGATTCAGGCTTCTTGAATGCTTCCTTCGCCTTGCGGGATTCTTCCATGGCTTTTCTGGCTTCGATCTGAGCCTTCGCCGCCGCTGCACGCTCTCTTGCATAGTGAGCTGCAGACGCATCCTTCACCTCTGCCGCAAGGATATTACGTCCTCTTTTGCTAGATGATGGATCATCCACCATATTGCCCAAGGATCCCCCTGCTGCCGATAATTCAACTGCTGGACTACCGAGTTTCCCGTCAGTCCTGCCTGTTAATACATCTAAGAAACTAGACATGACTACCACCTTATGACCCTGATAATTAAAAACCAATTACTAATTTCATTATACTCGGTTACAGGATGATTTCAAGGTTTTCAGACAACTACTTGATTATTTGACCGCTTACGTACGGTGCTTTTTCGTCTTTTTCTCGATGTACATGATCTTGTCCGCCTTGTTCATGCACTCCATGAGAGAGTCCCAGTCCGAGACTTCACAGGTGCCGATACTGGCGCTGAGCGTGTATTCTGCGTGGTTTTCCGCATTCGCTTTTTTTATGGAATTACGGAAACTTCTGATGAACTGGCCGATGCGTGCCGGACTGTTGAGGACCAGGACGGCTTCGAACTCGTCACCGCCGATACGGGCAGCGATCTCGCCTTCCTTCAGAACAGATTCCAGACAATGGGCGATGCCCTTCAGGGCTTCGTCACCGGCAGAGTGTCCGAGATTGTCGTTGATCTCCTTCAGGCCATCCATATCGATGCTGACCACAGCGATCTTATATTCTCCGGTCGTTCCGTCGGTAAAGTAATTCGCGATCCCCTGCTCAAAACCACGGCGGTTCAGAAGGCCCGTCAGTGCATCCTTGATGTACAGATCCATGACGTTATTGACTTCGAAAAGTTTCTCGTAAAGACGAAGACGATTCAGAGTCTGTCCCAGAAGGACCAGGTTGAACTCAAGTTTTTCATCCAGGACGATGTCGGAATGAGGATCCAGATCGAATACACAGTATCCGTAAACTTCACTCTTATAAAAGATTGGAAGGAAGATGCGGAGCGCCGGATCGTCCGAGTCAAATTCTTCCGGAAGAAGCTCTGTATTCGGGAAAGAGATCTCTGCGATGGTCGGCTTCATGCCTGTACTGTATCCGACGACCTGTCGGTCGGTCTCACAGTATTTACAAAGGAAGATCTTCTTGAAATTTCCGAAGCCCTGAAGATTAGAGAGGGAGTAATTGATGCAGGAATCGTAGGACAGCACATCTTCGTAATCGGAACTCAGAAGAACGAAAGCACGGGTCCTGTCGTAGAAGTTTCTCTGGAGAGAATCCAGACGGCGGTGCATCGCTTCGACATCATGAAGTGTTATATGCTCATCGGTACTTTCACGCAGGATCAGGTGGCCCGGGACCGTCGTATTGATATCGACGGTCTCACCGGCATAGATCTTCTCCAGGCATTCGATCGCGGTGCGGCCAAGAGCCTCTTCCGGAATGTCGGAAGTGGTCACCGAAGGCACATGAACGGAAGATGCGTCGAGATTATCTACACCTGTGATCAGAGTATCCTTCGGGATCGAATATCCGCGCAGGAGAAGCTCATCGATGAGTGCGATAGCCATGTAGTCATTGGAACAGATAATGGCGCGCGGAAGAGATCCGTCATCGCGGATAAAATAGTCTGCGGTCTGGCGGCCCTGGTTCGTCCAGTAGTTTCCGTGGAAGACCATGTTGTTCTTGATGCGGTAGCCGGCTTCTTCCATTGCATCTTCAAAACCTGCGAGACGCTCATGGGAGTCGTTTAAGTCATCACGTCCTGTGACAAAGCCGATATCTCCGCAGCCGACTTTCTCGATCACGTATTTTGCGATCTCATACATGATCTGGCGGTTGTCCGGAACAACAGCATAAAAACCGGATTCTTCGGCACGTATACTCACGACCGGCGGAAGGTCCGAAGCGGTCGTTAGGTTTTCGAGAAGTTCATTATTGAGACCTGCGTGATGCAGGGTATCTGAGCAGAGGATGATGCCGTCATAGTCGGAATAATTCGGAAGGGAAAGGATCTTCTTTAAGCCCTCCGCATGAAGCGGGTTTTCGCTCGGGACCGAACAGTTTCCGAAGACATCGATCCTGTGACCTCGCTCGATGGCGCAATTTCTCAGCGTCAAGATAAGGTTTGACGAATAGTCACGCAGCATATCACCGATAAAAGCACAAATCTTCATAAGCGACACCTCTTTATATATCGCATACTATCACAGCCGAGGGTTTCTCTCAATACCTCGGCTTCCCCGCAAGATCCACCGGAGGGGATGCCGAAACCCTTGAAATACCGCCCCTTCAAGAATAGAATAATACGTGGCCGGAACGCCCGAAGAAAGACGACAAGATCCTTCTTTTTGGGCCGTTCCCATACTGACGGGAAGGACACGGGGAGATGCCTCTTTTCAAGCGTCTGACAAAAGAAGAGATCGATAAGAAGAATGAACCGCCGAAGCTGACGACCCTCGAAGAAGTCGGCAATGCCATCACCCATGGCGTCGGTGCGGCGCTGTCTATCGCCGGATTTGTCCTGATGCTCCTTCGTTCCGATACCTCACTCAAGGTCATGGCATCCTGCTTTTACGGAATCTGCCTGATCCTCCTTTTCACGATGAGCTGTCTTTACCACTCCTGGAAAAGCGGCCTCTTCGTCAAGAAACTCTGGAGACGCTTCGACTACAGTTCGATCTATCTTCTGATCGGCGGCACCTTCGCCCCGCTCTGCCTCGTGTACTGGGGCAACGCCAAGGGCATCGTCATGTTCTGCATCCAGTGGGCCCTGATCATCACGGGGATCACTTTTATCGGCATCTTCGGCCCGGCCAGGCTCATGCCGCTTCACTTTACGCTCTATTTCCTGATCGGCTGGAGCGGACTTCTGTTCGTCCCGGGCATGATCAAAAACGATATCTGGATGTTCATCCTGATCCTGAGCGGCGGCATTTTCTATACGATCGGCATGATCCCGTTTACCCGAAAGCATAAGGGAATGCACTTCATCTGGCATATCTTCGTCCTTTTGGGCGCCGCCACCCAGTGGTTCGGGATCTATCTGTTCGTGTACTGACCGCCCGTTTTCCTTTCGAAAAGATCCTTTCCCCTTCCGCGCCATATCAATGTTGTCCGTTTATTCGGACAGTATGGCTGATATTATTCCTCTTGTAGAGTCGCCCTAGAGTGAAAAACTAACACTGAACTTTGACAACAGAATAATGCAGAAAAAGTCTAGTTTACTCTTGCAATGAGAAAGGGAGTACCAGCCCAGCCGAGGCTGGGCTGGTACTCGGCGCCGAAGCGATATATAGTTTGTGGTGGACGTTGCCATCTGCTGAAAGGAGCGGATAAGATGTTTTACTACGAACAGGGTCAATTGGATATGTCCGACAGGATAGCCATAGAGACCGGAATTTGCAGAGGTGAGTCATTCAAAAAGATTGCAAGAAGAATCAAAAGACATCCAACGACAGTATCTCATGAGGTGAAAACCAACAGGACGCTGATCAAGGGACATTACTTCCTTGGCAAGGATTGCAAATTTGTGAGAAATTGCGCAGTGAAGGGTTTGTGCGACAGCGGATGTACCTATCGCTGTTGCAGTTGCAAGACGTACGATTGCAGAGAACTTTGTAGCAGGTATGCGTCAACAGCATGCCACAAGTTCGAGAAAGCACCATATGTATGTAATACATGCCCGAACAAGAAACTGTGTCATAAGACGAAGTACATATACAGTGCTAAGTTTGCTGATGCAGCAGTAAGCAGACGGCGTTCAGAAAGCAGGATGGGAATCCGGATAAGGGACGAACAGTTTCGGGAGATGGATGAACTGATTACTAAGTATGTGAAGAAAGGACAGCCACTCTCGCACATCTATGCTGAACATGAACACGAATTGCCGGTTTGCCTTCGGAGCATCTACAACTATATAGATGCCGGAGAGATGACGATAAAGAATGTCGACTTGCGACGGAAAGTTGCTTATCGGAGAAGACGGAGCAAGGAGAGACAGAAGCGACTGAACCAGGTATACCGTGAAGGCAGGACCTATGAGGATTTCCAGAGAGAAGCCAAGCACAGTCTTACATACGAGTACGAATCGGTTGAGATGGATACCGTAAAAGGCACAAGGGAATCAGGAAAAAGACTGCTCACGATGATCCTTCGGAAGAATTCGGTGATGTTGTTGTTCTTGATGCCGGACGGAACGGCAGATTCGGTAAAGACCGTATTTGACTTTCTTGAGTTTGGCCTGGGTCTGGAAAGATTCCACAGACTGTTTCCCGTGATTCTGACGGATAACGGAGCCGAATTCAAACGGCCGATCGAACTGGAGTACAACGCGGATCTCGTTCCTCGAACCAGTATCTATTACTGTGATCCGATGGCGTCGTGGCAGAAGCCGCATATCGAGAAAAATCACGAGTTTATCCGATATGTTATACCAAGAGGGCGAAGCCTGAATCCGTATACTGACGAGGACATTACGCTGCTGATGAATCACATCAACAGTACGAAACGTCCGGGACTTGGAAATAAAGCTCCGTATGAACTGATTTCCGATGACGATGAAGACATGCACGAACTGATGAGTTTGTTAGAAATGGACCTCATCCCGGCGGATGAAGTCCATCTGAAACCCAGCTTGTTTAAGCTGAAATAAGTAAACTAGATTCTATTGCAGATGGTAACCGACACAACCGTATAAAACAATAAAAGCGGGTCGCGTTTACTTTTGCAAAACGGTTTGCGAGACGCTTGTTTGCTATGCCATAAAATACCAGCAACAACAGAATTTAATTGGATTATAGCACGTTTCAGGTCGAAAACATAACAAAATTCGTCTCGAAAATGCCTCGAAAACGCTTCTGTGTTATTCTGTGAGATCTTAGTCTAAAGTTAGTATTTCATTCAAGGTATTCGTTCTGTTTCAGTTTCACATTTTCAATTCTGTTATAAAATGCTATACACATCAAAGTGCGTCATACTTATCTGCTTTTCCTTTAGCTTTCTCCACCGGATACTTAGCCTCATTCTGATCCATCTTCATATTGACGATCTCGTCCTCATCCAAGCCAAGTTTATCTAACATGTCTTGGCAGTAAACTATAACATCCGCCAGTTCTTCTTTCACGTGTTGAAGATCATAGTCATTGTCACTCCACTGGAAACATTCCAGAAGTTCATTTGCTTCAATTGAAATGGACTTTGCTAGATTAGCCGGAGAATGGAACTGATCCCAGTTTCTGTCCTCTGTAAACTTTCTGATTCTTTCTTTCGTCTGATCATTCATGTAATTTCACCTTTATTCATCCTATATGTTTTCAATCGATCCTTCAGATACTTTTCCAGTTTCGGATCTACACAGTAGATATAACACCCCTTCATCCCGCGCGTCATAAGAGTACGGTAAGTATTTCGGATAATCTGATCTGCTCGGGTCATCGCTTCTTCAGGATTCTCTTTGAACAATTTCTTGATACCCTTGAGGGACTGATCAGTTTGAGCTCGCTTTGTAAAGTCAGTTACAACTCGTCCATTCTCAAACCGCATATCTTCGCCTATTATGATTCCGGCATAGTCAAACTCCAACCCTTGGGAAGTATGAATACAACCTATCTCATTGACTGAAGTATCTGAAACTGCAAAGGGCGCGCCGTCTTTGAGATTCCAACTCATCTCAAAGTCTCCAATCTTAATATCATGGTATTCCGTGTTATTATCTTCATCCTTATTCCAGTTCCAGCAATAGCCGGCAAGAATACGAGCACGGTTCGTACTGCGGTTTTTTTCGAAGATAAGATCACGTACTTCACCCGGTGTATCACAAATCCGAATATCAAAATCGATATCATCCAGATTCGGATTGGCTGTTTCATGAATCTGAAGAACATCATCCAGCCAGGCAAGATAGCCATTGGAACCATTACAGCGGAACTGTGAAACCAATTCCATCTCATACACCTGTGAGTCGGATTCTAGCGCCCATCTCTTGATTTGATCGATACTGCCGATATCGTCCATAGTTACACGTTGGTCTTCATCGATAAAGAATACGCTGCAAAGACTGGCGTGAATGAGTTCTTTGATTTGGTTTTCTCCTAAGTTATGAAACAGACCGGACTTATCGTTCAAACGATGTGCCTCATCCACAATCAAAGTTCCCGCCATATTCTCCGGAGCATCATAATAACTTCCGGATCCCTTGAACATATTATCTACGTTGCTTTTTGTAAATGAGCCTTTAAGCTTTCGAAGATACACTTGTCTCGGCGCACTGTTCTTCGATACATACTGCGCCATCTGATTCTTCTGGGTAAGCTCCGCAAGAAGATTCACAGCTATTACCGTCTTACCAGTTCCCGGTCCACCCTGACATATAACGGTTCGCTTTTTCCTATCCTTTTGACAGAGCATAGAAAGTCGCAGAACTTCCTCATATACCACCTTCTGCTCATCGATCATGACAAACTCAGGATTCCCTTTCATCATCTTTCCAATACAATCCTGAAGGCTTTTCGAAGGACGGATCTTACCATTCTCAACATGATAAAGAATTTCTTTGTTATCACCCTTGACGATGCTTTTCTTTATATATTCGCGCAATTTACCGTTCTGTCCTTTTGTAAAGGCAGGAGCATCCTGAAGATAATCATCATACCATTCGCTATCGATAGGGTCCTTCTCCACACGAGCATAGTTGTGAAGGTAAGCACATGGTCTTATTTCAATCTGATTATCCTGCACTGTTGAGTTATAGTCTTTGATAAGTTGCGCGTATGACCACGCCTGATAGGAAGGATGTACCACAGTTCTGTTCGCACCACCGGTGAATGTCTCAACCAAAGCATCCATACCCGCGATCGCTTTGAGCGTCCCCCACTGTTTCAGTTCAATCACAACAATAGACGGATGACCTTCCTTATCATACCCAGAAATAATAAAATCAACACGTTTAGCGGTCTGTGGAATATTATACTCAATAGCAACGCCGGAATTATCTGGGATCTGCGGATCACTCAGAACTATAAACATATTCTTCATGGAGTTTTCCCAGGAACGGTACTCACTTTCCGGAGTATTCCTTCCCATCTTCTCGAGAATAGTTTGCTTGATTTTTGGCGCAAGAGCGTCCTCTTCCACATCAAACATGAAATCTGTTTTTAGTCCAGAGTATACAAGCATGATAACCTCACGATTTCTATTCTTCTTTTAAATCATGATATCAGTCTTCAATTTCATCGTCCAGCGAATCAGTTTAGGGCAGAGTACAATTCCTGCAAACACAAAAATCAAACGATATACCGAATAGATATAATGGTTTAACGCTGAAAAATTCCAAAAGCGCCTATATGGACTTAATCTTGTTAAGCGAATAATAATCATTCGCCCTCGTTTTCCTCTTCTTCGCAATAGTAGGAAACGAGAGAATCTGCTACTTTTCGCGCATCCTGTTGAGGTGCAGAAAGAAACACGCTACCATCTTCCGACTGCCAAATCAGTATCCCATCAATACCCACTCTCTCTATCAGATACAGGTCTCGCGGAATTAATTGATTTCTTTCCCATTCATCCAAAGTTGATTGAACAACATTCAAACGTCTTTCCGGGACAATACCGGTCAACTCATGAGATCCTATAAGACCAATTCCATTTTTCAATACTGTCTTATACTCTGATGAGAATGATAAAGATAGATTTACCTCCGCTTTAGCAATAGCCTCATCTGAAGCAACATACCCTGGAAATGTTTCAACATTATCCAAACTGAAAATGTAGTTATAATTGTCCATTTTATATTCCTTTCGTTACTATCTGAAATAGATCCTTGTAAAACTGTGCTCTCTGTTTATCGAAATCCGATCTGTTTATCTCGGAGATCTTCTTAAACCCGTGCAATGCAATATTATCATGTTGTTCCCGAGTTAACATAGCTAATGTTCCCTCGGCTTCCTGTCCAATATGATGGAGTTCGTATGAATTACCCAGTTTATCGATTGGGGCCAATCCCTTTTCCATCCGCTGAAGATTCGTCAATCCTTTCGAATCGACTAAATTCAGATCAACATCACTAGGTATCAGAGCAGACTTATTGCCAACAAGAACAGATTGCAAATTTGCATCGGAAAGGGCTTTATATTCTTCCATAGTATGGATTTCTGATATAACATCAGCTGGCCATTTTGTCTGGCGCTGGATTATTGCTGCTTCATTCATACTTAGATATTTAGTCGCTGTAGCACTCTTTAGGAAAGCAATCTCTTTTGCACCACCAACAACAGCACCGGTAATCGCTCCAATCTTAAATCCCTTCGCTCCACCATCCATTGCTGACTGCAATGATTGATTCATATCTCCAGTTTGAACATATGTCACTAAGCCACTTGAGACTGCACCGATAGCACCCGATGAAAGAGCAAAGGTGGTTGCCGTTTTCGCCGAAACCATCATAATCATGCTGACTGCAGGCAACGCAGGTGCTGTTACCAGGGAAACAGTTGCACAGACGAGAATCACTCCTGCTCCAATAGCCAAATCCCTAAGCATATTCGAGAATTCAAATTCAAATTCTTTGTACGTATATTCGGTAACTATCGTTTGACCGTTTTCATCAACGGTAAAAAACCAAGGCGTTTCCCCAAACGCATTCCTAATATCTGACAAATGGTAGCCAAAGTAGATATTCTCTTGGGAATTGTATGTCAACTCTTCAATATATTCCTGTGAAACATAAACTGCTTGAACACTCTCCACATAGTACTCAGAACTGTCCATGTCCGAGATCATATCATAATAGACTACGTCTTCCATATAAGAAAGCAGATCATCATCTTGAACGGTACGGAACTGATTCGCTGATTCTTCATCAGAATAGGAATACCCATAATCAGCTAATTGAGTGAGTTCCGGTTCCGTCGTCGTTTGTTCCGTTACGATTTGAGAACTATCTGATGAACTGGAAGTATTCAGAGACGATTGCTGACTTGGCGAAGAAACAGCACACGATGTTAATAGAATAGAACCGCATATTACAATTGACAGTAGTTTCTTCATTTTTCTCCCTCCTCCTTCTGTGAAGAATCAGGCGCCTCATCCTCTGAAGTTTTTTCGATTTTTGTCGTATAATCGAGATCTTTGTCATACGCAACTGTGCGTCCGTACGGATAGATATCATTCTCTTCGTCAACTACATTGGGGGTATGAATCTTCTTTTCAATTTCAGATTCGGATTCTGGAATCGCCTCTTCTTGGATAGTTGAATCTGAGGTATCTTCTACACTTTCAGCACTCTCGGTTTCAAGAGAAGACGAAGCTGATCCTTTTTGTTTTTTCAAGATCGAGACAAGAAAGAATAACGCTGCTACTATGACGACAGATCCGACTGCACAAACGAGTATAAATCCACTATTGTCCCTTTTCCCGGTTGCTTTTTCTTCAACTTCAGTCGGCTCAGACACCGCTATGGTTGTTTCAGTAGGTGGAACTGTTGTCTGCTCAGTTGGGACAGTCTGTGTAACAGGAGGTTCCGTCTCAGTAGGAACTGTTGTCTCCTCCTCTTCCGGATACAAATATTCATTCACTTCGCGAAGAGACATACCATCGATAGCCATCATTTTGATTGTAGGATCATCGCCAACAAATATCGTTTTGGTTAACGTTTTATCTGTATATTGGTTTTTAATCGTGATCTCATAGATACCTGGTTGAGTATACTTTTCTCCATCAGCAGCAGGTCTGTTATAACGAACATCTTCAACAAGTCCTTCTTTTCCTTCAACCAGAACTTTGTATTCCACATAAATCTGTAAGTACCTGGACTTTGCGAAATCAATAAAAAAGCCTTCTTCATCATAAGACTCGTTCGTTAATTCATTTCCCGTGAGGTTTCTTGGAAAAATCATGCAGTTTCCATTTCTCACTTTAAATTTGATGAAAAATCGATAATCCTCATATGAATCTTTATCTATGAATCCTAGACCCAAAACAGAACCGTCAACCTTTAGTTCATAATCCAATGCAACTTCGTAATCTCCCTCTTCACACAGTTGAACTTCTTTATCATATTGTGCGGTTGAGTATTCAAGGAAGGATTCAAAAACAATCGGCTCATCTGGTTTATTTTGATAATCTGTCCGCTGCATTACAAGCAAACCCATAGAATGCTGATATACCTTGGTCTGAAAGTATTCATCATAAGCCTTGGTATCAAAGTGAAGTACGATATCCTCGTCATCGTTGAGTTTGTCTTTATCCTGCTGCATTTCAAAACTAAGTTTCACCCGATCCCCAGCATTTTTCAGAAATACAACAGTGCCGTCATTCTCGACTATATAACTTGTATATCCAGTGATTTTAAAATCACCCATGGACCAACCATAATGTGGGTCACCTTTTTCAATTGCTTTCCCACCTGAAAAGCCATTATCCGTTTTAGTATGCAATACGTATTGACTTCCACTAAATGTATACTCGTTATTTGATGATGCCGTTCCATCATTGTCTGCCATAACCTTTGGGCACAGCAAAATGATCGCGGTTAATGTTAACAAAATACTCTTTTTGAAATTTCTCATACCTATCACCCCTTGATTCCATGAAAACATATTTCATACTGCGAGTATAACATTTAAGTATAATTAGTAGTAATGAATATTCAAACGTTTATAGTTCATTAACAGATTTTTTACGTATTAAAACTGAGCGATAACTCCGCAAAATAAAGCTATTCTCCTATAGCTGACAATCTGTCATCTTGTCTGTAATCTAATTAACAGAAAACGGACAAAGAGAAAAACCACGAGTTTATCCGATACGTTATACCAAGAGGTAGAAGTCTGAATCCGTATACTGATGAGGATATTACGCTGCTGATGAACCACATTAACAGTACGAAACGACCGGGATTGGGGAACAAATCGCCCTATGA
>JAFZKB010000032.1 GCA_017551865.1 Clostridiales bacterium | reverse complement strand
ACTTGATCATGGACTCCGCAAGAAGCATATCGTCCTTCAGGTCAGCAAAAGCGATCTCAGGCTCGATCATCCAGAACTCGGCAGCGTGACGTGTGGTATTACTGTTCTCTGCACGGAACGTCGGTCCGAATGTGTAGATGTTCTTAAATGCCATCGCGAATGTCTCACCGTTCAACTGGCCACTTACCGTAAGGTTCGTCGGCTTGTTGAAGAAGTCCTGGCTGTAGTCGATGGAACCATCTTCGAGCTTCGGAATGTTGTTGAGATCCAGTGTCGTTACCTGGAACATCTCACCGGCACCCTCACAGTCGGAACCCGTGATCAGCGGAGTATGCACATATACGAAATCTCTCTCCTGGAAGAACTTGTGGATCGCATATGCGCAGAGAGATCTTACTCTGAAGACCGCCTGAAACAGGTTCGTTCTCGGACGAAGATGTGTGATCGTTCTAAGATACTCGATGCTGTGACGCTTTTTCTGAAGCGGATAATCCGGTGTGGAATCACCTTCGAGAATGACTTCCTTCGCCTGGATCTCGAAAGGCTGCTTGGCCTCCGGTGTCGCAACAAGCGTTCCGCTCACGATAAGTGCAGCACCAACATTTGTCTTACTGATCTTTTCGAAATTCGGAAGTGCATCGTGATACACGATCTGGATCGGCTCAAAAAAGGTACCGTCATGAAGTACGATGAATCCGAATGTCTTGGAATCACGTACCGATCTTACCCAGCCGCCGACAGTTACGTCTTTCCCGAGGTATTCCTGTCTGTTTCTGAAGATCTCTCTTACGTCTAAAATGTCCATCTTCTTTCCTCCTTGGCCTTCCTTGGCCGAATCTTTTCTTCGGGAAAACAAAAACGCCCCGAAGCTTCCTATCGCTTCAGGACGACTATTACAATCGCGGTACCACCTGAATTGCTGCTATCGCAGCCACCTTACCGGGTTCTATCAAACCCTGCCACCTGACGCGTGGCTGATCGGCATCCACTACTTTGCGGAACCTTCGCATTTCATTTCGCAGCTCGGAAGTGTTATTCACCTGCATTCACTCTATGGGGCTTACACCATCCCCCACTCGCTGGAAGCGATAAAACAGGCTACTTCTCTTCGTCATCGCCTTTTGATGATTTAATTTGAGGTTAGATTACTCTGCCGGAAAGTATTTGTCAAGCAGTTTTTTCGGTGAGAAATCTGTAAGGTTTCCATGTGCTATAATGCTGTATTATAATATAGGGTCCTTAGGGGACGTGAATGCACCTTGTGTTTCGTCCTCACGGGATTATTCGAAAATCCGTTCCTTCAAGGAGTTTTATATGAACAATAGTGAGATCCAGATCAGGTTTTCCGACGTTATGGCGGCATTTTTAAAGTCGCTCCTTCTTGTCTTTTGCGTCATGATCCTAAGCGGCGCTATCTGCGCTTCTTTCGGCGCATATAAGGCCAGACACGTAAGCATCGATCCGACGCTCAACGAGAAGATCGCGACCCTTAAGAAAAACATCAGCGACAAGAAAGACCTGGTCAGCCGTCTCGAAAAGGAAAGCAATACTTTCGAGAACATTTCCATCCCTTACACGGAGAAGAAAGTAGAACGAGACATGTCCCTCAATAGTACGAGAAGAGAGTACCTTGAGAATAGTCTTTTCTATGATATCGACCCGTTTAACTGTGGAACCTCCCGTGTGACTTTTGCCGTCGACACCGCTCTTCCGGAAGTCGCCAGCGAAGACTTCGCCAAGACAAGAAGCGATGCACTGCGCCGTATCTCCGCCGCCTGCACCATGATGACTCCTTTCTCGGACGAGACCATGGAGACCATCCGCTATCTCATGAACACTTCCGCAGATAAGAAGTACGTCGAAGAACTCATTTCCATCGAGAGCAAGGACGACCAGTTCGTCGAGATCTGCGTCTACAACAAGGACCCGGAGATCGCAAAGAAGGTCGCGGATTATATCTATCAGAAGATTATCTATGAACTGGGACTCATTGACCCGAACTGCACAACAACAGTCATCAGCACCTTTACGGGCTACGAAGTAAACTGGGAAATGAACACCACCCATGTTTCCTTCGAGGATTCCCTGCTTCTTGCCGAGAAGCAGCTGGCAACCGACCAGGATTCCATTGCCAAGATGTACACCACCATCGATGAGAACAACAAGAAGATCGATGAAACAAATACCGAGATCAAGACTCTGGAGAACAGCCTGGCTTCAAACCAGAGAAAACTCGATAACGTCATCGCCAGCAGCAGCGTCAAAAAGAGTATGTTCAAGTACGGCATCATCGGCCTGATCCTGGGCTTCGTTCTCGCCTGCGCACTGATCTATGTAAGATATGTCCTCGGCGGAAAAGTCAGAAACAGAAGCGATCTTCTGACCAGATATCCGTTCCCGCTGCTGGGTGTACTGCCGTCAAGAAAGAAGCATCTTTTCAACCGTTGGATCAAGCGTCTGGAAGGAGATTCCCTCTATCCCGACAAGGATGTCATCTCCTCGGCTGCAGCGAATATCCTGGCTGTCACTTCTTCCGAAGAAGGCAAGATCTGCATGGTCGGCCCGATCGACGAAAAGGATCCGAACTTCTCTGAAATGATAAAGGCGCTCGATGGAAAGATCGAGTATAAGGGCAACATCCTTCTCGGCACCGAAGGTATCAAGAACATCGACGACTACGATAAGGTCATCCTGGTCGAAAAGCGCAACAGCTCCCGTTACGATGCCATCAACGAAGAAGTATCCCGCATTAAGACACTCCGCAAGGATGTGCTCGGAATGGTGTTGCTCTGATATCTATCCATTAGCAAACTCATCTGCCGTATATTTTCGCAAAACGCGATTTTATACGGCAGTCTTTTTGTCTCCCTGCCGTATAGATTTGACTTTTCTCATTTCATACGGCATTTTTCTCGCCATTTGCCGTAAAATATTCACTTTTCCATTTTTATACGGCACTTCATAGCTCCAACTGCCGTATAGATTTACAATTCGCGATTTTATACGGCAACACATACCCAAAACTGCCGTATAGATTTTGATTTCCATTTTTTTACGGCACCTGTTCCAATTTGCTGCCGTAAAATTTTCGAGTTTTCGATTTCATACGGCAGGGAATAAAGAAATGTCTCCAAGTGACTTCAATCACCGGGAGACATTCCACTTCTTTTACATCAGCTGGTTATAAAGATTGATCAGGAAGATCCATGCGCATCCGTAGTAGGTCACGACCGCCACAAGATCGTTGACGGTGGTGATCAGCGGGCCGGAGGCCACGGCAGGATCGACCTTGAGTTTGTGGAAGAACATCGGAACCAGTGTTCCGACGAGGCTGGAGACGATCATGGCGATCCACAGGGATCCGCCGACGCAGGCCGCTACGGCAAAGGAAAAGCTCGTGGGATAATGCTTGAAGAGCGTGACATAAAGGCCGATGCCGGCAAATGTCAGCGAGCCGAGAAGCATGCCATTAAAGAATCCGACACGCATCTCTTTAAAGACGAATTTGACCTTCTCACTTGCCTTGAGCTGCTCGTCCATGAGCACACGGATCGTAACAGCGAGGGACTGGGTGCCGACATTTCCGGCCATGTCCAGGATCAGGGTCTGGAAACACACGACGATCGCAAGTTCCGATACGACCTTCTCGAAAAGACCCACTACGGAAGATACCAGAAGTCCGAGCAGAAGGAGCGTGACGAGCCACGGCAGGCGCTTCTTCATGCTCTGGGGAAGTGTCTCCTTAAGATCCTCCTCTGCGGTCAAGCCGGCGAGTTTTGCGTAGTCATCACCCATCTCATCGTCGACGACTTCGATGATGTCCTGGGAAGTGATGACGCCCAGGATCTTGCCATCATCGTTAAGGACCGGGATAGAATCCTCGGCGTAGTCCTTGATCTTTTCGATGGAAACATCGAGTTTCTCATGGTCATGTACATACGGGTAGGAAGTAACGATCAGGGACTCGAGCTTGGCGTAATCCCTGGCGCGGATCAGGTCTTTCAGATCGATGACACCGCAGAACTTTTCTTCTTTGTCCGTGACATAGATCGTGGAGATATTATCGTTCTCATCAGCCTGACGGATCAGTTCCTTCATGGCCTGCTTGATCGTAAGATCATTGCCGATGACGACGAAGTTCGTGGTCATCTTGCTACCGATCTCATCGTCCTCATAGGACTGGATGAGCTTGATGTCCTGGGAGCTTTCATCGTCCATCAAGGAGATGATCTTCTCCTGGGTCTCTTCATCGACTTCTTCGAGGACATCTACAGCATCGTCGGCGTCCATGTTCTCGATGATCTTCGCAGCAGAGCGGATATCGAGCTCGTTGATGAATTCCTCCGGATCTTCGAGGTAGGCGAAGATGTCGGAAGCCTTCTCGGCGCCGAGGATATGGTAGAGTTTCTTACGTTCTTCTTTGGTGATCAGCTCGATCGCGTCCGCGATGTCGCTTTCATGGTAATCTTCGAGGATCTCACGCAGTTCACGGTCCGGCTTATTGGCCCGGATCAGCGCAACGATCTCTTCGACAACATTTCTGGTTTCATTCTCGTTTTCCATGGGAAAACCGCCTCCTTTTGCAAGATCTCAGCATTTTCATGCCGGCAAAAAAGGGAAGCGTTTAGTGAAAATGATTCAAATCAAAATCGAAGGGTTTTCTTCAGATAAAGCACTTGAACGTGCCCGGAGGATTCAGCCCCGGATCTCGTGACGAAGAAGCGTTCGTATGTGATTCTCATCTGAATCATTTTTCGCAAAACAGCCACGCCTTCGATAACTGCCATCACAACTATCCAACTTCGTCACCTCCTTGTTTTTTGGGAATACCTATTGAAATTATGAACGCCTCAAAAGCAAATGTCAACGCCGTTTTTAAGGTTTTTCCGATTCCGCGGAAAACCTTACCTTTTCCATAAAAACCAGCCAATTTCTTTGTGCAGTTTTGGGTATCGCAATCGATATTTTTCTGTTATTATATTTCCAGCGCAAAAGGACTATTACTTTAATAGTGGATATGATAAGTAAAGCGAGGAACGAAACATGCCTAAGAAAGACGACATTAACAAGATCCTGATCATCGGTTCCGGCCCGATCATTATCGGCCAGGCCTGCGAGTTCGACTATTCCGGTACTCAGGCCTGTAAAGCTTTAAAGAAGCTCGGCTATGAGATCGTACTGGTCAACAGTAACCCGGCTACGATCATGACCGACCCGGATGTAGCGGACATCACCTACATTGAGCCGCTCAATCTGGCAAGACTTACCCAGATCATTGAAAAGGAGCGTCCGGACGCTCTTCTCCCGAACCTCGGCGGACAGTCCGGCCTGAATCTGTGTTCCGAGCTATCTGAGGCAGGCGTCCTCGAAAAATATGGTGTAAAGGTCATCGGCGTTCAGGTAGATGCCATCGAGCGCGGTGAAGACAGAATCGAGTTTAAGAACACCATGACCAGCCTCGGTATTGAGATGCCGAGATCCCGCGTTGCTTATTCCGTTGACGAAGCGGTAAAGATCGCTGAAGAACTGAAATACCCGGTCGTTCTCCGACCTGCCTACACGATGGGCGGTGCCGGCGGCGGCCTTGTTTATAATGTGGACGAATTAAAGATCGTCTGCGAGCGTGGTCTTCAGGCCAGTCTCGTAGGTCAGGTCCTCGTAGAAGAATGTATCGCCGGCTGGGAAGAGCTCGAGCTCGAAGTCGTACGTGACTCTGCCGACAATGTCATCACCGTCTGCTTTATCGAGAACATCGACCCGATCGGTGTCCACACCGGTGACTCCTTCTGCTCCGCTCCGATGCTCACCATCTCCGAGGATGTACAGAAGGTCCTTCAGGAATACTCCTATAAGATCGTCCGCGCGATCGAAGTTATCGGCGGTTGTAACTGCCAGTTCGCACACGATCCGGTTTCCGGCCGTATCGTAGTTATCGAGATCAACCCGAGAACTTCCCGTTCTTCGGCTCTCGCTTCGAAGGCAACTGGTTTTCCGATCGCTCTCGTTTCCGCTATGCTCGCATGCGGCCTGACACTCGATGAGATCCCGTGCGGCAAGTACGGTACTCTCGACAAGTACGTACCGGACGGAGACTATGTCGTTATCAAGTTCGCACGCTGGGCTTTCGAAAAGTTCAAGGGCGCTTCCGACAAGCTCGGTACACAGATGCGTGCCGTCGGTGAGGTCATGAGTATCGGTAAGACCTATAAGGAAGCTTTCCAGAAGGCGATCAGAAGTCTTGAGACCGGCCGCTACGGCTTAGGCTTTGCGAAGAACTATCACGATCTTTCCAAGGAAGAGCTGATGCAGAAGCTCGCTTACCCGACTTCCGACAGACAGTTCATCCTCTACGAAGCACTGAGAAAAGGCGCGACGGTGGAAGAGCTCTACAACTTAACGAAGATCAAGCACTGGTTCTTAGAGCAGATGCTCGAGCTCGTACAGGAAGAAGAATCCCTGATCGGCATCAAGGGTGCTGTTCCATCTGAGGAGATCCTCCGTCAGGCTAAGCTCGACGGTTTCTCCGACCGTTACCTCAGCAAGCTCCTCGAAGTACCGGAAGAGGATATCCGCAACGCCCGTTACCAGTACAACATCCGCGAAGAATGGGAAGGTGTGCACGTAAGCGGCACACAGGATGCAGCTTACTACTACTCCACCTATCACCTCTCCGAGGATAAGAGCCCGTCTTCCGATAAGAAGAAGATCATGATCTTAGGCGGCGGCCCGAACCGTATCGGTCAGGGTATCGAATTCGACTACTGCTGCGTACACGCCGCTCTGGCACTGAAGAAGATGGGATTCGAATCCATCATCGTCAACTGCAACCCGGAGACCGTATCCACTGACTATGATACTTCCGACAAGCTCTACTTCGAGCCTCTGACACTGGAAGATGTTCTTTCTATTCACGATAAGGAAAAGCCGCTCGGCGTCATCGCCCAGTTCGGTGGTCAGACACCTCTGAACCTCGCTGCTGATCTTAAGAAGAACGGCGTCAATATCTTAGGTACCACACCGGAGACCATTGACCTCGCAGAAGACCGTGATCACTTCCGCGCCATGATGGACCGCCTCGGCATCCCGATGCCGGAAGCAGGCATGGCTGTTACGGTAGATGATGCTCTGGCGATCGCCAACAAGATCGGCTATCCAGTCATGGTTCGTCCTTCCTACGTCCTCGGCGGACGCGGAATGGAAGTCGTACATGACGACGAGATGATGCGCGTTTATATGGACGCTGCCGTTGGTGTTACACCTGACCGTCCGATCCTCATCGACCGCTTCCTGCACCATGCAACAGAGTGCGAAGCTGACGCGATCTCCGATGGCGAGCACTGCTTCGTTCCAGCCGTTATGGAGCACATCGAGCTGGCCGGCGTTCACTCCGGTGACTCCGCCTGCATCCTGCCTTCGAAGAACCTGACTGAAGAACAGATCGCGACGATTAAGGATTACACCAGAAAAATCGCGATCGAGATGAACGTACGTGGTCTCATGAATATGCAGTATGCGATCGAGGACGATGTCGTTTACGTTCTCGAGGCTAACCCGCGTGCTTCCCGTACCGTACCGCTCGTTTCCAAGGTCTGCGCAATCAACATGGTCAAGGTTGCAACCGAGATCATGACATCCGAGATCACCGGCAAGCCGTCTCCGGTACCGGAGCTCAAGGATCGTATCATTAAGCACTACGGCGTCAAGGAAGCCGTCTTCCCGTTCAATATGTTCCAGGAAGTTGACCCGGTACTCGGACCGGAGATGAGATCCACCGGCGAGGTCCTCGGCATCTCCGAATCCTTCGGTGAAGCATACTTCAAGGCACAGGAAGCGACCCAGACGAAGCTTCCGTCTGAGGGTAACGTACTTCTTTCCGTATGCGACCGCGATAAGGATGAGCTCATCGATATCGCCAAGGCATTTGATGAGATCGGATTCCACATCCTCGCTACCGGGAAGTCCTATGAGATGATCAAGGAAGCCGGCATCGATGCAGAACGTGTCAACAAGCTCTACGAGGGCCGTCCGAATATCACAGATAAGATCACGAACGGTGAGATCCAGCTGATCATCAACACACCGGCCGGCAAGACCTCTGTGCATAACGACAGCTATATCCGTAAAGAAGCGATCCGCCACAGAGTTCCGTACATCACCACTATGGCAGCTGCCAAGGCCAGTGCGGAGGGTATCAAGGCATATAAAGCCAACCCGAACTTCCCGGTCAAGAGCCTGCAGGATCACCACCACGACATCATCTAATATAGATTTATAAAAGATAAAAAGAAGAGCTGTTCCATACGGGACAGCTCTTTTTTTGCGGAATAATCCTGCGGATTTCTTACTTTAAAGTAATTTTAAAGTTGACTTGCTAGAGTATACTACAAGGTAGATGAAACGTTTACCTTTGGAAAGGAGACGAGTATATGTCTATGAATATCGAGAATAATTCGAATGAAATGAAAGAAAATACTACCCCCGTTATCTCGGGCAGCGAATACCGTACGGCCGGCCAGTCCATGCAGCCGCCGATCCTGACACCAACGACTTTTTCCCAGCCGCAGTTTCCGAAACCGGAAGTTGCTTCTTCCGTGCCGCAGGTCACAGCGCCTGTCGTGGAAACGGCTCCGAAAAAGGAAAAGAAAGCAAAGAAAGAAAAGTCTTCCAATTCCCTTTCAATCAGCAAGAAGAGATTTGCTGCCGCACTTGTGGTCTTCTGTCTCCTCGGCGCCGCACTCGGCACATGCGGATCGATCATCTACGGCATCAAGTGGTCGGAGAGCGTACGCAGCGAAGCCGTATCCGCTGCCAAAAAGGCCGCTTCGAAGAATTCTTCCAAAGTGACGAATACTTCCACGGGAAAGAAAAACCAGTCCACGGTCTTAGAGGGAGAGCGTGACTACTCCGTCCTGAATACGAAGAACGTAGATACGAACGAGCAGCACACGGCAGCTGAGATCTATGCGGCAAATGTAAACTCCACCGTCGGCATCTCCACTTCCATCAACTATAACTACTATGGTTATGAGACCACCGCCGCGGCTTCCGGTTCCGGATTCATTCTGACCGAAGACGGCTATATCGTCACGAACTACCACGTTATCGAGGACGCCAATCAGATCACCGTCACCACATACGACGGACAGTCTTTCGACGCGAAACTGATCGGCTTTGATATCAGCAATGACCTGGCGGTCCTGAAGATCGATGCCAAGGGTCTGACTCCGGTCATTCTCGGAGATTCCGACAAGCTTAATGTCGGTGACGAAGTCATCGCGATCGGCAACCCCCTCGGCGAGCTCACCTTCTCCCTGACAAAGGGCTATGTCAGTGCTCTCAATCGTACCGTCACGATCAACAATCAGCCCATGAACCTGATCCAGACCGACTGTGCCATCAACTCCGGTAACTCCGGCGGCGCGCTCTTCAATATGTACGGTGAGGTCATCGGCATCACGAACGCCAAGTATTCCAATAACGGACAGCAGCAGGCCACGATCGAGAGCATCGGCTTTGCGATCCCGATCAGCAGCGTAAGAGATGTCATCGACAGCATCGTGGAAAAGGGATATGTATCGACTCCTTATATCGGCGTATATGCGGAAAAGTCCACGGAGAAAGCCTACGGTTCTGCCAAGGGCATCGGCATCCACGACATCATCGCGGACAGTCCTGCGGAGAAGGCCGGCATGAAGGCCGGTGACGTCATCCTCGAGATCGACGGTGAAGAAGTCAATGAGATCTCCGAACTGAAGAGCCATATCCAGAATGCCGGTATCGGCGGCTCCTTAAAGCTCAAGATCCTGCGTGACGGTAAAGAAAAAGAGATCACCGTAGCTGTCGAAGAAACTCAGTCCTCATCCTTGGGCTAAAGAAACATCGATCTTCTCACTTACGTATCCGAGATCGTCTTTCCGGATACGAAGCACATACGGGAAAAGATCCTGTCTAATGCACATATAATAATCTTTCTGCGGGAAATGCTCCTGCATTGATGGATCAAAAAATCGTTTTCCATCTAAGTTTCTAAGATCCTGCCGCCTTTCTTCGAAATCCGGCGGGATCTTTTTGTCTTCCACCAGTGCCTTGATATACTCAGCACAGAGCTCATCTTCCGCGGCGTTTCTTTTCCCGGAAGTGCCCATGGCCACAAGGCTTACAGGAAACGGCGATCCCTGATCCTCCGCTTCCGAAGCGCGCTTTTTAATATATTCGGCGATGGCGCGGGCATTCACCAGACTTCCCGTGAGGATCTCCTCCGCGCCCAAAGCATGCACGATCCCCTGCGTCCCTGCACTGGTCGTGTGCAGGATGACTTTTCCGCGGATCCTCTCCTTCTCCTTTTCGATCTGGGAAGGAGAATTCCCGAAAGCAAAGCCGTCCACGCGGATCCCCGATCGTTCCCCGACAAGGACAGAATCCGGGATCTTTTCGGAAAGAAGGCGTGCCTCCCCGATCGAACCGACCGGGCGCACGAGGGAAACCCCCATATCGTAGAGATAGCATTCAAGAGAAAAAGCGCGGAACACGTCGATAATGACGGTCAGACCGCGCGCTTTTTCCGCACCTTCCAGAAGGTGGAATATTCTGCAGTCGATCATGAGATCACACCTCTTCAATGTGGTAGAGAGCTGACTGGAAATCGCCATACATACAGGGGATCACGATCCCCGCATTCATGAGAGTGCTTCCGAAGGCCTCGCAGACGATGTCCTTTTTCTCCTTGCCCGAGCTTTCTTCCACCAGGAACACGCGGTAACGCTTCTCCGGAGCAAGGCCCTTAAGGCAGATGTGGCGGTTCGGCATGCAGGGCTGGTTCATCACATGGAGGAATGTAAGGAGCATCTCCTTTTTATCCTTCGATACGACGCCGTAGCAGTCGTAAAAACCGTTGTCGGCAAAAGACGCGATCCGGTAAAAGTCGCCGTTCCGGATAAGGTCGTTATATGTATGAAAAAGCTCCACCTGACGGCGGATGTGTGCTTTATCTTCCTCGGAAAGCTGCGTGATATCCAGCTCATAACCGAATGTTCCCGCCAGTGCGACGATCCCTCTCGTCATGAAGGGAACGGTCCTTCCCGTCACGTGGTTCGGGCAGATGGAAACATGGGCGCCCAGACAGGACAGCGGGTACAGGGTCTGCGCCCCCGCCTGGATGCGGATGCGCTCATAGGCATCGGTATCGTCCGACGTCCAGATCTGCGGGCTGTAGTAGAGCATGCCGGGATCAAATCTCGCGCCGCCGCTGCTGCAGTTCTCCAGGAGAAGATCCGGGAAAGCGGACAGAAGTCTCTCCTGAAGGTCATATACCCCCAGCGTAAATCTGTGCATCAGTTCTCCCTGCCGACCGGAAGGAAGACCTGCACTGTATAGATCGGAAAGGTGGCGGTTCATGTCCCATTTCACATAAGCGATATCCGCACTTTCGAGAACTTTCCGGATCGAGTCGAAAAGGTAGTCCCGAACCTCTTTTCTGGATACATCCAGCACCAGCTGGTTTCTAGATCTGGCCGGTTCCCTTCCCGGGATCGCGATTGCATAATCCGGATGCGCACGGAAAAGATCCGAATCCGGTGAGACCATCTCCGGCTCAAACCACAATCCGAGCTTCATTCCCATGGCGGAAAGTTCGTCGCTTAAGCGGCGGATGCCGCCCGGCAGTTTCTCCTCGTTGACTGTCCAGTCCCCGAGGCTCGTGTTATCGTCATTTCTTTTTCCGAACCAGCCGTCATCTACAACGAGCATCTCGATGCCGCATTCCTTCGCCTGTTTCGCGATCGAAAGAAGCTTATCGTGGTCGAAATCAAAATACGTCGCTTCCCAGTTGTTGATGAGTATCGGACGTTTCTTATCCTTATATTTCCCGCGGATGAGATGTGCGCGGTAAAGGTCATGAAAATTGCGGCTCATTTTCCCGAGTCCCGCATCCGAATACGTGAGGACGACCTCCGGCGAATGGAAGGTCTCTCCCGGGCAAAGCTTCCAGGAGAACTCCTCCGGATGGATGCCCATGCTTACACGGATATCGCCGTTCGGGCCCTTCTCCACCATCGAACTGAAGTTGCCGGAATAAAGGAACTGCAGTCCATAGACTTGTCCCTGCTCCTGCGAGACCGCCGGGGAAACAAGTCCCAGAAAACTCTGCATGCGGTTGCCGGTCTTGCCGCAGATCGATACGACACCGGTCCTTCCGAACCCGATCGGGCGGATCTCTTTGGTAAATTCTCTTGCCCAGGTACCGTGGTACGTGAGGAGTTCAAAAGGTCTTCCCTGACGATCCACCCCTGGCATATCCATCGTGGCGGACAGCACTCTCTGAAGGTCCAGATCGTGACCACCTTCGTTTTTCACTTCGACACGTCTTGCGATCACGTCGCATTCCGGAAAAGCGGTGTAAAAGAGCGTGACAGAAAGGCCCGTATCCGGATCCTGAAGGTCGATCTCCAGCGTCTCGACCGGATCTTCTGCTGCAAAAGTAGAAGGCAATCCGGGGATCGGTTCTTTTCCCGAAGAAATACGATATCCCTTATAAAGGAGATTCACTCGCGACGTCCCGTTGCTGTCGATGGCTTTCAGCGCGCCTTCCCGGCTGTCGCCCGTGCCCCAGCCCGGGTACTCAAAATTATAGCAGTCCATGAAGACACAAAGCTCGCGCGATGTCTTTACCGGGGACATCGGCGGAGCAAATGCCGTCTTATACGAAAGATCCGTCTCGGGGATCTTCGCACCATAATAGAAATGGCCTAAATATAGGCCATCCTGAATTCCGATCACATAACTCGTATTCGCAGTATCGATGCGGAAAGAATCTCCGCCGTCACTTACTAAAACACTATGCACTATATAGTTCATCCTCTTTCTTCCCACTTACGTATGCTTCATTGATCCTCTGCAGGTCGGAACAGAAAGGAATCGCATTGGCGATACGCCAGCTGCTTCCTGATCTGGACATCCTCATCTGGCACAGGAAAGACCTCGTACCTCTGTCAAATACCAGCGTAATACGGAACTCGACCGTGGTACTGTAAGTCTCTTCATCGATATGGACCGAGGAGATCGCGACCTCTGCGTCCTTGTAAAGACCCTTTTCCATAGAAAGGACCATCGGCTTGACATCACTTCTGTCACCCTTATTCACATAAGAATTCACGGAATCATAGTCCGCAATGAACATTCGGCGGATAAGATAATAACTCAGCTCCGTCGCTTCATTCTTATAATCTTCAACAGAACGGTCGTCCTTCTTAAAGATAGAAAGTACAGAGCAACCGCACATACTTATAGAAACTGCTAAAAACAAGCAGATAGCTACTAATTTCTTTATACGCCTCGAAACTTCCATAGTTCCTCCACCTGAGTACTAGATACCCTTAGGCTTTTGTCCTTTTACCCTAGAGTAGATTATACACTATAAGAAGCCCGCAAAAAATAGCGCAAATTCGAAACTAATGTGAAAAAACTGTTGACAAACAAAAACGCGGGCGGTATTATCACGATGTAAAAAGCGATGACGAAGAAGGTCGTGACCATTTCGCCTCACAGAGAGCCGGCGCCCTGCTGAAAGCCGGTATCCGGGATGATCCAGATGACTATCGCTTCCGAGCTGGTACACCGAATGAGTTTTATACTTGAGTAGACTGTACACGTAAGAGCCGCGTTAAGGCGAAGGGTTTGATAGAACCTATTAAGTGGCGAATGTATATTTGCAAATTGAGTGGTACCGCGGTAAATAGCCGTCTCAATGTCCGAAGGTGGACGTTGGGGCGTTTTTTTATTGCCTTACCGGCGAAGATACGCGCAGCTGATAGGGAGCTTATGGAGGAACACAAAAAATGAGCGAACTAGAAAAGAATGAAACATTGTTGAGAAACGGCGAACAGGGCGGACTTCTCGAGCAGAAGATCTCCGAGGTCGCCAGCCGTATCAAAGCGCTGCGCCTGGACATGGGGCTTTCGACCAGGGATATGGCGGAGAAAGTCGAAGTCACTGAGGAAGAGTATGTAAAATACGAAGAAGGCACTGAGGACTTCAGCTTCACCTTCGTCTATAAAGTCGCAAATCTCTGCGGCGTTGAGATCTCCGAACTGATGGAAGGTACGACACCGGCACTGCGTGAATATGCCGTAACAAGAAAGGGCGAAGGTCTTCCGATCACCCGCCGCGGCGGCTTCAAGTATATGCGTCTCGGTCACCTTTTCAGAAACAAACTGTGCGAGCCTTTCGAGGTCACGATCCCGTATTCTGAGGAAGCCCTAAATCCGCCGTACAAGCTTGTCACCCACTCCGGTCAGGAGCTCAATATCGTCACGAAGGGCTGCCTTAAAGTCATGCTCCGTGACCACTCCGAGATCTTATATCCCGGTGACTCCATCTTCTTCGACAGTAGAACACCGCATAACGAATTTGCTCTCGGCGGTGAGGACTGCCAGTTCTACGCAATCGTCTTAAATCCGGAGAAGTGGACCAAGGGCGACTCCTACGAGAAGACTGTCCAGACTTCTTATGTGGAAGATAACAAGACCAATTTCGATCTGGCCGCGGTAAAAGATCCGGTCTATAGAAAATACATCACGGATACTCTCGATGCCAACAATAAGCTGACTTCGATCTCCTACACACCGGAAGCCGATAAGTTCAACTTCGCTTTCGATCTCGTAGATGCAATGGCAGACAAGGATCCGAACAAGACTTCCATGATGTGGGTCGCAAAAGACGGTGTGACCGATCACCGCTTTTCTTTCGCCGAGATGAAAAAGTTCACCGCAATGACTGCGAACTATTTTGAAAGCCTCGGCATCAAGCACGGCGACCGAGTCATGCTCGTACTTAAGCGTCACTACCAGTTCTGGTTCTCGATCCTCGCACTTCACAAGATCGGCGCAATCGCGATCCCGGCCACGAACCTTCTGAAGGAACACGACTTCGATTACCGCTATAAGGCCGCAGGTGTTTCTGCGATCGTGATCACCGGTAACGGCGATACCGCTCTCGAAGCCCAGAAGGCCGCGGACAAGGCAGGTCTGGATATCAAGCTCATCATGGCCAACGGTGCTGATGACGAAAGCGGCGCGAAGTTCCTTAAGGTCCTCGAAGGAAAAGCTACTGTGGACGAAGCCGGTCTGAAAAAAGAGGCAGTTCTTTCCGGAGAGGGCGGATTCCTTCCGCTTCCGGGCATGAGCAGCAAGTGGCATAACTTCAACTACGAAATGCCATCGGCAAGCGATGCTTTCGAGCGTCCGGAAAATGCCACCCAGGGCGACGATACGATGGTCATGTTCTTCACTTCCGGTACCACAGGTTACCCGAAGATCGCAGCGCACTCCCACAAGTATTCTCTGGGACATTTTGCGACAGCGAAGTACTGGCACAACGTAGATCCGAACGGTCTGCACTTCACGATCTCCGATACCGGCTGGGGCAAATCTCTCTGGGGCAAGCTCTACGGTCAGTGGCTCTGCGAAGCTCCGACATTCACCTTCGACTTCGACAAGTTCCATGCTAACGAGATCCTGCCGATGTTCGCAAAGTATAACGTAACCACCTTCTGTGCTCCGCCGACCATGTACCGCTTCCTCGTTAAGGAAGATCTGTCAAATTACGATCTGACTTCCCTGAAGTATGCGACAGTTGCCGGCGAGGCGCTGAACCCTGAGGTATTCAACCAGTTCATGAGAGCTACCGGTATCCGCCTGATGGAAGGCTTCGGTCAGACCGAGACTTCCCTCGTGATCGGCAACCTTGTCGGATCCGCGATCCGTCTCGGTTCCATGGGTAAGGCAGTTACTCCGTATGACGTCCATATCCTCGACGATTCCGGCAACGACTGTCCTCCGGGTACCACCGGCGAAATCTGCATCAGAACTGTGGATGTCGTTCCGTGCGGTCTCTATAAGGGATACTATCAGGACGAAGAGAAGACGAAGCAATCCTGGCATGACGGCTACTTCCACACAGGTGATACCGCCTGGATGGATGAAGATGGATACATCTGGTATGTCGGTCGTGTCGACGACGTTATTAAATCTTCCGGTTACCGTATCGGACCTTTCGAGATCGAGAGCGTCATCATGGAGCTTCCTTATGTACTTGAGTGTGCCGTAACAGGAACACCTGACCCGCAGGGCGTCCGCGGTATGGTCGTTAAGGCCACGATCGTTCTCGTTCCAGGCCGTGCAGAACCGACCGAAGAACTCAAAAAAGAGATCCAGGAATACGTTAAGACCAACACCGCACCTTATAAGTACCCGCGTGTCGTTGAGTTCGTAACCGAACTTCCGAAGACCATCTCCGGCAAGATCAAGAGAAACGTCATCAGAGACGGTAAGGATTCCTGATCCTAAATAAATCAAACAGAAAAATACCTTCTAGCTCTGTCCTCGGGCGTTGCCCAGCGGAGGAGCGGCGAAGGTATTTTCTTTGTATTTATTGGGAAGCCCGGAATCCTTTTACCGTCTGCTGATCAGGAGTTCGCTCTTGCTGCCGGCCAGTTCGATGACGTTTCCGGAAGCGGTATCGGAAAAATCGTCGCAGGCGTTGCCGCTTTCATCCTCATAAGAGATGGAGACGGATCTGCCGTGAGCGATCCCGCGGAAGGCGACGCCTTCTTTGACGCTTAAGCGGGAAGTGGCGGAGATCTGATTGATTTCGACGCTTCCTTCGAAAGAGCCGACTTCGATCGCCATATCGAGGTTGCTGTCGACCTCAAGGCACCCGGAGAACTCATCCACCTTCAGATTCGAGATTTTCCCTTCCACCTCGAAGTCTTCACAGGAGATCCCGAAGATGCTGACAGTTCCGCAGTTGCAGGAAGCCTCAACATCACTGAGATAGCGGTTCGGAAGGGAGATCTCGATCGCAAGAGATGCCTTCGCGGTGGCCTCTTTTACTTCTTTCTGGCGGTGAATATCGATATCCGCACAGCCCTTGCCGTCGTCGATCTTTACTTTGAAATCATGCGCGATCTCTTCGAGTGCTTTATCATTGGAACCTAATGTGACCACGATCTTCTCACCGTCTGATCCGATGATGCGAAGCTCGGCTGCAGAACCGAGGTTCATATCAAAATGCTTCTTTCCGTCGATGTCGTATTCGGTGCGGCTCTCATAGAGGAAACCCTTTCTCGGGGCCGCTTCTTTCTCCGAGGAAAGAAACTCATCGACCGAGATGCCGAAGAGATTGGAAATGACCATTATATTCTCTATATCCGGGATCCCGCGGCCTGTCTCCCACTTCGTTACGGCCTGACGGGAAACTCCCAGCTTCTCTGCCAGTGCATCCTGGGACATGCCCGCGTTTTTTCTTGCTGTCTTTAATTTCTCTGCGAATGTCATTGTCTTGTTCCTCCTTGGATTTGTTGTCTCCATGGTAGTCCGAAACGAGATCTGTTCCTAGAAACTGCAGTTGTCATTTGGATATATTTCTGCTACTTATCGTAGCAAAAGGCCGTTTTTTCAGGTTTCTTCGGTGGTATCCAGTTCAACTTCCTTCTTCTCTGCTGCAGAGAATCCGAGCGGCAGCCAGCATTCGCCGGTCTCCGAGCCGATCTGATCAATAGAAGAATAGTAAGGCATCGGCAGGCGTCCGTAGAACTCCGTCTTACCGGTAAGAATATCGCATACCGCGTTTCCGCCTTCCGAACCCGGCAGGTAGCACATGATGACTTCATCCCAGTCGGAGACGTACTCGTCGATAAGAACATTTCTTCCGGCGACGATCAGGGTGATGACCGGCTTTACCGGATTCTTCTTGCTCTTCTTTTCGTTGGCTTCTTTCTTATATTCGGCAACAAGCTCGATCGCTTCCTTGTTTCCGGGAAGTGCCTTGGAACCTGTGATGGAAAGATCTTCCGTGTCGCCTTCCCACTCGGCATACGGAGTCTCGCCGACGCAAAGGAGGATAACGTCACAGTTTTCCATCTCTTCTTTATCCGTTACGATCTCAAATCCTCTCGCCGAGGCTTCTTTCTGAAGTGCTTCCAGGATCGACGGGCCTTCCTTGCACCAGTGCTGTCCGGAGACATCCTGATCGCTTGCGCCCTGCCAGAGGTATGTCCAGCCGCCGCACATCGCACCGGTGTCATTCGCCGCCGGGCCGCAGACGAAGACCCTCATGCCTTCGCCGATCTTGATCTGTCCTTCTTCCGGAAGAACGAGCGGTACCATGGACTCGGCCGCCAGCTTTCTGGCCACTTCGTGTGCATGGGTGCTGTTCCACTCATAAGAAGGCTGAACATTCTCGAGGAACGGATCTTCGAAAAGACCCGCATCCATCTTCATCTGGATAATTCTTGTGACGGCATCGTCGATGCGTTCCATCGGGATCTCGCCGTCCTCAACGGCATCCACGATCAGATCACGGGTCAGCGCGAAACCTTCGCCTTCCATGAACATATCGACACCGGCATTTACGCAAAGGATCACGTTCTCATAATCCGAATCGCCGGAGCAGTTATGCATGGAATCCCAGTCAGAGAGAATCACGCCGGTAAAACCGAGTTCATTTCGGATACGGGAGATCAGCGCCTTGTTCTCGTGCATCTTCACGCCATTAAGCGAGGAGTGGGAAAGCATGAGGGACGGAACGCCTTCATCGATCAGTGCCTTATATACCTCAAGGCACTTATTGATTTCTTCTTCAGTCATCTTTGCGTCGCCTCTGTCGATCAGACGGCGGTCCTCACCGGTACCATATACCGTGTAGCCGTCACCGAGAAGATGCTTCGGACAAGGGATGACGCCCTGGGACATCAGGCCCTTGGTATAGGAAAGTGCCAGCGGAGTCACGATGCTCTCATCACTGGAATAAGATTCATAAGTACGGCCCCAACGCGGATCCTGAGCAGAAGCCACACACGGAGAGAACGTCCAGAGGATACCGCAGTGGAGCATCTCACTTCCGGTGATCAGGCCCATCTCAAAGGTCAGGGCCTCGTCATTGGCAGCGCCGAGGTTGATGTTATGCGGGAAGATCACGGAACCACTGGCTTCCAGAATACCGTGAACGCAGTCATTTCCATAGATATACGGGATACGTGTATTCGAAAGGAGAGCCGCGTCCTGGTAGCGGGAGGTCATCTCCTGCCAGTCAGACTGCGGAAGTGCCGGCCATTCTGGATAATGGGAAAGGACCGAACCGAAGCAGTTATTCTGCATCTCCTCCAGCGGCATGGCGTAGTTGGCGCCCTGGACCATCTGGCTGGCTTTTTCCTCTAAAGTCAGAAGTGCACAGATCTCCGGAGCGGAGAGTCCTTCGAACTTCGGATTGACGCAGTGATACGGCGGAAGTGTCGTCTCTGCTTCCGTAGGTTCTGTCGCTTCGGTCTTTTCGATCGGACGCGGAAGATCGGATGGAGTCGTCTCCGGATACTTTTCCGGGAGCTTGCAGGATGTAAGGGATGCAAGCATTCCGGCTGTCATCGAGAGGATCAATAAGGAACTGATTATCTTCTTTTTCATATGATTACTTCTCCTTTGTTTGCGGCAGATTCTGTCGTTCCACCAAAAACCAATGTGGCAGATCTTCCTGTCACATCAGTGTCTCCACGGCGATGATTCCGGGAATGTCGTTAATATAGTTGATGATCTTTTCGTGGTCGACCTTTTTTCTCGGGCGGACCGTCAGTACAACAGAATACACGGACATGACGGCATCGCGCTTCCCTGTTGCCTCCAGGTTGCTGATCACCATTCGATTGTCCTTGCAGTAACGCATGACGTCATTGAGCGCATTCTTGTCGTTGTACTCCAGGAGGATCTTGAAAGCTTCGTTATGAGCGATCTTGGCCCCCAGATACGAAAACAGCGTCTCAGCCAGAAGCACGAGTCCTGTCCCGAGGATCGCGCCTTCGTAGAAACCTGCGCCAACCGCAAGGCCGATGATACCGCATGTCCAGAGACCGGCAGCTGTCGTAAGGCCTTTGATCTTCTTGTTGTTGATGACGATGATGGTGCCTCCGCCGATGAAACCGAGTCCGGATACGACCTGCGCACCGAGTCGGCTGATATCTGTCGGAAGATGCATGTTAAGGTAAAGATAAATACCGGTCATACAAGCGATCGATGCGCCCACGCACATCAGGATATGGGTACGGAAACCGGCCGGCCGGTTCTTAAAGGATCGCTCCAGGCCAATAAGTCCTCCGAGGATCACAGAAATTAAAAGCCGGATCAACGTGCTCAGCACCGTAATATCTCTAATTCCATCGAAAATACTCAGCATGCTCTTCCCTCCATCACGAAATCAGTTCGTGCAGTGAAAGCACGCATGGAAGCTCCGCGATCGAAGAAAGCATCTCCGAGTGCGAGGACTTCTCTTTACTCATCTTCATGGAAAAGATCGCAGACGGGTAGTTATCCTCATCGTCCTCTTCCGGATCGATGTCGAAAAGCTGTGCCCCCTGCTCTTCTATAGTCCGTTTGATCATGTCCACATCTGTGGGGTTAATGTACTTCACGGTGATCGTGATATTGCGAAGGCGCCGTTTATAAAGAACTTCCAGCGGCTGCAGGACTTCCATGGAGAAGATGATGATCACGATCGCCGGGACCACACATTCGAAGAAGGCCGCACCAGAAGCGATCCCCAGTACCGCGGCGGCAAAAAGGCCGATAGCTGAGGTAAGTCCGCTGACCTGCTGGTGGGCGGAAGCCACGATCGTTCCTGCAGCAAGGAAACCGATACCGGCTAACACCTGCGCCGCAAAACGGGAAGCGTCAAACTTCATGCCGACAGCTTCGACAGCCGACGCCCAGGCGCCATTAAGCATTTCATTTTCGTAAAAGGAGATGAGAAGTGTCAGCGCGGAACCGATGCTGATGAGCATATATGTACGAAGGCCCGCATTTCTCTCTTTCTTTTCACGCCCGTAACCGATCAGGGCGCCGGAGATCATAGCAAGCAAAAGCCGTACGACAACGGATGCGAAGTTAAATTCTTTAAGATAGTTAAAGACCTCTGCCACCTGGGGTACGACTCCTCTTTTAGATTTCCTTATTTTCCACGACACATTTTAGCACAAAAAAACCATAAGGTCATCTGCTTTACGGGAAGGAAAGAGGAGAAATCAGATGCATCTCCGCTATTTATCGTAACGCGGATTCTTGATGCGCTCGATCATCTGATCTTTCGGCATCGGGCGATCATAGTAAAAGCCCTGGATGATCTCGGCGCCAAAGGAATTCAGGGTCTTCACCTGATTTTCCTGTTCGACACCTTCCGCCACGATCGTAAGACCGATGGACTGCGCCATCTTGATGATATGGTTAAGGATCGTCAGGTCTTTCGAAAAGTCCCTGTCAATGAAGCCTTTGTCGATCTTCATCGTATCAAAGGAGATCTCTCGGAGAACGGCCATCGAAGCATTGCCGGATCCGAAATCATCGATGGAGGAGCAGAAGCCCCTTCTTCTCAGATCATCAACGAACTCTTTCATCACGCTGATTGAAAACTCGTCTGTCGTCTCCGTGATCTCGATCTCGATCAGTTCCTTCGGGACACCGCTTTCGGTCACGATCTCATCGATCTTCTTCGCAAGATCCGGATCTGCCAGGTTTCTTCTGGAAAAGTTGATGGAGATCGGCGGGATCTGGAGTCCCTGTTCTTTCCACGAGGAGATATCCTTACAGATCGCACGAAGCATATACATATCCAGATCACAGATAGATTCGTTCATCTCCATGATATGGATAAAATCATTGGGGTTGATAATCTCTCCCTTATGATTCCATCTGGCCAGCGCTTCCGCTCCACATAAAAGCTTCGTCCGGCTATTGACCTTCGGCTGATAGTAGGGCTCAAACTCACCATTTTCCAAGCCTTTTCGGATCTTCGCCTCAAGCCGTTTTTTTTCTTCGATCGAGTCCATCAGTTCCTTCGTCATGTAGACGATCGGATGCCCTGTACCCGCTTTTGCCTGTTCGAGCGCCGTGGCGGCATAGGTGAGGATGTCCTCCGCATTGAAATCCCCCGGTTTGATCTCATATACCCCGGCAGTGACCGGAAGTCGGGATTCACGGTCTCTTCCAGTATCATCGGTGAACTTCACCTTCAGATCCGAAAGTTTTTTCATGACCTCCGGAAGGTGCTCCTTGCGGATGATCGCGACGAACTGGTCACCATGGAGATGTCCGATGAACTCCTCTTTTGAGAATTCTTCTTTAAAAGAACCGGCAAAGGCTTTCAGTACACGGTTTCCGGTCTCGGGGCCGTACTTCCTGTTAATGGAAGAAATGCGAGAGATGTCAAAGAACACGACGGCATGTTCCGCAAGCTCCGGATGGCCTTTATGCTCTTCGAGCCATTCCATGCAGCCCTGCTCATTGGCAAGCCCGGTGCGGATATCCGTTCTTTCCGCCATAATGATCCTCTTATTCTGGTACACGATATTTTCCACGAAAAGGATATTCACCGAAAGTGCGATGCCGATATCCATGTACGTGAATCCGAAGAATAAAAGCTGGAAGATAAAGCCGATCAGCGGCAGGAGGATATAGGAAAGAAGCGCCAGGAAGCGGTATTTCTTAATCTTCTTCCTGTACTGGATCAGGATCGAGAATATGATCGCCATTCCGAGCATGGCGATAATGACAGAGACGTAGAAATAGTCACCTCTGTGATACTGGTTCATCCCGTCGATCGTGTAATAAAGCCCGGTGAAATGGGAAATCAGGACTAAAAGCATCCCGATGATCGAGATCAGGAAGCAGAGGATATTTCTTTTCCGGCATGGCTGATCTTTTTTGAAACTGAACTCACCGAAAATAACGATCGAGAGATATATGCAGATGACAATCAGGAACAGATCGCAAAGGAGGAATACCATCAGGTTCGACGAATACATCACGAAAGAAGCCAGCGCTCCGGGGCGGCCATGGAAGATGTACTCGAAAAAATCAAAGAGCAGGAGCGCTCCGGCCATGATGTTCAGAAGCGTAATAACGACTCGGGCCTTCTTCTCCTGACTGTTCTTGAGCGCGCAAAGGATAGCCGATATAAAACAGAAGATCGACTCAAAAAGCAGAAATGCCACATGAGCGGAGAGTATATCCACCAAAAGCAATTCGCCCCCTTTTCGCATTGGTTAACGTTTCCCTGTTCCATATCATTATACTATGCGTGAAAATATAAAAGCAATTTATGTATTTTGACGCTTGAAAAACTAGCCTTTCCATAAGAAAATACTATGTGGTAAGAAAAAGTACTGGAAGGACGCGATTCTTCGGCGGACCAAAGGCTTTTTCCCTGCCGAGTCTTTTCGAAAAGGAACGGTTTTATATGGAAGACTGTTTAGTATATTTTTTCACAGGGTTTCTCGACAGCGGCAAGACTTCCTTTATCCATTCCTGGCTTTCTGACGGCAGTTTCCAGGACAAAAGGGTCCTGGTGATCCTGACCGAGGAGGGCGAGGTCGAACTTCCGCCGGAAGAGGGTGCGCCCTGCAAGGCCTTAAAGATCGTCACCGTGGAGACCGAAGAAGTCACACGGGCATTCACCTATAACATCGACGCGCAGTTCCATCCGGATGTCGTACTCATCGAGTGGAACGGTTCCGTGTCTCCCGCGAAGTTCTTTGACGAAGTCGATGTGCCTGAGAACTGGGCGCTGGCTGCCGCCATCACCATCGTGGATGCATCCACCTATAACGACTATTACCGCAACATGCAGACACTGTTTGCGGACTACTACCGCTTCTGCGACAACGTCATCTTCAACCGCGTCGATCCGGAAGTGAATAACATACCTAAGCTCCGGGGCTCGGTAAAATCCCTGAACCCCGCCATGAATCTGTCCTTCTTCGGAATGGACGGTGCCATGATCGATATCGGGGAATATCTCCCCTATAACCTCGAGGATGATCCGTGCGTCATCGAACCTGATGACTTCGGTCTTTTCTATACGGACGCCCTCGACAACGTCAAGAGATATAACGGCAAGCGCATCACCGTGACCGCGCAGGCTGTCCTCATGCGCGAGCATAGAAAAGAAGCCTTCGTCCTTCAGAGGAAGGCCTACACCTGCTGTGCCAACGATATCGGCGCGATCTCGCTTCTTTGCCTTTACAAGGTAAGAGGAGGCTTCCCCGAAAACCAGTGGCTCAAAGTCACCGGAAAGATCGGATTCTTCCGTGACGACTCTCAGGGCACACCGGTAGCGATCCCGTGCCTTCAGGTAGAGAATTTCCACATCACGGACGCTCCCGAAAACGACATCATTTACTTCAGCTAAAACACATTTTGAAAGAAGGTATATAACATGGCTACAAAAGTAGATATTTTCTCCGGCTTTCTCGGCGCCGGTAAAACGACGCTCATCAAGAAGCTCATCTCTGACGGCTATAACGGCCAGAAGCTGGTCCTCATCGAAAATGAATTCGGTCAGATCGGCATCGACGGCGGATTCTTAAAGGAGTCCGGCATCGAGATCACCGAGATGAACTCGGGCTGTATCTGCTGCTCTCTCGTCGGCGATTTCGGCACTGCGCTTAAGGAAGTCATCGATAAGTACGCACCGGACCGTATCCTCATCGAGCCCTCCGGCGTCGGCAAACTCTCCGATGTCGTAGCTGCCGTGGAGAAAGTGGAAGGCACCGAGGTCTGCGGCACCGTGACCGTCATCGACGCCAGCAAGTGCAAGATCTATCTGAAGAACTTCAAGGAGTTCTACGAAAACCAGATCAAGTACGCCGGCACGATCATCCTGTCCCGTACCGGAACCATCGCCCAGGGCAAACTCGATACGGCGGTCGAACTGATACGTGAGATCAACGACCACTCCCAGATCATCACGACTCCCTGGGAAAAGCTCTCAGGCACACAGATCCGCGAAGCTATCGAGAACCCGCTCACCGCTTCCGATATGGCAGCCGCCCTGTTAGAGGCTGAGGAGCATGCGCATCACCACCATCACCATGATCACGATGAGCATGACCACGATCACGATCATGAACACCACCATGATCATGAGCACGAGCATGAACATGAACATGAACATCATCACGATCATGACCACGACCACGAACACCATCACGATCATGGTCCGGACTGCACCTGCGGCTGCCACGATCACGACCATGAAGGTCACCATCACGCAGACGAAGTCTTCGACAGCATCGGCTTTGAGACCTCGAAGTCCTTCTCTGAAGCCACTATCAAGGCAGCTCTCGAGGAACTGGACAGCGGCGATTTCGGCATGATCCTCCGTGCCAAGGGCATCGTCGCCGGCGAAGACGGCAACTGGATCCACTTCGACTATGTACCGGGCGAAGCGGATGTAAGAAGCGGAGCTGCGGATGTCACCGGCAAGCTCTGCATTATCGGTTCCAAGGTCGATAAGGACGCGTTAAAGGTTCTTTTCGGACTGTAAGAGATTTTCGGTTATATATGAAAAGAGGCCGTCTTCCAAGACAGCCTCTTTTTCCATTCTTTCAAAAACTCTAACGCAGATGGCAAATACTGCGGAGATCGCCTCACTATTCTTCATCTATCTAACAACCCCGTCCTAGGAGGAAACTCGTCACAAAAAGGTCCATGGGAATGAATCGGTTTTCGCTACGAGTAAGTTTACGGCTGTTTGGCTATCGCATCTGTTAAAAGTCGACATCAAACGGCATACGGATATGCCTTACACACTCTCTTTTTCATTGTCTCCCTTTAGACACAGTATTTGCCATCACCTCATCTTACCATGCGGTATCTTAGGGTGCAATAAGAAAATGCGGAAAATCTCAAATACCAAATGACTTTATACTAAAAAGCGACAATCCGCCCTTCCCTGCTATGCTATAATCACCATAAACACGACGTGAAAGGAGCCACCGGCGATGAACAGTAAACCACCCGACCTTCCGGATTTCGACCATTGCCTGGTCAACCTGGCCAACTCGATCCTTCAGCACTTCGGAGCAGAAACGACCGCTCCGACGCTTTCTATGGCAGATAAAGTGCTGGATCAGAGGAGCAGAAACATCGTCGTGCTTCTTTTAGATGCGCTCGGAACTTCGATCCTGGATCTGCACTGTGCCCCGGACGGTTTTTTCAGAAGCCATCTTCTCGGAAACTATAACTCCGTTTTCCCGCCGACGACGGTTGCCGCGACAACTGCCATCAACACGGGTCTTTTCCCCTGCGAGAACGGCTGGCTGGGATGGGACACATATTTCCCGAAGCTCGGCAAGAACGTCACAACGTTTCTGAATGTCGATTCTCTTACGGAAAAGAACCTGCCGCCGGAACCGACCGACGACCCTTCTGTCCCGCCGATGCCGCCTCTTAATGAGCAGAAGCCCGCAGCGGATTTTAATGCGGCGTTCACCTACTGCAGCTATTCTTCTGTCGTGCAGAAGATCAATGATGCCGGCGGAAACGCATACTTTTCTTCGCCCTTTGTGGAGCCGTTTCCGAAGGATATCGATGCGATCTTAGAACGCGTGACGACACTCTGCAGGGAACCCGGGAAAAAGTACATCTACGCGTACTGGAACGAGCCGGATACCACCATGCACCGCTATGGTGTCAAAAGCTCGGAGGCACACGATATGATCCTCTCTTTAGAAGAGAAAGTCAGAGTATTTGCTGAAGGCCTTCCGGAAGATACGCTTCTTTTCATCACAGCGGATCACGGCCACATGGACAGCAAAAACTTCTGCCTCATGGACTACCCCGAGATCCTCGACTGTCTCGTACGGATGCCGTCGATCGAACCGCGTGCACTGAATCTTTTCGTAAAGGAAGAGAAAAAGGACGGATTCCCGGATCTTTTCCATAAGACATTCGGGGAGAATTTCCTGATCCTCAGCAGGGACGAAGTCATAAAGTACGGCGTCTTCGGAAAAGGAACGGAGCATCCGGAATTCCGCGGGATGCTCGGCGATTTCCTCGCGATCTCCACGGGACCGGAGTCGATCCTAAACACCCACTACGAGGCCCACTACATGGTGGGCGGCCACGCGGGACTGACGAAGGAAGAATATGAGATCCCGATTCTAGCCGTAATGACCTGAAGAAATCCCACAGACACGCATCGGAAAACCCCTGCGTGTCTGTTTTCTTTTTCCCTTATTTCTGCTAAACTACGTTACTGGGCAGGGTAGGAAGTGCCACTTTAGATGTCATCAACGGGGATCACATGAAAAAGCTAACGACTCGAGATATTTCGTTTAAAGACCATTTTACGTATGGCAGTATTTTCCGTTTCGTCATGCCGACGATCCTCATGATGCTTTTTACTTCCATGTACGGAGTTGTCGACGGACTGTACGTCAATAATTTCGTGGGAAAACACGCCTTTGCCGCAGTCACTCTGATCACTCCCCTTCCGCTTCTGATCGGCGCATTCGCTTTCATGATCGGCGGCGGCGGTGCCGCACTGATCGCACAGGAACTGGCCCGCGGAGAGAAAGAAAAAGCGAGCCGCTATTTTACATCCCTTACATGTGTATCTTTTATCGGCGCATTTTTCCTGGCCTTTCTCGGCGAAGCATTTCTGCAGCCTCTTGCGAAGATCATGGGCGCAGATGAGGAAATGCTCCCGGTCTGCCTGAACTATGGCCGCATCCTGATCTTCAGTGTTCCTTTTTACGTGCTTCAGAATGTTTTCCAGAGCTTCCTGACAGCAGCAGAACGGCCGAAGATCGGTCTTTCCATCAACCTTCTTTCCGCTGCGGTCAACCTCTTCCTCGATTACCTTTTCGTCGGAGTCATGGATCTCGGAGTCACCGGTGCCGCGCAGGCCACTGTAGTTTCGCAGGTGATCGGCGGTGTGCTTCCCTGCATCTACATCATCGCAAGCAAAAAATGCGCTCTGCATTTTACGCGTCCGGAATGGATCGGCTCCATCATGGGGCAGGTCTTCGCCAATGGTGCTTCCGAGTTCGTAAGCGAGATCTTCCATCCTCTGGCCAGCGTCATGTATAACTATAAACTCATGCAGCTCGTGGGACTGAATGGCGTCGCTGCCTACGGTGTCCTCATGAATGTCGGTTTCCTCTTCGGTGCGGTCTTCCTCGGCTTTGCCGTCGGTGTCGCTCCGATCTTCAGTTACCAGTACGAGGTCAAAAACTACACGGAGCTTCACCGGACATTTAAGCAGAGCGCGATCTTCGTCGTCGTTATGGGATTTGTCCTTTACGGTATCGCCCTCTGTATCGAGGGACCTTTCGCCGCTCTTTTCTTCGGCAACGACGAAGCTCTCCTTCACATGACGGAACAAGGATTTTCTCTGCACAGCAAGTCCTACATGGTGATGGGCCTTGCCGTCTTTACTTCGGCCTTCTTCACCGCACTCCACAACAGTAAAGTATCGGCGTTTATCTCTTTTCTTAGAACGCTTCTTTTCGAAGTGCTGGCGATCATCATCCTGCCGCATTTCTTCGATCTTAACGGCGTCTGGGCCGCGAGCCTTACCGCCGAGCTTCTTGCGCTTTGCGTGACGATCACACTTCTTTTCCGGTTAAAGGAGAAGTATCACTACTGAAGCGCCCATGAAACTGTATCGAAAAGATCCTCACTTTTATAAGAAAGTCTTCGTCCTGGGTTTCCCGATCGCTTTGCAGACGCTGGTGACCGTCGGTGTCGGCATGCTCGACAACATCATGCTCAGTCACTATTCACAGGACACTTTTTCGGCCGCATCTCTGGCCAATGCCTACGTCCTCATCTTCCAGATCTTCTGCATGGGACTCGGTATGGGTGCCTCCGTTCTGGTTTCCCGCTACTACGGCATGAAGAAGGCGCACGATAACGAAGAAAAGGCGGATATTTCCTTAAAGCAGACAGTCTGTCTGATGCTTCGGCTGATGCTTCTTTTCGCGACAGTATTTGCCGTCGGCGCGATCCTTTTCCCGAAACTCATCATGGAATCTTATACCGATAAGACCGAGCTGATCGAGCTGGGCATGACGTATCTTAGATACTCGACACTGACCTTTTTCTTCCTGGGACTTTCGCTCGTCATCGCTATCGTCCTTCGAAGCGTCGGCCAGTCCCGACTCCCGCTTTATGTCTCTCTCGGCGCGCTGGTCGTCAATCTTCTGGGCAACTACATCCTGATCTTCGGTCACTTCGGTACCCCGAGAATGGGCATCGCCGGTGCCGCGATCGCCACCCTTCTCGCCCGTATCTTCGAGGCCGCCGTGGACCTCATCTATCTGGTCGTCTGCGATAGGAAGATCGGCTTTAAGATCCACCATCTTTTCATGAAGACCCGGACTCTTCTGTCCGAGTATTTCCGCGTCTGCATCCCGGTCCTCGTGAGCGACGCGATCCTGGCTTTCGGCAGTAACGCCGTCACTATGGTCATCGGTCATCTCGGCGGAGATTTCGTCGCCGCCAACTCGATCACGACCGTCACGCAGCAGCTCAGCACCGTCCTCATCCAGGGCGTCTGCCAGGCCGGCGCCATCATCACGGGACAGTCTCTCGGCAAAGGCAGAAAAGAGCAGGCCGAGGAACAGGGCTGGCTTTTCCTGGGCATGGGTTTTGCGCTCGGATTTCTTTCAGCGCTCTTTATCTTCTTTACGAAAACACCCGTTATTCTTTCCTATGGTGAGAAAACGACAGCGGAGGCGGTCTCCATCGCCTATCAGCTCCTGAATGCAATCAGTCTGATCATCATCTTCCAGGCGACGAACAGCATCATGACCAAAGGCGTCCTTCGCGGCGGCGGTGACACCAAAGTCCTCATGTTCGCTGATAATATTTTCCTATGGGCGATGGCTCTGCCTCTGGGAGCACTTGCCGGTTTCGTATTCCATCTTCCGGCATTCTGGATCTATTTCTTCTTAAAGTCGGATCAGATCGCCAAGACCATCTGGTGCGTATACCGCCTGAAAAGCAGGAAGTGGATCAAGAAGATCTCCACAGGGAAAAACTAGTTCTTCTTTAATCCGCCTTTTACGGATCCTGCCGATGTCTCAGTTGTCTGGGATGAACCGCCCGATGGATCCACGTCACTTTCCTCCGGAAGCTCCGGCAGATCGATCATGACTTCCTCCTTAAGGAATGGATTGCCCTCTTTGGTCGTGACCTCGAGCGTGATCTTCTCTCCGCCCTCGAAGAACTCCTCCGGCTCCCAGGTAAATTCAAACGTATCTGTATATTCAGTAATGCTCATTTCCCCTTCGAAAAGGACCTGTCCCTCTTCATCGAGGAACCGGTAGACCAGATCCAGATCCTTATAGAACTTCAGTGCCTGGGCGTGGTAGATAAGATGCGTCACATCCGCCGGATAGATCTCGATCTCCTCCCCGTATTCACTTCTCCAGCCGGATGTCAGGAACCAGGTGACCGGGAACGGGACCGGCGTGTCATCGTTATAGATACCGATCCTGCTGACGTAGAAATTCTCCCCTGACGGCTCGTAAAGGCGGCATGTGATCTCCCCCTCCGGAACAGGCTTCGTCGGGCACCACGAACAGGCGATCCAGTCGGTGCTGCTTTTCATGAGGAAAGAATTCGTATAGAGGACTTCGCCGGTCTTGTCTTCGTACTGATAGTAGATCTCGACGTTGTTATATGTGTTCCAGGTATAAACATAAAGGCATATTGTTCCATCGGAACAGTGGTATCCGCCCGTCTCCTCTCCCCGGGTATCGACCCAGTATGCATCATATACGGAGATATCCACTTTGTTCGTCTGTGGGATCGTCTCTTCGGGAACAGCTATGAGGTTCGATGTCTTTAAGAATCCGAAAAGCGCATCGAAAAGTGTATCCGTGCTTTTGGTATCGAGTTTCCAGCCGTCGCCGGATCTTCTGACTTTGAGGGAAAGATCTTTTTCCGTAAGAGGCGCAGAAGAGATCGCATCGGCGACCTTGCTCTCATCAGCAAAACCGTTTATCTCAAGCGCTTCTTTAAGAACGGCCGTATCGTCGCAGCAGGTGACCTTCATTTCCACCGTTGCAGAAGCCTCTCTTACGATCACTTTCCCGACAGTCATACTTACACGGCTGCACGCTGTCTCGAGCGCCTTGTTTCCGGCACATTCGATCACTGACTGGATATATTCTTCCGCCGTGGAACTGTCTTCACAGTAAGAGTAGATCTTATCGGTCCTTGCAATCTTGATATATGCGAAAAGATCATCCAAGGCATTTCGGATCTGCTGCTCCGAGACTTGCGCGGCATTCGGCGTACTTTCAGCGGGTCTTTTCCGGCATCCTCCGACAAAGCACGGGAGCAAAAGTATGGCACAGCCGATTCCTGTGATTTTCCGCACCAAAGGTCTCATCGTCGTGACATGAGTCGGATCGCATACGTCTGCCAGACTTCCTCGCTGATCAGAACGTATTCCTCTACATACTTATGGTACATCGTCTCCGGGTCGGCTACATAAAAGTACTTCCGCACGGAGTTTCCATTCGGGTCGATAAAGGAAAGCAGGATACGGATGTATCCGTTTTTAAAGAAATATCTGTGACCGTTCTCTTCGATCTCCGCGAAATCCTTGATGTCTTCCGGGAAGATCCACTTCTCGATCGGCACAGAAGGAAGACGGACCGGGATGCTCTTGGTCGCATCCGGATTCACCGCGGACGGAAGATTGCTTCTCATGATCTGACGGCCGTCATTACTGAGCTGTCGGCGGAAGCACTGCGCCTGCTGTTTTTTCAGATCGGCCAGACCTGTATAGCACTCCATCGGGGAATGCGGATCGTTGTTCACCTTGTCAGCGAGCTCTGCGATCTTCTCTGTATATTGGGCATATTCTTCGGCAAAAGCTTTCTTATCCTGTACCAGAAGTTCCGCAGGGATCAGCTTGGTCTGCTTCGTAACAGACTGGATGCTCCCGAGGATCAGGTTCTCAAAATCTTCCTTGCAGCACCATGTGGAATCCTGCATGTCTTTACCGAGCTGGATCGCAGCAACTTCTTTCCAGTTCGTATTCACTTCCTTGCCGGCACGCTTCCCGTCCGGGAGATAGATCTTGTCAATATGCGGGAGAATATAACGGTTTACCCAGCTTCTCGGTGCATGAAGGATCTGACAGATATCCTGCACAGAGATCGTATGGGTCGTATTCAGGGCATGGACTGCCTCCGGCCATGTGCGGAGCTGTTCCCAGCTCTGTCTTGACGGCTTTAAGACTTCCTGCGGATGAGAATTGTCCTCTTCCTCCTCTTCCTCCGGATATGGAAACCATTCCTTCGGATACACGCCGAGGAAATCCGCGATCTTCTGCGCATCCTCCGCCTGCGGGATACGTGATCCCTTGAGATATCTGGACACGGAACACTCGGAGATCCCCAGCTTTTCTGCCATCTGTTTCTGCGTGAGGTTCTTCGCCCGAAGTATTTCCTTAATGTTCTCATTCAATGCCAACATTACCTGTGACCTCCCCAAAATAAGTCACATGAATTATACCAGAGAAGGCTCCACCGAGTTGAAACGGAATAAGGCATAAAATGAAACAATTAGTGAACAAAGGAGAACACACCCGGACGGAAAACTCCTCCGGGCATATGCAGGAATTCTCATTGCGGTCGAAACTGTTTTTGCGTTATCATGGATGTATTCATTATTACGATACAAAGGAGTACCGCTTATGGAAAACAAACGTCCCGAGGAAATGGAAAGAATCACTACCCGCGAGCTCGCCGATGCCTTTATCGCCGAGCAGATCGAAGCTGTAAAAGCTCAGGTCGGAGACAAGAAAGTACTGCTGGCGCTGTCTGGTGGTGTCGATTCTTCTGTCGTAGCCGCTCTTCTCATTAAGGCCATCGGCAAGAACCTGATCAATGTGCATGTCAATCACGGTCTTCTCAGAAAAGGCGAGCCGGAACAGGTCATCGAAGTTTTCAGAAACCAGATGGATGCTACCCTCGTTTATGTAGATGCGACCGAGCGCTTCCTCACAAAGCTTGAAGGCGTAGATGAGCCGGAGAGAAAGCGAAAGATCATCGGCGAAGAGTTCATCCGCGTATTTGAAGAAGAAGCCAGAAAGCTTCCGGACGTTGACTTCCTTGCCCAGGGCACGATCTATCCGGATATCCTCGAGTCGGGTCCTGTAAAGGCACACCATAACGTAGGCGGTCTCCCGGAAGATATCCATTTCGAAGGTCTCGTTGAGCCTCTGAAGTTCCTCTACAAAGACGAAGTACGTGTTGTCGGTGAAGCCCTCGGTCTTCCGGCCAACATGGTATACCGCCAGCCGTTCCCGGGTCCGGGCCTCGGCGTACGCTGCACCGGCGCTATCACCCGTGACCGTCTCGATATGGTCCGCGAATCCGACGCGATCCTCCGTGAGGAATTCGCCAACGCAGGTCTCGAAGGAAAAGTATGGCAGTACTTCACCCTCGTTCCGGATTACAAGTCCGTCGGCGTGAAGAATAATGTACGCGCTTTCGAAAACTTCGTAGTTATCCGTGCAGTAAACACCAGAGATGCCATGACAGCGACCATCGAAGAGATCCCGTACGACCTTCTCGGCAAGATCGTCAACCGCATCATCACAGAAGTACCGGGCGTTAACCGTGTACTCTATGATCTGACACCGAAGCCGACAGGCACGATTGAGTGGGAGTAATACCAAATCCTCTGAGAGCTCCTGTTTTGCAGGGGCTCTCTTTTTTGTGCCTACATTTTGCCTACATCATCCGAAGATCAGGACTTCTTGGATACAACAATCTCATCCTTGATGATATTGTTGTACGTCTTCAGATCATCCTCGAAGCGATGCTCAAAAGCATCGATCGAGAACTCGCTCTGGTCATTCATGTTCGTGAAGTGACGAAGGAAATCGTTGATCTGACTTACGATTACGCTGAACGAACTTACCTCTATATAGTAGGTAATAGATAATGATCCATCCGGCATCTGCACATCCGTATATACCTTTGCACCCAGCTTCCCAAAATGTTCGAACTCAGCCAGGAACTGTGCGAACAGTTTCTTGGCATCCTCTGTCGGTGGATTAAGCAGTTCGTTGACCCTAAAAGTAAATCCGTTGGCCAAACAACCTACAGAAATATGCTTGGAACGTGCAGATAACGAGAATCCGGATTCTACCACCCTGCGTAGAAGTCTTACGATTTCCGAAGTGGTCTCCGCATAAGAACCTTTGTAAGAAGATACAGACTTCTTGTAAAAACTTCTAATCTCTTCTTCCTTGCTTCTATAGTAATCACGAATGTCAGATACGAAATGTGACTTCCACACTTCGTACTCATGTTTCTTCAACTCTTTTTCCGCCTTTTCCAGTCCGCTATCTGAGGCTATGGAATCTTTCTTATCCTTCCACGCAGCCAGAAAACTCGTGAGAGGTTCCAGCTCCTTGTCAGAGTCATCGAAAACGATGGAGGTCTTCCCGTTTCCTTTTTCAATCCTGATGCCGTAGTTCTCCTCTAATTCAAAAAGAACGTACATTATGTCGGCAAATGATGAGATATCAATATCAGAGATAGCTTCTATATCTATATTCAAAGCCTCGGCTAGTTTGGATCGGATATCTGCCTTGGGTGCCATGGCACCGCTTTCATACTTTCTTATACGGGAATCTGCGGTTGCTGCCGAGAAACCTACCTTCATGCCCAGTTCCTTCTGGGAAAGGTCGTTCAAAAGCCTGTACTTCTTGATTTTGTTACCCAATTTCATATCCTTGAACACCTCGTCTGTATGCAAACTGTGCCTTCATTATAGCACGTCAGATACAAAATGGAAGACCCAAAAGATAAAACAGACACAAAAATGTGTCTAAATGTGTTGACAGGCGATATTAATGGATGTAATATATCGTCAACAGACACAAAAATATGTCTACCACAAAATCTAACAGGAAGGAGGTAAAACCTATGAACAAGGAAAAAGAACCACTCTTTATTGGAGTAGACACAGTGATGT
>JAFZKB010000031.1 GCA_017551865.1 Clostridiales bacterium | reverse complement strand
CATCCTGAGCCAGGATCAAACTCTCAAAAAAAACTTTTGAGAGCCTTTTGGCTCTTTGTTTACTTTGTTTTCAACTCTATGAATTGAACTATTGGCTCGTATAAAAAGTAGTAATTACTTTCTGCTCTTCTATTCAATTTTCAAGGTCCGTGGCACCCCGCTTCCGCGAAGCGCTTGATTATATTATCACCAGACCCATACCATGTCAAGCACATTTTTGAGATTTTTTCGAATTTTCAGAACACTTTTTTCAAGTATCGAAACACGCCTTTTCGGCAGGGCATCATGCCGACGCATAATGGCCGATCGTACGCCCGTTTTCTTTAATGAAAAAATAATGCGTACGCGCGTATATATAAAGCCCCTTTTGCAAGGGGCTTCGTATAGCTGAAGTATGGATCAGAAGCGACCTCCGCCGCCTCCGCTGTGGCCGCCTCCGCCGCCACCTCCGCCACCTCCGCCTCCGCCTCCGGAGCTGGAGCTGGTGTGGTAAACGCTCACGGTCTTTCGAATAAAGTTATCCGACTTTTCGAGCGTCTTACTCTGTTCCCTGTCGATATACTCTGAAGAATTCGGTTTCGGATCGAGTTTCTTATTTGCGACACAAAAGAGAGTGACAAGTCCTGCGATGATCAGCGGAATGATAATGCATGCGCCGTAGGTGACCACAAGACCCGTGGAATGGAAGTCGTATTCGTCGAGGTCTTCCAGGATGCTGGAGATCGCATCGAAATAGTTCTCATTCTGAAGGTCTTTCTTGTATCTCGTAAAGAGAGTATTACACTCTTCGTTATCTACGGTAAAATACGCCGTGCCATAGGTATAGAGCCAGAAGAAACGGCCGCCCGGAACATCCTGTGTCAGATCGATATAGATGCAGAAACCGGAGTTGTCCTGCATGCTCGTATGGATGCAGTTGGATTTATAGATCGATGCCGCATGCTTTTTACAGTCGCTGTCTGTAAGGCCATACGGATTATCTCTTGTGGTCGCTACGACAACGTTGATATCGTGTTCCTTTTTCAGATCCTTCGCCAGATCTTCCAGCATATCCAGTTCAAGATCCGAGAAGATCTCCGCATCGTCAATGATCTCGACCTTCTTCGGCGGGCGGGTGTTCATGAAAATAAAGGCAGCAATGGAAAATACGACGATCGCCACCATAACGAATAGCATAATGCCGGAAACGGCATTCATCTCGCCCCATATGCTCTTCTTTACATGGGAAAGATCTTCTTTTACAGAAGAAGTATTTGTCTGATTATTATTCTTCTTGCTCATCCGACAAAACCTCCCATGAACATTCCGGCGATAAGTCTTGTCAGCACGGCTGTAATGGCCAGAACGACGAAGAACAGGATGATCTTCTTAAGTCTGCTGACCGGCGGTTTTCCGGTCACCTCGCCGGTCTGTCCGTTCATGCAGAAATCGTAGTTTTTTCCATTGTATTTATAATGCAAAAACCAGACCGGAAGCATCGCATAGAACATCTTCGGCTCATAGATCAGCGTGTTATCCTGCTTTACGGTAACGCCCTTATTGTAGAATTTAAAAGTCGGCTGAAGCTCTGTCGTGATATATTCTTTCAGTCGGGAAATGAGTCTTTCCTTCATTTCATCACCGGTCAGATCATATCTCTCAGCGAAAAATCCCTGCATATAGGCCGGATCAAACCTCACCATGTCTTTAAATTCAAATGGTTCTATGGCTTCCATGAGTTTGTCGTCGATGCGCTCGGCGCCGTCAAGCGGAATGTGTTTCCAGCTTAAGTCCATCCGTCTTCTCACCTGATAGTAAGAGGTCGTCACTGTAGTTGTGTTGCCGATCGTGACCGATTTCTGCTCGACACCTTCGCCGATGACATCTACATCACTTCGGACGTCATAAAGCCAGAACGGAACATAAAGTCCCGTAAGTTTTTCAATATTCTTATCACTGACAAAGTCAAATGGTGTCCAGCGTCCGCCCTTGCACCACTTGAAGAACTTCTTGACCGCCTCTTCTTTTCCGTATTTGAAAGGAAGGATAAAGTCCGGGGAGAATTCATCGGTGAGTCTTTGGCTGATCACCGCCGGAGATCCGCAGAAAGCGCAGAATGTCGCACTCGTATTCTTATCGGTAACGACAGTTGCACCGCAGGCATTACAGATAAACTGCACACCCTCATCTTTCAGGCTTTTCCTGATATGTTCTTCGGCCTGCTCCGCATGGATGCGTTCACCGGCATCACTTTGTTCGGGAGCTTCCGGCACGATCGTATTCTGAAGCTGCTCTGCCGTAAAACTGCTCATGCAGTATTCGCAGACCATGAGCTGACGGTCAGCATCGAAGATCAGGTTACCGCTGCAGTTCGGACACTTAATTGAATCGGCCATTTCATTTCTCCTTTTTTTTGCATGGGTCTATTCTACCATTTTTGGTGAAAGGTTGCGATATTGAGCGGATGTGCTACACTCTTTTTGAAAAGACTTTGTCAAAGAACTATTATTCCCGGCAAAGCTGGTTCGAGGTGAAAACATGCTTGATTCAATTCAGAACATCGATTTTTACATCCTGGATTTTCTCCAGGCCATGGCGCGGTCCTCTTTCTGGGACAAGTTCTTCTCGTTCTTTACCGTATTCGGAAATGCGCCGATGTTCATCTGCTATACTGCTTTATTTCTGGTATTCAGGCAGACCCGTAAAGAAGGACTGATGCTGACCGGTGGACTTACCACAGGTCTTGTGATCGGAAACCTCATTCTGAAAAATGTCATCCACCGCGCTCGTCCCTGCTGGCTGCGCCCCGAGGTAACACTTCTGGTCAAGAATCCGAGCGACTATTCTTTTCCGTCCGGACACGCGATTGCCGCGACCGTCTTTGCAGTCATTCTGATCCATACCCATCCGAAGCTTGCGTACGGGCTGATCCCTGCCGCGCTTTTGATGTGCTACTCGAGAATGTATCTTTACGTGCACTTTCCAAGTGATGTCCTGGCCGGAATGCTGATCGGCGCAGGGATCGGAGTCCTCACCTGTTACCTGACTCCGAAGATCGAAAAGAAACTCAATGAGAGAAAAGAAAAAAGATCCATCATCTGATGGATCTTTTTTTGTCTTTTTCTAAATACGGATCTTAGTCCTGATTCTCGTAAGCAACCAGATACTCTTCGCCGTACATCTTACGAAGCTTCGGCTTTTCGATCTTACCTGTCGCATTACGGAGGACAGGTGCGAAGATGATCTTTCTCGGACGCTTATATCTCGGCATCTGCAGGCAGAAGTCATTCACTTCTTCTTCCGTAAGCGTCATGCCTTCTTTGACCTCGATGATCGCGCCGGCGATCTCGCCCTGACGCTTGTCCGGAAGTCCGATGACGGCAACGTCCTTGATCTTATCGTTCTTCATGATGAAGTCTTCGATCTCTACAGGATAGAGGTTCTCACCACCGGAAATGATGACGTCCTTCTTTCTGTCGACGAGATAGATGAAACCATCCTCATCCTGACGTCCCATATCACCGGTCAGGAGCCAGCCGTCCTTTAAGACTTCGTTTGTGGCTTCCTCGTTATTGTAATAGCATTCCATGACGCCGTTACCCTTGACACAGAGCTCACCGACTTCGCCCTGCTTGACGATATTGCCCTGCTCGTCGATGATCTTGCATTCCCAGCCATAGCCCGGGATGCCGATTGCGCCGACCTTCTCGACATTTTCAACACCGAGGTGCACGCAGCCGGGTCCGATGGACTCGGAAAGACCGTAGTTCGTGTCGTACTGGTGATTCGGGAAATATGCGAGCCATCTCTTGATCAGGGACTTCGGAACCGGCTGTGCACCGATATGCATCAGTCTCCACTGATCGAGCTTATAATCTTCAAGTTTTACGTCACCGCGATCGAGAGCATCAAGGATATCCTGTGCCCACGGGACTAAAAGCCATACGATGGTGCAGTGTTCGGAAGAAACTGCATCGAGGATGTACTTCGGCTTGGTTCCGCGGAGAAGAACTGCGCGGGAACCGGAAACCAGAGATCCCATCCAGTGCATCTTCGCACCGGTGTGATAAAGCGGCGGGATACAGAGGAAGCAATCCTCACGGCATGTGGAGTGATGCTTCTGCTCGACGATCGCCGCATGAGTCAGACTTCTGTGACGGTGAAGGATCGCCTTCGGGAATCCGGTCGTACCGGAGCTGAAATAAATCGCACCGAAATCTTCGTCCGTGATCTTGATGTTCGGACGGGTGCTGGAATAGTCGCCTGTGATCTGGCGGTAATCTTCTGCAAAAGAGGGGCACTGCTCACCAACAAAGATCAGGGCTCTGTTCTTGTGGAGCGCAGGCTCGATATTTTCGATACGGGAAACGAACTCCGGACCGAAGAACAGGATATCCAGTTCGGCAAGGTTCGAGCAGTAAAGGATCTCATCGGATGTATAACGGAAATTGAGCGGAACTGCGATCGCACCGGTCTTTAAAATACCGAAATAGATCGGGAGCCACTCGAGGCAGTTCATCATGAGGATGCCGATCTTGTTTCCTTTTTTGATTCCGCGGGAAAGGAGCATGTTAGCGAGGCGGTTCGCCTTCTCGTCAAAGACCTTCCATGTGATCTGGCGGCGGTATGCCTGTGTCTTCGTGGGCTGGATCAGCTCATATTCTTTCCATGTGATGCGGCCGACTTCCTGCTGTTCCGGATTCAATTCCACCAGCGCGACTTCATCACCATAAAGATCTGCATTTCTCTCAAGATACTCAGTAACAGGCATATTCTATTCCTCCTACAATTACTACACATGCTACAAACGTAATAAATACGCCTATATGAGTATAGCAGGAAAACTAAAAAAATACACCCTGAGTTTTTATGGCAAAAGAAAGCCGCTGTTCACGCGCTCATTTTTGGAGAGGGTCGGAGCAGCGTGACCAGCGACATATTGAAAACGCAATTGCGCGTGTTCTTAAAGTTAGGCGTTCTTTTTATAGACCTCCATCAGGCCTTTCAAGATCAGATCCGGATCGAGGATGATCTTATGCTCGCATAGTGAGACCACCGAGGCGGCATACCGTCCGGTCGCCACGATCGTGCATTTCTGACCGTATTCCTTTTCGATCCGCCCGATCATACCATCGATGGCAGAAGCGGCCTGATACATAAGTCCGCTCTGGACACTGTCGATGGTATTGGTGCCGATGACCTTCTTCGGAATATCGAAGGCCACGCTCGGCAGCTGGGAAGTTCTTTCACAGAGCGCTTCCGCCGCCACACCCATGCCGGCGCCGATCGATGTGCCGACAAAAGCCTTCTGATCATCGATCAGGGAAAAGGCGGTCGCCGTTCCCATATAGACGTTGATCTGCGGCACAGGGTATTCTTTTACCCCGGCGACTGCCGCCATGATCAGGTCTGATCCGACCTGCGCCGGATTGTCTGTACGGATCTTAAGCCCCGTCTTGACTCCTGGGCCGACCACCATCGGCGCTTCACCTGTAAAGCGTTCGATGGCACGGCAGATATTTTTCGTAACAGACGGAACGACCGACGAAACGATCGCCCCGCTGACCTCGTCAAAAGACATGTCATTAAACCGGAGCGCGGTCTCCAGAAGCGATGCATACTCCAGCTCGGTAGAGCGGGTATGGGTCGTAAGAAGCTCGGTAAAGAGGATCTTCTTCCCGTCAAAACCACCCAGAAGGATGTGTGTATTTCCGATATCAACTGCAAGGATCATAGGTATAACTCCTTTTTGCAGAAAGTGAGGATCATTCTTCGGATTCAGAAACTTCTTCTGCTTTTTCCGCGATATCCGATGCTTTTTCGGAAGCGTCAGATGCTGCTTCCGCGACAGTCTTCTTATTGATCGTAGCAAAGTCGATCAGCTTGGCCTTCTCGAGAGCCGTTCCGATCGCACTGGTTACAATGCAGGTGGCGATCAGCTCGAAGATACAGTTGATCCCGACGAATGCGAAGAAGAACAGCAGGATATTGTTTGTCTTATATCCCCATTCATTTACCGCGTTGATGAAGGTCTGGCTGTTCCAGAAGAACAGAAGCAGCGAGAGCATGAAGAAGATCGTGTTGAAGAGTGCGGCACAGAAGCCTGTGATCGCACCGCGGTTGACACTGACCTTGCGGTCCTTGTTCGTTCTGACGTTGTGAAGACCGATCGTGATCTTGTTTTCCGCAACCAGACCCGCGCAGAATCCTGCGAGGACACGCGGAACGATACACATAACACAAGTCATGAAAGGATTAATGTCGCAAAGGAACGTTCCGAAGAACGAAAGGCCGAAGCACTGTGCAAAACTGGTGATGCCGAAAACAGCACCGAGGATCGCACCGGCCACAGGACCAAGCGCTACAGCACCGATTGCTACAGGGATCATGAGAAGGGAAATTTCGATGGTACCGACTTTGAGGTACCCGACAGGCGTGAACGACATGACGATCATGATCGCACAGAGAATGCCCATCAATGCAATAGATTTTGTTTTCTGAGTCTGTTTTTTCATAATACAAACCCTCCTTTGATATTATTCCTCATTCCGAGGATACAATTGCGGCTCTCGTTTTCATCCCTTCCCGTCTGCGTCAGATCCGCGACCCTTGCGGTACCTGCATTTTCAGACGTTTCGTATGGGCATGGAAACTCCTGCCGATGCGATTATATAATAGAATTTCAAATTTGTCACTTATAATAAGTAATTGTGATATACAATGCATGGTATAAACTAGCATGAGAATAAGAAAATGCCGATCTGCACCTTTTCAGGGCGAACGGTAAGAGAAAGGAAAAGAAAAGCCTTGTCACTTAAGAAGAAGACACAACTCCGTATCGCGTCTTTCGCGCTTGCAGCAGTGCTTCTTTCCGGCTGCTCATATCGTTCGCAGACGGAAGGCAATAGCAGCGAGCCTTCTTCGAATGTGTCTTATGAAACCGAAGAGGGATCTGTCAGGGACATCGCGGATACCATCAGCGAAGAAGTCTTCTATAATGCAGAGAAGATCCAGTTGTCCGTACCGGAACCAACCCTGCCGGAAGGCTGGTCTCTATTCAACACCTCTTTTTATTCACCCGTCTTCGTAGGGGATTACCTTTTTACTTATGTTAACCGCACCTATGAAATAACTTCTGAAGGCCCCGAAGGCATTATAATCGAGCCATATAACGAAGATTTCTGGGCCTTCTTTGACCTGGATGGCCAATACGTCGGAGAACTTACAGGTGAGAATCTCGATCTTCCGGGAGATTGTTATTTTCATGCAGAAGAAAATGGATTCGTTGCAGTATATAATTGCTATGACTATGACCGCGACAACGGAGAACAATCCATTTATAAAGTAGATTTTGATCTGTCCGGCCAGATGACCCGCGCACCGAGGGTCATCCACAGTGAGCAAGACGCTTATATCGATCATGTTCTTTTCGCAGAAAACGGGCACATTCTCTGCAGTTACGGCAACAGGCTCATCAATCTGGACGCTTCTGAAAAAGTCCTGTCCGGGATCGGAATGACAGAAGACCGCACCTGCGCCGGGATCTGGGAGGAAGACGGCAAATACTATGTCCAGCTTCGTGTCCACAGTGACGATTCCCCCGACAGCTACGAACTGTACCAGCTCTTATACGATGCAAACGGAATGGTCTCTCTTTCTTTCGACTTCCGCGCCTCTGACAATCTGGCCGGCATGCACATCTCCCAGGATAACGGCAAGATCTATGCAGCTACGAGAAACTCCATTGGCACGATCGATCTGGCATCCGGCAAATTCGGCTGTCTGATGGACTGGAATCAGACCGACTACGACAGAAATATCCTCACAAGTGGAAATGTGAAGATCCTTTCGGAAGGGTCCTGTTCCTCTCCGGTGAGCGTGATCGCCGCACAAAAGGACCCGGGTCCTATGGTAGCGCCGAAGGAGACCGAATCAGAAAACAGCAGTATCCAGGCCTCATCCACATCCGGGGATGTAACTACGGACGAAACCACCACAGCCAGTAAAGAAGTGACCCGTCTTTGCATTGCCGAAATCGAATCCATTGATATGGAGAATCCGAATTGCTATCTCATCTACCTCACTCCGGCAGAAAAGAATCCGCACAATGGTCAGAAGCAGATCTGGATCGGCGGTGTCGGCATCTCGTCGAGCCCGATCACCAAATCCATCTCGCAGTATAACGCAGATACCACTCATGCGGCCTGGATCAAACTGTATGACTATGCGGATTTCCGTCTGAATGACTATAAAGACTTTACTTTCTACCGAAATGCCGTAGAACAGGATATGCCTTACGAGATCAACCCTGTTGACAGTTTGAAATTCCGCGAACAAGCGACGGATAATATGGAATCCCAGATCAATGCCGGCATCGGTCCGGACATTATCGTCAGTTCCGGAGATTCTCTCACCTTAGGCAACAGCGATTACCTGACAGACTTAAATCCTTATATTCGAAGCATTCACGGCATCGACACGACCAAGTTTTTTACAAATGTCCTGGAGGCATTCGAGGTCAATGGAAGCCTTTATCAGCTCCCTCTGTACTTCCGGAATTACGCTCTCCTCGGGAACATCTGCTATACCGATGGGAAAGATAAGATGAACTACCATGATCTTTCTCTTGCTCAGGCAATGTACTCCGACAATATGATGCTTTTCGCAGAGCAGGATACTGCCAGGATGATGAAATTGTTCCTTGAGGGTGAACTTACCTCATGGGTCGACTATGAGCGCGGTTCCGTTACCATCGACCAAAACTCTCTGATCGACATGCTCGAACTTCTAAAGGTCAGTACCATTTACGGGTATTATTCAGATTCCGAACTCGAACCGGCTATGCAGGATCCAAGCCCATTCAGCAATATATTCCAGCTCGCTGACTGGGTTTCGATCTTCTGCAGTGCGTCGACCAACACGTACGAAGAATATATGCAGTACCAGCTTTTCGGCGGACATGTACAGTGGTTTGGTTACCCGGGGTCGAAAGATTGTTCCATGCTCGCAGAGTCCGACCTGACCATCGGGATCACCTCCTACAGCACGCAGAAGGAACTGGCATGGGAAATCATCACGTATCTGCTTTCGGATGACGCACAGCTTAACATCGCCCAGACAATCAAGTATGGTCCGAATGGTTATATGGAAGAGAAGATACCGATCAACATCAATGCGTTCCGCACCTTGAACTCGAAATATAAGAACACCCCCATGTACGGAAATGTCTTTAATCCTAACTATCCGAAACTCGAATACTCCGATGACCTTCTTGCGGAATATGAAGCGCTCCTGTCTACTCCGAAGAGAAGATATGCGACAGATGCGGCTATCTACGATATCGTAAGGACATATTTCGAGCGCTATATGAGTGGCGAGATGACCGTCACCCAGGCCGCCGCCACGATCGAAGAAAAAATCAAATCTGCTCTCAGTTCCTAAAGTTAGGATCATCACATAAAGAGAAAAACTGACCGTTTGATCTTCAGACGGTCAGTTTTTTTGTGCCTTTATTTTTCTGTTCTGGTAGAGGTATCCGACAATCAGAATCACGATCGTCAGCGCGATACAGCTGTAAAAGGAGATACCACGGGAGAAAAGGGCCAGATTCGCGGTACTGGCGATATCTTCGATCTGGCAAAGGCCGCTGAGAAGAAGAAAATCGGCAACACCCATGCCTCCGGGAACCGGTAGGCTGTAAACACCGACGAGCACCAGGCACGAGACAGCGGTCACCTCCGGAAGGTTGGCCATCGATCCTCCGAATGCCAGATATACCAGGACCGTCGTACTCACCAGAGAGAAACGCTGCAGAAGATTCAGAAGAAACGCCGCCACCATAGCCAGTTTATTCTTAAAGATCAGATCCGCACAGTTCTTATACTGTTCGATCGCAGTTTCGATCTTACGGATGCGCCCGTCCACATCACGGATCAGGTGCAGTTTTTTCCCAAAGTGTACGAGCTTGACCGCCACCTTTTTGATCCACTGCTCCTTTTTCAGGATCAGAACGAAGACCAGACACAGACCTAAAAGGATGATGAATCCGATCATTACGAGAGTCTGCGCAAGTGTATCGAGACCATAGTAGATAGAAGGTGCAATGGCGAATCCAAGAACGCCGACGATCGCCAGCGCGCCAATATAAAAGAGCATGTTCAGTACCAAGATGACAGCAGACTCGGCCACAGGTATCCCGTCACGGGACATGAAATAGGCACTGGCCGGCTGACCGGCAGAGGCAGATGGCGTGATCGCCGAAAAATAGATATCTGCGGCAGAATAGAGGATCCCGTGGCTTCTGATGGGCTTCTCCCCTTCTTTCTTCGTCAGGGTCTTAACCAGAATATCCAGCGCCAGCCCTTCGAAAAAGATATTGCACACCATGCCCAGAACCGCGGCGACGAGCCACTTCACATCTGCATTTCTCAGCGTCTCCCGCAGAAGCGACGGCGAAAAGCTCTCGCTTCGGGAAACGACGGCCCAGATACTGAAGACCATCATCAGCAGGAACAATATCATCCATGGGATCTTCTTTTTCAACATGTTCGGATCAGGACTCCTCCGGGATCTCATCCCATGTTCTCGTATCTTCGGTATAGCCGTTCTTCGCCTTGGCACGGACGATCGCCCGGATGATTAGTCCGGAAAGGACGATCAGGAGCATGACGACCCAGCCGAAGAGGATATTCGCCTTGAGGGAATATCCGTCGCTCTTGCCATAGATGCCGCCGCCGCGGACGAGACTTACGATATTCCAGACAAAGAGTCCGGAAAGCACCGCCGGAGAGATGAACTTGATCGACGGAATAAACCATACATAGGGCATGAAGAAGGACTTCGTGTTCTTGTTGATCTGCTCGAGGATCTTCGTCGTCTGGAAGAACCAGCCGGCCACGATCACTTCGAGGATACCCGTTAAGATCAGTGTGTAGCTGTTGATGAAATAGTCCACGATATCGAGGACCGCAAGACCCGCGCCTGTAACATAGATCAGGCTGATCACACCTTCGATGAGGCAGATCGTAAGGGTCGTCTTTTTCTTATTGAGTTTGAACTTGTCCGAAAGCGCTGTCGACACGCCTTCCACGATGGAGAAGAGAGAGTCGATGGCCAACGTGATCAGGCAGAAGTAGAACACGAAAGCGAAGAGCATATTCACGACGCCGGAACCGGAGAGTTTGACGATCGCCTGCGGGTAGATAATGAACGCAGTAGCAATACCGGATGCGGACATATTGTCGAGCATGCCGACACCGGCCATCGTCGTAAACATAACGATACCGGCAAGCACGCTGATGATCATATCAGAAAATGCGATGATCATGGAATCCACCGCAATATTGGCTTTGCTGTCGAGAAAAGATCCGTACGCGAACATGATGGCCATGGATGTCGATAGTGAGTAGAACACCTGACCGATCGCATCGATCCAGAGGTTCGAATCAGTAAGCGCACTCCACTTCGGGATGAAGAGTTTTGCCACGCCGTCCATTGCGCCCGGCATGGTAAAGCCGCGGACCGCGAGGACCAGAAGGCAGATAACAGGAAGTGATACCGTGTACTTTACGACCTTTCCCACCGTCGTCGTGCCGTTTCGAATACAGAAATAGCAAAGAGCCCAGGCGATGACCAGGCAGATCAGAACCGGCCATGCGATCGTCGTAAAACCGGACGTCGTGCCTGTCGTCTTGATGGTATTTGCCCACAGGGAGCTGGCTGCTTCCGTGTCATCCGTCATGTTCATGAACTTGAAGCTCATGAAGAACATCATGATGACCCATGCAAATACTGCCGCATAGTAAATGGAGATGCCGATACCATTGGATACCGCGATCCAGCCGACGCTCTCTGCTTTTTTATTCAGTGCTCTCATCGAACCCGGAGCACCCTGTTTCGTCCGTCTCGCCACAGCGATCTCCAGCATCAGAAGCGGAATGCCGATGACCAGCATCGCCAGAAGATATACGAAAAGAAACGCTCCTCCACCATATTTCGAAGCCAGTCCCGGAAAACGCCATGCATTTCCCAGACCTACAGCGGAACCGATCGCCGCCAGAATAAATGTGGATCTCGATGACCACTTATCACGCATGAGAATTCACTCCCCCAAATTAAAAATGCTCATGGATGCTTTCACACCCATGAGCATTATATCAGATTATTCGCCCGTCAGTTCGATGAACCTCCGCCACCGCCGCCGGCAGCGGCTTCACGGTCGCGGATCATGTGCTGCAGTGCAATGACGATCGCCACCACGATCTTCTCCTTATCCGCCTGATAGATATCCATGCAGTACTTATCGTGGATCGAGAACATCTTCTGGCCGATCACCGCGATGATGTTTCCGGTCGCGTCGTAAAGCTCGAAATTGAGGCCGAGGACATTTCCCCGAAGCTGCCAGCCGAGGCCTTCGATGTTCGTGATGTCGCGAACGATGTGGAAGATCTCATTGGAAAGCTCAAACATAAGACCGTCCGACATGGTGACATAATGTCTTTCGTGAAGCGTCAGGATCTTTCTGCTGATATGCGCCACAAACGCGCCAGATGCATCCGTAACGTCTGTCTTATCATGAAGAGAGATCATCTTGGTATTCGACTCGTAAAGAACCGTTCCGGCATCGTCAGTGATATCGATATGGTGATGCAGTGTAAACACTTTAGAAGATGTATAAAGGGAACGCACCGGCTGACCAAATGCAGCCACGTTATTTACATTCGGGGCCTCCCCTTCTTTATGGAATCTGTGTACCTTTGAAAATGTGCCCATCGTATGACACTCCTTTTTCTTATGATCCTAAAGCAGAATTCTTTTCTGCCCTCGAAAAGAATATTACCCCATTTTCTTTTGGAGAAATAGGGTAAGTTCCGCAAATTATTCCTTGATATCCCGCCCCCCGGGCAAAGGATCTTTTCTAGCGGAGAAGGCCGTATTTTCGAAGTGTTTCACGGTTTTTCGCTTCGCGGGAAGAAGCTTCTTCTTTCGCTTTTTTCAAAGCAGTATCTCCTTCTGCCAAGGCCCGGTCTCTAGCTCCGATCAGATCTTCCCGGATCCGTTTTTCCATTTCGGCCCAGGAAGAAACGAAATACGGATCGCTCTCATTCCCGTGATAGGCGTTTAGAAGCGATGCTCTGCTAATCGAAAAAGCTTCTTCAAAAGAACTTCTATCCTCCGTGAGGAGCAGAAGGATCGAATCCCGCTCGAGTTTATCGGCATTATAAAGTAGCGACCAGTGATATTTTCCGAGAAAAGAAACGCACGACGGCAGATCTTTTACCTCAGAAAGCTTCGGTATAAGAATCTCCAATGTATCCTCGAGCGCTTCCCGAAGGACTTCTTCCTGACATTCGCTATTATAGGAATAGAACATGGTCACTTCGTCGGTGTCTTCTTCATAAGACATCCCGTACTGGGGGATCGCGGAAAAAGCAAGCTGGTGCTCACAAAGATCGTAACTATAGACCGTCTGCACGCCGCAGAGGATCTCAAAGCGCTTCACGCCTCGATCGATCGGCGAAAGATCGTGGATAGTGATATAAAGAAGGATCTTCTCATCGATCAGTTTTCCGAAGACACATGTGCCCTTTAAAAGCACAAAACCGTGCGGTGCGAGACCTTCCGAAAACACTCGTTTAAATGCCGAGCGAAAAAACATATCCGCGCCCTTCCCTTTCCGAATTTAAATACATTATAACATTCTCGCGGGCATGAAAAAGCGAGGCAGGGGTGTTTCTGCCTCGCGAGGTTTGGGATAGTATAGGGGAACACGGGAAAAGTTCTCTAGGCTTGTATGAAGAACTGTATCCTGTGATCCTTTTCATGCGACTTGGGAGAGCTGTTGCGCATGAAATCTCTCGCAGGAGATCCCGATGTTCAGCTTTTTAGTTGGTTTCCTTATCAGAATTTACGTAGTCCTTTTACAGACTCCGGGAGCTTCGGCTGGTGGAAGATCAACGGACAGGATACGTTTACATAATGTTCTGCCACGCGAACTGCCAGCGCCTTCCCAGCATTCTTTACAGATACCGTGGATTTCTGTTTCTTCACTATAAGACCACCTCCTACCTATATGTCTACACAAGTATCATACCGCAATTGTCGCCATTTTTTGACTATCATGGTGAAATTCGTAGTATTTATGGTGAAATTCGTAGGTTTATCTTTTTAATTTGATAATTTTCATGGTGGAAGTCGCAGCTTTTCAGGTATAATAAATGCAACGAACCATGCGTGGAGTGTTCACGACATACTTGTTGTTCTCCCCATAGAACCCAGTCTCTGCGTATGACGCAGAAGTCGTGACCGTCCACAGCATGGTTCTGCCGTTGACATATCTTCTCACACTCGCCTACTTCCTTCTTGCCATTATCGGAAAAGCCAGCGTGTTTGATAACAGATTTTATCCTTTTCAAGGGGAAACCCAGATCCAGAGCCTTGACGAGGTTGCCGTTTGTTTTTTATACTAATAACGGCCGAGGTTCTGACGAACACAGAGCCACCTGTGTTCGCGTGATGTAGTAGGGTTGGAAATTGGTCTCAATGACTTGGACCCGGTTCCCCTTTTATTCAGGAAGACCACTGTCCGAGGAACTCCGGACGGGTCGTCTCTGTTTTTTTCTGATAAGAACCCGGAAGAACATTTTTATGAAAAGATCCTCTCAGAAATTCTTAACGAGTACATCGTATCGTATTCTGAGAGGATCTTTTCAGTCATTGCGAAATTAGTAGTAATCAGGGTGAAAATCGTAGCACGGATCAGAGTTTCATCATAATGTGGACGGAAAACACATCTCCTGTGTCTTCAAAGTCTATCGTATGCTCATATTTGGTCAGGACTTTCTTGACGTTACGTACGCCATAGCCGTGCATATTCTTATTGCTTTTCGACGAGACCATCTCGTCCTTATTCATGACGATGCTGTTGGCATGTGTATTCGATATCTCGAGGAACAGAGATTCTTTAGCATACTTCATCAGGAAGTCGATCCGAGGTTCCATAACACCTTCGTTGGCTTCGATCGCATTCTCGAGAAGATTTCCGAGAATGATATTCATGTCGAAAACAGAGATCTCCAGTTCTTCCGGGATCACGATACGGCTGTTGACCTTGATCCCCTTATCTTTCGCCTTCTGGAGCATGAAATTGAGCACGCCATCTACGCCGATATTTCCCGTAAAGCTGATCGGCACGATCTCCTCCAGACTGTCGGCAAATTCATGGATGTATTTATCGAGCTGCTCGGTCTTCCCTTCTTCATTCAGAGCCGCCATCTGCGTCAGGTGATGCTTGATGTCGTGACGGAACGCCTTCATGGCATCTGAATTCTCCTGCTGCATGAGCAGTTCTTTTTCATAGGCACGGGCCTGTTCCTTCAGCATCAGGTTTTCGTATTCATTCTGTTTCGTCTTGATCAGATCCTCGAACAGATATCCGATGATCAGGTTGATGATGAGAAAAGATCCGGCCACGACCGACAGACTGAGCTGGGAGAGCGAGTGGTCCATGATGACGATCAGCGAGGCCGCGATACAGATCACGAGCGTGATGATGTACTGCCACCAGTGCGCGTCGCTTAATTCCTCATCTTTATTCTTGATCAGGACACGTCGGGCGATGAGCTGTACGACCAGAAGGAAGAACAGTGACAGAATACTCGCGGACTCCGAATAGTTTTCATAGTCGAGCGTGGAGCTTAAGAGCACATATGCGCCGATATCAAGCACGCAGCTGATCGCGAGGACATAAAGAACGAACTGGATCTTCTTTTTGATCTTGCCGACATAAGGAAACGCGATGATGAAAAGACCTAAGAGCGTACTTAGGAGATTGAGCCAGGTGACGTTGAAGAAATAGTACTCCAGCGAGGTGATACATACAGAGACGATGTACGCGATGAATCGCTTATACTGTTTGTCCGGACGCTCGAGAAAAAGGTCGGCGAAACGGCTCGTGACGAGCACACGGAGGATCTCCGTAAATACGATAAACAGGATCTTATAAAGGCCGCTCATGTCACTTGACCTCCCCGATACTATAGTTATACATCAGTTTTTTGAACTCGTTTCTCTGAGACTGCGCGATCGGAAGGCGTGTACCGTCTTCGATCAAGACGCTGTCATATTTCCAGGAAGTAACGTGTTTCATGTTGATGATATACGATTTAGAGATGCATGCAAACTGAAAAGGCAGTTTGTCGGCGATATCCTTAAGTTTTCCGTAATAGCTGATCACCTCGCCGTTGCACTTATGGATCAGTACGAGTTTGTTTCTGCTCGAAAAGAACAGCACGTCACCATACGGCACACTGTATTCCGTTCGGTTATAAGTATAACGGAATTCCTTGTTCTGGATCTCTTCAAGTTTTAAGATCTTGCTGATCGTCGCGTAAAGCAGTTCTTCCTGGAACGGCTTGACGAGAAAGTCGTATGGATGGATCTGGAAAAGCTCCATCGCGTAATTCGTCTTATGGGAAATAAAAACGATATTCATCGCCTCATCTCCCAGGTCGTCTCTTATGAATTTACCAACAGAAACACCGTTTTCTGTCGGAAGCTCGATATCGAGGAATAATATCTCCGGTCGGAACTTCGGCATATCATTCCGAAGCGATTCAGACGAATTCCACACCTGGATCTCGCAGCTCTCGCCTCGTTTTTTGAAGAAACTGTCGATCATATTCTCCAAATCCGTACACATCTTCTTCTCATCATCACAAATACCGATCTTATACATGCTCCGCTTTCTCTCCTATATGCAGTTTTTGCTGGATGTATCCGATAGTGACCAGAAGGCCCGTGAGAACTACCGATACCAGCAGGATGATATTCCAGTAAGGCTGGTCAATAAACCATAATATGAAGAAGGCCAGCGTCTCGATAAGCCAGACTGCCTTGGCGCGGTTTCCGAATACGCGCTTCTCGTCCTCATCGAGCGGCCGGTTGAGATTTCCGACCGGTGCCAGGAAAACGATCGCAAGTGAACCCAGAAGAAAAGCACCCATGGAGATGATCCTCGGGATAGTAAGGTACTTGATGATCAGGATCAGTCCAATCAGGACCAGCACCGATAAAACCGCACAGATGTATTTCCCTTTCAAGTGGAAGCCTCCCGCATATTGACGCAGGGGAAACAGGACAAAAAGCAGCAGAAGCGTCCTCGGAAGTTCATGGAGAATAAGTCCCGCTGTGATAGCGACAGCGAGCCCGATCAGAAGCGTGATCAGCCGCTCGACACCGAACTGCACGATCTCTCTTTCCGACTCGGAAGCACCTTTCTCCAGTAATTTATCTGCTATTTTCATAACATCCATCCTTCCCTTTTTTACAGGAAATTGTTACACAAAAAACGGCCGCCTGCTTGAATCAGGTGAAAATAATGATGAACATGGTGAAAATAATAATTCTGTCAGGTTATGTCGGATCTGGCCGTGCAGGTCTTATTATATCATTTATTCTACTGATCAGGCGGTCACGATCGAAAGCAATTCGTCTATGCTGTCAATGATATAATCCGCTCCCGCTTTTTCCAGGTCTTCTCTCTTGCCGTTACCGTAAGTCACGCCGCAGGTAAAAGCTCCCGCGCTTTTTCCCATCCCGATATCGACCGGCATGTCTCCGACGACCAGTGCTTCTTCTGCCCGAAAAGACATGTCCTCCAGGGTTTTCAGGACGGCATCGGGATAGGGCTTTAACCGCTTCGTATCCTCGCCGGCCAGAATATAGGAAAAAGCATCGTTAAGTCCCCAGTCAGAAAGGAACTCATAGAGGGACTTTTTGTTCCTCGCCGTAGCGATCGTCCGCATGACACCCATATCTTTCAGCGCAGAAAGGACCTGATCTACTCCCGGGAAGCGTTCCGGCGGCATCTCTGTTTTCAGTTCATCGAATCTGGCCCGGTAACTTACTACAAGTTTCTCCAAAAGCTCGTCGGAGGCATCGGGATAGAACTTCTGAAAGCCCGCACGGGCGGTAAGTCCGATCGTCGAAGCGCAGGTCTCCTCGTCCAGGACCGGAAGGCCATAAGCTCTCATCGTGTCCTGTTTGGCGATCACGATCGCTTTTCGTGTATCCGCCAGTGTGCCGTCAAAATCAAATATCACTACTTTAAATCGCATTTTCTCCTCTGGCCTGGCCAGATTCCTTTCTCATTTTTCAGAGTGTAAAGAAGTACTGCATTACAGCATTCGGATCTGCTTTCTTTCCCTCGATGATCTCGGACTTGATAAGAGTCTCGTCCGGACTTCCGTCCCAGAAATAGTCGTAATCCGAGGCCTTTTCGCTATTCACGTACACATCCTTCGGAATGCTCAGTTTCCCTTCTCTGTTTACGGTAATATCCGAAACGACGACACAGTCATAGACATCCCGCGTTCTTCCGTCATCCGATTCCAGCGTGACTTTAAGGAGCATATATACCCCGTTTCCTTTTTCCGTCGTGAAAAGATATTCCTCCAGGATCTGCGGATCCGATACCATATTCCAGGTGACCTGGAAATCCTCGATGAGCTCGTCAGAATGCACTTCTTTCCGCTCATAATCAAGGGCGAGCTCGTGGATCTTCTGAAGCGTCTTACTGTCTTTTTTCAGCTGGGTATCCGTTACACGGTAGGACGGCACATCCCGGTTCTTTTCGATCTGAGATGCCTTCTCCTCGGCCTTTCTCTTCTCTCTTCTGTCATCGCTGAAACGGATCAGGAGGATCATCCCGGCGATAAGGATCAGGAAGAATATGCCGTACTTAAGCAGATCCCTTCGGGTCTTCTTTCTGACATCCTTAGCGAGCTGCTTTCTTCTCTCTTCGTCTTCCTTCTCTTTCCGGATCGACTCTTCTTCTTTCTTCTGGTAGAATTCCTCCATCTTCGATTTGCTGCTCGTAAGGGACTGGAGGATGTACTTTTCCGCGTTTGCGAGTTTTTCGTATTCGATGTCGTTACTATCTTTTTCTATGTCAAAAGAAGCGCCGCAGAAATCGCATACCAGTTTTTCTCCTTCCAGGCGGAGAGGCGCGTTACAGCTTTTACAGTTCATAACTTTCAGTTTCATACCTCTTCCTCCTTTCCGGGGATCTGAAGTTTCACGACTTCTCTTTTCCCTTTCTGTTCCAGAACATACTCGCGGTATATCTGCTCTTCTTCATAGTAGGGCTTCGGATCGATGCCGGTGACAATAAAGAAATCATCCATATCGAACTCGACCTGTCCGTAATCATTCATACCAAAGCCGGAAAAACAGAATCCGTCATAAAGCTCAAACTGTTCCCCGCCGTCTTCGTATTCGAAGGTCATCTTATAGGTCAGGAAGATCTGATCCGCCTTCCCGTAAAGCTTAAACAGATAGACATTCAGGATCTCCGGATCGCATGTGAGGTGCGCCGTTCCGTTTTTCAGGTTTACATAATCATCTGTGATCTCCAGATCGTGGAAGAACAGATAGTTTCTCGCGCGACCGAGAGCGATCGTATTATCGATGAAGGCCTCATCTTTTAAAACCGCTTCGGAATATTTATCATACTGCGCATTCTTCTCGTCGAGTGCCTTTGCCGTCTCTTTATCCGAAGAATCCGAGAAAAGAAGAATGAACACGATCAGCACGATAATGCCGAGGATGAAAATAGCGCTCATGACTCCGACACCGAAGAAGGAGACCTTAAATGCATTCTTCGTTTCTTTTACATTTTCTCTTTTCTGCTCATTTCTCGCCACAGTCTCTTTGAGCTGGTAATTCGTGGCCAGAAGCTCGACATCACGGGCCAGGAGCATCTTCGTTCTCTCGGCCTCTGTAACGAGTTCCGTATACTTAACGTCATTTTCATCGTAATCGACGACGAATGCCGCACCACAGCTTTCGCAGAAGAACGCATCCCTTTCCTGCTTGAGGAAACCATTGCACTGCGGGCAATTCAGATTCGTAAGTTTCATGATCCCACCTCCCGCTTATGCTTTCTTCATGTAGCTGCGGACACTGTCCGGAACTTCCATCTCTTGTGCCTTCAGATCGTCCCGCTTTTCGAAAACATCCTGAAGGAGTTTCTCTTTATCGAGATATCCGTATTCCTTTTTCTCCTCGCCTCTCAGTCCTCCCGGAGAATAAGAGGAGAGTACTTCGTCTTTGTCGATCACAGTCAGATTCGAAAAAAGGACCGGGACGAACGTGCTCACGCTCTCCTTCGTCTCTTCGATCTGATACTCAAGCGAATAAACGATGCACAGACCTGCTCTATCCCCAAAATCCAGATAGTAGAAAGAATCGATCCCTGTATCACCGGTCTTTTTCCCGGTTTTTCCATCTTCAAAAGTCACCTCATCGGAGATCTCATATTTTACGTAGTAAAATCCGGAATCTACCACATTTTTCAGAAACTCCGGATCTTTCGAGATCGTCTTCGGACTGGCGGTCTCCGTCGGAACCGCCGTCGTCGACTCTGTTTTTCCTGAATCGGAAAGTTTCTTGCCGGCGCTGCTCTTTGCAAAGCTCTTGATCCCGTAAGAAATAAGCATGCCGGTAAGGATAAAAGCGACCAGCGCTACGCCATAGAAGATGATCGTATTTTTGCCTGATCGAAGGAGTTTTCCCCATTCCCGGTGCTTCTGATTCGTCCGCTCACGCTCTGCGATCTGCGCTTTCGTCGCATTGATCGCCTGCTGGCGTTCCATATTCGCCCGGGCGCGCTCTTCCGCCGTCGCCCCCTCTGCAAGAGCCACATCTTCTTTTCCGAAATCGATCGCGAACTCCGTGCCGCATGTCGGACAGAAATATCTGCCATTATTCATGGCCAATGGTGTTCCGCAATTCGGGCATACTCTGTTTTCTTCCGCCATAACCGAACCCCCTTTCCATTCCCTGTCATTTTTCCATGACTATTGTATCACAGGGGCAGGATCATCTTCTATCGGGGATAGCATTGTCTCCAAAAGGAATAGTCGCCTGTATGTCGGCGCACGAGTACTTTTCGGAAGGTACCTTATCTGCTAGACTACAAGTATCGGTTGGATGTTGTCTTGAAGAGAAACTCTTCAGGAAAAAGGGTTGGAGTATCTATGAAACTGAAAAGCTATACTTGCGGAAAATGCGGCGGCGTGCTGAATGTCGAAAAGAGCCAGAGGATCCTGGACTGTCCGTTCTGTCAAAACTCCTTCCGTTCGGCGTCTTTCCATCGCGATGAGATATTAAAGCAGGCCGCGGCCAATCTGAGACGAAAAGAATTCTCCTCTGCGGGCGACAAGTACAGAGAGATCCTCGAATATGAACCCGAAAACTATGACGGGCTCCTGGGTAATCTGCTCAGCATAGGAAAAGTCCCTTCTGTCGCTCAGCTGTCGGATATAAGGAATGCCTCGAAATATGACGTAGCAGGAATGCTGGATTATCTAAAGAGTGAGGAAATCGATGACTCTTCTATATCGGCTCCGTATTTTGAAAAACTCACCAGTCTTCTCAAAAAGGCACAGCGGTATAAGGCGCTGACAGCTCAGCTTGAGCGGATCCGAAAGGAAAACCAGTTACAGTATGAAAGCATCACCGGCGAAAAGAACAAACGAGATTCTGCGGAGGAGAGTATTACGTTCTTTTTCGAACTGCTCGGCCTACTCCTTATAGCTCTCGCCGGTGGACACAGATACACGGGCACCGAGGCGCTGATCTTTCTGGGCATTGCTGTGCTGATGGTCCTTATCACGGTTACCGATCCACTTACAGGAACGCTGGCTTTTCTCATCTTATTCGGTTTCATCCTTGTCATGGGTCAGCTCGCAGCAAAAAAAACCGCCGATAAACACCAAAAAAAAATGGATGTGCTTAGAGAAAAAACAACTGCCAACCACTCGGAGTTTATGAAGATCGATGAGGAGATGAATGCACTCGCTTCATCTTATGCCGAAGGATATCCGGAACTAAGGAAGCTTCGCCCGCAAGGCGCCTCCGCTTTAGTAGTCTCACAGGAAAGACTTAAAAGAGAAAACCCGGAAGTTTTCTCCCTGGAAGAAAAGAAAGTCTTCTGCGCAAAATGTGGCGCACCGCTTGTTCTTGACCGAGAGCGCAGTCTCTATGCATGTAAGTTCTGCGGCGTTGCCAGCGGCGCATCTCTCTTTATCGGAAACGTTTTCGATAAGGCGCAAAAAGCACTCTCGGAAAAAGAATTCGAGGAGGCAGAGATCTGCTTTGCCCATAGCCTCATGATGAAGCCGGATGATTTTGGTTCTCTTTTCGGAAGGATCCTGGCGGAAGGAAGATGGACTTCACTTCAAGACTTTATGCTTGATCAGGGAACACATATTCCGCCCTTCCGCGTGAGAAATCTTCTGACAAGGATCGAAGAAGCGGAAACGCACGCCAAAGAAGAGGACCGGAAGATCTTTATGAATATGAAGGAGCTGGTAAATATCGTTCCGCGCGCGGAGGTTCTTTTCAAAGAGAGCAAAAGGACCAAAGAGGAAGCACCGTGGTTCGAAGAGAAGAACAGATTCGACATAATCTGGAACGAAACGAATCTCCTTGTGTATGCGCGATCGGATAGAAAAACTCATATAACGGAACAGATCACATCTTGTCCTTAAAATACTTCCTTGCCGCATCCCTGTACAGATACGTCGTGCGCCTGTAGTCAGATCTTACTTCCAAAAGATCGGCAAAAGTCTTCATGCCGGCAATGCGAAGTTCATGACCTTCGCTCTCGCTTTCCTCTTTAAGCTTCAAATACTTTTCCCGGTCGATCCCAAGCACCGATAACGGCAATACATAAATGCTGTCGCGGCGGAAAAGATACGGGGCCTTAAAGAACGTATAATGCGCGAGGAAATCCGCTGCCGTGATCTTATATATCGTAATATCCTTCCCTTGAAGATCGTATTCATCGTTGAGCACATTATAGATATAACTCAGGCGATCCTGCTTTATCTCTCCATCCGAGACAAGTGCACCGTCAAGGTAGAATCGGTCCATGACATCCCCGTCGCTTACCTCTTCGAAATGCACCTTCTTATATGCCTGCGGCACATTAAGATAGTATTTCTTCTTGTAGATCGAAGACGGCATTTTGAGTTTTTCAGGGATAGGGATCTTATGGTCCGCGACAGCAACGATGAATATTATAACTCCGGCATATAAAGCAATGATCACTAAGGCTGATACCACTTTTACCGCAGTATCGGACGCTCCGCGCGAGATCAGGAATGCACGAAAAAGAATACCGCCTATCAGCGGAAGCACCATCAATAAAGCCAGAACGAGCAGGACAAAGATAGCGTATATGATCTCATACCTTTTCCCTTCCTTCAGCTTAGAAGGAGAGAAATCGAATATCTCATAATACTCTCTGTTATCTTTAGGTTCTTTCATTCCAATCCCTCTGAGTAACGATCGAAAAAGCCTTTTGCCGAAGCGATATCAGGTCTCTCATCGTATGCCTTTTCCCAACAATCCTGCTATGAGCAAGGCTATTTAAACCTTTCCAATAAATGCGCCCTGCCAGGTTGAAACTACAAACATTGTATCATCCTTGACCATGGTAAAATCCCACAGATATGGATACTCAAACTTGCGCACCATCTTCATGGTCGCTAACTCATAAAGATATGATTCTCCTGAAACCTTCATGAAATCGAACAAAATGTATTTCTCACAAGGGGAAATAAAAAACTTCCTCATAGGGGGGAAATGCTCGAATTCAGAAGGAAGATCGATCTTACCGATCTCATTAAACTGCTTGTCAGTTACAATTATATGAGGCTTTCTCCAGTAATAGTTCCTTTCCCTGCAAAGAGAAAACCCCTTGAGAACTTTCGGCATCTGATATGGTACCTCTTTAGCCACCTGAAAAGATATCCGGCCCGGGTCCGAGGGAGAGATCTGCAGTTCACCTGTATAATTGCTTTCAGTCTCTATAAACCTATAGATCTGCCGGCTGGACCTGTCCAGCGCGATATGCCAGACACGCGGACAATAACCGGCAACCGGCTGAATATCGTCATCAAGATACGTGACCTTCTGCGTTTCAATATCGATGAGTTTTATCCGGCTTCTTCCCAAATCGAGAACGGACTTGCTGTCACCGGTGAAGTACATCTGATAGCCATCCATTTCTTTTGTTTTTACTCGAAACAGTTCTTCACCGGATTCCAAAGAAAATACTGCGATTTCTCCGGTGGTGCTTTTGGTGGCAAGATATTTCCTGTCAGGTGAAACCGCAACACGTGAAAGGTATTGTATTGTCCGAATCTTATATATTGGATCAAGACTGTTACCTGACAGATCATAAACATAGGCAATGTTCTGACCACTATACCCAACGAGGGTATTTCCATCCTCGCTGACAAACAGGTAATTCCCGCCTCTAAGTTTCCTAATCTTTTCCATATCCGTTGTCCTAGATTAATCTTCCCTGTTCATTATAGCATGCGCGCAACCGCGTAGCGGGGATTTATCTCGTATGCTTCGCTAGAACAGCAGAATGACGAATCCTGCAAACAAAAAAAGACCGGAGCATTTATGCTCCGGTCTTTTTCGTTATCGTTTGTTGACCGATTACTTGTTAGCGATGGCAGCCTGTGCTATTTTTCGCTACAAGGGTAGTTTATCTGTCCATATCCCATTTATGAAAAATCTCTCTATCATTGTAAGCCTTCCAAGCATTCAAGTATTCTTTCAAATGCCACTGAAGCTTTTATTCTCAGCCAGTTATCCTTGCCGCTGTTTTCAACAGCTTTTGAGAAGTCACGGTCTGTAAATATCTTCTTGATCCTTCTTCTAACATCTTCAATGTTGTTTTCAAACATTCCTTTATCATCAAGGATATATGTTTTTAAACACGTCATAAGTCTTTCTTTATCTACATAATCGGATAAATAGCAAAGGTCGAATATATCTTTAACTCTTCCGGAAAAAGTACCGAATTTCACAAGAGCACGAAGCTTTTCGGCAAATATCTGCTCCTTGGAATTCATGAGCAGACTGACACCCTCATCGTCATGACAGACATCAAAACAGTATTCGTCCTGTTCAATCTGAATATTCTTATGCACACCAAGATCCATTTTTGTCTTAAAGGAATGACCATTGTCATCTTTTATAACAACCCATACACGCTTGCCGCGATATTCCTGTTGTGACAGTTCCTCAATCGGCCCGGATATCTCAAGCGTAATTCCTTCTAGACAATTCAGTTTCTGAATAAACTGACGAATGGCGTCCTCTTCAATCGAATACTTTATGAAGTCGAAATCGATATCTCTCGTAGCCCGTCGTACATCTCCCGTTATACTGCGCATCACGACGCCGCCTTTTATCGTAACATTCCTGTCGAACGAACTCTCTGAAATCGCCTTCAATACAATATCCTGACACACCCTTGACTCTGCCAATAGTTCGTTATATCCCTCAGCAACATACTGAGAAGCCATTTTACTTAGGTTGACCATTAATACACCTCCGTTCGAAGAACCCTTATGACTGTGTCTTTTTTTGGTACTGTTTCAGCATAATTCCTGATCATCTCCGGATTCAACTGCGGGAGTATCCTTCGATAGTTATTCAGGATTTCCTTATAGTAATTAAATGGTAGTTTGCTTTTATACCTGATCAGTTCTATCAACATTCTTTCCCGATCAAAAATGGGAAGCGAATATCCTTTGTAGTCCGTAGTCGTCTTTCCCAGGTTTAGCAACTCCTTTGGAATAAACACCTGCTTTACTCTGGGATCAGTAATTGGCGTTGCCTCCCTCTTGGTAGCCAATGTATATTGATCCGGAATCTCATCTGTTAGCCCATACAAGTAAAAGGCCGTATCCATTGTTATTACTGAAGAAGGGTATTTAAAGCATACAACAGCTAGTTCAGGAACACTCTCTGTCTCAGAAAAGATACCTTTATCTATCCGGAAAAGTTTTCCTGCACTCACCATCTGATTAATATAATAATCAGATCCGTATTCTTTTATACATTCCGCACGAGTTTTCAACTTAACACCTCATTTATATAATTCTATGCATTTCTTATTGTTTTGCATAGGTTTATACAAATTGTAACACCACTAATACCTGCCGTCAACGACACAAAGAATAGGATCAAATCGAATAAATAATATCGATATCCTGGTTTTAGAGCGCGAAATCCTATCTTCAATTCAAACTCTAGATAATAGTCAGTTCATGCAAGGAAGTGTACTACAATGTTGCTATATAGGGTGAAACAAGAACCGAAGGGAGGAGCTCACATATGACTGATAACGAAATCGTCGACCTGTATTTAAGCCGCGATGAAAGCGCCATCACACTCACTTCAGTCAAATACGGCAAACTACTTCGAAGCATTTCGTTTCGGATCACTGAAAGCATAGAGACTTCCGAAGAGTGTGAAAACGATACTTACTTAGAAGCGTGGAATCGTATTCCACCTCATGAACCACGAACTTATCTGGCCGCTTTTCTTTCGAAAATCATCCGAAACATTTCCCTGAATCGTTGCATCCATGATAATCGTCTTAAAAGAAAAGCTCATATCGATGAACTGACTTCTGAGATAGAACAGTGTATTCCTTCGGATAACTCTATAGAGAAGGATCTTGATGAACAAGATCTTTCAGACGCAATCAATCGATTTCTGCATCAGCAGCCCAAAAAGAAAAGAATTCTATTTCTTAGGAGATACTTCCAGTTAGAAAAGATATCTTCTCTCGCAAAAGAACTGGGCTATAAAGAAAACACCCTACATTCTATCCTTTTCCGGATGCGACAGGATCTGAAGGACTATCTGAAAAAAGAGGGAATCATATGAACGGAGAAAAACTCTTATTCTTATTGTCTAATACTGACGATAACTTAATCAACGAAATGCTGGAACAGCAAGATTCTATCATTACACATAATAAGAACAAGAAACGGCTTGTTCGATTTCTCGGAATCTGTGCAGCCTTTGGATTAGTGATAATTGCAACAATACTTGCCTATTCAACGAGAAAAGCTGGTGTACCAACAGTTAACGCTGAGCAATTAATCAAAGATACTGTATCGGAATATCTCGACGCAAGAGATGTAAACTATTCATCTGTCACCATTTCTGAAGGAACACTGTCCATAGAACTACTCTCGAATGGTGACGCGAGATGCACATTAAAAGATGTAAAATCAATCCAGTATGTGTATGAAGCTGTGCATGCTAAAACCATAACTGAACTGGCCACAGTCAAAAACGTTAATGTCGAGATTTATGATACAAATAATACCTGTATCTATAACAATACCGTCAATGACGTTGATTCGCCCACAAATGGAGCAGAGTTGATGCATGAAGAAGCCTCGAACTATCCTCCACACAGTACAGATGCTGAGATCAAAGAGTGTATCCGGGAACTTTCAAATGAACAAGGTTTTGTAATTAAGTCATTAGAACTCTTAATTTCAGAAGAAATAGAAGGACGTCGACTTGAACTTGTCATTACCAATTCAGATCTTAGCTTCGATTCTATGACCCAAGTATCTGCACTATATGACAATTTATCAAATTTCGCACTCGCAACCGACGCGATCACTCAGTGTAGCATTACACTAGAAGATAGTGACGGAACGTGCCAGATATATATGACTGGAGATTTTCAATTTGGCAACGCTATCGCTTGGATGAGTCCTGAGATTCAAGATGCTTTTAAGGCCTATCGATTTCCGGATATGACAAACAATTAACATTTTCACATTGAAAGCAGGATACAAGATTGAAACAGCCGGAGCATTTCTGCTCCGGCTGTTTGTTTCTAAATGTAAACGTCTACCCTCATGCTCTTGAATTCATTTACCTTTCGAAATGTCGGACTTTCAGCGATATATCGCATCACGTCCGCCTTGGAACATGTGTATTTTCCAAGCTGAGACATTATCCGCACCTCATCCAAAAACCTTTATGAAAATAGAGTCTATTTGGGGAAAGTTTAGCAAGCCTGACTAGGTGCCAATTGTCATATCGTGATATAATGATCCAAACTCGCACGGAGTATCAAGTTATTATGGAGACGTAAGCCGATACCCCAAGATGCAATACCTGAATGCTCCTACAAATATAGTGCATCGCTCAACTAAAAGACGAGGAGGAATTCCCCCTATGATACAGGATAATATGGATAAAGACAGACGATCTTTTCTTCCCGGACAGCTCTGGACAGACACGGATGGAAACCCGATCGAAGCCCATGGTGGAACGATGTATCAGGAAGATGGTGTGTACTACTGGCTGGGTGAGGATAAGAGCCATACATCCAAGAGGGGAAAGACCTGGACCTGGGGCATTCGCCTTTATTCCAGCACGGATCTTTATAACTGGAAGTTCGAGAAACACATCATCGAGCCGGAGCCGCAGAATAAGAAAAGCATCTTCCATCCGAACCGCAGGCTGGACCGTCCCCATCTTCTTCGTAATCCGAAAACCGGGAAGTATGTTCTGTGGGTAAAATACTGTGACAAGAATCACTATGCAGTCCTAACAGCAGATCAGATCACGGGGCCTTATACACTGGTGGAGCCTTTCCTTCAGCCTTATGGTCATGAGTCGGGAGATTTTGATCTGGTTCTGGATACGGAAAAAGGAGATGCCTATATCTACTTCGAGGCAGACCATGAGACTCTGCTGGTTGCCAAACTAAACGAAGAATTTACCAATGTCCAGGGAGAACCATCGATCGTATATGATGTTCTGAAACCGCCGTTGACACGTGAAGCGCCGGCGCACTTCATGCGTAACGGGAAGCACTATCTGATCACGTCCGGCATGACAGGATACTGTCCCAACCCGACAGAGATCGCAGTGGCTGATGACTGGATGGGTCCTTTTACGGTCATGGGAGACCCGTGTGTGGACGATACCAGTTCTGCCTCCTTTAACAGCCAGCCGAGTCACGTATTCCGCGTGGAAGGGACGGACACGTATGTCATGATGGCTGACCGCTGGGTCCCGGATTATGTTATGACCAAAGAGCGCTATGACGTTTTTTATCGAGTGATCTATAGCCGTGTAGATAAGTCACTTCATCCATCCCCAAAAGATATGCTGGCGCTTGCCAAAGCACCGCTCATGGGATCGGCCGACACGTCCAAGGCACGATATGTATGGCTTCCCTTTACGTGGGAAGAAGGTTTCCCGAAACTGCACTGGCGTGAAACCTGGTCGCTGCCATTGGTTTAACTGTTTTCATTTTATTTCCAACCCCGAAAAATAGAAAACCGGTTCGTTAGATCCTTTCCGCGAGTTATTTGCTATAGGCAAATACTGTTCGAAGCGGAAGGACCAACGAGCCGGGTCTTTCTTAGAATCTATTTAGTTGCGATCTTACTTCTGCTCAGCGATGGCAGCCTGTGCAGCAGCAAGGCGTGCGATCGGTACACGGAACGGCGAGCAGGATACATAATCCAGGCCGATCTTGTGGCAGAACTCTACGGACGTCGGGTCACCACCGTGCTCACCGCAGATACCGATGTGCAGGTTCGGGTTAACCGGCTTACCAAGATCGATCGCCATCTTCATGAGCTTACCTACGCCGTTCTGGTCGAGACGTGCAAACGGGTCAGACTCGAAGATCTTGGACTCGTAGTAAGCCTCGAGGAACTTGCCGGCATCGTCACGGGAGAAGCCGAATGTCATCTGTGTCAGGTCGTTGGTACCGAAGCAGAAGAATGCAGCTTCCTTAGCGATCTCGTCAGCTGTCAGAGCAGCACGCGGGATCTCGATCATGGTACCAACTTCGTACTTGAGGTCAGAGCCAGCAGCAGCGATCTCGGCATCAGCTGTCTCAACAACAACTGCCTTAACGACCTTGAGCTCCTTGATGTCGCCGATGAGCGGGATCATGATCTCCGGCTCGATGTTCCAATCCGGATGAGCCTTCTTCACGTTCAGAGCTGCACGGATGACAGCCTTTGTCTGCATCTTCGCGATCTCAGGATAGGTAACTGCCAGACGGCATCCACGATGACCCATCATCGGGTTGAACTCGTGGAGGGAGTCGATCATAGCCTTGATCGCCTCAACTGTCTTGCCCTTCTTATCAGCGAGCTTCTTGATATCAGCTTCTTCTGTAGGTACGAACTCGTGAAGCGGCGGATCCAGGAAACGGATGGTTACCGGATAGCCTTCGAGTGCCTCATAGAGAGCTTCGAAATCAGACTGCTGCATCGGCAGGATCTTCTCGAGAGCTTCTTCTCTCTCTTCCACTGTCTCGGAGCAGATCATCTCACGGAAAGCGTCGATTCTTCCGTCACCGAAGAACATGTGCTCTGTACGGCAGAGACCGATACCCTCAGCACCGAGCTCACGGGCCTTCTTCGCATCCTTAGGTGTATCTGCGTTTGTTCTGACCTTAAGTCTTCTGTACTTATCCGCCCAAGCCATGATGCGGCCGAACTCACCGGCGATAGTAGCATCTACTGTCGGGATGATGCCGTCATAGATCTTACCTGTGGAACCGTCGATGGAGATCTCATCTCCCTCGTGATATTCCTTACCTGCGAGTGTGAACTTCTTGTTTGCTTCATCCATGTTGATATCGGAGCAGCCGGATACGCAGCAGGTACCCATACCACGAGCAACAACGGCAGCGTGGGATGTCATACCACCACGAACGGTGAGGATGCCCTGGGAAGCCTTCATGCCTTCGATGTCCTCCGGAGAGGTCTCGAGACGTACGAGAACGACTTTCTTTCCTTCTGCCTTCCATGCCTTCGCGTCTTCAGCTGTGAAAACGATCTGGCCGCATGCAGCACCCGGGGAAGCACCCAGAGCCTGAGCGATCGGAGTTGCGTCCTTCAGTGCTTTTGCATCGAACTGCGGGTGAAGGAGTGTATCGAGGTTACGCGGATCGATCATCGCAACAGCCTCTGCTTCTGTTCTCATGCCCTCATCAACGAGGTCACATGCGATCTTGAGAGCAGCCTGAGCGGTTCTCTTACCGTTTCTTGTCTGGAGCATGTAGAGCTTACCGTGCTCAACCGTGAACTCCATATCCTGCATATCGCGGTAGTGCTTTTCGAGAATGGAGCATACATCAGTAAACTGCTTGAATGCCTCCGGGAACTTCTCCTGCATCTCAGCGATCTTCATCGGAGTACGAACGCCGGCTACAACGTCCTCGCCCTGTGCGTTTGTCAGGAACTCACCGAAGAGGCCCTTGTTACCTGTTGCCGGGTCACGTGTGAAAGCAACACCGGTACCGCAATCGTCACCCATGTTACCGAAAGCCATGGACTGTACGTTAACAGCTGTACCCCAGGAATACGGGATATCGTTGTCACGACGGTAAACGTTGGCGCGCGGGTTGTCCCAGGAACGGAATACGGCTTTGATCGCACCCATGAGCTGTTCCTTCGGATCTGTCGGGAAGTCAGAACCGATCTTTGCCTTGTACTCGGCCTTGAACTGGTTCGCCAGTTCCTTGAGGTCGTCAGCGGAGAGTTCAACGTCCTGCTTAACGCCTTTTTCTGCCTTCATCTTGTCGATGAGTTCTTCGAAGTACTTCTTACCGACTTCCATAACAACGTCGGAGTACATCTGGATAAATCTTCTGTAGCAGTCCCAAGCCCAGCGCGGGTTATTGGACTTTTCTGCGATAACATTAACAACTTCTTCGTTAAGACCGAGGTTGAGGATAGTATCCATCATACCCGGCATGGAAGCTCTCGCACCGGAACGGACGGAAACGAGAAGCGGGTTCTCCAGGTCACCGAATTTCTTACCGGTGATCTCTTCCATCTTGCCGATGTATTCCAGGATCTGTGCGAAGATCTCGTCGTTGATCTGACGACCGTCTTCATAATACTTGGTACAAGCCTCTGTGGTGATCGTAAAGCCCTGCGGAACAGGAAGTCCGAGGTTGGTCATCTCAGCAAGGTTTGCGCCCTTACCGCCGAGGAGCTCACGCATATTGCCGTTGCCCTCAGAAAACAAGTAAACATATTTAGTCATTGTTTAGCCCGCCTTTCAAAATATTTATTACTTCATACTCTATTTTTACGGCGCTTTTCAAGAGGGAGACTCGAAAAACACCTAAAAACCAAATTTCTTGCCCGGTCTCAGATGAGTAGGACCGGGACTTCGCCGACTTTCATCAGAAGTCGAATTTCCCCTCGAAGAATTCACCGAGCTTGTCGATCGGGAAACGGATGTTGCCCGGCTCATACTCGACATTCTTCATGGAATCTCTCTCACGGATCGTGACGCAGTTATCTTCTTCAGAATCGAAGTCATAAACGACACAGTACGGAGTACCGATCTCGTCCTGTCTTCTGTAACGCTTACCGATGGACTGTCTGTCATCGAATTCGCACATATACTTCTTCGAAAGTTCTGCGAAGATCGGCTCGGCCTTCTCACTGAGCTTTGCGGAAAGCGGCAGGATACCGATCTTGATCGGAGCGAGGAACGGATGGAAGTGCATAACGGTACGAACATCTTCCTTGTCGCCATCGACGATCTTCTCTTCGTCGTATGCGGAGCAGAGGAATGCGAGCGTTACACGGTCAGCACCGAGAGACGGCTCGATAACGTACGGGATGTACTTCTCGTTCTTGGCCGGATCAAAGTAGGAAAGATCCTGCTTGGAAAACTCCATATGCTGCTTAAGGTCATAGTCGGTACGGTCCGCAACGCCCCAGAGTTCACCCCATTCGCCTTCTTCCTTGAAGGGGAACCAGAACTCAAAGTCCGTGGTCGCATTGGAATAGAAAGCCAGTTCCTTCGGATCGTGATCTCTTGTTCGAAGTTCATCTTCCTTCAGACCGAGACCCGTGAGCCAGTTGTAGCAGTACTCTTTCCAGTACTTGAACCACTCCAGGTCAGTGCCCGGCTCGCAGAAGAACTCGAGCTCCATCTGTTCGAACTCACGAGTTCTGAAGATGAAGTTACCCGGCGTGATCTCGTTTCTGAAGCTCTTACCGATCTGGCAGATACCGAACGGGATCTTTTTTCTTGCGGAACGCTGAACGTTTAAGAAGTTAACGAAGATACCCTGAGCGGTCTCCGGACGGAGATAGACCTCGCTCTTGCTGTCTTCGGTAACACCCATGAATGTCTTAAACATCAGGTTGAATTTTCTTACATCGGTGAAGTTATGGCCGCCGCATGTCGGGCACGGGATGTTCTTTTCCTTGATATAAGCGACGAGTTCTTCATCGTTCATACCTTCGACAACCACATCGGTGATGCCGTTTTCCGCGTTATAATCTTCTACCAGTTTATCTGCACGGGCACGTGCCTTGCACTGCTTGCAGTCAATCAGCGGATCCGAAAAACCGCCGACGTGACCGGAAGCTACCCATACCTGCGGGTTCATGAGGATCGCGCAGTCGACGCCCACGTTGTACGGGCTCTCCTGTACGAACTTCTTCCACCAGGCCGCCTTTACGTTGTTCTTGAGCTGAACACCGAGAGGACCGAAGTCCCAGGCATTTGCCAGACCACCGTAGATATCGGAACCCGGATATACGAAGCCTCTTGTCTTGGCAAGGGCTACGATCTTTTCCATTGACTTCTTAACAGGCATCAGGACTCCTCCTCTTCCGCATCGGTGGATTCGTCAAGAGCGACGATCTCGTCCTCGGAAGCTTCTGCTTCATCGGAGATCACTTCGGTATCTGCGCCTTCGGACTCTGCATTCTCGGAATTAGAAGCTTCTTCAGCAGATTCGCCATCGACACCCTCTGCGTCCATACGAGCCTGATTCTCTGCAGCCTCCTTGGCCAGACGGCGGGCTTCCTCGATCTCCGGACGGAGCGGTACATACGGAGTATGCTGTCCTTCTACACCGACGACCTTATCTGCTGCTACTTCCTTGCAGGCAAGGGTAACATAGCTCGGTGTCGGGTCGTCTACCATCGGCTGGGCTCCATCTACGAGCTGGCGGGCACGTTTTGCAACGAGCATGCACAGAGAGTAGCGGCATTCGGCCTTTGGTAACAATTCTTCAACTGACGGATCTACTAACATTTTCAATTCCTCCCTTTAGTTTTTCCTCAAAAAAGAACTCTCTTTTTTCTTTCGTCTTCTTATTGCAAGCAGTATCTCTACTGCGTCGCGGCTTCTTTATTCAGCGAGCAGCTTTTCGACTGTTTCGCTTCTTCTTTTGAATCGGCCATGCTCGGCGAGCATAATGGCGGCGATCTCTTCTGCTGCCTGTTCGACCGAGTCGTTCGTGACTACATAATCGAACTTCGGCGCATCGGCGATCTCTTTTTTCGCCTGGCCCATCCTCTTATCTACGAGCTCCTCTGATTCGGTACCACGACCGGTCAGACGGTTTCTCAGTTCTTTTAAAGAAGGCGGAAGAAGGAAGATCGTTACTGTCTCTTCAAACTTCTCCTTCAGCGCCAGACTGCCGGCCACGGTCAGATCCAGAAGGACGTCCTGTCCTTTTCCCGACATCGTGATCAGCGGTGTCAGCGGAGTGCCGTAGTAATTTCCGACGTACTGGTCGTATTCGATGATCTCGCCTTCGGCGATGAGTCTTTCAAATTCTTCTCTGGTGCGGAAGTAATACTCCACACCGTCTTTCTCTTCTCCGCGCGGATCTCTGGAAGTGACGGAGATCGAATGTCTGCAGTCCGGAAGCATCTCACGGAGCTTGGCGATCACGGTGCCCTTTCCGACTCCGGAAGGTCCCGAGATGGAAACGATCAGGCCATTACTCATTTTCTGCCTCCTTCTGCTTTCGAAAGCATTTCGGAGATTTCTTCCGGCGGGAGTGCCGAAAGAACGATGTGTCCGCTGTCGGTCACGAGAACAGCCTTGCTTTTCTTACCGGAAGAGCAGTCAACGAGCGCGCCTCTGTCTCTGGCATCCTGCACCAGTCTTCTGATCGGCGCAGAATCTGCCCCTGCGACACAGACAAGCCTTGTGCTTGAAACCATATTTCCGAATCCGATGTCAATAAACGCCATTGCTTCCTTCTTACCTCTTATGCCAGATTCTGGATCTGCTCACGGATCTTCTCGAGTTCCGTCTTCATATCCAGCACGTAGTTCGTGATGGTGATATCGTTGGCCTTGCTGCCGATGGTATTGACCTCACGGTTCATTTCCTGAAGGATAAAATCGAGTCGCTTGCCGATGCTGCCCGGTGCCTGAAGTGTCTCGCGGAGCTGGTTCATGTGGCTGCTCAGACGGGTGAGCTCCTCGTCGATCGCGCACTTGTCGGCGAATACAGCGACCTCGGCCTCACGGCGGGTCTCGTCATATACGAGGTTGGCCTTCTCATCGAGAAGATCCTCGATCCTCTGCATCAGGCGCTCCTTATACTCCTTCGGCACCATCGGCGCGCGAAGTTTCACGGCCGCGTGCATGCTCTCAAAAGCACTGACTTTCGCAAGAAGATCGGAAACGAGCTTCTCACCTTCGATACCGCGCATCTTCAGGATATCTTCGATCGCCTGATCGAGTACCGGCAGCAGTTCCGCGCCCGCTTCCTCAGGTGTCAGACTGTTGGCGCGTGCCACCAGCACATCCGGGATACGTCCGATCTGATATGCATCCGCATTATCCTCACGGCCGGTAAGCTCTGAGATCTTCTTGATCGCTTCCGAATAAGCCTTTGCGAGGCCCTCGTTCATTTCTACTGTGGAATTACCGTCTCCGACGTCCTCGATGGTGACAAATACATCGATCTTGCCGCGGATCAGTTTATCGGTGATCTTCTCACGGATCTTCGTTTCGAGAACTGCATACCCTCTGGGCATACGTACAGATATATCGCAAAAACGGTTGTTGACTGATTTGATTTCTACCAGATAACGCCGTGTCGCGTAAGTCGCTTCGGCCCGGCCATAGCCCGTCATGCTTGATGCCATGAAAAAGACCCCATTTCGTAAAGATATGCGCTCGCATGGCATCATTGCCGCAGGGCGCATTTTTGGTACATAGAATTATATTACAGGGCGCAAAAAAGCGCAAGTGTCAAAATCACAATTCGTCTTACAGCCGCAGGGGTTACAAGAAATTTTCACCTAAGCATTTTCATGTATTTTCCGGATCTTTTTCCACCAAAACCGGATCAAAACGCAAAAAATCGGCCGAAATGAGCCTGTAGTCGACTCCGTTTTTCACGCCGTTAAAGGCGTTCTGGTGGGCTCTTCCGTGCAGATGTCCGTAAAGGCAGATATCGACGCCGAATTCCTCGAGAGCCTTCGTAAATCCGTTCGCATTTCCCGAAACATAGATCGGAGGATAATGAAGCATTGCGATCTTTCTTGCGGGACGGATGTCCGCCTTCTCCTCGCCCTCGACTTCGCCGGCCTCATAGGCGCGGATCGAATCGAGAAGAGATCTCTGCAGACGCCCGACTTCGCGGACATAGATCTTCTCGTCTTCCTTTTTGCTTTCGGGATTCTCCGGTAGAAGCCAGCCGCGGGTGCCGGCAATAAGTGTGTTCTCCACGACAAAGCCCTTATTCTTCAGGATCTTCATGGAGGTAAGGCCATGTGAGGCCATAAACTCCTCGACCTTTTTCGTGGTGCCCCACCAGTAGTCGTGATTGCCTTTGCTCAGGATCTTCGTACCGGGAAGGGATTCGATGAACAAAAGGTCAGCGAGCGCCTCTTCCATCGAGATGCCCCAGGAGATATCGCCGGGGATCAGGACCGTATCGGAAGGAGTGATCTTACTCCTCCAGTTTTCTTCAAGACGGGAAACGTGGTCCTGCCAGGAAGATCCGAAAACATCCATGGGCTTATCTACCGATAATCCGAGGTGCAGATCTGCGATGGCAAATATACTCACGGCTTCGTTTCTCCTTCCAGTATTCTTCTGAAATTATCTTACCATACTTACCCGGACAGAAAGCCGGCCTTCTTTCCAAATGCGGACCTACTCCTGCCGAAAATGCCGGATGATCGCTTCCGCATCCTTTTCCGAGATGCGCTCGGCCTTCATGAGTTCTTCTTTTGAAGCCTTCGAGATCTCCTTGATGGAGCCGAACTGCTTCATGAGGGCTTTTCGCTTCGCCGTACCGATCCCGGGGATGGTCTCCAGAGAATACGTGAGATTTCTCTTCTTACTGAGTTTTCTCTGATAGGTGATCGCGAAACGGTGCACTTCATTCTGGATCGCCGTGACCAGACGGAAAAGGACCATCATGTCCTCATCTTCTCTGGCATCTTCTGCCAGATCGATGGTCTCGCCGTCGAGCGTCACGAGGCCGTGCGTTCTGTGGCGGCGGTCCTTGACCATGCCGGCCAGCTGTATCTTATCCGCAAGGCCCAGTTCCGTAAGGACCTCGTAGATCGCATGCACCTGCCCAAGTCCGCCGTCCGCCAGGATCAGGTCCGGCATTTTCGCGAACTTCTCATCGCCAGAACGCGCAAATCTCCTCGTAAGCACTTCTTTCATGGAAGCGTAGTCGTCCTGCCCTTCCACGGTCTTGATCTTAAAAAGCCGGTATGATGCCTTGTCGGGGCGGCCGTCGGTAAAGACCACCATGCCACCGCAGCGGTCGTCGTTTCCAAGGTTACTGATATCGTAGGATTCGATCCTCTCCGGCACGTCCCGGAGACCCAGTTTTTCAGAAAGGAGCTGAAGCGCTGTTTCCACGCTCTGCTGGGAAGTTCCCACGCGCAGGATCCTGCGGCGGAGCGCTTCTTTTGCATTGGCATTGGCCATCTCGAGAAGCTTCATGCCGTCGCCCCGCTGCGGCACATGCAGATGCACCTTGTGTCCGGCCATATCGGAGATCGCCTGCTCCACGGAGTCGTGGTCCTCGAGATCGATCGCGACAAGGATCTCTTTCGGGATCTCCGCAGCCGTCGGATAATACTGCATAAGGAAGGCCAGAAGAAGGCTCTCTTCGGACTCACCTTCGTCCTTGAGGAAATACGTGGACGAGCCGATGATACGTCCACCGCGCAGTTCGAGTTTTCGAAAACACATCTCTCCCGCATCGCGGAAGAATCCGACCGCGTCACGATCCGATTCTCTGGGAAAAGAAACGTTCTGGCTGGCCATTACTGCGGACAGCGCATTTATGCGGTCGCGATATACAGCGGCGCGCTCGAAATCGAGGTCTTCGGAAGCCTTTTCCATCTGCGATTGCAGATCGCGCAGGATCCCGTCGTACTTTCCTTCGAAGAAACGGCACATATCCTCCATGACTTTCCGGTATTCCTCCACGGGAACATCGCCGCGGCACGGGCCGACACAGCGGCCGATGTGATAGTTCAGGCAGGCGCGTTCTTTTCCTATATCTCTGGGAAGGACTTTCCGGCACGTCTTCGTCGGGAAGATATCGCGAAGGGCCTGAAGGGCGCGGTAAAGATCGCCGCCCAGATACGGTCCGTAGTATTTCGCCCCCTCCATGTTCTTGTCGGGGCGGAATACCTTCATGATGCGCGGATATTCCTCCTGCATCGTGATGCAGACATACGGGAATCCCTTGTCATCACGGAGAAGGATATTGTAATGCGGCTGGTATCTTTTGATGAGGTTGCACTCGAGAAGGAGTGCCTCGAGTTCGGAACCCACGACGACATATTCGAAGTCGGCGACGTGGGAGATCATGGCGAGGACCTTGGCATTGCCCTGCGGGTTCTTGCCGAAGTAGGAACGGAGACGGTTTCTCAGATTCTTCGCTTTTCCTACATAAATGACAGAATCCGAGGCGTCCTTCATCAGGTACACTCCCGGATCCGTAGGTACTATATCTAATCTTGCGTCGAATTTGGAAATATCGGCACCACTCATTGGATCTTCGGATCATTAAGATATCCGATCAATGCTTCAATGGCTTCTTCCTGATCTACGCCGTCAGCGGTAACTTCGATCTCTGCATCGTTCTCGATCCCCAGAGACATAACGCCGAGAAGGCTCTTCGCGTTCGCGCGTCTGCCGGATCTGGTGAGATATATGCTGCTCTTAAATGCAGAAGCCTTCTGAATAAGGATCGCAACCGCCTTCATCTGGAGCGCTTCGTCGCACTGAAAAGTAACTGTCTGAGAAACCATGTTTCTTCCTCCTGAAAGGTTCGTATATTCCTGTTTGCCCCAAGTTGCGCAAACTTCCGTTTTTATGCTACAAGCAAAGTATATGGACAGTTATGTTCAATGTCAATCGTTTGCCCGACGCCCATTCTCAATTTCGTGTTTTTGCGACAAACACGCGGTCTTCGGCGGAATTTTCTTGTCAATCTGTCAAATAGACAAACAGAAGAGTATCGCGTCGTCTTTCGGGTCTTCGTAATAGTTCTTTCTGCGTCCGACTTCAAGGAATCCGAAGCTTCTGTAAAGGTGCACGGCCGCCTCATTTTCGGACCGCACTTCCAGGTGGATCTTATGGATCTTCTGGCCGATCGCAAAGGACTTTATCTCCTCGAGGATCCTTCTTCCCAGTCCCTGTCGCCTGAACTTTCTCTTTACGGCGATGATGGCGATCTCCGCCTCGTCAAGGACATACTGGAGCGCATAGTATCCGACCAGTTCCCCGCTTTCCATATCTCTTGCCGTGATAAGCGTCCTCACCTGCTCATCCGATGCGAACGTCCACAGGGAATCTACGCTCCATGGGTCCGGAAAAGAAGCGACTTCGATCTCATGGATCTCTTCGAGATCTTCTTTTTTCGCTCGTTCAAAAGTGAGAAGCATGGGGGATCTCCTTTCTTTTCATGGTGCGGTCTTCGGCGCCGCAATCGTTCCTGCCTATCTTCAGTCGTTCGTGCTGTAGTAGCGGATCGGGATCTCTTTTGTCTCCTTCCCCTGCTCCGCCGCCGTTCTCTCGGCCTGGGTCTTCGAAAGGTACACGGGCATCAGCGCCGCTGCAGGGTATCTCGAAAGAAGGGACTCTTTTATCGCCTTAGCTTCCTTATTGCCGTCAGCACCGGTTGCTGCCAATGCGCTTTTCTCTGCCACAGCGGCTACATTTTCCGGCAGGATCTCATCGAAGCCATCCCGGTATTCCACATCTTCATTTTCTTCTTCGAGGAAAAGCTTTGCGCCGGTCCCGATCAGCAGGATCTTCTTTCCCGGAAGCTCTTTCTTCCGGAAATCGAGGCAGTCTTTTCGGATGGAACTTATATCAGAAGCCACTTCGGGCAGGACTTTCTCTCCCTTATAGTACGCGGCTCCCCAGGCTCTTTTATTTCGGCAGTCGATGAGCGGGACGATGAGCGCATCTTCTTCCTGAAAAGAAAACGCCATCGCTTCTAAAGAAGAGACAGGGATGGCCGGTTTTTCCAATACCATCGCCATGGTCTTTACCGCCGAAACACCGATGCGGATTCCGGTAAAAGATCCGGGGCCGACCGTGCAGGCCAGAGCGTCCAGCTCTTCGTAAGTGGAACGGTTCTTTTCCATAAGATCATGCATCTGGGGCATAAAGGTCTGCGAATGGGTAAGACCGTCGTTTCTATATCTTTTGTCGATGAGTTTTCCGTCTTCCCAGAGGCACACTGAGCAGGCGCGGTTAGATGTATCACATGCCAGGATCTTCAAAGCGCATGCCCTCCTTTTCCATAGTCTCCTTTACCTTCGAAAACGCTTCGTTCAAGCGGTCCGGGAAGGATATACTGATTTCTCTGGTATTATCGTTCCCCGAGATGGAAAGTGCAATACGTTCCTCCGGAAGAGCCTCCGCGATCACAGAGCTCCACTCGATGGCGCAGACGCCTTCGCGGTCGAAGTATTCATCCAGTCCCGCGTCGTAGAAATCATCAACACAGGAGAGGCGGTAAGTATCAAAGTGAAAAAGCCTCGGGACGCCCTGCTGATCGTTATATTCGTTAACGATCGTAAATGTCGGGCTCGTTACTCTCGAAGAAAGACCCATCCCGCGGGCAAGCCCCCTCGTAAATGCCGTCTTTCCGGCGCCCAGGTCCCCGTCGAGGGTGATGACATCAAAGGGCGCGGCCACTTTTCCGATCGCCTCGCCGAGTTTTTCGGTCATCTCAACTGATGTACTAACTGTCTTCCAAACCGTCATATGTTCTATGCCTTCTTCTTACGATCTGCTATCCGCGACGATGCGTCCGGATCCGATGACGAGGAGGATGTCGCTTTCCAGAGACAGCGGACTTCCTGACATAAGCACCATGTCCGGTGCTTTTCCTTCGGAAAGCGAGCCATAGCGGTCAGAGACACCGAGGATCTCGGCGGCCCGGATGGTAATCGCTTCCAGTGCGCCCTGTTCGGACATGCCGCCTTTTTTCGCCAGCGCGGCCGAGAGCGGGAGATACTGTTCCGGCACACAGGGGTGATCCGTCATGATCGCCACCGGAAGGCCTTCCTTTTCGAGGATGCCGGCCGTTTTCAGGCTGAGATTACTCAGTTCCGGCTTGCTTCTATCCCCGATGACCGGCCCGACGATAATGCCCAGAAGCTTACCGCCCGAGGGCTTTCCTTCCTCTGAAAAGATCCCTTTTCCGCGATTGTCGCCTTTACCGTCCTCGTATTCTTCCTTAAGGACATCTGCGATCAGATGCCCCTCTGTGCAATGATCGAGCGTATATTTGAGACGGAATTCATTCGCGATACGTACGGCCGTCAGGATATCATCCTGGCGGTGGGCATGGATCTTCAGCGGCTTCTGCCCGAGGATCACGGTGATCATGGCCTCAAGCTCCAGATCCTTCTCGAAAACATCCGGTCGCTCCGGCTTGTCGTCTTTATCTTCCTTTGAGGATCTTCCGTTCTTTCCTTCTGAAGACTCCTTCTTCGCCGATGCGACCGCCTCGTTATACTCCGCCCACTTTTCTTCGGACTGCTGCTTTTTTTCGTAGTATTCGATCGCTTCCGAGAGTACACCACGGAGAAGGGCTGCATTTCCCATACGGGTCTGCGGGGCTTTATTCTCCTTGCCGTAGCACATCTTCGGGTTCTCTCCGAGCGCGGCCTTCATGGCAATGAACGGATCGACCAGTGCCCGGTCGATGGTCTTTTCATATGTCTTCACAAGCGCGAACTGGCCGCCGACGATATTGGCAGATCCGGGACCTGCCGCCACCAGCGTGACCCCGCCTTCTTTTGCTTCGCGGAAGCAAGGATCGCCGTTATGCATGCCATCGATCGCCCGAAGATCCGGGGAGATCGGAGATACGATCTCATTTCCGTCCGACCCTTCGTCCGTAAGTCCATCATCGAAAAGACCCAGATGCGAGTGGGCATCGATAAATCCGGGATAGAGTCTTGCTCCTTTGGCATCGATCGTACGCAGAAGTTCCGTCTTCTCATCATTTTCAGCAAAATCACGCCGCACATAAAGATCCGGATCTTCCTTTCCGGCCTTGTCCAGGAAAGCCTGCCATCCGTCTCCGGTGCCGATTTCCAGTATCTTCTTTCTGTCGAAGATCACATAGCCGTCAGAGATCGGCTCTTCGGATTCCATCGTATAGATCTGCGCATTATAAATGATCATCTTTTCCTCTTTCTAAGGCGCGCCATATACCATCTTCCTGCGCGTCCGGGGAAGTTCTCTTTTCATCCCCGGTCCCGCCTTACGGCGCATTTTGTCATTTTCTGCCCCCTATTGTGCCAAAAAGCGAGCGGAAATACAATTCCCGCCCGCTTCGCTTAAGCTATTTGCGTTGTTTTCTTTTATCTTTTATAGATCACTTTTCCGTCTTTATCTGTTACTGTCATAGTATTCGAATCTGCGTAAAATGCATTTTCTTCTGAGCCCGGTTCAACACTTCCAAGCGATATGGTAACAGTCCAGCCGTAATCCATTACGATCTCCAGATCTATATCCAGAGAATTTCCCGCTCCGACCTCATACACACCTGTAACATTTGTTTGGGCATATTCTCCATCCATTTCTACGGGACAGCGCTTTAATTCCTTATCTCCTGTACGGAGCACCACACAGACACTTCGGACGTTTTTCTCCTGCAGGATCCCTTCTTTGGAATTGATCTCTCCGTTTGAAACCAGTTCAACTTTTTTCCTTCCTGCATCGGGATCGGCAGTGACATCGAATAAGAATTCTCCGAATAATTCTGATGCCGGAGATCCATAGGGTCCGCAGCTTAATATCTCGGTCTTCAGGATGTCCCCGCGTTGGATCGTGAGCACCGGTGATTCATCTACATAAGTGAACACAGGTGCAGCCAGGCTTCCCTTATAGCTTCCACCAACGGCCTTCAGTTCAGCGACCATCCCACCCCACGAAACAGACAGTTCCGAATCGGAAGTGACCTCTTTGGGAACGACGGTAAAAAGCACATCGATCGTTTTCTTCTCTGTATCGATCTCACCGAAAGAATAGGAGCAGTCATGAACGAGAGAATTCGAAGACTCTCCCCTGTTTTCCGGGATATTCACGACAACTTCGTTGTTTCTTATCTCGTTTCTTACAGTCTCCAGCTCCGCTTTGATATCGCTGACCGTGACCATCGTCCATATCATCAGGATCATCATGCAGATAGCAAAGATGACTTTCGCCACTGTCAGCGGATCCGCAACCCGCGTATGCAGGTCTCTTTCCGTTCCTTCCACCACACGGTTCAGATGGGCCGTATACATCCGGCGGGAAATAATAAATACCAGAAACCCAACCAGAATAATCGTTCCGATCACTAAAATGGTTATTGCAGTCAAACCCAACGTTCTGTCAGCTTCCGCTGAATCAAGAATAAACATTTGCTTCACCTCCGTATCACGATCTCCGGGTCAGATCCCGAAGAACTCCTTAAATGCATAGTAATAACTTCTCGTCACATCGACGATCGTGCCGTCGTCCATCGTCAGAACAAACTTCATGGACAGGGACGGGCGGATCTTCGTGACATGTTTTCTCGAGATAATGACAGAATTACTGACTCGGGCAAACTGCTCCCGGGGAAGTGTTTCCGCCAGCTGGTACAAGCGGTCCGAAGCTAAGAAGGTACCCTCCGTGGTGTGCACTTCCACATCGTGTCCAAAGCTCTCGATATAGATAATGTTATCGGGAGTGACATGGACCTTTCTTCCTTCTTCGTCTCTGGCGATGACAAAAGATGCGCCGTGATCGACGGATTCAGAAAGGACAAATTCGCCTTCGTCACCGATTTCAAAACCGGCATCGAGAAGTTTCTTTTTCACTTCTTCGTAATGTCCGTCAGAAATATTCAGCCGGATCTTCATCTTGCCATCTTCCTTTCGCTTGCTGATGATTTTATTCTATCGATAAATCCCCTGTTTACAAGGGCTTTTGCACAGTCTGCACTTATTGGATACACAGGTTGCATCAGGATACGGAAAAAGGACCGTTCCACTTGGGAACGGTCCTTTTGAAAAAGCAACTTGAATCTCGTCCGAAGACGCAAACCGAAGTGAACCTCCGATTAACGCTTACTGAACTGGGAAGCCTTACGAGCTTTCTTGAGACCCGGTTTCTTTCTTTCCTTCATACGTGCATCACGTGTGAGGAAACCGGCCTTCTTAAGGATGGACTTGTAAGCCTCTTCATCTGCCTGAACCAGAGCACGGGAGATACCGTGACGGATCGCACCGGCCTGACCGGCAATACCGCCGCCGATAGCCTTGCAGATGATGTCGAACTTGCCTTCTGTAGCTGTTGCTACGAGCGGCTGACGAACGATGAGCTTCAGAGTATCGAGACCGAAGTAATCGTCCATATCCTTATCGTTGATAGTGATCTTACCTGTGCCAGGAAGAAGACGTACGCATGCTACAGCATTCTTACGACGACCTGTGCCATAGAAGTAAACTTTAGTAGCTTTCTTAGCCATGTATCTTATTCCTCCCTATATTAGCTTTCGAAGTTCAGGACTTCCGGCTTCTGTGCAGCGTGATCGTGCTCAGCGCCTGCATAAACCTTCAGCTTCTTGAACATCTGACGTCCGAGAGCATTCTTCGGGAGCATACCCTTCACTGCCAACTCGAAAGCCTTCTCCGGCTTCGTATCCATGAGCTTTCTGTAGGTTGTCTCCTTGAGACCGCCTGCATAGCCTGTGTGATAACGGTACATCTTCTTGTCAAGCTTGTTACCTGTGAGAACGAGCTTGCTTGCATTGATGACGATTACATAATCTCCTGTATCGATGAAAGGTGTGTATGTCGGCTTATTCTTACCGCGCAGAACAGTTGCAACTTCAGTAGCCAGACGACCAAGTGTCTTGCCGGAAGCATCAACTACGTACCATTTTCTCTCGATATTTGATGGTGTAGCAACAAATGTCTTCATAATGGACTTTTTCCTCCTAAAATAGTTCGCGTGAGCAATCCACGCACGAAGCCCTTTCTTTTGGGCGCTTCCCTATAATATATGCGTAAGGAGGTTATGTCAACACTTTTTCTTAAAAAATCTCACGAATTTTCAAAAATTCGTCGATTTTCGCCGTTTTTCTCGTTTATCGACGTCGATTATAGCATAAAAAAACGGGCGGAAGTTTCTTCTTCCGCCCGATCTATTTAATCCTGGGCATCGTCTCCGCTGCACATCAGGTATTTCGGCTGCCCGTCTGTGCCTTCCGGATGACTCCCCGTATATTCATCGACATCATCGTAGGCCTCGATATCGTATTCTTCCATGACTTTCTCGATCGACTTGTAAGAGAAATCCTTTCCCTTCTTTTTACAGCCGGCGGAACCTAAAACCACGGATGCCGCAACAAGTATGCTCAGGATCTTTTTTGTCGTCTTCATGATGATTGCCTCCTTAGATTTCCTTTTCCATCAGAAAGTCATCGCAGATAAAGCCATCGCCGATATCGGTCTTGATCTCTTCCACGATGCGATATCCCTTCCGCAGATACACGCGGATAGAATTATAGTTATGCCGGTTCACGAATAAGCGGATTTTCGAAAAGCCCTTTTCTTTCGCCACTTTTTCGGCTCTGTCGAAAAAGAGGTTGCTTCTTCTCTGTCCGCGGAACGGCTTCATAAGATAGAGTTTACTTAAAAGCAGTGCACCGTCGTCCGGTGCGACACCCATGTATCCGATCGGCGTATCTCCTAAGATCATGAGGAAGTATTCATAGCCCTTTTCCCTGATCGCTTCATCGATCGCGGGCATGCTCTGAAACTTCTCGACCATGTAGTTGACCTGTTCCTGGCAAATGATCGACGGAAACCACTCGTTCCATATGATCTGCGCGAGCGATACGACCGCCATTTTTCTGGTCGGAGAGGTGACCGGCAGGATCTTCACTTCAGAGAGCTGTTCAATGATTTTCGGCACCTCGGAAAGAGACTTGATCACGACATCGGCCGCATTCACGTTCTGCCCGCCGCTAGTCGGGTTCTCATAGCCGAGCGTATACATTCCGGCCATTCTTCCGGCCTGCACGCCTGCGGTAGAATCTTCGATCACGAGACAGCGCTCCGGATCGATATCCAGTCTTGTCGCCGCCAGAAGGAAAATATCCGGCATCGGTTTTCCGTTTTCGACTTCCGCGCCCGTAGCAAATACTTCCACATATTTCCACAGATCGAGAAGATCGAATACCGCTTCCACATAGTCCTGCCGGGAGGAAGAAGCTACTGCGATATGTATTCCTTTTTCATGGCAGTAATCTAAAAGCTCAGAAAGACCTTCGGATCTCTCCAGTCCGGAATCCGGGATCCCTGCCACATTTTTCTTCCACTGAAGTTCGACAAGATCTTCGACGGAGGCCGGGATATCGTATTTGGTCTTCATGGCAGCCCACAGATCCTCGCTGGATCTTCCCACATACGGGCGGATCGCTTCGTAGGCGCCTTTGGCACCGTAGCTCTCGAGGATCGATGTGGTGGTCTGGTCATGAAAAGGCTCGCTGTCGAGAAGCACACCGTCCAAATCGAAAATCACTGCTGAGATCATGTTCCGCTCCTATCTTCCCTACCGGGCTTACGGCTCTTTTTCGTCTTATTCTTCCATCATGTCGATGCCGGTATCGTAGTTCGGATAGTTTCCGGTAAAGCAGGCATCGCAGAAATTATGTCCTTTGTCACCGATCAGATCGCCCAGGGAATCCACCTCGAGATAGCCGAGGGAATCCGCACCCAGGATCTCGCAGATCTCCGGGATCGTGTGCTGGCAGGCGATCAGAAGTTCACGGGAAGGAACATCTGTACCATAGTAGCACGGAGAGATAAACGGCGGTGAGCTGATACGTACATGCACCTCGGTCGCGCCGGCATCACGGAGCATCTTGACAATATTCGCCATGGTCGTACCACGGACGATGGAGTCATCGATCAGGACGACACGCTTGCCGCGTACGGCCTCCGCCACCGGATTGAGCTTAATATGAACCGCTTCCTGGCGCTGTCCCTGCTCCGGCTTGATGAATGTTCTTCCGATATAGTTATTCTTCATGAAGCCGCGTACTGCGGGAATTCCGGCTTCTTCCGCAAACCCGCTGGCCGCATCGAGTCCCGATTCCGGAACCCCGATGACGACGTCTGCATCTACAGGATGCTGGCGGCAGAGAAGTCTTCCTGCCTGAAGACGTGCCTCATATACGCTCTTTCCGTCGATCCGGCTGTCCGGACGGGCGAAATAGATATATTCGAAAATACACATATTGCAGACACCTCTGCAATGTGTACGGATAGACTTTATCCCGTTTTCATCCACAACGATGATCTCACCCGGCTCGACATCGCGCTCGTATTTAGCGCCCACGGCATCAAGTGCGCATGTCTCGGATGCAAATACATAGGACTGTCCGATACGGCCCATGCAGAGCGGCTTAAAGCCATACGGATCTCTGGCTGCAATGAGTTTTTTCGGGCTCATGACTAAAAGCGCATATCCGCCCTGGATCTGCTCCATGGCTTTTTCCACGGCGGCTTCAACAGAAGGTGTCTTCGTGCGCTCTTTAGCTACCAGGTAAGCGATGATCTCCGAATCGACGGTCGTCTGGAAAAAGGCACCTTCCTCCTCCAGTTCACGGCGCAGCGTGATGGCATTGGTGAGGTTGCCGTTATGGGCAAGGGAAAGCGTTCCCTTTACATATTGGGTGACCAGAGGCTGGGTGTTCTTTAAGATGCTGGCCCCTGTTGTGGAATATCTTACGTGACCGATGGCGATCGTGCCTTCGAGGGAATTGATCATGTCATGGGTAAAGACCTCGCTGACGAGACCCATGTTCTTCTGACAACGGATCCATCCGTCGTTATTGATGGCGATGCCGCAGCTCTCCTGGCCTCTGTGCTGAAGGGCAAAAAGACCATAGTATACGAGTGGCGCGATCCTTTGACCTTCGCGGTCAAATATCCCGAAAACACCACATTCTTCATGACGGGAACCGATCACACTACATCACCTTCCTTTTCCGAGTTTATTTTATGAAATGAATCTTTTTCCTGTCAATGCGATATACTGATAAGAAATGAATGGAAAGGAACTACTTTTTCGTGGAAATGTGCTCAAAAAGCATAAAGGATGCATATTCTTCCTGCCGTCTCTGTCCGCGTTCCTGCGGGATCGACCGGCGGAAGAAGACGGGTTTCTGCGCCATGCCTTCGGAGCTTCACATCTCGAGAGTCGGCCTTCACATGTGGGAAGAGCCCTGCCTTTCCGGAACGGCCGGTTCCGGCACCATCTTCTTTACGGGCTGTAATCTCGGCTGTGTCTTCTGCCAGAACTATCTGATCAGCCGCAAGAAGAAGGAGCCCTCTTCCACTCCCTATTCTCTTCCCGGAAAAGTCTATACCACGGAGGACCTTTCCGACGCCATGCTTTCTCTTCAGGAAATGGGCGCCCACAACATCAACTTCGTGACCGGCACGCATTTCGTCCCGCACATTATCGAAGGCGTCCGCCTCGCAAGAGAAAAAGGTCTTACGATCCCGACCCTTTATAACTGTGGCGGGTATGAGTCCGTGGAAACGATCAAAGCGCTTTCGGGCACGATCGATATCTACCTTCCCGACATGAAGTTCTTTTCCCCGAATATAAGCCGGAAATATGCCCACGCGGATGACTATTTTTCCGTGGCAAAAGAAGCGGTCGCGGAGATGGTCAGACAGTGTCCCGAGCAGGTCTTCGATGACAACGGCCTGATGAAGAAAGGTGTCATAGTCCGTCACCTGATGCTTCCGGGGCTTCTTTTCGATACCAAACATGTCCTGGATCATCTGTGTGAGACCTACGGAAACAGGATCACGATCTCCCTCATGAACCAGTACACACCGATGCCGGGCGCGCCGGCGGAACTCCAGAAGCCATTATCCGCCGATCACTACCGCGCGATGGTCGATCACCTGAAGATACTCGGGCAGGAAAATGCCTATACGCAGGAAGGCGGAACGGTAAGCAGCAGCTTCATTCCCGATTTCGAATAAAACTCCTATTTTCTTTTGAAGGAACGTTTTGCTATACTGTTAGGAGTGTGGAGGGTCCCAATCACCATGAACGAAGAGATCATACAGAATCATACTGAACCGGAAAAATCTTCCGATATCACTCCGGTCATCTACAGCCAGCCGGTCAGGAAGTTTTCCAGCCGTATCCTGCATGGCGAGGATGAGGACGTTGATCTGGTTCCCGAAACGAGTATGCGTATCTGGTACAACAACCAGTTCCGAAGCTACTCGGCCCACAAGCACGATGTTCTGGAGATCTGTATCCCGATCGAAAACGACTATAAATATATCGTGAACGGCAAGTCCTACTCGCTGCTTCCCGGAGATATCCTTTTTATTCCGCCGGGAACACTTCACGAGATCGAATGCCAGAACGAAGGATGCCGCTTTATCTATCTCTTTGTGATCGACTTCTTTAAAGAATTCTACGACTATGCCTTCATAAGCGAATTTCTATCCGAGGTACGTCTCGTGAATGCCGCGAACTATCCGTCGATCTACGGGAAGATCTATGAAGCATTCATGCGGATCAACGACCAGTATTTCATGTATACGAACATGGTCCTCGAGATGCCGATCTATTCACGTCTCCTCGAGGTCTTCAGTCTCCTTGCCTCCCTGCACCCGCAGTTCTCTCCGATCCGTCTGGAGGATGCGAAGACGAAGAGCAAGTATGAGAAGTTCCGCGCCCTCATCAACCACATCAACACCCATTTCATGGATGAGATCACGCTCGAGTGGGCCGCAGATTTCGTCGGTTTTTCGAAGTATCACTTCACACGTCTTTTCAAAGAATACACGGACGTGACTTTCTCCGACTTTCTGACACACCGCCGCATGCAGGCGGCTCGTGTCCTTCTCGGAGATACTTCCCTGTCCATTACCGAGATCGCTTTCCAGACCGGGTTCAATAACCTTACGAGTTTTACCCGCTGTTTCAAAAATGCGACCGGCACGACACCTTCTCTTTACCGTCAGGCCAAGATCGCACAGTACTCTGCGCCTGTCGCTGAAAAAGAAGATCTTCCGAAGCTTTCCATCGACCCGGATTGATTTCCATTTTCTTATTTCAATAAACCTTTGTTTCAGACATAGAAAAAGGACCATCGCTTTCGAGACGGTCCTTTTTGATCTGTAACTTGATCTTCTGTGTGCCTTGGAATTAACCCTTAACGGAACCGAGAGCAACACCGGAAACGATGTACTTAGACAGGAACAGGTAGATGATAATCAGCGGAAGAGCTGTCATGGACAGTCCGAGATAGATACAACCAAACTCTGTCTTGTAGATATCACCGTTGAGAAGAGCAACCATGATCGGCATGGTGTAGTTCTTCTGCTTGTTCATGAGGATTCTCGGCATAAAATAGTTATTCCAAGAACCTACGAAAGCGAAGATAGCCTGTGTAGCCATAGCCGGTTTCATGATCGGAAGTACGATCGAGTTAAATGTACGGAACTCGCCGGCGCCGTCGATACGGGCAGACTCTACGATATCCATCGAGAGAGCACCTTCGAGGTACTGCTTCATGAAGAATACTGTCATAGGAGCAGCGATAGCCGGGAGAATGAGCATCAGCTTGTTGTCCGTAAGGTGGAACTGATAACATGCACGGTAGAAACCGATCATTGTAACAGTACCAGGGAGCATCATGATACCCATGATCAATCCGAAGAATGCCTTCTTCAGCTTCCAGTCATATGCGAAGATCGCATAAGCTGTCAGAGAAGCAAAGTAAACAGTAAGGATCGTGGTGCTTGCAGAAATAATAAGAGAGTTCTTCATACCTACGAGAGGCTGGAAAGTCTTCTTCGTAGAGAGGATCTTAATATTCTTCGACAAGCTGGAGCCCGGGATCAGGCTAACAGCGTGAGCCTGGATCTGAGCTGTAGATCTTGTTGCGTTTACGAGCATTACTACGAATGGGAAAAGGCTTAAGATCGCCAGGATAGTACATACGATATAGATCGTTGTTTTAAATGCAATATCCGACTTTGTCTTTGAATGCAAAGCTACTTGATTAGATGCCATATCTTAAACCCCCCTTCCTAAAGCTTTTGCGCGCTTGAGTTCAGCTTTTCTCATCTTCTCCAGTTTAGCAGCGTCCTTATCTCTCATGACATAGAACAGTGCAACGGAGAGCGCGATGATGATCAAGAAAAGAACAATACTTGCTGCAGCGGAACGATTGTATTTGTAGGGCTGCTTAAAGGAAGTATTGTAGATGTAGATGGCAACGGTCTGAGCGCCGAGATCCTGTCTACCTTCAGCAAAGAGGAGCGGAATATCGAACATGGACAAACCACCGATCATACTGGTAACGAGAGTGAAGAGCATGATAGGACGTACACTCGGGAGTGTAATGTTCCAGAACTTTCTCCATCTGTTCGCACCGTCAATTTCAGCCGCCTCGAAGATCTCAGGGTTGATACCGATAACGGCAGCAATCAATGTGATCATCGTAGATCCGTACCATTGCCAGCACTGAATGAACTCAATGATCGCCCTGGTGGACTTCGGCTTATTTAAGAAGTAATAAGGTGTCTTCAAAATCTTCAAAGACGTGAGAATGTCGTTGACCGGTCCGATCGGGTATCCGAACAACGTACGGAAAAGAATAGCAACTGTTGCTGCTGTAATAATGTTTGGCAGATAGAATACTACCTTATAGAATCCCTGCGCTTTTACCTTTACACGGTTATCTGTAAACCATGCAGAAAGCAGTAAAGCGAGACCCAACTGCGGAATGAAGTTTACGATCCAGATTTTTGCTGTTGCAATCAGTGAATCCAAGAAGTAACTGATCTTACCGGAATTTCTCTTTTTGAAAAGATACTTAAAACAAGAAAGCGGGTCCTTGAGAAGCTTGATCTTCGGCGGAATAACACCTTCCTGGTTTGTAAACGCAATAAGTATCGTGTAACAAATCGGATATAAAGTAAAGATTAGAAAAGCAAGAATAAATGGAATAGCAAACAGGTATCCGTATTTTGAATAGTTAACGAGTTTTCTTCGTTTCAAAAATCAACACCACCGTTCACTTAAAGATATAAAGAAAGGAGGCGGCGAAATCCCTTTCGTCCGCCTCCGAATCTTTACTTGTTACGCGCTTCTAGTTAATTAGAAGCTAAGGTGTTATTACACCTCGAGACCGATCTCAGCAGCTGCGTCCTTGAACTCAGCAATAACTGTATCCTTGTCCTTGTCGCCGTGGCCGTAAGCGGAACCACAGTTCTGCCATGTACCGTTGAGGGAAGCATCGTAGAGGCTCTTGCACTTAGCAGAAGCAAAAGCTGTAGCCTTAACGAAAGCATCGAACGGGTTCTGACCACCGAGGAATGCCATGGAACCATCGGACATCTTCATAACTGTACCGGAAGCAACTGTATCCTTTGTTCCGTTCTCGTTCATGAGACCGTTTGCCCAAGCATACTGGAGACCATCCTTTGTGCAGTCGAGTGTTACCCACTCAACGAACTTAGAAAGGAATGCCTTCTTGTCAGCGTTCTCTACTGCAGCCTTGTTTACGCAAAGCCAGGAACCGCCCCACCAGAAGCCTACCGGCGGCTGGCATACACGCCAATCACCAAAACCAGTTTCTTCAGTTGTGGACTGACCACCCATTACGTAGTTGATGAGCCAAGCAGGTCCGAAGAAGCAGAAGCACTTACGTGTTTCGTTTGTCTGAGGATCCTTACCTACGCCCTGCATGTCAGCGTACCAGGACTCGTTCCAAGCAGCTGCATCGTTGGTGTAGTCATTGTCGATGAATGTCTTGCAGAGGTCAAGATACTTTTCTCTCTGCGGGTCGATCTTGAGAGCGCCGTCAACAACCCAAGGTGTCTGAGCAGCCTTCTCGCAAACATTCCAGAGGTCACCAAGAGCGGATACTGTAGCATAGCCCTTTTCCTTCAGCTTGCCAGCAGCCTCGATGAACTTGTCCCAAGAACCGGAACCAGCACCGATTGCAGCTTCAACTGTAGCAGGATCGTCGCCACCGAATACTTCCTTAGCGATCTTAGCGCTGTAGATCATAGCACCACCTGTGCACTGGTAGCAGAGAGCAACCAGTTCACCGCTCGTGTTAGTACCGAGCTCAACGGTGTACTTAGCGATGTCAGCTTCTGTGATCTTTCCATCAACACCATCGATGAAGGAAGAGTAAGGAGCAGCAAAGGAAGAAAGGTCACCCTGTGTGTAAGGCAGAATGTAGTCAGCCTCAGCAACATAGAGGTCCGGAGCAATGTCGCCACCAGCGGACAGAGCAGCGTTGAGTTTTGTCTCGTAGCCATTACCGTCGTTGTTGGAAACAAGAGCTGTTACCTTGTACTTGGAAGCCATGTCAGGATTTCTCTTAAAGAACTCCTCGATCATGCCCGGTACTTCGTTAGACATTGCGTATACGTTGATAGCGATGTCACCAGTACCCATGGAAAGCACTGCAGTTGTGTCTGTCTTAGCTGTGCTCTCGCCTTCAGACTCTGTGTCAGCCTGAGACTCTGTGTCAGCCTGAGACTCTGTGTCAGCCTGAGACTCAGTGTCTGCCTGAGACTCGGTCTGAGTTGGCTGTGTGCCTTCTGTAGCTTTGGTTGTGTCTTTCTTATCGTCACAACCAGCAATCATTCCAGCGCACAATGTGAAGCAAAGAATACTTGCAACAATTTTTTTCATATCGTCCTCCTGATATTTGTAGATTTCCGACGAAAATTTCGCCCGATTCTTGTAACTACAGGTACATAATAACCATTGCAAGGACTTCTTTCTTTACAAATCTTGCGAAGTGAGTGACATTTTAGTCACATTTGTTGCGAAAACACAAACGAAACGTTTCGCGTTGTGGTTTTATTTGACATATTGGTATAATCTTTTCCGTAAGCACTGAACGAAGTGTATTTTCCCTATAGAGGTTTGTATATATGAACGATACTTTTAATTCAAACAACCCTGCTATGCGCTTTCTTACGGGCCTTTTTAATCTCTTCTGGGTAAACCTGCTTTTCCTGTTCACATCGATCCCGATCATTACGATCGGACCGTCCCTTTGCGCTTTATATAAAGTATGTATCCAAATGGTAAGCGGTGATGATCCGCAGGTGTACTCCACTTATTTCCGAGAGTTCAAGAACAGCTTTAAGAAGGGGCTTCTCCTCTGGCTCGGCATTTTGGCCCTGGGCGGATTCTTCGCTTATGAACTGTATCTTATCTATTTTACTGACATGGTCGGTGACAGCTTCTCTTTCCTTCAGTACCCGGTCTGGGTCATGATCCTGCTGATCGTCCAGGTATTCCTTTACGGATTTGCACTTCTTGCGATTTTTGAAAACACTCTGAAAAACACCATTAAGAATGCGATCCTTCTCAGCATCAAGCACTTCGCCATCACGATCTTCCTGATCGTGTGCTGGCTCTTTACCCCGATCATCGTCAACACCTTCCCGAACTTCTTCTATGGTGCTGTCGGTCTGGAACTGTTCATCAACATGGCCCTTCGCGTCTTCATCTGTTCCGTATTCCTGCACAAGGCCTTTGGTCTTAAGAAGATCAAGGTCGCGCGCGACGGATCACTTCGCGAGATTTCTTATGACGATATGATCGAATACGCGGACGACGGATCGGACGGAGAAAATGAGGAAGAGGGATCCTCTGAATCAGACGAGGACTCTGACGAAGAGTCTTCCGAAGAATCGGATGAAAACGAAAAAGAATAACAAAAAGGAGCTGCCATTACGAACAGCTCCTTTTCAATTTACGGATCTTTTTCATCAGGAAAAGAACAGATACTCCAGAAGTTTTCTTTCCTCTTCGATCTTCTCATCCCAGTTGGAAATGATCAGGTAGTGCTTCTCTTCCGAGCCTTCGTAGGCGGCTTTAAAGAAATCGACATCGGTAATATTGATGCCGGCCGGATAGGATGAGCCATCCTCCAGTTCAAGATAGTAGATCATGCCGCGGGCCTCAAGGTCTGCAAACTGGCTTTCCGTAAGGACCTGCCGGAGATCTCTTATACCGGACTGCCCGAACTCCTTGATAGAACGCGCATTCGTGATCAGGACATTGGTCACTCCGGAACGTACAAGAGCTGCCAGTTTCTGCACTTCGGAAGCCACATCCTGGCTCATGGTGAGACCGTCCTCATTGGTCGGGTAATGGAATGTGCTGTCGACGCTGATCCGGACCCCCAAAGACTTGGCATAGTCATCGAAGATCGTGTCCGATTCATAACGCGCATTGACCAGAACGATATTGAGGTACTCCTTGCGCGTGGCCTTGAGATATGAGTTGAGCATGGAAAGAAGAACGCCGATCACGATTATCGGAATGATGAAGTACCATTTATAGTATGTCCATATATGGATCACCGCTTTGCGGAACCCCATATCCCTGAGACTGAACTTCGGTTTTTCTAAACTCGGATCCGGCATTATTACCTGCCCCTTTCTTTTACTATCGATATGATAGCAGAAACGAAAAAAAGTGCAAATCCGCGCTTTGCTCAAAACGCTTTGATATGCACTTCATCGAAAGAATAAACGAAACCGTTTTCGACTTCGAGGGTTCTATATAATACCTATATAATATTTATATAGATGAGTGAAGTATTCCACATTCGTTTAAACAAATACTGAACTAATTCGAGCCTGCCCTTAAAGGAATCTTTTCCGACATGTCAGAAAGCTCGGAACCGATCGTATCTGCTCTCCGGAAGAGCTTTCTTATCCGCTTCCATGTACTTGCAGAGGAATCTCTTGATGACGCGCTCCAGATAATCGCAGGTCCTGCCGAAGTTCTCTTTATTCAGATCTTCCTTCGGTTCCGGAACGATGCCGTCGATGATCTTCATTTTAAGAAGGTATTCGGAGGAAAGCTTCATCTCTTCCGATGCTTTTGGGGCGAGAGTTGCATCCTTCCAGAGAATACTGGCATATCCTTCCGGAGAAAGGATCGCATAGATCGCATTTTCCATCATCCAGACTTCGTCTGCGACTGCCATAGCCAGCGCTCCACCGGATCCGCCTTCGCCGATGACGACAGAGAAGATCGGTGTCTTCAGCGAAGACATCTGATAGAGGTTATCCGCAATCGCCTGCGCCTGGCCTCTTTCCTCCGCTTCGATGCCACAGTACGCACCTGGCGTATCTACGAAAAGAAGTACCGGACGGCCGAACTTTTCTGCCTGCTTCATGAGACGGAGTGCTTTCCTGTATCCTTCCGGAGAAGGCATACCGAAGTTTCGGGATACGTTTTCCGATGTGGACTTGCCCTTTGCCTCCGCGATAACAGTTACATTTACACCATGGAATGTTGCCAGTCCGCCAATGATGGCTTTATCATCGCCGTAGCTTCGATCTCCATGGAGTTCGAAGAAATCTGGGAAGATCCTCTCGATATAGTCCGATGCGATCGGGCGCTCTTTCTGACGGGACAGGCACACCTTATCCCAGGCCGAACGTCTAGCATTCTTCGTCGAATGGGAACGCGGCTTCTCCGGCGGATTGAACTTCGGGACATCATTTCCGAGATGCCGGGAGATCAGATTCGAAAGTGTTTCTTTCATGTCGCGACGATCTACGATAGCATCCACAAAACCGTGATGCAGCAGGAATTCCGAACGCTGGAAGCCTTCCGGGAGTTCCTGTCCGATGGTCTGGGAGATGACGCGTGGTCCGGCAAATCCGATCAGCGCGTCCGGCTCTGCGAGGATGATGTCGCCAAGCATGGCGAAGCTTGCAGAAACACCACCGGTCGTAGGATCTGTAAGCACGGAAATATAAAGCAGTCCGGCGTCACTATGACGTTTTAATGCTGCGGAGGTCTTCGCCATCTGCATCAGGGACACGATACCCTCCTGCATGCGGGCACCGCCCGAGCAGGTAAAGATGATGACCGGAAGCCGCATCTCGGTCGCACGTTCCACAGCACGGGTGATCTTCTCACCAACGATTTTACCCATGGAAGCCATCATGAAAGTGCTGTCCATGACACCGAGCACGGCATCCAGACCGCCGATCTTAGCACGCCCCGTCACGACTGCTTCATTCAGGGACGTCTTTGCTTTCAGTTTCTGAAGTTTCTCTTCGTAGCCGGGCGTATCCAGCGGATTGGCAAAGCCGATATCGCTGTCCCATTCTTCAAAGGTACCTTCATCGCAGACTTCTCTGATGCGCTCTTTCGCCGACACGCGAGTATGGTGCGAGCACTCCGGGCAGACGCCCAGATTCTTCAAAAGATCTTCCGTGAAGATGGTCTTTCCGCAGTGGACACATCGCATGATGATACCCTCCGGCGCGGCCGGTCTTCTCACCTGACCGTCCTCAAGGCTTGCCAGTGCGGCCTCTTCGCCTTCTCTCAAACGGCGGGCCGCCTCATCCAGGGACAGTTCTTTTGCCGCGGAAGCCGGCGGAGCGACCTGATTCGTCTTCTTAAAAAGATACCTCAGTTCCATTTCTTACCTCTTATTTCTTCTTCGGCGACTTTCTCTTCTTCGCCGGAGCCGTCTTTTTCTCTATATTCCCGACTTTCTCGGAACGGACGCGCTCGATGAAATCGATGTCGGTCTTTCCGGAGATGAAATCCGGGTGGTTAATGAGTTCATAAAGATAGTCCACGTTCGTCTTAATGCCTGTGATAATGACCTCTCCAAGAGCCGTCTGCATCTTGCGGATCGCTTCTGCACGGGACGGCGCAAAGACGCTCAGTTTCGCGAGCATGGAATCGTAATACGGCGGGATCTCAAGCCCAGCGAAGATCGCGGAATCGATGCGGACGCCCGGACCTCCCGGAAGATATACGCCGGTGATTTTACCCGGGCACGGACGGAATTTCTTTTCCGGATCCTCTGCATTGATACGGCACTCGATGGAGTGTCCGGTAAGCTTTATGTCTTCCTGCGAAAACCAGAGGCGCTCGCCGGAAGCGATGCGGATCTGGGCTTTGATGAAATCGACACCGGTGACCCATTCCGTGATCGGATGTTCGACCTGGATACGGGTATTCATTTCCATAAAATAGTAGTTTCCATTCGGCTCCAGGAGAAACTCGACGGTTCCTGCGTTCTCGTAATGGACGGCTTTTGCGGCATCCACGGCACTACTGCAGATCTTTTCACGAAGCTCAGGGCTCAGCGAATCGCAGAGCGTCTCTTCGATGATCTTCTGATGGTTTCGCTGGATACTGCAGTCACGTTCTCCGAGATGGACGACATTTCCGAATTTGTCGGCGAGGATCTGCACCTCAATGTGCTTGGGGTGTTCGATATAGTGCTCGATGTACATGGAGGCGTCGCCGAATGCATTTCTCGCCTCGGCCTGCGCGGTGAAGAATGCCTGTTCGAAGCCCTCTTCGCTCTTGGCTACACGCATGCCCTTTCCTCCGCCGCCGAGCGACGCCTTGATGATGACCGGATATCCGGCACGAAGCGCCAGTTCTCTTCCTGTCTTTACGTCAGTTACGGCTTTTGCGGAACCCGGGATCGTCGGAACGCCGGCATCCTGCATGGTCTTTTTCGCCTGAGCTTTATTGCCGGCGGCAGCGATCATTCTGGAATCCGGACCGATGAACGTGATATTACATTTTTCGCAGATCTGGACGAAACGGCTGTCCTCGGAAAGGAAGCCGAAGCCCGGATGGATCGCATCGGCGCCGCTGACGAGCGTGGCGCTGATGATGCGGCTGATATCGAGATAACTCTCGGTGGACGGAGCTTTTCCAATACAGATGGTCTCGTCGGCCAGCTGAGCGTGGAGCGCGTCCCTGTCTGCTTCAGAGCAGACTGCGACGGTGGCGATTCCCATCTCGCGGCAGGCTCTTATGATGCGTACGGCGATCTCGCCGCGGTTGGCGATCAGAACTTTACGGATCATGCTTCGTTCCCACTTTCTTCGGAAGACCCGTTCTTGTCGGGCAGGATCGCGAACTTGATGATGCAGTCACAGGCCACTTCCCCGTTAACGGAAGCGACACCGTGTCCCATGCCGACCGGTCCGCGGAGTGCGGTGATCTCGGTCTTCAAGGTAAGTACGTCACCCGGGACGACAGGGCGCTTGAACTTGCACTTGTCGATGCCGGCGAATACAGCGATCCTTCCTTTGAACTCTTCCTTGCAGAGGATCGCAACCGCGCCCGTCTGGGCCAGCGCTTCCACCTGAAGAACGCCTGGCATGATCGGCATCTCCGGAAAATGTCCCTGGAAATACGGCTCATCGTAGGTAATGCATTTTCTGCCCAGCGCATATACACCCTCTTCGTAATCCTCGATGGCGTCCACCAGGAGGAAGGGGGATCTGTGCGGCAGGATATCCATGATCTGTTTCGTTGTCAGTGCTTTTGCCATATGAATCAACCTCAATTATCGTGCGCCGATTGGGCGCTTCACTTCCCGTTTTCCAGGGAGCTTACTTACTGATCCTAAAGAGAGTCTGTCCGAACTCGACCTTGCCTTCATTCTCGACGAGGATCTCCTCGATGACGCCATCGAATTCGCTCTCGATCTCGTTCATCATCTTCATGGCCTCGATAATGCCGAGGACCTGTCCCTTCTTGACGGTGTCGCCGATGCTGACGAACGGTTTCTCACCAGCGGCCGGGCTTCTGTAGAAAACACCTACGAGAGGTGACTTGATCTCCTGGACGTTCGCCTTCTTTTCCGGTTTTGCAGATGCTTCCGAAGAAACTTCTGCCGGAGCCGCTACCGGTGCCGGGACAGCCATCGGGAATGGCGGTGGCGGCATTTCGCCGGGAACAAAGCACATCGGTGCTTTTCTTCCGCTTAAGGAAATGTGGGTTTCCCCCTGGGTGAACTCGAAGTTCTCAACATTGGAATCCGAGACGGCCTTAATGATGGAGATGACCTCATCTACGGTCATGCCGGAACTGGTATTTGACTTATTTTCTGTAGCCATTTTTCTAACTCCTTAATTCGTATCTTCGTCTTTTCGACGGGAGCTTACTCTTCAAACTTCTTCATGATGATCGATGCATTGTGTCCGCCGAATCCGAGGGAGTTGCTCATCGCATACTTCACTTCCTGCTCATAGGAAGTGCCGAAACAGTAGTTGAGATCCATCTCTTCCTCCGTCTCCTTCGATCCGACGGTCTGATGGATGAATCCTTCTTCGATGGACTTCGCCATAACGATCGCTTCCACAGCACCTGCTGCACCGAGGAGGTGTCCGGTCATGGACTTCGTGGAGTTGATCTTCACGTTATATGCGGCATCGCCGAGAGCGGTCTTGATTGCGCGTGTCTCGAAAAGGTCATTGTGGTGGGTCGATGTGCCGTGTGCGTTGATGTAGTCGAGATCCTTCGGTTCGATACCGGCATCTGCGATCGCCGCCATCATGGCATGTGCCGCACCGATTCCGGATTCCTCCGGAGATGTGATGTGGTAGGCATCGCAGGAAGCGCCGTAACCGACCATCTCCGCGTAGATCTTCGCACCGCGTGCTTTCGCGTGCTCATACTCTTCGAGAACGAGAACGCCTGCGCCTTCGCCGAGGACAAAACCGTCACGGTTCTTATCAAACGGAATGGAGGCCTTCAGCGGGTCTTCGCTGGTGGACAGTGCTTTGAGAGCACAGAAACCGGCTACGCCCATCGGGCAGATCGCAGCTTCCGTACCTCCAGCAAGAATAACATCCGCTTCGTTGGCCGTGATCGTACGGAACGCTTCACCAATGGAGTTTGTGCCGGATGCGCAGGCCGTTACCACGTCGATGTTCTTTCCCTTGAAACCGGTGACGATGGCGATGTTACCAGCGGCCATGTTACCGATCATGAGCGGGATATAAAGCGGTCCGATCTTGTTCGGGCCGTACTCGAGGAGACGGCTGTGTTCACGTTCGTTCGCCTGCATGGAGCCGACGCCGGAACCGACGATGACACCGCAGCGGTATGCGTCTTCTTTTTCGATATCGATACCGGAATCCTTCACGGCCATCAGGGCAGCCGCAGCAGCATACTGAGAGAACGGTTCCATTCTTTTCGCGGTCTTAAAGTCCATGAATTCATCGGCTTTGAAATCCTTCACTTCGCCGGCGACCTTCGCCTTAAAATCCGTCGTATCGAATCGGGTGATCGGGCCGATGCCGACTTTGCCGGCACGGATGTTCTTCCAGAACTCCTCCACGGTGTTGCCCAGTGGAGTGATCGCGCCCATACCTGTAATCACAACTCGTCTCATGTTTCTTTACCTTCCTTTATTTCAGTTCGCGGATACTTTCCGCTCTATCACATGCACATGCCGCCGTCGACGGTCAGCACTTGTCCTGTAATGTAATCAGCTTTTTCCGATGCGAGGAAACCGATCGCGTTGGCGATGTCCTCCGGCTTCGCAGTGCGCTTTAGGGGCACCATATTGAGGAATGCTTCCTTGACCTTATCGCTCAGCACGTCGGTCATGTCTGTCTCTACAAATCCCGGAGCTACCGCATTGACATTAATTCCGCGGGAGCCGAGTTCTTTTGCCAGAGACTTCGTAAAGCCGATGATGCCGGCCTTCGAAGCAGCATAGTTCGCCTGGCCCGCATTTCCCTGGATGCCCACGATCGAAGCGATGTTGATGATTTTTCCGGATCTCTGCTTCATCATGATGGCGGAGCAGGCTTTGCTCATAAGGAAACAGCCTTTCAGGTTTGTGTCGATGACCGAATCGAAATCCTCTTCGCTCATGCGGAGGAGAAGACCGTCCTTCGTCACACCGGCGTTATTAACAAGAACGTCTACCGAGCCGAATGTCTCCTGGACTTTGGCTACCGCTTCATCTACCTCGTCCTTCACTTTTACGTCGCATTTGATTGCGATGGCCTTTACGCCGTTATCCCCACAAGCAGCGCAAACTTCATCAGCCTTTGCCTGGTTCCCGTGATAGATCACGGCAACGTTCATTCCCATTTTGCTAAGTTCAATAGCTGTGGCGCGCCCGATTCCCCGGGAGCCGCCGGTCACGATTGCGGTCTTACTCATTTTTCTTCCTCCATAGTCTTTCTGACCTCTTCTGCGACTCGCATCGCATCCTCGATGGTCTCGACATTATAGATATTTACGCCCTCAAGGGTCTTCTTAACAAATCCGGAGATCGTCTTTCCGGGACCAATCTCGATAAAGGTGTCAACGCCTGCATTACGAAGCGCTTCGATATCCTGCTGCATCCGCACAGATCCGCTCACCTGCTTTTCAAGAAGCTTCGGGATCTCACTGCTGTCGTGGACGAGGTCGCCGGTAAGATTCGCGGCGTACGGAACTTTTAGATCAGAAAAAGTAATCTCATCGATGTGCTTTCTCAGTTCTTTTCCCGCATTCTCCATGATCGGCGAATGGAAAGGACCGCTGCACTTTAATGTGATCACTCGCTTCGCGCCCTTCTCCTTCAGGACTTCACCGGCCTTTTCGACCGCTTCCTTATAGCCTGTAATGACGATCTGACCCGGGCAGTTGAAGTTAGCCACATACACGCCCTCGATCCCATCGATCGCAGATCTCAAGTCATCTTCACTCATGCCGATGACCGCGCTCATGCCGCCGATATCGGGAGCAGCTTCTTCCATGATCTTTCCGCGGATCGTCACGAGCTTGACCGCATCTTCAAAAGACATCGCTCCGGATGCCACGAGTGCCGTATATTCGCCAAGCGAAAGCCCGCAGGTCGCGTCCGGCTCAATACCCTGTTCACGGAGAAAATCCGTCGCGGCGAGGCAGGCCGTCATGAGGCAGACCTGAGTGTACTTCGTCTGGTTCAGTTCTTCTTTTTCATGAAAGCAGAGATCAGGAACATCGTATCCGCTGATCTGGCTGGCCGTATCAAAGAGTTCTCTGGCTGAGTCATCCTTCTCGTAGAAGTCCTGCATCATGCCGTTTTTCTGAGCGCCCTGGCCCGGGTAAACAAATGCGATCTTCATTATTTTCTGCCTCCGAGAAGAGCTTCCGCCTGGTCCATCATGGAGACCATTCTGTCCTTAACGGTCATCTGCTCTTTGAGAAGTCCGGAGATCTGGCCGGCCATGAAGGAGCCCATGTCCTTGTCGCCATCGAGAACGGCTTTTCTCAGAGAACCAAGGGAGAGCTGCTCGAGCTCGTCGAGAGTCGCGCCTTCGGCTTCCATCTTCAGATAGAGCTTGGTCAGCTGGTTTCTGATCGTTCTTACCGGATGGCCGGTGCTTCTTCCGGTTACTTTTGTATCGATATCGCTCGCCTTCAGGACGAGGTCCTTATAGTTCTGGTGGATGTTCGTCTCATCACACGGGATGAAACATGTACCGCACTGGACACCCTCGGCACCCAGCATGAATGCTGCGGCAATTCCTCTGCCATCTGCGATACCGCCGGCAGCGATGACCGGGATCGACAGTGCATCTACGACCTGCGGCACGAGCGTCATGGTCGTAAGTTCACCGATATGTCCGCCGGACTCGGTTCCTTCTGCCACAACAGCATCGACACCGAGCTTTTCCATTCTCTTCGCAAGACCTACAGATGCGATGACCGGGATGATCTTGATGCCGGCTTCCTGCCACTTCTTCAGATATCGCTCCGGGGAGCCTGCGCCTGTTGTGATAACGGCTACTTTTTCCTCAGCAAGGACATCTGCGATCTCCGGGGCATGCGGGTTCATGAGCATAACGTTGACACCAAACGGCTTGTCCGTCAGCTCGCGGCAGCACTTGACCTGGTTTCTGACCCAATCCGCATCGGCTCCGCCGGAACCGATAATACCAAGTCCGCCGGCATTACTTACTGCGGCAGCAAGGTGATAGTCTGCCACCCAGGCCATTCCGCCCTGGATGATCGGATATTCAATATTGAGTAATTCTGTCAGTCTCGTTTTCATATGTAACTCCTTTTTATCTGTGATCAGATATCTGTCTGGAATGCTCCCCAGATCAGGCCTGCGCCAAAGCTGGAGATGACGACTTTCTTCTTTCCTTCACCAAGTCTCCCGTCCTTTTTCATCTCATCGAGGAGGATCGGGATGCTGGCCGAGGAGGTATTTCCTGTTCTTTCAATATTCATCGGGAACTTTTCGAGTGGCTGCCTTAAGTGCTTGGCTACGGACTCGATGATCCTGCGATTTGCCTGGTGCAGGATGAAATAGTCGATCTCATCCGGGTTTGTCCCGGTCTTTTCGAGAAGATCATCAATGACTCTCGGCACTTCCGTAACGGCAAACTTAAATACCGTCTGTCCGTCCATGTTGATGTAGTTGGACTTTCGGAATTCCTCGGTCTTCTCTTTTCCTTTCTGCATAACGGACTCACAGCGCAGGCAGCCGCTTCTTTTTCCGGATGCGCGCATGATAGTGTTGTACTGAAGTTCCGGATCCGCTTTAAGCACAACAGCCCCCGCTCCATCTCCGAAGAGGATGCAGGTGCCGCGATCTTCATAGTTTGTATAGTTGGAAAGGTTTTCGGCGCCGACGACGAGTGCGCAGTCGACCATGCCGGAACGGATGTAGCTCTGGGCTGTCACATAGGCGGTAAGGAATCCCGGGCAGGCGGCATTCACATCGAAGCACATCGCATTATCTGCATCGACTGCTGCCTGGACACATGCGGCAAGCGCCGGGAATAAAATATTCGGGGTAGTAGATGCGACCACGACAAGCCCGATCTCCTTCGGGTCGATCCCGGAATCCAGGACGGCTGCTTTTCCCGCAGCGACCGCCATCGACTCTGTTGTATCTTCGGCAGGATCCGAGATGTGGCGCTCCTTGATACCAGTGCGCTCCGTGATCCATGCATCATTCGTCTCCACGATCTTCGCCAGATCGTCGTTAGTAAGAACATCCTTCGGCAGGTAGCTGCCGATACCGATCACCCGGCCAAAACCGTTTACACGATCCGAGGATGGATATGAAGTGAACATAAAAATACTTTGCCTTTCAAACTATTTTATATTCAAAATATTATATCTTATATACATTAATGTCAATAACGGTTTCTTGATGTTTCGGATTTACAGGCATTCGGGGACTTTCTGAAGAAAGTGGATTCTTTCAGGAAAAAGGTGTTGACAGATACCCTACCCGCGCATATAATATTCACGTTGACCAAAAACGCGGGATTAACTCAGTGGTAGAGTGTCACCTTGCCAAGGTGAAAGTCGCGAGTTCGAATCTCGTATCCCGCTCCACTTTAAGGACTGACTCAGAAGAGTCAGTCCTTTTTTGTATGTGCCAAGGTTCGTGGGCGGAAGATCCCCCTGATTTTTTCTTAAAGCATGGGGCGTCGCCTCTTCTTCAAACTCCCATGCCATGGAAATGAGAGGGGTTCATGGGGATTGGTTTTTTTACGAATTCCCATACCCGGAATCGGAAGAGTTTTCATGGGGATTCTTTATTTCATGAATTTCCCATTACTGTTTTCAGCGCGAAAGTCATGGGAAATCCTCATCATCCCAGTTTCCCATGCCGCTTACGTCATGGGAAAACCTCATTCCTGTAAATCCTCATGATTTTTCAATCAAAAACAGGCATGGGAAAGTCTCCCTTTTGCCGATTCCCATGAAACCCCGACTCGAACCAATCATGGGAAAAGACACTCTTTGCAGACCCCCATGAAAACCGCACCCGAACTGGTCATGAGAAAAGACATTCTTTATTGATTCCCATGAAACCCCGACTCGAACCAGTCATGGGAAAATCCCATTCCCGCGATCCCCCCACACCACAAAAAACAGCACCTCAGATCCCGAGATGCTGTCTCCATATCCAATATAAACAATTCAGGCCGCCCTGCCGCAGCCGCGCCCGCGCTACTTACAGATCTCCAGGATCTTCCCGCACGACAGTTTCCCGCCGAAAAGATCCAGCGCCGAGCCCACGGTGATGTTGACTCTTCCTCCGGAAACCTTCTTAAGTTCCCGGATATCCTTATAAGTGTGGATGCCACCGGCGTAAGTAACGGGAAGCGCCGCCCCGCCCTTCTTCTCCGCCGCATCGATATACTCGCGGAATATCGAAAACAGCGCCTCGTCCGGGCCCGCGGCCTTACCTTCCACATCTACCGCGTGGATAAGATACTCGGAGCAATATTTCTCAAGCTTTGTGAGAAGTCCCGCCGAGAGTTTCGTTCTTGTAAACTTCTGCCAGCGGTCGGTCACGATATAGTAGTCGCCGCCCTTTTTTCTGCAGCTCAGATCGAGCACCACGTGCTCACGTCTGACGGCCGCGACCAGCTTCTCGAGATTTTCGTAATTGATCCTGCCTTCCGAAAAGGCATAGGAAGTGACGATCACGTGGCTCGCTCCCGCCTCTATAAAAGAACCGGCATTTTCGGCATTGATGCCACCGCCGACCTGAAGACCTCCGGGGTAAGCCTTAAGCGCCTTGAGCGCCGCTTCCCGGCTTGCCTCATATTCCTCCGTCCCCGCACGGTTGAGCATGATGATGTGCCCGCCGCGGATCCCGAGATCCTTGTAGTAGCGCGCGAAATACCCCGAGTCCTGTTCCGCGACGAAGTTCTCCTTCGCGCCGGAATCATTCAGGGTCCCGCCAACGATCTGCTTGACCTTGCCATTATGGATATCGATACAGGGACGAAACTCCATCTGGTCTTATCCTCACTTCTTGCCCTGATCCTTCTTCGGCACCTTATTGGTGAAATCGTGGAAAGGATCCTGAATATCGTTGATCTCGCCGCCGAGTCTTCTAATAGCGGAAAGCGCCTCGTAGAAAGTCTCGCGGTCAATGGTATGTACGTTTCTGTCGAGATATCCCTTAAGAAGCGGGATGCCTCTCGGATCGCCGTAGTCACCGATACAGATGACGGCGATGACCTTGGATTTCATGCGGCGGAAGCCGGCACGAAGTGCCTGGTAGATCTCGTTATCCGGCTGCTTGATACCCACATGGGTCAGGATGATCATCATGTCCTCATAAGGACCCGAGATCTCCTCATCCGAGCGGTTGAGCATAAAATCGATCAGTGTCGGGACGCCCTTGCTTCCGAGGCCGAGCATCATGACCTTAACAGAATCGGCGATATACTCCTGCGTGCTCGAAAAGCTACAGAACCGTGTCAGTACGGGCTCCATCGCCGGCTCATATTCATCCGCCCCGAAGAAACGGATCGCTGCCACGCAAGGCTGGAATCTCACGAAGAACTCGTTCTCGTCCTCGCCCTCAGCCGGCTCCCAGGACGTATCGAGCACCATCTTCAGAAGACGCTCCGAAGACTCCGGAGACTTTTCCTTCAGCGCAGACACCAGCGGATACGGCGTCGCCTCATCGTCGATGATCTTCGCCGACTCGCAGAACGCATCCAGAAGCGCGTCCAGATCCAGATTCGAGATGAACTCCTCGCCGGTCTTCCCGTCGAGATACTCCTTAGACTCCTTCCAGAAAGGCTCCGTCTGCTGTTCGATATATGAACGGAAATTCTTAAAATGCTCCGCCATCTCGCTCTCGGTCGGACCCTCACTCGAGGACACCTGATCGGCGAATTCCTCGCAGACCTTCGAAAGTCGTTCATTAAACTCGGAAAAAAGTTTCGTAGTGCAATCCATGTTGCGCCTCCCATGCGATGTTACTTATGCATTATAACATCTTTCTTTTGGAGTTCCTATTTATACTTTTTATAGTTTAAGGTTCATTTAAAGTTCGCGCGCGATAATGAACTCGTGATAAGAACAATACCTCCTTAACACAACCCAAAACCAAACACCCCAACACAATCCCATGTACGGGCTACCCGGAATACATACCTCACGGGTAGCTCTTCTTCTTTGCGAAAAGATCCCTTCCCGCACCTTCTCCATCCCCGCTCTGTGTTATAATCTTCTCATGCGAAAAGTGCAGGATGTCCCTGCATCCGAAGGAGGAGTTACTTATGGTTAAGCACGTGATCATCTGGACATTAAAAGACGAATATTCCGATTCTGAAAAAGCTGCTATCAAGGCAGAGATCAAAGAAGGACTCGAGGGCCTGAAAGGCAAGATCGACGGCCTTTTGGAGATCAGGGTCATCACGGAAGGCCTTTCTTCTTCGAATACCGATCTGATGCTCGATTCTCTTTTTGAAAACGAAGAAGCCCTGAAAGGCTACGCCGTGCATCCGGACCACGTGGCCGTCGCCACCGGCAAAGTCCGCCCGCATACCAAGATCAGAAGCTGTTTTGATTTCGAAGTATAAGACCCGTCCCCGACCCGGGCGCATCGCCATATAAAGCAAAGAAAAAGGGCTGTCTGCATAAAATGCAGGCAGCCCTTTAATGTGCAGGGGCGGTCTACTGCCGAACAGCAGATTCATGCCGCGCTTGTTTCCGAAGATGTGGAGACCGAGAAAGTAGACGTCAGCAGCTTTTCCATTACTCTTTCCGTGATGAACAGATAATATGCATCGTCTGCCGAATTCAGCTTGCTCTCATCTACCGCTTCGATCTTCGCATCCCATTCCAAGACATCCTCCATCATCTTTGTATAATCTTCAAGCATTTGCATGTAGTTCCCTTTTCCTGACAGATATTTCCCCATGAACTCGATATACTTGTCATAGAATTCTTCATAGGCATCCATCTCTTCTTTGAACTCAGGCGTGACCAGAGAGAAATCACCATTTTTGAACATCTTTATGTATTCTGCATACGACAATCCCGGATCCGGTCGTGTCTCTCCCTGCTCTTCAGTTACGCCCTGCTCCTGCTTGTCCGTTTGCGATGGATTCGCCAGTTCTTCCAAATCAGACGGTGCTTCCGTCCCCGTAGTCTCTTCAGTTGTAACGAGAGTTTCCTTCGTGGTAGTGGCCGTTTTTTCCGTCTTCTTCGTCTTGTCATAGGCTGTTTGATCCATAGGCTTAATAGCAGCGTATACTCCTGCCAGAATCAGAATAACCATGATCACCAAAAACCAGAAAACGCATCCTCTTTTTTTCATATTCACTCCCCCTTTTCGGTCATCTTTCTTCAGATAGTCATTTTGTCTTCATCGCTTCATACCGGACCATCTCAGCATCGATCTTCTTTTTGTAATACTCGATCAGATCCTTCCCGTCGCCTCTTTCTCTGGCCCGGCGGACCATGTTGTGAAGGCGGCAGATCCTGTTGTGGTGTTCATGTTCAGCCCCGTCCCCGTTCCGCTTATTCCGTCTTCTGATCTGGGCCCCGATCTCATTGCAGGCTCTTTGAGGATCCTGCGGAGATGGCTGGTCGCAATAGATCGCATCCACCCTCTTCTGCGGAACGAAAATGCGCCCGCAGTTCGCGCAGAACTTGATCAGCTTGTTTTGCCTTCGGATCCGGCTGTATTCCAGAAGCAGAAGTTGAAGCCATCCGATGACCCGATAGGTATAAACCGGCACTTTACCAGGCTCGCAGAGTTCCCCGCATTGTCCGGGCGACTGGTCACAGAACCCTTCTGCCCAGTTTTCAAAAAGTTCAGCAACACGGGAAACTTCCTCATCTGCTTCTCCACTGTTATTGGCGGCCAGCGCTTCCACAAACCCGGCAAATGTCATGAACCGGTCAAGAAAGTATTCGTAGCATTCTATGGAAAAAGAACCTTCCGTCTCACCATTCTTCTCTCGAATCATCGTGTGAAGGACCGCTTCATAAAGACTGGTCCGGAACAAGGCTCCGGCGGCAGGAGCCTTGCGGACAGAAAAATCCTCCAGTATCTGAAAGATCGGAGCAGGGATCCTTTTCCCCGACGAGAACTCTTCTTTGGGAACGGACACCATGATCTCCCGCGTATCCTTGGTGATCAGCGATACTACTTCGTCACGAAGCACCTCTTCGATGATTCCTCCGATCCGATAATCACGGTATGTTCCGTCCTGAAAGAAAACAACGTTTCGGTCATTCTTAGTGCTTCCATAACAGATGTCGATTCCTTGAGCAAATCCCATCATGAAATCACCTCCTACACTTTGTTCCCTATCGATTTCATCATAGAAAAACGGCCGTTCCTTGGAAACGGAAACGGTCGTTTTTTGTTAGTCATCGATAATTATGGGTTTTGCTGTATAGGAATCAGATTTTCACGCGAATCCTTCCGAAACTTAACTTCCGTAATAGAACGTCTGCTCTTCCTTGTCCTCATTTTCGTACACGATGAGGTGCTCTTCACGATTCATGCCGATGTAGTAATACTCCCCTTCCCAGAGGTCTTTATAGCGTTCGTCCGTGCATGTAAAGTCGTAAGTCTTTCTGCTCTCGTCCGCCTTTCCGCCGATGTTCATCGAGTCAAAATCGAACTGGTCCCGATCGACTCTGGCTTCGTCCGTCATGAGGAAATAATGAAGGCGTGCTTTTCCCTCATCCATTCCCCAGGTAGGATCCACGTGGTAGTGCTGTCCGTCGATCGTCACGAGCACCCAGGAGTGACCCTCTAATACATTATCCGAGATGGCCGCTCCGCCGATCTCATCGGAATCGACACCGGCCTGCAGGAGAAGATAGTTGTAAAGTGAAGCGATCTCACAGCAGATGCCTTTCTTCTCGATCAGGCAGCGGTATGCAGAAAGCTCATCGGCTCTCTCGCCGCACTGTTCATTCATATCGTAATCATATGTATAATTCGAGCACATGTACTCATAAAGCGCCATGACCTTTTCAAGGTCAGTATAGTCGTCACTGATGCAGTCGTTGAGGATCGAGACGATCTGCGCCTCGAACTCGGTCTCCTTCATGAGGAACTCTTTGACCGGGATCTTGTAAAAGATCTTTCCCACACCATTTTCAAATCCATTCTGCACTTCCGAGGAAGCCGAATCGATATAGCCGTACGCAACGGGGAAGAATGCACTGGAGAGAGAGCCGAGACACCAGTAGTAGGTCTCCTCATCCGGACAGACGAAGCTGTCCGCTCCGGCGATCAGGGCATCGCAGAAAGAAAAGAAAGCGTCTCTCTTCTTCTCTCCGAAATCCGAAAGATAGTATTTGCTGAAAATGTGCGGATTGAATGTATGGTGGCCGTCGGTGTTGGTCTTATTGTTCTCGACCTTCGGCTTTTCATCAGGTGTCGGTGTAGAGGTCGCCTTCTCCGATTCCAGTATATTTCTGGAACGGCTGGACGGCGTAGATTTTTCTCCGTTTTCGGAATCATATGAAGAGGAATGAGAGGGTTCGGTCACACCTTCGGACAGTGTTTCGATGGCATTTTCGCCGGCATCAGAAAACTGTGTGTCCGTCATCCCCGATCTGGCTTTGCAACCGGTAAAGATCACTGCGGAAATCAATACGACAGTCATCAATCTCTCAAATCTTTTTTTCATATACACTCTTCATCACTTTCCTCGTCCCATACTCTGCGATCGTATTCTAGCACAGCGGTTTCCGCGGGTACTGACAATACTGTCACATTCAGGCATTTCGAAGAAATTTTCATGAAAATGAAATAAAAAAGGAGTTATCTTCCGATAACTCCTTCTCATTTGGAGGCACCACCCGGATTTGAACCGGGGATAAAGGTTTTGCAGACCTCTGCCTTACCACTTGGCTATGGCGCCACTTGCTTAGTCAGCGTATGAAATGATACCACCAAACGCGCCCCTGCGTCAAGTATTCTTCTTATGGAAAAGCACTTTTCTTAGCACTTGCCTGCGATCCGGTCCGGAAGATTCGCCATGGCTTCCTGCGCGGTCTTGGAAAGAAGAAGTTTGCCAATGACACCGATGTCCGGTCTGGGGAAGATAAACGGAAGGTCCGTCTCGCCGAGACCAGGTCTTACGGGGAAGGCCAGTTTTTCCTCGTCAACGGAGAACTGCGCATCCACGCCCTCTTTATTTCCTCTGGCATCCAGACGGATCCATTTGCCGAGAGATTCGAAATATACGGCATTTAATCCGTGAAGGATCAGCGGCGACGCATCGTCGTTTTCATCAAGTCTCAGATACTGATAGCAAAGACCCGCCGGGATCCCTGATGCGCGGAGAAGTGCACAGAGCAGGTGGGATTTTCCGAAGCACAGACCCGTTCTCTTGTCGAGGACATCGGATGCACGAAGGCACAGTTCTTTTCTTCCGGCATCGTTACTGTGGGAGATCTCATCTCTTACGAATCGGAACGCGCGGGAAGCATACTCGATCTCCGGATCGAGGTACTCCATCGCCTTTCCTTCTTCCATGTCCTTCATGATCGTCTCCATGATGTAATTGGCCACGATCATGACCTTTACGTGATTGTGGTTGATATATTCGGAGACTTCCAGATACTCCTCCGGGTTTTCTGCTTTGGTGATCAGTTCCATCCGTTCTCATTTCCTTCCTGCGGGAAGAATAATCTCTTGCCGTCTTTTTCTATTATATCAAAGCCGACTTCATATACCTTCGAAAGAAGCTCCGTGGTCATGACGTCTTTCGTCTCCCCTGTCGCGACGATTTTCCCGTTTTTAAGGAGCACCACCCGGTCACAGTATCGCTCGACCATGTTGAAATCGTGCATAACGACGACCGCACTGGTCGTCTTCTCGTCCACCTTTTCGCGGACGATCTTCATGATCTGAAGCTGGTGGCGGACATCGAGATTCGACGTCGGTTCATCGAGGAGGATCCACGGCGTCTTCTGCGTCAGCGCCCGTGCGATCAGGACGCGCTGGCGCTCACCTCCGGAAAGTGAATTGAAATCACGCTTTTTGAAATCAAGCACATCGACCGTCCGCATCGCTTCGTCGGCGATCCGGAAGTCTTCCTCCGAATCGTCTTCCCACGTGCCCTTATACGGATATCGGGCCATCAGGACAACGTCTTCCACGGTAAAAGCATTTTCACTGCTGTTGCTACTCTGCGGGACCCATGACAGGATCCTGCTGCGCTCCTTCGGAAGATATTCCTGCGCATCTTTTCCGCCGATCAGGACCGCGCCGTCGGGGCTTTTGATCTGTGACAGAAAATGCCTGAGGATCGTCGTTTTTCCTGAACCGTTCGGCCCCAGAAGAGCTGTCATGTGTCCTTTTAAAAAGGTATAGGAAACATCCGAAAGGATCGGACTTGTGACCCCGGATGGTTGATAAGTCAGGTGATTTGCCTGAAGTTCAATACTCGGAGTATCGCTCATTATTCTTCCCCCTTTCTTCTTTCTTTCCAAAGAAGATATAGGAAGAAAGGTGCACCGGTGACCTGTGTGATCGCACCGACAGCGATCTCATGCGGCGGCACGGCCGTGCGGCTGATCATGTCGCAGAAGATCATGAAGATCGCGCCGCCGAGAAGCGATATCGGGATCAGGCGGCGGTTCTTCGGTCCGGCCAGCATGCGCATGATATGCGGGATGATCAGGCTGACAAATCCGATGATCCCGCTGACCGATACACTGGCGGCCACCAGGAGCGAAGTTGCGACTACGGCGATGGTACGTGTCCTTTTCACGGATACGCCCATGCTCTGGGCTTCGTGATCTCCAAAGCTCAGAAGGTCGAGATCTCTTCCGAGAAGAAAGAAGCAGATGACGGCGCCTACCAGCACGATCCCCATAAAGCCGACCTTGACCCAGGTCGCGGCGGAGAAACTGCCGAGCATCCACAGATAGATCTGCTCGAGCTTTTCATGGTTCCACATCATCAGGAGCGTGATCGCTGCTGTAAGCATTGAGGAACAGGCAATTCCCGCCAGCAGGATGCCTGTCACGGACCGCGAAGTCGCGATCCTGGCCACTCGGAATACCAGGAGCATCGTGAGCATGGCCCCGACAAAAGCAAAAAGCCAGATGCTGCTTATACCGGATACGGTAAATGTGATGCCGAAGGCGATCGCGACCGCGGCTCCGAAAGCCGCGCCGGAAGAGATGCCGAGCACCTGCGGATCCGAAAGCGGATTTCGGAAAAGCGCCTGCATCACGACACCTGCTGCGGCAAGGCCGCCTCCGACAAGCCCTGCCAGCAGGACTCTCGGGAGACGAATATCCCATATGATCAGTTTGTTCGAACGGGGGATCCCGTTAAGAAGGGCTTCCTTATCTACGAAAGGAAGTCGCGCCGCGACGATCCGCGCACTCTGCGAAAAAGGCACGGAGACCGAGCCCACAGCGACGGCCCAAATAACAACAATGACCAGAAGGAGCGCAAGGCTCCCTCCGGCCACCGTTAATGTCCATGTTTTCAGCGGACCCTTTTTCATAAGAAAGAGGGATTATGCTGCCTTATCTTCCGCGAAGCACTCCGGGAAGAAAAGCTTAGCGAGCATCTCTACCGCCTGCGGGTTTCTCGCGCACTGACGGTCGAGTGTATCTGTGCTCGGAAGAACGATCACATTACCTTCCTTGACAGCCGTCAGTTCAGAGTACGGAGCGGTCGTCTGGAAAGTACCATCTGCCCATGCCGGCAGGATGATGATGTTCGGATCCTGGGAAATCAGGTCTTCTACGTTGTAGCTGTAGAATGTGCCGCTCTTGGCGATGTTGTCGCCGCCGGCCATGGTGATGATGTCGTTGATGAATGTGTCGCCTGTAGCTGTCCAGTCGCCGTTTTCACCGAAACCGACAACATAGTAAACAGACGGATGGAGTCTTACATCCTTGATTGCTTCCTGAACAGTTGCAAGCTCAGCTTTCATGTCAGATACGACTTTGGCCGCATTCTCATCTGCGTGGAAGATCTTGCCCATGTCCTCGATCTTTTTATATACGCCGTCAAAATTCGCACTCTCGTCAAGGATAACGACATTCAGTCCGAGTTCGATCATCTTGTCGTAGGAAGCCTTCGGCAGGATCGAGGAATCTGCGACGATGAGATCCGGATTGAGGCTTACGATCTTCTCGATGTCCGGTGCATACATATCACCGATCGATTCGACAGAAGCTACAGCTTCCGGATAGTTGCAGACGCTGGTGCGTCCTACGAGTGTTGCTTCCTGGCCAAGAGAATAGATGATTTCCGTGCAGGCCGGGCTGCAGGATACGACGCGCTCCGGCTTCGCCTTAACGATAGCAGTTGTGCCGTACTTGTCGGTCAGCTCTACCGGATATCCCTCCGGATAGGTCTCTGCAGTAGTTGTCGCTTCAGTGGTAGCTTCCGTCGTAGCTTCGGTCGTGGTTTCGACCGTAGTCGACTCTGTTTCTTTTGTCGTCTCCGACTTCTTGCACGCCATGATGCTGGTGCACATCAAAGTAACGACAAGAGCAAGGCTCATTGCCTTCATGATCTTCTTCATGATTTACTCCATTTCTGCTCTTTCCCCGTCCCCGAAAAGAACTAAAAACAAAAAACTCACCGGCAGGTCTCCTGGCTTACCCGTCTTACCTACTCTCCACGCCTTCTCAATACGTCCGCCGGCTCAAAAAAATCGAACCGACAAAGTGTATCAATGACCATTTTGGATTTCGTACCGGGTTACAGTAGTGGGGGCTGCTGCGGATCTTCACCGCATTCCCTATTCTCCTCTTTTACGAGGCACCGGCGGCCACACACTTATTATACAAAAATCGCCCCCGTTTTAAACCAAAGGGAGCGATTTTCGCTTATTTGCACAAAACAAAATCTTAACCGGAGAATTTTTCACTCACGCTACGCACTTCTTCCTCGGCCGCGGTAAACGCCTCAACGACTTTCGGATCGAAATGCTTTCCGGAACCTTCTTTGATGATGTCCATCGCCTGTTCGACCGTAAACGGCTCTTTATAGCTTCGCTTGGACATCAGGGCATCAAATACATCTGCTACCGCCATGACGCGCGCCGAAAGCGGGATCTCTTCGCCCTTTAAGTGAGACGGGTACCCGGAACCATCCCATTTCTCGTGGTGATAGTGCGCCATCTGACGGGCCTGTTCGAGATAACCTGTATAGTCGAGATTGGAGATCGCTTTGTCGATGATCTCATAGCCCGCCGTGGCATGGCTCTTCATGATCTCGTATTCTTCATCGGTAAGTCTTTCCGGCTTATTCAGAACAGCATCCGGGATATTGATCTTTCCGATATCGTGAAGAGGTGCCGCGCGTACGACATTTCCGATATATTCATCGGTCAGGATGTCCGAAAACTCGCCCATCTCTCTTAGCTTATTGAGGATGATCCTCGTATATTCCGCCGTCTTTCGGATATGGTCACCGGTGCACTTGTCGCGGCTTTCGATAATGTCTGCCAGCACCATGAGAAGACCACCCTGAAGCTTATCGATCTGACGGCTCTTCTTCCTGCTCTCGGTCAGATACTGCATACTTTCTTCCGTCGTCTGCGCATACGCGCAATAGAGGTTTTCGATCTCATCACCCGTCCGGATCTCAAGGGACTTGATCCTCTCGACCGTCGCATCTCTTTCTTCTGTCGAGTTATAGGCGAAGGAATGCGCGCCGTGTGACATCGTATTCAGAGGATAGATGATGTGATAGTCGGCAAGCCATACACCTACGCACAGCACCATGATGAACACTCCGAGGAAAAGCGAGATCTCTTTGGCCAGATACGCATGGGAGAGGTCGTTTAGCTGATTCATCGAGATGTCGACACAGGAATAACAGACGCATCGGCCTGTGCTGTCAAAGACCGGTTCATAGATCGACATCACCCATCCGAAGCGCTTATCGTTACTGATCGTCGGTTCGATCTCTTTTCCCGCAAGAAAATCAGGAAGATTCTTCTCAATATCCTCCGGATATGTGATAACGTTTCCGACCCGGTCTCCTCTAAGATCTTCCGTATCCATATCAAATACTACGTGGCAGCCATCCTCCATGACACGATACACGTACATATAACGGATATTATCGGAACTGATAAACGTCAGTCTCAGCTGTTCTTTCGTCTCCCAGTAACCGGGCGCGGTTTCACCGAGCCTTAAATACGTATCGATCATATCCGGATCGAGGCAGTCCTTCTGGTATTTCACGATGCCTCGTGCAAATTCCGTGTGATCCTTGATGGTCGTCTCGCGGAAAAGATAGTATCCGATGCCGATCGCCACGACCGCGATGATCGTGACCGCCGCCGATACGAGAAGCAGGAGTTTGGAACGAAGAGAGATCTGTCTGACCTTCGTCTTGTTGATCGCACGAAGTTCGCGAAGGTTCAGCGGCTTTTGCCTCCAGCCATAGATATGAAGACGCTCGACCATCTTCTTCGGAACGATGATGTAGGCAAGGTATGCAAAGACTACGGAGATCGCCTTATCTCCAAGGTCGATGCAGAAGTCCGCGGTCAGCTGGGAAAGAAAGCGGCTTTTGAACATGATCTCGTTAACAGATCTGGCCAGATCGGCACTGATCCCTTCTCCGGCAAATCCGAAAAGAAACCATGTCAGGATCGAGCCCAGGAGGCCGCCGATCGCCGCCAGGACGAAGATCATCGGAAGGATATATCTTTTCTTAAAGGCGTCTCTCGTAAAAAGCGATGTCGCCACGGCGATCATGACATTGAGCGTTCCGTAATAGATGGATGGCCAGTCAGAAGCCGATTTGATGAGATTCGTGGAAAGACCGACGATCACGCCGGGAAGTGTACCGCCGATCGCCGCTGAAAATACGGTGCCGACCGCATCGAGATAAAACGGAAGTTCAAACTTGCCGCTTAATGTGGAAAGAATGATGTTGATCGCAATGCCGACGACGCATAGAATGAGCATCTCACCCACTCGCCTGGCATCCGGTCTTCTTTTGAGTCCTATACTATCAGCCATACCCGATTCCTCCAAAAATCGATCCCCTGGTAAGACTTTTTTGACATCTTTTTCTCACATTATAGCAACAGTGCCTCTCGTTCACAACACTGTAAACGAGAGGCACTGATTCAATTCAAAAACTTTTACGTTTTTCTTCTTTCTTTGCTACTTTCTGAAAATCGCTTATTTTGCGGTCTTCGCAGCAAGGATGTAGATGAACGGAGAGTTCCAGTAGATCGCTACTTCGTTGATGGAATAGGCCGTGTCGTTATCCACATAGCAGCGGGCAGGAGCTTTTCCTGTAAGCACATTGATCGCATACGGATCTTCCGGGTTACCATTCGGACCACCGACGACCATACCCGGAACTGCATGGCCATTCGCCTGTGACGGTCTGTGGTGCGGGTTCGCTGCCGCATTCGAGCCGAAGCCTGTAAGGAAGCTGTAGCCGCAGCAGTTCATACCCATGATGTAGTCTACCTGGTAGAAGCAGAAGTCACGGTATTCCGCCTTCTCACTCAGAAGATATGCCAGATAATAGAGGATACCGTTATTGGAAACAGTGAGGTTACTGCCCCACGGATAGTTAGTGCCCATCGCACTATAGTAACCATCTGCAGTTGCTTTCTTCAGCGCTTCGTCCACTTCAGAGAGAACACGGGTCTTCAGCTCATCACCGAAAGCCGCATCCTTTTCAAAGGAAGTCTCTGTGGTCAGGTAAGCGTGTACGCCGTAAAGCCCCATCTCGATCCAGCCGAGTCCGAGCTCCATATCCTTGGAATAAAGCTCTTTTGCCTTGTCGAGGTAAGCACTTTCGCCAGTTGCCAGATAAAGCTCAACAGCTGCCCAGAAGAACTCATCCTTGTTGCTGGCATCCGGATATTCACCGGTGGTCACGTCAGAAGGATTGAGGAATCCTGTGGTATCAGCGGCCGCATTTGCTTCCATATAAGCATATGCTTTCTTGGAAGCTTCGAGGCACTTATTTGCAAAGTCCTTATCGATCGATGCATATGCGATAGATGCCTGCGCCATAACAGCAGCGAAGTCACCTGTCGCCGTTGTGGAAACAGGCAGAACGAGAAGCTCTGCTGTCTCTTCCTGAGGCATAACCGTTGCCGGGAAGTTTCCGCAGGTGACCTTGTGGTATACGCCACCGTCTTCTGCCTGCATCTTGAACATCCACTCGAGCTCGTAACGGGCCTCATCGAGAAGATCCGGCACACCGTTTCCGCTCTCCGGGATACCCAGGTCATCTGCCTTGTAGCCGGTGTCAGCATAAGTCATGAGAAGGTCTGCGACCGTCTTTGCGCCCGGTACGACATATCTGCCGTAGTCGCCGGCATCGTGCCAGCCGCCGCTGACGTCGATCTTCTTATCTGTACCGTAGATCGTTGCTTCTGCGGTATGGCATTCCGGATGTGCATAATCCGCATACTCTTCACCGATATCGGCCTTGACTTCGCAGCCGCAGCGCTGGGTATAGAGCATCAGGATGGATGCGCGGAGGGCATCGCTGTATACGTCGTCGGCAATGGCGAACTTATAGGAATCACCGGAAGAAGCCGTACGGATCAGGTAGATACCCGGAGTCTTAAACTCGGAAAAATCGCCGGAAGCGATATCGGTTCCCGAACCGATGCAGGCAAATGGTGCGGACAGATCGCCGGTAAATACGACTTCATCCGTCTCGGCATTTACGATATCGAACTTAGCGTCCTTCGCACCGTCAACGAAAACGGTCTTCGGATCGTTCGGCTGGTAACCGATCTGGTTGACCGCGATCGGGTTTACCGGATTCTCTTCTTCAAAACCGGCAGCATTGCTAGCGTCAAGGATGACGAGTGTCAGATTGTCAATGTAAACGGTATGCGCTGTGTCAGCCTTCAGGTCGCCCGTAATACCGAGGTTAAATGCAAATCTCGGAGCCGGGTCGCTCTTCTCTTCCATGATGAACTCTTCGGTTACGTGCTGCCAGGAAGTGCCGACCTTAACATCCTGCTGTCCGCAGTATGCGTGGTAGTCGCCACCGTTCAACTGGATACGCCACTCATATTCTCTCTCGATATCGCTCTTGATGTCGAAATCGAGCTGATACTTCACGTTCTGCTGCAGGGCGATACCGTCACGGTATACCTGACAGGCATAGTTTACAGAACCTACATTCTTGATCTTCACGACCATGTCGCCGTTTTCCTGCAGGAGCTCCATGTCTCCGCCGGACTCCATGTAAGTCTGCCAGACAAATTCATTTTCATCTGCGAAATTGTCATCGATCACGAAAGCGCCATCGGCAACGTCTTTGGTTGCACGCTTGCCGGCATTCTCCGCTTCCGGAGCCTTTGTCGCCTCGGCCTCTGTCTCCGACTCGGACACCTTCGTCTCCACGTCACTGGACTGCTGTTCAGTTGCAGACGTTTCTGTCGTGCTTTCTTCTTTGCTTTCCGACTTCTTACATGCAGCGAGTCCTGCAATCATGGAAGCCGCAAGCAGCAATGCCACGAACTTTTTCATAAGTTTCCCTCCAATATGTATTTTCTTACCCCATCACGCATTTTGTGCGCTATCACTTATTATAAGGAGAAAAATGTCAAAAGAAAAGACGAAAGATGCTTTTGCAGCAAAGAAAAAAGCTGTTTCTTTTGTTTTAAGAAACAGCTTCTTCTTTCTGGTGACCCGTAGGAGAATCGAACTCCTGTCTTCGCCGTGAAAGGGCGATGTCTTAGCCGCTTGACCAACGGGCCGTGGATGTGGTAGCGGCAGTGGGATTTGAACCTACGACCTGCCGGGTATGAACCGGACGCTCTGGCCAACTGAGCTATGCCGCCATATCCACGCGTTTTTTGACGCCATTAAATATTATCAGCAGAAACGCTTAGTGTCAAGCATTTTCTGTGACTTATCCGACTTATCTTCGAGAATAATATTTCATCCAGGCATAGATCGGAAGATCGATCTTCATGGAGGCAAGATCCTCCTGGGAGATCCCGTCGATATCCGCCGGTGAGATCGCCAGCGAAAAGCCTATTCCGTTTCTCTCTCCCGGGCCTTCTCCTTTCAGGGAATAAACGATGCTTCCCTTATCTGTCTGGAGGATCCTTTTTTCAGACGGCACTCCGAATTCCAGAAGTTCGCCTGAATCATAAGAGAAGTTTCCATAGGAAAAGAACCGGAGATTGTAGCCATAGCCGTCATAGTCAACGGATTCCAGCATCACGTACGATTTGTCATACTTATACGCGAGTTTCTGTGAATTGCTTCTTGAAAGATCGAGGTTTAAGTATCCGAGCGGAAGCATGTCCGAATAGGAAGACCAGTAATGGTCTGAATCATATGAGTTATACCCGTCCATAAAGAATTTGAGTTTTCCCCGGACATCCGAAAAGATCAGGAAAAGGCACAGCAGTAATACTGCCGCCACGACAAAGCCACGTTTTTTCATAATAGAAAGCCCCCAATTTCAATGCCATCTGCTTTTGATTATATCAAAGCATGCGTCAAATTCAATTCCCAAATCGGGAGCAGGATCATGTAATTTCTTCCGCGCGAAAAAAGACCGTCCCCGAATAAACGGTGACGGTCTTTGCACTTGTTAAGCGATTCGACTAAGGGTCAGATTACTTGATCTCAACCTCAGCGCCAGCTTCCTGAAGCTTAGCAGCAGCTGCATCAGCCTCTTCCTTGGAAACGTTCTCTTTAACAGCCTTCGGAGCTGTGTCAACGAGTTCCTTAGCTTCCTTCAGGCCGAGACCTGTAAGCTCACGAACAACCTTGATAACAGCAATCTTCTGAGCACCAGCGCTCTTGAGGTTAACTGTGAACTCTGTCTGAGCAGCAGCACCAGCATCAGCTGCACCACCGGCAGCCGGAGCAGCAACTGCTACAGCAGCTGCGGATACGCCAAATTCTTCTTCGATACCCTTCTCGAGCTCGAACAGTTCCATAACGGACAGTGTCTTGATTTCGTCGAGAAGCTTAGTAATTTTTTCACTAGCCATTTTTATATTCCTCCATTAATTTTTTAACAAACGCCTTGCGGCTTAACTAGTAACTTGCCGGGATCTCTGGATCCCGACGGGCTGATATTACTCAGCAGGTGTTTCTGTTGCTTCAGCAGCAACAGCGACCGGCTCTTCTGCCGGAGCAGCCTCTTCTGCAGCCGGAGCGGCTTCCTCTGCAGGAGCCTCAGCCGGAGCCTCTTCTGACGGAGCAGCTTCAGCAGCAGGAGCAGCAGCTTCGCCGCCTTCTGCCTCGAGCTTCTCTGCAGTAGCTTTGGTGAGCATAGCGAGCTTGGTGATAGGGAAGAGCAATGCATAGACGATCTGGCTGAGCAGTACATCCTTGGACGGAACGGCTGCGAGAGCTTCGACCTCTGCGACTGTTGCAACTTTACCTTCGATGATACCGCCCTTGATAGAGAGCTTCTCGTAATCATCAGCAAACTTCTTGCAAACCTTTGCAGGCGCCATCATATCTTCTTTGGAATAAGCAACAGCTGTCGGACCCTTGAACATTTCGTCCAGACCTTCGATACCGAGCTCCTTGAAGACAAGATTCAGTGTCGTGTTCTTAACTACCTTGTAGCTAACGCCGTTCTTACGCATTTCTGTACGAAGAGCAGTGTCCTGTTCTACAGTCAGACCACGAGCATCAACAAAAGCGAAAGAAAGAGCTTCTTTGTAATCAGAAACGAGATCAGCAACGATCTTCTTCTTTGCTTCCAAAATCTTTTCACTTGGCATGATCTTTTTACCTCCTTATATTGATTACTAAAATACCCCACGCTGTTTCGCGAGGGGTATCAAAGTACTCAATACGGTTCCTCACCTCGGCGGGACGACTTAACGTTTACGATCGCTCTCCCGCTGTCTTCAGCAGTGGATATTTTATTAAGTTAGGATATCCATCCGAAACAAGATGTGTTCCGGT
>JAFZKB010000003.1 GCA_017551865.1 Clostridiales bacterium | reverse complement strand
TTATAACACTTTATAGGAAAGCCGTTTGTATAAGACCAAGGGTTTTGCTTTCCTTATAACAATGGGGGGGAATGCTGGTGTTATAAGACACTCAAAAAACACGATCTTATGCAAAGAACCCGCATGTTTGTTGTTATAAGAGAATGCTTTTTTGTAATCTTATGCAAATCCCACCTTCTTTTGTTGTTATAAGAATGAGTTGCATCACTTCCTTATGCAAATTCCTCTTCGTTGACCTCTCCCTCGGATGCATTGCGGGCTCTTCAGACAGCATTGGACATGTTCTTATTACAAAGAAACAGGATGCCTCATTGTTTTGAGACACCCTGTTTTTGTGCTGCGATAAAGCTTTTTTCAGTTCTTCTTATCTTCCTTATCCTTTTCGCGAAGGAGCAGTCCGAAAGTTCCGGGACCGCAGTTTACGGCGATGGCCGGAGATGCCTGCTGGAAGTAAACTTCGTCAAACTTGACCTTTCTGTTGATCTGCTCGCGGATCCAGTCGAGATCTTTCTTGCTGATCCCTACATACGTGACAAAAAGCATCCTCGTATCGATCGGCTTATCGTTGCTAAGGCAGGTGTTGATATAGCTCTTCCACGCTCTCTTTCTCGAACCGAAATAGAGCATGCCGAGACCCATCTTTCCTTTCTTTAAGACGAGGACCGGTCTTCCCATGAGCGAGTTGACGAGATTAGCGATCCCTTTTCCGACCTGCTTGGAGCGGGCCAGGAAGTCGAGGTTGTCCACGATGAAGCTGGTATGTACTTTCTTCTTCAGTTTCTCGATACGGGCGAGGATCTCCTCCGGACTCTTTCCGGCTTCCGCCATACGGCAGGCTTCGATCGCCAGAAGTCCCTGACCGCTCGAAAGATGACCGGTGTCGAAAACGAATACGCTATCGAAGGATTTCGCCGCTTCCAGCGCAACCGGATAACCACTGTTTTCTACCTTACCGGAGATAGAAATATGAATGATGTTATTGGCTATAGATAATTGTTTTGCGAAGAATTCCTCGACTTCTTTTACCGTAGGCGCGGTCGGCATCATCGTACTTTCGCTGTTCTCCATATACTTCAGAACGCCTCGGGTATCGATCTCTTTTCCGTCCTTGAAAATACCCTCTGATGTACTTACTTTATGCGGGAGCACGGCGATACCGTACTTGGTGATGAGATCCTGCGGAAGGTCAGCGACACTTTCCGTGGTGATGATGACTCTCTTTCTCTTTCTGTCACCATGCATCCAGGAGATCGTCTCTTCTGCGATCTCGGTGCGGTTGCCGGTAATGTGTACGATCTCCTTCGGAAGGAGGCGATAGAGTTCATTTTCCAGGTCATTTCCGCTTACAGGCTTGACGAGATAACCATCGAAATTCTCTCTCATATAGAGCGCACGGTTCTGTTCATCTGCGTTGGCGGTCAGGATCACGATCGAAGATTCACGCGAACGTCCGCCGGTCTGGTCGATGATCTTGTTTTTGCACTCGATACCATCCATCTCCGGCATCAGGTGGTCCATGAAGATCACATCGTACTTGATGTTCAGTGTCTTTCTCAGTGCTTCGGATCCGCTTAATGCCGTATCGATACGCACCTTCGTTCCGCGAAGGAGCTTCTGGACGACCATGAGGTTCGCTTCGTTATCGTCGACGACGAGGACTCTGGCCTGCGGAGCCTCAAATCTCGGCAGATAATCCTTATGCGTCGCCAGACTCTTGGTCTTGTCAAAATCGTACTGACCCATCTTGGTCTGCGTCTCGACGATCTGCGGGATCTCGATGATGAAGGTACTGCCCTTGGTGTAGATACTGTTGACCGTCACTTTACCGCCCATGAGATCGACGAGCTGCTTGACGATCGAAAGGCCGAGGCCCGTTCCTTCGATATGCTTGTTGGTATCTTCATCGACACGCTTGAATGCCGAGAAAAGATACGGGATATCTTCCGGCTTGATGCCCACGCCGGTATCCGTTACGTTGTAGATCATATTGACGGTGTTTTCGTCGATCATCTCACTTTGTACGGAAAGCGATACGGAGCCTTCCTTCGTATATTTGATCGCGTTATTTAATACATTGATCAGGATCTGTTTGATACGCACCTCATCACCGACCACATCGTTCGGGATATCCGGAGAGACATCGACATGGAATTCGAGTTTCTTCTCCTTGGCACGGATCCACATCATGCCGACGAGGTCCGAGAGCATCTCACCTGTCTGGTAAGGTGCATCGAGAAGCTGCATACGTCCGGACTGGATCTTCGACATATCAAGGATATCGTTGATCAGGTTCAGAAGGAGCTTACCTGCCGACTTGATGTTGGCGGCATCCTCCATAACTTCTTCGCTGACATCTTCACGAAGGATCATCTCATTTAATCCGATGATCGTGTTGATCGGGGTACGGATCTCATGGCTCATGTTCGAAAAGAAACTGTTCTGAGCCTTGTTGAGTATCTCGATCTCATGGTGCTGCCGGATCTCGGTAACGATCTCCTTATGCAGGCAGTATTTGGTATAGAGCATAACCACACCCATCGCCAGCTGGAATACCGAGAATATGATGAAGTTCAGGAATTCATTCTTCTCCAGGATCGCCCGCTCTGCATATGCGTAATAGACCATCGAGATCATGATACTGTCGGCCATGACCGCCATGAAAAGATACTCCATCGGATTGAGATAAAGGCAGATCGGCACCAGAAGCGATACCGTCATGAAAAGCGTCGTATCCATGAAGTTATTGAAGCGGAGATTGACGAAGCTAAGACTTAGTACGAACAGGTACATGACGATGGCCAGTCCCGTATAGGCGAATGATATGATCCTGTATCGGTGTTCTGACCCTTTGGCCATCTGCATCGTCACCAGATACCACAGGCTTCCGGACAGAAGGATCACCAGATACAGTGCCCGGTGATAAGGGAGGCTGTTCATAAAAAGTTTCGGCTCGATAAATGAATATACGAAGAATCCCATTCCGAACAGTACGACAAAGAGCACCATGTAGTTGGTCGTTCTCAATAGTCCGTCATAGATCGAATGGATCGTAGTCTTATCGTGTTTGGAAGGACGGAATAAATAGTCCAGAAGATTCTTGATCATACTTGTCCTCCTTCCTCATCCACAGGGTTGAACTCGAGGATCTCATCATCCCCGCCTCCTTCAGACAGATCATCTGTCTTTCCTGGATCGTCCGGTCCCTTAGGATCCGCTTCTTCAGCTTTTTCTTCTTTTGTATTTTGGATCTCCTCCGAAAGGATCGAAGAAAGTCCTTTCGTCAGACGGGAATAATCACTCATCAGTTTGTAGTGGTTTTCGGTGATAAACTCATCGCGGTCTTCTTTCGCGGCCATTTCCAGAGCTTTTGCCGACTCGGAAAGATCTGTGGCACCGATCATCTTGGAGGTGCTCTTCAGCGCGTGCACCAGGATCTCGTAATTGTGCCAGTCACTAGATTCATAGTACCTTTCCATCTGCGGGGCCTTTTCTTCCGACTCCATCGCAAACTGCACCAGGAGCGACTTATAAAACGGCATATCGCCCGCGCAGTACTTCATACCGACATCCAGATCTACGGAATAGGGCCGCAGCTGCTCCTTCAGCGAAGCTTTCGCCACCTTCGGAGAAGGCTCTGTGCGAACGGTTTCGAATTCGTCGTCGCTTGGTTCCACAGCCCCCGGCTCCTCCATCGTGATTGCGGATTTCGGAAGGACCTGTTTCATGACACGCTCGAGTTCTTCGATTTCGATCGGCTTACTTACAAATCCGTCGAAGCCTTCCGACAGGAACATCTGCTTGGCGGAACTCATGGCGTTCGCAGTAAGTGCGACGATCGGCGTTTCACTGTTCTTGCCCGACACATCCGCACGGATGCGCTTCATCGCTTCGACACCGTCCATACCACTCATCATGTGGTCCATAAATATGATGTCAAAGACTTTCTCTTTGCAGATATCGATGGATTCCTGACCGCTTAAGACAGTAGATACTTCCATGCCGTATCTGCGGAAGATGCTCTTTCCGACAACCAGATTCATCGGTTCGTCATCGACGATCAGGGCCTTTACGCCGCGGCAGTAAAGCTTCTTGCCGATATCCTGTTTGTCATGCACACTCGTATTGAGCACGGAAACGACCGGGAAGCAGTAGAACGGTTTTTCCATAACTCTTGCTTCGGAGCCTTCCGGAAGTTTGAAGTCTTCGTTGGCGACTACTACGACGAGGACTTCCTTGGCCAGTTCCTCGATGAATTCCATATTGGAAGAATACTCTTCCTGCGCGATGAAAAGATGCGTCATGTGGATCGAGCTGTGCAGAAGCTGCAGATCCTCCGAATTGTTTACACGGTGCATCTGGACACCCAGGCCCTTAACGATGTTGAGGACCATGGAATTATAGTAATCACGTACAGCCGGGTTGGAGTATTTCTCGAAGTGCAGATATCCGCCGAGGCAGATCTGATCCGGATGGGCAACGGACATGCAGCTCGTCGGATCGACGACCTTCTGCGGGAGACTGACGTTCACCGTCGTCCCGATCTCCGGCTTGCTGCTGATCGTCATGAAGCCGCCGAGGAGAGAAACAAAACCGGAAACGATCGCCAGACCCAGTCCGAGGCCTCCGCCCATTCTGGATCTTCCCGAATCCGCCTGGTAGAAATTATCATATACTTTCTCCAGTTCGTATTCCGTCATGCCGATGCCGGTATCCGTTACTTCGATACAGAGATTGACGCCATAGCTTTGTACTTCACTTACGATCCTGACATATACGCCGCCTTTTCGGGTGTACTTAAGGCCATTACTGATCAGTGCCCTAAGAATCTTCTTCAGTTTAGATACATCGGAATTCATGACCGCCGGGATCGAAGGATCGACGTCGATGATCAATTCCAGATCCTTCGGTTTCTCATGACGGATCTCTGTTACAAGATCGTGAAGGACAGAAGATAGCATATAGTCTTCGTTGTTGCTGACGGCTTTGCCTCTGTCGAGCTCGGAGTAGTCGAGGATATCGCTGATCTGATCTGCGACTCTCCTGCCGGCATCACGGACAGCGATCAGATCTTCGTGGATCTCTCTGTTCTGGGATTTTTCAATACAGATGCTCGACAGACCGATGACGGCATTTACCGGGGTGCGGATCTCATGGGAGACATTGGCCAGGAAGTCATTGAGTCTCTCTGTCGCCTCAGTAAGCTGCGTAACTTCTTCCTGCGTTCCGGAGAGGACCTGCGTCCACTTGTCGATGATGATCTTTCCGAACCAGCCGATAAAGAAGATCATTATCAGATGGAGTGCGGATCTGGTGAGCATCAGTCCGTCAAACTTTTCCCCATTGGAGATCATGATCCCGAAATCATAGGCCATAGTGATATAGTAGGTTACCTGACAGAGCGTGATCAGCGATTTTTTGCCTGTCATGGTCATCAGCATGATCAGTGAAGACATGATGATCGCCAGGTCAAAGGTGCTCGTCGGATGGATACCATAGAAAAAGGCCGTACACATCATGAGCACGGCGTAGATGCGGACGCGGACGACCGGGGTCGTGTCCTGACGGAAATGCATGATCCAGCAGATGATCACTGCAACAGAGACGAGAAGGACCACCCATTTTTCCCATCCCATCAGGAATGTCTCTCCGATCAGGGCCGCCACAAATGCGGTATATGTGACCAGCAGCATCAGATGTGAAGACTGATACAGTTCATTTCTTTCATTCTGATCATTCGAATTATTCATCTTCTCTCTCCTTCTTCTGCAAGTCTGTATCTTCTTTCATGATGGAGATCATGATATCTGCAAATTTCGGATCGAACTGGGTTCCCTTACCTCCGTTCAGCTGCTCGATGATCTTCTCCTCACTGAGCTTTCCGCGGTAGCTTCTGTCGCTCGACATCGCATCGAAGGCATCCGCCACGGCGATGATCCTGGCGACTTCCGGAATGTCGAAGCCTGAAAGACCGTCCGGATACCCTTTGCCGTCGAATCTTTCGTGATGGAACTTAGCCGCGATGGTCAGTTCCGGATCTTCCTTGATATTCTCGAGGATCTGCGCCCCCATACCCGGGTGCTTCTTGATCACTGCGAATTCCTCATCGGTCAGTGATGCCGGCTTATTGATGATGCTGTTGGGAACACCGATCTTGCCGACATCGTGTAGAAGGCCCATCATATAGACCTCTTCCTGACGGAACTCGGAATACCCGGCACGCTTGGCGATCCTTCTTGCATACTCCGCCACACGTCCCGAATGACCTCTCGTATAGATGTCCTTTGTATCGATCGCGGCCGCCAGGGACTCGACGACGTGGATCAGGAGCATACGGTTCTCCTGCGTCTTCATCTTCACTTCATAACTCAGCTGGTTCTGAAGGGTCACGAGCTCGATAATGTGCTGGACGCGAAGAGATAACACCTCCGGCACGAACGGCTTCCGGATGAAGTCCATCGCGCCGAGTGATAGTCCTTTGCTCTCTGTCCCCGAACTCTCATCCGCCGTTAAGAATACAACCGGGATCTTCGCCGCAGCCGAAGAGATCAGGCGCAGTCTTCGAAGCGCCTCAAACCCATCCATCTCCGGCATCTTCACATCAAGAAGGATAAGATCCGGATACTGGTGATGGTTCGTCCCTTCAATATATTCGAGCAGTGCTTTTCCCGAACGGAGCGCCGTAACACGGATCCCGTCGGAGCTTAAGATCTTGCCCGCGACCTGCAGATTCATGTTATCGTCATCGACGATGAGGACACTTCTGGATTTCTTCTTATTAAAATTCTTCTCGTAATCATTACCCAGGAATTCGCTCTCTTTGGTGATGATGAGTTTACTGCCCTTCTGGCTGACCCAGGTATCCGTGATGTGGTCGATGACCTTATTCGTGGAGTCTTCGCGGATATCCGTCAGGAATACGAAATACTGGTTCTTTCTATATCTCATCAGGATGTCGGTCTTTCGGAGCGACTGGCGGATATGGTTACCGAACTCATCTAAAAGATCGATATATTCCTGACCGTCAACTCCTTCCGCCGGAGAAAGCGAGAATAGCACCTTACAGGCGCTGATGCGGTTTCTGGTCATATAACGTATGACATATCTATATACCGGTGCAAAAGAATCCTTATCGAGCTGAAGAGCCACATCCGGGATCGTTCTTTCGCCAAGGATGCCGGAGATCGAACGGATATCAGGAACCGTGACATCGTCTTCATCGTCATCAAAGGACTCCGCGCTGTAAAGGCTGTAGCCGTGTTTGCCATTCTTCTTTACGTTATAAAGAGATTTGTCGGCGAGTTTGATCAGGGTATTGTAATCGTTGCCGTGACGGGGAACGTAGATGGCGCCGACCGAAGCACCGAGCGGAATATCTATATCCTCGCCCATCAGGTCTTTGGCCATCGCGACGACCTTGTCGTTGAGTTTTCCGGTGATCTCGGCGACCACCTCATCGGTCACGACACCCTTGGCAAAGGCCACGAATTCGTCACCGCCTAATCGTCCGCAGGTACTTCCTTCCGGAACAGAACTTTTCACGATCTGGGCAAATCCCAGAAGGACCTTGTCGCCCATGTCGTGGCCGTAGATATCGTTTACGGGTTTAAAAGAGTCGAGGTCGATCATCATCAGGCATCCGGTGGTGTTGGCACATACCTTCGATAGTGCCGCTTCACTGGCACCCTTGTTCAAAAAGCCCGTAAGCTTGTCGATCGAGGCTTCGCTTTTTAAACTCTGCATCTCCGAACGGCTCGACATAACGTTATCGATACGGCGCATAAGCACATCCGGATTAAAGGGCTTTCGGACAAAGTCCGAGACACCCATCTCAAATCCGCGGGTCTCGGTATGGGTATCTTCATCGGCCGTCAGAAAAATGACCGGCGTCTTCTCCGCATTTACGGATTCTTCATAGGATCGGAGCTGTTTTAAAGTTTCAAACCCGTCCATCTCGGGCATCTTGATATCTAAAAGGATAAGATCCGGAAAACCCTTGTCCGGAATATAATCCAGAAGTGCCTGTCCCGACTTCAGTGCGGTAACACGCATATTGTTACGGCTCAAGATGTGTCCCGCCATTTTCAGATTGGCGGTATCATCATCTACGACCATTATCCACTTCGCCATAAGTACCTCCCCCCAGGTGACTTAAAGTTCTTTTTGCTTATTAACTTCTAATACCTTCTATTGCCTTCCACGACCTACCATCGATTATAACACTTCATCGGGTCCTTCCGGGAGGAATTCAAAGATCTCCTCCTCATCCACGATGCTTGATTCCACGACCCCGAGATCTTCTTCGATCACCGATACGATCTCCTTATAAAGCTGCATCACTTTCGCGTGCCCGTCCCGGATGGTGAGCTCATCCCCCCGGCCGGCTGCCTCTTCCAGATCAGCGGCCAGTTCAGACAGTCTTTTCGCACCGATCGTCTTGCTGGTGCTCTTTAAAGAATGAACGTGGATCTCGTAATTTTTCCAGTCAGACCGCTCAAAGCAGTCTGAAAGATGCTGTGACTTGATCTTCTGCTCGGCACAGTACTCAGAAAGGATCGCCTTGTACATCTCCTCATCGTTCTGGCAGAAAAACATACCCGTCTTCGTATCCACGCCTGCTTTGGCAAGCGCAGCGAAGAGGGCTGCATTTTCCCCTTCTTTCGACATATTCTCTTCCTCCGATTCTTCCGAAAGAATGATCTTTTCCTTCGGAAGATACTTGAGAAGAAGCCGTTCCAGTTCTCCGGCGTCAACAGGTTTGGTGAGGTAATCGTCGTAACCCTCGGCCAGATATCTTTCCCGTGCTCCCTGGATCACATCCGCCGTCAGGCAGATAAAGGGAGTCTCCTCATTCAATTTATTGCTCAGATCCCGAATTTTACTCATGGTCTCTGTGCCATCCATGCCGGGCATCCTCTGATCCATGAGGATCAGATCAAATGCCGTGTCAGAAGCCAGGCGTACGGCCTCATCTCCGCTCTTCGCGGTGCTGATCCGCACCTTCGTTTTCTTCAGGTAATTCACGGTCACGAGGATATTCATCTTCGTATCATCGACGACCAGGATATGCGCGGAGGGCGCCTGGAAAGACTCCTTATACTCTGCATCGGCCTGCTCCTCGGCAATGGCCATCTTCCAGTCTCCGAGAGGTTCTTCGTTTTCGATCCCCTGCCATACGTCGAACCAGAATGTCGAACCTTCGCCATAGGTACTCTCCACCTTAAGCTCGCTGTCCATAAGTGAAAGGAGCTTGGTCGTAACAGAGATGCCGAGACCCGTTCCCTCGATATTTCTGTTTCTTTCGACATCGAGCCTCTCGTAGGATTCGAAGAGCTTTTTCATATCTTCTTTTCTGATACCGATGCCGGTATCCTTGACTTCAACATGCATAAGGACGGACTTATCCGGGTCGTCCCTTCGTTCCTTCGCTTTAACGACCAGCGTGACACTGCCTTTTTCCGTATATTTCACGGCATTAGTCAGTAGGTTCATCATGATCTCATTGATACGCATATTGTCGCCGTAGAGCTCCGAAGGAAGCTCAGGATCGATATCGATATTCAGTTTCAGGGACTTGCTCTTTGCTCTCTCGGCAATGGCGTTCATGATGTACACGATCTGGGACTGTACGATATATCTTCCCGGGACGATCTCCATCTTCCCGTTTTCGATCTTCGAAAAGTCAAGGATACTGTTGACAAGCTGAAGAAGATTCTGTCCGGACTGGCGGATATTCCTCGAATAGCCCATGATCTCCCGGCTGTCGGTCTCACGGCTGATCATCTCGTTCATGCCGAGGATCGCGTTGATCGGTGTCCGTATCTCATGGGACATGTCGGCCAGGAACCGGCTCTTGGCATTGCTCGCTTCGTCGGCCGCCTGCTTTTCGAGTTTTAATACCTGCTCTTCATATTCCTGCTGCTGGGTCCGAAGCTTATCGAGCACATGCGCAAGGAATACGGCGAAGATCCCGCCGATAATGACCGCAACACCCATGGCGATCAAAAATCCCCGCACAAGTCCGCTTAAGCCCTGAAGCATCTCGGAACGGCTCGTCGCGATGCCGACATACCATCCGGTGTTGGGCATTTTCGAAATGGCGAAACCCCGGGTGATGCCGTCATAGTCCTTTACATATATAGTCTCTTCGTTTCCCGAAACGATGGCATCTATGACTTCACCATAAGGCGCATTCGGGACCGACATAAGGCCTTTGGGATCGCTGTCGAAAGCATAGACCGGATCCGGGTGGGCGATCACACCCATGTCCCGGTCAATCAGGAAAGCATAGCTGTCCGAAGCCACCTCCGCGCTGTTGATGATCTGTACAAGCGTATCGACGAAAATATCCGCCGCCAGCACGCCCTCCAGAGCGCCGTCTTTATACACCGCCTTCGAGATCGTGATGATCGGCTTTTTCGTATCCGAATCCAGATACGGACTCGAATAGTATAGTGCCTTTGTCTCGGCGGCCGTCGTATACCACACACGGTCATGGACATAGTCCACCGAACCGTCGGCGACGAAATCCGAGGCACAGGCCATCGTATTATCCGGGAACGTGAAATAAAAATCGTAGATATTGCCGTCGGCATTCAGACTGTCGAACGATTCTTTTAGATAAGAATGGAATGCGTCTCTTTCCTCATTAAATATCCCGCTGATCCGGATATCTGCCGCCATCGTATCAATCATGGTGGCATTGGTGTTGATCCATGCGGTCAGTTCCTGGGCGTACTTATCTGCCGCCACACGGTAATTCTCTTCAGACTGGGAAACTACGCTGTTCTTGGCGCGCCGGTAACTGATCACGGATAGAAGGCCGGAACTTATAAGCACGACCAGCACGATCATCACCGTCATTTTGACACGGAAACTCTTCATACCCTCTACTAAAAGATGCAGGCCTGCCTTCTGCAGCTTTTTCTACTTTCTAACCCCCAGTCCCGAAACGCCACCTGAAGGCTTCTTCCGGAACACATCTGATATTCTAACAGAAAAGATCCGTTCTTTCCATATTTTGCAGGCAATATAAGTAAGCAGAAACTAACGATTTCCAGCTTTTCCCTATTTTCTCCTTCTTCGGCGCACGCGGTTGATGTGCCGCTCGAAATCACCGCTTCGAAGGAGCTCAGAAAGGACATACTGCTCGAAGATCGGGACCGTGCAGGAATAAAAGCCCAACTTCTCCTCAAACGGCTTTACCAGAGACTTCGGCAGGATCATGTAGCCGATACGCATCGAAGGCGCGAGCGTTCGTGAAAAGGTATTAAGGTAGATCACATCCACTTCCGGGTCCATCGAAAAGAGCGGATCCTCGGCCTTCTTCGAGATCGTCAGTTCCGAGTCGTAGTTATCCTCTATCAGGATCCCGTTTCTCTTCTTCGCCCAGCGGAGATACTCGAGTTTTTTACTGATGCCCGCCGTCACGCCCGACGGAAAGCTGTGGAAAGGCGTGACATGAAGGACTTTCGCATTCGTCTTTTTGAGCGCCTCCGAAGAGATGCCGTCAGCCATCATCGGCAGAGGATCGCAGGTAATGCCCATCGCTTCATAGACGGCGCGGATCTTTTTATACGAGGGATCCTCGATGGCGAACAGTTTCACCGAGCCCAGAAGCTGGGCGATGAGGCCGTAAAGATACTCGGAGCCGGAGCCCACGATGACCTGGGACGGCTCGATACTGATGCCTCGGCTTCTTCTAAGATAAAGGCAGATCTCGTTTCGAAGCTCCGCACAGCCGTGGTTCGGGGACTTGATCAGGATATTCTCGCCGTGGTCGAGGAGGACTTTTCGCATCGTCTTCGACAGCACCGAGAACGGAAACTCGCCGAAGTCTAAAGACGGCTCATCCTTTTCGAGAGCGACCGGAAGGACCTTGGCCGTATCTCCGAGGAAATCCTCGCCCCGATAGGTCACGAAGACCCCGCTCCTCTGGCGGCTTTCGACATAGCCTTCATCGGAAAGAAGCGTCAGAGTGTGCTCGACGGTAATGACGCTGACGCCGGTCTCATCGGCGATCACGCGCTTGCTCGGGAGCCTGGTTCCATAAGGATAGATGCCCTCGGTGATATCTTTTACGAAGTAATGATACAGCTGCAGATATTGTGGTTCGGAAGAATTCTTATCTGTTTTATAGTTCATCTGGTTATATTATTTTCTCCCATTTTGGTCATTTCTATATGTTCAGACTCATGATACTCTTTTCCAGAAAGCAAGTAAAGGAGACTTTTTCACATGAACAAGGGAAGGTATAACGCAACAATCCGCATCACGATCACCGCACTTTTTATGGCGATGACCATCGCACTGGCCTCCCAGGGCATCCCGGTCCCGGGCGGACATCTTTATCTCTGTGATGTCGCCATCTGTCTGGCCGCGATCCTTTTAAATCCGTATGAGGCATTCGTCGTCGGCGGTCTGGGATCTTTCTTCGGAGACATGATCTTCTACCCGCTCCCGATGTTCGTATCTCTTGTGACTCACGGACTTCAGTCCGTCGTGATCTCCCTGATCTCTCATAAGACATTTAAATCACACCCGAAGATCGCTTCCGGTATCGGTGTTTCCGTCGGAGCCGTCATCATGGTCACCGGCTATACACTCGGCAAGATCTTCGTCTACAGCACTTTCGAATACGCCATGATGAAGCTTCCCTACGAGATTGCCCAGGGCGTCCTCGGCGCCGTGCTCGGCATGGTACTGTGCTGGACTTTCGGGATCCGAAAGCTCTTCACAAATCTCGTGGAGAGAAATCACGCCGCCACAAAAGAAGAGAAAAAAGAGGACCTCACTTAAGTACCGGACGCACTCTATTTGAAAGGATCACCGCCAGAAAGAGTTTTATAAGATCCGGCAGGATAAACGGAAATACACACCAGGACAGGACCGCCGAAAGGCCGACTGTCCCGGTGTTTTTCATATATACATACATGAACCATGCGGTCCCGAAAGAATAGCAGACGAAAAGACCCAGAAGAAGAGATACGATCGACAGGATCATTTTCCTTACGAAAAGATCCGACGAACTGATCTTTTCGAAAAGAAGGAAGATCAGCCCCATGAAGATAAATCCCAGGATATAACCGCCGGTGTTGCCGAGAAGGACTCCTGCCCCGCCCGTAAAATTCGAAAATACCGGAAGTCCGATGGCTCCGAGGAGAATATAGGTCAAAATCGAGAGCGTGCCTCTCTTCCCGCCGAGAAGAAGCAGGACCGAAAAGACCGCAAATGTCTGAAGTGTAAAAGGAACGGCGCCCGGGATACTGATCCATGAGCAGACCGATATCAGGGCCGCGCCGATGGCGATATAGGTAAGATCCAGAGTTTTCCTTCTGTTACTGCGTTCCGCTGTGCTTTTATTTTCCATCGTTTCACCTTCTTTTCGGAAAACGAATTTACCATAACGGGGAAATGTTGTCAACCACATTTTGACACAAGGTTAACTATAGTCTTTTTTCTGATTTTACTTTTCCCAAAAGTCCTAGAAATGTGCGCATTTTCCATGCTATAATCAGTGCAGAAACACATTTTGTCAGGAGGGGTTGCCATGAAGAAATTCGAGATCACTGCCGTACTGGAAGAAGCCTGCCGTCAGACGCTTCTGTGTCACATGTTTCTGAAGGCGGATCCGAACTGTTACAGCTGTTTTCCCATCAAGACCAGCGAAGATCTTTTCCTTTATATGGACGAGCAGGATTTCCGTCTGGACGGTTATGTCGTAAGAAGACTCAAGGACATTATCGAGATCAACTCGAAGACGGACCTGACGAACGATATCCTCGAGAGCGAAGGCGTGACGGCGCAGGTCAAGAGGATCGATATGGATCTTTCCTCCTGGGAAGGCGTACTGTCGTATCTTTCCCATAACCGCCTGAATGCGATCTTCGAGTCCGAAGACCGGAACAGCGGGAATATCGATTACGTGATCGGACGCATCGAGAAAAGAGATGACCGTTATCTCTATGTCCGGGCCTTCGATACGAATGGCAGCTGGGAAGAAAAAGCCACGAGGATCGCTTTTTCCGAGCTCGTCTCCATCTCCTTCGGCACAAGATATGTCGATATTTTCAGTAAATACCTGCCACCCTGCCCGGTCGAGCGCGATATCTCGATCCTGCCCAAACTATAAATTTCCCCGGCATTTTCGCCGAAAGAATATCAGGAGGACAAGAAACACTATGCACTATACTTATCGTACCAGCGGAACATGCGCATCTAAGATCGATTTTGAGATCAACGACGGCGTGATCTCGGATGTTGTTTTCACCAATGGATGTAACGGAAATCTCAAAGCAATCAGCAAGCTCGTAGATGGATGGACAGCAGATGATATCGCCGATAAACTCCTCGGGAACACCTGCGGATTTAAGTCCACATCCTGCGCGGATCAGCTGGCGAAAGCCGTACTTGCCGCCAAGGACGAAGAAACGAAGTAAGATCTCATCACTTATCCCATTTCTCTTCTTCTGTCGAAACCTCAAGGAGATTCTTCACGAGAAGCCTTTTATACCAGGGCTGGTTTTTCCGTAGCCTCTGGATCCTCTCCGTGCCCCGCTTGATCATGGTATCGAGTTCTTCTTCGGAGATGCCTTCCTCACTGAAAGCCGCCTTCTGGGCAAGTATCGTCATGCGTCTTCCCGGACGCGCGCCGTATTTTTTCAGTACCATGTTGAAGTAGCGGTAGTAGGCACTGGCACGTTCTTTGACTTCTTCGCTGTGGAAGCCCCTTTTCCAGAATCGGATATAAAGGAAGCGCAGAAGCAGCGCGAAAAGGATCAGCACGAAGAGCGGGAGGAGTTTTTTTAGGAACTTCCCGACCGCAAGGATCACTTTTTCAATATTTGCTCCGACACCATTTCCGCCATCTGAACCGGACTTCGGATCTTTTCCGGAAGGAACCGGCGTCGTTTTTCCGGAAGGCTGGGTCTCCGAGTCTGTCGGCGTTGTCGAAGACGAGGACGGAGCAGGCGTTGTCGAAGAGGACGAGGATGGAGTAGGTGTTCTTGTAGAAGGTGCAGGCGTCACGCTCGGGATGTTCCGGTTATCCGGGAGCGGCTGCTTTGTAATGCCATATACATCCATGATGTGATCTACGCAGAAGGCACTGGCCGCGGTCTCATTCCCCGGTGTCGGATCACCCATGATCCAGCCATAGTCGGGATCGAAATACTCAAACCACGCATGCGCATCCTTGGATCTGATCGACATCGGCTCATCGTCGTGGATGTAGTCGGCCATATAGCCGGAAACATAGCGGGCCGGCACGCCCAGCATGCGAAGGAGGATAACAGCAGTCGTGGCATAATGCACACAGAATCCGGTCTCCGATTCCGTCATGAACCAGACCACAAAGTCCGCACCATCCGGCGGAAACGACGTGGCTTCATCGTACGGATGAAGCCCGCTGACAAACTCCGTGACCGCGCGGACCTTCTCCATATCCGACATCTCCATATTCCCGTAATACACGTCGAAAAACCACTGCGGCAGAACACCGCTGGCAAGGACATTTTCTCTCGTTGAATCCGGCACCTGAAGCGCCGTATTATTTACATATTCCAGATAATCCTCTGACCAGGCATCCTTGAGCCTGCACGGGATATCGTTTACCGGCATCCGGTAGGAGGAAAGCCCACCTGTATTCTTCGTCCGGAGGAGCACATTATAGTTTCTCGCTGTATTCCAACCCGAAAGCTCGAAATGATCCGTGTAGTTCGGAACCATGATCACTTCGCTGGTCATTTCCGCCTCGACATCCAGGATATAGCGGGCGTCGGATGTCGGATATGCGAAATCTTCGCTATAGATATCCGATGCCTTTGATTCATCGTCCGAGCGCGCCCATTTTTCCGGGCTATAGACATCCATCGAGGTCGACTTTAAGTAAAGGTACCAGGTACTTTCGTCTTTTTCCACATAATCGGGGTTCTTCGACCGCGTGATCCGGAACACTTCAAAATCCGGCGGATCAAAGTCTCCGACCAGTTTAAAGCTTTCACTGTCCGGTGTCACGGACGCGACACTCTTGCCAATACTGTCCTTCATGGCGCGGCCCATATAGGTATCTCCGAGGGCGTTGCCCACCTTCTTTACGATCGGAGCCTTGGCCATGTCCTGCGCGGTCTTTTCGAGATGAAGGCTCTTGATCAGAGAAGAAAAGAATTGTACCTGGTCATTAGCCACATCTTCATAGTCATATGTCTTCTGCGGATACAAAAGACCCACGCCGAAGACCAGAACGAGCGCCGGGATGACCAGGATCAGGGTCTTCTTATCTGTCTTTTTCTTATCTCCTTTTCGGATATTCTGGAAAAAGCACAGGACGATGATGCCGGCAAAGGCGAGCTCGCACCAGATCTGCGATGGGAACATGTAGTTTAACGCCACGGAGCATACGAAGTACGGCACATAGAATATAAGCGCGATAAACACATTCTTTTTCTTCGCGATCACCCACGTCGTGAACATGACCGGAATGATACAAAGGATGATAAAAAGCGAGGTGAACGCTAACGCTTCGGCATCCTGCAGTTCCAGATCCAGCGGCATGGCACGGAATGAAAGCCGCTTCAGCGTGAGTAGGAAATCGTTGAATCCGGCTCTACTGGAGCCGATATCCAGAACGATCAGAAGTGCAGTAAGGATCGGTGAACTGATCCGTCCTGCAAGGCTCGGGATATTGCTTTTTCTGGTGTGCAGGAAGGTAGATCCGATCGCAAGAAGCAGGATCGCCAGCGCAACAAACGGCATATAGATCTCGATCTCGTAGGTGCTCGTGAGCATGAAAGTAAAGCCCACAGAAAGGAGCATGGTCACAAGTACCGACACCACATGCGTAAGGAAGGTCGGAGACGATTCTTTTGCCTTTATCGTTATGGTCTTACGTCTCATCGGCCAGCTCCTTCGGGATCTTCAGATGCAGGATACGGATCATGGCGGTATCGAGGTCTCTCTGGGATTGTATGTCAAAAGCGCGTTCTCTCTTCATCGGAGGGAGCACGCGAATCTTATGCGGGATCTCTTTTTTCAGAAAATAGTTAGACGTAAACAGCATCTCTCCGAGCCTCTGGTCGAAAAGATCCCGGTCGTCACTTATGGACAGGAAGACACGGGCATGACCGAACACTTCCTCCTGCGGTTCTTTGATCAATGTCTTATCCTTCTTCGCGGAGGCCTTCCAGTGGATGTTCTTGACCGGATCGCCCGGCATGTAGTCACGCACATCGTAGATCTCGGAATATGGAGATCTCGAGCGTTTCAGGCTCTTCGCCTTGAATCCGTTCGCATCCGGCATGATCTCCGGGATCTTCGGGACCGGCTGGATGATGACTTCCCCTACCGACTGCTTTTTCCTCGTATAGTGGAAAAGGCCGAAAAGGTCATAGATACGGATCTTTTCGATACGATACGTCATCGAACCGCAGTGCTTCGTATTGACCGGCACGCGGGCCGTATCCGAACCATGGGAGATCGCCTTCAGCCTGCGGGTCTCGTCCGTCATGTTATCCATTTCCGTAAGGAAGATATAACAGAAGGAAAAGAACGAGAAATACTTCCCGTACGGGCGTATCAGGACATCTGCCGACTCTCCGGTCCTTACCGTTTTCGGCACCTCAAGGGTATATCTTGCAGAGCGCAGCGAAAGAAGGCACATCACAAGCGCGATCGGCGGGATCAGAAGGAGCAGCACGATACAGTACCAGGCAAACCACATCTGATAAAACAGAAAGAATACCACGGAACCGATCAGTGTGAGGATGTAGATGCACCAGTTCTTAAGCATACGCCGACATTTCTCTCTTTATGCCTTCGGGGACTTGACGGTCTTTAATATCTCGCGGGTCACGTCCGCTGTTCTCTTCTCGTTGACTTCCGCTTCCGGCGTCAGGAGGAGACGGTGGCACATAACGGCCGGGAATACGGCCTGCACGTCACCCGGGACCACATAATTCCTATGGAAAAGATACGCATACGCTTTTGCCATCGCGGTCAGGGACAGTGTCGCACGCGGGCTTGCGCCGCGCTCGAGATCCTTATGGCTTCTCGTCTTCGTCACCAGTTCGATGATGTAGTCGAGGATCTTATCGTCCACGAAGACGTGGTTGACTTCTTCCTGCATGAGAAGAAGTTCCCGGGCACTGCTTAAGCAGTTTACTGTCGACATCGGGTTGCCGCCGTCTTTTCTCGTCTCGAGCATGGCTTTCTCATCGGCGGCCGACGGATAGCCCATGGAGATACGGATCGCAAAACGGTCCATCTGCGAGTCCGGAAGCAGCGACGTTCCGGATGCGCCCGAAGGGTTCTGGGTCGCAAATACCGTAAAAGGCTTTGGCAGAAGATAGGTGTTGCCATCGACGGTCACCTGGCCTTCTTCCATGGCCTCGAGAAGCGCGGACTGCGTACGGCTTGAAGCACGATTCAGCTCGTCCGCGAGGAAGAGGTTGTGGAAGATCGCGCCCTGCTGGTACTTCATGGCACCGGCATGCTTATCGTAGATCGAAAAGCCCGTAATATCCGAAGGCAGTACGTCCGGGGTGAACTGGACACGTCCGTAGTCCAGACCCAGAGTCCTCGAAAACGCGAGAGCCATCGTGGTCTTTCCGACACCCGGCACATCCTCGATCAGGACATGTCCGCCGGAAAGGATGCCCGCAAATGCCTGCAGGATCACGAAATCCTTACCGCAAATGACTTTCTTCACTTCACTGATGATCGCATTGGTCTTTTCACTCATCTTCTTAACCTCTCATGGAAAAATAGGCTTTGCCGTTTTCCATCTGTACTTTCTTATACTCAGCCAGTTCACTTACGGTCACCAGCGTATAGCCTGCTTCAATAAGCGCCGGTACAATGGTCTCCACTGCCGTCGCCGTCGACTCATAAAGGTCATGCATCAGGACGATATCTCCGTCCTTTACATAGTTCAGCACTTCGTTAATAACGTGCTGGCTGTCCTTATACTTCCAGTCGTTCGTATCGATCGACCAGATGATCATGGGCATGCCCACGTTATTGGATACGGTCGTGTTGTAAGAACCGCCGACCGGACGCATCACGTGCGGATAGATACCGGTCAGGTTATATACGGTGCTGGCACAGTCGCCGATCTGGCTCTGCACACCATCAGCGGAAAGTTTCGTCAGTGTCTGGTGGCTCCAGGTATGGTCGCCGATCTCGCAGCCCATGTTGGTCGCGCGGATCACGCACTCCTTATAGTTACCGACACGGTTGCCGACCACGAAGAAAGTGGCATGCGCACCATACGGCTCCAGTGCATCCAGGATCCGCATCGTGACCGGAGTATAAGGTCCGTCGTCAAAGGTCAGTGCGATGACCTTCTCGGGAACGACCGGCTCGACATGGGTATCAATCCCGTACTCACTCATCTTCTCATCAAAAGCCGGATCCTTAAGGATCTCCGAAAGGACTCTTTCTCTCGTGATCCCGTGAGACAGGCCGATCTTATAGGACTCGACCTTTTCAGAAGAAGGCTCGTGGCCGTAGAAGACTTCAAATACTGCAGAAAGGAAATCGTCATCCGAAGAAAGGAGCGCCTGGCTCTCCGGATCCGAGAACATCTCCGTGATCGCATCTCTTACTTTCGACGGATCTTCGATCGTGCCTTCGACATAGGAATTGAGGTCTTCCCCGCTCGGACGGGTTCCGGAAAAACGGGTATAAAGTCTTGTCAGGAAAGACGTAAGTTCATAGTTCATATCACGCGGCTCGGAAAGGATCACTTCGCCCGGGACCATGCCGAGGCTTTCACAGCGGCTTTTAAATTCCGGGGTCTTTGCGATCAGAGAGGTGACATAACTGATCGACACACCGTTATTTAAGACTTCCGCATACTGTTCTTTTTCCGAAGCATTGGCTTCTCTTCCGAGCATCACGCGGCAGAGGGAATCGACGACCTGTTCATCGGAATGCGCCTTCGAAGCGTAGCCGGAACCCGTCACGATCTTATTTAAAAACGGGGCCACACCATCACCGGAAAGAAGTCCTGCACTCCAGTTATTGAGATCCTGGGCACCGGCTTTGGCTCCGTTGAATTCTTCGTACATCTCTCCGACAAATACTGTCGCCGCCGGATTCTGATCTCTTCCTTCCAGATTCGTGATCTTACCCGGGTTCACTTTATATCTTTCGCAGAGCGCCGTGAACTCCTGCGATCCGGACATATCGGAAAGAAGGCAGCGGTACGTCACGCCATTATTTAAGTAGCGGAGATAGTTCTCTTTTACGGAAGCGGAAGGTTCCTTTTCCGTCATGAGACGGCAGATCACATCGATGGTCTGCTCATCCGTATAGTTCTTCTGCTGGTATTCAAAGCTCTGCATCAGCATATCGATCATCTCGACTGCCGAGGTATTCCCTTCTTTCAGATTGTTGAACCAGAAGCTGAACCGCTCCCCTTCACAACCCTTCTGGAAAAGGATCTGATAGGTCCTGTCAATAAACGCCGCCGACGGATCCTCGGAGATCCTTTTTCTCGACGGGATCGTACAGGAAACCACAAGGACCGCTGCCGTAAGCAGCATAGAAACCAGTCTTAATGTGAAACGAACAGCCCGTGACACACTCTTCATAGATACACCTCTATACATAAAAATCCACAATATCAGTATATAGTACGCGCGTAACATTAAAATGACATATGTGACATTTTCTCATTACGACGGACGATTTTTTCAAAAATACGCCAAACCGCGAAAAATTGTTATACTTTTCAGGACAATAATTGCTGGTGTCAAAGGTCAAAAGAAGCTATATTATTGGTGAATAGGTTAAGAAGAGCGAATGGATGGTTTCAGATTCGTCATCAGATGACGCTCGAAAAAAAGCAGGAGTTGGTTTATGTGTTTCCCAGCTCCTGTGTTTTTTTGCTCAAATGAAATGAAAACGCTAAAAGGTAAATCTTCGGCACGCTGGTCCTCGACGCTTTGCGTCTGCGGAGGCGTACCTCACGATTTCCTTTTAGCGTTTTTCTTTGAGCAAAAACAGGAGCCGGTGAGGGGGGGGCTTTATCCTAGAAATAAGAAGAGTGCTAACAATAGTACTAAAGAGATCGACGCCAGACAAATCATTCCAAGCTTACGTCTCAAACTGTGCAAAAGAATTGAAATACAAGTCATTGTAAACAGTATTGCAATAAAGGTAATGTAAAGTATTGTCTTAACAGGGAAATGATCTATCACTCTCCACTCTTCATCGATATTCGTTTTTGATGAAGGTAACGGTGGAAGATAAGATTTGAAAGCAATGCTCCCCTCATATCTGCCTTCCACTGCAACACTAAACTCTTTGGGCAGAAAAGCAGAGCTTTCACTGTCTCCGGCCACACTAAAGACTTCTATAGGGATATCTTCTATACAAATTCTCAGATTTTCGGCTGGAACTACTCCCGCACAATAATCAGACAAAAGCGTGCAAAGCTCAGTATCACTCAAAACATGATGGTCATTCTTAAATGTATCTTGTATCTCTGTTTGATCAAAAGACACATACGCTTGACACCGCTGCTCAAAGAACACCATTTTATCTTCGCGCTTGACTACATATTCTTCACGAATGATTTCCCAAGACAACTGTTTGGAATCGATAACATGCACACCTATCAGCGGGGCTGAAAGCTCGACCCTTATATCAGGATACATATATTCTCGCTTTACCTCAGGTACTACAAATACGCAGGTCATCATCAATAACCAAACTATCCCTAAGCATATTGAGAAAACATATACCGATTTAAATTGTTTTTTCTTATTATCACTCATTTTCAGTACTCTAACGGAGCAAACCATTTGCCAATAATCCCAACATTTTCAATCGATACCGTGTTCTGCTCCGATTTATAAACAACGTAATCCTCAATCGTTTGAGCGGATTTATTCGTTATATTGATTGCCCCATTATATCCAACTCCCCATTTCGAGTATTGTTGAAATGAGATATCGTAACAAGAGTGATCAACAATCTTCTGTTTAGTGTTAAGAAGATAAAATGTCGGAAGATCGGCTATCGCTTCTTTCGTCATTGAAGACACAGTCATTCCAAATCGGATCGTTTCACTAGGTGAAATATCCTGATTCCATCCAACATTTTTTTTCGTGCAAACGCCAGCAGCAGTTTCATACACCTGAGCTCCCCAAATCCCTTCTATTATATATGGCAAATCAAATGTAAAGAATTCTCCATCGCATTAAGATCGCAGGGAAAACCAAAGAAGAAAATAATTAAAGACAGGACAAAACAAAAGCCTCTCTTGCAACGATCAGCAGACATCGCACACTCCTTCCGAAGGATTCCTTAAGAAGTCTTCCATGATGTCATACCTTCAATAAATTGACAAACAACCCCTTGTTTTCTTCAGCGTATCATGCAGATGAATAATTGTAAACAAAAAAGCGCCGATGTGTTCCTCAAGGAGCGATTCCGCAGGCTTGTCCGAGGACCAGCGACGGAGGAACAGTATCGGCGTTTATTGTTTATCTATTTATCTCTCAGATCATTTTCTCGGAAAGTTTTACACCGCCGAGGATGTGGAAGTGTACGTGCTTTACGGTCTGGCCGCCGAACTCACGGCAGTTGTTGATGATACGGAAGCCTTCATCGATGCCGGTCGCCTTCACGACTTCCGGGATCGCATCGAGGACATCACCGAGAGCCTCTTTTCCTTCTGCGGAAGAGGACATATCAAGGATGTCGTCAAAGTGCTTTTTCGGAACAATCAGAACATGTACCGGAGTTGCCGGATTGATGTCCTTAAAAGCCAGGACCTTGTCGTTCTCAAATACTTTGGTGGAAGGGATCTTGCCTTCTACGATATCACAGAATAAACACATACTTATTTCCTCCTTAGGATCGGTTTTTCCCGCACTACAACGTGCGGACAGAAGTTCTATCAGAGCATTTTCTCCAGTTCGGTCTTTACCGCCGCGAGAGCCTCGTCGATACCTGCCGGATTCTTACCGCCGGCCTGTGCCATATTCGGGCGTCCGCCGCCGCCACCGCCTACGATCGGGGCAATGGCCTTAATGAGGTTACCGGCGTGTGCACCGGCCTTTACGGCACTGTCAGATGCCATGATGACGATATTTGCTTTTCCATCACAGGAAGAAAGGAGAGCGACGACGCCGTCACCGATCTTATCCTTGAGGGAGTCGCCGAGATCACGCAGAGAACCCATCTCGACGTTTTCGACCTTCGCTGCGAGGAGCTTCACGCCCTTGACGTCTTCGGTCTTTTCGAGTGAATCACCGAGCGCATCCTTGGCCGCCTGGGACTTCAGGGACTCGATCTCGGAATTTGCGGTCTTTAAGTCTTTCTGCAGGTGCTCGATCTTCGAAACGATCTCGGACGGGTTGGACTTCAGAAGCTTGGCCGCCTCGTTGAGAAGGTTCTCGAGATCTTTATAGTATGCGAGCACGCCGTCACCGGTCAGAGCCTCGATACGGCGTACGCCTGCGGCAACACCGGACTCGGAAAGGATCTTGATGTGCTGGATCTGCGAAGTATTGCTGACGTGTGTACCACCGCAGAGCTCGACGGAGAAAGCTTCCTTAAAGTCAGCTTCGTTATTTCCGGATGTGCCCTTGCCCATGCTGACGACACGGACGACATCGCCGTACTTTTCACCGAAAAGCGCCATGGCGCCGGTGGATACAGCCTCCTGCTGGCTCATCTCATCTGTGCGTACAGCAAGGGATGCTGCGATCTCTTTGTTTACGATCGCTTCTGCCTTTGCGATCTGCTCAGCCGTCATGGCCTGATCGTGAGAGAAGTCGAAACGCAGACGGTCCGGTGTTACGAGAGAACCCTTCTGCTCAACGTGGTCACCGAGTACGATCTTCAGCGCCTTCTGCAGAAGGTGTGTCGCGGAGTGGTTTTTACATGTGTTGCTGCGGTTTTCTTCATCTACGAGGATGTCCGCAGTAGAACCGCTCTTGATCGTTCCCTTGGAAACATAACCGGTATGACCGATGCGGCCATTAGAAAGGTGGATCGCCTCAGTTACGGTGAACTCACCGTCAGCGGTCTTGATGATACCCTTATCACCGACCTGACCACCCATGGTGCCGTAGAAGGAAGTAATGTCTGTGATGATCGTACCCTTCTCGTTTTCGGAAAGGGAATCCTTCAGAGAAGCTTCATCTGCGATCGCAACGATTTTACCTTCGGTATGGATTCCGTCGTAGCCGACGAACTTCGTGGTAATGCTCTCATCGAGGGCATCGAAGATACCTGCGGAAGCATTGAGCTTCGCGGAGAAGTTCTGGCTGTCACGGGCCTTCTGCTTCTGCTCTTCCATGGATACCTTAAAGCCTTCTTCGTCAACGGAAAGGCCTTCTTCCTCAGCAAGCTCTGTCGTGAGCTCAAGAGGGAAGCCGAATGTATCGTACAGATAGAAAGCGTCTTTACCTTCGATCTCCTTCTTTCCTTCGGAACGGGCGGTATCGAGGATCTTCTTAAATTCCTTCATGCCGTTCTCGAGAGTGCTCTCGAAACGCTCGATCTCCTTGGTCAGTTCATTCAGGATGAACTCACGGTTAGTGGTAAGGAGCGGATAGCTGTTCTTATAGATCTCATCGATAAAGATGGTCGCGATCTTGAGGATGTCGTCCTTTTTGAGGTTCAGTGTTCTTGCGTGTCTTACCGCACGGCGGATCAGACGGCGGAGAACATAACCTGCGCCTGCGTTGGCCGGAACGAGTTTGGCGGCGTCACCGATGAGCATGACGGAGGTACGTGTGTGGTCGGCGAGGATACGCATGGAGCGTGTCATCTTCTCGTCCGCATTGTACTTGCTTCCGGAGACTTTCTCGATATAGGCGATGACCGGTGCGAACAGGTCGATCTGATATACATCACGGGAACCGTTGAGGAAAGCGAGGATCCTCTCTAAGCCCCAGCCGGTATCTACGTTCTTCTGCTTAAGCGGAGTGAGGGTGCCGTCCTTGTGCTTTTCGTATTGCATGAATACGTCGTTACCAAGTTCGGTGTACTTGCCGCAGGAGCATCCCGGGCCGCAGTCCGGGCCGCAGTCCGGGCGGTCAGCGATATAGAACATCTCGGAGTCCGGACCGCAGGGACCGTACTCTAAGCCCCACCAGTTATCGTCGGCACCGAGGTAGTAGATATTCTCTTTTTTGAAGCCGGAAGCGATACGATATTGCGCGCCTTCTTCGTCACGCGGTGCATTCTCGTCACCTGCGAAAACGGTCGCGGCGAGGTGATCGGCATCGAAGCCGAAGACCTGTGTCAGAAGCTCGAAGCTCCACTGGCATCTTTCTTTTTTAAAATAGTCACCGAGGGACCACGAACCCATCATCTCGAAGAAGGTAACGTGGCTCTTGTCGCCTACGGAATCGATATCGTTTGTGCGGACGCAGCCCTGAACATTGCAAAGTCTCGTACCGAGCGGGTGCTTCTGGCCGAGAAGATAAGGCATCAGCGGCTGCATGCCGGCGACGTTGAACATAACGCCCGTCGAGCCGTCGGAAACCAGCGATACGGCACCGACATCCACATGTCCGCGGTCGATATAGAACTGCTTCCAGGTATTTCTCAATTCATCTGAGGTAAACTGTCTCATTCGTTTTCGTCTCCTTACGTAAAAAGCGAGGCACGCGCCGTAGATTTCGCGTGCCCCGATATTTTACACGATTTAGATAAGAAAATCTATAAAATATATAAAAAAGATTTCTTCGCGAAAAGACCCGTTCCGCTACGCCCGTTTCGCCTTTTCCAGATGCTCGAGATACCTGTCCCGTATGGCTTTGGGGCCACAGATGGAAAAACCGCCTTCGTACTGGAAGATCCAGGCGAAGAATGTCGGGCTGACATTGACGGTAACATTGGCCTGAAGATAGCCCTCATCCTCCGGATCCTGCATGACCGATACATTCTGCTCAAAGCGGTCGTAGAACTGCGTCAGAAGGTCTTTTCTGAAGCGGATCAGAACGGTTGCTTTTTCGCTGCCGTACATGCTGAAAGATTCCTCCATATGCTTGGCCACATCAAAGCCCTTCGGCGGCTTGACCAGAGTCTCCGATTCCAGGACTTCGACCTTCTTCATGCGGTCGATGCGGAAATGACGGAGCTTATCTTTTTCGCCCTCTTCGCTCTGTTCCGGACGCACACCGATACAGTAGTAAAAACCGTTGCTCCAGACCATAGCGAAAGGATGCAGGATATACTTCATGCCATCGTGGCGTAAGATCTCGCCCTCACCGTAGCGGTAGTCAGTGTACTGGAAGGTGACCGGGTGTTTTCCGGCCATGGCACGGCGAAGTGCGCTGACCGTATAGATAAAGTCGTTATTGGTGGAGTGGTGTCTTCCGATATAGTGGATCTGTTCATTTAGCTCGGAGGCGCGTCCCGAAGAGGTCAGGCCCTTCAGTTTCTTGATGATGCCGGCCTTCTTCTTCTCCGTCATGAAACCCGCGGATTCCACGGCATCGATGAGGATCATGATCTCTTCTATCTCGAAGTCTCGATCCTCGATATAGTATCTCGGCACCCTTCCTCCGGATTTTTCGACCGGGATCGAGGAATCCTCCAGCGCACGGAAATCTTCGTAAAGCGTTTTGCGGTTTACCGGAAAACCCGCCTCATCGAGCTTTGCAATCAGTTCCGCATTGGTAAGTCCATGTTCTGCATCCGTCTCCTTCTGCAGGATCTCTAAAAGACAAAGAAGTCTTCCACGACCATTTTCCCGATTTGCCATGCGCCCACCTCCCCAAAGGATAGTTCATACAACTAATATAACACGCGCAAAGAAAAAAGCACATTTCAATATGCGTGAGATTTTTCTTCGCGCGCGTGCTATAATGTTATGGCTTATTTTTCAAACAGCATGGGAGGGTATCCATGAGTTCAATCTATAAAGACATCGCTGTCGCATCTCCGAAGATCCTTTTACCGAAAAAAGGAACGGATCTTTCGAAGTGGGCCGTAATTGCATGTGACCAGTTCACATCCGAGCCGAAATACTGGGAGGATGTAGAAAACACCGTCGGAGAGGCACCGTCCACGCTCCGCATGTTCCTGCCGGAGGTCTTCCTCGAAAAAGAAACACCTGAGCAGATCGACCAGCGTCTTTCCAATATCACCGCATCTATCACGAAGTATATCGACGAGGGGATCCTGACCGAGCTTGATCCGGGATTCATCCTTCTCGACAGAAAAACGAAGTATAACGATTCCCGAAAAGGCCTGATGCTCGCACTCGATCTTGAGCAGTACGACTTCACGCCCGGCAACAAGAGCCGCATCCGCGCCACCGAAGGTACGGTACTTTCCCGTATTCCTCCGCGTGTCCGCATCCGTGAGCGTGCACCGATCGAGATGCCACACATCATGGTGCTGATCAATGACCCGGAAAAGACGGTCATCGAACCTGCTTTTGACGCGCTTTCCAAAGATTCTGCAAATCTCGTCTATGACACCGACCTCATGATGGAAGGCGGTCACATCAAGGGATTCTTCGCCAAAGAAGATTCCGACGTGGCCAAGACGATCGTATCCGCACTTTCTGCACTTCTTTCTGCCTCCGAGGACGGATTCCTCTTCGCCGTCGGCGATGGAAACCACTCTCTGGCCACCGCCAAGAAGCACTGGGAGAATGTTCGTGAGACACTTCCCGAAAGTGAAAGAGAGACGCATCCGGCACGCTACTGCCTGGTCGAGATCGTGAACATCCACGACAACGGCCTGCAGTTTGAGCCGATCCACCGTGTCACCTTCGGTCTTACGAAGGAAAAACTGATGGAAGAAGCGAAGGCTTACTTCTCTTCCCAGGAGATCGCATTTAAGGATGCCGGATCTTTTGCCAAGGAAGGAACTGCTGACGGATCCCAGACGATCCTCGTAACGGATGGTTCCGAAGACTTCACCATGGTCATCGGAAAGCCTGCCCACACGCTGGCCGTCGGATCGCTTCAGGGCTTTTTAGATTCGATCGAATCCGAAAGCATCCACACCGACTACATTCACGGCGAAGATTCCGTAAGATCTCTGGCCGCTTCTGATAAACTCGGATTCCTGCTCCCGGATGTCTCGAAGAATTCCTTCTTTGAGACCATCAGCAAGGAAGGCGTATTCCCGAGAAAGACCTTCTCCATGGGCGAAGCCGTCGAGAAGCGCTACTACCTGGAAGCAAAGAAGATCTGATACTTTTCGGAGGAAGGAAATGGAGGAAAAGATCTCGATCTGTGTTATCGGCGCCGGACTTTCCGGTCTGGTCTGTGCCTATAAGCTGGCGCAGGCCGGTTTCCGCGTGCAGGTCGTAGAGCAGCAGTCCACACCGGGCGGCATGCTGGCCTGTTCCCGTCTGGGCTCCGAGTACATCGAGCTCCTTCCGCACCACATCCGCAAATCCGACCGTGCACTCATCGCACTACTTAAGGATCTGGGACTTTCCGATGAGCTTTCTTGGTACGATTCCCTCTGGTACGGAAAAGCCAGCCGCAAGAAGCTCGGATATCTCGATAACGGATTCCACTCCCTGCTGTCGGCGCTTGTCCAGGAGATCACAGACCGCGGCGGCATCATCCAGTACGGATATACCGTTTCCGATATTTCCCAGAGCGAAGATCCCGATCGTCCGAGATACCGCGTACAGTGCGTACTTGCGGACTCTTCCTCGATCTTTCTTGAATGCGACACGATCCTCTATACAGGTTCGTGCCGAAATCTCGTACATATCACGCATGCGCTCAACATGCCCACCGATTTCCGTGACTCCCTGATGGACGTGACCTATCAGGCGAATATGTGTCTTCTGATGCTCATGAAGACCCCGTTCACGGAGTGCTACTCGCGCCAGATCCCGGGCGAGGATCCTTTCCAGCGCATCATCCAGCATACGAGCATGGTCGGCGAACGCCGCTACGGCGGACATGTCCTGTATCTTTCCGGAAGTTTTCTGACTTCCGCTCCTTTATGGACCGCTTCCGACGCGGATGTATTCAAGGCTTTCTTCAAAAAGCTCCAGTACATGAACCCCAGCGTCACAAGAGGTTCGGTCCGTACCTGGCGTCTGACGCGCACGCGTTACGCCAAACCGTTAAACCACCCGCTCGATGAATTTATCCAGCCGGTCGAGGGTCTTTACGTCTGCAGTCTTGCCATGACGCCGAGCCCGATCGAGGATTCCAAATTCCGCATGGATGCCTGTGTGTCGCAGGCCAATGCCACAGTCGCGAAGATCAAGGAGGATTTTTCTCGTGAAAAAGAACTCGACAAAGAAGTCTGACTCCAGCAAGAAAGAATCGGTGCGTCCGGTCAGGAAAGTAACGGCCGCCGATCTGGCCTCTTCCGAAGAGCCGTCTCGCAATCTCCGCGAGAAGATCCACGATTCCCTTACTGAATCCATCAACTACAAAGCCGTCGTTCCGCGTCTTCTACTTCTACTGACGCCGGTGATGGTCGCTTTTCTTTGTTCCCCGCTCCTTAAGCAGGATCAGGCAGACTTCATCTACTGGTGGGGCATGCTCTACCTCTTCGGCTGGGCTGCCTTCCCGCTGACGGCCTATGTCTTCCGCGGATTCGTTTCCGCCGGATACGGCTTTGCCCGAAGCATCGGTCTTCTTGCGACAGCCGGCCCGCTGTGGCTCCTTTCCTACCTCGGGATCTGGAGATCCTTTAACCGCCCGATGACCTGGTTCATGTTCTTCCTTCTGATCATCATCAGCTGGGGTATGCCGAAGACTCGCGATGCCGCAGTCAAAGCACTTTCCATTAACTCCAATATCGGCCACATCATCTTTGAAGAAGTCCTCTTCACCGTGATCCTGGTCGCATTTTGTTTCTGCAAGGCCATTGTCCCGAATATCAATGGTCAGGAAAAACTCATGAACTACGCCTTCATGAACTCCATGCTCCGTTACGACGGTCTCCCGGCCAAGGACCCGTGGATGGCCGGTGAATCGATCAACTACTACTATTTCGGACAGTATCTTTTCACCTATCTTACGAAGATGCTGAACATCACCCCTGCGGTAGCGTATAACCTTTCCATGTGTACCGCCATCGCACTTCCTTTCGCATCTGCCTTCTCCCTCGGCCAGCTCTTCATTGACGGACTGGGTCAGAAGAAAGACTGCCATGTCGCTCCGGCATATCTTCCTTTCGCCGGACTTCTTTCCGCCTTCTGCACCATGATCTTCGGTAACTCCCACTCCTTCTTCTACGATGAGCAGAGCTTCGGCAACAAGATGCTCTTTTGGAAGATCTGGGAAAAGCTGGGCATCGACGTCGGAAATACCAGCGGATTCTTCTATCCGAACTCCACGCGTTTCATCGGTCACAATCCGGATATCGGCGACCATACGATTCATGAGTTCCCGTTTTATTCCTACCTGATCGGCGACCTTCACGCCCACGTCGTAAGCCTTACCGTGGTCCTTCTGATCATCGCCTTTATCTTTATCGCGATCTTTCGCGCAGAATTCCCGAAGCAGAAGCTCACATGCACCTACCGGTTCCGCGGTTTTATCAAGAATCTGGCTTCGGAGATGAAGCATATCTTCCGCCCCGAGTTCTTCGTCTGCGCCTGCCTCCTCGGCGTCTCTCAGATGTGTAACTACTGGGACTTCCTGATCTACTTCATCTTCTGCTCCATGGGTCTTCTGGTCTATCACGCCAGGACTTCCACCTTCCTTGTCTCCTTCACGAGTTTCCTGTGCTTCGGCATCGAAGTCGGCGCGATCTTAATCGTATATCTGAAATTCGGCGAGAGCATTTTCCTGCACCTGTGTCTGCAGATGCTGATCTTCGTTGTCGCCTACATCCTTTCGACGATCTTCCCGTCCGCATTTTCACGTACGGGTACAAATATGGCGATGCTCTTTGCCCTTTCTTCGACCATCGCCCTCTCCTTTAATTTCCACTTTGACATGATCTCCAACATGATCGCTCTGGTCGACCGTCACACCTCGCTGTTCCAGTTCATGATCGTCTGGCTCATCCATATCCTGCTGCCGCTTTCGCTGGTGATCCTGGTCGTATCGACCAAGCGCCATGCTTCTTCTAAGAGCAAGCTTCCGGTCCTTCCTGCTCCGATCAGCCTGAAGCGTCCGGATATGGCTACGGCCTATGGCGAGCGTATCGAAAAGAATGATTCTAAAGAAAGAAAGCAGAAAAAAGAAGAAGACGGATCTTTTGCCGAAGAAGAAGAGACCATCCTTATGCAGGATCCGGATACCGGCGAGGAGATCGCTGTCAAAAAAGAAAAGACTTCGGTCATCGAAAAGACAGAGCTTTCTGAAAAGATCTCCAAAGAAGACACGACAGAAAAAGAGGAATCTTCCGATGAAGCGCCCGAAGCCAAGCGCTCTATTCCTCGCTTCCTGCGTATCCTCGGCACATTCTTCGCGCTTTGGGACTATCACTTCGCAAGATTCGGAGATATGCTCCTTTGCAGGTTCTTCCGTAAGCGCTCGATCATCGACATCTTCATGGTCGGTATGACTGTAGTCGGCGCACTTCTCCTTCTTGCACCGGAGATCATGTATGTACGCGATATCTACACCTACGAGAGCCAGCGTTCCAACACCATGTTCAAGTTCACTTTCGCAGGATTTGTGATCTTATCTCTGGTGGTCGCCTATACCGTCTTCCGCTTTATGGGACATCTGACACGCCAGGGCAGTCCTTCTTTCTGGGGACTTACAGTCTCCGTCATCATGCTCATCCTGATCATCGCGATCCCGGGCCACTACACGCTGCGGTCCCTTGAACAGCGCACCGGAGACATCAAGTTATCCAACTACGTAGGTCTGGACGGAACGACATATCTTCCGGATGCTGTCCCGACAGTTTACACCTATAACGATAAGAGTAAAGAAGTGGCCGGTATGCTAAGGCCTTACGCGGAAGCCATCGACTGGATCAACGAGAATGTCGAAGGTTCCAGAAATATCTGCGAGGCCTACGGATACAGCTATACGGAGCGATGCATCGTCGCGGCCTACACGGGACTTCCGGATATTGTCGGCTGGCAGACCCACGAGAACCTGTGGCGTTTCCACGGCTGGATCAATCCGGAAACCGGCAAATTCGAAGATGACCCGAATAACAGCGTCTTTACGAACTATATCAATCCGCGACATGACGATGTAAGAACGATCTACACCAGCACAGATGTCACCGAAGTCTTCCGGCTGCTGCATAAGTACGATGTCACTTATGTCATCTGCGGCTCCATGGAACTTGATGAGTTTGACCTCATCTTCTATCCGTGCTTAGACCAGATCGGAGAGAAGGTCTTCACCTCCAGTGACGGATCGCTCTGCATCTATAAAGTCCAGTAACAGATCTTTTCAGGAAGAAACAGAAAGGAGCCGGAAATGAACACATCTACCTACAGCCGTAAGGATACGAACGTATTAAAAGGCATTGGTGTCCTCCTTCTCATGATGCACCACTGTCTCAACAAGAAATATCCGTTCACTCTGGTACTTCTTAAGGAACCGCACGCCTATCTTCCCTATATCACCGATATGGCGAAGGTCTGCGTATTCATTTTCCTGTTTGCAAGCGGCCTCGGCATGTTCCGGTCTTTTGAGAAAAAGCTTTCCGCGGAAGGAAAGCCCGTCAAGTCCACGCTTCGATTCGAGCTTTCCCACTTCATCAAATTCTATCAGATGTTCTGGTTCATCTACCTGATCTTCGTCCCGCTCGGCACCGCCTTCGGACGTGATCCCGGTGCGATCTACAGACACAAGACCGCCTACTTCCTCTACGATTTCTTCGGCATCTCCTACATCGCCAAGAAAGTCCTTTTTATCCCGACCTGGTGGTATAACAGCATCCTTCTGATGTGCTATCTTCTGATGCCGCTGTTCTTCCTTTTCTTAAGGAAGCTCCCCAAAGTCGTAAACGCCATTGTTCTCGGCATTACGATCGCCGTTTCACTGACGCTTCCGTACGTAAGAGAGCAGTCTTACGTCATCTATTTCGTACCGTTCTTCCTCGGCATGATCGCCGCCCGTTATAACATTATGGAGTCGATGCGAAAAGTTCTGTCCAGGAACACCGTACAGAAGATCCTTAAGCTTCTCATTCTCCTTGTTCTGTTGACCGCATTCATCTGCGTCCGCCTGACACTGATGAAAAAGGCCAAGTACAACTACGAGCTCGACTGGATCCCCGCGGTCCTGATCGCCCTCCTCGCCGATGGCTATCTGCCGAAAGAGACAGTTGTCTCCCGCTTCCTGCAGACCCTTGGAAGCCATAGCGGAAACATCTATCTGTTCCACGGGTTCATCTATTCCCTTTACTTCAGCAAGTTCTTCTACAGCTTCGAATATGCACCGCTCGTTTATATCTTCGGCATCTTCCTTTTCCTCGGCGTCTCCAAGCTCTTCGATGTCATTAAGGATGCTATCGGATACAATGCCGCCTTTAAACGTCTGATCGACAAGGTCAACGGTGTCTCTTCGGAAAAGAAAGCAGCATAATCGCATAAAAAATCCCCCGCCGCCGGCTCCGGCATTTCGTACCGGAAGAACCGCTTCGGGGGATCTTTGTTTTCTCTTTAGTTCAATTACTCGATGTAACCGATCTCCTGTGCAAGCTTCTTCTCAAGCACTACGGTTGCATCTCTGTGCATTCTCATGAATGTCGCAGGGCACATCGGATCGATCACGTCCTGCATAAGGAGCTTAGTTGCAGCTTCTTTCTTGTTGCCGTTGATGATCATGAGGAGAGACTTCGCTCTCATGATGTTGCCCATACCCATGGTAACTGCATAACGCGGTACTTCGTCACGGGAAGCGAAGAAACGGGCATTGGCATCGATCGTGGACTCATCAAGGAATTCCTTGTGTGCACCATCGAAAAGAACCGGACCCGGCTCATTGAAACCGAGGTGTCCGTCCGGACCTACGCCGAGAACCTGGATCTCGATCTCTGCCTTATCAAGGACTTCGTTGAACTCCTTGATGTTCTCGTCTACATCACCGATTCCCTTGGCCACATAAGTGTTGGCCTTGTCGATGTTGATGTGATCGAAGAGATTTGTATCCATGAAGTAACGGTAGCTCTGGTTGTGTGTCGGCTCAAGTCCTACATACTCGTCCAGGTTTACCGAGTGGATCTGAGAAAAGTCCAGACCCTCTTCCTTGCAGCGGCGGGCAAGTTCCTGATACATACCTACCGGGCTGGATCCTGTAGCCAGACCGATGGTGCATGTCGGCTTCTCACGGATGATCTTCTCCATGATATCCGCGGCCTTCTTGCTGCCATCCTGATAGTTCTCTGCGATAATGACCTTCATAAAAGCACCTCCATTGGTATTTTATTGGTATTTCTATTTTATTTTTTCTCGATGATAATGGATCTTTCTCTCTTATCCTTGTAGATGCTGTTGGCCGGAACGACACCACGCACACAGGAAGTCGGATAGACATTGCTGTTTCTTCCAATCACGGTACCCGGATTCAGAACGCTGTTGCAGCCTACTTCTACATAGTCACCGAGCATGGCACCGACTTTCTTTCTGCCGGTATCACATTCCTCTTCCCCGTTCTTGATCACGACCGGGAGCTTATCGCTCTTGACGTTACTGGTGATGGAACCGGCACCCATGTGGGACTTGTATCCGAGGATAGAGTCGCCTACGTAGTTATAGTGCGGGACCTGTACGGAATTAAAGAGGATAACGTTTTTGAGCTCAGTAGAGTTTCCGACGACGCAGCCTTCACCGACCAGAGCGCTTCCTCTTACGAATGCGCACTGACGGACTTCGGTCTTGTGGCCGATGATGCAGGGGCCACCGAGATAAGCTGTGGCGAAGACCTTGGCATCTTTTGCGATCCATACGTCTTCGGACGGATGATCGAATTCATCTTCCGGAAGGCTCTTGCCGATCTCGAGGATCAGGTCGGAGATACCGGCCAGGGCTTCCCAGGGATATGTGAACTGGGACAGGTATTCTTTTACCTGCGGATACGTCTGAGAAAGATCATAAAGGTCGTTAATGGTGTACATTATTTCTTCACCTCCACCAGATGGCCGCTCTTTTCCATAGAAGCGATGATCGCATCTACCTGCTTCTCGCACTCTTCAAGAGAACCGGCCTCAGACATAACACGGAGCACCGGCTCTGTGCCGCTCTTACGAAGAAGAACACGTCCGTTCTCGCCGAGTTCCTTCGTGCAGGCTTCCACCTGTGCCTTAACCGTTTCATCAGCGAGCGTTCCATCCTTATCGTCAACAACGACATTCTTCAGTACCTGCGGATACATGGTGCAGCCGCTGGCCAGAACAGAAAGCGGAAGGTTTGTCGCCAGAAGGACTTCCATGACCATGATGGCGGTAATGATGCCGTCACCGGTATGAGCGAACTTTCTGAAAATAACGTGACCGGACTGTTCTCCGCCAATCGTGTGACCGTTCTCCTTCATGTTCTCATATACATAACGGTCACCAACGGCTGTCTTTTCGTAAGCAATACCTGCCTCGTCCAGCGCCTTGTAAAGACCGAAGTTACTCATGATGGTCGTAACTACCGTATTGTTGCTGAGGTGGCCCTTTTCCTTTAAGTACTTCGCGCAGATGTACATGATCTTGTCGCCGTTGACGACATTACCGAGTTCGTCGACCGCCAGACATCTGTCTGCGTCACCATCAAAAGCGAATCCGACATCGAGCTTGTTATCCACAACATACTTCTGAAGTCCTTCGATGTGAGTGGAACCGCAGCCGGTGTTAATGTTGACACCATCCGGTGTGTTGTTGATGACATAGGTCTTGGCACCGAGTGCATCGAATACGGAGCGGCCGATCATCCAGGAACTGCCGTTTGCGCAGTCAAGGCCTACCTTATGCTTCTCGTAGGACTTGGTGGCCAGGCCGACCAGATAGCCGATGTAACGGTTTCTGCCGGAATAAAAGTCAACGGTCTTACCGATCTTGTCCTCTGAAGCGAACGGGATCTCTTCGATCTCGCCATCGATGTACTTTTCGACCTGATCCTGCAGATCGTCGTCCATCTTCTCACCCTCAAAGTTCATCAGTTTGATGCCGTTGTCGTAATACGGGTTATGGCTGGCGGAGATCATGACACCACAGTCAAAATCTTCCGTCCTGGTGATGTAGCTGACACACGGTGTGGTCGTTACATGTAACAAATAGGCATCAGCGCCCGAAGACGTGATGCCTGCTGCTAAAGCGTTCTCGTACATATAAGAAGAACGGCGAGTGTCTTTGCCGATCACGATTTTCGCCGGCTCATTCTTACCGGACGTAATGTGCTGCTGAGAATAGTACCAACCGAGGAAACGGCCGGTCTTGAAAGCATGTTCTGCTGTAAGCACTACACCGGCTTTGCCACGGAAACCGTCTGTTCCGAAATACTTGCCCATTAGAAAATTCCTCCCAGTTTGTGTTTACTGGTAAAATTTTACACTTATGCCTCTTTCTTGAAAATACTTTTTCGCGCATTTTTTCTGTACGAAATAACGAAAAATCGGAAAAGGCAGAAAAAACAGGGCGCAAAAATCAGGCCTTTTTGTCTCTTTTTTGCGCTATACGAGGCATTCCGGGGCGATGACGGGAAGATCCGCAATCCACCTTGATCCCGCGGAGAAGATCGCGCTCAAATGCCTTGATCTGGCGGCCACAGCTGCAGCGGCAGTACCACTGGAGGTTCTTCCCGCTCTTGATGCCTGTCATCTTCTCGACAGTCAGTTCTCCGAACACCTGTCCCGTGATGTCTTCCATCGCGGCGGAACAGCGGCGTGTATCTCCGGAGAAATCCTCTTCTTTTAATACTTTTCTGGTGGTATCACGATACGGGCAGTTCTCATCAAAGCAGTTACTGATCTCTGTGTGGAGAAGTCTGTGGGAAGTGATCTTGATGATGTTTCCGCAATCGCAGCGGCACAGCCAGATGACCTTGCCGTTAAATCTCTCCGGCGTCTCTTCGATCGCAACTAAATGACCAAATCTCTCATCCTTGATATCCTTGACTTTTCGCCCTCTGTTCTCGATTTTTTTGTTCCTGATAATCGTCGGCATATCTCTTAAAACAACCCCTTGTTTCGTTCTTTTCGGGTAACACAAACCCAATATATACCCATTCTACCCATGGCGTTTGAGAATATCAAGATAAAAATTCTTGACGTCATTAACCATACTTGGGAACTCTTCCTTTTCCAAAGAAATAACAGGAGGAAACCGCTTTTTACAGCTTCCCCCTGTTAGCATTCATTACTTGTTTTTGCCCGTTAAGTTTAGGCTGGACCGACTTTACTCGAGTTCAAAAGCACCCGTATAGAGCTGATAGTACTTGCCCTTGTCGGCAATGAGGGACTGGTGGTCACCTCTTTCGATGATGTGACCGTTTTCAAGTACCATGATCGCCTTACTGTTCTGCACCGTGGACAGGCGGTGGGCGATAACGAATACCGTACGGTTCTCCATCAGGGCATCCATACCACGCTGTACGATTGCTTCGGTTCGGGTATCGATGGAGGAAGTCGCTTCATCGAGGATCATGACCGGCGGGTCGGCAACCGCAGCACGTGCGATAGCGATCAGCTGGCGCTGACCCTGCGAAAGCTCGGCTCCGTTTGCCGTCAGGACTGTATCGTAACCGTTCGGGAGCTTGCTGATGAAGTCATGCGCATTGGCAAGTTTGGCGGCTTCGATGCACTCCTCATCCGTGGCCTTGAGGTTACCGTAGCGGATATTCTCCATTACAGAACCCGTGAAGAGGTTCGTATCCTGAAGCACGATACCCAGGGAGTGACGAAGATCCGCCTTCTTGATCTTATTGATATTGATGTCATCATAACGGATCTTGCCGTCCGCGATGTCATAGAAGCGGTTGATGAGGTTCGTGATCGTTGTCTTACCTGCACCGGTCGCACCTACAAAGGCGATCTTCTGGCCCGGCTTGGCGTAGAGCGATACATCGAAGAGTACCTGCTTCTTACCATCGTAACTAAAGTCGACATCGAAGAGACGGACGTCGCCCTTTACCTCGGCATAGGTCAGCGTACCATCCTGATGCGGATGCTTCCATGCCCAGACATACGAGGTCGTCCCGTCGGATTCTTTTCCGTTATGTGCACGCTTGAAAGAAAGCGCTTCCTCTTCAGGCACTTCGGTCAGTTCGTCACCGGTCTTTTTGCAGTGGACAAGGGTGACATATCCATCGTCAGACTCCGGTTTTTCATCAAGGAGCTTGAAGATACGGTCGGCACCGGCCATTGCCATGATGATGGCATTCATCTGCTGGGACACCTGGGATACCGGCATGACGAAGGACTTCGTCAGCTGCAGGAAAGATCCGATAACACCGAGCGTGATGACGTCGGAAAGTCCGCACTGGATCGCCAGGAAACCGCCGATAAAGGCCACGAGTACATAAAGCACATTACCGATGTTGCCCATGATCGGCATCAGGATATTGGCGAAGATATTCGCGGAAGTCGCATTGTTGCAGAGTTCCTCGTTCTTCTGGTCAAAGGTGACCTTTGCACGGTCTTCGTAGGTAAATACCTTAACGACCTTCTGGCCGTTGACCATCTCTTCGATATAACCATTGACATCACCGAGGGAAGCCTGCTGTTTCATGAAGAAGGTGGCACTCTTTCCGCCGATCTTACCCATCAGGAAGATCATGGTGAAGGTGCCCAGGAGTACGACGATCGTCAGCTGCCAGGAAGTGTAGATCATCGCGGCAAGCGTCGCAACGATCGTGATGCCCGAGGACATCATCGACGGGAAGCTCTGCGAGATCATCTGACGGAGAGTATCTACGTCGTTGGTGTAGTGGCTCATGACATCACCATGCGAGTGCGTGTCGAAGTAGGAGATCGGCAGCGTCTGCATGTGCTTAAACATGTCGTCACGGACATTTCTCAGGACGTTATTGGAGATCACGAGCATGATCTGTCCCTGGAAGAAGTTCGCAATAACGCCAAACACGAAGAGTATCGCGACGGTACGGATCCAGTTCGCAAGGCCCGAGAAGTCCTTGTCTCCACTTGCAAGAAGCGGCTCGATATAGTCGTCGATCAGGTTTTTGATGAACATGTTTCCCAGAACAGACGTGACGGATGCCACGATGATGCAGAAGAAAACGATGCCCAGAAGTACCTTGTATTTGCCTGTCAGGTAGGAAAGGAGTCTCTTGACCAGGCCTTTGGAGATCGGATTTTTCTTAAAGTCCTCCCGATTCATCGGACGTGCTCCTCTCGGCGGCGGCATTACTCCTCACCTCCCTTCTTCTGTGATTCATATACTTCCTTATAGATCTCATTGTCTTTCAGGAGTTCATCGTGGGTACCGATCGCATTGATCTTCCCGTTATCGATAACGATGATACGGTCTGCATTCTCAACGGAAGAGATACGCTGTGCGATGATGAGCTTGGTGGTACCCGGGATATACTCGGCAAATCCCTTCTGGATCTGCGCGTCCGTCGCGGTATCGACGGCACTGGTACTGTCATCGAGGATCAGGATCTTCGGCTTTTTCAGGAGCGCTCTGGCGATGCAGAGTCTCTGCTTCTGGCCGCCGGATACGTTCGAACCGCCCTGCTCGATATAGGTGTCATACCCTTCCGGGAAAGCACTTATAAACGAGTCTGCCTGCGCGATCTTACAAGCCTGGATCATCTCTTCGTCCGTTGCTTCCGGATTGCCCCAGCGGAGGTTCTCCTTAATGGTTCCGGAGAAGAGGACATTTTTCTGAAGCACCATAGCCACGTTGTCACGGATAACGTCGAGGTCATAGTTTCTGACATCGATCCCTCCGACCTTGATGTCGCCGTCGGTGACATCGTAAAGACGAGGGATCAGCTGTACGAAGGACGACTTACCGCTTCCGGTACCGCCGATAATGCCGATGGTCTCACCGGACTTGATGTGAAGATCGAAATCCAGAAGGCAGCTCTTTTCCTTCTCCTTGGAATAGCTGAAGAAAACATGGTCAAAATCGATCGATCCGTCTTTGACTTCCATGACCGGATTTTCCGGATTCGTGATGTCCGGCGTCTCATCGAGAAGCTCGGAGATACGCTCCGCGGAAGTCTTGGAGATGACGAGCATAACGATGATCATGGAGACCATCATGAGGCTCATCAGGATCTGCATGGTATATGAGAACATACTGGTCAGCTGCCCGGTCGTCATTTCCTCGTTAACCACGAGTTTTGCGCCGATCCAGGAGATCAGGAGCATCGCCGTATAGACGCTGGCCATCATGAGCGGAGCATTGCAGTTGATCGCACGCTCGGCCTTGACCGCATCGTTTCGGATCGCATTGGAGACTTCGGTGAACTTCTCGATCTCGTGGTCTTCTCTTACGAAAGACTTGACCACGCGGATACCTCTTACATTCTCCTGTACGACATTGTTCATGAGGTCGAATCTCTTGAACATGCGGACGAAGATCGGGTGCGCGTAGCGGAATACGATGATCAGTCCGAGCAGAAGGATCGGTGCGATACCGAGAAGGATCAGCGCGACCTTCGGATTGACATAGAAGCTCGCACACATTGCGAAGATCAGCATGATCGGCGCTCTTACCGCAATACGGATCACCATCTGATAGGAGTTCTGCACGTTCGTAACGTCTGTGGTCAGTCTCGTAATGATACTGCTCGTCTTAAACTTGTCGATGTTCGAAAAGGAGAACGTCTGCAGGTTATGGAACATGTCGTGGCGTAAGTTCTTCGCAAAACCTGCGCTGGCCTTGGCCGCTTCTCTTCCCGAGAGGGCACCGAATGCCATCGAGATGAACATGCACACCAGAAGCAGCGATCCCACGATCCATACATAGTTCATGTCGCTCTTGTCGATACCGTTGTCGATCAGCTTACTCATCAGAAGAGGCATCAACACCTCCATGACGACTTCGCAGGAAACGAGCACCGGGGCCAGGATCGACGGCTTTTTGTACTCTCGTACTGATTTCAGTAGTCGTTTGATCATTTTTCCAAATTCCTTCTCATTTTTTCTGTCAGTTCGATATATGTCCTGATCTCTTCATCAGAAAGTCCTTTGACCAATCTTTTTTCCACACCATCGATCGTACTGTCGACGAGTTTTTTTGTCTGAAGCGCTTTTTCCGTGACCAGGATCCTCTTCAATCTGGCGTCAGACTTCTCGCTCTCGCGGCGGATCGATCCCCGCTGTTCTAAGAGCTTTAAGATCCCGGTAGCTGTGCTTCTTTGAATGTGGAAGACCTGTTCTATATCCTTCTGATACACGACATTCCCGAGTTCATGCTGCATGTTGAGATATCCCATAACATGCGCCTGCACCGACGTAAGCCGGCTCTGTCCGGACGCAGAAAATTCCTTATCCAGCGCCTCATCGATCGAGATACGGATCGACTTGCTAAGGTGCCGGACATAAGGACCGATATGGGTATCTTTCCCGGAATTTCGGCTGGAAAGGCCTTTGGGATCATGCATAGGATTTGTTTGGCTCCCCTTTTCACATCACACGAAAAGTGCCCCAGCAAATTTAATTGTTAGGACGCTAACAATTATAGCGATTCGCACACTTGAAGTCAATCAGGAAATGTATGATTTTCTTTACATTTTAGATCGAAAATGATACCCTTGCATATAGAAAAAAAGCATATTGGAGGGACATATGAAACGCTGTATTTCTATCCTTCTGACCTCGGCCATGATCCTTTCCTTAATGGGATGCGCCAAGGAAACAGAAGAGACGAAAAAGAAGAAAAAGAAAAAGACGACAACAACAGAGGTGACCGAGACGGAGGCTCCCGACACATCTGAAACAGAAGACACCTCCGAGACCGAAGATTCTTCGGAAACGGAAGATACCTCAGAAACAGAAGCACCCACAGAGACAGAAGCGAGCTCTTCTGAAACGGAAGATTCTTCCGCTACAGGTTCTTCCGGAAACGCATCGGATCCTTCTTCTGTTAAACTCACCCACGATCTTGAGCTTCTTACCCTGATCGAAGACAGTGAATCTCACGCTTATGCAGAAGCTGCTGATCCGGATACGCCGGTCTTCATGATCTCCTCTTACTGCAATTCCTTCGAGATCTGTAATCCCGGATACGCCGAACTGAAAAAAGAGATCGGCCAGCAGTTCGAGAGTAATATCCGCGATACCGAAGAGGCCTATAACACCCTTCTCGATTCTTTCTCCGACAACAAAGCCAATGCAGCCCCGGACGATTATTTCGCCAAGGATCAGAGCATTTCCACCACGATAGAGATCATGCGTGCAGACAGCAAGGTCTTCTCTTACGAAAGAAGCGTATATACGTGGCTGGCAAAAGACGGCTATAGTTTCACTTCGACCTGTTACAACTATGACCCGAATACAGGTGACCTTATAGAGCTTAAAGACATCATCACCGACAAGGCCGCTTTTGCTGACGCCGTGATGGCCTACTGCCCGAAAGACGATCCGCAGATCCAGGAAGAGGTCGACACCATCAAGGCCATGGCCGACACGATCCGGAACGGTTCTTTTGAAGTAGAATTTCTTATTTATCAGAACAGCATCCTTCTGAAAAAGACAGGCGGAGAGGAAGGCTACGAGCAGACCTATTCCTGCGCTGTTTCCGTCATGGAGCTCGGCAACTGTGTAGATCTTAGTTATTTCACATCCACCCCACGGGACTATGCTCTGATGTCGGATTACTCCAACGGATTCTCCTGGGATTTCGACGGCGACGGTAAACTTGACCGTCTCGAATTCGAAGGCACCGGCTGGGGCAGCACGCTGAAAGCAACATACAACGGTACGACTACGGATCTCGGCAACCTCGAATCTGAACTCGATGGTTATGACAGTGTCATCTCGATCTACATGATCTCTATCGACGATAATTACTTTGTTTATCTGTCCTGTTCCACAGAAGACCCGACACTTCACACTTTAGTTCTCCGTTTGAATAACGGCAAACTCGAAAAAACAGGAACCTTCTCCCAGTTCAGTGATTACCCCTATAACCCGAACAATCTTGGCGTTGATATCCGCGGCGATCTTCTCGGCACCGGCATTTTTGAAAAAGAATGCTACCTGAGCAGCGACAATGGTTTGCCGCTCGAATACACCGGCTTCTATGAAAAAGAAGGAATCGGCGCGACCAAGCGCAAGATGACTCTGGGTCTCTTCGATGAGGACGGAAACCCGACAGGCAAATCCATCACGATCCCTGCCAACACCTGCGTCAAGCTCATCGGTATCGATATAGAAAAGGAACTCGCGTATTTCGTTACGCTCAATAAGGATGAGTCCAAGAACCAGGAGTTCCAGATGGTCATCCGCAAGGATCAGGATTCCGAATACTTCGATGTCACCTTCGACGGAGAAAGCTCCTACGAACTCTTCTACGGATGTACGTATTACGACTGATATCCACAATAGGAAACCAGACTAACATAATTGAGGGTGTGCTCAAAACGATGAGCACACCCTTTTCATTTTCACGAGAATGCAAAAATGGATTCACGAGGAGATCTCGAAGCATCTGACGGGAGCTGTTGAAGCATGAGGATTTTGGATAACAATGTGCTTCTGCTTGGCGTTATCCCAGCAGAAGAAAGATGGGATTGGATAAGACAACAAAAAAGCATTCATTGGTATTATCCAAGATTCAAAATGAAGAGGCTGCCTCTTGCGAGACAGCCTCTTGACATTTCTATAATTCAATTAGATGCGGAGCTCTTATGCCTCAGGAGCAGCCGGTGCAGCAGGAGCAGCTACAGCGCCATCGTCCTGGCCGATAAAGTAAGCAAGCACACCCTGTCCGATCACGAGGATCAGCCAGATGAACCACAGGAAATTCGGCTTCAACTTTGTGTCTTCGGCTTTGACACCGAGTCCCATCCAGAACAGAAAAATCAGTTCAAGAACACTTACACCCATAACGACCTTGGTAATAAGAGCCTTAGGCCCCTTGAGGAAGAACCATACAACAAGTCCGATCACTGCCAGTACGCAAAGCAGATAGAAAATCGCCGCTACATTGGCTCCACCACTGAGATCAACTTTATCTGTCACTGTCTGTCCCATAGCAGAAGCGGTTGCTTTTTTCGTCATGATCTGCCAAGGAGTCATGGTCATCTTCATTGATACACCATAAAGCTTCTCGGAATACTGGACGATCTTCAGGAATAAGCTGATGAACATCAGACCTGCAATACCCGCAAGGATAAAAGGAAAAAACTTCACTTTGTCTTTCATAATAACCTCCCACACAAATATAACAATAATTTAAGCCCGTCAAAAAAGACAGATTCTAGTTTGATTATAACAATACTAAAGAAAAAAGGAAATCATTCGTTATGAAGTTTTTGTTTTTTGGGGAAATCCCTGCTACAATCAAGGTGGGGATGGCATAAGGAGGTTGTTATGGACAGTAGATCAAAGATGTATTCGTGGATCATTAAAGGGCTTATCATCATCATGCTGGGATGCTTGTTCTTCCCTGTCGTCAGTAATTCCGTAACCTACCTGGGCATTAAGATGGAGGCTTCCATGACGCCGTTTAACATCATGGCTACCCAGGCGACTATGAGCGTCGGCGGAGAGAGCGAGACAGTGAAACTTCCGGGCTTTTTATTTGCGCAGTTCCCGGCAGTTGTCCTTCTGCTCTCAATCATCGCATTAGGGGTACTTTCCGTCGTTCTCGACAAGGTCTTCGATAAAGCAAAGATCGCACTTTTCATTATGGGCACCGCTATACTTACCCTCGGCATGGCGATCCTTATGGAGTTCACGGTCAAGATCCAGGGAACGAAACTGAATCCTACCATCAACTTCTTCATCCTGTGTATTGTGGCACTCGCCACAGCCGTCATGGGCTTCCTTTATTTCCGAAACGAAAAAGTATAAATCACCCCCGCGCCTCCGCGAAAAACACGCACAAGCGTCTTCTTCTGAGACGCTCATCAATAAAAAATGGACGTATAAGAAATCCCCCGGAGCGATTCCGCAGGCTGAAAGCCGAGGACCAGCGACGGGGGATTTACTTAAACGTCTATTGTTTGATTATTCGGAGCGTCTCAGAAGAAGAGCTGTGTTACGCGGAGCACCCCATCGATCGCACGAAGCTCTGTGAGTACATCCTCGCCGAGTTCTTCGCTGACACCGAGGAAGGACTGAGCCTTTGTTGAATTCGGCTTCACGCCCCAGTGCATGCTGTTGATGTTGATGTTGTGGTCGCCGATCTTTGTTGCGATCTTACCGATGATGCCCGGCTTGTCTTCGTTCTGCATTGCGATCACGATCGGAGCCAGAGCGAAGTCTGCCTGATAACCGAAGAAGCTTACAAGAACTTCGGTGTCGTCACCGACGATCGTACCGGAAACGGAGAGCTCTCTGCCTTCTTCTGTTACGAAGTTTACAACGATCATGCTGCCGTAACGCTCGCACTGTGCGCTCTTGCTCTCAACAACTTCGATGCCGTGAGACTCAACACCCTGACGAACGTTAACAAAGCTTACGCGTCCATCGGAATGTGCGGAGAGGAAGCCCTTCAGAACAGAGAGTGTCAGGATGCCTGTCTCCTGCTCAGCGAGAGCACCTCTGAATTCCACCTCGATCTTCTTGACCGGAGCTTCTTCTGCCTGGTAGTAGATCTTACCGAGCTTCTCTGCAAGGTCGGCATACGGACGGATAGCCGCCATATCGCCGCTGAAAGAAGGCATGTTGATCGCAGCAACGAGCTCGCCGCGAAGTGCTTTTGCAACAAGAGATGTAACTGCGGAACCTACGTTGTGGTTTGCTTCCTGTGTGGATGCACCGAGGTGAGGTGTAACTACGCAGTTCGGCAGAGTCAGGAGCGGGTTCTGGTACTGCTGCTCGCCCGGTGCCTTATCGTAAGAAGGCTCCTTGTCGAATACGTCGATAGCAGCTGCAGCAACCTGACCGGACTTCAGTGCTTCGTAGAGAGCCGCCTCATTTACGAGACCACCACGTGCAGCGTTTACGATACGGACGCCCTTCTTGCACTTGGCAAGCTCATCAGCGCCGACCATGCCGACAGTCTCCTTGTTCTTCGGAGTGTGGAATGTGATGAGGTCAGCAACAGCAAGGAGATCCTCGAGTTTCGCGCAGCGCTTCACGCCTACTGTATCGAACTTCTCCTGTGTGATATACGGGTCGTAAGCAACGACTGTCATACCGATACCCTTGAGCTTTCTGGCTACGATGGAACCGATACGGCCGAGACCAATGATACCAGCGGTCTTGCCCTCGAGCTCGTTACCGATCATCTGGGCACGGCGGAAATCGTCGTTATGCGCTGCCTCGTTCGCGTGGCAGAGATTTCTGAAAATGGAGAAGGCATGAGCAACAGCAAGCTCACCGGCGGCCATGATGTTGGCTTCCGGAGTGTTGACTGCGATGATGCCCTTCTCTGTGCAGGCGGCAACGTCGATGTTGTCGATACCGTTACCGGCACGGCCGACGACCTTGAGGTTCTTCGCATTCTCGAGGAGGTCCTTGTTGACCTGTGTTACGGAACGTACGATGAGCGCATCGTAATCACCGATAAAACCCTTGATCTCGTCCTGGGAGCAACCTAATCTCTCGTCTACTTCAAAACCTTCGTCCTTCAGATACTGGATAGCATCTGCAGCGATCTTTTCTGCAACTAAAATCTTCATGTTCGTGTTCCTCCCTAACTTATGCGTTCTGAGCCTTAAGCTCTGCTACTACTTCGTCGAGATCCTTAAGCATGGCCTTGATCTCATCAATGGTCGTATCTGCCATATGTGCGATACGGAATGTGGTCTCCTTCAGAGCACCGTAGCCGCCGGACAGGAGATATCCTCTCTCGCCCATCTTCTTGTTGATCTCGGCAAACGGGATGCCCAGTGTGTTCTTGATACATGTAACTGTAACGGACAGATTGTCCGGATCGGAATAAAGCTCCGCGTTCTTTCTTGCCCAGTCACGAACGAGCTCTGCCATCTCGCAGTGTCTCTTATAGCGGTTCTCCACGCCCTCAGCGAGGATGCAGTCGAGCTGGTAGTCGAGAGCAAACATGTGTGCTTCGGACGGAGTGGACGGATACTGGAACGGCTTCTCGTGTACGAACTTGGCAAGCTCGACATAGTCGAAGTAAAGACCTCTGTTCGGGATCGTCTTCGCCTTCTCTAGTGCACGGTCGGAAACCGATGCGATGGACATTCCCGGAGGAAGTCCGAGACACTTCTGTGTAGAAGTGATGCATACGTCGATGCCCCACTCATCTACCGGAATGAAGTCACCGCCCATGGAACTTACCGTATCCACGCAGAGGATGACATCCGGATACTTCGCTTTAAGGACCTCGGAGATCTTACCGACAGGATTATGGATACCTGTGGATGTCTCGTTGTGTGTGATGGTGATCATGTCGTACTCGCCGGAAGAGAGAGCCTCGTCCACCATCTCAGGAGTAGTGATTCTACCCAGTTCGGAACGGAATATATCTGCCGGAACACCATTAGAGGTCGCCATCTTATACCAGCGCTCACCAAATGCTCCGATGGAGAAGATCGCTGCTTTCTTCGCAGTGAAACATCGTACGGCGCCTTCCATCAGACCGCTTCCTGATGAAGTGGAAAGAATGATAGTGTTCTTCGTACCCATGACCTTCTGCAGTTTCTCGGAAATTCCCTGCTGCAGAGCAGATGCATCTTTGGTACGGTGGCCGATCATCGGCGTAGCCATCTTTTCCAGAACTTCATCACGGACTTCTACCGGACCCGGAATGAAAAGCTTCTTGTGCGTACTCATGATAATCCCTCCAAGTTTACCTATTATTACATACCGTACTATTGTAGTCGCAAATTCCCTATTTTTCTAGTACAAAAACGCTGTCTTTTACATTTTCGGCATTTTATCAAAAAAAGTGCTTCCCGAAACGCTTCATCAAACAAAATGACCATTTGAAGAGCCAAATGATTTTTATTCGAAGCTTCTTTCCGAAAAGACCCCTTCTGAGGAACAAAAAAAGGAGCTGCCCTGTAAGGCAGCCCCTGGATACGCTAAATTGGTCTTCCGATCATGTTGTGGACTTCTTCGGCAGCATGTCCGGCGGCGGGAGCAGAATCTGGTCTCCGGCCTTCGGTGTGTAGGAGGAATCCTTGCTGTTATATGTAAGGATCGTCGTTACGCAGGCGTCGGTCTCGGAATCGATCTTGATGCCGTATACGTGATAGAAAAGATCCCACCATGTGCGGCAACCGCTCTTGTCAGAGAAGGTATATACACCGATCGGAGCATCCGGTGCCGGTGCAGTGGTCTCTGTCGTCGGAGGTACAGTGCTCTCCGTCTCAGACGGATCGCTGGAAACATCCGTGATCGCCGTATCGGAAACTGTTGTTTCCGGGCTCTTCTTATCACTGCCACAGGACTTCGCGATGAGCACAATGATGATGATCAGGCAGATCAGGGAGACTGCTGCCAGAACGAACGGCAGGTAGCTTACGCCCGGCTCGTCATCGCCATTATCGAATCCATCATCGATGGTATCCATCTTACGTCTTGCCGGCTGGGTATTCGGACGGTTGCCCGGACGTGTCGCCTGCTGCGGACGTCTCGGAACACCCGGAACGGAACCCGGACGGACAGCCTCACCCTGCTGCATATATGCCGGTACAGAAGATACCTGCGGCTGCGGATCCGGAGCGATCGGACCTGTGCTGAAGTCAAAGAGGTCAGCAACAGCCGGCGGCGGGTTATCAAAATCGTACTGCGGCTCAGCGGCTACCTGCTCGGGCTGGCCATATGCCGTATCGTATGCGTAATCAGCCGGAACCGGCGGGATCTCCTGCGTCGGCTCATCGTAGCTTGCCTGCATGTCCACACCACCGAAGGAAGGCTGTTCCATGTTCACAAACGGAGATACCGGAGCCGGAGATGGAGCCGGTACAACGTATGGAGAAGCAGAAGGCGCTGCCTCATCTTCATCTACAGTGTAGGAACCGCGGGCATATACGCCTGTATCTTCGTAACCTACCGGAGTATCGCTGTTGGTCGGATACGTCGGCGGTACATATGTCGGAGCCTCATAAAGGGGCATCTGCGGAACATCGTCTGCGGATGCGGTCGCATTGGTCGGAGCGTCATTCGAAGCGAACGGGATCACAAACTCATCGGAACCGGTGGCCGCCTCTTCCGGCTGGCCGGCGCCTCCTTCTGCCGGAGCGTTTTCTGCATCACCGAAGAAAAGCGGTGTCTCGTCGAATTCTTTTGGATCATTGGAATACTCGGGCTCATCATTCATAGGCGTTTTCACCTCACTGTCCGCTTCGAAAACAAGCGGGGCGTCCTCGTCTGTTTCCGCAACAGATGCCGAAGCTGCGCCGGAAGGTGCTGCTGCGGATACCTGTTCAGTTCCTGCCAAGTTCTCCTGTTCGGCCGGTGCCGCGGAAGCGGCTGTGCCGAAGACCTCATCACCAATATAGAGCGGTGCGCCGCCGGATACCGGGGCTGGAGCCGCTTCCACTACTCCTTCTACTTCCTTCGCCGCAGCTGCTGCCTTCGGAACGATCTCCTCGGGGATCACCGTACCTGCAACAGGTGCCTTCGGGACGATCTCTTCCGGGATCGGCTTGCTCTGCGCCTGAAGAGCCGCTTTTGCGAACGGATTATCTGCATTCTTAACAGCTACAAACGGTTCGTCCTTCTTCTCAGGAACGGCCGGGGCCGGTGCAGGCTGGACGAACGGGCTGACCGGAGCTGCCGGAGCTTCTTCCTTCGCCGGGCTTGCTGTCTTCGCATCAAGTTCAGCAGCGGCTTTATCAAAGCTGTTGACAAAAGGCATGACCTTCGTCTCTTCGAGATTCTCAGGTTCTTTCTTCTCTCCGCTCTCTTCCTTCATCAGATCAGAGATATCTCCGAAGGAAAGCGGCGGCTCCGGTACCGGAGTATTGATCGCAGCATCGACGGCGGCGTCAGCTGCGGACTTGGCCGCTGTGGATGCGGCTGTCTCTGCGCCCAGGGAAGCGATCGCGGCCGCGGCACTGCCTGCCGGCGGAACGACCATGGTGGTCTCAAGCGGCTTCGGTGTGGAAGCCTTCGGGAGATCGTCACCAAACAGCATGGCATCCTTCGGGAGCGGTTCTTCTTCCTTCTCCGGAGATTCCAGCGGAACCTGAGGAGCTACATTGTAATCATCATCGTAATCCTCTTCGACGACCTTCTTCTTCTTTCTGCCGAAACCGAAGAATCCGCCTCTGTCACTGGAGGTGATGTCTTCTACGAAGGAGATCATGAACTGAAGCGGGACGCCCGGAAGCTTCGCTGCGGCTTCTGTGATAACGACGCTGGCAGCATCGCTCTGATCCTCGGCATCATAGAGGATGCGGAGGAGCTCCTGCTGACCCAAAGCCTCGTAAACTTCACGGTTGCAGAGGATGATGCAGTCATCGAGTTTCAGCTGGGCAATGTTCGAGCAAAGTGCCGGAGCTGTCTTCGTGGCACAGAAGTTATAGAAATTCTCCACCTTCTGGCGGGCGGTGTTGATCGCATCGATGCGGATATCGGTCGCCGTCATCGGGTAAAGTGTGTCATCACGATAAAGGAAGGCCAGACCTTTTCCGATGGTGGAAGCAAATGCCTCACCGTCCTTGACCATAACGCCGGCAAAGAAAGGGGCACGGCTGTTATCCTGCTGGATCTTCATCTTTCCTGTGATGGAAACGGCGGTATTTACCATCTCTCCGATGGAATCATCAAGAGAGCGTCTTCCGGTCTTCAATTCCGTGCCGAGACGGCGGAGGATCGGCTCATACGGCGGAAGGGCGTTGGGGTCCTGATCCGCGATGGTCTGGTGGGAAAATACAGAGAAGAAGAATCCACGGTCTTCTTTATCGTTCGTAAGATCTGCCGAACGGGCTACGGTCTTGCTGGTCACACGACCATCCATATAGAATGCGTCAGTCAATTCTGCTGTAGGAAAATATCTTGCCGTCAGAGTGGTTGCAAGCCGAGTCTGCTTTGCCATATTCTCAGTTCCTCCAAAATATGGGACTATTATCCCTAAGACTTCTAGTTAATTATAACATAATGTTTTTTCATACAAGTGTTTGGTAAGGACTTTTTGCTACATTTTCATGACAATTGCAAAACGGCGTTGTTGCACCGCCCGGAAAGATGCGAAAATCGGCACTTTCCGGGAAGTCCGGGAAATGCCGACTGTTGCACGGGTATTACGATACGAAAGTTTCGAAAAAACTGTTAAGGAACCCTGACCGGTCAGCCTTTTTTCGCCGCCACGAACTTCTCCATGTCCTCAGAAAGGACTTCAAACGGGGCACAGCCCAGATCGAGATAGGCTTTCAGCACTTCTTCCTGCGTACAGATACCGTCGAGTTCCTTCATGGCGCTTTCCAGGATCTGCGAGGTAAAGAGCAGTCCGAAAGCGTATTCCACGCTGTAGCACTGGGTGGCGGTGATCCGGTTCCAGTATTCGTCCAGCACCTCTTTTTTGTCCTGATGGTAGTGGTTGAGATAAGCGGCACAGTCGTCACGGGTCCAGCCCTGATAGTCCACGCCGATGCTCATTCTGGCCGCGATATACGTCGAGTAGAGGAACTGCGCCATCAGGGCGTTTTCCGCCTGTTCCTTCTCAAAAGGCGCGTAGTGGATCATGAGCCACTCGGAATACTCGGCCCAGCCCTCCGCATACGGGATCGATGTGTTGAATACCTGGTACTTGCTGATCAGGTGCTCCGCCTGATACTGGTGCTGGTAAAGATGACCCGGGTACATTTCGTGTGAAACGACTGTAAACATGTCGTAGTTCGGGCTGTCGAGCATGCCGCGGTTGAGCCAGACGGTATGCTTCGTGTAATAGTCGATCGGTGAGGAGTAGTACCTTGCCGGCTGCATGGATTCCGCAAACTTTTCCGGGACATTATACACATTCAGCTCGTTATCCATGATCTTCGGGAAATGCTCACCCGTGAAGCGTTTGCACCATTCGCAGGCCTGATCGAACTCGAGCCCGCCGAACGTGAAGTAACTTCCCGCCGAAGTCCATCTCGGATAGTACTCTTCGTAAATGGAAGCGATCTTCTCATCAAGAAGATGGATCGCGTCTTCAATAGGAAGCGACGTGCCGCTCTTTTCATGGAACAGTGCTTCGTAATATGCCTTCCCCTCCGGAGTATAAGCAAGATACTTCTTGTCGTTGCAGATGCCCTTGAGCTCCTGAAGTTTTTCGATCAGCATCTCCATCGTCGGATAATAAACAGTATCGAGGAGCTCCTGATTTCGCTTGAGGAGGTCACTGGTCTCCTGATCGGAAAGATGCAGCGCGCCGACCTTACTGTCGAATGTCGTCTTCATGAAGTTGATATCGCGGTCTTCCTGCATCTTCGTGCAGTCCTCGATGATGCGGTCGAGATTCTCATCATCCCAGCCAATCCCCATCTCGCTCCTCTTTTTCTCGATCTCGACGATTGCGGAGAAAAAGTCATAGTAATCCTCCAGGATCTTGAAGTAGCGCAGTACATCGTCCTTGCTTTTAAACTGGATCAGCGCGGTCAGGAACGGATAGACGATCTGCTTGCCGCCCATCGGATAAAGCTGCGGCATGTAGTAGAAATGCCGGTATGTCTCCGCCATGTATTTGAAGTCATAGCACATGTCTGCAATAGCGCGGTTCTGCGCCTCGGTCAGTTCCTCCGGATCAAGTCCGGAAAGTTCGTCCGCATATTGGGAATAGGCTTCCGCTGCGGCTTTATACGCCTCCTCCGTTGGGATCATCAGACCCTTATCCGGCCAGTCCGAGTAATAGTTCTTCGGATCGTCGAAGGCATAGTAGGCAGACAGAATATCGGAAGATCCGACAAAGAGCCCCACATCGTAGTACCGGAACGTCCTGGCCGCTTCTGTCGAAGAGTCGGCCGAAGTACTGGCTCCCGCCCAGTTGATGGCTTCGGAATCCTTATTTCCGTTCTCGTCTGTAGAGGCGACCGGCGGCTTCGGGATATTCTCGGGATCCATCGTTTTCGAACATGCCGAAAGCGGCGAACTGAAGATCGCTCCCGCCGTGATCAGCGTTAGTATTTTCATCAAGCGTGAATGTTTCATTTTCCCTTTTCCTTTTCACAATCACGCCCATTATAGCATGAGTGCGCGCCCGTCACAAAAAGGCAGAAAAGACCGGGGCACGGATCTTTTCAAAAAGGACAGGGAAATTATTTGCCGGAAGACTTCTTCGGAGCAGGATGACAGGAGCCGCGCATGGCACAGTTACTGCAGCCGCAGCCGCAGGAGGACTTGCCCTTTCTCTTGTCGCGCACCATCTTTACGATGATCAGTGCCACGATCAGGATGAGGACGGCAGAGATAACGATCGTACCCAGATTGTCCGTAAGCCAGCCCATGGAATGACGCCCCTTCTTTTCGAATTTCTAACGACAGTATAGTTAGCGAAAGCTAACATGTCAATAGCAGATTCAGGTCTCAAAATAACGAGGAACCGGCTGATCGGCGAAAGAGAGCGGCGTCCGGCACTTCGCAGGAAATGCCGAACGCCACCCGTTCGTAATTGATTTCATATTCCGCTCATCCGGAAGATCCGCTTACTTCTGTTTCTTCAGATAAACAGGCATGTACTTCTCAAGGAGCTCAAAGGTACTCGGCCCCATATCGAGATATGCCGCATGGATCTGCTTCATGGAATACTCATTGCCGTACTTGGCTGCCGCATCGTTAATGATCTTGCAGCAGTAGTAGTTGCCGAAGCAGTAAGGTGTCACGTAGCAGGGGATCTCGATCACGCGGTCATAGAAAGCATCTGCGACCATTCTTCCGGAGCCCGGTCCGAGGATATCGTCGAAAACAGCAGCGATCTCATCCTTGCCGTAGCCGTTATAGTGCACCAGGATATCGACATATGCATTTACTGCATAGTTGAAGAACAGGTACGTGTAAACATAATTGGCACGATACGGATTATATTCGTAGTCGGACAGCTTCATGATATAGTCCTCACAGTAGGTGGACCAGCCCTCTTTATAGGCTGTGGTGCCGCCTTTCTGGTAGTAGTTGTTCATGTGGATCATGTGGTAGACTGCCTCATAAAGATGTCCCGGGAATGCCTCGTGACCTACAGTCGATAACATGTCGGAAAGTCCGTCGCTGTAATCGTTGATCAGCAGCACGTTTCTGTTGATATCATCGATCGGGGTGGACATATACGCCGCCGGCGAGAAGAAATCCGCCATCTCCTGCGGGAGATGATATACGGAATATTTCACGTCGCCGATATCCGGGAAGTCATCCTTGATCGCCTTTTTACAGAATTCGATATCTTTTTCAAAAGAACCTGTGGTGTAATTACTATCTCCGCCGCCGATGCCCGCCTGCTGCTGCGGTGTCAGACCCTGGTAGAGGGTAGCAAACTCCATAAGGTACTGGTTCATCATATCCTCGAGGACATGTTCTGCCTCTTCGATCGTGAGATCCGTGCCGGAACGGTACTGGAAATACTTCTCGTAGAATTCTTTACCGCCTTCCATCTCGCAGATCTTGCCGGAAGTCTTCGCCGTTCCCTTAATGGTCTGCATGTTCTTGGAAAGTTTCTCGTATGCCGGGAAGAAAGAATTGTCCAGGACTTCTTTATTCCTCTTGATCAGATCCGCCTTCGTCTTATCGTCGATATCCAGGGCATTTACACGGTCTTCAAAAGTGGTGTACATGTAATTGCCTTCGTGATCTTTATACACGGCATCGAGGGATGCGATGATCTGGTCGATGAACTCATCCGGATAGGATCTTCCGAGTTCGGCACGCTTCTTCTCATATGCGAAAAGGGAGTCATAGTATTCATCGATATCGTCGATCATCTGAAGATATCTCTCGACATCCGCCTGATCGTCAAAATTGAGAGTCGCGAAAACGATCGGAAGCTCAACATTTATACCGGTCAGAGAATTGAACACGCTCGTATAGTAGTCCATACCGTAGAGGGAGACGGACAGCTCATAGTCGCGCATCAGTGTCTCGTAGAGGATCTGATCCTCTACCTCAAGAGAATCGAAATCGATCTCATCGAGTGCCTCTAAGACATGGAGGTCGAATTCATGGCCTTCCTCTTCATCTTCCGGGGAATAGGGCTCGATTCCCTTCTCCGGCCATTCAAGTCCGAGTTTGGTCGGATCCTCTATATCGAAAACGATAGAGATGATGTCTTCTTCCATCCCTCTCTTAAAGATCTCTTCGTCGAGTTCGTGAAGCTTCTTCCCCGCTTCTTCCTGGAAGTAGATCGGCTGCTTCTTCTGACGGGTCGTCTCTGTCTGGGTCGGCTGGGAAGTCGGATCAGTCTCTGTCGGATCAGTAGACTCCGAAGGTTCATCCGTCGTCTCCGTGATCTCCGTCGTCGTCTTTTTCGTCCTTTTCTTCTTCTTTTTCGTTTCTTCTGTTTTACCGCACGCGCTCAGGAGAATAGCGAAAGAAAGTATAATACACCCGAAAACGCGGAGCAGATGACTGATTCTTTTATTCATAGCACTTTCATCTCCTTCTCAAGGATATTTAAACATAAACAGAGGGCAAATAAAAGGCGACCCGAGCAAAATGACAAAACGCTTATATTCTGACCTTTTCGCTCTTATACGAAAGAAGTGTGACCACCAGGACCGAAACTGCCAGGACAAAAAGTGAAAGGGCGACCATGAGCATATTTCCCATCTTCGCACGGGCATTTAAAAGGTCCTGGAAAATGAGGCAGATATTGTACACCGGAATCAGATAGTGGGACTTCGGGGAGATACCGAGTCGGAACATGGACATCATGGAGGCCAGGGTGCAAAGCAGCGTGACCGGGATCTGCGCGGTCTGGGCCTGGTTGACGTCTTTGCAGAACAGCGAGATCAGTACGCCGAGGTTGGCGAACAGATAGCAGAGGAGCACCGCATAAAGCAGGATCAGCAGGATCTGCGGCGTACTGACATGAACGCCGGCAAAGCCGAAGGCGTCCTTGATGCCGAGGCTTTCACATATCCGGCTTCCCAGGACATCACAGCCGATATAGACACCACTGCTGATCAGGCTTATAAGGCTGACCGACAGGATCTTGCCCATAATAAGACTGATCGGCGGGACCGGCGAGAGCATGACCTGATAGAAGGTACCCCTGGCCTTATCCCCCGCGATCGTATCGCCCGCGAAGTTCGCGATATTGGCAGTAAGCGGAAGTATAAGCATATAAGGAAGCAGCATAGCGATCATGCGGTTGGTGTCGTCCTTCTGCTTGATATCTTCCGTAGAAAGCGGCCGGAAAGTGATATCCGGGAACATGTCCTTATAGATCTCCTCGTAAGACTGGCGCACGAAGGACTCCGCGCTCATCTTCAGGTAGGAGGAGACATCATCACTCTCGTAGTAGTAGATCTTGACATTGTGGACATCCGAATAATCTACGAGGACATCGCAGCGGTTAAATCTCTTCGATTTCATGAACTCTTCCGGATCATCCTTCACCGGCTCGATCCAGATGTCTTTATCATCCATTGTTCCGATGTTGTAGCTGTCGATCTCCAGACCGTAGAAATACATGCGGTACGCCTCTACCGTCTCCGTTTCCTTCGGCTGGAGCATGGAGATACCGACCGTCATGAGCAGCATGATCACAGGAAGGACGATAAAGCCGAAAAGAAGGCTCTTTTCCTTCAGGATCTTACGCATCTCATGCGAAAAGATCTGGTGCATCCCGTGCAGTATTTTATTTACCGACGATGGCTTTTTCCTCATGGTTCTCCTTATAAAGCTTGATAAATGCTTCTTCCAGTGTGTTTACGCCCTGCGCCGCAGGGAGTTCCTCCACGGTACCACAGAAGACGCTTCTTCCGTCAACGATGATCCCGACGCGGTCGGCCAGGCGGCCCACCAGGTCCAGGATGTGGGTCGAAAGGATGATACACTTACCCTCGGCTTTTAATCTCTGAAGGTATTCCTCGATCAGGTGCTGGGTCAGTATATCGAGGCCATTCGTCGGCTCGTCGAAGATGATGGTATCCGGATCATGCAGAAGGCAGATCGCGAGCGACGTCTTCTGCTTCATGCCGGTCGAAAAGGTCTCGTATCTTCTGTCGCGGAACTCGCTGATGCCGAAATAATCGAAGAGCTTGTCTCGGTTTTTCTCGATCTGCTCCTTCGTCATTTCGTAAAGATGGCCGTAGTAATCTGCCAGCTCGTCGGGAGTAAACTGCCCGTCAAGACGGATCTCGTTGGTCAGAAATGCGATGCGCCGCCTGATGTCCACGTCGCTCTGTTCGAGGAGTTTTCCGTCGTAGTGGATCGTGCCGGCCGTCGGTTCCAGAAGCGTCGAGAGCATCCTCATCGTGGTGGTTTTGCCTGCGCCGTTCGGGCCCAGGAGCGCGAAGATCTGGCCGTCATGGATCTCCAGAGAGACGTCTTTTACGGCCTCGACCTTATTCTTCTTGAATGTCTTTTTCAGGTGTTCGATCGTGATCATTCGGAAGTCCTTTCCCATAATCCTGTGGACAGGATCATGCTGATGCATAGGAGCGCGGCGGAAATCAGAAGCGCCACAAGAAGCGGAACGAAGTGTATGTCATGGCGGCAGATGTCAAGGATCGAGGGCGTCCAGTTCGCCATGGGGATATACTTGACGAGATCTGTCGTAAGAAATGTCGGAAGCATCGCGGCAACGGAAACGACCACCATACCGGCCGAAGAAAAGAGCGAGGCTTTTTTCGTCTGGGAAAAGGCCGAACCGATGAAGGTAAAGATCGCCGTGACGGCCATCGTGACGGCAAGAAGCAGGAGAAGGAGCACGAGGATCCAAAGGCCGTCCTGCCCTGCCTGCTCGCAGATCGTAGCAAAATTCTTCCGGCTCCAGATGGCCATGCCGGCAATGGCCGCAAGTACGCCCATCACTCCGGAAAGGAAGATCTCGGCCATCATCATCAGCATCTTTCCGAGCAGGATCTTCCGAAGCGGTGCGGGACACAGGACCAGTGTGTCGAAGGTCTGACGCTCCTTCTCGCCTGTGATAGACCGCGCGGAAATAGTCATGGCATTACTGGCCATCATGAGGAAGATGATCATGCCGACGACGCCGGCCAGCTGATCGATATGCTTTTGCAGTTTATCCATCGGGGTGCTCAGATCTATAAGTTCTTCCTGCGGGTAGAAAAGCTGCATCCCGTCGTAGTATTCTTTTCCTTCCAGAAGCATCGAAAGGTCGGCGGCGATGTCGGACGAGTCTTTTAAAGCGGCAGAGGAAGTCAGGAGCGAACTGTCGTAGATGAGCCTTATCTCCTCCTCCCCGACGATCAGGGCGGTGTCGATCTTGCCCTCGTAGATCAGGTCCTTCGCATCTTCCTTATCTCCATTTCGAAAAGAAAAGTACGGGTATTCGTCAGCCAGCACCTCTTCGGCGAGCTCGACTTTATCGTCGGCGAAAAAAACCGCAGCCTTATAGTGTGAGCTGATACCCAGGATATAATCCATTCCCCAGGAGAGGAAAAGAACGCTTAAAACCGGCACAAGGAGCATCATGACCAGCTGGACCGGAGTCTTTCTGGTCTTCTTCCACTCACTTGCCATCACATGCAGGACATGCCGGTTATGCATTCGTTACAGACTCCTCCTTCGGGGGCTGCGCCTCCTGTTCCAGGGCGCGGTAGTCGATCTTGCCGATCTTCGTTTTCGGGAGGTCTTCCCGGAATTCATATTCTACAGGACGGGCATACGGAATCAGATCCGACTCGCAGATCTCTTCCAGTTTCTGTCTGACCATTTCCTTCTTCTCTTCCGAAGCCGTCCGGTCCTTCAGCACAATGTATGCTTTGACCACGTGGAGACGATAAGGATGCGGAATCGCGACCGCACAGGACACTTCCACCTCTTCGACCTTCGACAGGGTCTTTTCGATCTGCGTCGGGAAAACAGGGACGCCGGACACCTTGATGATGCGCTTGATGCGCTGGTCAAAGTAGAAATAGCCGTCTTCATCTCTGTGTCCCATGTCGCCGCTGTGGATCCAGCGTCTTCCGTCCTCATGGGTATGGATGGCCAGATCCGTCGCCTCCGGATCATTCAGGTATCCGAGCATGACCGTCGGACCTGCGATGCAGATCTCACCTTTTTCCCCGTAGGGGATCTCTTCATTCGTGCCCGGACGGACGACCTTCATGTCGATCTTCGGAAGCGGAAGTCCGACAGAACCGTCTCTGCAGTTCTTTTCCGGATTGACGGAACAGACGGTCACCGTCTCGGTCAGTCCGTAACCTTCACGAAGAGAGATATTCGAGCCTCTCTCGTGGAGGAACTCCTCGAAGCGTTTCTTGAGGTCCATCGGGAGCGTGTCGCCGCCGGAAAAGCAGGCGATCAGGAAATCAAGTTTCATTTTCCGGAGCTTCTCGCTCTTCATCATGCCCTCGTAAAGCGTCGGCACGGCGGCGATGAGCTGCGGCTTCTCCTTCCGGATGATCTTCGCCAGTTCATCCGGCTTAAAGATCGGGACAAGAAGCATATTGATGGCATTAACGATCATGCAGTGCATGCACATGCAGATGCCGAATCCGTGGAACAGCGGCAGGATCGCCACCATAGTCAGATCCGGAAAATTTTCCGGATCGGAGAACGGGTCCTGAACCCGGATGATCTGCGGTCCACAGACCGCCAGATGGTTCATATTCTTTGAAGAGATCATGATGATCTTCGGAGAGCCTGTCGTACCGCCACTGTGAAGGTAGACAGCCGGGGCATCGGGACTGATCGGGCGGACATACGGCGCCTTCGGTGCTTTTTCTTTTTCTTCTTCAAAAGCACCGGGCCAGTCATATTCGCCGGTGATCTTGCCGCTTCTCAGCAGATCTCCGTGAAGGATCAGGTCCGAATACGAAATATAGAAGGAGTCCTTCGGGTATTTCGGGATCTTTCTTCCCTTCGCGAAGTGAAAGGCAAGTGCTTTCGGCTTGGAAAGATAATCACCGATTTCACATACGATGACCAGACCCGGATTCATCTCATCGAGCATCTCTCTGCTCTTCGGCAGGAGCGCGTCCAGGATCAAAAGGCACTCACTGCCTGTCTGCTGCATGCTGTTTTTCAGCTCTGTGGCAGGTGTTTTCGGATGGACCATATTCGCAATGGCGCCGAGTTTATTGATCGCGTATATGGATACTACAGCCTGCGGAATATTCGGAAGGCAGACCGTCACGACCGTACCCGTGCCGACATTACAGTCTGTGAGCGCGTCCGCGAAAGAATCTACCTCGAAGAGAAGTTCCGAAAAAGTGATATGCGTGCCTTCAAAGGTGACTGCATTCTTCTTCGGAAAAACCGTCGCTGTGCGCAGCAGCATCTCATACAGTGTGAAATCCGGCAGATCGACTTCGCCGGTCATCTCTTCATCATAAAAATCCATCCAGGAGCGGTCCATGGTCTCTTGTTCCTCGCAAACATCAAACAATCTTTTGTATTTTACTCAATTTCTCTTAAAAAAGGAATACCGAGGTGGTATGATTAGGTGTATCGGGTGCGATATCCCGCCCGCTTTTTCCGCGGGAAAAGCACCGTTCAAGGAGACCTTATGGCGAAGAAAAAATCACAGTTTGTCTGCCGCAGCTGCGGCTATGAGACCTCCGGCTGGATGGGCAAATGCCCCTCGTGCCAGGAATATAACACCTTCGATGAAGTTGTCGAAGCCAAGACCGCTCCAGCGGATGCCAAGCCTGCTCTTCGCGCCGGCTGGATCGCCGAAAGAGGTGTCTCCAAGCTCTCCGAAGTCGCTAAAGAAAACGAGCCGCGCTTTTCTTCCGGCATTTCCGAACTCGACCGCATCTTGGGCGGCGGTTTCGTCGAAGGGTCCATGACACTCGTCGGAGGCGACCCGGGAATCGGTAAATCCACTCTCCTCATGCAGGTCAGCGGCGCCGTTAAGACGAGTGGAGAAATTCTCTATATCTCCGGTGAGGAATCCAAATCCCAGATCAAGATGCGCGCCGACCGTCTCGGCATCTCCCGGGAGAGCATTTCGCTTTGTTCCCAGACTTCTTTCGAACATATCTCCGAGCTCATCACCGAACACCATCCCGGTCTTTGTGTGATCGACTCGATCCAGACACTCTACAGTGAGGAGATCGCCTCCGCGCCGGGTTCTGTTTCCCAGACCCGTGAAGTCACGGCCGGTCTTCTGCGGCTGGCCAAGTCCCTGAATGTTCCGATCGTCCTGGTCGGTCATGTCACCAAGGACGGCGCGATCGCAGGTCCCCGCATCATCGAGCATATGGTGGATACCGTCCTTTATTTCGAAGGTGACGGCTCTTCTTCCCTTCGCATGCTCCGCGCCACGAAGAACCGCTTCGGATCGACCGGAGAGATGGCCTTTTTCGAGATGACGCAGAAGGGACTGGTCGGCGTCGAGAACGCCTCGGCTCTCCTTCTTTCCGGCCGTCCGCACATGGCGCCCGGCTCCGTGATCACCTCGGTCGTGGAGGGCTCGCGTGCCGTACTCCTCGAGATCCAGGCACTGATGGCGCCTTCTTCCTATGCCAATCCCCAGCGCATGACGCAGGGCCTCGACAAGGGCCGCATCTCCATGCTGCTGGCTGTTTTAGAGAGCAAATGCAAAGTCGGCATCTCCAATATGGATGCCTATATCAATGTCGTCGGCGGCATGCGGATCGACGAGACTTCCTGTGACCTTGCGGTCCTCTGCGCGGTCTTCTCTTCGATCTCTGGAAAGCCTCTCCGCGAAGACACGATGGTCCTGGGCGAAGTGGGTCTTACCGGTGAATTGCGTCCGGTCAGCGACCTTGAGAAACGTCTGGCCGATGCTTCCCGTCTCGGATTTACCGCATGTGTCCTTCCGGGCGCGAGCAAGACCGCAGCGGAAAGACTTCCGCTGAAGATGGAGTTTATCTACGTGGATAAGCTCTCCGAAGCCATCGATGTTCTTTTCTCATAAAGGAGGAAAATATGCAGATCGATATCAAGTCCATTCCCGTTAACCCTATGAAACGCGACCTTTATCTGATCGTTCCTGCGGCCGGCACCGGTTCGCGCATGGGGCTTGACTACAGCAAGCAGTTTTTTAAGATCGACGGGATCCCGGTCCTGGCCAGGACACTTCTGGCTTTTGCCGAATTTTCCGAGAAAAGCACCGTCCCGATCCACGGCGTGATCGTCACTTCCGAAGAGAATATCCCGCTTGTCTCGGAGCTCGTTTCGGAGTATAAGATCTCTTTTGTGGAAAAGATCGTCAAAGGCGGCGCGACCCGTCAGGATTCCGTTTCCTGCGGGATCGAAGCGCTTTCTTCCTTATCCCGCGTTCCGGATGCCAAAGACATCGTCTTCATCCACGACGGCGCCAGATGCATGGTGGACAGAAAGACCATCACGGCGTGCTTTACGGCAGGATCGATGTACGATGTCTCTGTCGCCGCCACGCCCTGCAAGAACACGATCAAGTGCGCCGTGGAAGAGACGCCTTCTTCGGACGTTTCTCCGAGACTTGTGGACCGGACGCTCGACAGATCCCTTCTTTACGAAGTGCAGACCCCGCAGGTCTTTAAGTATGGTGTGCTCCGGGAAGTAAATACAAAGGCAAAAGAAAAAGGGATCACGGCTACGGACGATACCGCACTGGCCGAAGCCCTGGGCATTCCTGTCCGGTTGATCCCATGTTCTTATGGAAATATCAAGATCACGACCCCGGAAGATGCTTCTCTTGCGGAGTTCCTGCTGAAGGAGCAAAGGGAGATCTGATCCGGTTTTAATTTTTCCGGTTCTTTTTAAAAAGAATCATTCTTCCGGGCGGCGCATGGTCACACTGCAAAAGACCATGATGCCTTCCCCTTCGCCGAAGCGCGTGAGGTTTTCGCCGGATGTCGCGGTGATGCCGACCCTTCCCGGGTCGATCCCTGTAAGTTCGCCGATGCGGACCTTCATGGGGCCGATCTTATTCATGAACTTCGGGCGCTTGGCTTCAATGCTGATGGAAATATGCGTCAGTTCCCAGTTCTGGTCACGGGAGAAGGAAATGGCCTTTTCCAGATATTTCGAGCTGTCTGTGATGCCTTCCTTACACATCTGGTCGGCGATCGCGCCCAGGATATTGATCCCCGTCACGCCGGAGATCGCATTGGTCAGTGCATGCAAGACAGCATCGCCGTCGCTGTTGGCGACCAGAGGAGTCTCTCCTTCAAATTCCACGCCGCCCAGGATCAGCTTCTTCGGCCACTTATCGGCACTCTTGAGCTGCGCCTCACAGGGCTGCATGAAACGATGGCTGTCCTGACCTATTCCGTTTGCGTATTCGTACTGCATAATCTGTTCCGCCTTTTCCATCAGATTCTTCCCTATTATATCATGAGAAACCTTCTCTCACTTCCGGGCTTCTGTCACGATCCACTGCGCCAGATCCTGCGCGGTCCAGTTCTCGCGGTCTTTTCCGTTAAAGCGCGCCTTCTGCCGGTTCTCTTTGATGATGATCGCCTCCGGAAGGGCATCCACGTTATAGGACGACGACAGTTCTTTTTCCGCAAGCGCATCGATCGCCACGATCAGGACCTTATCGTGATAGACTTCGGCGACTTCCTCTATGCAGGCGAAAAGGCCGTATCTGTCAGCCTGCATGCCCGAATAGAAGAAAAAGCATACCGGGATCGGGCAGACCTGCGTCAGTTTCTCCAGATCCGTGACCTGCCGGTATAAGATACCGGGTTCCTCCTCGCCCTCCGGGACTTCGAAGACCATCGCGCTGATGGAGCAGTCATAGTAGTAATCCCCGAGATACTTGTGATAATCTCCGAGATCGGCATTTCCGGTCTTTTTCCGGCCGCAGGAACAAAAAAAGCCCGGCATGCCCAGTATCAGCACCAGGCATGCCAGGGATGTTATCAGCTTCTTAAAAGAAGGCTGTCTCATAGGAGACCTCAGCCTTCGAGCATCTTCTCGACGAATTCCACTGCGCCGGAAAGAATATCAGACGGGACCTTTTCGATATGACCCTCGTCAACGAGCGCCGTAATATCCGGGTCAAGCGGGAGCTTGTCGAGGAGCGGGACACCGAGCTCGTCTGCGGCCTTTTTGACCTTGCCTTCTTCACCGAAGAGAGGTGTCTTCTCCCCGCAGTGCTTGCAGATGGTGTAGCTCATGTTCTCGACGAAACCGAGGACCTTGACCTGCATGAGCAGAGCCATGTTTCTCGCCTTGTTGACGATCATGGAAACGAGATCCTGCGGAGTGGATACGAGGAAGATACCATCGAGCGGGATGGACTGGAATACCGTAAGCGGAACATCACCTGTTCCCGGCGGCATATCGATCAGCATAACATCGATATTTTCCCAGATCACGTCAGACCAGAACTGCTTGACGACACCGGAGATCACCGGGCCTCTCCATACGACCGGAGCGTCTTCGTTTTCCATTACCAGGTTGACGGAAACGATCTTTATGCCGGAGTGGGAGGTCATCGGGAGGATCCCGTTCTCATCGCCGCGGAGCTGACCCTTCAGGCCGAAAGCCTTCGGAATGGAAGGACCTGTCACGTCCGCATCGAGGATCGCCACACGATATCCGTCTCTGGCAAGTCTTGCTGCCAGAACGCTCGTTACGAAGGACTTACCGACGCCGCCCTTACCGCTGCAGACGCCGATGACTTTTTTTACACTGGATTTCTCATGCAGCGGAGCGATGAGAGATTCCGGCTCAGAGGAGCCGCAGGAACCGCCTGCCGAAGCAGTCGGACAGGAATCTTTTGACTTACAGGAATCACAAGAACCCATATTCTTCACCTCATATTCAAATACTGTCGCGCCGAAAGCCCTTACCGGTCCTTTTCAAGCAGAAAAATAAAAACAGGTCACGCCCGGCGCTTGAAACCCTATTGTACGCTAGGTAAATAATAAAATCAAATCAAAAAAAACGAGAAACGGACTTTCTCAGTTCTTTACCGACCGCATGATCCAGTAGCCGGATTCTCTGGCGATGACATCACAGTTGCCGAATTTCTCCAGAAGATATTTCTCGGAAGACGGCGCTCCCTGCTTCTTCTGAAGCACCACGTAGAGGCGTCCGCCCTCCGCCATATGCTCGAAGGCGCCGTCGTAGAAGGAAAATACGGTCTGTTTGCCGGCGCGCACCGGCGGATTGGTGAGGACGACGTCGAAAAGGCCTTCCACATTTGAACATCCGTCGGACTGGTGCACATCCACGCACTTGACGCTGTTGTTCTCGGCGTTCTCGCGTGCAAGCTCGAGGGCCCGGTTATTGATATCCACCATCGTCACTTCCATCGAAGAGAAAACTCTCTTCATGATGATCCCGATCGGGCCGTAGCCGCAGCCGAGGTCCAAAAGCTTCCCTTTCTTCTTTTCGCACTCGGTAAGATCCGTGATCGCAGCCTCAAGAAGCGTCCTCGACCCGAAGTCCAAAAACTTCTTGGAGAACACTTCCGAATCTGTGGTGAAAAAGAAATCCATACCATGCATCCTGGACTGGATCACGCGGCGGTCCGATTCACCCTGCGGGTTTTCGTCGTAGTAATGCGCCAAACCTCTTACTCCTTACCGTTCTTCTCTTTCTTCCCGAAAAGATCCTTACGGGATCTGATATTCGATCGAGATGATCTTGCCGTTATTGATCGACAGCATGAGCTGGGAAGTACCACGCTTGTAGATCCAGAGCGAATCTGTCGTCTTATCGGCATCGCCATACTTGGAAACAGCCACATCCGTGGAATTCCCGATCTCAAGTCCTTCCGGTGTCGCCACGAGGTCAGAGGTCAGACGGACATCGGAGATATAGCCGACGGTGCTGCCTGTTGCAATATAGACGGTCAGCACCATGTTGTTGTAGGTATAGACATAATCCGTACCATCGTGTGCGCAGGACGGCACATCGAGCTTGGATTTCGGTTCGCCGAGTTTGGCGAGGATATCTGTCGGTTCCGCACCGAGGAGGATATCCACATTCTCATATTTGAAAACGAAGTTGCCTGTGGTATCGAGAGTCACATCCACGGAAGCATTGTCACTTCCCTGTGTTGTCTGGGACTGCTCCGAAGCCGAGGTCTCCGCATTGGAACCATTTGTACTTGTCTTTTTTACTGTATTCGTATCCGAGCAGGCGGCCATCGCTAAAGCCATGACCAGCACGAGCACCAAAGAACCAATCTTTTTCATTCTTCCTTCTCCTTTTAAAACGCAGTTATCCCTGAATAGGGCTTTTCCTTCGCCTATTGTCGCATTAAATGGAAATAGTTTCAATCAGCAAACTGTCACAATCGGAAAGGGAAATCATTTCTTCTCTTTTCCTTTTTCACTTTCCCCGGAGTTTTCAGAAGGCGCCGTCTTCTCCTCCGTCTTTCCGTCCGGCTTCTCGGAGGGATCGTCCGGCGTGTCTCCGGAAGGCTTAGCGAAGGGCTTTCCGCTCTCGCCACTGACGATCATGCCTTCCTTTTTATGGATGTTGCTGATATCTTCCGTCGAACCGCCGCCGATATCGTCGGGAGCTCTGAATTCGCCTCTGTCCACCAGGCGCATAAAGGCGTCCACGACGTCTTCCGTCAGCTGGGTGCCGGACACTTCCTGGATGATCGAGATCGCTTTTTCGAAGTTCATGCGTTTTCTATATGGACGATCGGAATACATGGCATCAAACGTATCCGCTACGGCGATGATCTGGGCGACTCTCGGGATCTCTTCTCCCTTTAAGCCCTTCGGGTAACCATGTCCGTCCGGCCTCTCGTGATGGTCGCGCGCACCGATCGCCAGCTCCGGCATGATGCTGATGTTCTTTAAGACGTTATAGCCCTTGCCGGAGTGGGACTTGATCTCCTTGAACTCTTCGTCTGTAAGCCTTCCCGGCTTGTTCAGTGTCTCGGATGAGATACCGACTTTCCCGATATCGTGGAGAAGTGCGATATTTCTGTACTTATCGACCGTCTCCTCATCGTAGCCGAGTTCTCTGGCGAGCATAGCCGTATATTCCGCCACACGGGTGGAGTGACCATTCGTATAGCGGTCCTTCATATCGATAACTTTCGCGAATGCCTCGACGATCTCGCGGACGAGCAGTCTCTGTTCCCGTTCCTTCTTGACGAGCTTTTCCGTACGTTTTCTGGCAAAGAGCATGGCAAGAAGCATAATGACCGCGATCAGAAGAAGGATCATCAGGGCCTTAAATCTGGTCGTCTCCGTAAATGCTTTCGTCTTCACGATGGTCACAGTGATTTCCTTCTGGACATCACCCTGCGCAGTGAGCATCTGCAGACGGAAGGTATATTCGCCGCCGGAAAGGTTCGTATAGGAGACCGGGCCGAGCTCCGAGCGTCTGACCGTCGTGCCGATCCTGTCAAAGCCTTCGAGGGTGTATGTCATCTCCGGATTGACCAGAGAATAATTGAAGCAGTAAGGATACACCGTCAGTTTTCTCGTATCCGCTTTAATGGTAAAAGCACCGTTTTCGTCCGGATAGATCTTCACTCCGTCCGCTTCGATGAACGGCACTATGATGTTCACCTCAGTCGTGACCTCATCCGCTTCGTTGATGTTCGTCAGCACGACGCCCGAAGATCCGGCGATGTAGAGATCTCCCTCATCTGTCAGTTCACTGTAGGAGTTGGAGGTGGCAAAGCAGGCAAGTCCGTTGTCCCGGCCATAGAAGAAAGGTGAGATCTTATCGTTGGAGATCATTTCTTTCGTCGGAACTTCATAGATACCGTTACTGCTTAAGACCCACATATCATCGTTTTCGTTCTGATACAGGTCAAAGTTATTGGAATAAGGGAAATTCTTGATCGTGACCACATCGAAGTCCGATGTGATATACGCAATCGAGTTACTGGTCACGATCCAGTAGATGTCGCGGATCCGGTCCTTTTTGATACGCATGACGACATCGGACTTCAAGCCGTTATCCGTACTGATGTGCTTCATGACGCCGTTCTTAAAGACATAGATGCCGTCACCGTCGGTACCGATCAGGAGCTCTCCGTGCTGTGTCTCGCAGATCGTCAGGATCTCGTCATTTTCAATGCCATCCTTTTCACCATAGATGTGGGTGATCCGGTTCCCGGAGATCATGGCTACGCCTCCGGTACAAGCCGCCACGATCGTGCCGTCGGCACACTCGCAGACCGCACGCACACGCTCCGACGGAAGACCCTCCTGCTCCGCGAAGACCGTGGCCACTTTGCCATCGTAACGGACCAGCGGATATTCATCACTGAAAGAACTGAACCACAGCTGATCTTTGCTGTCTTTTAAAATGGAACGGATCTTCGCCTTCGAAAGAAGCCGGATCAGATCTTTTTCCTCATATTCGACGCCGGACGCCGACACGATCTTTTCGACAGGAAGCGAACTTAAGATCTGCCGGTTCTCCATGACGATCAGGCCTCGTGTCTTGGTGCCGATGAAAAGTTTTCCCTTAGAAAGACATGTGGTATAGACCACGTCGTCCGGAAGCTGGTACTGATCATACAGATCCGCAAACCGGTTCGGCACGATCTTCATAACGCCCTGCTGGGAAGAGACGAACCACAGATTGCTCTGGTAATCCGCCATCAGGCCTTCGATCGAGGTCGTCATCGGGATGTTCTCAAGGACTATATGCTGGTCTCCGATGATCCTGGCAATGCCGTTATCCGCACATACCCAGATCTCATCGCCCAGTACATCGATGGAATTGACGGAGGAAACCGGATCGACATCTCCGATCTCCTTCAGTTCTTTTCCCGGAGTTCCGTAATAGACTTTCGAACTGCCCTTCGTGGCACAGTAGATATTCCCGGCGATCTTTTCATCCGGCAGGATCGCGTGGATACCATAAAGATTCAGATCCTGCGGGCTGTAGTAGGAGACCAGCCGGCCGTCCTTCATGGTGAAGATCGCGCCATCGATGGTCAGGGCATACACGGTGTTGTTACAGCCCATTTTGAGCATTCTCACATATTCTTTGCTGATCTTTTTGTCCTCCGGACTTGATATCTTCAAGTTCTCGTCAACCAGATTCACGCCCTCCGCCGTGCCCAGATAGATCAGCCCGTTCTCATCCTCGACGATCGAGCGGACAAGAAGCGATTTCAGTCCGTTCTGCTTGTTGAAGATCGTCCATTCTCCGCGATCCTGAACGCCTACGCCTGAGTCGTTCGTTCCGGCCCACAGTCTCTCCTTCGAATCGACGAAAAGACTGACAACACTGGAGATCCCCGTCTGCACAGAATCGATACGCTCAAAGGTATTGCCGTCGTAGCGGATCAGGCCGCCGTAGCTTCCGATCCAGATAAATCCTTCGGAAGTCTGGACGATAGCATTGGCCTCCGAAGTCGGAAGACCGCTCGTATTGTTATATAGAACCGGAGAGTAGCCTCTCGAAGCATCCACCAGATGCGCCGCCTCCGCCTCTTTTTCTTCATCCGTGGCCGCGCGGGCCGGTCCTTTTATAGAAAAAAGCCCTGCGGATGCAAAAAGCATGGCAAGGCATACACACAATATCCGTAGGAACCCGGGCCTGAAAAAGGGTGTGCAAGGCAAGCTTTGGGCATATGGGACAGACCGGTTTTTACTTGTAATCTTCATGTTTTCGCCCCGAAGGCTCTCCTGCTATCCTGCAAGAAGCCTCCTCCTATTTCTTACAAAATAACTATACTTTATTAAAATCACTTTACCACTTTGCAGATAAGAGCGCAAAGAAAAAAATAAAAAAGTCATGAAGCATTTGTGAATAAGAATGGATCTTTTCGGGAAGAAGGATCAGTTGACGCCGGCGCTTTTCGCCTCGTCGTAGCGGGCAATGACCTTGTCCCAGTAGCGGCTCATCTTCTCATCGTTTCTGTGGTCGGTAAGGCCGTATTTCTCGACGAGGATCTTCCCGAGGTACGACGCGCATTTTTCGGCGCCGGTGACATTCATATGAAGTCCCGCGTCGTAGGTATCGAGAGAATAATCGATCCCCACATCAGACTCAGCGATCTTCAGCATGTTGATATAAAGGAGCCCGTGCTCTTCGGCATACTTCTCCATCTGAGCATCCCATTCGTCGTACCAGTGCGGATAAAGCGACGGGGACTTGATGAGCACCAGATGGATGCCCTTCTTTTCACAAAGTTCCGTCATCTTATCGAGGTACTCCATCGCCTTGTCTCCGAAGGACGGATCGGCGAGAGGTCTAGCCGGCGGCATTTCGCCTGCGGGCATGATCTCGGTCCTCAGATAGTAACCGTTAAAGGACACCAGGTCCTTTTTGAACCAGTACTTGAAATCTTCCGCCGTCAGTTCGTTCCAGCGGCTGTGGTAGCGGAGGATCGGGAAGATGTAATCGATCATGCTCTCGCCTTCGCACATCGAGGCTTTGATCGCATTCCACTTCGTCGTACTCCAGCGCATGCCGTCCAGCGCCATTCGGTTATAGGCCTCTTTCTGGGGCTCATTATACATCAGGGATAAAACATTAAAGACAACGACGTCCGGGGTTTCATAGCGGAGCGCGTCCTCAAGAAGGTAGTAGGACTGCCAGACCAGCTGCTGGGCGCCGCCACGGATAAAGCTGTTTATACCGAACTCTTTCCAGAGCTGTACGGTGGAGAAGTTCTCATAGACCTCGCAGTCACCGACAAAAAGCACATCGTGTTCACCGTAGGCCTCGTAGTACTCAGCCGTGAGCGCTCCCTCGGTAACGTCGCCCATATACTTCGGGCGCAGAAGAAGGTCCACGCAATAGATCAGGAGTCCCGAAACAACAATAAGCGCAAGCACGATGGGCACGCGCACGATCACCTTATTCTTCCTGCTCTTCGTTTCGGACATTTCTTCTCCCCTTTTTCTTTAACACAAGCATTGTAGCACAAGGCGGCAGGTTTGTGACGTTATTTCGCTTCTTCACAGGTAAAAGGATGCTGCTTACTGTGTTAGAATAAAGTCGTAAACGTTGGAGTTGGAGGGTATTATTATGGCAACATCTTTTAGGGATAGAATCGCTGAAAACATCCAGAACTGGCGGGAGATCGCAAATCCTGTCGAAAAACCATCGGACAAGATCCGCGATGATTTTGTCAGTGAGATCGCCCGTTTTTACGAAGACGGCACCGAGCCGACCCGCGCCTCCCAGGACATGCGGTACTTTCTGCACCAGCACGAGAAGCGCCTTGCGGAAAAAGGCGTGAAGATCCAGCGACGCTACGAGGTCCTCGAAAAGGGCGTCAAGCACACCGCTACCAAGAACCGCCCGCCTTATACCGTGGATCTGTCTTTTGTCGAGTGCGAATCCTCCACGCAGTATTCAAATGCTTCTTCTCAGAAGGTCCTGAAAAAACACAAGAAGAGCGCAAGTATCTTCTACACGAACATCCTAAACCGCCCGGACATCCAGAATGCGGCCTACACCTGCCCGAACTGCGGACACCCGGCGACTCTTGAGATCTTCGCGAACGGCTGCCCGATGTGCGGCACGAGATTCCAGATGAAGCAGCTCTTCCCCTGCGTCACCAACTTCTACCTGATGTCCCAGCTCATGGGCAAGACCAATATGGATGACATCATTAAAAGAGTCAGATTCCTCGCGATCCTTTTCGGTATCTATGTGGCCATTTATGCGGGCGTCGCCTCCTGGTCGGGAATGGACCGCGCCTGGGTATCCGTCCTCATCGGCGCCTTCGCCGGACTTGCCGGCGGCGGACTTGGCTTCATCATCATTTACATGATCTACAGTATATTCTTCGCGATCTTCGCGATGGGAAAGATGACCGCGCATGCCGTATCTACCGCCGACATTGCTTCTGCCGCCCTTACGAAGAATGCACTTTCCAAAGCCATGGCCCGCTTCGATCCGGAATTCTCCTATGAGCTCTTTGAAGGCAAGGCGATGTCGCTGTTCCGTGCCATCGCTTTTTCCGAAGACCGGACCAATATGAGTATCTACCGTGGCGATCCGAATATCCCCGACATCGATAATCTCATCGACATCGACTATAGAGGCGCCATGAAGTTTTTGAACCTGACCGTCCAGAACGGTGACGATCTCGTGCTCCTGGTCCGCCTTTACATGTTCAACACCTATCTCATCGACGGCAAGATCGTCCAGAGAAAAGAAGACTTCAACATGACGCTCGTCAAAAAGCTTACCGCGAAAGAGGACTACGGTTTCTCCATCCACGCCGTAAACTGCAAGACCTGCGCCGCCAGCTTCGACGCCATGCACCTCCTGCAGTGCCCGAACTGCGGCACGCCGTACCACCTGGAAAACGAAGAGTGGGTGGTCATGGGACTGAAGAAGTAACCATAAAGAATCATCGACAAGAAAAGGAGTTCTCTTGTGCTGTCCTCGGGCGCTGCCCTCCGGAGGCACAGCGAGAACTCTTTTTCTTTGTCTGTTTTTTGGGCTTTTCATGGGATTGGGGAGGACAAAGGAAAACCCATGCCTATGCTTACAGGCTGTTTTCATGGGGTTTTCAAAAACAAAGCATTTCCCATGCCGTTTTTTCAGTCATTTTTCATGGGTTTTCTAGATTTTTAGAAATTCCCATGATCCATTCAAGTGATTTTGGCATGGGGAATCTAATAAACAAGCAATCTCCCATGATCGTTCCGGCATGGGAAATCTCAATTGAGAGAAATCCCCATGAAAAGCAGTTCAAAATTGGTGATGGGAAAAACCAGAATTACCCCAACACCCATACCCGAAGAAAATAATTCGCCCGTTGATTGAATTTTTCCTCCGTTTTCAACGATAATGTTATTGTATCGATCCCCTCTTCTGCGCATACTAAAGTTGAACAGAAGATCCGCGAAAGCACCGCAGAGACGGAGGAAATGACTATGGTTGACAGTATGAGAGTCGGAGAATTCATCACCGGAAAGCGCCATGAGCTGGGACTGACCCAGGGACAGCTCGCGCAGCAGTTGAATGTATCCTTTCAGACTATTTCAAAATGGGAGAACGGGAAAGCCTATCCGAACATCGAACTTCTCGCAGATCTGGCTAAAGCCCTCGGCGTCTCTGTCGACGAGCTCCTCTCGGGCTGCGAGAAGGAGCAGGACGGGCTTTCGTACAGCAAGGCGGGCATCGACATCGCCTATACCGACTCGATCAAAAGCGAGATGAAGAAGCACCTGGAGACGAAGGACCGCCGCGTCCTCAACGGTCTCGGGCCGTTTGCCTCTCTTTACGATATTCATTTTCCCGCTATAAAAGAACCGGTCCTCGTGCTGAAGTCGGAAGAGCCGGGCTCGAAGCAGAAACTCGCCATGGAATATGGCTACACCGAGTCGATCTGCCATGACATGATCAACCACCTTGTCAACGATATCGCTGTCATGGGCGCCACTCCCCTCGCGGTCCTCGACACCATCGTCTGCGGCAAAGCCGAGAAGGCGACAATCAGCGCGCTCGTTAAGGGCGTCGCAGATGCCTGCCGCGAGAATGAATGCTCTCTTGTCGGCGGCGAGACTTCCATCCAGCCATCGGTCGTGGATGCGGGCGTATATGTCCTCACCTCGAGCATCGCCGGCATCGCGGAGAAGAAACACATCATCGACGGATCGAAGATCGAAGAAGGCGATGCTGTTTTGGCTCTTGCTTCCAACGGCCTTCACACCAACGGCTACTCGCTGGTGCGCATGCTCATCGATAAGATGCCGCAGATCAAGCTCGAAAAGATCAACGGAAACACCTTCATCGAAGAAATCATGAAACCCCATACGCCCTATTATCCCGCTCTAAAAGGTCTCTTTGGAAAAGATCTGATCCGCGGCATGGCGCATATCACGGGCGGCGGTATCGAGGGAAATCTCTGCCGCATTATCCCGGACGGACTCTCTGCGATGATCGACCGGGCGAAGATCCGGATCCTCCCTGTTTTCGGCTTCATCAAGGAAAAAGGAAATGTCTCGGACTCCGAGATGCTCACCACATTTAACATGGGTGTCGGCATGACGATCGTCGTTTCCCAGAAAGATAAGAAGAAGGTGATCTCGCACCTGTCCGCCTTCTACGACTGCTATGAGATCGGCACGATCATCGGAAGCAAAGAAAAAGGTACCGGGAAAGTGCAATTTAAAAACCGCCTGAAATGGGTATGACTTAAGGAACCATAAATAAGCCGCGTCGGGATCGGACGCGGCTTTTCTTTTTAGAACTGGTTATAGATGAACTGGGAGGCGTCGTAGCCCTGGCCGTAGGCACCGAATACCAGGATCAGAAGCAGAAGGACCGTAAAGAGGATCCATCTTCCCGGCATGGGCAGTTTCTTCTCCAGCTTGTCACGAACAGAGCCGGAACGGGCAAACATGCTGACCACGATCAGGAGGATCGTGCCGATGGCAAGGATCACATAGTCCGCGCGGCTGATGCCGAGCTGAAGGAGTGCACCGTTTCCGAGGGTATTCCAGTTCCATGTCGTGAACATGGTGCCGAACATCTTAAAGGTAAGCGGGACATTTCTGTAGCAGTCAAAAAGACGAAGCGCACTCATAATGAGGATGGTCCTTCCGACCTGGAAGGTCTTATAGACCGTGCTTCCGTCGGTGTTCACCTTCTTATGGAATTTCCTATAGAGAGGCTCTAATTCCTGGGAGATCATGATGACCACGAAGTTCCCGAGACCCCATACGATGAAGTTCCAGCTCGCGCCGTGCCAGATACCTGTAGTGAACCACACGATAAAGGACGCAAGATAAACCGGGAGGCGCTTTCCTACCTTCTCGCCGAGGTGTTTACGGCTCCACTTGCTGAGCTTGAGCATCGGACCCGATACCGAGATCGGATAGAAGATATAGTCCGTAAACCAGGTGCCCATCGTAATGTGCCATCTGCGCCAGTATTCAGCGATATTCTTACTGAAGAAGGGCCGCTCGAAGTTCTCTTTTACCGGGATACCGAGCATCTCGGCGATACCGATCGTGATATCGATGCCTCCGGTAAAGTCGGCATAGAGTTCAAGCGCGTAGAACATCATGACGAGGAAAACATAGGCGCCCTTGAAGTTCTCAGGCGTATCGATCATGGTATTGACCGCGGGCAGGATACGGTCCGCGATCACGAGCTTTTTGAAATATCCCCAGAGGACTCTCTGAAAGCCGCGCTCCACGGTCCTACCGGAAAAAGAATGCGGAGAATAGAGTTCTTTGCTCAGATCGCCATATCGGCTGATCGGGCCCTGTACCAGCTGCGGGAAGAAAGACACGAAGAGCGCGTACTTAAAGAAGTTCGTCTGCGCTTCGTGGCGGTCGCGGTACACGTCGATGACGTAGCTTACGGCCTGGAAGGTATAAAAGGAGATACCCGTCGGCAGGGCGATCGTCAGGAAGTTGATCCTCTTCGGCGCATGGAAGGCCGACAGGATCCCGTTGATGTTATAGATCGTGAAGTTTGTGTATTTTACGACGGCGAGGATCAGAAGCGCGAGCGTGATACCGATCGCCATGATCTTCCGTCTTCTGCTCTTCTCTTTTTCCTTGAACTTCTTTCGGGCTTCTTTGCCGACTTCCTCAGGAGAGGCGCTGCCGCTCTTATCGAGCTCTTTCATCTCGGAAAAACGGGCGTCGGCGCTCTTCTTGTTACGGGAGATCAGAAGGCCTGCGACGTAGGTGATGATCGTCACCGCCAGGATATAGAAAAGAAACTTCCATCCCGCATAGTAATAGAAAACGTAAGACCCCAGCAGGAGCAAGGGCCATTGGGCCTTCTTCGGCAGCACATAGTAGAGCGCCACAAGAAGGAACAGAAATCCGATAAATGCGTAGGAAGTAAAAAGCATACTCAGTTCTTTCGGTCACGGCGATTTCGCCGCAAGCGTTTTACTCCTCGTCCTCAAGCCGCTGGATCAGGTCCCACAGAGCCTGCGCGGAATTGAAGTTTTCGGGGATCATGTGCTCTGCCGAAACCACAACGTCGAACTTGTCTGCGATCTCGGAAACGAGCGAGATGATATCGAAGGAATCCAGGATCTTGCCATCGACCAGATCCGTGGCTGTTTCATAATCCACATCCGGGTGAATATCTTTCAGAATCTCAATCAGTTCATCCATGTTAAATACCTCTTCACGGCTTCTTTCATCGATATGATACCATTTTTGCCGGCATTCGCAAAACCGCCGGAACTCAGGATCTGGTCTTTACCATTTCCGCGAGCGCGACACGGTCGGTCTTGCCGTTACTGGTCAGCGGGATCCGATCGAGTTTTCTTGTGACGTTCGGCACCATGTAACGGGGGAGGCTGTCCTTCAGGATGACCTTCATATCGGCTTCTTCCTTATTCCCGCTATAGAAAAGAACGATCTTTCCCTTCTCTTTATCGTAGATGCAGGCCGCGCCCGTGATCCCGTCGATCATCTGCGCATTGACCTCGATCTCGCCAAGCTCGATACGGTGGCCCATGTGCTTGATCTGGAAGTCCTTTCTCGACACGAACATCAGCTCGCCTGCTTCGTTATAGCGTCCGATGTCGCCTGTTCTGTAAATCAGCTCCGGCCAGTGCGTCTGAAGCGGATTCAGGGTAAAGGCCTCCGAGGTCTTCTCGGGATTATTCATATAGCCGAGCGTGAGGGACGTGCCGCGGATGCAGATCTCGCCCTGCTTCCCGCTTTCTTTTGTCACTTCGTGATCCTCTTCGTCGAGAAGGAGGATGTCGGTATTGTCGAAAGGTCGTCCGATCGGGATCGCATCTCCGTCTTCAAAATCTCTGTTCACGCGGTAGTAGCAGCACATGCCTGTACCTTCCGTCGGTCCGTAAAGATTCGTAAATGTCGCCTCCGGAAGCGCCTGCCGCCACATGCGGAACTGCTTGATCGGGAATACCTCGGAACCAAAAGCGATGGTCTTTAAGTACTTCGGGATCTCTGTCTTAAATGTGCCGAACGTCGAGATGATCGTCAGCGCCGAGACGACCCAGCAGACGGTGTTGATCTCATGTTCGTTCAGATACTGGACGAGCTTTAACGGCTGCATGAAAAGTGCCTTCGGCACGAAATACGTCGTCGCGCCATATCGGATCGTCGGGAAAAGCTCCTTAAAGCACGCGTCGAGATAAAGCGGTGTCTGGTTTCCGAAGACCGTTTCCTCGGAAAAGCCCAGCACTTCCGACAACTGGTCGATATAGTCGTTGACGGCACGATGGCAGCCTACGACACCCTTCGGAACACCCGTGGATCCCGAGGTGAACACGATATAAAGAGGATCCGTATCGATGGAATCGTTATAAACGGCCGAAAGCGCGGCATCGTCGATTTTTCCGCCATCGAGGATCTCGGAGTATTTCACGATACTGCCCGAAAAGCCCAGTTCCCCGACTTTTTCGAATGTCGAATCATCGCAGATCAGAAGCGGAGACTTGACGTTTTCGAGGATCAGATGGATACGCACAGAAGGCATTTCCGCATCGATCGGCACATAGTAGCTGCCCGCGCGGATGATGCCGAAGAACGTGGCGACCTCCTCCGGAGATTTTTCCATAAAGACCACGATGGGGCTCTTTCTTATATTCTTTTCGAGGATAAAAGTACCGATCGTATCCACGGCGTGATCGAGCTGCTGAAAAGTAAGCGCGGAGTGTTCCCCGCAGAAGGCCTTCTTGTCCGGAAACTTTCCTGCCGTATTTTTCAGATCTTTCAGCACATGATTATGCATTTTCTTCAGTTCTCCTTACATTCACGTACACAGGCGCTTGCCAGTACGTCGATAATGTCGATATAAAGGTCGCTTAGATCCATCTCCACCTTCGCCTGAGAAAGTTCGGTGCAACCGAGTACGACCGCCTCGGCGCCGTCATGCAGAAGGGCGCGGGAGACGTCCTTAAATGCCCGCTGGTCGATGGTCTTCCCGGCTTTGACGTCATCGTAGATCATGCCCATGACCTTTTTCTGGCCAGATGCATCCGGCCACACGCAGTTGATGCCGAATTCTGAAAGGCCATTTTCGTAGATCTTCGTCTCTTTTGCGCCGTCAGTGGCCATGATGCCTAAGGTCTTGATGCCCTTTTCTTTGCAGCAGGCGCCGAGTTCTCTGATCGCGTGAAGGACCGAGATGCCGATCCCTTCTTCCATTTCTTTGTGAAAAGCATGCGCCGTGATGCAGGGGATCGCTAAGACCTCACAGCCGATGCTGCGGAGGGTCTTTCCGGCCTCGATCATCTTCGGAAGCGGATCGCGGCTGCTCTTTTTCAGAAGGAAAGCCGTGCGGTCCGGAATATCAGGACAGCTCCCGATCCATGTCTCAATATGTTCCTGGTCAGTGGAAACATCGGTCAGCTCGACCACACGGCGGTAAAAATACGCCGTGGCCAGAGGTCCCAATCCACCGATAATACCCAGTTTCTTCAATCGTAGTTCCTCTTCTTTCTTACGGGATCTGCACCGGATAACGGGACTCGTCGTAGCTGTGGTAACCGCGGTGGGTCTGGGAATACTGCTTCATCTGTGAAGATGTCCACATAAAGAATCTCGTTCCGTCTTCCTTGGTCAGCGCGTCACAGTGGTACCAGACACCGTCGATCTTGACGGCATTCCAGAAGTGCTGCGCGTAGGTGATCGGATATCTTTCGATCATGAAGGTCTCAAAACCGGCACGCGTATAGAGCGCATGGCAGGTCGACGCGATGGTGAAGCAGTCGCCGATATGGTTCTTCAGACCGTCGTAGGCGCCCTGGACCCAGCTGACCTTCTCGGCATGGCCCTTGTAGGTGATCGTCCAGTCGACCCAGTTAAAGATCGCCTCGACCTTCTGCTTGTCGGTCATGCTGTCGTTGATGAGGTTGGCGAGGATCTTGTCGCAGAGCTCCCAGACATCGTCTTCTGTATATGGACGGTAAACGACCGTGACCTTGATCTTCACTTCCGTCTTATTGCCCGCCTTATCCTGCGCGGAATAAATGACGCTATAGGTGCCTTCTTTATTGAGGTCCACCTCGGAGTTATCGACCGTGAAGGTAATGTCCGGATCTGCGTTGTCCGTTACACTTACCCGGTCCTTATAGGCGATCGCCTGTCCGGTGATGACACTAATATCCTTGGTACCGGAGATGACCGGTGCCTCATCGTCTGTCTTCAGATTGATGTGGGATGTGAAGACCGCTTCGTTCCCGCCGTTATCGGTAAGACGGATCTGCACATCTCTTTCACCCGCCTCATTCCAGCGCGGGTCTTCCACGAATTCCGCCTTTACCTCAGTCGCATCCACGATGTTCTCGAGAAGATCCTCCGGGTTTTTCGGATAGCACGCGAAGCCCTCGTAATCGATGCCCTTGGCGGTCGGCGGTGTCGTATCGAGAAGATGGAGAACGCTCTCATAGCGGATGCCGTCCACACTGAAGGCGATGGTATAGTCGCCCGGCTGGTCCATCTTGATGGTGCTTAAAGGGGTAAGGAGAGTGGCGTCCTTTTCTCCAAAGGCAAAAGAACTGACGTCCGGCTTCTTGCTGCCGGCTTCTCTTGTGACCTCCGGATAGATGCCGATGACCTGAAGCTGCGTCGTCGCTGTCGAGATATTGCCGCCAAGGTCGCGGCAGGTCAGGGTAATGTCCTGCATGCCCACATGTTCAAAGTCCGGTTCGGTCTGAAAACCGACCGTGCAGGCTGTCTGATCGTCCATGGAGACGACGAATTCCTCCGCGGAAAGCGGGATGCCGAACATCGTCGACTTCGGAGATGCGGAGATCTGCGGCGCGACCGTGTCGGTCACGACGAGTTTGGAAGAATAGGTCTTCTTCCCGATCTGGATCGTAATGGGGTATTCTCCCGGAACGCAGACATCGTAAGCAGATGTTCCGTACTGGAATGCTGCGCTCTTCTTATCTTTTTTGAAACGGACGAAGTCGGATGCACTGACCGGAGTTCCGGCTTCCACCGAGCACTCCTTATAGACCCGTTTTTCTTTATCGATATAGATGTTCAGTGCCATCAGCACTCCGAGGAGCACTACGACGGCGATTGCAATGCCGATGATCCGGCGGCGCAAGGCTTTCTTCATCTTTTTATCGTCCTCCGCTTAGAAGATCCGATCTGAACTTCACTCTGATCGATTGAAATTCAAATTTTTCTTATACTACTATATCACGCTTAGCCGTTTTCGGCACCTGCCGGTTGCGGCAGATCTGCGAGCACCTTCATCGACCATCCCGCGTCGATAAGCTCGTATTCCGTCGACTCTTTTTTCGGAAGTCTGTCCGAGAACATGGAGACGACCTCCTCGTAAAGGCCTTCCGGGAACTCCGCCCACAGTCTTCTTCCGTCTTTTCCGAAAATGGTCAGACCATTCTTCCCGTTCTGCTGCTCGAAAAGAACCAGTACCGCTTCAAATCCCGGTGTCTGCTTGATGAACTGGGCAAACACGAATGCTTTGGAAAGCTCGACGAACCGGTCATCGAGGCCGGCGTCTGCGATCTTGATCTTCTCGCTGAGCTCATGGAGATTTCGGACCGCACGCATGGTGCAGACTTTTGCCGCCTTGAGCATATCCGCCGACCAGGTCTTCTGCTGGGCATTTAGTGCCTTAAGAGCTTCCTCGGTCTGATCCGGAAGAAGATAGATCATAAGAGCTTTGCCCATATCATCGTAAAGAAGAGGATATGTGACCGACATGGTCTCTTTACAGTCCGGGCAGGTATACTGGAAGAAAGATCCGTCGAGGATCTTCTCTTTTTCTTCCGGATGCAGGGAAACATTCACGCAGGCCCGAAGGGTCAGCTCGCTTTTTTTGCCGCAGCGGACACATGTGATCTCCGCCTTCACGGGCTTGTACTGCTCGTTCTCGCCCGGCTTGAGATCAAATTCCATCTTCTCATCGGACTTCGCGCCCGATGCTGTTTCTTTACTCATTGGAAAGACCTTCCTTTTATCTGTTTTGTTTCATCTTGTAGCAGAACGCCGCTACGCCCTGGCAGATCTTCATCTGGTAATCCGAATCCGACAGGAGCCTGTCGTCTTCACTATTCGTCATGAATCCCATCTCCAGAAGGAAAGACGGCACGGAAGTCGCCCAGTTCAGGCCGCTGTAGCGGGTCGAAGCATCACATCCTCTGTACTTGGAACCGGTTGCTTCGGCAAGGCAGTTGCCGAGCCAGTTGCCCCACTTGACCTGACTGTCCGCAAGTTCGCCCCGGCTGCATACGAATACACCGATACCGCGGGAAGAGGAACTGTCGCCGGCATCGCAGTGCAGGCGCAGGAACACATCCGCATTATTATCCACGGCGATCTGGGCACGCTCGACATTACTGATGTCCACGTCATTGCTGGTTCGGGTCATGATGACCGTCGCGCCCATGCCCTGGAGCACATCTCTCATCTTCAGACCGATCTCCAGGACCACTTCATATTCAGGTCTTCCGGTCGAAACGCCCTTCGTTCCGGCGGATACTTTCGCTTTTTTTTCATCTGACCACGGAGCTACCGATTCCGTATCGGAATTGGCATGTCTCTGATGGCCCGGGTCGATCACGATGACCATTCCGGAAAGATCGTAAGAAGTGCCGGGATTCGGTGTCGTTTTCGTAGGCTCTGGTGTCGTCTCCGGAACCGTCGTCGGCTCCGCTGTGGTTTCTGTCGTCGCTTCTGTCGGCTCCGGCGTCGCTGTCGGTTCCGGTGTTGCGGTCGGCTCCGGACTCGGCGTCGGCGTTTCTGTCGGCGTAGGTGTTTCCGTCGGGGTCGGGGTATCTGTCGGAGCCGGTGTCGGTTCCGTCGTACTTTCTTCAGATGTTGAGGACGTCGCTTCAGTCGCCGTGATCGAAGGCGGCGTTTCCGATGAATTTTCCGTCACCGTCGTCGTGACATTCGTCGGATCTTTTCCATTCGAAAGAGACTCCTTCGTCTCAGCGGATTTCTTCCACGGGCCGATCAGGAAAAGCAGTGCGACGGTAGTGATGACCAAAAGACAGGTGATGACCGTCATGATGCTCAGCATTCTTTTGTTTTTCTTCATGTTTCAACCTCAATCGCAGCTTCGGTCAGCTTAGAGCCGTCCGGGTTATATATCTTCAGTTTCAATGGTCCTTTACTTACCTTTTCCATATCGATCAGGATGTGCGCGCAGTCGGTGTTGATCATGACGGCGTTGCCTTCATCCACCTTCCTGCCGGAGCCGTCCTCCAGCTCATATGCAAAAGTCATATATTTCCAGAACGAGTACGTCGAGAAATAATAATATACTATTTTACTATCTTTCGGAACTTTTGTAATGACATCTATGCCATCTTGGTCCGTACACCAGTTTTCCACCAGGATCGCCGCGATCGTGCTGTCGGTCTTGAATTCTTCGCCCTTTCCGATCATGAGGAACTCGGTCTCCCATATGACGTTTTCTGTCATATCTGTCACCGTCAGGCGGTAAGACCCTGTCTCCTTCGGCACGAAGCCGTCAAAGTCCACACGTGTTTTCAGGTCGGATATGGTAAAAGATCCGGAATGCACCTGCGTGCCAGAGGGATCGTTATCGTCGAATTTCCGGATCTCATATCCGGCGATCATGCCTGCTTTGACATACGGGACTTCCACTTCGGCGCGCATGATCTTGTCGCCCACATGGAATCCGGGCGTCAACTTACCGTTTTCATCCAGCATGGAGATCTTCGTTACGCTCATCTGTACCGGGATCACCTCTTCATCGCTGTAGATCTGAATACAGCCGACCGAAATGATCGAGCCGTTTCCGTCGTAGACATAGCAGGCGATCCAGCCGACCGGAAGCTTATATCCGGGCTCCCAGACGCACTTGATCAGGTTCGAGTTTCCGGAGATCTGATATTCCCCGATGTATACATTACTGTTTTCATCATTGAATTCAAAAGTGATCTTCTCGCCAATACAGTTCTCCCACGGCACGACCGTAAAGAGGATATATTCATCCGATTCGTGGTAGCCGAGGACCTCGTTAAAATCCTTATCGTACCAGGCATTGGAAAACTCGGTGATCGTCATGGCCGTCGGCTTTGCGGTCGTCGTCGGCGCGACATCAAAATGCAGATCATCTAAAAACGAGAACATCCCGCTGATCACCGAATCGACGCTTTCCGCTTCGATCAGCCAGTTCTTCGAAAAGACCAGTTCAACGTCATAGCGGAGTTCTTTTTCCTTCGCTTCCTTTACCGCATTGGCTACTTCCGTGATGGAGCTGTCGCTGCTGATCTTCTTCTGGAGATCTTTTATATCGAAATAGGAAAATATAAGGACAGCGGTACCGCTTTCTTCGGCTTCGTCACAGGAGACCTTTTCAACCGAAAAAGAGATCCTCTTTCTGGCCGCCTCCAGGATGCTTTTTACCTCGGAATCCTTATAGCCCTTGAGCTTTTCCAGTTCCTTGCTCTTGCCGCTTATGAGCTTATCTATCTTGTCATATTTTCCAATTTTATAATACGCACCAAAATCATCCAGCATGGATTCGGCTTTCTTATTCACGTCATCCTTACCGGTAGATTTCTTCGAAGTTCTGCACCCTCCCAAAAACATCGACATCATCATGACACAGGCCAGCGCCAGTGCCTGAAATCTCAACTTGCTCATGGTGGTCCTCCTTTTTCTGCTGCTTCTAGTTTGCGCCTTCACGGGAAAAGAAGCAAGCAGGACTATTTCTTTTTCGTTAAGTTATTTTGAAAATTCCATCAAACTGTAATCAAAAGACTTTTTTATTCCTCTGCTCCTGTGTTATTATTTGTATGGTTGGTTATCTTCATTGAAGTTATGATCTACTTGGGGGGAAGGGAGCAGTTTTTCTTTCATGAAACTGTCGGAATTGACAAAATACAAGAACATCACCATCCAGTGCCATGACAATCCGGACCCGGATGCGATCGCTTCAGGCTTCGCCCTATATAGATACTTTAAAAGTCATAGATGCAACGTTCGCCTGATCTACAGCGGTCAGACCAAAATCACCAAAGTCAATCTCACCATGATGATCGAGATGTTCCGCATCCCGATCGAGTACTGCGTCTCCAACTTCGGTTCCTGTGATCTTCTGATCACGACCGACTGCCAGTACCGCTCCGGTAATGTGCGCTTTTTTCCTGCGCCGGTCGTCGCCGTGATCGACCACCACCAGTTCTGCGGGATCGACGTAGATTACTCCTATATCCAGCCGAATGTCGGCTCCTGCTGCACATTGATCTGGCAGCTGTTCCGTAACGAGGGCATCGATATCAACAAAGACCCGATCTGTGCCACTGCTCTTTACTATGGACTCTACTGTGACACGAACCAGTTCAGTGAACTTTATCACCCGCTCGACAGAGATATGCGTGATGCGCTGGCCTTTGACCAGTCCGCTGTCGTACGGCTTTCGAACTCGAATCTTTCCTTAAGTGAATTATCCATCGCCGCACAGGCGTTAAATGACTTTACCTTTGACAGCGAGCTGCGTCTCGTTATCGTACAGGTTAAGCCCTGCGACCCGAATATCCTGGGTCTCATCTCCGACTTCCTGATCCAGGTCGACCGCGTGGATATCTGTATCGCCTATAACGAAACATATACAGGTTACAAGCTTTCGATCAGAAGCTGTATCAAGGAGACCAAAGCCAGCGAGCTGGCCGAATTCATTACCGAAGGCATCGGCCACGGCGGCGGACATAAGAACAAGGCCGGTGGTTTCATCAGCAAGGATGAATATGCTTCCAAGTATGGTCCGAAGCGCATGATGCAGTTCCTGCGCGAGAAACTGACAAAATATTCCGGCGAGTGCGAAATCCTTCGTGCCGGTGTCGATAAGGTCAGCGTGGAAGGCTGTCACCGTTTCCGCAAAAAGAGGATCCCTGTGGGCGTCGTTTTCTGCAAGGACTTCGTATCTGCCAACACACCTCTTCTGGTACGTACACTGGAAGGCGATATCGATATCAATGCCAATGCCGACACCTGCATCATGGTCGGTGTCTCGGGCGATATCGTACCGATCTCCCTCGACCGTTTCAAAGAGACCTACGATATGTGCAGTGCCAAGTCGAATGTTTCTTCGGAATACCGTCCGACGATCAAGAACTTAAGATCCGGCGAGACCTTCGATCTTGTGGATCACATCCGCTCCTGCATCACCAAGGGTTCGGAATATGTCTACATGAAGCCGATCACAAGTTCCGTCAAGATCTTCACCGTATGGGATGCCAATAACTATGTGCGCGGCACCGAAGGCGACTATATCGCCATCCGTGAGAACGACCTTTCGGACTTCTATATCGTGGAAAGAGATCTTTTCAAGCGGACATACGAACCGGCGGACAAGTGATCAGCCGAAGAGACCTTTCTTCACGATATCCGATTCTCTGACGCCCTGAAGATAGATACCGTCATCCAGATCGATCGAATACCCGCCGTTAAGGTCAAGATCCTCGATCGTTCCTGATACGAGTTTGCCATAGCGCCGTACATTTACGCGTTCTCCGATATGAAACTTCCTCGGTTTGCTGCTCCAGGAGCGATACTTATCCTGGGACGCTTTTCTTCCGCTCGTTTTCTTAACGATCTCATTGGCCAGAAAGAGCGCTCCGAGATGACCCAGAAGTCCAGGTTTCTTTCCGGATGTATCGGCATAATCATAAGAATCGTCATATTCTTCCTCGTCCTCTTCATCAAAGGCGTGTGTCTTCTGTTTTTTATCGATCTGATAAAGCAGCTCGTCATCTACACTATATTTCAGATCCTGAAGCTGAGTCTCCGTAAAGTGCACATTATTTTTGAAGGAATGGGCCATCACGTCGGTCATGAGCTTGCTGTCCACAGCCTCGCTTAACTCCATGACCTGTTTTGCTGTGAAATATCCGCCCGCTTCCATGATGGACCGCAGAACTTTCTCGCACACGCGGTCGTCGCAATTCTCGGCGATGTACTTGATCTCATTGAACTTAAGGTTTCTGCCTTTTTCCGAATTCATAAGAATGAGATCGGCCATATCTTCTTGAGATTCAGAGTTTTCGCAGATCTCGATCAGATCCATATTACTGATCAAGGTTCCGCGGCGCTTCGCATATCCGATCACTTTCCGCAGGAATTCCTCGCTGACATATTCGGATAGATCTTTTATATCTGAAGAAGTAACCTGAATACCATTATCCATCGAACACTGGAGCACTTTCTCAAGGTCCATATCGTTATAGGTTTCCGAAAACTCGATTAATTCCTCTACCGTATAGAGTTTCCCCTGCGCGATCGAATACAGGATCGCGGAAGAAGCTTCCTCTTCCTTTCCGTATTCGCTGATCGTCTCTATATCCCTGTCCGTGAGATCCTTTCCTTTCTTTCCGATCTCATCTATTATTTCCTGGCTCTCCGCCTTCAACTCGCAGCCGCAATCGAGCAGCGTCTGGATCTCACTTTTTTTGAAAACAGTTCCATGAGCCCTTGCATAGTCCACCAGTTTCTGCGCCATATCATTGTCGACGTAGTACTCCACGTAATTCACGATATCTTTTGCAGGAAACTCGATCCCGTCTCCCATCGCTTTGTTTAAGACCTTACAAAGGGTGTCGTCATCCACCAGCTCCGACACTTCACGGATCTGTGCCTGGCTCAGTTTCAGGCCATTTTCCACGGCTGTCTTAAGCGCCTTTTCATAAAGATCGCAGTCGACATATTCCAGTTCCCTGATATCCGAGAACGGAAAAGTACCGCCCTCCGAAATGAACTTGTCGTACACCTTTTCCAGTGTTTTTTCATCGGTAACTTCATATAGGGAAACGATCTGTTTGGGGGTGAACTTTGTGCCTGCCTCGAGTGAATTCAGAACAAGTTTGCTCGTAAGATCCTCGTTTAAGAAACCTAAAGACAGAAGTTCTTTGGCGGAGAATATCACGCCTTTCTCACAGGCGGCAGAAAACAGAGCTTCTTCTTTTTCAGATGAAACATAATCTGTAAGCTCGATGATATCTTTTCCTTTGGTGATAAACCCCTTCTCCAGGGAATAACAGGCGATCCTTTCCAAGTGGGCTTCATCTGTATAATCCGCCAATTGCTCTATGTCTTTGGCTGTGACAGGTTCGCCTTTCTCCATAGCCAGATCCAGAAGATATCCGATGCTTTCCTCATTTGCTCCGGCATCACAAAGCTGCGAAATGCTCTTGACATCAAACTCTACACCCTTTTCGACACACTTTCTGATCAGTGCTTCGCGGTTGGCTTCATCATCAAAATACATGTCGCAGATGTTTTTCGACGAGAACGGCACTCCCTTCGCCATAGCATCTTCAACAAGCATTTTTACACAAGTATCGGGGAAATCGGAATAGTCCGAGAATCTGACAATGTCAGATGCAGTAAAATTGACTCCAAGGGAAAGGAGCTTTTCGATGAAATATTGCATCTTCTCTCCGGGAAGATCCATCAGAAGAAGCTTCAGTTCTTCTTTCGTACCAACTTCTTCCAAAGAAGAAATGTCCTCGAATGAAGGTCCTTCCTGTGTCTTATTTGCCAGCTTGTAGAATTCATCCCACTTCATCAGGCACCACCCCGTCGATCAGCAGTTGCGCATACCCTTAACGATTTCATTATACAACGCAGATCTATGCTAATAAATGATGAGAGAGAGATTATCATGATCCAGATTGAACGAAAGATGTTCTCAATATATGGTAATATGTTTTTAGACATCAGTGATTCTGCCACGACGAAGTTATATTTTTCTGGGAGGAAGACTATGTTCGACTCAAGAAAGCAACTTGTATTATCGATAACACTTCTTGTTGCTTTCTTTATTCTCACCAGTTGCACGAACAGTAAATCAAGCCAATTGCGGGAAGAATCACACTTAACAGATCCATCGTATGATTCATTATCAAAGTCCGACACGGCAGAAAACATCCAGCAAAAATCAGATAATAACACATCCGTATCAGATGAGCCTTCCGAGGAGAGCAATGAATTCTCAATACCCAAGGCTATATCGGATGCATCCAGGCGAATAGAATATGATGGTATCTCTAATCTTGATGGATACATGAAGTATGTAAATGACAGTCTTGCAAGTGAAACTCTCGAAGTTCCCATTTATTATGAAGACGATATTCTCTTCAACAATAATAGGTCTTTTGAACTTAACAACGACGCTGCATGGACAATCGGTCTTTCAGGAAACTGGCCTAACTATCCCGGTTTGATACTATACTGCTATCCTACCTCTGCTATTCGCCAAAGAGATGATGGATGCATATACTTTATGTATGAGACAGACACTGGGTATCGACTTTACCTTTTCTTCTTGAAAGACTTTGATGGACTTCGCTTGAGAGGCTATCCGATTTTGATTAAAAATATCCTTTCGTCTAAGGACTTTGCCTCTATAAAGGTTGGAGATCCCATTTCTAAGGTTGAGGCAATAGATCCTGTTGCTACATTACACAAAAAGCAACTCGTTAATATTTGGCACATTGACCCAGAAACTTCTAAACACAACTCAGACAACGGTCATCCATGCACATCCCTTCACTATCTGTCGGACGGGCTACTGAAGATAGACTATGAAATGCTTGATACAGGTGACTTCTTGGTTTCAAACATATCAATACACAAGGACTATGTTATTACAGATCTTATTGGAGAAAAGATAAGTCACTATATTCTAGAAAATGACCTGCCTAGTAAAGATTGATTATGACAAGATAAAGTACTGGGTCCAATGTTCATCGTGAAATGACGAGAAAAAAAGATCATCCCTTGCGAGATGATCTTTGGCTCCTCCAGTAAGACTCGAACTTACGACCCTGCGGTTAACAGCCGCATGCTCTACCGACTGAGCTATAGAGGAATATAATCCGGCAGCGATCTATTTTCCCGGGCCGTCTCCAGCCAAGTATCTTGGACACTGACGAGCTTAACTTCTGTGTTCGGTATGGGAACAGGTGTGGCCTCGCCGTAATAACCACCGGAATGGTTGAGGGTCTTTAAG
>JAFZKB010000030.1 GCA_017551865.1 Clostridiales bacterium | reverse complement strand
ATCGAGTGCTCGGCCATGAACAGAAAGTACCTTGGTAAGACCAGCGATATCCATGGCGGCGGACAGGATCTTATTTTCCCGCACCATGAGAACGAGATCGCCCAGAGTGAAGCTGCAAACGGCTGCCCGTTCGCGCATTACTGGATGCACAATGCTTTCGTGAACGTCGACAACGAGAAGATGAGTAAGTCTCTCGGCAACTTCTTCACGGTCCGTGATATCGTCGAGAAGTTCCCGTATGAAGTTATCCGCTTCTTCATCCTGTCCGGTCACTATAGAATGCCGATCAATTTCTCGGATGAGCTTTTGAAGTCCGCGCAGAACGGCCTCGATCGAATCTCGACAGCGGTGGAGACCTCTGACTTCATCTTAAGCCATGAGGCAGAAGCCGGTCTTTCCCCGAATGCTGATGCGGAAAAAGAACTGGCCGACGCTGTTTCTGAAGCAAAGGAATCCTTCATTGCCCGCATGGACGATGACATGAATACCGCGGATGCAATCACTTCAATCTATGAACTGGTACGTGTCCTGAACACACATCTGACGGCAAAAGATGTTTCCGCTGCTTCGATCAAGGCGGCCGCCGACATGATCTGCGAGCTGATGGGTGTTCTGGGTCTGGAGATCCGTGAGATCCTTAACAAGGACAGCGGTATTCCTTCCGAGGTCATGGATCTGGTCAACCAGCGCGTGGAAGCAAAGAAGAATAAAGACTTCGCCAAGGCCGATGCACTCCGTGATCAGGTCTCCGAGATGGGTTACCAGATCAAGGATACACCGCAGGGTCCGCAGGTGACGAAGAAATGATGATCCCGATCCCGCCGGAGGACATCAGAGAGGTCCCGACCTCCGTTCTGGCGTATGTGGGGGATGCCGTATATGAGCTATATGTGAGGATGCACATCGTGTCGCGTTTCGGCGGACAGTCCGGTGTCCTCCATAAAAAAGCGGTGCACTATGTAAGTGCGCCCGCGCAGGCCCAGGCGATCCGGGTCCTTCACGACGAACTGTCCGAGGAAGAACAGAATGTCTTTCGAAGAGGAAAGAACGGACATCAGGGCAGCATGGCGAAAAATGCCAGCCCGGCCGATTATAAGTACGCTACGGGGCTTGAGACCCTGATCGGCTACCTGTATCTGGCGGGAAAAGAAGAACGAATGGAAGAACTGATCAGAAGGATCTTAAGTATCCTCGAGGAGACGACATAAGGAGAGTTCGATGGGACCGAAAATGCCGGGACCGAAAGGCCCGAGACAAAATAGAAATGATCGTAAGAAGCCGATGGGAATGGACCGCAAGGCCCTTCCTTCGGCGGAATCATTTTCCAGAAATCTTCCAAAAACACAGGAAAATGAGCCGACCGATGACCGTATCGAGGGCAGAAATCCTGTGCTGGAAGCTATGCGCGCCGGTCGTACCATCAATAAGCTCTATGTTGCGAAAAGAACGGATAATGCCCGCCCGGATCCGACGCTGGCAAGAATCATCAACATGGCCAAGGATCTTCGGATCCCGATCATGGAAGTGCCGAAGATCAATCTCGATGACATGTCCCAGACGCATAACCATCAGGGTGTGATCGCCCAGGCGGCAAGCCACGAGTACGTGGAGATCGACGATATGTTGAGGATCGCCGAAGAAAAAGGGGAAGCACCGCTTCTTCTGATCCTCGATGAATTGAAGGATGCCTATAATCTGGGCTCGATCCTCCGTATCGCAGATGCTGCCGGTGTTACGGGAGTGATTATCCCTCAGCACCGTTCCATCGGCCTGGATTCCATGGTTGCCAAGGCCTCTGCCGGCGCAATCGAATATGTTCCGGTGGCCCGTGTCACAAATCTTTCCAGAACGATCCTGGAACTGAAGGAGAAGGGATTCTGGATCGCAGGCACAGACGCAGACGGGACGAACCAGTACTTCGACGATGTCTGGTCCGGCCCGATGGCCATCGTCATCGGAAGTGAAGGCGAAGGCATGAATAAGAACATTAGGGAAAAGTGCGACTTCCTGCTGTCGATCCCGATGGCCGGATCCGTAAACAGTTTAAATGCCGCCGTTGCCGCGGGGATCGTAGTTTTTGAAGCAGTCAGACAGAGAAGAAAGGATCAGACGTAATGACGGGTATTGCCTCAAAAAAGCATAGACGTTCTGCTGTGCGATCCTGGTCGCTTCTGATCGTTTGCTGTTTGATGGCCTCCGTACTAACTTCCTGTTCCCGTACAAGGTTTCAGAAGAAAAAGGTCGATGTGCCGGAACTGGCACGTCTTGTTGTGGACTCCATTCAGGATATCAATGAGTCGGAACAGTACTTTAACCGGATCCCCGAAGAGCAGAGGGACGGACTTTCTTATTCCGAGTATTACGAATATATCCGCATTCTCCAGAAGATGATGCCTCGAAGCAGCCGCGTGGTCTCCTTCGATATTGTGCAGGGAAAAGAGAAGAACGATCTTCTTTCTGCCATGCTTTCCAATGATTCGGAAGAATATGGAAGACTCATCATGGGATGTATCCCGGTGCAGGTCACAACGACAGGGGAGAGATTGTCAGGAACTCCGCTTCTTTTCTATCTGCAGACGATGGATGACGGAAGTGTGTACTTGAGCCGCCCCTGGATCTTGAGCTGCCTGAAGCTCTATGCGTTTTCTGTCAACTATTTCGAAGCCTATTCCAATGAAAATGTCACGGACGTCATCTCGCTTCTTTCGTTTACGGAAGTGCCGGAACCTCTTCCGGAGTCCAGGGATGTCCTGAAGGAAAAAGCCAGGGAGATGATCCGTTTTTATTCTCATAACGTCAAGTCGAAGTACAGTGAGTATGAGATGATCTCGATCGATGCGTCCAACCTCGTTTATCTCCAGCCGGAGGTCCTCGATACACAGCTTCAGACGAGCACCAGACAGGTGCGTTTCCGTTCGGATTCGGACGATAAGATCTCGGTGGTCGATCCGATCGAGAGTGAGCTTCGCACAGCCGACCTCTATCTGTATTACAAAGGCCGCCGTACTGTACGTATCGGTGAGCATGCTGCTCCGAGCCAGCTTACCAATCTTTTCGGAGACCCGATCACGATCTCGTGCGGTCCGGTCATGGACGGATCTTTTGACAACGAAAACGGAAGAAGAAATATCCTTATCCGCTACAGCGGTTTTACCATCACGGTCTATGGTGTTTACCACAGTGAAGATGACTGGGAGGGAACCTATACACGTTTCCGTATCTGGAATTCCGAGGTGACAGGCATCGGCGCGTCTCTTCGTGTCAACCAGACTTCATGGGATATCCTGACGAGATATCCGTTTGCCGATGAGACGGGATTTGTACTGGAGCTCTCGATCGATAACGATCTTTACCGGCTCACCATTGACCTCGACAGAGATCATGCCAATAAAGACGGCAGTGTGCCAATCAACACCATGATCCTCTCCAGACTTCACGAAGGTTCTTAAAGGAGAATTGAAGTAAGCGAAGCGATCTCTTCTCCGGAAAGTCCGCACTGCGAAAGAAATCTCCTTATATCCCCGTCGTATTCTTTATCAAGATAGGAAAGAAGCTTCTCCATGTTTTTCGCATCGCTTCGGTAGATATGATGCACACGCGGATCGCTTTTACGGATCAGGGGGGCGACGAGTTCTTTTACATAGGTGTAAGAGATGGCGTAGTTGCTGATAATATCCTTTCGGTCCACGCCTAAGAGAAGATAGAAAATGGTGGCGATCAGGCCGGTCCGATCCTTGCCGTGCGCGCAATGGAAAAGGATGGTATTGTCCTTTTCCTGAAGGATCGTTCTCATGACCTCGGCGAAGTAGGGTCTGCTGTTTTGAAACATCCAGATATAAAGATCTCCGAGAGTAGAATTGATGCAGTCAGAAATGACCTGATTATTCATATCATCCGCATTCACGCGAAGAAGAGGTATGTTGTAGTAGGTAAAGCGCGGATCGTCCCGGAGCGTATCCGGATGAGCTTCTGCTTCCTCTTGGGAACGAAGGTCAATGACTACGGATACTCCGAAGGAAGAAAGTTCGGTGATATATGGCTCCTCCAGATGGTCGAGAGCATCAGAACGGATGAGATGGTGAAATGCGGTCATTTCCCCGCTTTTTGTCTTCATTCCTCCCAGATCCCGGGTGTTAAACAGACCCGGCATCAGAAGCCTTCCGGTGCTTTCCTCAAACTGCATATGTGTTCCTGCCTTTCTTTCCTACGAAGTATACCACCAATACCATGGTTTTTCCTATCAGAAAAGTCATATTACGCAAAAGTATGGTATGATTAAAAAAGTGAATAAATGAGGGTATAGCATATGAAGAAGATTTTAATCATTGAGGACAATACAGAGATCAACCATCTGATGGCAGATGCGTTGAAGAAGGCGGGCTACGAGTGCAAGCAGGCATTCTCCGGTACGGAGGCCCTCCTTTATTATGAAAAAGAAGATTATGATCTGGTCCTGATGGACATGATGCTGCCGGGACTTTGCGGAGATGAGCTTTTCCCGAAGATGAAGGCGATCAAGGATACGCCGGTCATCGTCGTATCCGCAAAAGATGAGATGGACACAAAAGTGCAGATGCTGACGACCGGCGCGGAAGACTATATCACGAAGCCTTTTGAGATCCCGGAGCTTCTGGCGAGAGTGGCTGTACAGATCCGCCGTGTTTCCCAGAAGAGCGGGGAAGCGACCGGAGGACAGCTCACATATAAGGAACTGACACTCGATGAGACGTCTTTTACTGTAATGGTCAACGATCAGGAAGTGCAGCTGACGAAAAGAGAATTCCAGATCCTCGCGCTTTTGGTATCGCACCCGAAGCGTGTCTTCACGAAGCAGGATATCTACGACTGCGCATGGAATGAGATCTATATCGGTGAAGATAAGACCATCAATGTGCATATCAGTAATATAAGAAAGAAATTAAAAGAGTTTACAGATACCGAATTTATCGAAACGGTATGGGGGATCGGATATAAACTCGCAAAATAAAGGAGTGAGTGTAAAATGAGCCTTATCCTTACGACGGATAAAATCACGAAGACGTATGGAAGCAAAAATGCCGTAAACAATGTCTCGATCCATGTGGAAAGAGGCGAGGTATATGGCCTGATCGGTAGAAACGGAGCCGGCAAGACGACACTTCTTAAGATGATCGCGGGGCTCGCTCATCCGACATCCGGCACCTACTCGATCATCGGTGCCAATGGAGAATCTTTTGATGACATGATGAAGAAGATCGGTGTCCTGATCGAAGATCCGGGCGTCTTTCAGAATCTTTCCGCTTTCCGTAATCTCAAGGCCCGGGCCATTGCCTGCGGCGTAAAAAATGACGCCTATCTCAACGATCTTCTGAACTTTGTCGGACTTCCCAACGTCGGGAAAAAGCCCGTGAAGTATTTTTCCTTAGGTATGCGCCAGCGTCTCGGTATTGCCATCGCCATGGTCAATTCGCCGGAACTTCTCCTTCTCGATGAGCCAATCAACGGCCTCGACCCGCAGGGTATCGCGGAAGTGAGAAATCTCATCCACAGACTCTGCAAGGAAAGACATATCTCGATCATTATCTCGAGTCACATCCTCGAAGAACTCTCGAAGGTAGCTGACCGCTACGGTATCATCCACGAAGGCGTGCTCCTCGACGAGGCAACGAACGAAGAACTAGCGTCCCGCTGCCGGCCGTATCTTTTCCTGAAGACGAGTGATCCGGCAAAATCCGCCGAAGTATTCACTTCTTTAGGTATCGTGAATTACAGGGATGCGGGCGACCACTTCGAGATCCATGATCGGGTGGAAGAAGGCGGTCAGATCTCTCTGGCTCTAGCCCAGCAGAATATTCAGACGCTGGAGATGAGGATCGAAGGACAGTCCCTCGAAGACTATTACTTCCGTCTGACAGGAGGTGTTCCGAATGTTTAATATCTTCCGTATGCATATGTATCGTGTTTCCAAAGCCACATCGACATGGGTCATGGGCATTGTTCTGGCCGCATTCATGCTTTTGTCACTGGGACTTTTCATTTTCATCTATAACAATCCGCTTACGTTCATGGCGGAAGCGATTTCTATTTCCATGAATGGTGAAGGGATCCGTCTTTATCCGTCGGACACCCTTTATCTGTTTATTCAGAGCAACGATGCTCTTCTTATCCTGATCGCGATCTTCTGCGTGATCCTGACCAATTGCGATTTTACATGGGGCTTTGCCAAGAACACCTACTGCCTTTTCAAAAAGAAAACAGAGCTTATTATGGGAAAATGGCTGGCGATGGTGACCTGCATAAGCGGCGTATATATTGTCTGCTCGGGTTTCGGCCTTTTATCTTCTGCACTTTTCCTTCGTCCTTTCCGCCCGGAAGGTTGGGATGAGTTTATTCTCGGCTTTTTCGTAGGGTATCTCTGCCTGATCTCGCTTTGCACCATGGTCTTCTTTATCACTTCGCTTCTTAAAAGCCCGGCGGCGGGTATGATCATGGGAATATTGATCGCGACCGGTATCTTTGTTACTGGTGAAAGACTTGTGGATCTTCTGATCGCAAGGATTGGCGGAGCTTCCGCAAAAGAAATGACAGAGGTCATGGCAGGGACCGCATCTTATTTCCGCATCTCGGACTTCTGCCTGGATAATGTATTTGTTTCCTATAAAGGCAGCATGGGCGCAGGCGATCAGATCAGGACCGTGATCGTCTCTTTGGTCTATCTGGCGCTGGCTTTAGGCCTTACGATCTATTTTGCGGAAAAGAAGGATGTCCGTACCTGAACTACTTAACCTTTTCTTAAACAATTCTTGTTGAATACTAAACTTCTCCTTGGCGATTGATTAGGATTTATTTTCTAGAATGAATCTGTAAGCAAAAGGAGGAGACAACAATGGATTACATTCTTACGACTAATGAACTGACCAAAACGTATGGCAAATACAATGCAGCCAACGAAGTGTCCATCCACGTACAGCGCGGAGGCATCTATGGTCTGATCGGCAGAAACGGTGCCGGCAAAACCACTTTGATGAAGATGATCGGCGGTCTTTCCCGTCCGTCTTCCGGATCCTTTGAGATCCACGGAAGAAACGGGGAGACAACAGAGCAGATGATGCCGAAGGTAGGCATCCTGATCGAAGCTCCCGGTCTTTACCCGAACATGACTGCTTTCCAGAACTTAAAGACGAAGGCGATCGCTCTCGGCATCAAGGACGATAATTACTTAAGAGGACTTCTTTCTGAAGTGGGTCTTTCCGATACCGGTAAGAAGAAAGCAAAGCAATTCTCCCTCGGCATGAAGCAGCGCCTCGGTATCGCGATGGCACTTGTCAATCAGCCGGAACTCCTGATCCTGGACGAACCGATCAACGGTCTGGATCCGCAGGGTATCGCGGAAATGAGAAGTATCCTTCATCACCTCTGCGAAGACCGCGGGATCACGATCCTGATCTCCAGCCACATCCTCGATGAACTTTCCAAGGTAGCCACACAGTACGGCATTATCCACGAAGGTAAACTTCTGGAAGAAGAGAGCAAAGAAGAACTCTTCAGCAAGTGCTGCGAGAGACTCGAACTGCGTACCAACGACATCGCAAAGACTCTCGAAGTGCTCAATATGATGGGCTTTTCGAAGCTCGAGGTCAAGGATGACGCCATCAATATCTATGAGAGATTAAATGAAGGCGGCGCCATCACGATCGCACTAGCCAGAGAAAACATCCAGACAAATGAGATCGCAGTAAAGACAGAAGCTCTGGAAGACTACTACTTCCAGATCACAGGAGGAAGCAAAAATGATTAATCTGATCAAAATGAACCTGTACCGCATGAGCCGTGCGGTATCCACTTGGGTAATGGCTATCGTCATCGCAGTTTTCGGTTTTATGCAGTTTGGTTCGCTGAAGATGTTCCTGGATGACCCGTTCAATCTGTTTGACGGAAGCGGATCTTCCTCACTCGGATTTAAGACACTCGATGGTGTACAGTCAGTATCGACCTTCCTTCAGAACAGCAATATCCTTTTGATCCTGGCGATCTTCGTGGTACTCTTTGTCAACGCCGAGCACAAGGCCGGATTTGATAAGAACATCATCGGCATCACCAAGAACAGATGGAAGCAGACACTGGCCAGATGGATCTCCGCAGTGATCGGCATGACATGCCTTATTTTGATCGGCTATGCAATCATGCTCGGACTTTGTGCACTGTTCATCGACAATTTCGCTTTCGGCGCAGTTGCTCCGATGCTCAAGTCTTTGGGACTTATGTATCTTGGTGCAGTAGCATTCTCCGCGATCTTCTTCTTCTTCACCACGCTCTTCAACAGCTCTGTGGGCGGTGTCGTAGCCTCCCTGATCATTTCTCTGGGAATCCTGAACCTGATCGAGATGCTTCTCGATATGCTCGTAAAGAAGTTCATCTCCAACCCGAAGGTCCTGCCGACAGATATCTTCTACGACAGCGTGTATTTCAGCTTTAACCATGAGAGTGCCGGTGCAAAGGCGATCATGATCTTCGTCCTGATCTCTGTGGCATACATTGTTCTTACTGTAGGCGGCAGCATGATCCTTCAGCAGAGAAGAGATGTTAAGTAATTTGAATGACCCTCGTAACATAATACCCTCTTAGCTTGGAATAGAATGCCTGTCCCACTACCCCCGGGACAGGGTTCTATTTCCAATTTCCGGAGGCTTGCATTATAATTGTTCGAGAGGACTTTATGCGGGATCTTACCTGAAGGAGCAAACGTGGAATATTTACTGGAAACAGATAACATCACCAAAGTATATGGATCGATCACAGCAGTTGATCATGTGTCCATCAAACTTAAGCAGGGCGAGATCTACGGCCTGATCGGAAGAAATGCCGCCGGTAAGACGACGCTTCTTAAGATGCTGGCAGGACTTGCGCATCCGACGGAAGGTTCTTTCCGCATATTCGGAGAATCGGAAAAAAAGACGGCGCATATGCGTGACCGAATCGGCGTGCTGATCGAAAGTCCGGGACTTCTTCTGAATCTGTCCGCATTTGAGAACATGAAAGTCAAGGCCCTGATGCTGGGCATGAACGACGATAGTTTTCTTAACGAGCTTCTTTGCGAAGTGGGCCTGGAAGGCGTGGGAAAACTTCCCGTCAAGCGTTTTTCGATGGGTATGAAACAGCGCCTTGGCATCGCACTCTCGCTGGTCGGACACCCGGACCTTCTTTTGCTGGATGAGCCGATCAACGGCCTCGATCCGCAAGGCATTGTGGAGATCCGCGATCTGATCTTACGGCTCAATTCCGAAAGAAACATCACGATCCTGATCTCTTCGCATATCCTTGAGGAGCTGTCCAAGATCGCGACGAGATACGGCATCATCCACAACGGCCAGCTTATCGATGAATTTACGCATCAGGAACTGCTTCAAAGATGCAGCGAGCGGATCGAGATCCGCCCGAGTGATGCCACCGCGGCAGTGACCATCATCGAAAAGATGGGATTTAAGGACTATAAGGTATTAGACAACAGCCTGATCCAGATCTTCGAGCGCCTCGACGAGAGCGGCGAGATCGTTCTGGAACTGGCGAAGAATAACATCAAGACATTAGGTATTTCCGTCAAGAACGAAGCGCTGGAGGACTACTATCTGTCCATTACCGGCGGGGCAAGACAGAGATAACCGAAGGGAAGAAAGGAGAGAAGCAGATGCTTTACTGGGCGATTCTGGCAACGATCATTGCGATTGCGCTGTTTATCGCGCTTTTTCACTATCGCATGCAGATCCGGAAGAACTGCCATCAGCTTGAAGTGATGCAGAAACATACTTCCAACCAGCGTCTGACTTCCGAGATCCCATATAAAGAGATAAATGAACTGGTGCTTCGCATCAACGAGATCTGTAACCGGTATCAGGAGGAACGGATCGCAATCGAGAAGAATGAAAACAACCTCAAAGAAGCCATAGCGAATCTGTCGCACGATATAAGGACGCCGCTAACGTCTCTCGACGGATATGTCCAGCTTCTGGTCATGACGGATTCCACTGAGGAAAAAGAGCATTATCTTCAGATCATCAAGAACCGTATCTCGAGCCTGAAGGAACTTCTCGAAGAGCTTTTCACATATACGAAGATGCAGGATCAGAACTACGAACTGGCTATGGTCCCGATGGATGGGCGCCAGTGCATCTGTGAGACGGTCCTTGCTTTCTATGAGGATTTTGAAAAAAGAGGCCTGACCCCGGATGTGAATTTCTGTGAAGAAGACCTGATGATCGTGGCCAATGAAGTGGCGCTTCGCCGCGTGATCCAGAACCTTGTTAAGAACGCACTGGAACACGGTCAGAGCCGGCTGGGTCTTTCGCTGGAAAAGAAGGAGAACTATCTGCATTTTTCCTGCTTCAACGATAAAAAACCGGGTGAGATCATCGAGGTCGATCAGATCTTCGACCGTTTCTACAAAGGCGACAAGGCCAGGACTTCCACCTCCACAGGTCTGGGACTGGCGATCGCCAAGGGTCTTGTCGAGCGTATGGGCGGTTCGATCACGGCTGAAGTAAAGGAGGATCTGTTCATCATCGAGATCCTGCTTCCGCTTTCTGAAAAGGCTTCTTCCGAAAAAGAACGAAATGTTTCGAAAGACCATTGACAAGCGCCGTTCTTAGGTCTAAAATACATCATGCTGTTCATACGGCATACATCATATGCGCCCGTAGCTCAACTGGATAGAGTGTCTGACTACGGATCAGAAGGTTGTGGATTCGATCTCTGCCGGGCGCGCCAGATAAAGAAAAGGCTGTCTCCTGGAAGACAGCCTTTTTTCATCTCGGTTTCGATTTATGATCAGATCGTATCTGAAGCTTCGGTAAGGTCGACCTCGACGGCGGCTATCAGACGGGAAGTCTCGGAATCGCCGTTGCTGACGAAGCGGTAGATCGGATCCTGGCCGAGCGTTTCCTCATATTCACGGGAGACCTTGATGATCAGGTATTCTTTTCCACCAATCTTAGTGGTTGGATAACCAAAAAGCTCTTCTTTAAGTAGCTCTAAACCATTCTGGGTCTGAGAGCATACATAGTTATAAAGCGGCAGCTGAGCGTCGTAAGGGATCACGAAGAGCATCGTACCTTCTTTTGGTGCGTCTTTTCTGGTGTAATCCGAAAGACCGAAATCGCCATAGGAGTGATCGGAACCATAGACCTCGATCGGAATGGTCTCGTCGCCAATCGTCGCAATATTCTTGTGCGGATAAACGGTCAGGATGCGGTTGTCGTAACAGGTGTAGCAGATGGCGGTGATCTGGAGCTTCACCTTCTGCACGTTCTTATAGAAGATCGTCGGCATGATGATGTACGTGTAAGTCTTGCCGTTTTCGTCCTGGACCTGGTAGCCTTCGTTCAATATGCCGTTGTTAAGGCCCGGATCTGAGATCGTGTTGCCGTTTTCATCCGTGATGAAAAGGTCGATGCCTTTGAAAATGTATCCGTCCCAGTTCGGCTGCTCGATAGCGACGAGGGTCGTCGTTTCCGAAACGAGAAGGTCGGAGATATGGATCTGCTTGTCTTCAAATTCGATCGTCTGGTCGACCGGATAATGCTTGACCGGACTGATGTCCACGTTTTTGAATTCGAACCGGAAAGACTCTTTTATTCTACGGGACTTACCGAAAGTGTCATCGATTTCGAAAGCGACCGCGAAGTTCCTGTGGGGCTTTTCCCAGTAGGTCTGAACAAGCTGGAGCTTCCCGGGAGCTTTGATATCAGTGCCGCTTGTAGCAGGGCAATAGATCACTTTCTCTTCTTTAGAGTCGAGGTCGATCGCCTCTTCTTCGTTTGTGTCGAGGTCGATCAGACGCAGGTTGGAAAGAGAGAACTGGTCTTCGGGCAGAAGATCGATCGATGTATCTACCTTGAGGAGGAAGCTGAAGGCCAGAGAGTCAGCAAGGTAAGAGTCGACAGTGCAGCGGATCTGGCTGTTCGAGCCGCCCTGAACCTGATGATATTCGTGGAGGCCGCCGGCCTGGATATATTCCTGTACGTTTTTATTGTGGCGGATCGCCGAGCGGATCTCCGAACGGACGACCATGGACTGGCTGAGGTCGCCGATGATCGGCATGTCAGCGCAGGCTCTGGCGAAAGAAGTGGATGTGTTGACGCCGATGAACAGCGACAGGAACAGGGTTGCAAAAAGCACCAGCAGTGTTCTTCCGACCACGGCTACATTATGGATCATTTTTCTTCTTTTCGTGACCTTCCGGATCCGGTCGATATTCATCTTCTCCGGAAGTTCGAATGCCTCTTTGGCGAGGTTCTGGATCTCATGTTCTAAATTCATATGTCATCTCCTCCGAGTTCCATCCGCAGAAGGTCTAAGGCCTTGCGGACCCGCGTTCCTACTGTGCCCATAGGGATCTTCAGCAGTTCGGCGATTTCTTTGGTGGAATATTCACCGTAATATTTGAGGGTAATGATCCTTTTCAGATCATCGGGAAGGTGGGAGATCGCATCCATCAGTTCCAGACGGTTCGTGGCGATCTCTGCCGAGGGTTCATGGTCCACGACGTACTCTTCGAAGCTTCTGTGGCGCTTCGATTTTTTGTAGTGTGTAGCACACAGATTCATGAGGATTCGTACCATCCATGTTTCGAAGAACTGCTCCTGCTTCAGAGAGTTCTTCTTGAGGTAGCCGCGATATACGGCATCGTCCACCATATCGATGGCCATACTCTCACTATAGAAGTAGGAGTAGGCTATGGCGTACATTTTCTGGCGGATCTTTTCGACCCGATTAAAAAAGACCTCGTCTGTCATGCTACGGTTCCTTCACCTAAGATGAAAAGTATCCATTAGGATCCTCACTAATTAGACTCTTATCCCGGTGATTTTTTTTGCCATTAAGAAAAATTTCCTAACTATCATACCAAATCCAGTAAAAAAACGCGATAGAATGAGAAAATATCTGCGGGTGGAGTGCATTTTCCGAAGCAAGAAGAAGGATGCGAAAAATGATTGAAAAGTGGCATAGTCTGTGATAAAATACCTGTTCGTGTGACTAGATTTTCATTATATATAATATGGAGGAGATAGAAATGGCATCTGTTGAGAAAAAGGATAACAACATCGTCGTTATCTCATTGGAAGCATCCCCGGAAGAATTTAAGGACGCATTGATGAAGTCCTTTAACAAGAATAAGAATCGTTTTCAGATCCCTGGTTTCCGTAAGGGCAAGGCACCATATAAGCTCGTTACCCAGTATTACGGTGAAGGCGTCCTCTACGATGACGCGATCGATTTTGTCGTAAACCCGGCATATACAGCGGCTGTAAAGGAGAACGACATCAAGGTCGTTTCCCGTCCGGAGCTCGACATCCAGGAGATCGGTGCAGATAAGGGCATGAAGTACACAGTAACTGTTACTGTGAAGCCGGAAGTTGAACTCGGCCAGTATGAGGGCGTAGAAGCTGCTTACAGCTATGCTGCTCCTTCCGATGAGACTGTAGAAGCTGAACTGAAGCGCATTCAGGACAGAAACGGCCGTATGGTTCCGGTCGAGGGCAGAGCCGTTGAAAGCGGTGATACCGTAACGATCGACTACGAAGGTTTCGTAGATGGCGTAGCATTTGAAGGCGGCAAAGATGAGGGACACGACCTCAAGATCGGTTCCAACACCTTTATCCCGGGCTTTGAAGATCAGCTCATCGGTCACAACATCGATGAGGAGTTCCCGATCCAGGTAACTTTCCCGGAAGAGTATCACGCAGAAAACCTCAAGGGTAAGGACGCGACATTCCAGGTCAAGATCCACGCCATCAAGGTAAAGGAGCTTCCGGAACTCGACGATGATTTCGCAAAGGATGTCAGCGAATTCGATACTCTCGACGAGTACAAGGCAGACATTAAGAAGTCCCAGGAAGAAAGCGCAAAGAAGACCGCACAGGATCTTTTCGAGAATGAAGTCGTTAAGGCAGTTTGCGATAACGCAAAGGTCGACATTCCGGAGTGCATGGTCGATACAGAGATCGACAGCATGATCGATGAGCAGAACTACAGAATGCGTTCCCAGGGCATCGACCTCAACACATATCTCCAGTACATGGGTCAGACCATGGATGAGTACAGAGCCGGCCTGCGCACAATGGCAGAGACCCGCGTGAAGTCCTCTCTCGTACTGGAGGCCTGCGCGAAGGCTATGAACATCGAAGCAACTGATGCGGATGTGGAAGAAGAAGCAGAGAAGATCGCTTCCCAGTATGGCATGAAGAAGGAAGATTTCATGGCCCGCATCAAGGACAACGACGAATTCCTGCGTGAGAGCATCGTTGGCAGAAAGACAGTAGATGCTCTTGCTGAAAAGGCTGTAAAGACCGAAAAGAAGGAAGAGAAGAAGGAAGAAAAGACTGAAGAGTGATCCTTCCTTTCCAAAGAGTATTAGAGACTTCGGACTGCCTTGGAAACAAGGCAGTCTTTTTTCATCGGATCAGTGATATATGCTCCACTTGTGTTCGATCCGATTTGAGAAAATGAAAACGATTCGTAACATAGGAAGAATTGAAAGAAAAGTTCTGTTCGGTTAACATGATAGAGATGAGGGGTGCGTATACGTTCCATATTTGCGCGTCCGAAAGTAAGGAGAAAGTATGAGCAAAGACGATACATTAGATTTTGATGGCATCATCCATTGTTCTTTTTGCGGAAAGAGTGAGCAGGAGGTCTCCCGTATGCTGGCGGGCCCGCCGGGCATATATATCTGCAATGAGTGCGTGATGATCTGTGAGTCGATCCTGGCAGAAGATGAGGTCAGCTTTAAAGGCTCGTTCTCGAACGGAACAGGCCCGAAAGACCATCTGCCGACGCCGGCGGAACTGAAGGCGGCACTCGATGAATATGTCATCGGTCAGGAACAGGCCAAGAAGGCACTGTCCGTTGCTGTATATAACCACTATAAGCGTGTGTTCTCCAAGTTCTCCACATCGGATGATATTGAACTTACCAAGAGTAATATCCTCTTGATTGGACCTACGGGCTGCGGTAAGACGCTTCTGGCGCAGACACTGGCCCGCGCGCTCAATGTGCCGTTCGCCATCGCTGATGCGACGACACTGACAGAAGCCGGTTACGTCGGTGAGGACGTTGAGAACATCCTTCTCAAACTCCTTCAGGCAGCAGACTATAACGTTGAAGCCGCCCAGCGCGGTATCATCTATATCGACGAGATCGATAAGATCACGAAAAAATCCGAGAACCCGTCCATCACGAGAGACGTCAGCGGTGAAGGCGTGCAGCAGGCACTTCTCAAGATCCTGGAGAGTACTGTGGCCAATGTACCTCCGCAGGGCGGCAGAAAGCATCCGCACCAGGAGTTCATCCAGATCGATACGACGAACATCCTCTTTATCTGCGGTGGTGCTTTTGACGGACTCGAGAAGATCATCGAGCAGCGTATCGGTAAGAAGAACTTCGGCTTTGGTGCCGAGATCGTTTCCCAGCAGGAAAAACAGCCGGGCGAATGGCTCGCCGAGCTCGTTCCGCAGGACCTCATGAAGTTCGGTCTCATCCCGGAATTCATAGGACGTGTACCGATTAATGTTACACTGGACGGTCTTTCTGAGGAAGCTCTCGTACGTATCCTCCGTGAGCCGAAGAATGCACTTCTCAAGCAGTACTGGAAGATGCTGAAGATGGATGGTGTCGAACTCGAGTTCGATGATGATGCTGTCGAAGCGATCGCGAAGAAGGCGATCGAGAGAAAGACCGGTGCCAGAGGTCTTCGTGCGATCCTCGAGGATCTCATGATGGACATCATGTACGACGTGCCGTCCCAGCAGGATGCCGTCAAGTGCATCGTTCACAAGGACTGTGTAACGGAGAACAAGCGTCCTGAGCTGATCAAGGGAGCCAAGCCCAAGAAGCAGCGTACCAGTTCCAGATCGGAGAAGACAGAAGAAAAGGGCGCATAATGAGGCGTTAAAACATGGCAAAGAAACTGAAACAACTTATTTCCGAAGCGGAAAAGTTTCTTTCTTCATACGACGCAACAACAGCAGGTGGTGCGGGCGGCGATCAAAGCAGGCTCGCAGACCTGCTTTCGTATATGGAGAGATGGCTTCCCTATTTTCAGCATGAACGGCTGATCCATCTGATCGTGACTGTGCTTTTCGCTTTGAGCATGCTGATCGTGTTCGGCGTATTCGTGCTGTCGGGCGAGCTTTATATGCTGCCGCTCCTCGGCCTGATCGTCGTTCTATTAGTCCCGTATATCGTTCACTATTTCCACCTCGAAAACGGGGTACAGAAACTTTATGATCTCATTGATGAATTCTATAAACGGAAGGAGTAATTGACTATGGCGAAGTACTATATCTGTCTGGATATCGGAGGAACGAAAGTCTTAGGCGTGATCTTCAACAGCAAGCGCGAGATCGTTTATCGCGTCAAGAAGAAGACAAAGGCCGGCGGAGATGACTCCCAGAATATCGAAAATACGATCATCTCTCTTGTCGAGCAGCTGATCTCCGAGTATAAGATCTCCATCAAGGATGTTGCGGCGATTGCTGCGGGTGCTCCGGGCGTCATCAATATCGAGAAGGGCATCGTTCTTTTCTCACCGAATCTTCCCTGGAGAAATTATGAGATCAAAAAGGCGATCGAGAAGAAGTTCAAGGTGCCGTTCTTCATCGGAAACGACGTGAATGTCGGTGTGTATGGTGAGTGGAAATACGGCGCGGCCAAGGGACTTACCCAGGTCGTGGGACTCTTTGTCGGAACCGGCATGGGCGCAGGTTTGATCCTCGACGGCAAGCTCTTTACGGGACATCTCGACAAAGGCGCCGAGTGCGGACACATGGTCCTTGATCCGGAAGGCCCGAAGTGTAACTGCGGACAGAGAGGCTGTCTCGAGGCATTTTCCAGTAAGCAGGGTATCTCGGATTATATCCGTACCCAGGCAGGAAGAGGCAGAAGCACCTCTATGGCGAAAGCCGTGGAAAAGGGCGTATTTAAGAGTAAGGCGCTGAAAGCTTCTTACGACGAAGGCGATGAAGTGACGATTGAAGCCATCGACCGCGCCTGCCACTATCTGGCGATCGGTATCGGCAATCTGATCAACACCTTCAGCCCGGAGATGGTCGTTCTCGGCGGCGGTGTCATGGAAGCGATGGGGCCTGTTTTCCTCGAAAAGATCCTGAAAGATGTGGACCGCTACTGTATGCCGTCGATCCGCGATACGGTGACGATCAAAGCTGCGGCACTGGGAGATGATTCGATCCTTTATGGCGCACTGGCCATGATCGATGAGATGCTGAAAGCTTAATCCTGCCGCTTGTTATAACGTACAGATTCATAAAGGGAGGTCAGTTCAGAGATGGACGGGTCTCCCTGGTTTTTTATCTCTTCTTCGATCTCGCGGGGAGAAGTCGAGGGCTTGACCTTCATGCCTTTTCGCATGGCCCGGGCCACGCGCTGATAGTACTGCTTTCTTATTTTTCCTTCGTATCCTTCGCCGAAATCCTGACGGGAAAGGGAAGGGGCGAGCTTCGTCTTCGGGACTTCTTCGATGATGTCAATAACGGCATCGTTCTCAACGACTTTTTCCTCTCCCTGCTCATGGTGAAAATGCTTCATGATAAGGATGATGGTCTTAATTAAGAAGACAAACATCAGGAGGAAGAGGATGCCGAAGATGATCGTAGTCAGGATGACCGAGAAAGCCGAAGGCTCCGACTGATCGGTTTCTTCTGCCTGCAACTTGTTGAGAAGATCTGTCCAGTCCAGTTCATCTTCCGGATCCGCAGTGGTTCCGCCACTATTGATCCATTCGAGAAATTTTCCGATCAGTCCGAAAATGACATAAGCGAATTTTTGCAGAAGCCTGGCGATCTGATCGACGGGGATCACCAGAAGAAGTGCCAGTGCAATGCCGATGCCTCCGAAGATCATGAAGATGGAATAGACATTCTGTGTTCTTATGGCACGGACCGGCTGTGTGGACGAGTGAAGATTATGGTAGTATCTCGTCTCGAAAACATCGATCTGACGGGCTACACAGTAAAGGATCACGATGAAGATCGCATTGAGCAGAGTATAAAAAGCACCATACGGGGACTGCATGACGATAAATCCTATAAGGATCACGGCATGGATCGAAAGCGTCACGATCAGTGTGTCAAAGGCCACGTGCTTTGACCGGTGGGCGTATCTGTGAAGCATCGAATGGATGAACAGGAAGAATACGCAGATGCCGATACAGATCACGCTTGCCGTCGGGTATTTGTGGAACCGCATGTTAAAGTAGTAAAGCAGATATAGATAGATCCCGCCAGCTACAAAATGCAGACCGATCATGAGTACCTGAGGGATACGAAGTCTTCGGATCAGTACAAAGGCGGCGCAGACGATCGTCGTAGAGATCAGGTGCGAATAATAGATATTCGCGACGGAAAGATAGTAAAGACTTATCGACTCGAGCGATGTCAGTGTGATGGCGGTGGAGATCGAAATCAGAAGATCGACGATCAGTCCGCTGGATACGAAACGGGGGGCTTTTTCCGGTTTATCGGTCATGGCCTTTTACCTCCCATCTCATATAGTTTCCGACAATGTCCGGTTCCAGAACGGCCTGCGGAGAGGTCCTGTATGCAGGCATGACCCAAAGAAGCGACGGACGCTGTCTCTTGATGCTGTGTAAAACAGGGCGGAAGGAGCCGTCCGGCTTGGCGGAAATCACGAGGATATAGTCGCTCATGCCGGTTGAGGAAAGATGCTCCTCCACGATGTCCGGAAACGGGATCACACCGGCGTCCAGATCAATACGGGCAAGCGTTATGCCTCTTTTTATCTTATCAGCCGAATCCGAAGAAATGCCGGTAGAGACCGGAAGTCCCGTGATCACGTCTTTTCCGTTCGTAAAGATCTGTGAGGGGATCCCGTGAGAAGCCAGTTCATTGGCATAGGAATATGCCAGACTGATGGAGACCTCCAAAAGTGATACGGAATCCTTTAAGTTATAGGATTCGAGGTTTACGAAGATCGCCGCCTGTTTGGTGGAGGTGGAAGTGTTCTGGTTGACCATATAATCTCCGGCCCGTGCGGTCGCGGTCCAGTTGATGGCGCGCATCGGATCCCAGGGCTGGTACTCGCGGATCCCGGAAAAAGAGAAGGGGTCCGTAAGAAGCGTCCTTCGGGAAAGAACATCACTGAATGTGACGGAAAGTAGCGTCTTCATCTCGGGCAGAGGGATCTCCTCGGGAAGGATCGTGATGCTGGCATCGTTATCGTAGATCCGAGCGATCTTTTCGATCAGAAGGATGTCCGAGGTCGTCAGGTTGACGCGGACGAAGGAATAATAGCCGCGCTTGACGCACTTGACCTTGATCCTTCTCGTATGACGGGAAAAGGGCTTCATGGTGAGCATATCCTCCCGGTAGAACAGGTCGGAAAGGGACGTGTTCGTCATGTCCAGGAAGTTTAAGGAAGTCGGGGACTCAAATTTCAAAAGCACGAACGGCAGCGGGAGACGCTTATCGTTCTGGGCGACCTCAATAACTTCAATGACCTCGTTAAAGTTCGCCACCGGCTTGGAAAAAGACACGTGAAGAGAAAGGTCGTTCAGCGCGTGCTTGCGGTAGTAGACCAGCTCAAGGATGGCAAGGAGAGCCAGAAGGATGAGGAATACAAAAAGTTTCATTTCTTCGTAAAGTTTTCTGTCGGGCAGGAGACCATTCCCAGGATCGAGTTGAGGATGGAGGCTGCATGATCGTGCTGGGTCAGCATGCTGCCGTCTTTGCTGATGGCGCCGGAAGCGTGCATCGAGAGACGGTGGGCAAGGACCGGAACGGTAAGTTCTTTAATGTCGTCCGGTGTGACGAAGTCACGGCCAGAAAGAAGAGCCAGTGCTTTGGCAGCGGAGACGAGGGCTAAAAGAGCACGCGGGCTGGCGCCGACACGGATCTCGGCAGAAACTCTCGTCGCTTCAACGATATTGGTCGCATAGTCGTAGATGCAGTCGGCCACATATACTTCGGTGGCTTTCTTCTGCATATCTAAAAGCTCCTCAGGGGTAGCGACGGACTGTAGATCCGTCAGCGGATCCGAGGTGGCAAAACGCTTTAAGATCGAGATGCTCTCGTCGTGTGTCGGATAATCCATGGAAAGCATCAGGAGGAAACGGTCGAGCTGGGCTTCCGGAAGCGGGAAGGTGCCCTGGGACTCAATCGGGTTCTGAGTGGCGATAACGAGGAACGGCGGCGGGAGAGGTCTGGTCTCACCATCGACTGTGACCTGCTTTTCTTCCATGCACTCGAGCAGGGAAGACTGGGTACGGGCGGTCGCACGGTTGATCTCATCTGCCAGAAGGATATTCGTGAAGATCGGCCCCTGACGGAAGATGAACTGATCGGAACTTCTGTCAAAGTAGTGGATACCTGTTAGATCTGAAGGGAGAAGGTCGATGGTAAACTGGACACGCTTAAAGTCCAGCTTCAGGGACTGGGCAAGGGCGCGCGCGGTCTTCGTCTTACCGGTGCCCGGAACGTCCTCCAGAAGTACATGTCCGCCAACGAGAAGGGCAACCATGAGAAGCTTGATCTGTTTGTCCTTACCTACGATGACCTGTCCTACATTGCTGATGATCTTGTTGGCGACGGAATTCGCTGCCTGACTCTCGACGTTAGCCATAAAAACCTCCGAAACACGGGAAATATCTTACCCCGAAGAATAGATCTTTTCGATCGGGAAATATGCCATTAAAGTTAGATATATGACATAAAACCCAACGTTTTTTAATTATACATTATATTAGGCACTTTGTCAGTTGACACTTTATTCTGTGAAAACTATTATAATAAGACCGATATTATGGACTAATTGTGTAGAAAATCGGTACGAAACGTTTTAGGAGGGCTTATTATGACAGATCAACTGCGTCAGATCGGCGAGCGTATTGCAGCACTTCGTGAGATCGAAGAAATCGATGTGAAGTCCATGGCAGCAAGACTCGACATGTCTGAAGAAGACTACATTCTTTACGAAGAAGGAAAGAAAGACTTTTCCGTCTCTTTTCTCAATAACGTCGCGGTGATTTTGGGCGTCGACATGGTCGACATTATGGTCGGTGACTCACCGAAACTCTCTATAGCGTGTGTCGTCCGCAAGGGCGAGGGATTTGAAATTGACCGCCGTGCGGCATACAACTATAAACATTTAGCATTCACATTTAGAAAAAAGATCGCGGAGCCGTTCTATGTAACGGTGGAACCGAATGATATTGAGAAGCCGACCCAGCATGCTCATGAGGGTCAGGAATTCGACTATGTACTCGAAGGTTCGATGACTTTCTTCATCGGCGATATCGTCTACGAATTAAGCGAAGGCGACAGCGTGTACTTTAATTCCGATATTCCGCATGCTATGAAGGCGACGAACGGGAAACCGTGTAAATTCCTGGCGATCGTAATGAAAGGGGATATTTGATCCGTGGCAATATATGAAGAATTTGTGGGTAGAAACAGAGACGATTTTGTTACCCTCGATGATCTGAAGAAAAACTATAAGGTAACTTATCCGGAGACGTTCAACTTCGCATATGACGTAATGGATAAGATCGCAGAGAGAACACCGGACAAGCCGGCGATCCTGTGGGTAAGTAAACACAATGAAGAGAAGAGATTCACTTTCGGCGATGTAAGAAAGTATTCCAATATGTGTGCCAACTTCTTTAAGAGCCAGGGCATCAAGAAGGGCGACCGTGTCCTCCTGGTCCTTAAAAGAGGCTACCAGTTCTGGTTCTCGGTACTGGCACTTCACAAGATTGGCGCCGTTACCGTTATGGCGACCAACCAGCTGATGGCAAAAGACTATGTCTATCGAGTCAACAGTGCGCACGTCAAGATGGCGGTCATCACCGGTGATGACGACTGCACCGAGCGTTTCGATGAGGATCAGGACCAGTACGATCACGAGGTCATCCGCTGCGTTACCTGGGGTAAGAAGAAGGAAGGCTGGATCGACTTTGATGCGGAAGTATTAAAGCAGAGCGATGAGTGGACCCGCCCGACCGGCGAAGAAGGAACGGTAGCTACCGACCCGATGCTCATGTGCTTTTCTTCCGGTACGACAGGTTACCCGAAGATGGTTCTTCACGACCATACCCTGCCGCTGGGACATCTCTTTACAGGTGTATTCTGGCACAGAGTCGAAGACGGAAAACTTCACTTCACGATCTCCGATACCGGCTGGATGAAGTGCATGTGGGGTAAGTTCTATGGACAGTGGTTCGGCGAAGCGACCCTCTTCATCTACGATTTCGATAAGTTCAACGGCGCAGATATCTTAAGCAAGATCTGTGATTACAAGATCACGACTTTCTGTGCGCCGCCGACGATGTACCGTTTCATGATCAAGGAGAGCTTCGAGGGCTACGACTTTTCTCACCTCAAGCACTGCTGCACCGCAGGTGAGGCATTAAACCCTGAGGTTTACAACCAGTGGCTCAAAAACACGGGCTGCAAGATCTACGAAGGTTTCGGCCAGTCCGAGACATCCGTTGTCTGCGGTACTTTTTTCCCGTGGGTACTGCCGAGAACAGGCTCCATGGGTTATCCGGTACCGGGTTTCCACGTAGCTGTTGTCGATCCGGACGGAAATGAGTGCCCGACCGGTGTGACCGGCGAGATCTGCATCAGAACTTCCGAAGAATACGGCGGACGTCCGGTAGGACTTCTCCTCCGTTATGAAGAGAATCCGGAGGCTATGGCGAAGTCCTGGCACGACGGCCTCTATCACACAGGTGATACCGCATATAGAGACGAGCTCGGGTTCCTCTGGTATGTCGGACGTGTCGATGACGTTATCAAATCTTCCGGTTACCGTATCGGACCTTTCGAGGTCGAAAGCGCTCTTATGGAGCACCCGGCCGTTCTCGAATGCGCTGTTACCGGTGTTCCGGATCCGGTCCGTGGCTTTGCCGTTAAGGCGACCATCGTACTGACCAAGGGATATGAACCTTCTGAAGAACTCACAAAGACACTTCAGAATCATGTTAAGAAGACAACTGCACCTTATAAGTACCCGCGTGTCGTCGAGTACGTCGATGAACTTCCGAAGACTACATCCGGAAAGATCAAACGTGCAGATATCCGTAAAAGAGACAGTGAAAAGTTGGAGGCGAAATAATGGGACGCACAGATAATATCAGTAAGGCTTTCGACCCGAAAGAGGCCGAAAGCAGACTTTATTCGGAGTGGATGAATAAAGGCTATTTTAAACCATCGGGCGATACGTCGAAGGAGCCCTTCTGTATCGTTATGCCGCCGCCGAATATCACGGGCCAGCTCCACATGGGTCATGCTCTGGATAACACCCTTCAGGATCTCCTCGTCCGTTATAAGAGAATGAAGGGCTTTGATACTCTCTGGGTTCCGGGTACGGACCATGCATCTATCGCTACTGAGGCAAGGATCGTTGCGACGATGAAAGAAGAGGGCCTTACCAAGGATGACCTCGGCCGTGACAAGTTCCTCGAGCGTGCATGGGAATGGAAGAAGCAGTATGGCGGACGTATCGTCGAACAGCTCAAGAAGGTCGGTTCTTCCTGTGACTGGGATCACGAGCGTTTCACCATGGACGAAGGCTGCTCTGAAGCAGTTAAAGATGTATTCATTAAGTACTATAACGAAGGCCTGATTTATCGTGGCGAGCGCATCATCAACTGGTGCCCGAAATGCCTCACTTCGATCTCCAATGCCGAGGTTGAATACGAAGACCAGCAGGGTTCCTTCTGGCACCTCCGTTATCCTTTCGAGGATGGATCCGGTTATCTCGAACTTGCCACCACACGTCCGGAGACTCTCCTCGGCGATACAGCTGTAGCTGTTAACCCGAAAGATGAGCGCTATAAGGATGTGATCGGCAAGATGCTCGTTCTCCCGCTCGTCGGAAGAAAGATCCCGGTCATTGCTGACAGCTATGTTGATATCGAGTTCGGTACCGGTGTCGTTAAAATCACACCTGCACACGACCCGAATGACTTTGAGGTAGGACTTCGTCATAACCTCGAGGTGATCACTGTTCTTACTGAGGATGCCAAGATCACGGACGATTATCCGAAGTATGCCGGTATGGACCGTTATGAAGCTAGAAAAGAGATCGTTAAGGACCTCGAAGAGGGCGGATTCCTCATCAAGGTCGAGCCGCATGCGCATAACGTAGGTACCTGCTACCGTTGCGGAACGACTGTTGAGCCGCGCGTTTCCCTGCAGTGGTTCGTTAAGATGAAGACTCTGGCTGAACCTGCCATCGAGGCAGTTCGTTCCGGCAAGACAAAGTTCGTACCGGAAAGATTCGATAAGAACTACTTCAACTGGATGGAGGACATCCGTGACTGGTGTATCTCCCGTCAGCTCTGGTGGGGTCACAGGATCCCTGCTTTCTACTGCGATGACTGCGGTGAACTGGTTGTGACAAAGGAAGATTCCGCAGTTTGTCCGAAGTGCGGAAAGCCGATGCGTCAGGATCCGGATACACTGGATACATGGTTTTCTTCGGCACTGTGGCCGTTCTCTACGCTCGGCTGGCCGGAAGAGACAGCAGACCTTAAGCGCTACTATCCGACAAATACACTTGTTACCGGTTATGACATCATTACCTTTTGGGTTTCCCGTATGATCGTTGCCGGCTGCGCCCACATGAAGCAGACTCCTTTCGATACTGTTCTGATCCACGGTCTCGTACGTGACTCCCAGGGCAGAAAGATGAGTAAGTCTCTGGGTAATGGCATCGATCCTCTCGAGATCATTGAGCAGTATGGTGCAGATGCTATGCGTTATGCTCTGGTTACAGGTAATGCGCCGGGTAATGACCAGCGTTTCCAGCAGGATAAGATCGAGGCCGGAAGAAACTTCGGTAACAAGATCTGGAATGCCATGAAGTTCGTTCTGATGAACTGCGAAGACGATCTGACATTTGACGATGTCGATCCCAATAAGTTCACTCTCGAAGATAAGTGGATCCTGTCCCGTATGAACCAGGTGATCAAGGAAGTTACCGACAACTTCGACAACTACGAGTTCGGCGTGGCACTTTCCAAGATCAACTCTTTCATCTGGGAAGAATACTGCGACTGGTATATCGAGATCGCGAAGTCCCGTCTCTTCGATAAGGAATGCAGTACGAGAAAAGAAGCCCAGTATATCTTAAACGATGTTCTCGGCAGATCCATGCAGCTCCTGCACCCGTTCATGCCGTTCCTGACAGAAGAAGTTTACAGATATCTCGTTCTTACCAATAAGAGCGATTCCATTATGATCTCCTCCTGGCCGGAATACCGTGAAAATGAAGTGTTCGCAGAAGAAGAGAAGCAGATGGAGATTCTGATGGATGCGATCCGCTCGATCCGTAACGTAAGAACCGATATGGGCGTTGTTCCGTCCCGTAAGATCGGTATCATCCTCGTTTCTTCCGAGGAAAAGAACCGTGCAATGTTCGTGGACGGCAAGGCTTTCCTTGAGCGTCTGGCCAATGTGACCGAGGTAACGACACAGCAGAACAAAGAAGGTATCCCGGATACAGCAGTCGCCTGCGTCTGCTCCGCCGGTGAGATTTATATCCCACTTGAAGACCTTATCGATATCGATAAGGAACTCGAGCGTCTCGGAAAAGAGAAGGAGCGCCTCGAGGGCGAGATGAAGCGTGTTAACGCAAAGCTTGCCAATGAAGAGTTTGTCAAGAAGGCGCCGGAGAAGGTCATCAATGCGGAGAGAGAAAAGCAGACGAAGTATCAGGAGATGCTCGACAACGTCCTTTCTAGAATTGACGCTTTGAAAAAATAACAGGTTCGGAGGGTATATTTATGAGTGAAGTAGAAGAGAAAAACCTGGAGATCTCACAGGAAGAACTGGATAAGCTTCCGAAGGATACAGTACACTGTTTTCCGGCTTCCAAGACGCAGATCATCAAGAGAAGGATCATCACGCTGATCATCGCTGCTCTGGATGCAGGCGCTGCAGGTTATCTGCTCGCAGGAAAAACAGATCCGGGTCCGATGCTGTGGTGTGTTTTCGGTGCGATCCTGCTCGTTTGTGCTATCGTATTCATCCACACTTTCGTGATTGCCAAGTATCGTGTAGCTATGGACTATAAGAATAACGAAGTGGCTCTCCGTTATATGTTCAGCAAGATCACGATCCCGTTCGATTCTTTTGACGCAAGAGACGGTGAGGCAGACCGTGCCACACAGATGCTGAAGAATTCCACACTGGGGGCCAACATGGCGCATGTGGACTACCTGATCCTCGATAACGTCTATGAAGAAGTCTGCTACCAGACATCTTCCAAGGATCTTTCCAGTAAAGAGGATTTCGATCTTCTTGCCAAGGAAGCCAAAGCCGTAGCTGCTGTTTATAAGGCAAAGGAAAAGTACGATGCCTTAAAGACAGATGAAGAAGATGAAAAATCATCTGCTTCCGATGACGATTCCGTCTCCCTCGTAAAGGATGCCCTGAAAGAGGAGAAGAAGGAAAAGGAAGAAGAGCTCAAGGAAGCGGTCGAAAAGGCAGAAGAAGCTGATTCTGTGAAGGAAGCCGCCGAAGAGATCAAGGAAGATGCGGAGGAGATCAAGGAAGCTTCTGAAGAGGCAGTTTCCGAGGAAAACAGCGAGGAAAAGTGATCTTTTCCATGCGCTGTCTCTAAGACGTGGACAATTGACGAATACCCTTGTTCCACGTACAATAAGCTTTGGTGTAAATTTATTTACATATATAACAAATAACACAAAGGAGATATATTTATGGCATTAGTTACTACTACTGAAATGTTCAAAAAAGCTTATGACGGCGGATATGCTGTTGGTGCTTTTAACGTAAACAACATGGAGATCGTACAGGGTATCACAGAGGCTGCAGGCGAACTGAAGAGCCCGGTTATCCTTCAGGTTTCCAAGGGCGCTCGTGCTTATGCAAACCACACTTATCTCGTAAAGCTCGTTGAGGCTGCTGTTGCTGAGAATCCGGAAATTCCGATCGCTCTGCACCTTGACCACGGTGATTCCTTCGAGCTCTGCAAGTCCTGCATCGACGGTGGTTTCACATCCGTAATGATCGACGCTTCCTCCAAGTCTTTCGAGGATAACATCGCTCTTACAAAGCAGGTCGTTGAATATGCTCACGCTCACGGCGTAGTTGTTGAGGCTGAGCTCGGTACTCTCGCTGGTATCGAGGACGAAGTTGTTGTAGAGGCTGGTCATGAGTCCTACACACGTCCGGAAGAAGTTGAAGAGTTCGTATCCAGAACAGGTTGTGACTCCCTTGCAATCGCTATCGGTACATCCCACGGCGCTTACAAGTTCACAGCTGCACAGTGCACAAGAAATGAGGAAGGTATCCTCGTACCGCCGCCGCTCCGTTTCGACGTTCTCGAAGAGTGCATGAAGAAGCTCCCGGGCTTCCCGATCGTACTCCACGGTTCTTCTTCTGTACCGCAGGAGTTCGTAAAGATGGTTAACCAGTATGGTGGTAACATGCCGGATGCTGTTGGTATTCCGGAAGAGCAGCTCCGTAAGGCAGCTACTCTCGCTGTCTGCAAGATCAACATCGACTCCGATATCCGTCTTGCTATGACAGGTAACATCCGTAAGTACTTTGCTGAACACCCGGATCACTTCGATCCTCGTCAATACCTCAAGCCGGCTCGCCAGGCTGTTAAGGATATGGTTGCTCATAAGATCCAGTACGTTCTGGGTTCTGATGGCAAGGCTTGATCTCCTAAGTAACAAAGTCATAAGGAGGCTGTGTCAGGGGTTTCCCTGATGCAGCCTTTTCTTTTGCCGAAATATTGAAGCCGAGAAAAATATGTATGTTATAATCTATAGTTGAATACATATGAAATGCATACAGGAGGAGAAAACTTACTATGAGTTATATGTCTGGAAAGACACCTGTAAATCCCAAAAGAACAATGACAGCGCAGCTTCGTGCGCTGGGTAATACTGTTGCTGTTCTGGCTACTGTGTTTATGGTTCTGCTGGTCGCCTTTGTCTGGATGCTGACCGCGATCAGCAAGCAGTCGAAATCCAAGTCAAAGACGGAGACAACGGCGACAACGACCGTATCCGAATCCACTTCGGATACCTCTGCAACCGATACGACGGAAACAGAATCGGAGACAGAAGCCACGACCGCTCCTGCCGAGCACGCTTCGTTCCCTGAAGGAACCAAGCTGATCGCGCTGACCTTCGATGACGGTCCGGATAAATACACGACGCAGGTACTGGATGCACTCGATAGAAACGGTATCAAAGCCACTTTCTTCGTAATCGGTTCGAATGTTTCCGGTACAGATGCATCTGTTTTCCAGCGTATGCTGGATCTTGGCTGTGAGATCGGTAACCATACATGGAGCCATGTTTCACTCCGTGACTCTGCTTACGATGTGGCATATGAAGAACTGAAGAAGTGTGACGATGCGCTTATGGCCAAGATCGGCCAGAAAGCTACCGTTATCCGTCCGCCGACGGGTCAGGGACTTGCACAGGATGCCCTTTTTCAGTATTCCAAGGACAACCACGAATATGTCGTTAACTGGGATGATATGAGCTGTCCTTCCGACTGGCAGAAGCCGGCGCTGGGAGATGCCGATTATACGGCACAGTATGTAATCGATAATGCGCAGGACGGCGTCATGGTCCTCCTGCACGACTCTCACCAGTCGACCGCGGATTCTCTCGATAAGATGATCCAGGGCTTAAAGGATAAGGGATATACATTCGTTACCGTAACCGAGCTCCTCGAAGCAAGATCCAACAGCATGGGTCTTACCGTGGATAAAGCACTGTCTCTCGGCTGGAAGCAGGAACTTCTTGAGGAAGCCTATCCGGGTGGACCGGTCTATGGTGTCCGCTATGCATATTCTTCCGGTAAGATGATGTTCGAGAAGAGAGGATAATCTTCCCACCCGAAATCCCCAAAAAGCAAAAGAGCCGTCATTAGACGGCTCTTTTTGATATCTGCTTGCTTTCTTATGGAAAAGAACCCGGCTCAGCTGTTTTCGAGCTCCATGTACTCGGTATACATCGCGTCGAGGGTCTCACTGTTTTTGGCATATCTGTCGTAATCCTCGGCCGAGGTGTCCTTGCCGAAGGAAGCTTCGAGGGCCTTTTGTTCTTCCTCGAGTTCGGCGATCGTCTTTTCCAGATAGCGGATGCGCTCTTTCCTTTTGGCGACCTCTTTTCTCTCCTGCGCACGGTTTACGGACGGTGGGCGGGAAGAAGCGGATTCCTTTTTCTCCTGCTCGCGCTGGATCTTTTCGGCGCGGCGCTGTTCGGAAAGTGCGGCGGCTTTCTTCGCTTCCTCATCGGCGAAGTAGGCCCGGTACTTTCTTCTGTAGAATTCGTATTTGTCGAGCATTTCAATATGGTCGCCGAAGAAACCGAGGATGCGGCTCTGGCATTTTTCGATGAAGTAACGGTCGTGGCTGACGGCCAGGATCGCGCCGTTATATTCGGCGAGTGCGTCCTCCAGGACTTCACGGGATTCGATATCGAGGTGGTTCGTCGGCTCGTCGAGGAACAAAAGCTCCGGCTTTTCTTCCAAAAGACAACAAAGGAAGAGACGGGAGCGCTCACCGCCCGAAAGGACGGAAATCTGCTTATAGACATCGATGTCACGGAAACCGAAGCGGGCGAGGAGATTTCTGGATGCGGTCTCACTCAGTTCGGATCTGTCCATCAGTTCAGACAGGATGGTCTTTGTCTCATCTTCAAAAGGTACGAACTGTCCCATGTACCCGATGCGGGAAGATCCGCTGACTAGTACGTCTCCGTCAAAATCATCTATTTTACCGAGAAGAAGAGAGAGAAGAGTGGTCTTGCCGCAGCCGTTGGGACCGACGAGAAAGACCTTGTCGGAGGCTTTGATCTCAAAGGACACATCCTGGAAAAGGACTTTCCCGTCGGGAAAAGTCTTGCCTAAGTGTCTTGCCTCCAGAAGCTTCTTGTCGGGGTCCCCGGATCTTTCTTCCGGCATGAGTTTAAAGCTCATGCGCAAAGGTCCGCCCGAGAGTTTGCTGCGCTCTTGGGAAAGCCGGTCGGAAAGCTTTTCGACGACTTTTTCTCTGGCGTGGTAACCGGAGATATTTCTATGAGAAAGCATGGTCTGAGTCACGCCCTCCTGGCGGACCAGTTCTTTTTCCAAAGAAGCGACGAGACGTCTCTGCTCCTCGAGAAAATGTGCTTTCTGCTCCTTATAGTCCGTATAGTTGCCGCGATATGCGGTGATGGTCGAGTTTTCCAGCTCCAGGACTTTGGTTACGGTACGGTCGATGAAATATCGGTCGTGCGAGATGAGAAGTACGGCGCCGCCGTAGGAGCGGATGAAGCCCTCCAGCCACTCGAGGGCGTCGGTGTCCAGGTGGTTGGTGGGCTCGTCGAGAAGAAGGATATCGGGGCGGGATACGATCAGTCGCGCAAGACAGATGCGCATCTTCTCGCCACCGGAAAAACTGTTGACGTCACGTGAAAAGTCGATACCGGTAAGACCGAGACCGGCGAGAGCCGCCTTCATGCGGGGCTCGTAGTCATAGCCGCCCAGAGATTCGAAGCGGGACGTCAGCTGTTCGTAGGTGCGAAGAAGAGACTGGGATTCCGCGGCGTCAGCATTCGCGAGTCGGTACTCGGCTTCGCGCATCTGATCCTCGATATGCTGGAGCTCTTCGTTAGAAAGAAGGCTTCCGCCCATCTCGAGCTCTTCCATATTCTGCGTGAGATATCCGGCGATGGCCGTTCCGTGGTGGAGGATCTCGCCTTCGTCCGGAGCAACCTTGCCCTGGATCATCTTAAAGAGGGTAGATTTGCCCGTGCCGTTGTTGCCGATGAGGGCGACCTTGTCGCCCCGCTCAATGGAAAACGAGACATGGTCAAGCAACAGCCTGGAATGGTAAGACTTCGATACTTTATTTACCGAGATTAGAGGCATGTAAAATCAGTTCCTTATGTTTCTTTTGGAAAAGATCCGTTATTTGAACGGACTGGTGATGATCTCATGTCCGCAGTAGATGCAGCGGTCCGCGAGCTGGCCGTTGTTCTGGAGCGGGACATGGCAGTACGGGCAGAGCTGGGCTTCCTGCTTCTCGCCGTCTTCCAAAGCTTTCTTCTTCTGCTTCTTCGCCGCATCGAGATCCGTGATGGCCTTGATCAGGTCATCTTCAGCAAAACCCTTGTCCTTCAGAAGATTCCACATCGCTTCTGTTACGAGATCCAGTCTTTCGACTTCACCTTTCAGCTGTGCGATCTCCTCGCCGTATTCGTGTACATTTCCGGTAGAAGACTGTGTATATTGATTGGAGTTATTAGATAACAGTGAAAACTTGCTCATGGATCCTTGCTCCTTTACGGGATAGTTATAGAAGCATTATATCATAGAAAAAAGAAGTAAAGAATTCTAAACAATCCTTACTGTTTCTTTCTTGCGTGATATACGATTTGCAAGTAACATAAAAATATAGACATAAGGCAGGAGGACAGTCATATGGGCATGACGATGACACAGAAGATCCTTTCGCGAAAAGCAGGAAAGCAGGATTGTGCCCCGGGTGATCTAATCGAGGCAAAACTGGACTTTCTTCTGGGAAACGATATCACCACTCCGCCGGCCATCGAGATCTTCGAGAAAAACGGATTCGGAAAAGTTTTCGATACAGATAAGATCGCGCTGGTCCCTGATCACTTTGCGCCAAATAAGGACATTAAGTCGGCCGAGCAGTGCAAGCGGATGCGCGATTTTGCAAAATCACAGAATATAAAGTATTACTTCGAGCAGGGGCAGGAAGGCATGGGCGTCGAGCATGTGATCCTTCCCGACAATGGTCTGGTCAAGCCCGGTGACGTGGTGATCGGCGCAGATTCCCACACCTGCACATATGGTGCTGTCGGTGCTTTTTCGACCGGTGTCGGTTCTACGGACCTTGCGTGCTCCATGGCGGCGGGAACGACATGGTTCCGCGTGCCGGAAGCGATTAAGGTGGAACTGAAAGGGAAGATCGGACCTTACTGCGCAGGTAAGGACGTGATCCTCTATCTGATCGGAAAGATAGGTGTGGACGGCGCTCTTTACAAGTCTCTTGAGTTTACGGGAGAAGGCGTTTCTGAACTGTCCATGGCAGACCGCCTGACGATCTGCAACATGGCGATCGAATGCGGTGCGAAGAATGGTATTTTTCCCATAGATGAGAAGACCATCGAGTATCTTGATTCGAGGGTCCAAGGCGGATATAAGGAAGCGCCGGACTGGCTCTTCCCGGATCCGGATGCCGGGTATTCCCAGGTGGTCACGATCGACCTTTCGGAGATCCGTCCGATGGTTGCTTTCCCGCATCTTCCGTCGAATACCCATGCGGTCGGAACATTTGAAAAGATAAAGATCGATCAGGTCGTGATCGGCTCCTGCACCAACGGGCGTATCGAGGATATGCGAAAAGCCGCGGCGGTACTTAAGGGTAGAACGATTGCTGAGGGCATGCGCGCCATCGTGCTTCCGGGATCGCAGAGAGTCTATAAGCAGGCGCTTTCCGAAGGACTGCTAGAGATCTTCGTCGACAGCGGATGCGTCGTCTCGGCACCGACCTGCGGACCGTGTCTTGGCGGACACATGGGTGTCCTCGCAAAAGGAGAAAAGTGCGTCTCCACGACGAATCGAAACTTCGTCGGACGCATGGGACATAAGGAATCCGAAGTGTATCTTGCCGGCGTGGAGGTCGCAGCGGCCTCGGCGGTATTAGGCTACATCGGATCTCCCGAGGAACTTTAAAGGAAAGAAGGCGAAATCTCATGAAGTTTTCCGGAAAAGTCATTAAGTACGGTGCCAACGTGGATACGGACGTCATCATCCCGGCCCGGTATCTGAATACTTCCGTCAGGGAAGAACTGGCTGCCCACTGTATGGAGGATCTCGATCCGGATTTTAGAAATAAAGTGGAAGCGGGAGACATCATCGTGGCGGGCAGTAATTTCGGCTGCGGCTCTTCAAGAGAACATGCGCCTGTCGCCATCAAGGCCAGCGGGATCTCCTGCGTGATCGCGCCGTCTTTCGCCCGAATCTTCTATAGAAACAGCATCAACACGGGCCTTGCCATCTTAGAGTGCCCGAAGGCCGCCGAAGAGATCTCCGACGGCGATAAGATCGAGGTCGATACGGACACGGGGATCATCCGTGATCTTTCGACAGGAAAAGAGTACCAGGCAGGCGCATTCCCGGAGTTTATCGGGGAGATCATCAGCGCCGACGGACTGGTCGGATATACGAAAGCAAAACTCAGCAAGTGAGGTGACGGATATGGCGAAGTTTAATATCGCGGTCATTCCCGGTGACGGGATCGGACCGGAGGTGACGGAAAGTACGATCGAGGTCTTAAAGGCCGTTTCGAAAAGAAGCGGCCATGAGTTTTCTTTTTCAGAAGTGATGGCCGGCGGTATCGCCATCGATACCTGTGGGGAACCGCTCCCGGAAAGCTCACTTACTGTGGCCAAAGAAAGTGACGCGGTGCTCCTGGGCGCTGTCGGCGGTCCGAAGTGGGACGACCTTCCCGGGAAATCCCGTCCTGAAGCGGCTCTTTTAGGCCTTCGAAAAGAACTCGCCCTCTATGCGAATCTTCGTCTGGCGATCCTTTTCCCGGAACTGAAAAGCGCAAGCCCGCTTCGTCCCGATATTGTTGAAAACGGAGTAGATATCCTGATCGTAAGAGAACTGACCGGTGGCATCTATTTCGGAAAAAGAGGCCTCGCTCCATCTGACGAGTGCCTTCCTGACGGTACACCGAAGGGCCTTGAGGCCTTTGATGTGGAGACTTATAGTGAAGCGGAGATCGAGAGGATCCTGCGTGTCGGATTTACTTCTGCGATGCAGAGAAGAAAGCACGTTACGGTAGTCGATAAGGCGAATATCCTCGAGACATCGAGGCTCTGGAGAAAGGTGACCGAAAGAGTCGCGCCCGATTATCCGGAGGTAGCCTATGAATTCATGTATGTGGATAATGCCTCCATGCAGCTTTTACGACGTCCGTCTTCCATGGACGTCATCGTCACGAGCAACATGTTCGGCGATATCCTTTCGGATGAGGCCGGCATGATCACCGGCTCCATCGGCATGCTTCCGTCGGCATCACTCGGCACACCGGGCACGCCCGGCATGTACGAGCCGGTCCACGGCTCCGCACCGGATATCGCAGGAAAAGGCATTGCCAATCCTCTCGCGACGATCCTGTCCGCGGCGCTCATGCTCCGTTATTCCCTGGGTCTTCCGGAAGAAGGAGCAAAGATCGAGCAGGCGGTAAGAGACGTCCTTTCGGCCGGCTACCGTACCGCCGATATCGTGCTTAATGGAGAGACGAATATCCTCGGCACGAAGGAAGTCACGGAGAAAGTGATCGAAGCATACGAGAAACTCTGATCGCATAGTTGTTCACGGAATATCCATTTTTCACGGGTATACTAACTACTAACAACCAAATTCAAGGAGAGACCCGACATGAGTAAAAAGACTTTACTGGCGGTCATCGATCTGGGATCTTTGTCCCTGAGGCTAAAGATCTTTGAGCTGGGAGACAAGACACAGCCCAAAGAGATCGAGTCTGTCCGAAAATATCTGTCGCTTGCTTCACGTGCCTATGCCGAGGGCATCATCCCGCCGCCGCTCGCCGGTGAGATCGTGACGGTGCTGTCGGGATTCGCCCAGAAGATAAAAGAGTATAAGATCAAAGAGACCATCTGCGTGGCGACGAGTGCTTTTCGCGAAGCCAGTAACCGCGCCATGGTCATCGAGCAGATCCGTGTGCAGACCGGCATCCGGGTCACCGTTCTCGATAATGCGCAGGAGCGGTATTTCCATAACCTTGCGGTAAAGGAGAGCCAGCCGCATTTCCTGCAGCTGGTATCCGAGGGCACCATGGTACTCGATATCGGATCGGGAAGCATGCAGGCGACCCTCTACGATAAGTCGGATCTCGTTTTTTCACAGAACACGCGCCTCGGATCTCTTCGCGTAAGTGAGATGCTCTCGGATCTGGCCAAGCAGACGACGCACTATACGGAAGTTCTCGAGGAGTATATCTCCCAGGACCTTGCGGAGTATCACGCGATCGAGCCGAAGAATATCAAGTATAAAAACCTCATCGTTTTCGGAAGTGATATGGGCTTCATCAAGGCGCTTGCCGGAGAGTCCCCGAGAGAATACTGCTACCTTACAAGAGAAAAGTTCGACAGTGTGGTCTCCTCGCTTCTTAAGATCTCTTCCGAGGAACTGGCGAGAAAACTCGACATCATGCCATCGACGGCCCCGCTGCTTCTTCCGACGGCGCTGATGGTCAAAAAGATGCTGGACTACATGGACGTCGACGGTGTGCATATGCCGGATGCCTCCCTGACAGAAGGCGTCATGTACGGATATGCATGGTCCCATAAGCTCTACGATCTGGTGATCGATCCGGATCAGGATCTTCTGTCGGCGGCACGCCATGTGGCGAAGCGCTATAAGTCCGAGAAGAAGCACATCACCTTTGTTGAAAATGCCGCGATCGCGATCTTCGATGCGACGAAAAAACTCCATGGCATGCATGACCGGGAGCGGACGCTCCTTCGTGTCGCGGCACTTTGCCATGAGCTTGGTAAGTTCATCAATATCGCCAATCCGAATCCGTCCACTTACAGCATCATCGACAGAACCGAGCTGATCGGCATGTCCGAGAAGGAAAGAAAGATCGTGGCGCTCGTCGGACGTTTCTATACCGATCCGAATTTCTTCCTCGATCCCCGGTATGCGGAGATCCCTACCGAAGATCAGGTCCTCGTCAGTAAGCTTACGGCGATCCTGCGACTGGCGGATGCCATGGACGGCTCACACCGCCAGAAGCTCCGTGAGATCTCTGTCGTACTTACTCCGGAGGGACTTACTGTCAGCGGCGATACGATGTATGACATGACATATGACAAGTGGTTTTTCGAAAGCCACACCGACCTGTTTGAACAATTCTTCACTGTGAAGGCATTCTTAAAAGTCCGGAGGCAGATCAGATGAGTACGAAGAAAGAAAAGAAAGAAAAGAAGCTCCAGGGAGTATCGACCGAAGTGGCCCATTCCGCCATGGACAACGCCGATATCGAGGCGGATTCCAACCGTTATTTCAACCGTGAATTAAGCTGGCTGGAGTTTAATAACCGTATCCTTTTTGAATCCCGTGATACGAAGAATCCGCTTCTGGAAAGACTCAAGTTCCTTTCCATCACGGCCTCGAACATGGACGAATTCTATATCGTCCGTGTCGCTTCGCTGCGCGACCTTCTGAGTGTTAAGTATGACGAACTGGATATCTCCGGAAGAACTGTTAAACAGCAGCTACAGGAAATCGATGAGAAGGCGAGAGCGGCGATGGCGCTGATGTACTCGACCTATACCCGTTCGCTGGTTCCGTCGCTTAAGAACCATAACATCTTTATCAGCGATTATTCGGATCTCGACGATCACGCGAAAGAAGTCTGCGACGATTACTTCCGCTCCACACTCTATCCGATCCTCACGCCGATGGCGGTCGATGCTTCCCGCCCGTTCCCGCTGATCTATAACCGCCAGCTCAATCTGTGCGTCCTTATCGACGAGACGGAAGAGGAGAAGAATGCCCGTCTTTTAAAGCAGGAAAAGAAGGGGAAAGTCATCGAGCCGTCGTACCGGTTTGCGACCCTTCAAGTACCGACCGTCGTGCCGAGGCTTTTCGAAATGCACCTTTCTTCGGGTATCTGTTTTGTACCGATCGAGCGGATCATCCAGGCAAACCTTTCGTCCCTGTTTGTCGGATCCACCGTTCTTTCTTCCGGTTTTTACCGAGTTATGAGAAATGCTGATCTCGATATCGACGAGGATGAGGCTGAAGATCTTTTAAAGGAGATCGAGGAGCAGGTCAGAAAGCGCCGCTTCGGTGAGATCATCCGTATGGAAGTCAATGATGATCTTGATCCCAGACTTTTGAAACTTCTGATGTCTTCATTAAAGATCTCGAAGAAGGATGTATTCTCCGTCGCAGGTCCGATCGATCTTACTTTCCTTATGAAGGTCTGCGGAAAAATCAGCGACGATTTCCCGGAGCTCTGCTACCATTCTTTCCGTCCGGCCAAGCCGAAGATGTTCCCGGAAGGCGTCAATATCTTCGATGCGATCAGAAGTAAAGACCGGCTCGTGCATCACCCGTATGAGTCCTTTGATCCAGTCATCGAGTTCGTCCGCCAGGCAGCCGAAGACCCGAAAGTCCTCGCGATCAAGCAGACACTTTACCGTGTAAGCTCAAGTTCGCCGATCATTAAATCCCTTGCGGAAGCGGCGCAGAACGGAAAACAGGTCATGGTGCTGGTTGAGCTCAAGGCCCGTTTCGATGAGGAGAACAATATCAACTGGGCGAAGATGCTTGAAAAAGCTGGCTGCCATGTTATCTACGGTCTGGTGGGACTTAAGACCCACAGTAAGATCACGCTCGTCGTCCGTGATGAGGAGGATGGTATAAGGAGATATCTGCATCTGGCGACCGGAAACTATAACGATATCACGGCGAAGATCTATACGGACATCGGTCTTTTCACCGCGTCGGAGACCTTCGGCGTGGATGCGTCGGAATTCTTCAACACCCTCTCGGGATTCTCCGAGCCGCCGGAGTGGAGAAGACTGATCCCGGCTCCGACGAGAATGAAGAAATACTTTCTCGAGAAGATCGCCCAGGAAGCAAAGAATGCCCGAAAAGGGAAGAAGAGCCGCATTATCGCGAAGATGAATTCTCTTGTGGATGCGTCCATTATCGACGCGCTGTACGATGCTTCCTGCGCAGGCGTGAAGATCGACCTGATCGTGCGCGGCATATGCTGCCTTCGTCCGGGGATCCCGGGGCTCTCGGAAAATATCACCGTACGCTCTATCACCGGAAGATTCCTCGAGCACTCCCGTATATATTACTTTTATAATGAAGGGCAGGAAGATATCTATCTGTCTTCCGCCGACTGGATGCCGAGAAACCTCATCCGAAGAGTCGAGCTTCTTTTCCCTGTCGAGGACCCGGACTGCAAAGCAAGAGTTATGGAAGTGCTGAATATCGAACTGGAAGACACAGTCCGGAGCCACTTCCTTGATCCGGATGGAAGCTACCATAAACTGGATCTGCGCGGGAAGAAAAAAGTGGACAGTCAGGAAGAACTGCAGCTCAGATGAAACGTTCTTTTCTCAATATCCTTTGATTTACTTTTGTGATAAAGCAACAAAACAGACGAAATTTTTTCAATTTCTTTGTGACAGAAGAATGATATTGTGTTAATCTGTAGGTACGATTAATTGCGAAAGCAAATTATGGAGGTAGAAAAAATGAAAAAGAAGTTTATGAGTGTGCTTCTTGCTGGTGCAATGCTGTTCTCATTGGCAGCAGGCTGTGCTAAGAAGGCTGACAGCAAGAAGATCGGTGTTGCAATGCCGACCAAGGATCTGCAGAGATGGAATCAGGATGGCGACAACATGAAGAAGAAACTGGAAGCTGCTGGCTTCACAGTAGACCTTCAGTATGCGTCCAACGATATCCCGACGCAGCAGAATCAGATCGAGAACATGATCAACGGTGGATGTAAGGTTCTCGTTATTGCTTCTATCGACGGTGACTCTCTCGGTACTGTACTTGCTACAGCAAAAGAGAAGAACATTCCGGTTATTGCTTATGACCGTCTCATCATGAACACAGACGCTGTTGCTTACTATGCAACATTCGACAACTACAAAGTTGGTACCATCCAGGGCGAATACATTCGCGATCAGCTGAAGCTGGATTCCACAGATGGCCCTTACAACATCGAAGTCTTCACCGGTGACCCGGGTGACAACAACGCTCGTTTCTTCTACAACGGTGCTGTAGATGTTCTTAAGCCGTACATCGAAGCTGGTAAGCTCCACGTTGTATCTGGTAAGTACGATTTCGAAACTGCTGCTACAGCATCCTGGTCCACAGAAAATGCTCAGACCAGAATGGAAGCTATCATTTCCGGTAACTATTCTGATGGCACAAAGCTTGATGCAGTTCTCTGCTCCAACGACTCCACAGCTCTTGGTGTAACAAACGCTCTCGAGGCTGCCGGCTGGACAGCTGAGAATATGCCGATCATCACTGGTCAGGACTGCGATATCGCAAACGTTAAGAACATGCTGGCTGGCAAGCAGTCCATGTCCGTATTCAAGGATACACGTACTCTCGCAGATCAGGTTGTTGAAATGGTTAAGGCTCTCATGGAAGGCAAGACCGCTCCGACAAACGATAACAAGACATATGACAACGGCGTTAAGGTTGTTCCGTCTTACCTCTGCACACCTGTATTCGCAGATGCTAACAACTACAAGGATATCCTGATCACTTCCGGTTACTACAAGGAGTCTGATCTCGCTTAATTGCAAAGCGTTAATGTGAATTAGCTATTGACATGTTGAATCCCCTTATTTCTTATCAGAGGGTAAGGGGATTCCTCATGTAAGGCAGTATATGGATAACTAGGAGGGATCAAATTGGCAAAGATTTTGCTCGAAATGAAAAATATAACCAAGACCTTCCCGGGTGTGAAAGCACTTGATAATGTTAATCTTCAGGTCGAAGAAGGAGAGATCCATGCACTGGTCGGCGAAAACGGCGCCGGCAAATCCACTTTGATGAATGTATTAAGCGGTATCTATCCGTATGGCACATATGAAGGCCAGATCCTTTATGACGGAAAAGAATGCCACTTTACGAATACGAAGGACAGTGAGGGACTGGGTATCGTAATTATTCACCAGGAACTCGCACTTATTCCTTACATGACCATCGGTGAGAACATGTTCCTCGGTAACGAGCGTGGTTCGAAACTGAAGATCAACTGGAATGAGACCTATGGTAAAGGAAATGAATATCTTCGTATCGTAGGACTTTCCGAGTCTTCAAGAACATTGATCAAAGATATCGGTGTTGGAAAACAGCAGCTGGTCGAGATTGCCAAGGCACTGGCGAAAAACGCCAAACTCCTCATTCTCGATGAGCCGACCTCTTCCTTAAACGAATCAGAATCCAAGCATCTTTTGGATCTGTTACTGAAATTTAAAGAGGAAGGTATGACCTCGATCATCATTTCCCATAAGTTGAACGAGGTATCCTACGTAGCTGATAAGATCACAGTCATCCGAGACGGTATGACGATCGAGACCCTGACTAAGGGCGTCGATGATCTTTCTGAGGCACGTATCATCAAAGGAATGGTCGGTCGAGAGATCTCCGACCGTTTCCCGAAGCGCACATCGCATGTTGGCGAGGTCTGCTTCGAAGTAAAGAACTGGAATGCTTATCATCCACTCTATTCTGAAAGAAAGATCGTTGACAATGTAAGCTTTAACCTGAAAAAAGGTGAGGTTCTCGGTATCTCCGGCCTGATGGGCGCAGGAAGAACTGAGCTGGCCATGAGTATATTCGGTAAGTCTTACGGAGAGAGGATCTCCGGAACGATCATTAAGGATGGACAGGTACTGCATCTGCACTCTGTAGAAGATGCCATCCGGCATAAGATCGCATATGTTACTGAGGACCGAAAAGGAAACGGCTTGATCCTGAGTAATGCGATCAAAGTAAACACCACGCTTGCGAACCTTCGCGGTGTAAGTAAGAACGGTATCATCGATCGCGATAAAGAGTATCAGGTGGCCGTTGAGTACAAGAACAAACTGCGGACGAAATGTCCAACGGTGGAACAGTTTGTCGGTAACTTAAGTGGTGGTAACCAGCAGAAAGTGCTGCTTTCCAAATGGATGTTCGCAGATCCGGATGTACTTATTCTGGACGAACCGACACGTGGTATCGATGTCGGCGCCAAGTACGAGATCTACTGCATTATCAACCAGCTGGTAAGCGAAGGTAAATCAGTCATTCTTATCTCTTCTGAGATGCCGGAGCTCCTCGGTATGTGTGACCGTATCTACGTCATGAGTGAAGGCCGTTTCGTCGGCGAACTTACCGGAGAGGAAGCAACCCAGGAGAAGATCATGTCGATGATCATCAGTTCTGACGGTTCATCTTTAGAAGAAAACAACAATATCAATGAGGAAGGAGTAGGATGATGGATAAGAAAAGCAAAGTAATCGAGTTCGTCAACAAGTATACGATGGTCATCGTATTGGCTTTGGTCATCATTTACTTTTCAGTATCTACTAATGGAGCGATTCTCTATCCGAGTAACGTAAGTAACGTTATCTCACAAAACGCCTACGTATTTGTATTGGCAACAGGTATGCTCCTTTGCATCCTGACCGGTGGTAACATCGACCTTTCAGTAGGTTCGGTCGTATGTTTCGTCGGTGCGGTCGGTGCAACATTAATGGTAAATAAGGGTGTTAACCCGGTGATCGCCGTCATCATCATGTTCGTGATCGGTACATTGATCGGTGCATGGCAGGCTTTCTGGATCGCACATGTGCGTATCCCGCCATTCATCGTAACACTGTCAGGCATGCTCATATTCCGTGGTCTGAGTAACGTTGTACTTGATGGTATGACAGTTTCTCTTCAGAAGTGCCCGGGATTCGTTAAGTTCTTCGGTGGTGGTGCAGACTGCTACCTCAAGGATTTCTTCGGAGGCGACGGAATCAACATCACATGTCTTCTGATCACAGGTATCGCAATCGCGATCTATGTGTTCTTCACAGTCATGAACAGAAACAAGAGAATTAAGAAGGAATACGAAGTCGAAAAGTTCACACCTTGGCTCGTGAAGATGATCATCATCTCCGTAGTTATCGGCGCATTCGGTTTCCGTCTTGCCCAGCACAAGGGTGTTCCGAACGTTCTGTTCATCGTAGCTGCCGTCATCCTCGTCTATTCCTACATCACATCGAATACGACGACCGGCCGTTACTTCTATGCAGTCGGTGGTAACGAGAAGGCGACCAAGCTTTCCGGTATCAACACGAACAAGGTTTACTTCCTGGCCTACACCAACATGGGTTTCCTGGCGGCTCTCGCCGGCATGATCACCATTGCACGTCTGACATCTGCTCAGCCGACATACGGTCAGAACTACGAAATGGACGCTATCGCATCCTGCTTCATCGGTGGTGCTTCGGCATACGGTGGAATCGGTACAGTTCCGGGCGTTATCATTGGTGCTCTCCTGATGGGTGTTATCAACCTCGGTATGTTCGCCATGAACGTTGACCAGAACTATCAGAAGGTCGTTAAGGGCCTCGTACTTCTCGTAGCGGTAATCTTCGACGTAGTAAGTAAGCGCGGTGGTAAGCTTCTTGCGAAGAATGCCTGATCCGAAAAGTATTTAAACTGAAGATCAAAAGTGAGCTGTCTTTTCTTTGAAAAGGCAGCTCCTTTTTCTTTCCGAAAAGACCCTGTAATTGCATGATACAGGTAAAAAATGGTAAAATATCCTTTGGTCTATACCGAATTTTATTAGAGAGAACGAGGAAAACCTTCATGGATCTTTCCGTAGTTATGCCGGCCTATAACGAGGGCGAGCATATTTATCAGAATCTTCTGGAGACAGACCGGATCATCTCCGGGTTCTGCGATTCCTTCGAGATCGTCTGTGTCAATGACGGAAGCGCTGACAATACGCTTTCCGAGATGGAGCGTGCAGCTGGACAATGCCCGCGCATACATATCGTATCCTATACCCCAAATGGCGGAAAAGGACATGCGATCAAGTCAGGTGTTCTGGCGGCAGAAGGGGATAAGATCGCCTTTCTGGATTCCGATCTGGATCTTTCGCCGGATCACTTCGAGGACTTCCTCAAGCATATGGAAAGCGAGAAGGCCGATGTTGTAATCGGATCGAAGATGCATAAGGAATCCAAGCTCGACTATCCGCCGATGAGAAAGTTTATAAGCTTCGGATACTATGTCATGTTAAGAGTGCTTTTCCATCTGAAAGTGCATGATACGCAGACCGGTATCAAGCTTTACCGGGGAGACCTTTTAAAGAAAATCGTACCGGACGTGATCACGAAGGGCTTTGCTTACGATATCGAGCTTCTGGCGGTCGCAAATGAGATGGGCGCGAAGATCATCGAACGTCCGATCCGCCTGGTATTTACCAGAGAAGCGGGCTTCTCGCGTATCCGCTTCAAGGATATCTGGCAGGTCTTTAAGGACACCTTCAAGATCAAGAAAAAGGTCAGAAGGATCCGAAAAGAGATTCGGAAGAATAAGTAAAATCGGGGATTGGAAAGGTGGCAGAATATGGAAAAGAAGTATGATTATCTGGTCGTTGGTGCAGGTCTTTACGGTGCGGTATTCGCACACGAAGCCAAAGCGGCAGGGAAAAGTGTCCTGGTGATCGAGAAGCGTCCGCATATCGCCGGAAACGTGTACTGCGAAGATGTCGAAGGCATCAAGGTCCATACCTATGGTGCGCATATTTTCCATACGAACAATACCGAAGTGTGGGAATACTTAAATCAGTTCACCACATTCAACCGTTTCACCAACAGTCCTGTTGCGAACTTTAAGGGCGAACTTTACTCCCTTCCTTTTAACATGTATACCTTCAACAAGATGTGGGGCGTCGTGACACCGCAGGAGGCCATGGCCAGGATCGAAGAACAGAAGGCGGAGATGGCGGGGAAAGAGCCCACTAACCTCGAAGAGCAGGCGATCTCCCTGATCGGAAGGGATATTTTCGAAAAGCTCGTAAAGGGATACACCGAGAAGCAGTGGGGAAGAGACTGCAAGGATCTTCCGGCATTCATCATCAAGCGTCTCCCGGTGCGTCTTACCTTCGATAACAACTACTTCAATGCGCTTTATCAGGGCATCCCGACCGGCGGTTATACGAAGATGGTCGAGAACATGCTCGACGGGATCGAAGTGCTCCTGAATACAAACTATCTGGAAGATAAAGAGAAGTGGAATGCCATGGCGGACAAGGTCATCTACACCGGTCCGATCGATGCGTATTTCGATTTTTCTCTCGGATATCTTCAGTACCGCTCCGTGCGCTTTGAGACGGAGCTTCTGGATATGCCGAATTTCCAGGGCAATGCCGCGGTCAACTACACGGACAGAGAGACCCCGTGGACGCGTATCATCGAGCACAAGTGGTTCACCTTCGGAAAAGACGAGGATGGCAATGATCTGCCGAAGACTGTGATCAGCCGCGAATTCAGTTCCGAATGGAAGCCGGGCGACGAACCGTATTATCCGGTCAATGACGCGGAGAACGGCGCGCTTTACGGAAAGTATAAGGAGCTCGCGGACAAGGAAGAGAAGATCATCTTCGGCGGCCGTCTCGGCGAGTACAAGTACTACGACATGGATGCGGTCGTGGCATCGGCTCTTTCTATGGTCAAAAAAGAACTGAAGTGATACATTGGTAAGTGGAATAGGATTATTTGGAGGGTTAAAAACATGGATGATCTTTATATTGTAATGCCGGCATATAACGAGGAAGCCAATATCGAATCGGTCGTCTCCGCATGGTATCCGGTACTTGAAGGAAAGGGCGAAGGTTCCCGTCTCGTCGTAGCCGACAGCGGCAGTGTCGATAAGACCCATTCGATCCTTCTTTCTCTGAAGGAAAAGTACCCGAAGCTGGAAGTACTGCCGGATACTCTGAAGCAGCATGGTCCGAAGCTGATCGCGCTTTATAAGTATTCGATCGAAAAGGGTGCGGATTTTATCTTCCAGACCGACTCCGACGGACAGACGAATCCGGCGGAATTTGCGGCATTCTGGGATCTTCGAAATGAGTATGATGCCATCCTCGGAAACCGTGTCGTAAGAGGTGACGGAAAGTCGAGAAAATTCGTCGAGAATTTCCTTTGCTTCCTTCTCCGTCTGCACTTCGGCGTCAAGGTCAAGGACAGTAATGCGCCGTTCCGTCTGATGAGATCTTCGCTCGTCAATAAATATGTGGGAAGATTCCGTGAGGACTATAACCTGCCGAACGTTATGCTCACCACATTCTTTGCCTACTATAAGGAAAAATACACACTGCGTGAGATCACATTCAAGCCGCGTCAGGGAGGTAAGAACTCCATCAACATCAAGAAGATCATTAAGATCGGCTGGGCGGCACTTGCTGATTTCCGCGCCTTCAAAAAGGAAATGAAAGCTTCGAAGTAACGGAGCTTTTTCATAGGAAAAAGAAAAGGAAACACAAAAAGAAACATGAAGTTATTCGGAAAGAAGAAACAGAAGATCAATCCTAATGCTGTGCATCACGAAACGGTCAAGCCGGATCCTTCGATCGAAGCGATGGATAAGGCGGAGGCGCTTGCCTATTTCAAGCTCCCGGAATGGGCCTCCAAAGAGGATCTGGACGCGGAGTTCTGGAAACTCGGCAAGACCTACCGTGCGCAGAAGGATGAGCAGAAGCTCGCGGATATCGCTCTTGCGTATAAGATCGCAAGTGGTGAACGGGACCGGGAAGAAGCCGAAAAGAAGGTCGAGGATCAGTCCAAGCACTATTTCGGAAAGACGTCCAAGCAGTGGAAGGAATTCTGGCACTATAACTGGTGGATCGCGGTCGTAGCGATCGCTGCGATATTGATCATCACGGCATTCTTCGAGTACTTTATCCTCGATCCGAAGGTCGATTTCCGTGTCGCTTCCGTTGGTCATTTCACGCAGGATACAGAGGTGATCTCTTCCTATCTGGAAGATACCTTCAATTTCAAAAATCCGGACGTCCAGGCGGCGGATTATGTGGCGGAAAACGCGGAAGAGGAGGAGATGGCACCGTATGCCGGACAGAAGGCGATCTCGATCATGTCCGTAAAGCCGGATATGCTCGTTTACGATGTCCTGACTGCTCCGATCTACGTCAATAGCGGCGACATGGTCATCCTGGACGATGTTTATGAACAGATGAAAGCCACATGGACCGAAGAGCAGCTCTCGCATATCGAGCCCTATATCTACTCAAAGGCGAGATTCTACGAAGAATACGGCGAAACACTTCCGCAGGAATATAAGGACGATCTCGAGCCGCTCACTGATGCCGAACGGGTAGATCACGTCTATGGCTTCATCGTCCGCGATAAGATCGATCGTCTTTCCTTAGGATATACCGTGAAGTGGAAAGAAGCAGATCCGATCATCATCTTTGGTCTCAGCACCACGAGCACGCAGCCGGAAAAGGCTACCGAGTGTATGCTGAGCGTCCTTTCGAATATTAAGGATTTCCGCGCGGCATATATGGAAGAGCATCCGTACGCAGAAGATACGGACTAACGGATCTTTTCAAAAAGAATAAGGGGATCAGTTTCCTTCTTTCAGAAGACGGATATCCTCTTTAGATAAAGCATACATTTCACCGGGTTCCTGATTTTCTTTAAGATGTAGGGACCCGATGCTTTCTCTGTGAAGGAAAATGACGGATCTTCCGGTCTGTGCAAGCATCCGCTTGACCTGGTGGGTCTTGCCCTCGGTAAGTGTCAGACGGCACTGGTTATCGGGAAGAAGAGTAAGGATGGCGGGCTTTAGTTTTTCCGGCGCGTGGCCTTTCTCGGTAAGGGTCATACCGGAGGAGAAAAGAGCTACTTCTTTCTCCGTCAATGCCTCACCGGAATACGTTACCAGATAGACCTTTTCACGATGCCATTTCGGACTTGTGAGCTGGTGAGAAAGTGCGCCGTCGTTCGTCAGAAGAAGGACGCCGGTCGTGTGAAAATCCAGCCGGCCGACGGGAGAGATCTTCTTAGTCTTCAGGTTAGGGGGAAGAAGATCGCCGACGCAGGGAAGACGGTCATCGGTCATCGCCGTCAGGTATCCGTCGGGCTTGTTGAGACAGAAATAGAGATATTCTCCCGCTTCGATCGGTTCGCCGTCGAGAAGGATCCGGGAACCCATTTCTTCTGACACGGAAAAAGAAGGATCGAAGATGGCCTGCCCGTCAATAGTCACATGACCTTTGCGGATCAGTTCTTTTACCTCAGTCCTGGTTCCATATCCTGAATTCGCCAATAATTTGTCCAGTCTCATGCTCGTATTATATCAAAATCACTACATTCCCGCGCGTGAAAATCGCTGATTCTGTGATATAATAAATGTGTAAATTTCAAAATGAGGGATACTATGGCTGCAAGTATAATCAATATTAAAGATGGCATGCCCAAAGTAGATGCTGCGACCCGTAAACTGAGGCTGGAGCTGAATACTTTGCGCCGTGTCGGAGTGAATCAGGTGAAGATCATTCACGGGTATGGTTCCACCGGCAAAGGCGGCGTGATCAAGAATGCCACTCATGAGGTATTGCGTACGATGCAGAATGAGGGAAGGATCAGTTTATTCTGTCCGGGCGAGCAGTTCGGTCCCTTCGAGACCCTCGGCAGATCCATCGTTGAGAAGTGTCCTGCTTTCCGTAATGATCCTGACTGGGCGAAAGCAAACGACGGGATCACTATGGTGCTCCTGCGATGAAGATCTCCTGGAACGATTTCGTTGAAGAATGTAATTCATGTCATGCCTGTCCTCTGGCCGAGACGAGAAAGAACGTCGTGATCTACAGAGGCAGTGTTGTTGCGCCCGTCATGTTCGTCGGTGAAGGTCCGGGTGCGAACGAGGACGAAGAGGGCAGACCTTTCGTCGGACAGGCCGGAAGACTTCTTCAGCTTCTTTTGGATGCCCAGGGCTTTTCTGAAAAAGACTACCATATCGCTAATGTTGTGAAGTGCCGTCCGCCGGAGAACCGTGTTCCGACAGATGCGGAGGCGGCCGCCTGTAAGAAACTCCTCGGCAAGCAGATACTGATCGCCAAGCCGAAGATCATCGTGCTTTTGGGGAAGACGGCCTATACTCTTTTTACAGGAGATAAGAATGCGAAGATGACGCAGATCCGCGGAAGCTTTATCGAGAAGAACGGATATCTTATCCTTCCGACATTCCATCCTGCCTATATCCTGAGAAATAACAATGAGCGGATCAAGCTCTGGCAGGATATCGAAGTGGCCAGAAGAAAGGCGGAGGAGCTCGGACTCATGGAGCCGCTTCCTGCGCAGCCGGATATGCCTACTTCGCGTCCGGGATCCAGGTAAAGACAATTCAGATACTATAAAATTCATCGCTGAAGGAAGAATGAGTATGACATCGAGAAGAATCATGAAGAGGACTACCGCGCTGCTGCTTTCTGCCACAATGATCTTTTCATTGTTTGCACTTCTGCCCTCGCAGAAAAGTGTTCAGGCAGACTGGTCGAAGGATGAGACGAATACCTTTATCGGATCGTCTGTGATCGGATCTCCGAGAAAATGCACTTCATCAGGGGAGACGTGGAGTGGATGCTATGTCTATTATGCGAAATATAATGAATCACCGCTTCGATTCCGTGTGCTGGATCCGAACTGTGAAAAGTATGGAGAGACGTCGATGCTTCTGGATTGTGATACGATCCCTTTTTCTGCCAGTTTCAATTCGAGTACCAGTTCGACGTCTCCGTCATACTGGGCTCAATCCACGATTTGTTCCTGGATCAATCAGGTCATGTTCCTGACTTTGGATAAATGTTTTACTTCCGCAGAGAGTAATGCGTTAATGAGAACGGAGAAGGATAGTTACGCTTATCCGGATAGTGTAGACGGTGATATCCGGGATATCAAGCCGAAATCGACTCCCCTGAGAGGAAATAAGATATTCCTTCTTGACATAGAGGATATGACGAATCCCGAATACGGATATTATGAGGATTATCCCTCAGCAGCATGGTCCCGCAAGAAGAAGCAGAATGGGGAATACCATACTTGGATGTCCCGTTCCGCGTATGATGATTCGAGCGTGTTCATAGCAAAAGAAAATGGAGCCTTTAACAGTATAAACGTAAAGGAGGCCTGTGGTGTCTCTCCTGCGATGAATGTTCTTAAGAGCAAGATCATGTTTACGACACTGCTTTCCGGGACGGCGGGAAAAACAGGTTCGGAGTACAAACTTACGGTTAAGACTCCGTATGAACTGAAGATAAGGGAAGGATTGCCTATTTCTGTTTCAGCCTCTTTGAGGATCGACGTCCCCTATTCCTATGAGTCTACGGCAGATGGTATCTATGCAGTGATCACAGATAAAGAGTATACCGAGAGTGATGCGCAGATCCTGCACTATTTTGCCTGTACCAAGTCGCAGGGAGCTGACGATTATAAAGGAGACGGAGTGATCTATTTTACCCTTCCCGAAGATCTGGATAAAACGGCCTGGGGAAAAGATTATCATGTCTATCTCACTGCAGAGAGAAGATATGGCAAATATGAAACAGATTCCTGCTCGAACCTTTGTGAGATCGACAGATCCGTTCTGGGTGAGAAAAAGACGCTCGACTTAAGAGATGAAGGGTCTGAATATAATGCGGCAGATGTAATGGCTATGGCTTACTTTAACATGAATAACTACTGCGCCTTGCATTCGGTCGGGTCTACTGCCTATTTGGATCTGGATAAGGATGGAACAGACGATATCGGTTTTGATACTTCCGTCACACCGAATCTTGTGAGAAGACTTCCCGGTAGCAATATCGTAGGAGATATTGTCATCGGCGATATTGTCATCGAGTATCGGTTCCGCTTCCCGGACTGTAAGATCCCGGGAGCCATTTCCGGCCTTACGGCAAAAGCAGGCGGCAAGAACCGCGTCGTACTAAACTGGAATGCCGTGGAAGGTGCGGAAGGGTATCTCATCTACGCGCAGAAAGATAAGAAATACGGATACGTCGGTATGACGACCAAAGGCACGACTTTTACGGATACAAAAGCCCTGGATTCAGATTATAACTACTACTGGGTATTCCCGTATGTAAAGGATTCAAGAGATAAAATGTATCCGGGCGCATGCACGAAGTATGTATTTGCAAAAGGTGTTTGTTCCGCAGTTACAGACCTGAAGGCCGCGTCGGTGAAGGATGGCGTGAAACTTACCTGGACGGCATCGTATCAGGCAGAAGGCTATCTGGTCTACGGAATCGTGGATGGAAAGCCGTACGGCTATGTTGGCATGACGACCCAGGGTACGCAGTATACCGACAAGACAGCATCCAAGACCGTCTATAACTATTACTGGGTATATCCGTACCATAAGGATGCAAACGGAAAAATGATCGTCGGTCTTACCGGCAAGTATACATACGGAAGAGCGAGGTAAAGACCTCCTCAGAGATTTTTGTGCGGATCCGGAGCAAAAAAGTATTGCACTATCGGAATACATTTGGTATACTTTCAAACGTTGATTACCAACATTGCCGAATTGTGTAAGGGTAGCACTCCGGTTTCTGGCACCGTCTGTCTGGGTTCGAATCCTAGTTCGGCAGCCATAAGGGCTGATTTCGAAGTGATCGTAAGATCATGAGAAAGCAGCTCTTTTTTTGTTCCCGGGAGGGATCTTTTCGCATGGAAAAGATCTGTTCCAAAAAAGAAAAATGAAAACAAATGAAAAAGAAACGTTGACAAACGATAGTGCGGCGTATATTATGGATTTCGTTCCGCAGAATTTTCGGGAGAGTAGGGGAAAATAATGATTAACATCGACAGAAGAAAAAAGATCCTGGAGATATTGGAAAAAGAAGGCCGTATAGCTACGACGGACCTTCAGGCCAAGCTTGGCGTAACCGGTGCGACGGTAAGATCTGACCTTCGTGACCTGGAACGCGAGGGTGCGATCGTCCGTTTTCATGGCGGCGCGCAGATCGCTGATTCCGTAAAAGAATCCGCCAATCCGGAAAACTATATGCGCCGAAGCGTCATGTGTGTGGCGGAAAAGACCGTGATCGGCCGGGAAGCCGGAAAATTCGTAAGAGAAGGCGAGACCATTTTTATCGACGCCAGCTCCACGACATTCCACATGATCCCTTATATCAGCAAACTGGATAACCTGACGATCGTAACGAACGGTATCCATACTGCAATGGAGATCCAGAGATACAGCAATTTCAGAACCGTCCTGGTAGGCGGCGTCCTGCGTCCGCATTCCGGCGCGATCGAGGGACTCCTCTGTGAAGAGATGCTCCGAAGGATCAGCGGAGACAGTTATTTCGTCTCAGGAAACGGTTTTTCTTTAAATTCCGGACTGACCGGACATAACTTCTATGAACTTGAGCTGAAGAAGCGTTTCGCGGAAAAGTGCAAGCGGATCATCGCGCTGGTGGATTCCTCCAAACTCAACGCGGATTCCACATCTTCCTTTATTCCTGCAGAAAAGATAGATGTACTCATCACCGATTCCGGGATCTCTCCGGAACAGGCGTCCGAGATCCGTGATTTCGGTATCGAACTGGTGATCGCGCCTATGCAGGCCAGTCTGAAGTAAGTTCCGGCGAAGCGACCTTCGTTCGAAGCTGTTTCGGCGTGATGTGACGATGTTTCTTAAACTGGGTGATGAAGTAACTGGACGTACTGAATCCCGTATCCATAGCAATCGTGCTGATGCTCTTTGTCGTTGAGATAAGGAGCTTTTCTGCTTCTGTGAGACGCACGAACAGAAGATAATCCGAGAACGTCTGTCCGAGTGTATGACGGAAGAAACGGGAGAAATAGCTGTAGCTCATGTTGCACATGACTGCCATCTTTCTCGCCAGTACCGGTTCCGCATAATTCTCGTGGACATAATCCATGGCGACCTTGATCCTCTCGAGGTCATCCTGACGATAGTCTGTAGTGCCGAATAAATAAATGCCGTTTTTCTCCATTCTTCTTAAGTACCACAGGTACAGGCGGCAGATATCTGCGCGGATCGCAAGTTCGTATCCGGGCAGTTTTTCTTTTAATTCATCGTGATAGTTCTTGATGACGTCCGGGATAAATGTTCCTTCCAGCTCTTCTTTCTTCGCAAGAAGGGTATAATCATTGCCTTTCTTGTCACTGGTGGAAGAAACCAGGAAAGGAATGATGTATTTTTCTCCAATGAGTGCAGTCGGGGAGGTAAAGTATTCTGTCGGATCGAACTGCAGACAGTAATACTCACAGGGTTCGAAATGGTAAAAACCATGCATTTCATTGATATTCAGAAGAAGCATATCTCCTTCGCTCAACATGACCTCGCGATTGGACATTTTGGCAGTGAATCTGCCTTTTATACAGTAAATTATCTCGACAAAATCATGATAGTGAATCGGGATGTTCTGACATATTGCTCCTTCTTCAGGGAAGTGGAGACAACTGGCCAGCGCGCCTTCGAGACTGACTCGGTGAAGGTCCTCATATATCGGATCTATCGTTCTTTTTTTCTTTCTGCGTGCCATGGGAAAGCCCCCCTCACTGCTTTGGTAGATTCTTGATGAATGGATGATTTCAGAATACCATAACATAGTCAAAAAAGGAAGAGAGGAGGGCAAAATCACGAAACTAGTCAAGAAGGGGCGAAGTTGCGGTCGATACGATCAGGAACTGCCGCTCGAGGCAGACTAATTCGATGAACTGCGAAGGTGTGACTTCCAGCACCCGAAGAATGGAGAACAGTTTCTTCAGGGACAGGTTGGTCTCCCCGCGTTCGATCTTGCAGTAATAGGAAAGATTGATCTCCGCCAGAGAGGAAACGACGAACTGGGACAGTTCCTTTTCCCGCCGGATCCCCCGGATCACTCTACCGATGATCTTAGCTTCGTCCATAATGACACCTCCTTTCGTAGAGAGAGTTTGCAATTTTATATTAGAGGGGGGCGCAACCGGCGGTAAATGATATAAGCGTGATTTTGTGCCTTGGAGTGCTCGTTTGTACGAACGTAGGCACTATTTTATTCTTACCTGGTATATATATTTGTTTATATGCGTAAAACGAAGAAAGTTGTCGTATAATAGAATGCAGAATGAGATAATCTGGAAAGGTGTCGCATAATATGACGCAAACAAATGATATTCGCCTTCCGTCCTGGATCTCTCCGGGCATGGTATTCCAGCAGGGAGTGCCGATCGTGCTGCGGGGAAAAGTCGCATCGCCTTCGATGCCGGTCACATTAGAGGTCATGAAGGACCCGACCGATGGACGTAAAGTTTCCAAACTCGATACAGATTACGGTGTAATCTTAAGTCTTGAAACCGTTTCCGAGGAAGACGGATCTTTCCGGTTTGCGCTTCCTGCATACCGGTCTTCGACCGACGCCTACACGCTGGTGTTCCATTCTCTCACGCATACGCTGACCATTGAAGACTGCCGATGCGGTGATGTCTGGGTGATGTTCGGCGGACGTCCGCTTTCCGGTTCGATCTCCGAGAGTGCCGCTCCGCGTACGCCTCTTAAGAAAGACGTAATGCCGCTTCTGCGTTTTTATTCTCCGAAGAAGGGCACGCTCGATTCCGCGGAGGAGTTCTCCTATGAACCGGTCCTGACAGAAGAAGACAGCAAGTGGATCCGCATCCGCGATACCAAAGAACTGGCCAGCGTCTCATCTGTGGCATTTTCCTATGCATATCATCTGGCGGAGCAGCTCCATTACCCGGTCGGCATCCTTGATCTGGCTGAGGAATACGCGCCGATCTACCGCTGGCTCTCCCACGAAGGGATCGACGGCAATGATACGATCCGCGAATATCTTGAGGAAAGAAACCTCTACTTCGATGAAGAAGGCTGGCGCGCCAATATCGCCCGTCTTTCCGACCGTAAAGATGCAATCCTGTCGGGTGACATCTTAAAGGACGAAGAAGAGGGAGAAGAAAAGAAGAGCGAAGAGTCTTTCGTCTTCGAAGATGAGGAGAAGTGCGACGTACCGATCGATCCGGAGGGCGCACTGGCATTCGAGGATAATAAGGGCGGAAAGCCGGAGGAGAAGAAGGAAGAGGAATCTTCGGAAGATAAAGACGAGGAGAGGGTAGAAGTACCGGCTCCGGTCGATGATCCGGACGAACCGCCGCTTTCTTTCCCGACCGAGGAACTTGCGCACTTCGAAAAGAAGAATAATCTGGAGCTTTTGAACTCCATTATCCCGTCTGCGGAAACGGTCCTGACCGAAACCCTCGTTTCCGAGCAGGCGCACCGTCCGCTCGTCGGACCGGCGGACATGATGTCCGTCCTTTATAACCACCGCCTGGCACCGCTTTGTGACAACAGCATCCGAGGTATCGTATTTGCTCCGGACGCGTCCGACGCACGGATCGGAAAACCCTATACCGCGATGGTCCGTCAGCTCCTGGTCGATCTGGCCGGCGTATTCGGACCGAGATCCATCGAAGACAAGCACCAGGTGCCGTCTTTCATTATCCTTCAGCTGCATCCGGAGGTCATCGATCCCGAGGCGCCTTACCGCCACGTGGAATTCAATGAGAGCCTCTGTGCGATAAGAAGAAGATTTCCAATGCCGATCGGTATCCTGGGCCAGCACGATCTGCTGCTTTCGGACAAGGCCGTTTCATTTACGATCGGTCGAAGACTTTCCTGTATTGCACTGGGTCTGCACTTCACCCCGAAGATGCCGGCATCCTCGCCGGAGTGTGTCGGTGTCGAGGTCATCGGAAACAAAGTCATGCTCTCGTTCGATAATACTGTCGACGGCCTGCGCCTTTCCGAGAATGAATCGATCCTTCGCGGATTTGCCGTCTGCGACGAAAGCCGTGTCTATGTTCCGGCTTCCGCACGTATCCTGCACGGCGTACGTGTTATGGTCTGGAATGACGATATCCAGGATCCGGTGGGCGTTACCTACGGCTACAGCCCGATTCCTCATCAGGCGACATTCCGAAACCGTATCGATCTGCCGGTACTTCCATTCCGCTTCGACACGATCCCGTCAGAGTACTGCCCGGATCTGACCTTTGCTTCCTGCGAAGATATCACCTTCATCGGCAAGAAGACCTGGGACAGCGAGTTTGAAAAACTGGAGACCTATAAGATCACGAAGGGAAAAGCGACGATCTTCCGTGAGGTCATGAATAAGACGCAGGGTGCGGCTTCCTTCCGTATCGAATACGAGCCGGAAAACAGCCTCCTTTCGTTCGGACCGGTCCTTTCCTATGCGTCCGTAATGGCGCCGCTTAAGTTCTCGAAAGCAAGAAGGATCTGCCTCGATGTCTTTAACCCGGATCAGTGCGAGAAGACCATGCAGATCAGCGGCTTCCGTGGTGAGGCGACGATCGAGATCGGTCTTCGCTGGCAGACGATCTCGCTCAACTGGGCGTCCTTTGATGACATGGAGATCTCTGAACTGATCTTCACGATCTTCGACAGACAGCGCTCCGGCGCGATCTATATCGATAATATCCGCTTCCTGCCGTAAACAGGAAATATAAGAAGGGAGGATGACGTAATGGTCGTAGATATTTTACCGGCATTTGAAAAGAGTCTTCTCGAATCTTCCGGTTCGATCCCCGTAGTCTTTGAAGGCGTGGAGCACTGTTTTGAGACATCCACTCCTTTCCCTACGGCGAGCCGTCATACCTCTCACGAGCTTTTGTATCTTCGCCGCGGCAAGTGCGAATTCGTGATCAACGGTAAGACTGTGCAGGTCACGAAGGGAAGTACCCTGATCATCCGCCCGCAGGTGACGCATTCTGTTCGTGTCATTGAGGGACCGGCTGATATGGTTGTTCTTTATTTCGGATTTTCTTCCGATATTGCCAAAGCCCAGCAGGCGCTTCTTTCCAAGCCGAAAGAATCTCAGCCCATGGCAAACGGCAGGCTTCGCGGCGGTCCGACGGTTCCTTTCCTGCAGGAAAATGTATCGTCCCTGCCTCTCGAATACTTCCTTGATTTTGCCCAGGGCGACAATGCGTCGGACTATCTGATCATCTCCGGTAAGAGCCGCCAGGCGATCGGTGTGCTGGCAGAGCGCATCATGCGGGAGAGCCGTTCGGATGCCTATGCCAAAGACATGATGATGCAGCTTCTCACCATGGAACTCCTGATCACGCTTTCCCGTGCACTTCGGGAAGAGTGGGAAGAGAGCCTGCGCGTGAAAAACGGCAAAGCCAGAGAACTTGTGCTCATCGCCAGAGATTATCTCGACGAGAACTACGACCGCGGTGTGACGGTGGCCGAGACAGCGGCCTACGTCTTCCTGAGCCAGGGATACTTCACGAGAGCGTTCCGTGATGAGTTCGGGATCAGCCCGATGAACTATCTGATGCAGATCCGTATCGAAGCGGCGTGCAGACTTCTGACCCAAAAGGAGATCAAGGTCAGCGGTATTGCTACCTCCGTGGGCTTTTCCAGTCCGCAGAGATTTAATGTGGCCTTTAGAAAGCAAAAGGGCATGACGCCGATGGAATATAGACATAAGTACGCTGAATAAGGAGAAAAAGAAACATGAGTGTGTATGATGACGATTTCCGGGTACCGGAGGAGAGCCGTAAGGGCATGGACCTTCCGAGGATCGAGAATGCGGTCAGAGAGATCCTGATCGCGGTCGGGGAAGACCCGGACCGTGAAGGACTTCTGGAGACCCCGAACCGTGTCGCAAGAATGTACGGCGAGGTCTTTTCCGGACTTCACAGAGATATCGGAAAAGACATAAAGACATTTACCGAGACCGGAAACGATGAGATGATCCTCATCGGCGACATCCCGTTCTACTCTATGTGTGAGCATCATCTTTTGCCGTTTCATGGAAAGGCACACGTGGTATATGTCCCGAGAAACGGGAAGATCCTGGGGCTTTCGAAGGTGGCCCGTATCGTGGATACACTTTCCCGTAAGCCGCAGCTGCAGGAGCGCCTGACTTCCGAGATCGCCGATACGATCCAGAATGCGGTCGATGCCATGTCGGTCTGCGTTGTCATCGAGGCGGAGCACCTCTGCATGACCATGCGCGGCATCCGTAAGCCCGGCTCCAAGACCGTCACCTCAGCGATGCGCGGCGGCTGCCGTTCTGATGCGAGGACCCGTTCCGAGGCCTTGGCACTCATCAACCGTCCGAGAAATATCTTATAAGGCGGGAAGGTGATCTTCATGGAGGAAAGAAACGAAAGTACTGCGGCCGTATCCTCATGGAAGTGCCGTGACCTAACTCTCAACTATGGGGAAAAGATGCTCGTCATGGGCATATTAAATGTCACGCCGGATTCTTTTTCCGACGGTGGCAGATTCTATACCCCGGAACATGCGGTGATCCGCGCCAGAGAGCTCTGTGAGGACGGCGCCGATCTCCTGGATGTGGGTGCAGAATCGACGCGGCCCGGAAGTGAGAAGATCTCGGCCGACGAGGAACTCTCGCGGCTGATCCCGGCATTAAAACTCATTATGGAGAACGTTTCTGTTCCCGTATCCATTGATACCTATAAGAGCAAGACCGCAAGAGAAGCCCTGAAATTCGGCGCGTCGATCATCAACGATGTGTGGGGGCTCCTCTACGATAAAGAGATGGCTGACGTCTGTTCTGAGTATCAGGCAGGTGTGGTCATCATGGCCAACTATACCGATCCGAAGATCTTCGAAAGAAAGGGAAATATCGTAGATGACTGCCTTTCTTTCTTCGAGAAAAGTGCCGCCGTGGCGGATCGGGCCGGTATCCCTTCCGAGAGGATCCTCTACGATCCGGGCATCGGATTCGGTACCGATACCAAAGAAGCAATTGAACTTCTGCGTGCGATCCCGAGGATCCAGAAAGAGGGCTATCCGCTCCTGATCGGGCCTTCGAGAAAGCGCTTCATCGGAGAGATATTGGAGGGTGTGCCTGCAGATAAAAGAGATGCAGGAACTGCGGCAGTATCCCTGTTCTGCCAGAGACAGAAGGCGGCCTGCGTCCGCGTGCATAATGTGTTTGAGACAGTCACGGCATTGAAGATGCAGTATGCGATGGAGGGAACTTGCGATGGATAAGATCGTCATGAAGAATATGCGTTTTTGCTCCTGTTCCGGCGTCCTTTCCGAAGAAAAAGAAAACGGCCAGGATTTTGTGATCTCCTTAACGCTTGAGATGGAGGACATCCCGGGCTGCCGTACCGATGCGCTCGAAGATACCGTCGACTACGGCGCCGTATTCGGAATGGTTCGTGAGTACGTGGAGAACGTCTCCTGCAATCTTATCGAGTACATGGCGGAAAACATTATCGTCTCCATCTTCCGCGCTTTTTCCATGGTCGAAAAGATCACGTGCGAGATCCAGAAGCCGAAAGCCCCGATCGACGGGAACTTTGACTATATGGGCGTTATCATCAAGAGGACACGGTCGGAAATGGAGTCCGAACTATGACGGAGGCCTATCTTTCCTTAGGAAGCAATATGGGCGACCGGCTCGAAAATCTTTCCCGCGCCGTCGAGCTCCTGGACTGCCCGGAAGAAAAAACGGCGGTAGTAAAGGTCTCTCCGGTATTTGAAACGACTCCGGTCGGATATAAGGATCAGGCGGATTTTCTTAATATATGCGTACTGGTGAAGACGGATCTTCCGCCATTGAAGCTTCTTTCTTTCTGCAACCGGATCGAGGAGAAACTCCACAGAAAAAGGATCATCCGATGGGGTCCGCGTACGATCGACCTGGATATCCTGACCTATGGGGAGATCACAATGGATACGGAGCGCCTTACGATCCCGCACCCGAGAATGGAAGAAAGAGGTTTCGTGCAGGTACCGCTTCTTTTCCTGAAGGGAGAGACGGAGATCCCCGAAAAATGGCAGCAGGACGTCCGTTACTACGGGGAGCTTCCTTCGGGGAAGGTTGAATGAAATAGGAAAACCGATATAATAGAGATGTTTAGTTTCGTAAAATTACGGAGGTAGTAAATGAGCGAACAGGAGAAAAATCAGGTCAATCATGCGCCAGCGGCCGCTCCGGCCAATGGTTCTCAGCCGCCGCGGAACAACAGTAACCGCAACAGAAGAAGAAGATCCGGAAAATCCGGTGGAAATGGTGGAAACGGCGGGAACCGAAATGGCGGTAACTATAACCGTAATAACCGCTCCGGAAACGAAGGAAATTCCGGTCGTGAGCGCCGCTCCGACAATCGTGAAAGAGACGAAAAGCGCGACGGCAGAGAGAGAAATGAAAAGGGCGGTTCCGAGAAGAGAGAGTTCCGTTCGGAAAAGAAGAATTACGACAGAAACAATTCCGAGCACAGAGAGAAGAAGAACTGGGGACGCCGCCGTCCTGCAGAGGAGACTCTCGAGGATATCAAGAAGGATAACGAGCGTATCGAGAAGGATATCTGGCTGGAAATTGCCAGCATCCATTCGGTGAAGTTAGACTGATTATGTTATATAATAAGACCATAGAGGCAGGGAGGGCATGAAGAGCATGAGTGGTTTGTTTGTTACCTTCGAAGGTATAGATGGTTGCGGCAAGACCACGCAGATCGAGATGCTTTCTTCCGACCTTAAAGATGCCGGGATCCCGTATATCCTGATCCGTGAACCCGGTGGAACTAAGATCGGCGAGAAGATCCGTACGATCCTTCTGGACAAGGCCAACAGCTGTATGCACAGCCGCACGGAGCTTCTTCTTTACGAAGCTGCACGTGCCCAGATCGTTGAAGAGAAGATACTTCCGGCATTAAAGGAAGGGAATGTGGTCATCTGTGACCGGTTCTTCGATTCCACGGTCGCCTATCAGGGCTTTGCCAGAGGTCTCGGAAAAGATCCGGTGGATCATCTGAACCAGTGGAGCACCGGAGGGCTTTCCCCCGATATCACGTTCCTTCTGGATCTGGATGAGCAGACCGCCTACAGAAGGCGCCATGGCCGTTCTGACGAAGAGGACCGTCTGGAAGCCGAGGGCCTGGCCTTTATGAGGAAAGTCCGCGAGGGCTACCTGAAATTAAGTGAAAACGAACCCCGCATCCGGGTCATTTCGGCAAACGATGCACCCGAGCTGATCTATAAACAGATCAGAAAAGCTGTCTGGGAGGTATTAGAAAAATGAAACTTGTATTTGCAATCGTACATGATGAGGATACGCCCCGCCTGATGGCCGAATTGAACAAAGCCGGTTTCCGTGTGACGAAACTGAATTCTTCCGGCGGATTTCTCCGTTCCGGTAATACCACATTGATGATCGTTGTCGATACCGAAAAGCTCCAGGAAGTACTGGATCTGATCCGCAAGTATTCCTCTTCCCGCCAGTCGGCGATCAATACGAACCTGACCCCGTCTGCGATGGGCGGTTCCTATGTACCGTACCCGGTCGATGTGACGGTGGGCGGTGCGACGGTCTTCGTCGTCAATGTAGAACAGTTCGAGAAGATGTGATCTATGAGTTTTTCTGAACTGGTCGGACAAAATGAAGCAAAACAGCGCCTCGGAGTACCGCTAGTCGGCGAGCCGGGGCACGCTTTTTTATTGGTGGGCCCGCAGGGCATCGGGAAAAAGACTCTGGGAAGAGAATTCGCCAAGGGTCTTTTATGTAGCCATCCGACAGAAAATGGCGGATGCGGGACCTGCCCCAACTGCATCTATATGCGCGAGCATACCCACCCGGACTATAAAGAACTCCTTCTTCCTTCCGGGGAGAAGAATATCAAGGTCGCCGATGTCCGAAGCAAGATCCTCGGAGATGTCGGCATCATGTCGCAGATCGCCTCCAGGAAAGTCTATCTGATCGATGCGGACGCCCTTGCGGAAGAAGGGCAGAATGCGCTTCTTAAGACCCTCGAGGAACCTCCGAAACATGTCGTCTTTATCCTGACGGTCAGCGATGAATCCAAACTTCTGCCGACGATCCTTTCCCGAACCGTGTCGGTGCGGCTCCTTCCGAATACAGAAAAAGAAGTCGTGGAAGTACTGAAGAAGAATGACCCGGATATCCTTCCGGAAGAGGCGGAGCTTTTCGCGCATTTCTCCGGAGGCGTGATTGGATCGGCCATGGGCCTTTCCCAGACGGACTGGCTCGTCAACGACTACGAGGAGGTCACGGACTTCCTTCTTCGTCTGCCGGAGATCAGTAAGACCGAGCTTCTTACCGATGTCTATTCTTTTTTCGATGAGGAAAAAGAGCACTTCCAGGACGTTTTGATGCTCATGGATATGGTCCTCGGTGAGATGGCCGTCCTCTCGCTTTCTCCCGATTCGGATCGCTTGCATGATAAAGTGAAAAAAGATAAGATGGTCAATGTGATCAAGCGCTATAAGATAAATCCCGCCAGGATCGGCAAAATGAGCTCTGTCCTGACGGTTGCTTCGCGGGCCGAAAAGGCCAACGGAAATTATGAAATGATCGTGTGCCGGATGCTTCTGGCACTGAAAAAGGAGTGTACAGATGGCTAAAGTTGTAAATCTGCGTTTCCACGATGCAGGTAAGCCTTACCGTTTCCTCGCCAATGACTTAAAGCTCAAGGTCGGAGACGCCGTAATGGTCAATACCGCACTGGGGCAGGATATTGCATTCGTCGTGGATGAGCCTTTCGACCTTCCGGACGAAAAAGTGGATGAGACCGTCCTTCCGGTCCTCCGGTATGCCAACGAAAAAGAGATGGAGCATTACCGGGAAAAGAAGGAAAGAGAGCAGGGCGCATTCTATAAGTGCCTGGAGCTCATCGAGAAAAGAGAACTTCCCATGACTCTCGTCGAGGCGGTCTATTCTTTTGACGGAAGGAAACTGACCTTCTACTTTACCGCCGACAAGCGCGTGGACTTTAGAGAACTCGTCAAGGATCTGACATCGTGCTTTCGGACACGTATCGAGCTTCGCCAGATCGGCTCCCGTGAGCAGGCGAAGATGGTCGGCGGCCTGGGCATCTGCGGAAGAGAGCTCTGCTGCTGCTCGTATCTTGACCAGTTCCTGCCGGTGACGATCCGTATGGCAAAGGACCAGGGCCTTTCCATGAACCCGACCAAGCTTACCGGTACCTGCGGAAGACTGATGTGCTGCCTTTCCTATGAGCAGGCGGCCTATGAAGATGCGAACCGCCGTGTGCCGAAGGTTGGTAAAAAAGTCAAAACTCCGGATGGTATCGGTGTCGTTATCTATTCCGATCTTCTGAAGGAAAAGGTCACGGTGCGCTTCGAAAAGGATGAGGAGACGGAGATGCAGATCTACGACGCCGTCGATGTTTCTCTGGTGAATCCTCCGCAACCGCAGTGCAAAGCGGACTGCCCGAAGAAGAAGCCCCAGCCCGAAAAGCCGGAGGAATGATTTTTTTTACAAATTGTTCAATTTACAAAAAGAAAAAAATAGTGTTTAATGAAGTCATAGACCAGAATAAGGAGGATGACAATATGGCATATGTAATTTCTGATGCATGTCTGTCTTGCGGTTCCTGTGAGGGCGAGTGCCCGGTAGGCGCTATCGCTCAGGGCGATGGTAAGTACGAGATCAACCCGGATCTCTGTCTTGAGTGTGGTTCTTGCGAGGCGGCTTGTCCGGCTGGCGCGATTTCTCAGGGCTGATCGTGCAAGATAAGAAGTAAGATGAGGGATCTGGTCCCCTTATAGGGGAGCAGATCTCTTTTTCGTGATAAGGAGAATGGTTTTTGGAAGTATTCGACCCCAATAAAGAGACACTGGAAGACCTGGAAAGAGATGGCTTCCGTCTGATCCAGAGCCGGGACGGATTCCGCTTCGGCGAGGACACCGTGCTTCTTTCGTGGTTCGTCTCCGAAAACCTCCGCCTGCGTCAGGGATCGCCGATCCGCGTTTTAGAGCTGGGCACCAACTGCGGTGCGGCTTCGATCCTTCTTTCTGCAAGAAGGAAGGATCTTAAGATAGACGGGGTCGAGCGGCAGGAAGAAGCCGCCCGTATCTTTGAAAGAAATATCTTGCTCAATGACCTTTCCGACCGGGTAAGGGGCTTCTCCTGTGACCTTCGGGATCTTCCGACCGCGGAAGTTTCAGGAAACTCCTATGATGCGGTCTTCATGAACCCGCCTTTCCGGGATCCGAAAGACGGTCCCGTAACTTCGGAGGATAAAAAAAGCACGGCGCTTCTGGAAGCGAGGTTTTCCATGCACGGGGATATCTCGGATTTTCTGTCCTGTGCCCGGAAAATGCTCACTTCGCGCGGGGATCTTTTCCTCGTGGACCGGGCAACGACATTGTCCTCTGTTATGAAAGAATGCATGAAACAAAATATCATTCCGAAAAAGATCACTTTCGTCCATCCCTATGCCGGAAAGGATGCGACGCTTTTCCTGCTTTCCGCCAAAAAAGGCGGGAAGATGTCGGGCACGGTGATCACAGCCCCTCTGATCCTCCGGGACGAAAGCGGGGAGTATACTCCGGCACTTAAGAAGATCTATAACAAGGAAGACTAGGATATGCTGTATTTAGTGGGAACGCCGATCGGAAATATGCAGGATCTCTCGCCCCGCGCGATCGAGGTTCTAAAGAGCGTGGATATCGTGGCCTGTGAAGACACAAGGCGCACGGGACTTCTGCTTTCGCATTTTGATATCTCCGCTAAACTTGTGAGTTACCACGAGCATAACAAGGCTTCTTCGGGAAGCAAACTTATTTCGCGCATGAAGGAAGGTCTTTCCGTCGCACTTGTTTCTGATGCCGGCATGCCCAGTATCTCCGATCCGGGCGAAGACCTCGTCCGTCTTTGTATCGAAGAGGGAATCGACGTGACAGCGGTGCCGGGACCGGTTGCCGGGATCACGGCGCTGGTGCTTTCCGGCATGGATACACACCATTATTTCTTCGAGGGTTTTTTGCCTGTGGAGACCAAAGAGCGGAAAGAAAGATTGCAGGTGGTATCTATGATGACAGCAACGACGATCCTCTACGAGGCGCCGCACCGGCTTCTCCGTACGCTTTCCGATCTTTCTGAAGCGGGCCTTTCCGGACGTCGGATCTCCGCCTGCCGGGAACTTACGAAAAGATACGAAGAAGTAGTCAGAGGAACGCTTTCCGAAGTGATCGATCACTTTACTAAGGTTCCTCCGAAGGGCGAATTCGTTCTCGTGCTTGAAGGCGCTCCGACCGAAAAAGAAAAGCCGGTCCTGACGGAGGAAGAACGCAAAAATCGCATAATAAATTTAGAAAATGAGGGAATGTCTACCAAAGAAATCGCAAAAACTCTTGCTTTGGAATGGGGAGAAAGCAAAAAGGCACTATACTCTGAGGTGCTGGAAATGTTAAAATAACATAAACACTTTTGTGTAGGGGAGAAAGTATAGAAGATGGTGGCCGACGACTCCGGTTTTGTTTCTGCGTTATATGACTCGTCGATCAGCCTGGATCCGCAGCTTTTAGCACAGGCGGACAGTCTGCTTGAGAACGTAGCCATGTGTACGTTCGTCGTTTTTCCGAAAGAAAAGAGATTCTTCTTTTCCAAAGGAATGACCGACTACATTGGTCCCGTAGCAGCGGAAGATATGCTGCTGGACTCTTTCCTCGAGTTTGTCGATCCGAATGAGAAACGGGCACTGACCGTCCGCTATGAAGAAGCTTTCTATGACCTTGCGGCCGATAACCACAAGGTAGTTTCCTTTGAACACAACATCTATTCCCATCACCGCCAGCTCTACCATGTGCGCGTCAGTATGCAGGCTGTAAAGAAGGAGAACCATCTCCTGATCTTCGGCATGATGGAAGACTATACACAGAGCTTCGGCGAGATCGTGTACGAGAAGCTCTTAAATGACTCAATCGACGGATATGTTTTCTGTCTGGAAACAGACAGTGACTACTGCCGTTTTAATTCCTCGATGGCCCGCCTTCTGGATTTCCCGACAAGGGATCTTCAGCATGCTTCTAAAGAAGTTGCCAACTTCATTAACCCCGATGACTATAACGTCTTCCTGACGGTCATGAAGCTTAGAAGAGAACCCGATGCAGTCGAGCCGACGCTGGACTTCCGTATCCTTTCCCCGGTTCAGGGTGAGGTCTGGGTCCATTCCTGCGGTGTGTTTGAGTTTACCGCACCTGACCAGAAGCATTATAAGATCGGTATCCTTGTAGATATCACGGATAAGAAGAAGACGAACTCTCTGCAAAGACTCATCATCGACGGATCTGAGGCCATTACTTTTACCGCGGACATGAAACGCGGCATCCTGAATTTTTCCCCGAACCTGAAGGATGCTTTCCCGGATATGGAGCTGACATATTCCGGCGACATTATCCGCATGATGGCAGATGAAGTCATCGAAGATGACCGCCGCCGGTTTATCGAGACTTTTACCTACCTCGTCGATGAGGAGAGGGATACCTTCTCCATCGAATTCCGTGTATGGGGCAACGACGATCAGATCAGGTGGCTGGCCTCCCGCGGTAAGACCGTATATGACAGCAGCAAGCAGGCGCTGGTCATCATCGGAACGATCTTCGACCTGACCTCCATGAACGAGATGCGCGAGAATGTCGAGAAGAACTCTTCCCGTAATGCACTGACCGGCCTTCTCGTACGTGAAAGACTCATTTCCGATCTTGATGCGCTGATCCATAACCGCGATATCCTTTCCGCGGCGATCGTCCTTATGGACATTAAAGATTTCCATGTCTTTAACGACCGTTACGGCAGAGATGCCGGCGACAAGCTCCTAATTACGGTAGCGAAGAAGATCCGTGAGAGCCGTCCGGAGGGAAGTGAACTTTACCACATCAGCATGGATACCTTCTGCCTTCTGTGGCCGAAGGCGACCCGTGTTCAGGTCGAAAACTACATGAAGACTATCAAGGAAGAGATGAATGAGCCGATGACGCTCGACAGAAGTACGATCTATGTGACGTTCTCCATGAGTGCGTCGCTTTTCCCGTCCTGTGGAAATGTCGCTGAGGAGCTTTTGGTCAATGCCGAGATCACGCTCCATAAAGTCAAGCAGGATCCGCGTCTTACCTATTCGATCTATACTCCGCAGTTTAAGGTGGAGCTGAAAGAGAGACTGGACTTCGAGTTCCAGATCAGTAAATCGATCAGAGAAGGCAACCAGAACTTCCTTCTTTACTTCCAGCCGCTGGTCGATGCCAGATCCGAGCGCCTCGTCGGCTGCGAAGCGCTTCTTAGATGGAGATCTCCGCAGGGCAATCTCATCAACCCGGAGAAGGTCATCGCCGCCGTCTATGCGACCGGTCAGATGAACATCGTGGGCGACTGGATCCTGCGTACCGCCATGAAGCAGTGCAAAGACTGGATCGACAGTGGTGTATCGGAAGATTTCTATGTACATATCAATGTCACGGCGGAGGACATGGCGAGGATCGATTTCGCGGACTATGTTATCCAGCTTCTGGGGGAATATGGTCTCGGTCCGAGGAATATCCTTCTGGAGATCACGGAGACATCCTTGATGAAGAATCTCGCAATTTGCCGCCAGAACATGACGAAACTTCGTAATAACGGGATCCGCATCGCACTTGATGACTTTGGTACCGGTTATTCCTCATTTAATTACCTTCGTGAATTCCCGGTAGATGAGATCAAGATCGACCGTGCTTTCGTTGATCAGGACGACCGTTTCAATACCTCGTTTATTTCGGCTATCGTGCTTCTTACCAGGACCATCGGCATGACTGTTTGTGTTGAGGGTATCGAGACTGCACAGAAAGCCTCCCGTATCCGGGCACTCGGTGTAGATATATTCCAGGGCTTCTATTTCGCCAAGCCCCTTTCACCGGAGGATTTCGAGAAGAAGTATTTCTCCGGCGCCAAATTCCGTCCTTCCAAGGAAGAAGTGATGGAGCGCACGAAGCGCGGAGAGTGATCGGCGAAAAGGAGAATAAACGGACTTCATGAAATACGATTGTCTGATAGTTGATGATGAAAAAACGATCGCAGATAACACCTGTGAATATTTTAATATGTTCGATGTAAAGACCTGTGCCTGCTACAGCATGGCCGAGGCGCTTTCTTTCCTTTCGGAAAACGAGACCACTCTCATCCTTCTGGATATCAACCTGGGCGACGGTTCCGGGTTTGAGCTTTGCAAGCATATCCGGACGAAACTCAATATCCCGATCCTTTTCATATCGGCTAGAAATACGGATGACGATAAGATCATCGCTTTAAATATCGGTGGTGACGATTATATCGAAAAGCCCTATTCCCTCGGCGTCCTTTTGGCAAAAGTCAAGGTTATGCTCCGCCGCTTCGGGTCGATGAAAGAAAAAGAGGTGCCGGATCTTTTCGAGGATGGAAAGCTTCAAGTCGATAAGAAGAATAAGACGCTGATGATCTCGGGAGAACCGAGAAAACTCACCAGCATGGAGTTCTCGCTCCTTTGCTATCTTGTCGAAAATCCGAACCGACTGATCACGAAGACGGAGCTTTTTGATAATGTCTGGAAAGATAAGTTCACGTCCGACGGCACGCTGAATGTGCATATCCGGAAGATTCGTGAAGCCATCGAGGAAGATCCGAAGAATCCGCTTCGTATTGTGACCGTGTGGAAAGAAGGATATAAGTACGTCACGGGGGCCGGCAAATGAGATGGGAGAATAAGACGGAGGGCAGATCATGAGAAAGAAGAGCTTTCTGGTCTTTATCCTGCTGACCTTTGTCCTCGAAGGCGCGATCGCCGGCTATTTCCTGTTCCGTTCAAGAGATGTGAAGCAGGACACGGTGGCGGTCAACGACTGCGTCAAGGTCATCGAGGAGAACTTCGGAAGTAGCGATAAATACCTTACGACCCTTACCTATTCCCTGATCGACACGGACGGAAATCTCCTTTATAAAAATGCGGAAGATATCTCCACCAGCGTTAATGAAGCCGTGAAAAACAATGACACGATCCTTGATGTAAAGCAGGGAGATACGGTTGTCGGAAAGGTGCTTTTCCATAACGACGTTCAGGAAAGGATCGAGAAGAACCAGCGCGTGATCGCTGTCACGATCCTGATAGTCTCGGTCGTTCAGGCAGTCCTTATTATCTCCTACGTGCTTTATCTGAAAAAGACGATCGTTAAGCCGTTTGACGAACTGTCCGGATTTGCCGAGCGAGTCGCCGGCGGAAACCTCGACATCCCGCTTCCGATGGATAGAAAGCACACCTTCGGTGCTTTTACCGAGGCATTTGATATCATGAGATCCGAGATCAGGAAGTCCCGCGCCGCGGAAAAAGAAGCCAACGACGCGAAGAAAGAGATGGTCGCAAAGCTCTCCCACGACATTAAAACTCCGGTTGCCTCGATCAAGTCGGCCTCGGAGTTCGGATACGAACTTGCCAAAGAAGAGAAGGTGAAGGAGCGCTTTAACCTCATCAACTTTAAGGCCGACGAACTTACCGTACTGGTCGATAATCTTTTCCAGTCGAGCGTACACGATGCGGCGGAGATCGCCGTCAGTCCTCGTGAGAACGATTCGGAATCGGTCATAGAAGCGATCCGTCATGCGGACTATATGCGCCGCGCAGGTGAGTTTACGATCCCGGAATGCAAAGTCTTTACCGACAAGCTCCGCCTGCAGCAGGCCTTCGACAATGTCTTTATTAATTCCTATAAGTATGCGGATACTAAAATCGAAGTGGATGCTAAACTCGAAGGTGGATACCTGAAAGTATCGATCCGCGATTTCGGCTCGGGCGTCTCTGACGAAGAAGTCGCCGTGCTGAAAGAGAAATATAAGCGCGGCAAAAACAGCGAAGGCAAAGACGGCGCCGGCATCGGTCTTTATCTGGCTTCGTACTTTTTAAAAGAAATGGACGGCGACATTCTGATCACGAACGAAGAACCGGGACTTTCCGTGCTTTTCCTGATAAGAACGGTATAAAGTCCGAAGGACAGGAGCTTTTCGAGAAGAAAGATAAGCGGATCGGATTTAAGAAAGATTTAAGAGTTCCTTAAAGGCACTTAAGACTTGAAAAAGTAGAATGGTGCCATAAGGAGGCGGAAAGCTATGAACGAAATTATAAAAACACAAAAACTTTGCAAAACTTTTTCTAACGGCGGTGTGCAGCAGCACGTGCTCCGAAACATCGATCTTTCTATTTATGAAGGTGATTTTACCGTGATCATGGGTGCTTCTGGCGCCGGTAAATCCACTCTTCTTTATGCCCTGTCCGGCATGGACAAGCCGACACTAGGCGAGGTGACTTTCGCAGGAAAGAACATCACTAAGGGAACACCGGATGAACTTGCGGTCTTCAGAAGAAAGAACTGCGGATTTGTTTTCCAGCAGACATATCTCGTTGATTCCATGAGCGTTCTCGATAACGTTCTCGCAGCGGCTCTTCTCGTGGAGAAGAATAAGAAGACAGCAGGCGCAAAGGCAAGAGAAGTTCTGAAGTCTGTCGATATAGATGAAACTCTCTGGAACAAATTTCCGACACAGCTCAGTGGTGGTGAAGCCCAGCGCGTCGGTATCGCAAGAGCTCTGATCAACGAACCGAAGCTCGTGTTCGCCGATGAGCCGACTGGCGCCCTGAACTCAACAACAGGTAAGGATGTCCTCGACGTTCTTACCAAAGCAAATGATAACGGACAGTCCATCGTAATGGTTACCCACGATATCACATCCGCACGCCGCGGCAACCGTATCCTCTACGTCAAAGACGGTGAGATCGCAGGCGAGTGTGACCTCGGAAAGTATGTAAGCGGCGACAAGGAGCGTCACCTGAAGCTTCGTGACTTCTTAGGTGGAATGGGGTGGTAACCATGACAAAAGAAAAAATGCTCGCGAAATCCCACTTTCGTAAGAATAAGGGAAGTTCTATCGGTATCTTCTGTCTGATGCTCCTGGCCTCGATGCTTCTTTCCATGGCCATGATCCTCTTTACCGATACCTATCCGACCGCATCAAAAGAAGCGGAGCGGCTCGATGGCGGAGACGGAATGATGTACGTCTCAAGTGAAACACTCAAAGTTGATGATGCTTATCTTTCAGATCTTCTTAAGGGAGCAGAAAAATACGAGCTGGAAAAAGCACTGTATTATCCTCTTTTATCTCTTCCGTTCGGATCTTCCGAGATGGATAATTCCGTAAAGGTCTGCCGGATGGGATCCATGATGGAAAAGACAATGGCGCGTACAGAGATCGCCGAAGAAGATGCTTCCATCAGCGGAGATTCTATCTACCTTCCGTATCAGTTTAAGACTTCAGGTGGGATGCACATAGGAGATGACTATCATATCTCTATCTCCGGTGAAAACTATGACCTGAAAGTCAAAGGATTTCTCAACACCGTATATGGCGGATGCAATAACAGCGGTCTTTATGAGACCTGTGTCTCTGATGAAGTGTATGAGAAAATGCTCTCCAAGATCGGCGCTGCCGGTGAATCTTCTTTCGTCGTGTTTGAACTTCGGGACGACGTAAAAATGGGGGAGTTTCGCATCCGCGTTCTCAATCAGCTGAAGACAGATGATCCTCTGGCAAATGTTTCGCTGCAGCCGGTCTCCATGTACCTTGGCTCCCGTACATTTATGTCGCTGATCATTGCGGGTTCTTTTCTCGCGGTTACCATGCTTGTCGTCATAGTCATCATTCTCATGATCGTCAACAGCATCAGTAACTATGTCAAGGAGAACATGAAGACCATCGGTGCCTTGAAGGCCATCGGCTACACCAGTCGGAATATCAAGGGATCTGTCCTTATGATGTTCCTGACTCTGGCTCTGATTGCTTCCGTTATCGGTATCGCCGTTTCTTACCTGCTGGCTCCGACGATCTCTTCTCTGGTCATTGCGCAGATGGGTGTTCCTTATAGTGTTTCTTTCAGTCTGATCGCAACCATTGTAGCCTTTGCTACCGTCGTACTTCTTACTGTGCTGGTCACGCTTCTTTCACTTCGTAAGATCAAGAAGATCGAGCCCATCGTTGCTCTTCGTGAAGGTGTGGAAAGCCATAACTTCAAAACCAATCACTTTAAGCTCGACAAGTCCGTTTTCGGACTTGATGCCAGCCTCTCTCTGAAGACGATGCTGCACAATAAGAGACAGAACATTATCACATTCTTTGTTGCCGGATTTATGGTATTCATTTGTGTCATTGCACTTCTGATGTTCGAGAACTTTAACAGAAACCCGAACCTCAGCCTGATGATCCCGGAAATCTGTGATGGTGTTGTCACTTTTGACAAGGATACCTGGGAAGAAGGATTTGAATTCCTTTCCTCTCAGAAAGGCGTCGAAAATATCCGCAGATACCGTGAAGATTCGATCTATGTTGGACAGGAAGATTCTCTGTACCTGATGGTCTATGAGGATCCGACCCAAAAGAGCAATAAGGATGTCTGCTACAAGGGAAGACTTGCCCAGCACGAAAACGAGGTCAATGTCAGCGGTAAATTTGCCAAGCAGAGCGGTTATAAGATCGGCGATGAGATCACTCTCAATCTGGGCGGCAGGGAGTATACCTACCTGATCACAGGATTCATTCAGAGCCTGAATAACGACGGCCATGAAGCCATTATGTCGGAAGCGGCAGCAGATCATATCCTCGATCTGGAATCGATGCCCACGAGTTTTCTCTTTGATACAAAAACCGATGAGCAGATCGATACGATCCTGGATGCCTGTGAAGAAAAGTTCGGTGAGAAAATGATGGTTCGCATGAATATGGTGAAGTCCGTCGAAGCATCTATGATCACTTTCAAAGGAATCTCGACCCTGATGCTCGTGACGATGTGTCTGATCTCCGCACTGGTGATCCTCCTTGTACTCTTCCTGCTGATCCGCTCTCTGGTATTCAGTAAGAGAAAGGACTACGGTATCTATAAGGCCATCGGCTACACATCGAAGTCCCTGATCCTTCAGACGGCAGCCTCTTTTATGCCGACCATTATCCTGTCGGTCATCCTGTTCTCTGTAGTGTCTTACTTCATCGCGAATCCGTATATGCAGTTCATCATGATCTCCTTCGGTCTCATGAAGTGTACCTTCGCTATCCCGATCCCGGGTATCGTCATCGTCGGTTTCGCCATGATCCTTCTTTCCTTCGCCTTCGCAGTGCTGCAGGCAAGAAGAGTACGTAAAATCGAACCTTACCAGATGCTGATCGCAGAGTAAAAAGATCATTCATAGTAAACCGCGAAAAAGCGCCGCCTCAGAAATGAGACGGCGCTTTTGGTTTTGTAATTGTTCGAAAAAGAATTACTTGGCAACGATGTTTGCCAGTCTTCCTTTGACGTAGATGAACTTCACGATATTTCTTCCGGCAAGAGCACCCTCGAGGTGGCTGTCTTCCTTCACGATCTTCTCGACATCTTCCTGGGAAGCATCCGGAGCGATGTTGACCTTAAACTTCACCTGACCGTTGATCTGAACCGCGATCTCGATGGTATCCTTAACGAGTTTGCTCTCGTCGCACTGAGGCCATGCCTGATTGAAGATAGAATACTCGTTGCCCATTCTCTCCCAGAGCTCTTCAGTAAAGTGAGGAGCGTACGGAGCATAGAGAAGAAGGAATGTCTCCACGGTAGATCTCAGGAGGGCATCATTCTTATTGGCAGATCCCTGATACTTGCCAATTGCGTTCAGAAGCTCCATGAGACGGGCGATGGAAGTATTGAACTGGAATCTCTCGGTATCTGTCGTTACGGCCTTGATGGTGTAATTCAGGCTGTAAAGAAGAGCCTTGTCATCTTCACTGAGGTCTGTCGGCAGAGCCTGACCCTTCGCGATATCCTTTACATCCTCCACGAGACGATCGATACGGCCTGTGAACTTCACGATGGCCTGCAGTCCGCTTTCGCTCCACGGACCACCGTCTGTGTAAGCAAAACCGAATGCGAGGTAAGTTCTGAATACGTCAGAACCGTACTTCTGGATATACGGATCCGGTGCGACTGTGTTGCCTCTTGACTTACTCATTCTGTTTCCGTCAGGTCCCAGGATAATACCCTGGTGAACGAGGGAAGTGAACGGCTCATCGAAATCGAGGTAGCCCATATCACGGAGAGCCTTACAGAAGAAACGTGTGTAAAGGAGATGCATTGCCGCATGCTCCGGACCGCCGACGTACTTGTCGACCGGACACATCTTATCGATGAGCTCTCTGTTGAAAGGTTCCTTATCGTTCTTGTTGTCCGGGTAACGGAGCTGGTACCAGGAAGAGTCAACGAATGTATCCATGGTATCCGGATCACGCTTAGCGGGAGCACCGCACTTCGGACAGGTGGTGTTCATGAATTCAGCGCACTTGGCCAGCGGGGATTCTCCATCCGGACGGAATTCTACATCGTAGGGGAGAAGAACCGGAAGCTGATCGTCCGGTACCGGAACGACGCCGCACTTCTCGCAGTGAACGACCGGGATCGGTGTGCCCCAGTAACGCTGACGGGAGATCAGCCAGTCACGGAGTCTGTAGTTGATCTTTCTTTCCGCCATGCCCTGTGGCTGGAGTTTTTCGATGATCGCATCAATAGCGGTCTTAAAGTTCAGGCCATCGAACTCACCGCTGTTGACGAGAACGCCTTTTTCGATGAACGGGAGCTCGTCCTCGGCATCTGCGCTGGAAGCGATAACTCTCTGGATCGGAAGATCGAACTTCTTTGCAAATTCGAAGTCTCTTTCATCGTGTGCAGGAACCGCCATAACGACACCGGTACCGTAGGTTGCGATTACATAATCAGAAGCCCAGATCGGCACCTTCTTACCGGTGATCGGGTGGATCGCATAAGATCCTGTGAAGACACCGGTCTTCTCACGGGTGGTGGACATTCTGTCGATATCGGAAGCCTTCTTGGTGAAAGCCTGATACTCTTCTACTTTCTCTCTGCACTCATCAGTGGTCAGAAGTGTGCAAAGCGGGGATTCCGGTGCAACAACTACATAGGAGACACCCATCAGGGTATCCGCACGGGTCGTGAATACGGAAAGCTTCAGATCGGAACCGTCCTCGTCCTTAAGACGTTCGCCGTTCTTTTCGCAGAGGAAGGAGATCTGTGTACCTTCAGATCTGCCGATCCAGTTGGTCTGGATCTTCTTGGTCTTTTCCGGCCAGTCAAGCTGTGGCAGGCAGTCGAGAAGCTCCTGAGCATAGGCAGTGATCTTAAAGAACCACTGTGTCATGTTCTTGTGCTCGACTTCGGTGTGGCAGCGCTCGCATGCACCGTCGATGACCTGCTCGTTGGCAAGAACCGTATTACACTGCGGACACCAGTTGACCGGAGCGTTCTTTCTGTAGGCCAGGCCCTTCTCGAGAAGTCTTAAAAAGATCCACTGGTTCCACTTATAGTATTCCGGTTTGCATGTGGCGATCTCGTAATCCCAGTCATAGGTCGCGCCCATGTTCTTCAGCTGCTGCTCCATGATCTCAATGTTATGGAGAGTAGAATCCTTCGGGTGGATACCTGTCTTGATCGCGTAGTTCTCCGCCGGAAGACCGAAGGAGTCAAAACCCATCGGGTGGAATACGTTATAGCCCTGCATCCTCTTCATACGGGACCAGGAGTCGGTAAGTGAGTAGTTATACCAGTGACCGAGGTGAAGGTTCGCAGCGGACGGATAGGAGAACATCTCCAGGACGTATAGCTTCTCGCCCTTCTTGTTCGGATCATATTTATACAGTTTGGTTTCTTCCCATTTCTTTTGCCATTTACGATCGACATCAGTTGAATAGGCCATGTTGTTACCTCTCTTTATATAGAAACTTACGAAACAACATTATAGCAGATTTTTCCGCGCGCGCGATATTTATTTAGGAACTCGTCACGAAATAGCGCTTCTTATGTAAAAGCACTCTCCCTTGATATGCATTTTTCTTTCCAGTATAGTCAGAATATAACGTGTTTTATGCACTTTGAAGGTTAGTGTTAAGGAATGGAGGACTGGGAATATGACATTGATTAAGAGCCATACATGCACCAGATGCGGCGGAACGCTGGTCGTCCATAACGACCGCAAGCAGTACGAATGCCCGTATTGCAGTGTCTTTTATGACTACGAGTATTTCAGGTCCCGGGATATCCTTGATCAGGCAGATTCTTCTCTGAAGATGCTCCAGTATGCGTCAGCGAAAGAGAAGTACGATTTTCTCCTTACGAAAGATCCCCATAGTTTCCGTGCGCTCCGCGGAATCCTTCTTTGTGATGCGAAGATCAACCGGCCGTCCGAGTTATCGAAGCCGGAGAACGTTTTAAGGATCACGCCGGCCTCTCTTAGTGAAGCCGAAGAAGATGCAAGAGAGGAAGAGAAAGCGTATTTTTCCAAAATCCGTCTTATGTATGAGATTGCAAAGTATTCCCGCGCCAACCAGCAGGAAAAAGAGCGGATCGAGAAGGGCCGCGAGCAGTTATTTGAAACTCAGGCGGAGCGCTCCGAAGCACTCGCCAAAAACAGAGAAAGAAGCAAGAGATTTTCAGAAGAGTTCGCCAAGCTTTATAAGCAGCTTTCGGAACTTGAGTCTGAAGAGGTTAAAGTAAGAAGCGATGAGCAGAAAGAATCCGGCCTTATTCAGGTGAACTTAAAGGTGTCAAAGTCCTGTGCTTCCTGCGGCGGCGAGCTGATCGTCAATCTCGACAGACAGGTATATGAATGTCCTTTTTGCGGTGTGACCTACGACTTCGATTTTATCCGCGATGAGACAGCGATGGACGAGGCGGAAGAAGCGCTTTCGAAGTCCCAGTTCCTCAAGGCGGACGCGATCTATGCATACATCCTTACCGTTGATCCGAAGAACTTCACCGCACTTCGCGGACGTATCCTCTGCGCGGCGAAATGGACAGGCATAGAGATCGCATCAAAGAATGCGGAGATCTATATGCGCAAAGCACATATTCCGACCATGAAAGAGCGTGTCGAAGAAGCCATCTCCGTCTGCGACAGTGCGGACAGACCGTACTTTGAAGAATTCGGGAAGATCTTCCCGGAATATGAAAACTACATTAACAACAGCAGTCCGACGAACCGCTTCAGAAAAGACAGTCACCGCCTGACAAAGACAAGAGGTGAACTCGAAGATGAGATGGATGTCCTGAGAGATGAGAGGGATAAGTATCTCGATAAGCGTGACAAGCGCAGAAAAGACGGCATTTTCTTACTTGAGGAAATCTACTATAGTGCGAAAGCGAATGCGGTGCAAAAAGAGATAAATGAAGTGTACGACAGCAGATCGATCGTCGATGAACAGTTAAGTGAGACCGTCGAGGAGATCTCCAAACTGAGTACGGAAGCGCAGCACTCCATCAAGGTGATCGAAAAGCACCTGAGAGATATACTGAAGATCGAAAAAGACAGGGAACTGTCACAGAAGGCTACCGGAGGTCCGAGTGAGACATGACACTGATAAAGAGCCACAGTTGTACCAAATGCGGCGGTGCTTTGACCGTCCATAACGATCGCCAGCAGTACGAATGCCCGTATTGCAGCGTTTTTTACGATTATGAGTATTTCCGCTCCCGTGATATCCTCGAACAGGCAGCAGCGTACCAGAAGATGCTGCAATATGATTCGGCTATCGAAAAGTATGAATTTATCCTGAAAAAGGATCCGCAGAATTTTACGGCGATCCGCGGAAAACTTCTCTGTGAGAGTAAGATAAACCGTCCGGAGGAATTACGTAAAGCAGAGAAAATGATGCAGATCTCTTTAGATTCGCTGAGGCAGGCGGAGAAAGCCGTAGAGCCGGATGGAAAACCGTATTTTTTCCAGCTCCTTCGTTTACGGATGATGGCCAGGTCCCAGGCGGAACTTCATGACAGTGAAAAACGGAAAAAGTTCGACAGGAGCTTTGCCGGGATGTATGATCATCTGAAAATGACGGATCCGAAGAGGATCGCTTTTCAGAAGAATGAGGAAGTGCTTTCTGAAGAAAATCAGGCCTTGGTCTCAATGATATCTTCCATGTCATGTACCTCCTGCGGCGGAGAATTGATCATTAACCTGGACCGTCAGTTATATGAATGCCCGTTTTGCGGAGTGACATTCGATTTTGATTTTGTGCGGGATGAGACCGCTTTTTCAGAAGCAGCGGAAGCTCTCTCAAAGAAGCAGTTCATTAAAGCTGATGGTATCTATGCCTATATCCTGAAGTCAGACCCGAAATGCTATGCTGCGCATCGCGGTCGTGTCCTTTGTGCAGCAAAGTGGACGTGTATTCCAAGTGAAATGGCTTCGGAAGTCATGCCCCAGGTACATATCCCGACGTTGAAGGCGCGTGTTGAGGAAGCCATTGCATCATGCGAACCGGAGGACCGCCCGTACTTTGAGCTTTTCCTTTACATGCTCCCTGAATATGAACGCCTTTTTCAGGCTGCCAGTCCAAGAAAACAGGCACGGCAGAAGCTGCTTTCCCAAAGGAAGGACATGGAGAGAGAGTACGATGTCACTTTGAAAAAATATGAGAACTACAAACTGAAAGATACCGAAGACTGCGGTTGCCTCATGTATACGGAAATAGAGGAAATGGAGAGACTTAAGGGAAGATTGACCGGCCTTAGTGCGGGCCTTCAACACATTGATAATCAGCTTTGTGAACTCGAAGAAAGTGAATTATGTTCGAATGAGCAGCTCTGGGAGTCGAAGATCAATATGGAAAAAACACTGGCGGATATCCGGCAATGGGAAATGCAAAAAGCAGTAAACACAGGGACGGCAAAGTAACGCCGTCCTTTTCTTTTGCCATTTACGATCGACATCTGTTGAATAAGCCATCGTGAATACCTCGCTTTATATAGAAACTGACGAAACGCCATTATAGCAGATTTTCTCGCGCGAGTCCTATATATTATTATGAAACTATTGCCCCCCCATATTTTAAGGTTAAAATATGAATAGGTATGCGATCCTTGCTGAAAGGAGCTGGTTAGATTGAAACAAAAGAGAAGAATCCTGGCTGTTATCTTTTCTTTGGTGTTATCTGTTCACTTTGTTTCCTGCGGCCGGAATACGAATAAAACTACCGAAGATCCTACGGAGAAAACGACGACGAAGATCTATTCCGAGGAGGAATTAAAAGCTTTCTTGCAGGAGATCGTTGACGAAAGAACAGCGCATCCCGGCGATGAAACCCACTGGAGCCGAAAGGTTATGGGCGGCGGTGTCAATACGGCAGATCATTGTCTGGATCTGACGATCATTGATTGCGATGAGGCGACCATGAATGATGTTATGGAGCATCTTCAAAAGTATCCGGTCAAGACAAAGGTCGTAGACGAGTATATTGTGACCGCAGGTCCTTATATTGTTGAAGAACACCGATATAGGAGGAATTCGGACGGAACGATAGATGAATTCCATTATCGGGAACTGGAAGGGTACGAGAACGCGCCTGAAGGGTCGAGAACGGTCGGAGACTCAAAAGAAGAGTATACCTACAGAAAAACTTCAAAAGACGGGAAATAAGGACTCTAAAAAGACAGGGTTTTTCTTTCAGCTGAACAGATATGCGATAAATCCGCACAGCATGATCGCAAGAGGGTAGAAGAGGTAGAACAGGCGGTAGAACCACTTCGGTTTTTTCCGCTTTTTACTTGGAAGCAAAAGGCAGATAAGGAATCCGAGGAGCGCTACGCTTTCTAAGGTGATGATCCCCGTCATACGGAAATAGAGATACGTGTAACAAGCGGCAAAAGCGGCATAGAATATCGTGGCGACGAAAACACGGTTGTCGATCTTCCATCGGTGGAGAAAGTAGAAGATGAGCACGCATGTGACGGACATCAGGGACATGGTCAAAGGAAGAAATGTGATCAGGATCATGCAAAGCGCGAATAGGACGATGGCCAGACCGTGAAGGGTCGTTCTCGGCCATTTCGGGATCTTCATGCCCTTCGGAAGATTATTCGATTCCGAAGAGGAAATCACGACACCATAGCGGGTGCTGTGGGAGACCTGGTTCGGATTGAGAAGATTCATAGATGCTACGCGGTCTCTCGGAAGAGAAATCAGAAGTTCCACTCCGTACATGATGATGTACGCCAAAAGCCAGGTGAAAACGATGTTGAAGCGTTTCGGCTGCGGAGCCTTTTCCCAGAGGATATAAACGAGAAGGAAAGACGCCTGCGTAAGATAGGCGGTAAACGCGATCCGGAGGAAGTGCTTGTAAGTGTTGGAAGTAAGAAAGAAGCCGTCCACGAGAGCTCTTGCGAAGAAGGGCATCGAGATGTATCCGAGGAGTGAAAGTACAAAAATGACGCAGGAGGGCAGGATGCCGTCAAAGAAAAAGGCTACGATCCCGCACAGCATGAGCAGATATGCCAATAGATTCTTCACATTTTCACCCCAATTTGTAAAATGAATGCAATCCTGCGTCATTGAAAGATAAGTACATTTATTGTATCATTAACATGTTTATTTGTGCACAACAATACGCACTGGCGTATTTTCTTATATATGATGAGGTGTAGATCATGGGCTTAGGATTAGATATCGGAATTGATCTGGGCACGAGCAGTGTCCTTATTTATGTACGTGGTAAAGGCGTAGTTCTTAAGGAGCCTTCCGTCGTTGCCGTCAATACGAAGACAGGTACCGTTCTCGCAGTTGGTGAGAGCGCTTCTCTGATGCTTGGTAGAACTCCGGGTGTCGTTGAGGCGATCCGTCCGCTTCGTGATGGTGTTATTTCCGACTTTAAAGTAACAGAAGTTATGCTCAAGGCTTTCATCGGAAGAGTCTGCCAGGGCATCCGTGCGACATATTTCCGTCCGACGATCGTTGTCTGCGTTCCGTCGGTCATTACTCCGGTTGAGCAGAAAGCCGTTGAGGATGCCTGCCGTCATGCCGGTGCCAAAGACGTATTCCTGATCCGTGAGCCGATCGCTGCTGCTATCGGTGCCGGTATCGATATCACAAAGGCCTGCGGTTCCATGATCGTAGATATCGGCGGTGGTACGACAGATATCGCTGTTATCTCCCTTTGTGAGCCTGTAGTTGACTTCTCCCTGAAGGTCGCCGGCGACAAGTTCGACGAAGCGATCGTAAAGCACGTTCGCCGTAAGCATAACGTCCTTATCGGTGAGAAGACGGCTGAGGAACTGAAGATCAACATCGGATGCGCATATCCGAGAGAAGAAGAAATGACGATGGATGTTCGAGGCAGAAACCTGATTACCGGTCTTCCGGCGACAGTTACTGTTTCTTCCACCGAGATGCTCGAAGCACTTGAAGAGCCGGTTGCGGCGATCTTCGATGCCGTTCACTCCGTTCTTGAGAGAACTCCGCCGGAGCTCATGGCCGATATCTCCCAGCGCGGTATCGTTATGACCGGTGGTGGTGCACTCCTTTATGGTCTCGACAGAATGCTCGCGACGAAGATCGGTATCGATGTCTGTGTTGCAGAAGATACTGTCTCCTGCGTAGCGATCGGTACTGGTAAAGCACTTGGCATGATGGACAAGTTTGCTGCTCTTGGCGATACTTGATCCGGGATTATTTATCAGAAAATCAAAGGCCGGCGGAATGAAGCGCCGGTCTTTTTGTATATTCCGCAAAATCCGATTCGGTTGACAATAGCGCGGGAGAACACTTATAATAACAGCAGTTTAGTTGATGTATTGCGTTCCATAGTTTTCTTCTCGAGAAGAAAATAGCAATACAGATGAGGTGTAAATCGTTTCGCATTTTGTTATCCAATAAGATGTTTCACTTAAAAGGGCTATCTGTATGCCTTTTTAGATGTTTCATATAAAGAACGATCCAATTTAGTACAAGTGAGGTAAATTTGTGGCCCAAGAAGATTTTTTTGCAAAAAGCAAAGAGGCACTCTCCGCAATCGCTCTGGCGTTCCAGCTGGTAACACCGGAACAGGCGGAATCCATGAGCCAGAAGGAACTGGCAAGCCTTCTTGACGCAGAGCAGAAGCGTTCTGAAGGAGCTTCCGCAAAAGAAGAAAAACCGAAGGCGAAGAAAGCAGCGCCGAAGAAAAAAGCGCCTGCTAAGAAAGCCGAAACAGCTTCTTCTGAAAAGAAGGAAGAGCCGAAGGAAGAAGTTTCTTCTGAAGCTCCGACAGCTCCTGAAAAGCCGGCTGCGCCCAAAAAGACGAAGAAAACGAAGGCGAAGACGGAGGAATCCATAGAAACAGCGAAGGAAGAAAAAGCACCTTCCAAGTCCACTTCCAAAAAGAAAAAGGAAAAGACCGAAGCGTCTTCCGAACCTGCTGCGGAAGAAAAGAAAGAAGAATCTGTTTCTGCTGAAACTTCCGAGAAAAAGGAAGAGAAGCCGGAAGCCCCGGAGAAAAAGCCTAGAGGCAAGAAGGGCAAGAAAGCTTCGGAAGAAGTAAAGGCGGAAGAGAAACCTTCCGAAGTGCCTGCTGAGGTTCTTGCAAAAGAGGAAGAAAAGCCTTCGGAAGAAAAGACAGAAACCCCAAAGGAAAATGCTAACCAGAAGCCATCCGGCAAGAATAAAAAGAGCCGTCACAGATCCTTTGAGATCCGTCCGGCCAATGAGACAGCACCGGCAGCTGAAGGAGAAAATGCAAACGGAGAAGAGAAGCCTTCAGAGGGTGAATCTGCTCCGGAGAACAATAAACCGCAGATCGAACCCATCGAGTTTACGGGTATCCTGGAGATCGTTTCGGAAGGCGGCTATGGATTTGTCAGAAGAGAGAACTATCTGCCATCTCCACAGGATGTATTCGTTCCGACGAACCTGATCCGCCGTTTCGGACTTCGCATGGGTGACCAGATCAAGGGATTTGCCCTGCCGAAGAGAGGTCAGGATAAGAACCTGGCTTTAAGCTTTATCACGACTGTCAACGATGTCGAGATCGAAAACCTCGGCAAGCGTCCGCATTTTGAAAGACTGACACCGATCTATCCGGATGAGAGATTCCGTCTGGAGACCGGAAAGCAGGAGCTTTCCACACGTATCATCGACCTCGTTTCTCCAATCGGTAAAGGTCAGCGTGGTATGATCGTTTCTCCGCCGAAAGCCGGTAAGACGATCCTTCTTCAGAAGATCGCCAACGCGATCACACAGAACAGCCCGAAGACCAAGCTCATCGTACTTCTCATCGATGAGCGTCCGGAGGAAGTTACCGACATGCAGCGCTCCATCAAGGGCGAAGTCGTATATTCCACTTTTGATAAGAAGCCGGAGAACCATACGCGTGTTACCGAGCTTGTTCTCGAGCGCGCGATGCGTCTTGTCGAGATGGGTGAGGATGTCGTTATCCTCCTTGACTCCATGACGCGTCTGGCCCGTGCCTATAACCTGACGATCACACCTACCGGCAGAACCCTTTCCGGTGGTCTTGATCCGGGATCTCTATATGGACCGAAGCGTTTCTTCGGTGCAGCGAGAAACATCGAGAACGGCGGAAGCCTGACGATCGTTGCCACCTCTCTTATTGAGACCGGTTCCCGAATGGACGAAGTTATCTTCGAGGAATTCAAGGGTACAGGTAACATGGAAGTTTACCTCGACAGAAAGCTCTCCGAGAAGCGTATCTTCCCGGCGATCGATATCAACAAGTCGGGTACCCGCCGTGAGGACCTCCTTATGTCCCAGGAAGAACTCGATGCCGTCTGGACGATCCGAAAAGCATTCTCCCAGATGGAGACGGCTCCGGTTACCGAGACGATCATCAACCTGCTTCTGCGTACCAATTCGAACGATCACTTCATCCGTTCCGTCAAGGTCTCCTTCGCGGATAAGGAAGTGTTCGATGCGATGAGAGGTACCGGCAGTAACGGAAACGGAAATGCAAACAATTAAGGAACTGCGGTCGTTTTAGCGGCAGTTTTGAAATGAAGATCAGACAGCATCTGAAGAGTTCTCTCTTTGGATGCTGTTTTCTTTGTTTTTTTCTCGTTCAGGGTGCTTCGGAATTGATTTTTTATATATAAGAATGTTACTATTGAATACAGGGTTGTTTCTTGGAAGGAGGCGGATTTCTTGACCGAAACAGATGGGCAAATTTATACTCGTTTTCTTTCGGAAAAAGATCCGGATGATTTAGGCGTTCTTTTCGAAAAGTATCGGAACGGATTGATGCTTTTCCTCTTCGGGATCGTCGGAGATTCTGACGATGCGGAAGAGCTGATGATGGATACGTTCGCCGTACTTGCTTCCGGGACCTGCAGATATATCGAACGCAAAGAAGCGACCTTTAAGACCTGGCTTTTCGCAATTGCGAAGAATCAAGCACGCCAGTTCCTTCGGAAGAAGAGCCGTTTTGTAATGTCTGATGATGACATCGACGTAGACATAAAGGATCCGGGTGAACAGCCGGAAACCGCACTTATTCAGAGTGAATCCAAACGAGAACTGTTTAATGCACTTGAGAAGATCGATCCGCAGTACAGACAGGTCCTGTACCTTATGTATTTTGAGGATCTGAAACCGGAACAGATCAGCCGGGTAATTAAAAAATCGGTCAAACAGACATATAATCTTTCCGCCAGGGGAAAAGCGGCACTCCGCAGAGAATTGGAAAGGATGGGGTCTTCGTGGGAAACATGGGATACGTGATCACGGGTGTAGTAGCTTTCGTGCTGGGCATATTTTGCACCTTGCTTGCATTTCATGTGCAGAAAGGCAGACGAGAGACTAATAAGAAATGAGCCTTCTAACGATTTTTGAATTCATGCTGACCATCATGCAGGTGGTTTTCATTGTTGCGGTCATTATTCCTACCGTGAATGCCATGATCTTAAAAAAGTCCAGTATCATTTCTGTTCTTTTCTGTCTGGCTATGGTGAGCTATCTCCTCAGTGACCTCTACTGGCTTGCTTATGACAGTCTTCGTCCGGATACGAGAATGCCGTTTGCGGCCAATGAGTTTGCCGAATGTGCCATGATCCTTCTTCTTGCTACAGGTCTGGAGAAAGCACTCCCTGACAAGAAGAAGATCTCCTGGGAGATCCTATTTGCTACATGTTATATCGGCGCCAATATTGCTCTTTGGATCTTATGGTCTGGAGAATGGATGCAGGATACGGTTTTCGGACTCCCGTATATCTATTTTCTGTGGCTTCTGGTCCGCGGTATCCGAAGCAGAAATCTTCTTCCTGTTAAAGAACGGGCCGTGCTGATCATCCTGGCTGCCGTCATAGTGGTCCTGCACTTCATGTGTTTCTGGACGGATGGAATGTTCTATGAGACTATCAATTTGAGTATTACACTTCTGATCTTTTTCGTTTCGACATGGATCGGACTTCGAAGCATACAGAATAGCGATATCTTCCTGACGTATCTGTTCTTTTTGTGGACGATGCTTGCGATGTTTTCCTTCTCGGATATATTCTATAATATGGCAATGCTCGCAAATACGCTGGCGATCCCGCTTATGTATAAGTCTGTAAGGAAAGAGAGGGCAAGTGATGGTATACGCTGAAAACGTTCTTATCTGTATTGCTGTGCCGCTCGCGATCTCGCTTCTTTTCACGAAAAGAAGCACCAGCCGCTTTATCGCTTCTTTCCTGGTGGGCATGATCGTCTGCCTTCTGTCAGCATATATCAGCGGGTATTTTACGCTGTCTTCCGGCTATTCGGCGGAAGATACCTCGATCTTTTTATCGCCGATCGTGGAAGAACTCATGAAATTCCTGCCGGTCCTTTTTGTCTATTTTGTATTTGAATCGAACCCGCAGGAGATCCAGCCGAACGCGATCGGTATCGGGGCGGGATTCGCTACGTTTGAGAACTGCTGCTTTATCCTTTCGTCGGGTGCTCAGAATCTGGCCTACGTACTTGTCCGCGGATCTGCCGTCGGAGTTATGCATCTTGTGACCATGGTGGCACTGGCAATGGGTCTTCGCCTGATCAAGAACTACCATCTGTTCTCCCTTGCGGGACTTCTCGGTGTGCTTTCCCTGTCGATGACCTTCCACGGGCTTTATAACCTCCTGGTCTCCGAGCCGGGAATACCGACTTATATCGGCTATGCTCTACCCATGGTCTGCGCGGTTGTGCTATATTTGATCTATCATGAAATAAACCAACAGGATGAGGAAGAAAAAGAAAATAAAAATTTTGTAAAAACAGGTGAGTAAAAATCTTCTCTGCTGACATTAAGTAAGTGAAAGGCAGGAGAAGATGAAGGGAGATTGTATGAAATATACGACTGAAGAAGCTTTAAAAGAGATTCAGAGACGTGGCAATCGTATCCGCAGACGACACGACCTAAAGGTCACGTATGCGCTGACGGCATCCACGATCACGTCCTTTATTGCTCTCATGATCGTGATCAGTGCGTTCTCTGCGACAGCAGTATCTGATGAGCAGTCGGTATATGGTTCCTTCATTCTTCCGAAAGAAGCCGGTGGATTTGTCCTCTCGGCGGTCATCGGATTCGCCCTTGGCGTAACCATCACTTTTACCATTCGCCATTATCAGGAAATCAGGAGCAAGCGCGCAAGCTCTGGTGATAAGTAACGAAATTTCAAGTTAACAAGGAGGATTTCACCATGAGTGCGAATGAAGAATTCGCGGTTTTTGAATGCGTTGATCCCTTAAGAGGGGTGGCAGTTTCAGTTGAAGGATTGCATCCGGTAACCTTGGCCTTTATGACAGCTCTATGAAAGATCACTATGTGGATTACAACAGCGACAAGCCAGTCATCACCATGATTACTTGGGACCTGGTAAAAGCTGACACTTGCCATGGGGTTTTGGGGGAACTTCGTTCCCGGAGTTCCCCTCGATCCGGAACTGAATTTGAAAGAAAGAAATTTCCCCTAATTTCTCTTCTCGATACGATGAAGCTGCGGGCGTACGGTGTATTCCTGGATCGTCATGTGAGGGTCGGAGGACAGGATAAACCGGACGGCCGCAGCAACATCATCCGGCAAAAGCCTGGCATTCTCTTCCGAAGAACATGTAAAATCCGCATTCCTATATAGATCCGTATCGGTCATATCCGGAAGGATCGTCGTTACTTTTACTCCATATTTTCTAGCCTCATCAAAAAGACTGCGGGAAAAACTCAGAAGTCCCGCTTTGGTTGCGCCATATGCGGCTCCGTGGGGATTACTCTGATTTGCCGTGATCGAAGAGATGTTGATGATCGTTCCATGACTCTCCTTGAGCTTTCGTAAAAGAAGCTGGCAGAGAAGAAGAGGTACTTCGAGATTGGTCCTCACCATCTCGGAGATATTTTTTTCGGAGATCTCCTCATGAAGTCCGTAGTAACCGACACCGGCACAGTTGACGAGAAGATCGATGGTAGATCCTTTACTGATCTTACGGATCTCTTCTTCCAGTTTTCCGGTCTGAAGAAGATCCATTTCGACTTTTCGAAAAGATCGATGATCCGTTATGTTTTTACAGTCGGAAAAATCTCTTCCGAAACCATAGACTTCATAGTCCATTTGAAGAAGAACTTCCGCGATCGATCTTCCGATCCCGGAAGAAGCTCCTGTGACGATGGCCGTTTTACCCATTTTTCCACCTCATTACCAGTTGGTCTTCTTGGTCAGTATGACCGCATACTTGTCATAAAGCTTAACATCTACCGCGCTGTTCACCTCATGTGTCTTGGAGGTGGTGCCGAGCGGAAGAAGGATGAATTTCTTACCTTCTGCGGTATCCAGGAGGATCTTGATCTTCTGGCCGTTTACGCCGTTATAGGCCACCGTGTCATCCATATATCCGTATACGACTCCGCTTCGGACGGTCCCTTTGGTATGCACCTGAAGGATGCGGAAGAGTTTATAGACGGCAAAAAGAAGCGACCCTAAGCCGATCAGAAGAAATGGCAGGGCAAACAGCTTCATGGAACCCTCGGAAGCCGACGACTCGTTCGTCACAGGGATAATGCCGAGAAAAGGGATGCTGGCAAGTGAAAAGATCGAACCGAATATAAGGGGAAAGCCCACATTCCAGAAATTAAGCCGAGCACTCTTACACTCCACGAGCGGGTACTCCGGAGTCAGATCAGCAGTGGCGACTTTTCCGATATAAGTGCCGCAGAACTGGCATATTTCGGACAGAAGCGTCGCGCCGCATTTCGGACAGTTCCTCACCTGTTCCGGATTCATCTTTCGTTCGTTGTTGAGCCGAATGTCATCCATTATATAGTCCCTCCCTATATATTCTCCTCAAGATCGATTCTATATATCTTCTCCTTAGATATCAAGGTTTGTAACAGTGTTACAACGGTATTTTCCATCTCGTTTTTTATGTTTTCCGGGTATTCCATGACCCCGCCGTGGTTCTCGTACGGGAACTGGCAGATGGAAGATCCGGGGAAGTCTTTTCTTATCTTGCGGATGTATTCCGAGGAGATGCGGAAAGATCCCACGCTGACATCCTTTAATTGATGAAAATCAATGTATTTTTGGGCTTCGGAAAACATAGATGAATATATATCTTTCCAGTTTTTGCAGTAGATCAGGGGGTCGAAGCAAAGCCGTACCGGGAATCCTTTTTCCATCGCAAAAGAGGCCGCGGATAATCTGTCGGAAAGAGAAGAGGTCCTTTTTTCGTATCTATCGATGATCTCCTGCGGGGAAAGAGTATAGGCGAAGATCACGCGGTCGCAGGGAGGGATCTTCTCGAAAATGTCTTTCCGGAAAGATTTGGTTCGGATCTCGATGGTAAGGTCTTCGTGCTCCCTTGTAAACTCGATCCAGCGGGCAACAGATCCTGTCAGGTTTTCCAGTGCGAGAAGATCGGTGTCGTAAGAGACGCAGAGATACACGGGATGTTCCTTCAGTAATGCTTCGACTTCGGAGAAGGTATTTTCGAGATCGACGAATATGACGACATTTCCGGAGCCGTACATGCCGCGGAGAAAACAGTACTCACAGTCGAAGATACAGTTTCTGGCTGTTGAGCAGTAGTAGAAGTGATCATATCCGAAATCCTGACAGACCGGCGCCCCTCTAAAAACGGAAGCTCCGGGGTTCCTGGCCAGGATAAGGGAAGGCGCGCCCTTCTGGAGCAGAAAGCTCTGGCGCGGACGGTTGAAAACATCTTTATGGTGACGGATCGGTATGACCTGCGATTTTTTATACCGGGTCAGGATCTCCTTCGTAAGAGGATGCTCCTTCGCTCTTTCTTCGACATAGATATGGGAGAAGGGAAAGTTATATAAGCTTTTGTCTGAGCTCATAAAGCACCGCCTTTCCCTCTTTTTTTGTTCCCGCGGGGAGACGTCCCTGATTTTCGAAATCGTCCAGGATCGGGCGGATATCGATATTTTCTGTCAGCGCGTATTCGAACAGCTGATGAAGTTCATAGCGCATCGTCTCGCTGAGACGAAGTGAAAGTGCAGTCGAAAGAAAAAGATCTTCATCTACGGAAGGCTCTTCTTTACAGGCTTCCTCCAGTTTTTTCATTACGGAAAGGACCGTGCTGGTCTGCTTTTCGGCGCCTTCCTGAAGCATCGCGGAAGTGATCTTCTTCGGATCATCCACGCCCTGGTCGGAAACATATTTTAAAAACAGCATCCTGTGGGGCGGAAGGAAGCGGGAAGCCGCCTGGAAGATCCCGGACGCCTCCATCTCATAAAGAAGATTCGGATCTTCTAAAGATGCGACGACTTTACTTACCGTGACCAGTGCTTTTTCCGAAGAAGAAGGAAGCCCGCAGGAGGAAAGGTCGTAAAGCATGTCCGGGTAAAAGTCCCTTCCCGTCGTGCTGTCCGTGATCTTGTGGATCAGGTGAAGGCCCGGATCTTTTCCCGCACAGGAACCGAAATTGATCAGAAAATCTGTCTCGTTTTTCGTGCCGAACCGCGTAAGAAGATACGTTGTGGCGGAAGATGCGGCGACCGGTCCCATGCCGGAGATACAGAGCACACAGGAACAATCCTCGGCAAAATAGGTCTCGTACGGGCATGCGTTATCGTCCCTTCGGAGTGAAAGGGCGGAGATCAGGGGCCTGGCTTCGGCCGTAAGGGCACAGACGATGAAGAACATAGGATCTTCCTTTCTCCTTTGATCGGATACGACGATTCTATCACAATTAAACGGACATCTGAATTGATTTTTCCTATATAAAGTTGATATAATTACAAGATGCAATTTGCAAAACAGAAGGAGGCGCATATCAAAATGGCCGAAAAACAGAAGTATTACATCACTACACCGATCTATTACCCGTCGGGAAATCCGCACGTTGGACACTGCTACACGACGCTCGCATGCGACGTTGTTTCCAGATACAAGCGAATGCAGGGTTTTGATGTCATGTTTCTGACCGGTACAGATGAGCATGGCCAGAAGATCGAGAAGAAGGCACAGGAAGCAGGAGTTACCCCGCAACAGTATGTCGATGAGATCGTCGCTAACTTCAAGAAACTCTGGGAGCGCCTCGATATCACATACGACCGTTTCATCAGAACGACCGACCCGTATCACGTAGAATCCGTACAGAAGATCTTCAAGGATCTTTACGACAAGGGCTACATCTACAAGAGCAAGTATGTCGGCAAGTACTGCACACCGTGTGAGTCTTTCTGGACAGAAAGCCAGCTCAAGGACGGCAAGTGCCCGGACTGTGGACGTGACGTCGTTGATGCAGAAGAAGAGGCATATTTCTTCAAGCTTTCCGAGTTCTCCGACAAGCTCGAGGCGCTGCTTCTTGATGAGGAGAGAAACTTCCTCGAGCCGAAGTCCCGTGTCAACGAGATGATCAACAACTTCATCAAGCCGGGCCTGGAGGACCTCTGCGTTTCCAGAACGAGCTTTACATGGGGTATCCCGGTATCCTTCGATGAGAAACACGTCGTATACGTATGGATCGACGCGCTCAGTAACTATATCACGGCACTCGGTTACGGTAACTCTACATATAACGATTTTGAGAAGTACTGGCCGGCAGACATTCACGTCATGGCCAAGGAGATCATCCGTTTCCACTCTCTCATCTGGCCGGCAATGCTGATGGCTCTGGATATTCCGCTTCCGAAGCATATCTACGGTCACGGCTGGATCACCTTCGGCGGTGCCAAGATGGGTAAGTCCACAGGTAACGTTATCGATCCGTTTATTCTTGCGGACCGCTACGGCGTGGATGCTGTCCGTTACCATCTCCTCCGCGAGATGCCTTTCGGTGCCGACTGCCCGTTCTCCAATGAGCAGATGGTGCAGAGAATTAATACTGACCTCGCCAACGACCTCGGAAACCTGGTTTCCAGAACTGTTGCCATGGCGATCAAGTATTTTGACGGTACACTTCCGGCCGGGCGCGAGACTGATCCGCTCGACGATGAGCTTCTCAATATGGTAAAAGCACTTCGTCCGTTTGTTGAGGAAAACTATGAGACACTGCATATCTCTTCTGCACTGGCCGAGATCTTCAAGGTCATCGCCCGTGCAAACAAGTATATCGATGAGAATGCTCCGTGGGTACTTGCCAAGGATGAAAGCAAGAAGATCCGTCTGGCGACTGTTCTTTACAACCTGCTCGATACGATCCGTATGTGCTCGATCCTCTTAAATCCGGTAATGCCGAACACCTGTCCTGAGATCTGGAAGCAGATCGGCGCATCCGAGGACGTATGTGTCTGGGATGCTTCCGATAAGGTGGGCGCACTTGCTGCAGATGTTACCGTACAGAAGGGAGAAGTTCTTTTCCCGCGTCTGGATATGGAAAAAGAAATGGAAGAACTCGGGAAGATCTCCGAGGCGGCTCTTGCAGCTGCTCAGGGCAAGGTCTTAGAGCATAAGGACGAGATCGTGTACGACGATTTTGCCAAGCTTGAGCTTCGTGCGGCGAAGGTCCTCGAGTGTGAGAAAGTCCCGAAGGCGGATAAGCTCCTTCGTATGCAGCTTGATGTCGGCGACAGAAAGATGCAGGTGCTTTCCGGTATCGCCCAGTACTATACTCCGGAAGAAATGGTCGGAAAGATGGTCGTATGGGTCGCAAACCTCGCACCGAGAAAACTCCGCGGATTCGATTCTTACGGCATGATCCTCTGCGCAGAGAAGCCGAACGGCGATTATGCGCTCCTGTCTGTTCCGGAAGGCGTTGAGCCGGGAGCGGAGGTTTCCTGATCGATGGAGATTTTTGACACGCATGCTCATCTGAACTGGCGTGAAGAATATAAAGACGACATTGATGCGGTACTGGATAATGCGAAGAAAGCCGGCGTGACACATATCCTGCTGGCCAGTTCGACGATCGAGGACAGCGGGATCTCGCTGGATGTCAGATCCGCCAAAAGCGGATCCGGTGTGAAGCTTTCCTGCATGGTGGGCGTTCACCCGGAGGATGCCACTTCTTTTAACGAAGAGGCGAAATGGCAGCTCGAACAGTGGCTCAAGAATAAGGACGAACTCGGCATCGTGGCGGTGGGTGAGATTGGTATGGATTACCATTACGATGACTGCTCTCCGGCGTTCGAAGCCATGGCTTTTATCTATCAGATGGGACTGGCCTACCGGTATGATCTGCCGGCGGTGATCCATGAAAGAGATGCCTGCGAGGATACGCTTTTTATTCTGAAGTCTTTATATGACCAGCACCTTCTCCGCGAAGCACCGGGCGTGCTCCACTGCTTCTCCGGTTCCGTGGAGACGGCGAAGATCCTCCTGGACATGGGATTTTACCTCGGATTTGACGGGCCGATCACGTTTAAGAATGCCCGAAAAGCACCGGACGTGATCCGTATGTGCCCGCTGGACCGGCTTTTAGTCGAGACGGATTCTCCGTATATGGCGCCGGTCCCTCATAGAGGGCATAGGAACGAGCCCGCATATGTGAAGTATGTAGTGGAAGAGATGGCGCGGCTCAAGGAGATCTCTGCCGAGGAAATGGCAAGGATCACGACAGAAAACGCGCAGCGTCTTTTCGGAAAGGATACATAATGAAGAGCGGTAAGAAAAACATCATTATGCTTTCGGTCCTTCTGGTCCTTGTTGCGGTCCTGGTCGTTTTCTTCGTTCTTGACCGGAAAGAAAGCGTAATCGAGCGAAAAACCGGTTATTCTATTCCTTCCTACTGCAAGATCGAGAAGTATGTCGCCTATGGTTCCCTTTTCAAAAGGACCGGATTTGAGGCGAAAGTCAGGATCGATTCGGCCGATAACATGAATGTGGTCATCTCCGATATGTACGCGATGCTCGGCGACGATTACCATGAGATAGATCTGGAAGAATATAACACAGAGAAGTATGCACTGTTTTCCGGAACAAAACTGATGCCGGATCCGACATCGACTTCCTGGGTCATCGTAGGCCCCGCAAAGTCCGGAACACTGGTATGTTTCGTGTGCGTAGAGAACATGACCGACTGTTACATGTACATGTACTATAACGATTGATACTGCAAGTTAGGAAAATTTGTTGAGAAATTATACCGCAGGTATACTGACAAATAAAATTCATAGTGGTACATTACTAGTATCGAAGAACATTCGAACACAAAATTTACAGAAAGGAGCGTTTCACGGATGAAAAACATTATTACGATCAACACTTATACGATTACATCAAAAGCCGCATGGTCCGTCGTGGGTATTTGTGCCTGTGATTTTAAGCATCGTTATCTTGCGGATAAAAAAGGAAAAGCATTTGTGAAACGTTCAGTATGATAGGGTTTCACGAAAAAGTCGTTTAGGAACACGACCGCTTTTCCAGATCTTGTGGAAAAGCGGTTTTTTTATCTTTAAATCTTATATTTTTTACAAAGGAATGGGGGAATGACCTATGCTACCAATCATCAACATGGAAGAGACCGGATGTAATATCGTTCGGCTTCGCGAGGATGCGGGACTGTCCGTACGGGATCTTCAGGATATTTTTGGATTTGCAACGCCTCAGGCCATCTACAAGTGGCAGCGCGGTGTTTCGATGCCTACCATCGACAACCTGGTCGTACTTTCCGTAACATTCCAGGTGCCGATCGAAAGGATCCTGGTGGTGGACCAAGTTGGATAATACAGGAATAACTCCTGAATCGTTTATTGAGTTATTGAAAAGATATTTTGTCGGGTGTTGCGTGTCGCGATTTTAACGATATGCAGCACCTGACTTGTTATAGACAAAACATGTCCCCGGTGCTATACTGAACTAAACGAAAATATGTTCGAAAGTATGTACGGGTTTACCATGGAAAATAAGCAGCAGAACCGATTTGTGATCCACTCCCCATTTGCTCCGACAGGAGATCAGCCCCAGGCGATCGAGGGCCTGGTCAACGGGCTTGCGCATGGCGCGAAGTGCCAGACGCTTCTGGGTGTCACCGGTTCCGGTAAGACATTTACTATGGCGAACATTATCGAGAAGACCCAGCGTCCGACGCTGGTCATCGCACCGAATAAGACGCTGGCGGCACAGCTCGCTGCGGAGTTTAAAGCCTTCTTCCCGGAAAATGCCGTGGAATTCTTCGTTTCCTACTATGATTACTACCAGCCGGAAGCCTATATCGCTTCGACGGATACGTTTATCGAGAAAGACTGTGATATCAACGACGAGATCGACCGCATGCGTCACAGTGCGACGAGTTCGCTTCTCGAGAGAAGAGATGTCATCGTGGTCGCCTCCGTCTCCTGCATCTATGGTCTCGGCGACCCCTCAGACTATAAGGACCTGATGGTGAACCTCCGGGCCGGTATGTGTGTCTCCCGGGATGCCGTCATCCGTAAGCTCATCGACCTTCAGTACGTGAGAAACGACTATGAGATCACGCGCGGTGCTTTTCGCGTAAAAGGAGATACTCTGGATATTTTCCCGCCGTCTTCGGAAGAACTTCTGACGAGGGTGACTTTCTTCGGCGATGAGATCGAGAAGATCTCCGAGGTCCATTATCTTACCGGCAAGGTCATGTGGAACAGAAACTATGCCGTGATCTTCCCGGCGTCCCACTATGCGACGACGAAAGAAAAACTCGAGCATGCCATCGTGACGATCGAGGAGGAACTGGACGAACGTCTTAAGGAACTCCGTGAGCAGGGCAAGCTCATCGAGGCTTACCGCCTCGAGCAGAGGACGAGATACGATCTGGAGATGCTCTCCGAGACCGGCTTTGTGAAGGGCATCGAGAACTACTCGCGTCATCTGACGAGAAGAAAGCCGGGCGAGCCGCCCTATACGCTGATGGACTTCATGCCGGAAGATTATCTTCTCATGATCGATGAGTCGCATGTCACCGTTCCGCAGATCGGGGCGATGTATAATGGCGACCGGTCGAGAAAAACGACGCTCGTGGACTACGGTTTCCGCCTGCCGTCGGCCTTCGATAACCGTCCGCTGAAGTTTGAGGAATTTGAAAAGAAGATGGGACAGACGATCTTCGTGTCGGCGACTCCGGCGAAGTACGAAGCGGAACACAGCGAGAAGACCGTCGAGCAGATCATCCGTCCGACCGGACTTCTCGATCCGGAGATCTCGATCCGTCCGGTTGAAGGTCAGATGGAAGATATCTTAACGGAGATCAGAGAGACAGTCAGCAAGGGCGAAAGAGCCCTGATATTGACCCTGACGAAGAAGATGTCCGAAGATCTTACGGGCTATCTCAAGCAGGAAGATATAAGGGTCAAATATCTGCACTCGGATATTGATACCGTGGATCGCATGAAGATCCTAAGACAGCTCCGGCAGGGTGAATTTGACGTGCTCGTCGGCATCAATCTTCTGCGTGAGGGCCTGGATATTCCGGAGGTCTCGCTTCTTATGATCCTCGATGCGGATAAGGAAGGCTTCCTGCGCTCGACGAGGTCTCTCATCCAGATGATCGGACGTGCCGCGCGAAACGTCAACGGACGGGTCATTTTCTATGCGGATGATGTCACGGATTCCATGTTCGAAGCAGTTTCTGAAACTAACCGTCGACGCGGGATCCAGATCCAGTATAATAAGGATAATCACATCACTCCGAGAAGTGTCAGAAAAGAAGTCCGCGATGTGCTGGCGACCATAGAGGAGGTCAGCCGGGAAGACCAGATCGACATGAAGGATCTTTCGGATCTTGTCAACGAGAAGAAGACGCATATGTCGAGAAAAGATCTGGAGAAGCTTGCTTCCCGTCTCGAAAAGGAGATGAAAGCGGCGGCCAAGGATCTCGAGTTCGAAGAGGCCGCGCGACTTCGCGATCTGCTCGTGATCGTAAAAGGAAAACTTACCGACGGCTGATCTTTCCGATAGGGGAAGGGCCGGCGGAAACTAAGAGGAAAACCAGATGGCAGAAGAGATCTCGCAGGGTTTTGTGCACCTGCATCTACATACCGAATACAGTCTTCTGGATGGTGCGATCCGCATCAAGCAGCTGGCTGCCCGTCTTAAGGAACTGGGCATGACTTCCTGTGCCATCACGGATCATGGCGTTATGTACGGATGTGTGGAATTTTATAAGGCCATGACGGAAGAAGGCATCCACCCTATCATCGGATGTGAAGTATATGTCGCCCCACGTGGCCGTTTTCTCAAAGAGATCGAAGATCGGAACTATTACCACCTCGTACTTCTGGCCAAGAACGATGAGGGACTTAAGAACTTAAACCGCCTGGTCTCGGCGGGTTTCACCGAGGGTTTCTACTATAAGCCCAGGATAGATCATGAGATCCTCGAAAAATACTCGGATGGACTGATCGCACTTTCGGCCTGCGTTTCGGGCGAAGTCGCGACCCATATCTTAAATGACGAGCCGGAAAAGGCAAAGCAGGCGGCCCTCTGGTATGACCGCGTATTCGGGCGCGGCAACTACTATCTCGAGATCCAGAGCAATCAGCTGGTGGAACAGACCAAGGTCAACCAGCATCTGATCATGCTCAGTAATGAGACGGGGATCCCGCTTGTGGCGACCAACGACTGCCACTATATGTACAGAGAAGACAGCAAGGCGCACGAAGTGCTTCTTTGCATGCAGACGGGAAAGAGAATGAGTGATCCGGACCGCATGAAGATGCCGACGGATGATTTCTATATCAAGTCCGAAGAGGAGATGCGGAGCTATTTTGCATCAGTTCCGTCGGCGATCGAGAATACGACGAAGATCGCCAGTATGTGCCATGCGGGCTATACCTTTGACCAGATCCACCTGCCGGCCTTTGATGTGCCGCTCGAATATGCCGATGCCGAAGAGTATCTACGGCATCTTTGCACAGAGGGATTAAACAAGCGTCTGATCTGGTGCACCGATCCCGACGAAAGAAAAGAATACGAAAAGCGTGCCGAGTATGAGATGTCCGTCATTACATCGATGGGATACACGGATTACTACCTGATCGTATGGGACTTTATCCACTACGCGAAGGAGAATCACATCATGGTGGGTCCGGGCCGTGGTTCCGGTGCGGGATCGCTCGTTGCATATTCGCTTTCCATCACGAATATCGATCCGATCAAGTACGGTCTCATCTTCGAACGTTTCCTGAACAATGAGCGAGTCAGTATGCCTGACTTCGACGTCGATTTCTGCTACGAAAGAAGACAGGAAGTCATAGACTATGTCACGAGAAAGTACGGCGAAGACCGCGTTGCACAGGTAATTACCTTTGGAACGCTGGCCGCCAAGGCCTGCATTAAGGATGTTGCACGAGCACTCGATGTGCCGTATGCCGAGAGTGACCGGATCTGCAAAATGGTGCCGAATAACCTCGGGATCACGATCGCAGATGCGATCAAGTCTTCTCCGGATCTGAAGAATGAATATGAAAACTCCGATACAGTGAAGCAGGTCCTCGACATGGCCATGAAATTCGAGGGCATGCCCCGTCATGCATCGACCCATGCCGCAGGTGTCATCATCTCGGCCAAGCCGCTGACGGACATTGCGCCTCTTTCCAAAAATGAGGACTCCGTGGTCGTGCAGTTTGCCAAAGCCAATTCTGAGGAGATCGGTCTTTTAAAATTCGACTTCCTCGGTCTTCGTACATTGACAGTCATGCGTGATACCGCGCAGATGGTCTTCGAAAATCAGGGAATAGAGATCGACTATGACCGCATCCCGATGGATGAACCGCAGGTCTTCGAGATGATCAGCCGGGGAGACACGGAAGGCGTGTTCCAGCTTGAAAGTTCGGGCATGACGTCGTTCATGATGGACTTAAAGCCGAGCTCGCTGGAGGACGTTATCGCAGGTATTTCCCTTTACCGTCCGGGTCCGATGGACCAGATCCCGAAGTACGTTGCCGCACGTCATGATCCGACATCCATCAAGTACGACCATCCGCTTCTCGAACCGATCCTGAATATGACCTACGGCTGTATGATCTATCAGGAACAGGTCATGCAGATCGTGCGTGATCTGGCCGGCTTTTCCATGGGTCAGTCGGATAATATCCGAAGAGCCATGGCGAAGAAGAAGGCATCCCTTATGGAGAAGTACCGCCAGACCTTTATCTACGGCGGTAAAGACGAGAAGGGAAGAGATGTTGCCGGTGCGATCGCCAATGGTGTATCGGAGCCGGTGGCCCGGAAGATCTTCGACGACGTGACGCAGTTTGCCGGCTACGCCTTTAACAAATCCCATGCGGCGGCCTATGCTGTTGTGGGTTACTATACCGCATATTTGAAATATCACTATCCGACCGAATTCATGGCTGCGATGCTCAACTCCTTCCTTGGAAATCAGTCCCAGTCGGCCTGGTACACTTCCTGTGCCAAGAAGATGGGGATCTCGATCCTCCCGCCGTCAGTAAATAAGAGCTCCGTGCGCTTTTCGACCGAAGGGGAGAGAGGTATCCGTATCGGACTAACAGCCATTAAAAATGTCGGCGAGAATGCCGCGAGAAAACTGGTCGTCGATAGAGAAGTCAACGGGCCGTTTACCTCCTACGGAGATTTCCTCCGAAGAAGTGAGGCGCTCGAGATCAATAAGAAGATGATCGAGAGTCTGATCCTGTGTTCGTCCATGGACGAGTTCGGAATCCCGAGATCGCAGATGCTTGGTGCAATGGAACCGTACCTGAACCGTCTTGCTTCCGGTAAGCGTCAGGCGATGGAAGGCCAGATCTCGATCTTCAGCCTTTTGGGCGATGAGACTGCGGCGCAGGCCGATGAACCTGTGCTTCCGAACGTAACGGAGTATCCGTTCGAAGAACGCCTTGCCAAAGAAAAAGAGATGCTGGGCCTTTATGTTTCCGGACATCCGCTCGATAACTATAAAAAAGCAATGGCCGCGGCCAACACGGACAGTACATCGTTCCTGAAGACGTTAAACGACGATATCGGCACGGGACGGGTCCTTTCCGATAAGGAACAGGTCACGATGGCGGGACTGATCGTGTCGAAGAGCCAGAAGACGACGAAGACCGGGAAGTTTATGTGCTTCCTTCGTATCGAGGACATGTTCTCCGATTATGAAGTGATCGTATTCCCGGAAAGCTATTCGAAGTACGGCGCCGTGATCAATTCGGCCAAGGCACTGATGATCCGCGGCCGTGTCCAGGTGGACGACGATGAAGTCAAGCTGATCCTTGAAGACTGTGTGGCATTAAGTAAAGACGACGAGCCGCTCTGCGAGCTGCCGCCGGCCAGATTCGGAAACTACGGAAACGGAAACTTCAGAAAGAGTAAGTCTCAGGCGCCGTCTGACGCACCGGTGCTTCCGACGGAAGAAGCTCCGCTTCCCGAAACAGAGGCGCTTCCTTCCGAAAAAGAACCGTCTCAGGAAGTTTCCGGGAAGAATATGCCGAGGCTGGCGATCCGCTATTTCGGTACTTCGGAAGATGCGGGATTCAAGCGCCTTCTTTCAACATGTGCATATTTCCACGGCAGTGTTCCGGTATATGTGGCGCTTCCCAAGGAAAAGAGAAATATGAAGCTGCCTTCTGAATATAACATCGAATGGAGCCGGGAAGTCTGCAAGATCCTCGTTTCGGAATTCGGTGTCGAAAATGTTTCCCTGTTCTGATTGCTTTGGTATAATACTGAGTATAAATTCGTGAAAGAAAACGGCGGAATGCCATAGCACATCGCTGGGGAGAAAGAATATGTTTGAAGAATATACGAACGGCAATTTGCCAAATCTCAAGGAAATGGTTGCGAAGAACTATGCAGAGATCGATCTGAGCCAGGAGCCTGAAGTTCGAGGCGTGGGTATCCTGACTTCCGGTGGCGATGCGCCGGGTATGAATGCGACGATCCGTGCGGTCGTCCGCGCAGGTACGAAGGCCGGATTTAAGATGATGGGCGTGACCCGCGGTTATCACGGACTTTGGAAGGGCGAAGTCAAGGAGCTCGGCCACAGAGATGTTTCCGAGACGCTCCAGCGCGGCGGTACTTTCCTCATGACAGCAAGATCGAAGAGCTTTGAGACACCGGCCGGTGTTCTTCAGGGTGCGAAGATGTGTAAAGTATTCGGCATCGACTGTCTGGTCGTTGTCGGCGGTGACGGTTCCTTTAAGGGTGCCAGAGACCTCGCCAGGATCGGCATTCCGGTCATCGGCATTCCAGGCACGATCGATAACGACGTGGCCTGCACAGAGTACACGATCGGTTATGACACCGCGATGAATACCGCGATGGAAGCCATCGATAAGCTCCGTGATACGGCATCCTCCCATGAGCGCTGCAGCGTTATCGAAGTTATGGGCCGTCACGCAGGTTATATCGCACTGAATGTAGGTATTGCAACCGGTGCGGAGATCATCCTTCTTCCGGAAGTTCCGTGGGATATGAAGGAAGTCATTAAGGCGATCCTCGACTGCAGAAATAAGGGCAAGAGACACTACATCGTTATCGTAGCGGAAGGTGCCGGCGATGCCACAGAGATCGCCAAGAAAATCCAGGATGCGACGGAGATCGAATCCCGTCCGACGATCCTCGGACACCTGCAGAGAGGCGGCAGCCCGACGCTTCGTGACCGTACGATGGCAAGCCTTATGGGCGTCCGTGCGATCGAATGTATTAAAGATAAGAGATTGAACCGTCTCGTGGTCTATAGAAATGGTGAGATCACAGATGTAGATATCGAAGAAGGTCTGTCCATGAAGAAGACCATTTCTCTGGACGAAGTAGAAAGATCGAAGCTTCTTACCTGATAAAGAGGAAGCATCTTCTATAAGGACGAATAGGACTTCTTCGAGGAAAAAGAGGAGTCTATGTATACAACTTTTGAAGAGGAGGCGAAGCGGAAACTCGTCCGCGGCCGTTCTCTTTCCATACTGGAATATGACAAGATATTAGACCGTCTGGTCAATCACGCTCGTACGATATACGGGCGTGAGCTTTGCTATGGGCTGGTCCCGACATCTGACCTTCCCCTTGTGGAGGAATGGCAGAAAGAGACAGAAGATTCACTGGAATTTCTGGTGAAAGAAGGGGCGCTGCCGCTCGGCGGTGTCAATGACGTAAGGGATGCGGTACGCTTTTCCGATACCGGAGCCACGCTTACGATGAAGCATCTTCTGAACATCGCACAGTTCCTGCGCACGGTAGAGAGGCTCTACCATGTCGAGCCGAAATCTTTGCAGGTTGAGATCAGTGAACATGCGATGCTTCGGGAACTAAAACAGCTCATCCCGCTGGAGGCGCTGGAGAAAGAGATCTCCATGGCAATCACCGGCGAAAATGAGATGAATGACCGGGCGAGTAATGAACTTTACAACATCCGCCGGCAGATCAAAGATGCGCAGAGCAGCATCCGTGAGATCCTGGAACGCCTGATAAGGAAGAACCCGCAGGCCCTTCAGGATCAGCTCGTCACCATGCGTGACGGGCGCTACTGCGTGCCGGTAAAACCGGAAAAGAAGGGTGAGGTCCCGGGCGTCGTGCACGACACATCTTCTTCCGGGCAGACATTGTTCATCGAGCCGATGGCGGTCGTGGAATTAAACAACAAGATCCGTGAATGGACAGCGGCCGAACAGGAAGAGATCAACCGTATCCTCGGGATCTTAAGCGGCAAGGTCGGCATCAGTAAAGATGCGATCCTTTCCGATATCGCGCTGGTCGGGCATATCGACTTTATGCAGGCGAAAGCCCAGTTCGCGCTGGAACTGGACGGATCCCGTCCGAAACTGAATGATCAGGGTCGGATCATCCTTCGGAGAGCACGTCATCCTCTGATCGAAAAGAACCGTGTCGTGCCGATCGATTTTTCTGTGGGTACCGACTACAGAACACTCGTCATTACCGGTCCGAATACGGGCGGTAAGACCGTTTCCCTGAAGACGTGCGGACTTATCTCCCTGATGGCGATGGCCGGACTTTTCATCCCCTGTAGTGACGGCTCCGAAGTCTCGACCTTTACGAAAGTGCTGGCCGATATCGGAGACGAGCAGAGCATCGAGCAGAGCCTTTCGACCTTCTCGGCGCACATGACAAATCTCGTGCAGATATTAAAACTCACCAAGCCCACGACGCTGGTACTGGTCGATGAGCTCGGTTCCGGAACGGACCCGACGGAGGGCGCAGCGCTGGCGATCGCGATCCTGGATGAGTGCAGAAGAAAAGGTGCCGTGACGGTGGCAACGACGCACTATAAGGAACTTAAAGCCTATGCGGTCGAGCAGGAGGGTGTCGAGAACGCCTGCTGCGAATTCGATACGGAGACACTGTCCCCGACATATCGTCTGATGATCGGCCTTCCGGGTGTCAGTAACGCGTTTGTGATCTCGAGAAAACTGGGTCTTTCCCCGAGGATCATCGAGAATGCACAGAGCATTCTTTCCGAAGAGAGCCTCAAAGTCGAAGAACTCCTTTCTTCGGCTGAGCGCCATAACCGTGAAAGCGAAAAACTCCAGCAGGAGATCTCCGATCTTCGTGACGAAGTCAAGCGCCAGACGGAAGAACTTGAGAATCGGAAAAAGCAGATCGAAAAGGAAAGAAAGAAGATCCTCGCGCAGGCCAGAGAAGAGAAGCAGGAGATGCTCGAGGAAGTTCTCGAGAAAGCCGATTCCATCTTAGACGAGATGAAAGAGATCCAGAAGCTTCAGAACAGCCACGAGGCGGAAAGAAAGCTTCGTGCGATCAGGAACAATCTTCGTGCCGGCCTTTCGGATATCGACGCGGAGCGCGACGATGACGAAGTGCCGGAAGAGATCCCGGGCGAGAAGCCGGATAAGATCCGAGAGGGCGGACTATACTATTCGCCGAATCTCGACGTGACGGGAATCGTGATCAAGGGACCTGACAAGGGCGGCAACTGTATCCTTTCTTCCGGCCCTTTGAAACTGACTGTCGCGGCCGATTCTCTTCGTTATCCGAAGAAGGAAGAGGTGAAGAAGAGCGCGACCCGTTCCCGTAAAGAACCGAAGCGCAGTGCTTCCGTCTCCCGTGCGGACCAGATCCGCCTGAATAAGAAGGCGACCATGATGCCGGAGATCCAGCTTCTCGGCATGACCGTCGATGAAGCGGTCCATGCGCTCGACAGCTACCTCGACGACTGCGTGATCAGCAATATCGAGAATATCCGTATCGTTCACGGAAAAGGGACCGGCGCTCTGCGTTCTGCGGTCCACCAGTTCCTGAAAAAGGATAAGCGTGTAAGAACATTCCGCCTCGGCACCTTCGGCGAAGGTGAAGATGGTGTCACGATCGCGGAACTGAGATAGGAGGAAGAAATGAAAGAAGAGAATGAGAAGAAAGTGCGCCTTTATGTTTTTGTCGGTGCTTATGGCAGCGGCAAATCCGAAGTGTCGGTGCATTTTGCCCATATGCTGAAGAAAGAAGATCCGTCGGCGAAGGTCATGCTCGCGGATCTCGATATAGTAAATCCCTATTATCGTTCTGCCGATGCAAAAGAAGCTCTCGAGGCGGAGGGGATCCGTGTGATCGTACCGGAGTACGCGAACACGAACGTCGATGTGCCGGCGCTTTCGGGTGAGGTGTATTCCGCCTTCGATATGCCGGATACGGTCGCTGTCTTTGATATCGGCGGCGAGGATCTGGGCGCGAGAGTCCTGGGTGCGATGCTCAGCCGTTTCCAGAAGATCGAGTACCGTGTATATATGGTCGTCAATGCTTTCCGTCCGTTCACTTCGGATCCGGAAGGCATCAGGGAGATGTGCGCGGAGCTTTCAGAAGCGGCTCGTCTTCCGATCTCGGGATTCATCAATAACTCCAATCTTTTGGAGGAGACGACGGAAGAAGAACTTATCGAAGGGGAGAAGGTACTTCTTGAGGCTTCAGATCTGACGGGCATCCCGATCGTTTATCAGACAGGCCTCGACCACGTCCTTCCGGAAAGCTGGAGAGAGAAGACACCTGCAGGTATTCCGGTCCTCCGCATGGATCGGAAGGTCCTCTATAAGTATTAAATTTTTGGGGAGGGGAAAGATATGCCACAAATAGCGATCTACGGAATCATTGCAGTGGGTGGTCTTCTTGTACTGGCTGGCGTGATCGGAGCTGCCAGAAGAGCTTTCCGTAATTCTCTGATCGGCCAGATCATGGAAGGGGTCAAGCAGGAAGTGCGTGAAGGAAAAGTCGGACCGGAGGATTTTTCGTTGAAGCAGGAGCTGGCGACCCCCAAATCCGTCTCGGATCTTTCGACAGCCCTGATCCCGAGGATCAATAAGGACTTCCCGGATCTGAGCCTTTCACAGATGCAGAGTGCCGCCCAGGCGGTCCTCGTGAGAAGCCTTGATCTTCTCATGCAGATGACGACGGGAGGCAACGGAGATACCATCGACCGGATCCAGACAGAACTGAATGCATGCGGTATCGGAGTGACCCGATCTCTGTCCGAAGAACTGTGGCAGAAGATCGCTTCTGCCAGGGCGGAAGGCAAAACTCTGATTTACCGTGAGGTAATCGTGCATAAGGGCGGAATTAACGCCTATCAAAAGAATTTATCCACGGTGGAAATCACCTTCCAATATTCGTTACAATGTTTGCAATACCAGGAAAGAAATGGTAAATTTATATCAGGCAATCGAGCGACTCCAACGCAGACCCGGTACAACGTAAAAGTAGTGAATATACTGGACGCAGACCGGTATGCAGCGGAAGACATTAAGGGAGTAGGTTTCACCTGTCCTCATTGCGGCGCCCCGGTCAGGCATCTGGGTACAGACGTTTGTTCTTATTGCGGCACAGCGATTAAAACAGTTGATATGCGAATCTGGCTTGTCGATAAGTTGGTCGAGATCTGAATATTTTTTCTTGTAGGGAGGAGATTAAAATGGGATTAATTAAAGCTGCAATTCAAGCTGTCGGCGGAAACTTAAGAGATCAGTATCTTGAGTTCTTCACATGTGACTCTCTGGGTCAGGAAGTTCTTCTGCGCCGCGGTGCGAAAGTAATGCGTAACGGCAGCAACAAGGGCGATGCGGAGATCATTTCCAATGGTTCCAAGATCGCAGTTCCGGAAGGAACAGCTCTTATCCTTGTTGATAACGGACGTGTTATCGACTTCACAACTGAGGCAGGTATGTATACATGGGATACATCTTCTGCTCCGTCTTGCTTCGGTTCAAGCGGATTCCTCGATGGCGTAAAGAAGTCCTGCGGTGATATCTGGAACCGTATTAAGGCCGGTGGTGAGGCTCTTACTCAGCAGAGAGTTTACTTCGTAAACATGCTCGAGATGGTCGACAATAAGTTCGGCACAGCAGCTCCGCTTCCGTACGATGATCCGACATATCGTGGTATCTACATCAGAATGAACGGTACATTCTCGTTCAAGATCGTAGATCCGGTCACATTCTTCAAGAACATTGCAGGTAACGTTTCCGGTGATTATCGCCGTGATGAACTGATGGGCAAGAATGGCCAGCCTGGTCAGGCTAAGGCTGAGTTCCTTATGTACCTCGGCGAAGCACTCAATAAGATGGGTGCCGGCGGAGAAGACGTACAGTACAACCGCCTCCAGTCCCAGCAGGTAAAACTTGCTAAGTACATGAACGAAGTTCTGGACGAAGATTGGCTCCAGGGCCGTGGTATGATCGTTGAGAAAGTAGCAGTTATGTCTGTTACACCTGACGATGAGTCCAGAAAGAGAATCCAGGACATGGACGATGGTCTTATGTTTGGTAACAACCCGCAGATGGCTGCTGGTTACCAGATCAAGGGTTCCGTCGATGCTATGAAGACAGCTGCCGGTAATCAGGCAGGTGCCGGAAATGCTATGATGGGCGTTGGCCTCGTTGGCGGATTCAATGGTAGTGCAATGAACCCGGGAAATCAGGGTATGGCATTCCTGCAGCAGCAGCAGATGATGCAGCAGCAGCAGCAGGCAGCCGCTCCGGCAGCTGCGGCAGCCGGCTGGACATGCTCCTGCGGACAGGGCGGCAACCAGGGCAAGTTCTGTGCGAACTGCGGTTCCCCGAAGCCGGCTGATCCGGGCACGTGGACATGCGCATGCGGACACGCAGGCAACACAGGTAAGTTCTGTGGTGAGTGCGGTAAGCCGAAGCCGGCAGATAATGCAGGCTGGACATGCTCTTGCGGAGCAACCGGCAACACCGGTAAGTTCTGCGGTGAGTGCGGCAAGCCTCAGGGCTAATGATCCGGATCCATATCGGATCAGGCTTAGAAAGCTACAATCAGAAAGGTCGTCTCTTCGGAGGCGGCCTTTTTGTTTAGACGACAGGTTTATTGACAGATCTTTTAGTTGCTGTTACCATCAAGTCAATAACATAAGAAAAGCATTGACGGAAAAGAGTAGTCCGAAGAAAGTCAGCCAGAGAGAGTGACATAAAGCTGGAAGTCACTTATGAGGATCCCGGACGAAAACCATTCCCGAGCTGTAGTGCTGAAAGACTTAAGTAAGCGTTACCGTATGTCTGCGTTAAAGGCTAGGATTTGTTGGAATCTGAAGTGAAAAGTTAAGGTGGAACCGTGCATGAGCACCCTTAAAGATCGCAATCGGTCTTTTCGGGTGCTTTTCTTATGTTGTTGCGAACATACACCTATTGATTTATGTAAAAGGAGGCAACACACATGAAGGTTTTAAGAAACGATCAACAGTTACTGGAGATGGACTTCGAAAGTAAAGAAGGCAAAAAGGCTTTCTGGCATACGAGTGCACACGTGCTGGCCCAGGCAGTCAAGCGCCTCTATCCGGAGGCAAAGTGCGGGATAGGACCTGCGATCGAGAACGGATTCTACTATGACTTCGATTTCGGGTTCCCGTTCTCGGACGAGCACCTCGAGAAGGTGGAAGCAATGATGAAAGAGATCGTCAAGGAATCCCTCGTGCTCTCGGTCTACGACATGTCGAAAGAAGAAGCGTACGAGTACATGAAGGAGCGGGGAGAGTCCTATAAGATGGAGCTCATTTCGGAGATCCCGGATGACGAGCGGATCACGTTCTATAAGCAGGGCGACTACGCCGAGTTCTGCGCGGGACCACATATCGGAAACGTCAGCCATATCAAGGCCATTAAGCTCCTGTCGGTGGCCGGCGCTTACTGGCGCGGCAGTGAGAAGAACCCGATGCTTACGAGGATCTACGGTATCTCGTTTCCGAAGGCATCGATGCTCGAGGAGTATCTCAAGCAGCTCGAAGAGGCGAAGGCGAGAGATCACCGAAAACTCGGAAAAGAACTGGAGCTTTTCGCTCTGATGGAAGAAGGTCCGGGACTTCCGTTTTACTTCCCGAAGGGGCTTCTCATGAAGAACCTTCTCATCGACTACTGGCGGAAGATCCACAGAAGAGAAGGGTATGAGGAGATCAGCACGCCGATGATGCTGGTGCGGACGCTCTGGGAGAAATCCGGTCACTGGGATCACTACCGGGAGAACATGTACACGACGAGTGTGGACGATACGGACTACGCGATCAAGCCCATGAACTGTCCGGGCGGGATGCTGGTCTATAAGTCGAAGCAGCACTCCTACAAGGAATTCCCGATGCGCGTCGGCGAGCTCGGCGTCGTACACCGCGCCGAGAAGTCCGGCACGCTCCATGGACTGATGCGCGCGCGATGCTTCACGCAGGACGATGCGCATATCTTCATGAGAGAAGACCAGGTGATGTCCGAGATCCAGGGGGTCATGCGCCTGATCGACGAGTTCTATGGACGATTCGGATTTCAGTATGCGATCGAACTGTCGACGAGACCCGAGAACTCCATCGGAAGCGATGAGGAGTGGGATCTCGCGATCGCGTCCCTGAAGGCGGCGGTCGAGGGTGTCGGAAAACCGTACGAGATCAACGAAGGCGACGGCGCATTCTACGGACCGAAACTGGATTTCCACATCAAGGACTCGATCGGAAGAACGTGGCAGTGTGGCACGATCCAGCTTGACTTCCAGCTGCCGCAGAGATTCGATCTCGACTATATCGGTCAGGACGGGGAGAAGCACAGACCGATCATGCTGCACCGCGTGGTGTTCGGCAGCATTGACCGATTCCTCGGCATCCTGATCGAGCACTATGGCGGGAAGTTCCCGCTGTGGCTGTCGCCGGTGCAGGTGAAGATTCTGCCGGTATCCGACAAGTACCTCGAGTATGGAAGGGAGATTGCACGTGAGATGAGCGATCTTGATGTGCGTGTGGAGCTCGACGATTCGGATGAGAAACTCGGCTATAAGATCCGTGCTGCTCGTATGGAGAAGGTCCCGTACCTGATCGTGGTCGGAGAAAAAGAAGAAAAGAACCGCTCCGTCTCGGTACGAAGCCGCGACCTCCCGCAGGAACAGCAGGACCTCGGCGAGATGGAAGTGGAGGACTTTGTGAGCCTCATAAGAGAAGAGTAGAAAAAAAGAAGGACCGTCATCTCTGACGGTCCTTCTTTTTTTTATTTATTGTAGGATCTAAAGTTTTATATGAACTCAGCAGTACTTGGTTACGCCTTCAGGAAGTACGTCAGCCGCGCGACTGCAGATAATTGTCGCTGTGATCTTGTCACCGAGAAAATCGTTGAACTTATCAAGGAAAGCTCCGAATCTCTCGTAATCTGTTTCCCCTGTGATCTTCAGGATACTGTCCACATAGATGTGTGTGACGTCATAGTCTTTCGCGCAGATACCTGCTACGAAACTTAAGAACTGTTCGAAACCTTCGACCGGATACTCATCTAAGTCCACGAGACGGACTCTGTATTTCAAAAGACGGTCGAGACGGTGTCCACGCTGGATGCATACGATATTATTATCCGTGGTTGCCTGCTCGTTAATATCCTCTACGAGCTGCGCTGTTTTTCCTGTTCCCTTTTCTCCTGCAATTACCTTTATCATTGGCATCATCTCCTTGTTTTGTTGATTATCCAACGCATTTGTTTTGGATAATTCTATTCTACATGATAACTTGGATAATTTGAATAGCGTTTGCAAGAAAAAGTTGGTAAAAATTGTGTAAATAAAACAAAGGCGCATATTTGTGGGCGAAAAGGGGAAAAGCATAGAAAAACAGGGCTTTTTCACGAAAAAGACTTGTCAGACTATAAAATAAGTGATAGTATGTCATATGTTACTAGAGGTTTTGCTTCAGAGTGGGTCTTGGCCCGCTCTTTTGTTTATCAGAAATAATCGGAGGCAACATGGCGGGAAGATCAAAAGTCGCACAGGAAGCGTTTGATATTGCAGAGCCGATCGTTAAAGAGCTCGGCTTTGATCTCGTGGACTGTGAATACAAGAAAGAAGGGCAGTATTACTTCCTTCGGATCTTTATCGACAAGCGCGGCGGGATCTCGATCGAGGACTGCGAAGCGGTAAGCCGGAAGGTGGACGAAGCGCTCGAAGGAAAACTGCATGCGGATCCGGATTATTTTGAAGTGTCCTCCCCGGGTGCGACGAGACCGTTTTCTTCGCTGGCTGACTATGTCCGCCACCAGGGCGAAGAGATCGAAGTGTCTCTGTTTGCTCCCATCGACGGTGCCAAGCATCTCGAAGGGATCATTGAAGAAGCAAACGAAGAGGAACTGGTCCTTCTGATCGGGGAAAAGAAGCTTTCGCTTCCCTGGAACCAGGTCAGCAAGGCGAATCGAACGATACGTTTATAATTTTGGCAGCAAATAGAGATAAAGGAGAAAGTTTATGAAAAACGAAGAACTGTTGCAGGCCATCCATGCATTGGCAAAAGAAAGAGGATTTGACGAGGAAGTGCTTTTCGAGGCAATCGAAGAAGCGATAGTCGCGGCTTTTAAGAGAGAATTCTCCGACGCCAAGCAGAACGAGAAGGTATTTGCCGAGATCGACCGTGAGACCGGTGAGATGTATGTCTACGAAGTCGTAGAGGTCGTATCCGAGGTCACCAACCCGAAAACCCAGATCTCCCTTGCCGAGGCAAAAGAGATCGATCCGGATCTTGAAGAAGGCGATACCATTGAGATGACCATCGATGTTGAGTCTCTCGGACGTCTGGCAGCAGGAGCCGCAAAGGCCGCGATCAGCAAGAAGCTTCGCGATACAGAGAATGACCGCATCCAGTCTGAGTTCTCCGATAAGATCGGCGAGCTGGCCAGCGGTGTGATCCAGAGATCTGACAACCGCTTCGTTTTCGTAGATATCGGACGTGCGGAAGCTACCCTTCCGAAGCAGGAGCAGGTAAAGGATGAGGATTATTCCTTTAACAAGAGAATGAAGTTCCTGATCCTCCGCGTAGAGACACAGAAGGAGCGTCCGGTGGTCATCATCTCCAGAAGCCATCCGAACCTCGTAAAGAAGCTTCTCGAAAAGGAAGTTCCGGAGATCCACGACGGTATCGTCGAGATCGTATCTGTTGCCCGTGAGGCAGGCTCCCGTTCCAAGGTCGCTGTTATCTCCAGAGATCCGGATGTAGATCCGCTCGGCGCATGCGTAGGTCAGCGCGGTGCACGTATCCAGGCCATCACCGATGAGCTCGGCAACGAGAAGATCGACGTGATCGCATATTCCGATGATCCGGCTGTATATATCAGCAATGCACTTTCTCCGGCGAAGGTCGAGCGTGTAGATGCAGAGATCATCACTAACGAAGACGGCACGCAGGAAAAGAACGCGCAGGTCGTCGTTCCGGACCAGCAGTATTCTCTGGCGATCGGACGTTCCGGTCAGAACGTACGTCTTGCAGCTCGTCTTACCGGCTGGAAGATCGATATCAAGAGCACATCCCAGTTCCAGCAGATGGTTCAGAACGACTTCGTCGCAAACTTCACTGTTGCAGATGATGAGGGAAGTGAAGGCGCTGCTTCTGAGGAGCAGGCATAAGAAGGACAGGCTTTAGGTTATGGCAAAGAAGATACCCATGAGAATGTGCGTGAGCTGCCGTGAGCGCTTCGCCAAAAAGGATCTGATCCGTATCGTGGCAACACCGGACGGAAAGGTCACCGTGGATCCGACCGGGAGACTTCCCGGACGTGGAGCATATGTCTGTCATGACCCGGAGTGCATGAAGAAGGCTGTCGAGAATTGTCAGTTCGACAGAGGACTTCACGTCAAGGTGGATCCGGAATCGATCAAGCCTGATCTTGAAAAAATGCAGGAGGACGGTCCGGAATCATGAAGGACAAACCTGCAACGAAACAGCGGATACTGAGCACCATCGGTCTTTCTTTTCGGGCAGGACTGATGACATCCGGATTTGACGCGATCACACTGGCGCTTCATCAGGGAGCGGTCGAGCTTCTGATCGTAGCCACGGACGGATCCGAAAAGCAGAGAGACAAGCTACTGCGGATCGCAAAAGAAGAAGAGACGGCCGCGAGGTCTTTCGGAACAGCCGAAGAACTCGGACAGGCCATCGGAAAAGATAACCGTATCGCAATCGCGATACTCGATCAGGGAATGGGAAAAAAGCTCCTGAAACTGATCGATGAGAACAAGAAGGTCGAAAAGTCCGCAGAAGGTGCGGAATAAACAGGAGGATTTGAATGGCAGAAAAAGACAAGAAAACACCAAAGACGGAAGAGCAGGCTGAGGTCAAGGTAGAGTCTTCGGTACCGCAGAAAACGGTAAGCGGTATTTCCGGTACGAAGACCCTTCGAGTCGGTCGTGTAAACAAGAAGGCCAAGAAACCTCCGGTTGAGGAAGGCCAGGAGGCGCCGAAGGAAGAGGTCAAGCCGGTTAAGGAAGAAGCTCCTGTAAAAGAGGCTCCGGTAAAAGAGCCTGCTGTTGCTGAAGCTTCGAAGAAGGCAGCTCCGAAAGCGGAAGAAGCCCCGAAGAAAACAGCAAAAGCTGTAAAGAAAGAGGAGCCGGAAGAGAAGAAGGCTGCTCCTGCACCTGCGCCTGCAAAACAGGAAGTGGAAGCGAAGCCGGAACCTGCTGAACCGGTAAAGAAGGAAAAGGAAGAACCGAAGGAAGCTCCGAAGGAAGAAGCGAAGCCGAAAGCTCCGGAAGCACCGAAGGAAGGACCGAAGCTTTCTTCTGCTGTAGTAAAAGCACCGTCTGCCGGATATACCCGTGAGACGTCCACATTCGTACGCCAGAAGGATGGCGCCCGTTCCGGCGGATATCAGGGCGGACCAAGATCCGGATCATCCTATCATTCGGACAGACCCCAGGGCGGACGTCCGAACAATGGCGGATTCAATGGCCAGAGAGGCGGCAACCGCGGCTTTGGCGGCGGATTCCCTCCGAAGGATAAGGACGACGACGATATTTACAACAATAACAGAAACCAGCCGAAGAGACCTTCCAAGCCGAAGCAGGAGCTCCCGCCGGAGGCAACAAAGGAGAAGGCAAACTTCGCAGCTCGTGATGCATACGAGAAGAACAGAAAGGATCCGAAGGCGGATTCCAAGAAGGATAACCAGAAGACGACTGTCAACAATGACCGCCGTTCCGGCAATAAGCGTGCCAATCAGTTCACCGGTAACGCTTCCGATATCCTCTCCAATGATGAGGCTCTGGATTCGATGTACATGGGCGGCAAGGGCAAGAAGAAGGTGAAGCGCCAGTCTTTCGTGGCGGCACCGGTCGTTAAGCCGCAGCTGACACATGTTGAGCTCCCGCCGTTCATTACGGTCAAGGATCTCGCTGACGGTCTCGGAAAGAGATCTGCAGATGTTATCAAGACACTCATGATGATGGGTATGCTGGTTACACTTAACCAGGAACTCGATTACGATACAGCTGCTCTTGTAGCCGGCGAGTACGGCATCACCACAGAGCCGATCGTGGAGGTTACCGAGGAAGATATCCTCTTCGATGAGAGCGAAGATAAAGAGGAGAACATGAAACCGCGTCCGCCGATCGTGGTCGTTATGGGTCACGTTGACCATGGTAAAACATCCCTCCTCGACAAGATCCGTTCCACGTCTGTTGTTAAGGGCGAGGCCGGCGGTATCACCCAGCATATCGGTGCTTATACCGTACGCTGCAAGGGCCGTCAGATCACATTCCTCGATACTCCGGGTCACGAAGCATTTACGACGATGCGTGCCCGTGGTGCACAGGTAACAGATATCGCGATACTCGTTGTTGCTGCAGATGACGGTGTCATGCCGCAGACAGTTGAGGCGATCAACCATGCGCGTGCCGCAAATACCGAGATCATCGTGGCGATTACGAAGATTGATAAGGTCGGCGCCAATATCGATAAGGTGAAGCAGGAACTTTCTACTCACGATCTCCTTCCGGAGGAATGGGGCGGCTCGACCATCATGGTTCCGGTCTCCTCTAAGTCCGGTGAAGGTATCGATGAACTTCTGGAGATGGTTCTCCTTACCGCAGATGTTATGGAGCTGAAGGCAGACCCGAAGCGTCAGGCCAAGGGTACAGTCATCGAGGCCAAGCTCGATAAGAACAGAGGTCCGGTTGCGACAGTACTCGTTCAGCGTGGTACTCTCCGTTCCGGTGATACAGTTGTTACAGGCCCGATCTTCGGTCACATCCGTGCGATGTACGACGAGAACGGCGCTGCCCAGAAGAAAGCAGGTCCGTCCGTTCCGGTCGAGATCTTAGGTCTTCCGGAAGTACCGGAAGCCGGCGAGACATTCTATGCCGTAACCGATGAGAAGATGGCAAGACAGCTCGTTGAGAAGCGTCGTATCAAGCAGAGAGAAGAACAGTTGCATAAGTCTTCGAGAATGACTCTTGAGAATCTGTCACAGGTTCTTGCCGAGGGCGAGATCAAGGATCTCAACCTTATTATCAAGGCAGACGTTCAGGGTTCCGTCGAGGCGGTCACCCAGTCTCTCGAAAAACTCACAAACGAAGAAGTCCGCGTCAAGGTCATCCATGGTGGTGTTGGTACGATCACAGAGTCTGACGTTACGCTGGCTGACGTATCGAATGCGATCATCATCGGATTTAACGTTCGTCCTTCCGCTGTCGTGGTCGAGCAGGCCAAGGAAGTCGGAGTAGATATTAAGCTCTACAGCGTTATCTATAACGCGATCGAAGATATCGAAGCCGCAATGCGTGGTATGCTCAAGCCGCAGTTCGAAGAAGTCGTTCTCGGTCACGTCGAGATCCGTCAGACCTTTAAGGTATCCTCTGTCGGTACCATCGGTGGTGCGTATGTTAAGGATGGTAAAGTCCTTCGTACATCTGAGGTCCGTGTCGTAAGAAACGGTATCGTCGTACACCAGGGCAAGCTTGCTTCCTTAAAGCGCTTCAAGGACGACGCTAAGGAAGTCGCCGCTGGTTATGAGTGCGGTATCTCGATCGAGAACTATAACGACATCGAAGAAGGCGATATCATTGAAGTCTTCGAGATGCAGGAGATCAAGAGAAAGTAAGTCATTTAGGTAGGAAACATGAGACAGAATCGTGCCGCCCGTGTGGGCGATGAGATACAGAAAGTCATTTCGCAGCTTCTGCTGACGGAAGTCAAGGATCCGCGTATCCCCATGATGACTTCCGTCCTCGAAGTGCGTATGTCTTCCGATCTGACCCATGCCAATGTTTATCTTTCGGTATACGGCACCCAGCAGGAGAAAAGAGAGTGCATGGAGGCAGTCAACCGTGCTTCCGGCTTCATCCGAAGCCAGGTGGCCCACCGCATCAAACTGCGTGTGGCTCCGGAACTGCACTTCAAGCTGGATGAGTCGATCGAAAAGAGCATGGATCTTATGAATCTGATCGATCGTACGATCAAGGAGGATCAGGAACGTGCCGGAAACCATGAATGAGTTTGGCAGACGAGTATACGACTATCTTCGTTCCGCTAAGGAAAAAGAGATCCAGATATTCCCGCATGCCCGTGTCGATGGCGACTGCCTGGGCACGGCTTCTGCGCTGGCGGCATCTTTGGTAAAGATGGGCTATCAGGCGAAGGTCATTCTGGAAGTTGCTATCCCGCCGAGACTTCAGTTCATGAACGTTCCCGATGATCTGGTCACGATCGTAACGGAAGAAAACAAAGAAGAGATCAGGGCCCGTCAGGGTCTGGCATTTGCCGTCGACTGTTCGGAAGGACACCGTATGGGCGCGGCGGAGGATCTTTTCGAGAATGCGGAAAAAGTCGTGGTCGTCGACCACCATGTTTCCGCGACCAATACAAGAGAATATGCTTACGTCGACGGGAAGTCCGCTTCCTGCGCAGAACTGATGTATGTGATCCTGCAGTCCTGGGAGAAGATCTGCGGGCAGGTCCTGATCGACCGTTTTGTGGCGGACTGCCTCATGGTAGGTATTCAGTCCGACTCGGGAAGGTTTTCCTATGAAAATACCAGAGCCAGTTCTTTCCGCATCGCAGCGGACCTGATGGAAAGAGGCGCGAACGTTACCGATAACGCGTACCATCTTTTCGATGAGACCTGTGAAGGCAAAGTGCGTCTACATGGCATGGCCATGGCGGGGATGCAGCTTTTTGCCGATGGAAAGATCGCCATTACGAAGATCACCCGGGAGATGATGGATTCTACGAATGCGCCGGAAGGAGCTGCGGACGGCATCGTCAATGTCCTAAGAGACATTGATACCGTGCTTGCGGCATTCGTCGTACGTGAGAACGAAGATGGAGAACTGCGTGTCAACTGCCGGACCAAAGTCGGCTTTGATGCTGCGGATTTCGCACAGACCATGGGCGGCGGCGGACATCACCGCGCGGCCGGTTTCAGCGGAAAGAACATGGATATCGATTCCTTTGTCGACAAGATCGTCAAAGAGGCGGTCGCTTATATGGAGAAAGCATGAACGCCGAAGGATCTTTAAGCGGCATTATCCTCGTAGATAAACCCGAAGGCATGACGTCGTTTTCGGTCGTTTCACGCGTTCGGAAAATACTACATACGAAAAAGGCAGGACACGCCGGGACCCTCGATCCCTTCGCTACCGGGCTTCTTACCGTAGCGGTCGGAAAAGGGACGCGTGTCCTTCGTTATATGGAAAAGGACGATAAGACCTACCGTGCCCTGATGGAACTCGGGACGATCACCTCGACAGGAGACCGGGACGGAGAAGCGGTCGGCGGAAGAAAACCGGATCGGGAAGAAGCGGAAGCACTTCGTAAAGAAGACTATAGGAAGATCAGGGAAAGTGTCTCCTCCATGATCGGCAATATCACACAGGTCCCGTCAATGTATTCGGCGATCAAGATCAAGGGAAGGCCGGCCTATGACTATGCACGAAAAGGTGAGACAGTCGAGATCCCGGAGCGTCACGTTACGATCTACGATATTGCGGTCCACAGGATCTACGAAGAGCAAGAGACCTTTTTTGTCGATATGACTGTGCACTGCAGCAAGGGCACCTATATCCGGTCGCTATGTGAGGATATCGGGGAAAAACTCGGATTCGGCGCGTACTGCAAAGAACTGAGACGACTTTCCTGCGGGAATTTTTCCATCAACGAGGCCATAACGCTGGAAGAACTCGAGGAAAAATACAGTTCCGGGGACGGATCTTTTCTCAAAGAAGAGATATGCGCCATGGGAGGACTATTGAGGATCGAGGTCTCGGAAACGGAAGCCGCCGATCTTCGAAACGGGAAAAAACTTGATTTCTCCGCTTTTAAAGATAGAATGGAAACCATAGAAGCGAGACCTTCTGACAGGATCCTCGCGGTATACGATGGAAAGCCGGTGGCCGTGATCTATTCCGAAGAAGAGGAAGGAAGCCTCCTGATCCGGGAAGAAAGGGTATTCGCGTAAGCATGATCGTCTGGAACTGTATCATCAATAAAGAGGGAAAGCTGATCTCCAATCCTTTCAGCGCGACCGAAGTCACCGCCCAGAGAGCCGTGGCGCTCGGGTATTTCGACGGTGTGCATCTCGGACACCAGAAGATCTTCCATACCATGCTCGAGGCGGCCAAAGAATATAACATCCGCGCCGCGGTGCAGACGTTTGAGAATCCGCCGGCGTCCAAATCCCAGAACAATCTGATCACGACATATCCGGAACGTTGTCATCTGGTCTCACATATGGGGATCGACGATCTTTTCGCGCTTCCGTTTAACGAGAAAGTCAAGGACATGAGTCCGGATAAGTTTATGGAAGTCTGCCTGAAAGGCTGGATGAATACAAGAGTCGTCGTAGTCGGAAGAGACTACCGTTTCGGCAAAGACCGTACCGGAGACGTAAAGACGCTTCAAAACTGGGGCGATAAGAACGGCATCACTATAATCGCTGTCGATCCTATCAACTACGAAGACCGGAGGATCTCCTCAAGCTGGGTAAGAGAACTGATCGCCAGCGGTGAGGTGGATAAAGCCGAGACGCTTCTGGGACATCCGGTCGCTTTTTCAGGCATGGTCGAAAAAGGCCAGCAGCTCGGAAGAAAACTCGGGTTCCCGACGGCCAACATCCGTATTCCTTCGCAGAAAATGATCCCGAAGTTCGGTGTATATGCTTCCGCTTACATTCACGACGGGAAACTCTATCCGTCCATTACGAACATCGGGCTGCGACCTACAGTCAACAAGGATGACACACTGCCGCTCACGGAAACGATGCTTTTCGATCAGCATATGCAGCTTTACGGAACACATGGTACTGTGCTGCTTTTATCCTTTATCCGTCCCGAAAAACAGTTCTCGTCCATCGACGAGCTGCAATCGCAGATGCAGAAGGACCAGATAGAAACCAGGAAATACCACAAAAGCCGTCAAATACCTGTTCGATTTGAGGGCTATGTGTGATATTATAGTGCGTGGACAAGAAAGAAGAGAAATGAGGGTTTAAGATGCATTACTTATTTGCACTTGAAAAAGACTATGTAACGTTCCCCGGCTTAGGCTGGAAATTTCATATCAGTAATGTGGCGCTGGAGATCGGTGGATTAAAGCTATACTGGTACGGCGTCCTGATCGCTTTCGCGGTTGCGCTTTGCCTGGTTATGGCCATGAAGCAGTGCAGAAAGCACGGCCTGACGCCGGATCTTCTTACCGACTTCTGTCTTCTGGCGATTCCGATGGCATTCGTGGGCGCAAGACTTTACTACGTGGCCTGCGAGTGGAGCTCCTACTATGTAAAGGGTGATATCAAGGCGACCCTTGGCGAGATCTTTAACGTACGAGGCGGCGGACTTGCCATCTACGGCGGTGTTCTCGGTGCGGTTCTGGCGGTATTCCTTATGGGTAAGATCCGCAAAGTTCCGGTATATGCAGTTTGGGATTTTGCTATGGTATATATCCCGCTCGGTCAGGCAATCGGCCGCTGGGGCAACTTCTTCAACCAGGAAGCTTTCGGTACGACCACAGATCTTCCGTGGGGCATGAAGAGTACTCAGATCTCCCGTTATCTCAGTGTTCACTGCCCGAACCTGGATTCCAGTAAGCCGGTACACCCGACATTCTTTTACGAATCCGTCTGCACATTCGCGCTTTTCTTCGTCCTTCTTGCGGTGAGAAAGAAGAGCAAGCGTCCATGGACGGTCACAGCATGCTACTGCATTTTCTACGGTATCGTCCGTTTCTTTATCGAAGGACTGCGTACAGACTCCCTGTACATTTCGGGAACCGATCTTCGCATCTCTCAGGTCCTTTCTCTGATCCTTATCGTTTTAGGTCTGATCCTTCTTTCCCTCGGCCGCATCTTCGACTGGGAAAAGAAGCCGATCCCGGAGAAGTTCATCAAGGCAGATGAGCAGATGCTCCGTGATGCCCAGAGAAGAAAAGAAGAGAAGCTTCGTGCTTACGAAGAGGACGAAGATGTGGAAGACCGCGTAGAAAGACTGTCCAAATCTTCCTTTACGATCGAAGATGAAGAGGAAGAGGAGGAAGACGAGGAGGAGTCCCAGGAGGGGGATTCCGAATCTGATGAGGGTGAAAGTGATTCTGAAGATTCCTCGGAGGAGTAAGAGGTACAGATGAATCAAGGCAAGTCCGGTATCGAATTTCTCAAGAATAATTCGCTTCGCACCGTCGATTTCTGGCTGATCATACCGATCCTGTCCATTACGACGATCGGGCTTTATGTGTTAAATCTCGTACTTTCCCAGGGTTTCGAAGGATACCCCGGTATCTTCTATAAACAGGCGATCGCCGCCGTGATCGGCGTAACGATCGCTTTCGTTATCTGTCTTCTCGACACACAGTTCATGAAACTGATCGGATGGATATTCTACGGCGTATCCATTCTGCTACTGATATACGTCCTGATCGACGGCTTTACGCTCGAGAGTACCTGGGGTGCCGACTCGTGGATGAAGCTCCCGATCCTGGGTACGTTCCAGCCATCCGAGCTCACAAAGATCGGACTGGTCATCGTTACCTCATATGTTCTCGAGGATATGGGAACCAAGACCATCACGCTTCTTCGCGGATGGGTGTATCTCGGTATCATCTACGGTGTGCCGCTGCTGCTGATCCTGAAGCAGCCTGACTTCGGTACGGCGATGGTTATCTTTTTCTCCCTGGTCTGCATGCTCTTTATCTGGAACATGAAGTACAGATACTTCCTTCTGGCGATCTCAGGAGCTGTCGTTGGCGTTATCCCGATCGTATGGAACTTCTATCTGAAACCTTATCAGAAGAAGCGTATCCTGTCTCTGATCTTCGAAGGTTCCGACCCGGTGTCCGAGTGGAACCTCGTGCAGTCAAAACAGGCGATCGCTTCCGGCGGCCTTACGGGAAACCACACGGGCATCCTCGTAAAAGTTCCGGTTAAGGAGTCTGACTTTATCTATTCCGCGGTATCCGAGAGAATGGGTTTTATCGGAACAACAGCCATCCTGCTGCTGGCATTCTTCTTTCTGGTGCGCTGCCTCTATGTCGCGTCGAAGTCTTCTCGAAAGGCCTATTCATATATCGTTGTCGGCCTTACGGGTTCGTATGCCTTCCACTTTATCGAGAATATGGGCATGTGCGTCGGACTGCTGCCGATCACCGGAATCCCGCTTCCTTTCGTCAGCTATGGTGGTACGGCAATGATGGTAAACTTCATCTCTTTGGGATTTATATTGAATATCTCGATGGACAGGCGGGCATCCTCGGCCTAGTATCCTTTCTGTTTTGAATAATTATAGTAAGCACTTTCCCGTGCCGGTTTTGGGTAAGACCCGAAAATCTTGGGAAAGTGCTTTTTTGTGCTTGATTTCGAGTGAGGAGGAGGGGGATTTGGATGTATGGTCTTTTCCCATGCCTGAGTTGGAAGACCTTTTCATGGGAATTAGAAGCATTTGGGATTTCCCATGCCTGATTTTGAAGGTTTTTTCATGGGGAATAGAAGTATTTGGAATTTCCCATGCCCTCTTGGTCATGGGTTTTCTTCGGTCCTTAGTTTACCCATGACGAAATAGACATATCTGGTCATGGGAATTGCAGTTTTCTCACTAATCCCATAAAACCCGTCAGAGAGAAGGGCATGGGGATTCTTTCCCTTTCTCTTGTTCCCATGAAAGCGGCTGTGAGAAGTGGCATGGGTTTTCTTATGCTCTTAGATTTCCCATGAATCGGCGTTCACCGCAAAGAGCCGAATCTGCCGTCAGAGAAGCATGAACGATCTGATTTTTGCGAAAAAAGAACAAAAACGAGCGTTTGTTCGGCTTTGGACCCGAAAATTCACTATTCTCTAGGTTTTCTTCCTGAAACACTATTGAAATGTAAACGCAATTTGAATAAAATAGCATCAGAAAGTGGTGAAAAGTGGTGCGGAAGTTCAGTGCCGGTGTTGAATGGTGGTGAATTTCAAGCAAGTAGAGAAGGAGAAGCATGGCTCGTTTCATCAACAAAATGGATGCGAAGGGAAGGATCTTCATTCCGGCAAAACTCCGGGATCAGATCGGTTCGCCCATGTTCGTGACATTGAACCAGGACAAAGGCTATCTCAGCATCTATGGCGAACAGCACTTTCAGGACATCGTGGAACAGTTCAGTAAGATCCCGATGACCAACCCGAAGATCCGTCACGCAAGACGTCAGATCATCGGTGAGGCACTGGAATGCGAACTCGATTCCCAGGGACGTATCTCGGTAAGCTCCGAGCTCTGGAACAGGATCGATGCCGTTCCTTCCGACGAGATCTGCATTTACCAGATCGAAAGCGATATGCTCGAGATCTGCACGAAGAGATACTACGATGCACAGAACGAAGAAGCTGAACAGGAGAGTATCGATCTGGATGGATACGAGATCACAGGATTGTAATTTCCATCACATTCCGGTCCTTTTTGAGGAATGTATGGAGGGTCTGGCCATCAAGCCGGACGGGATCTATGTGGACTGTACAGCTGGTGGCGGCGGACATAGCGCCGGAATCGTAGAAAGACTCGGAGATCACGGAAAACTGATCTCACTGGATAAAGACGATGAAGCTCTGGCGGCCTGTGAGAAGAGAAGAGAGGCGCTGGGAGCGAATGATAAATGGGTGCTCGTAAAGACCGACTTTTCGAAGTTCGGGGAAGTGCTCAAAGAGTTGAACATTGAAAAGGTAGACGGGGTGCTCGCAGATCTTGGCGTATCCTCGCATCAGATCGACACTGTGGACAGAGGTTTTTCCTATATGCAGGAAGGTCCTCTCGACATGAGAATGAACCAAAAGCAGGAGCTTTCGGCTGAAGTGGTGGTCAATGAGTATTCGGAAGGAGATCTTACCAGGATCTTCCGTGAATACGGCGAGGAAAGATATGCAGGCCGCATCGCATCCGTCATCGTGAAAAGAAGAGCCGAAGCGCCGATCCGTTCCACGACTGACCTTGCGGAGATCATTAGAAGCGCGATGCCCCGTGCCGCCAGAAAAGAAGACCAGCATCCGGCAAGACGGTGCTTCCAGGCGATCAGGATCGAAGTCAATCATGAACTTGATTCCGTATCCGAACTTCTGGAAGTCGTGCCTTCCATGCTGAATGCCAATGGTCGGTTTGCGGTGATCTCCTTCCATTCTCTGGAAGACAGACTGGTCAAGGAAGCTTTCCGTAAACTTGAGAATCCGTGCACCTGCCCGAGAGAATTCCCGGTCTGTGTATGCGGAAAACGCCCGTTGGGACGATGCATCCATAGCAAGCCCATCGTAGCGTCTAAAAAAGAAGCTATGGAGAATAAACGCTCGGGATGCGCGAAGCTGAGAGTATTTGAAAGGAATGATGAGGTATGGCCCAGGCAGTAAGGACATCAAGAAGACAATCCATGGAAGCTCTGTATGAACGTACAGGGACAGATTTTGCTGTTGGCCTCAATCTTATGGCTTTTGATGATGGCGAAGCGGAGCGTTATATGAGTGCACTTGAAGAAGCGGGGACAGTCCTGACGCTTCAAAAAGAAGAGAAGAAAAAGCGGATTCGCATGCAGAATAAGCGTGCGATGGCTGCTGCATACGACAATTATCGCAAAAAGACATTTTCCATGACGCTGAAGCGTTTTCGCGACTTTATTTTGTTCGCTTTAGCCGTGGCGTTTGTCACCGCGTTGTTTGGACTTCTGGTGTATAATGAAGCACAGATCGCATCGATGAATTTTGCGAACAATAAAAAAGAACGCCAGATCGATAAGATGCGCCAGGAGACCAGCCAGCTGCGCGAGACACTTTTTGTCAATGCCGACCTCGAATCGGTGAGAAAAGCAGCCAGCCTGCGCCTTGGCATGGTGGAACCGAATGATAGGCAGATCGTCAATGTGGTGATGCCGAAGAAGGATTCAATGACCACGAGTCGTTCCTATAATTCCGTTGGATTGACGGAGGATATCGTTACGGAAGCCAAACGCAACCTGGCGAAATACTATTCGGAAGAGGAGCCATGATCCTCGGACGGGGAAGAAGCGGGGACCAGGAATGTCTTCTGAGGAGAAACGACAGAATATCGAAGTAAAAGATGAGACCGGAACGGCCCGTTTCCGCATCGGCGGAAGGATCGTTCTGGTCATGGTCTTTTTAGGGCTTTCTGCATTCATGGGATACCTGATCCATGTGCAGTTCGGGATCCAGCACGACCATTACGAAGAATACTCCCATAAAGCGTCTCAGATGCACTGGCAGCGAATTAAGGAAGTGCCGGAACGAGGCGATATCCTTGATCGAAACGGCAATATCCTCGCCAGTACCACATATGAATACACGATCGGCATGACGCCGTCCGATGTTCTGAAATCCCAGGAGGGTCGAAAAGATCCGCAGACGGTCCAGCAGATCGCCGAGAATTTCTCGATCCTGATCGGCGTAGATCCGCAGAAGATGATCGACTGGCTCGGACAGACGGATAAGACCTATATTCAGGTCATGAAAGGCGTTACCTACGAGCAGAGGAATGCACTCAATTCCTATCTCAGTGAAAATGGGATCGGCGGCATCAAGATCGACTCCGTTCCGAAAAGATACTACAACTACAGCAATCTGGCGGCCCAAGTCATCGGGTTTGCCGACCAGAGCGGTAACTCTCTCATCGGTCAGTACGGGATCGAGGCCTATTACAATAGTTACCTGACGGGTACGGAAGGATATACCTACGCAGAGGTCGATAACTATAACCAGAGTGCGCTTCCGTATTCCGCACCGACCAGTATTCAGGCACAGGACGGCTATAATGTTCAGCTTACGCTGGATATGAACATTCAGCGCATCGCGGAAAATGCCTGCCGTGATGCCTATAACGAGTACAAACCGCGTGAAGGCGTTACCTGTATCGTTATGGATCCGTATTCCGCAGATATTCTGGCTATGGTCTCCATGCCGGACTTTGATTTAAATACTCCGCGTGAAAAGCCCTATGGCGTTACACAGGAGGCATGGGAAGCCATGACGGATGAGCAGAAGGTCGAACAGCTGATCCGAAATGCATGGACGAACCGCTGCATCTCCGATACCTACGAGCCGGGTTCTACCATGAAGGCAGTAACGACGGCGATCGCACTCGAAGAAGGCCTTACCTGGGAAGACGAGGTCTTAAGCGATGCTCCAATCGAAATCACCACGGTCGATACCATTTCCTGCTGGCGTGAAAAAACGGACGGAAACCATGGCGAAGAGACTCTACGGGAAGCTTTCGAGCGTTCCTGTAACCCGATCTTCGTGCAGCTGGCGCAGCGTGTCGGCATCGAGAAGTATTATGACTATATCCACAATTGCGGTTTTTACGATGTTACCGGCGTCGATCTTCCGGCGGAAGGAAAAGGCATCTTCCACGCCAAACCGACCAACGTCGACCTTGCGACTCTTTCATTTGGTGAGTCGTCGACAGTAACACCGCTTCAGCTTGTTACCGTATATTCAGCCCTCGTTAATGGTGGCACGCTCATGCGTCCGCATATCGCATCCCGTGTTGTAGATAATCAGGGAAACATCATCAAGGAATATGAACCGGAAAGAGTCCGTACCCTTTTCTCGGCAAATACCTCGGCCAGAGTAAGATCGCTCCTGGAGGACGTAGTTAAGGTAGGTACCGGTGCGGCAGGTTATGTTCCGGGTTACTATGTAGCCGGTAAGACTTCCACCTCTACCATCGAAGTCGGCGAAGAAGCCGGTATGCACGTTATCTCCTTCGGTTGTTACGCCCCGTCCTACGATCCGGAGGTCGTGGTGCTCGTCGTTATCAACAAGCCGGAAGATAAGGATGTCGGATCTTCAGTTGCGGCCAAGGTCGCTGCCCGCGTCGTGGAAGAGACCCTCGAATATCTGGGTGTTGACAGAAAACTTTCTTCGGACGAATACGACCGGATGGTCATTGAATATCACGTGCCGGATGTTACCGGAATGAGCTACCTCAAGGCGAAGATGCTCCTCGAGGAAGAAGGATTCCAGGTATTGGACGGCTCGGGTACGATGGCGTTTGACGATATCGTCGGTACGATGTATTACGGTGAAAAAGAAACGGTCTATAAGAACACGATCATCGTGCTTTATCCGGGCACAGTCTCTAAAGAAGACATGCCGACGACCATGATCCCGAACTTTGCAGGTATGAATATCATTGAATGCAGGCGTATGGCGAAGCAGTACGGCCTCAATATCGATGTGGAAGGCAATATCAAGGGCACTGTCGTTTTCCAGGATCCGCCACGCTCGGCGGGCATGGATCTTGATCCGACACCGGATCCGACTCCGCCGCCGGATGATGAGGATCTTCCGGAACCTACTGAGGAACCGAATGAAGAACCGGCGGAAACGACTTCTTCTGAAGAAGGGTCCACAGAGACTTCTGCTGAGGGTAGTGAAGGAAGCGAGGGTGAATCCACAGCGGAGACAACGCCTCCGCCGCCGAAGGAAGTTCCTTTCGGCACGAGTATTCACTTGAAGATGGAGTAAAGGGGAGTACATATGAAAGCGAAGGAAATTCTTTCTGAAATCAAATACGAACTGCTCTTCGGATCTCTCGACAAGGAGATCTCCGGGGCGGCACTCGATTCCCGGAAAGCGGGGAATGAAATGGCCTTCATTGCCATGATCGGCCAGAAGGACGACGGCCATAAGTATATCGTCAAGGCCGCGGAGAACGGATCCCCCCTGATCCTGATCGACGAAAGAAAAAAGGACAGCCTTGCTTCAGAGCTTAAGGCCATCGAGGAACTCGGCTCCACGGTCGTTTCGGTTTCCGATACGAGAAAAGCCTATGCCGATATGGCCTGCACGTATTTTTCGCATCCGTCAGAAGATATGCAGATCATTGGCCTTACGGGTACGAAGGGCAAGACCACTTCGACCTATATCATTCACGAGATATTAAACCGCGCCGGCAGATCCTGCGGCCTGATTGGAACCGTCGAGAACAAGATCTGCGGAAAAGCCTTCAAATCGAAGCACACCACACCGGAGGCCTGGGAATTCCAGCAGCTTCTTTCCGAAATGAAAGAGGAAGGCGTGAAAAGCTGCGTGATGGAGGTCTCTTCGCTGGGCCTGAAGTTCAGCAGGACCCATGGCGTGAATTTTGAGATCGGCGTTTTCACGAACTTTTTGAATGACCATATTTCCGACGGGGAACATGAGACGGAAGAGGACTATTTCATAAGTAAGCTCCGCCTTTTTGACCACTGCCGGATCGCGCTCGTAAATAAGAATACGCGCCGCTTCGATGAGGTCGCCGCTTATGCGGGATCCCACACCGAGAAGTGCTACACCTACAGTGTAAGCGGTGAAGCGGATTTCTATGTAAAAGAACTGTCCCCGGCGACGAAAGACGGTGTCCCGGGCATGCGCTTCCTGTTCGTATGTCCCGACTATGAGACGGAATTCTTTGTCCCGCTCCTTTGCGACTTTAACGTGGACAACGCCCTTTGTGCCGCAGCCTGTGCCCATCTGGCCGGTGTTTCGAAAGCGCAGATCGAAAATGGTATGCTCTTCGTGAAAGTTCCGGGAAGAATGGAGAAGATCGATAATAAGCTGGACCTTAAGGTCTTTGTCGACTATGCCCATAACGGCGACAGCTTAAAGGTGCTTCTTCAGGCGATAAGACCTTCCTGCAAGGGACGGATCATCACGGTGTTCGGCTGTGGAGGTGACCGCCCGCATGACAGAAGGTATACCATGGGCGAAGTGTCCGGCCGATACAGTGATTTTACGGTCGTAACGACTGATAACTCCCGAAGTGAAGAGTTCGGCCGCATTGCCGGCATGATCGTCGAAGGCATAGAAAGAGTTCCGGGCGCTCCGTATGAAATCATCGAAGACCGGAAAAAGGCTATCGCTCATGCGGTGGATATGGCGCGTCCTGATGACATCGTCGTCATTGCCGGAAAAGGCCACGAGACGACCATGACCATCAAGGATTCGGTCGTGGAATTTATCGATTCCGTGGTCGCTTCCGAGGTCCTTCGGGCACTGGAAAAAGAAAGAGGAGTCTAAACATCAATGGCGAAGTTTACTTTAAAAGAAATACTCGATGCCACCGGCGGCGAACTTTTGCAGTTTCCTTCTGGAAATGACGGCTTGACGCCGGAAACATTCATTATTGACGGGATTTCCACCGACACGAGAACGATCGAGGAGGGAAATCTCTTTCTGGCACTGATTGGTGAGAATTTCGATGGAAACAAATATGCAGTGGCGGCACAGAAAGACGGAGCCCGCGCACTTGTGCTTTCCACCATGGAACATGCGCCGGAGGATATCCCGGTCGTACTCGTTTCCGATACGAAGATCGCACTTGAAAAGATTGCAGAGTGGTACAGACTTCGCATGAACTTTAAGGTCATTGGTATCACCGGAAGTTACGGTAAGACCTCTACACGAGAGATGACCGCCAGCGCGCTTTCACGCGGCTGCAAGGTCTATGCGACAAAGAATAATAACAATAACGAGATCGGCCTTTCGCTGACGATCTTAAATGCTCCGGAGGATACGGACGTGATCGTGCTTGAGATGGGCATGCGACTCCGCGGTGAAATCTCGGAGCTTACACATATCGCCCATCCGGATGTGGCCGTAATCACGAATATCGGTGTCGCCCATATCGAGAGACTGGGCTCCAGAGAAGAGATCCGAAATGCCAAACTCGAGATCCTCGAGGGATTAAGAGAAGGAGGACTTCTGATCATCCCTTATAAGGATGAGATGCTCAGGGAAGCTGTCAGGAGCGGCATGATCCGAAGCGATGTGAAGATCGCCTATACGACGCAGGAACCGCTTCCTTCCGATGTGGAATACGATGGTGTGGCGATCTCCGGTCCGATCTTTATCGAAGGAGAGCGGATCTGCTGTAATGCCAAAGCCGGTTTTTCTGAGCTTACTGATCTGGAACTGAAAATCAAGACGGTCGGTATACACCATATCGGAAATGCACTTGTAGGTGTGCTGTGCGGCCTGTATTTCAATATCGCGCCGGACCGCCTCGAAGAAGGCGTTTCCGCCTTTGTTCAGGTCGGCCACAGAGAAAGACTCGTGAACATCGAAGGTGTGTATTTTCTGGACGATGCCTATAACGCAGGACCGGAGTCCATGACAGGCGCTTTTGCCTCGATAAGACGTCTGGCCGGTGAAACAAAAGCCTACGCATGTATTTCAGATATGCTCGAGCTCGGGGATGTTTCAAAGCAGAAACATTTTGAGATCGGAAAAGAAGCCGCAAATATCGGCCTTGACGGTATCCTCGTCATGGGAGATTTCCAGGAGGATGTGGAAGCGGGCGTACGGTCCGTATCTTCAGATCTTCCGGTGTACCGCTTCTCTGATAAGGATCAGATGACCGAAAAACTTCTAAAGCTCGTAAAGGACGGTGATTACGTCCTTCTAAAGGCTTCCCACGCATTCGAGATGTATACAATTCTCGATACATATGGTTCAATAGTTCGAAGAGGAATTGAATCATGAAACGGAAGATGAAACATCTTGTCTCGGAGAACATTGCTTACCGGGAAGACGGAAAAATCCAGTCACTCGACGTATATGCGCCGCTTCGCGTAAACCTGTTTATCGTCATCATCGTAATCTTCATGATGGCGTTTGGTACAGTTATGCTCTTTTCGGCCAGTATGCCGAAAGCCTATACGTCCCAGGGTAATTCTCTGTACTACGTTATCCGACAGGGCCGGTTCCTGATCCTCGGATTCGTCGCGGCTGCCGTTATTACTTTTGTTCCAATCAAAAAGTTCGATAAGTGGCCGTTTTTCGTGGCGATGTATATCATGGCGGTCGCGATGGCTGTACTTACCAGAATCATGGGTTCGGTCATCAACGGTTCCCGAAGATGGATCCTGATAGGCGGTTTTTCATTCCAGCCGTCGGAGTTCATCAAGGTGGCGATCGTATTCTTTATCGCCGGATACCGTTCTTTTATCCAGAGAATGAGAAAAAAGGGACGGCTGAAAGTGAATAAACAGAGTTCCCAGGCGATCCTTGATGCGATCCTGGATATCACGCTTCCGGGCGCGCTCGTACTGTTCTGCCTGCTGATCGTTGTACTTCAGCCGCATATGTCGTGCTTTCTGATCTTAAGCGCGATCTCGCTTGTATGCTTCCTGTGCTGTGGTATTTCCATAAGCTCCTGGATCCGCGGCGGAGCGCTCCTTCTTGTGATCTCACTTTTGGCCGGCGGTATCGTATATCTTTCGATGCCTCTGAAGGAAAAGAAGAAGCTAGAGCAGAACTTCGCACACGTTGTTACGCGTCTGAATATCTTCGCGACCATGAATGCTGAAGAGGAAGAGGAGAAGAAGGCGGATGATGACGAGACCTACCAGAGTGAGCAGTCCATCATTGCCATCGGCTCCGGCGGCATGACGGGCGTGGGTTTTGGAAACAGCCGCCAGAAGTATATGTATCTTCCGGAGGCACATAACGACTATGTATATTCCATCATCTGCGAGGAACTGGGGTTCGTCGGCGGACTGGTGGTCATGCTGCTGTTCTGGCTTTTTGCCATCGCGGGATTTATCGTGTCGTGGCAGGCGGACAGTCTTTTTACACGAGTGCTGACGGCCGGATATACGACGCTTCTGACGCTGCAGGCATTCCTCAATATCGGTGTAGCCATCGGCGCGATCCCGCCGACCGGTATCACGCTTCCGTTCTTCAGCTTCGGCGGAACGGCCAATTTCTTCTTTATGATTGCAGTAGGCATGATCCTTTCGGTAAGTAAGACCGGCCGAAAGAGAAAAACGATAAAACTGGTGGTGTAATTATGAAAGTATTTCTCGCCGGCGGCGGCACAAGCGGACATATCCATCCGGCTGTAGCCATCGCCGATGAACTGAAAAAGCAGGATAACGAGACCGGCATCCTTTTCTGCGGAACAGAAAAGGGCTTAGAGTCGCAGATCATCCCGTCCATGGGCTATCCTTTTGAGGTGATCCGCGCTTCCCAGCTTCCGATGAAGATCTCGAAAAAGACTTTTAAGGCGGTAAAAGAATTCCTCGCGGGCAGAAAAATGTGCCGAAAGCTCATCCGCGAGCAGAAGCCGGACGTCGTCATCGGCACGGGAGGATTCGTCTGCAGCCCCCTTATTGCCGCCGCGCATAAGGAAAAAGTACCGATCCTTCTTCATGAGCAGAACGCGTTTCCGGGAAGATCCAACCGCATGATGTCCCGTTATGCGGGGACCGTGTGCACGAGTTTTCCGGGGATCGAGCATTACTTCCATAAGAAGGCGAAGATCGTCTTCACCGGAAACCCCATACGACGGGTCTTTTCCGAAGTGGAAAGAAGCGCCTGCCGTGAAAAACTCGGTCTTTCCGATAACGATACCCTGATCCTTGCCATGGGCGGAAGCCTCGGCGCGAGAACAGTAAACGACGCGATCGTCGAGCTGGCGAAGACTATAACAGATCCGAACGTGAAAATCATCCTAAGCGTCGGCAAACAGCGCTATAAAGAAGTGATGGAGCAGGCGAAGGACTGGCCGAAGTCCATTGAGGTTTTCGAGTACATCAAGGATCCGGAAGTCTATCTTTCTGCCTGTGACCTTTTCGTCGGAAGAGCCGGCGCCATCACCTGTGCGGAAGTGCAGGCCGTCGGTGCACCGTCTGTCCTGATCCCGTATCCGTATGCGGCGCAGGATCACCAGACATATAATGCGAAGACATTTGAAGATGCCCATGCGGGAATACTCCTCCCGGACGACCAGGCCGTGGAGAAGCTGCCGGGCATCGTAACAGAGCTTCTTTCTGATCCGGAGAGAATGAAGACCATGCGGGAAAATAGCCGGAAACTGGCGATCTACGATGCCGCGTCCCGTATCTGCGATGAGGTAAAAGCACTTGTCCGATAAAGAAGAGAAAAAAGCGATCACCGAAGAGATCGACGAGAGAGAGGACCTCGAGGATCTTCATGACCTTGAGGAAGAGAAGATCAGGGAAGAGGGCGGAAAGTCACCGCTCCTGATCTTTTCCGAAAAGATCCAGAGCCTTTCCGTAAAGGCGTGGATCAGTATCGTCCTGCTCCTTCTGATCAGTATCCTCGGCATTATCTTTTTCCTTCACGGCAGTTTCCGTATCCAGAGTATCCATATCAGCGGCAACAAGCGTTTCTCTACGGATCAGATCCTCCAGATGGCGGATATCCGTACAGGCGAACATCTTTATGCCCATGTGGGCGGATCGCTTTCCGATTATCTGAAACTGAACTACGGAAAAGTAAGAGACCGCATCATTTCATCCGATCCTTATATCGCGGATGCGAATGTTTACCCGAAATACCCGGGAGAAGTTTACATTGAGATTACAGAACGAAGAAAAGTAGCTTACGTCGCAATTCCGGACGGATATGCCGTAATTGCCGAGGATTCAGTGGTCCTGGAGATCTTAAACGGAGAAGTCCCGTCGGGGATCCCGGAGATCCGCGGCCTGCCCATAAGGTCTGCGCAGATCGGCAAAAAGCTTGATCTTACGTCATCTGAAGGCTATGACATCTGTATCACTATACTGGGAGCGATACTGGGCGCAGACGCCGATGCCGCAGACTCCGGCGACAGCTTTGATTTCCTTACGCATGTCATTTGTGTGAGGTATTGCGAAAACATGACTACCTTCATTGATCTTCAGATTCCGGGGGTCACTCAGACTATTACAGTGAAGATCGGCACCTTAAACACCATTTCCGACCAGATGGCCTGGCTTCGGTATGCCATCACGACTGGCTATTTTGAGGATAAAGAGGGGTCTGTTCTGGACATGACCGGAAGAGAATATATCCTTCGCTGACGCACTACAATATTTAGGGTTTGGAAACATCCGTCTAACCTTCCGGAAAGACTATGGTAATCATACTGTAACGCTTTTTCTGTCGGCATTTGGCCTCTATTGCCTGCCCCCAACATTTAGTGTAGAATTGTAAAAGATAGCTAAGAAGCTCATAATGAATAAGTATATAATTAGGCGAGACGGAGGATAGTTGACTATGTCAGATTTTAAGCTCGGATATTCTATGGATGACGAACCATTTGCAGCGATTAAAGTAATCGGTGTTGGTGGCGGCGGATGTAATGCGGTCGACCGCATGATCGAAAGTTCTGTACAGGGCATCGATTTTATCTCGATCAACACGGATCATCAGGCACTGGCCCGTTCTAAGGCACAGATCACTATCCAGATCGGTGAGAAGATCACCAGGGGTCTCGGATGCGGCGCTGATCCGACGGTTGGCGAAAAAGCAGCTGAAGAAAGTAAAGATGAGATCGCACAGGCGATCCGCGGAACAGATATGCTGTTCATCACCGCCGGTATGGGTGGTGGTACCGGTACAGGTGCTGCGCCGGTAGTTGCCCAGATCGCTAGAGAGCTCGGTATTCTGACAGTTGCAGTAGTTACCCGTCCGTTCCGTTTCGAAGGTCCGCGTCGTGCGATGAACGCTGAGCGCGGTATCCGCGAGATCGAAAAATATGTAGACTCCCTGATCGTTGTCGCAAACGATAAGCTCCTTGATATTACCGATGAAGATACATCGATCGATGATGCTTTCAACATGGCCGATCAGGTACTGAAGTTTGGTGTTGCCGGTATCTCCGACCTCGTAGCTATTCCTGGTCTCATCAACCTTGACCTGGCTGACGTTCGCCGCATCATGACGAATGCCGGTATCTGCCACATGGGTATCGGTCGTGCTTCCGGTGAGGGCAGAGCGGCTGCAGCTGTTAAGCAGGCTATCAACAGTCCGCTTCTCGACACCACGATCGAAGGCGCAAGAGGCGTTATCATCAACTTCACCGGTTCCCGCAACATGAAGCTCCACGAGATCGATGTAGCTGCTTCTGTTGTACGTGATGCTGTAGCCGGCGATGCAGATATCATCGTTGGTGCAGTTACAGACCCGACTTTGGAAGACGAGATCATGATCACCGTGATCGCTTCCGGTTTCGATAACACGGAGAATGCTTCTGCGGCTTTCCGCCCGGCAACCTCCATCATCTCCAAGCAGAACCCGACGATCATCGGAAGTACAACACCTTCCGCATCGACAACTCGTCCGGTTTCTCCTATCGGTTCTTCCGCATTTGAAAAGCCTTCTACACCGGCACCGGTTGCTCCGGCAGCTCCGGCCACGAAGGAAGTTCCGGAATTCCTCTTTGGTGATCCGGAACCGGTAGGCGGCGCAAGAAACGATGACGCGAAAGTTTATTCTCCGAGCAAGTCCGCTCCGGTAGCTCCAGTAGCTCCGGTGACACCGGTAGCTCCGATATCCCGTCCGCAGCCGGCATATGCTCCGGCACCGGCACCGCAGGCTCCGGTCTCCCAGCCGATGCAGCAGGGCGGAAGACCTCAGCCGAATGTAGTTCCTTCGGCGGCTCCGAGAACACAGGCTCCGGTATCTGCTCCGAAGACAGTAGAAGCTCCGGCACCGGCTAAGGATAAGAAGAGACTTCTCCCTTGGTTCATGACCGATAACGATAATCTGGATGAGTGACGTTTTATGAAGTGCCCTTTTTGTGGACATATGGAAGATAAGGTAATTGATTCACGGCCTGCGGAGGATGGTTCTGCCATCCGCCGCAGGCGTGAATGTTTATCCTGCTCGTCTCGCTTTACGACCTATGAGAAGGTCGAGCTCCTTCCTCTCCTCGTGGTGAAGAAGGACGGTACTCGTGAAGCGTACAGTCAGGAAAAGCTGCTCGGAGGCCTCATGAAGGCCTGTGAGAAAAGACCGGTCTCGAGCGATCAGGTGGAATCTATCGTAACTTACGTGGAGAACCAGATCCAGAACTCGGCGAAGAGAGAGATCTCGACTAATGAGATCGGCGAGATGGTCATGAAGCAGCTGAAGGAGATCGACGAAGTCGCCTATGTGCGATTTGCTTCGGTATATCGGCAGTTCAAGGACGTGAATTCCTTCATGGAGGAACTTCAGGATATGCTGAAGAAGTAAGGGTAGAGTGAGGGAGTAATATGAAGAAGGTATTAGTAGTAGACGACGATCCGAATATTGTTGAAGTACTTCGACTCTATTTCGATAAAGACGGATTCGCAGTGACGAGCTGCCTTTCCGGAGATCGCGCTTTGGAGACTTTTCAGACTGCACAGCCGGACCTGGTCGTACTTGACCTGATGCTTCCCGGCAAAGACGGATACGATATCTGCCGTGAGATCAGGAAGACCTCGGATGTGCCGATCATCATGCTGACGGCCCGCTCCGATACCCTTGATAAGGTCGTTGGTCTCGAACTCGGTGCTGACGACTACGTTCCGAAGCCGTTTGAGCCGAAGGAACTTCTGGCCCGTGTTAAGGCCGTTCTGCGCAGGACCGAAAGACGTGATTCCGGATCTTCTGATACAAAAGAATCGAAAGAGAACAGTGAAGTGATCTCCTATCAGGGATTCACAGTGGATATGGCCCGTTATGTGGTCACCGTCGAAGGAAAAGAGATCGACATCCCGCCGAAGGAACTCGAACTTCTTTTCTTCCTTGCATCCCATCCGAACCGTGTATTTACGAGAGAGCAGCTCCTCGAGAATGTATGGGGCTACGATTTTTACGGAGAGTCAAGAACGGTCGACGTGCATGTCAAGCGCATCCGTGAGAAACTGGAAAGACCTGACGTAAAGACCAACTGGCAGATCAAAACAGTATGGGGCGTCGGTTATAAATTCGAAACGAGCGATAAGGAGTAAGCGATTCTTTTCGGGTGAGATATGAAAGATAAGAATAAAAAATCTCAATCCGTGCTGTTCCGTACGACGCTTTCACTGGCGGTCGGTACGATCCTCGTGTTCCTTGTTCTGACGCTGGTATTCTATCGTCAGACCACGATCTCGCTGATCTCCGATGGTAAAGAAAAGATCGAGCGGCAGGCGGAATCTCTGGCTTTAGCCTACGATTCGCTCGCAGCAGATCCTTCGGTCTCCGATACGGCGATCCAGTCATTTATCAATTCGTTTGCAAGAACAGAGCAGTGCTCAGTATGGTTCGTCCGTTCTGACGGACGCATCGAGTATTCGACCTCTGTCCCGAGTTTTATCCGCGGTGACATCCTGAAAGCGGATAATTATGTTTTCTTAAGCAGTGACAGGGTACTGGAGCTTTTCCTTCATAAAGGGGAGGCTATGACTTCGGACATCACTAACGGCATCTTCGCCAATTCCCGAAGTGTATCCGTTTCAGTTTCTGTGGCCACATCAAAAGAAGATCTCAACATCGTGCTTTTCAATACCATCAACGTGGAGCGGGAAGTCTTCTGGCGTTTGTCCAATGGTCTCCTGTTGCCGATCCTGGTGTCTTTTTCCATGGCACTTTTATTCTTCTCTCTGATGGCCAGATCCCTGATCCGTCCGCTTCGTGCGCTGTCGGATGCAGCGACCTCTGTCACGAAGGGAGATCTCTCCGTACGTGTCGATGTGCCTGAACTTCGAAAAGAATCGACGCTCAAATACATGCTCACGGATGAGATCACGAACATGGTCAATACAGTGAATAGCATGATCGAACGTCTGGAGCGTCAGGAGGCCGACAGAAAGGTCTTCATCTCCAGCATCGCGCATGATCTGAGAACTCCGCTTACGTCCATCAAGGGATTCTTAAGCGCGATCTCTGACGGGACGATCCCGCCGGAAAGTTATCCGAAATATATGGATATTATCCAGACCCAGGTCGGCCGGATCCAGGAGCTCATCACTTCTATGACCGAAGCTTCGTCCCTGAGTCAGGTCGATGAGTCGAAGATGGAAGAGTTCGACATCAACGAGATGATCCATGACACCGTACAGAATGCCGAGAACCTGATCTCCGGCAAGAACATCAGTGTCAACGTTGAACTCGGTAAGAATTCGGAATCGAAGATGATGGTATTCGGTGAATCCCAGCTTCTTTACCGTGTGTTCTATAATCTGCTGACCAATGCCGTGAAGTTTACTCCGGATGACGGCATCATCGGGATCTCCACAAGCTATGACCCGCAGGAAGATAAGGTCTATGTCTCTGTTGAGGATTCCGGTTCGGGTATTCCGCAGGATAAACTCGACCGTGTATTCGAGAGTTTCTATAAGGTCGATCCGTCGAGAACAGAGAGCGGATTCGGTCTGGGACTTTATATCTGCCGTGAGATCATTACCGCACATGGCGAGAAGATCTGGGCAGAGAACAGTGAGGATCTCGGCGGCGCGAAATTCATCTATACTCTCAAGACCCATCGGAATAAGGAGAGCAAATGAGAAAGAAAGATCGCGTGGAGCTGATCCTCCAGCGTCTGCATGAACTGTATCCGCAGACGGAGTGTACCCTCGATATCGACGATAATGTGTTCCACCTCGTGGTGCGGGCTGTGCTGTCCGCCCAGTGCACTGATGTGCGCGTCAATGAAGTGACGAAGGTGCTTTTTAAAAAGTATCCGGATTATATGGATTTTCTGAAAGCAGGAGAAGAGAAGATCGCAGAGATCATCAAGCCCTGCGGCTTCTTCCGCGCGAAATCCCACTATCTTTATGAGATCGCCAGAATGATGCGTGATGATTTTTCGGGACAGGTCCCGAGGACGCAGGAGGAACTGATGCGCTTCCCGGGCGTCGGCAGAAAGGTCGCCAATCTCATCGTTTCCGAGATGTTCGATACACCTGCCGTAGTCGTTGATACGCACTGTATGCGCGTGTCCGGCCGCCTTGGCTTAAGTTCCGGAAAAGATCCGCTTGTGATCGAAAAGGAACTTATGAAGATCCTCCCGAAAGAGGAGTGGGCACCGTTCGGACACAGAATGGTCGACCATGGTCGTGCTGTCTGTACCGCGAGATCTCCGAAGTGCGGGGAATGTACGCTCTCGGAATACTGCCCGTCTGCAAAGAAGGTGTAAGGATATGGCAGAGATCCGGCTAGACACTCCTGTACAGTTTCTCCCGAAGGTTGGAGAACGACGCGCCAAGCAGCTCGAAAAACTCGGGATCTACCGCGTATACGACCTTCTGACGTTTTTTCCGAGAAGATACGAAGACTGGTCGGAATGCGTGCCGCTTTTTCAGCTTGAGCACGATAAGGAGCAGTCTTTCATCGCGACCATCATAAACGAACCGAGAGTTTCCAGACACAAAGGAAAGACCACGATCTTCGCGACCCTTTCCGACGGTTCCTGCAGTATCCGCGCCGTGTGGTTCAACCAGCCGTACCTCGCCGAGAAGATGCATTCCGGCGAAGAGTACTTTTTCCATGGAAAAGTTACGCGCGACGGCTTTTCTTTTCAGGTAGTCAATCCTGTTTTCGACCAGCGCCAGAAAGACGAAGAGGATACCTCGCAGATCCTGCCGGTTTATCCGCTGACGTCGGGTCTGAAACAGGGACATATACGCGCCATCGTGAATGTTGCTCTCGACCGCGCGCTGCCTCTTCTTTCGGAGGTGCTGCCGCTCTTTTTCCGAAAAGAAGAAAAGCTCTGTGCGATCCGATATGCGTATGAGAAGATCCACCGTCCCGAGAGTATGGAGGAAGTGGAGATCGCCCGTAAATACCTTATCTATGAGGAGCTTTTCCTACTTCGAGGCGCACTTTCTGTCTATAAACAGGAGCAGAAGGATCTGCACTCGTCCTATCCGATCCGCGGCAGTAAAGAGGATATGGAGAAATTCCGGGAGATCGTGAAGAGGCTTCCTTTCGTCCTCACAGAGGACCAGAGCCGTGTCACACACGATATCCTGAAGGATATTTCCGGATCGCGTCCGATGAACCGCCTTGTACAGGGCGATGTCGGATCCGGTAAGACGGTCGTGGCTTTCTTAAGCATGGCGGCCTGTGCGATTGCAGGTTATCAGTCTGTATTCATGGCGCCGACTGCAGTCCTTGCGGCTCAGCACTACGAGACCTTTAAGAAATTTCTGGGTTCTTCGGACATCGGCATAGAGCTGATGCTCGGGAGCACCCCGGCCAAAAAGAAAAACGAGATCCGCGAGAAACTGTCGCGCGGGGAGATAAAGATGCTGGTAGGAACCCATGCGGTCCTTTCGGAAAAGAATGCTTTTCCGGATCTTGCGCTCATGGTCACCGATGAACAGCACCGTTTCGGTGTCAAACAGAGATCTGTAACGGAAGAGCGGGCCGATCACGGCATCCATACGCTCGTCATGTCGGCGACCCCGATCCCGAGAACGCTGGGACTTGTCCTATTCGGTGATATGGACGTGTCGGTTATCAAGAGCATGCCGAAAGGGCGCCAGCCGATCCGCACGATCCGCGCTTCTTTTGACGAAGAAGGAAGAGTCATCGCCACGATCCGCCAGGAGGTCGAAAAGGGCCATCAGGTCTATATTGTCTGCCCCATGATCGAAGAACTGCAGGAGGATGCCTACGAGGACGAGGAAGGAACACTTGCGATGTCCATGAAGGCTGACCTCGAATCAGCGGTGAAGTACTATGAGACGCTCTCCGAGGGCCCGCTTTCGGATATGCATGTGGGTCTTCTTCACGGCCGCATGAAGCCATCGGAAAAAGAATCCGTCATGAAGGATTTCGGCGAAAGAAAAATCGATGTGCTCGTTTCCACGACCGTCATCGAAGTCGGTGTCGATAATCCGAATGCGACGCTCATGGTGATCAGAAATGCCGAAAGGTTCGGCCTTTCTACACTGCATCAGCTCAGAGGACGTATCGGGCGAGGCGCCTTACAGTCTGCTTGTATCCTGCAGACTGATAAGTATGAAGGCGTGGCGCAGGAACGTATCGACATGATGTGTAAGACCACCGACGGTTTTGAACTGGCGGAGAAAGATATGCTCCTTCGCGGTACCGGTGATTTCTTCGGCACGAAGCAGCACGGTATCCCGCAGCTCAAGATGGCCAATTTATATCGGGATGCCGGATGCCTGATCCCGATCGAAAAGGCGATCGATAAGATGATCAAGGACGATCCGAAACTGAAGAAACCGGAGAGCCGCATCATGCTCGAGGCTTTCCATGCGCACTTCGGTGATGCCTGGCAGAAGCCGAGTTTATAAGGAGGACAAATGCCGAGGGTAGTTGCCGGAAAATGTAAAGGAACGGTGCTGGAGGCGCCGAAAGGGGATGCCACGCGTCCGACGACCGATAAGGTCAAGGAAGCGATTTTTTCGAGCATCCAGATGAGGGTGCCGGACAGTGCATTTCTCGATATTTTCTCAGGAACCGGGCAGATGGCGATCGAGGCGCTTTCGCGCGGGGCGGAAAAGGCTGTCCTGATCGATCAGGCGGGAAAAAGCCAGCAGGTCATCAGCCGAAATCTTCAAAAGACCCATCTTACGGAGCAGGCGCGCCCCATGAAGATGGCGTTTCCCGAGGCGCTTAAGCTTTTAGGAAAAAAGGGCGAGAGCTTCGATATTATCTTCATGGATCCGCCGTATGCCATGGCAGGATCTTTTGCCAAAACAGTATCTGAACTTCTCGCGGAATATCATCTTCTCCGGGAGGACGGAATATTCATCGTCGAATCCGACGCAGATGCGCAAATACAAGAGATTGTAACCAATATGACATGTATTAAGAGTTGTAAGTACGGGTCAACTTTGGTAACATTCTTCTTAGAATCAGAAACTATGTGCGAGTAAGGAGAGATCGTCTTGAAAACGTTCATTTTTCCGGGAAGTTTTGACCCGTTCTCACTGGGTCACATCGATATTGCCAAGCGTGCGTCGCGCCTCTGTGACAAGCTCGTCGTGGCGGTCATGATCAATCGCGCTAAGAAATCCATGTTTACTGTTGAAGAACGTGTCGAGATGGCGAAGATCTGCCTTCGCGACATTCCCAATATTGAAGTGATCTCCAGAGAATCCCTGCTCGTCGATGTATATCGTGAGCTCGGCGCATCTGCCGTAGTCAGAGGACTTCGAAGCGAGTCCGATTTCCGCTATGAGGCGGAGATGAATGCGGCCAACACACTGATGTTCCCGGAGTATCAGGTCATCTTCCTGCCGTGCCGCGCAGATCTGGCTTTCACCAGTTCGTCCATCATCAAAGAAGTCGCCTACTATGGAGGTGACATCTCCCGCATGTGCGTGCCGGAGATCGAAGATATGGTAAAACAAAAGCTGTTTCATAAGCAGCAGGATATGTAATAAGGGAGGTTTTTCCTATGCCGGATGCAAATGGAAATGTGAGAACATCAGATAAGGATCTTTATGAACTGTTAGACCAGCTTCAGGCAACGATCGAGCAGGCCAAGGGCGTGCCGTTTTCGGACAACTGCATCGTTGACCGCGCCGATGTGCTGTACTGGATCAAGCAGATCCGTGCCAGCTTCCCGTCGGAAGTTCAGCAGGCCAAGTGGATCGTGGATCGTCAGCACCAGGTGATCGCTTCTGCCAGACAGAAAGCGGAGGGTATCCTTCGTGAGTCCGAGCAGCGCCAGGCCATCATGATCGACGAGCATCAGGTCACCCTCCTTGCCAAAGAGCAGAGCGAGAGGATCCTGACCGAGGCGAACCAGCAGTCCGAACTGATTTACACACGTTCGATCGATTATGCGAGAAAGAGACTGACAGAGCTCGAAAATGAGCTGACGGATATCCTGGTACGTATCCAAAAGGACAAGAAAGAGTTAAAATAACAGTAACTATAGTCCTGCCGCGGGAAAAGATCTTTTCGATAGGAAAAAGGCAGGAAGGCCTTTTGATTGAGAAATGGCGGTGAAAAGATGTTACTGGGAATTCGTATACAGAATTTTGGATTATTTAAAGATGACTGCATTGGCGCCCTTCTGGACGACATCCGGAAGACTCCCGGGCAGTCATCTCTTGCTTTACAGGCCGGACTCGATGTGCCGCATCCTCTGAACGGCATCGAGGCCCTGATTGGCCGAAACCACTCGGGAAAGACGATGTTCTTCTCGTTTTTGTCCTTCGTGCAGGGCGCCGTCATCAAGGGCCCGGCATCGGCTTCGACAGAATCGGGGAGAAAGGGGTTTGCGAATCTTCTTCTCGAGAAGGACCAGCCGGTCATCGCGACGCTGTGTTTTCTTTTCAAGGAAGAGGATAAGAAGCAGACTTACTGCGAGTACCGGCTCGTGATTGGCAGCAATGTTCACGGAAAGCCGCATTTCGAAGAAGAGGTTTTAACGCTCTGGCGCGAGGATATGGAAGAGCCGAAGGCGATCCTCAGTTTTCAGCAGGGTAAGGGCTTCGTGCTATTTAAGGGCGAGAAGATGGACGGCGAGATGAACGATTCGCAGACGTCTGCGCTCCATGCCTACGGCGCGATGAAGCAGTTCTACTACACCAACCGCACATATAGAGAGATCCTCCGCTGGTTCTTCGTAGGATTTAGAAAGGATCAGACGTTCCAGATCCCCGAGGATGTAGCGCCGGGCGGACATAAGCACTTGAACAGCGACGGCTCGAATGCCAGAAATGTGCTTCATTATCTGAAGGCTGAAAAGCCGGGCGAATATAAGATGATCATGAGTCGTCTTTTCGAGGCGATTCCGGGTCTTCGCGAGAAGAATGAGGAAGCGGTATTAAAGCACTTTAAAAAGCCGGATATGCTGGCGCTGTTCCTGCTTTTATTCTCGGATCCGGATCCCAAGCCCCTGATCCTCATCGAATCCCCGGACGAAGGACTCTATCACGATATGCTCGATATCCTGGCGACCGAGATGCGGAATTATTCGATCCGCTGCCCGGGCTGCCAGATCATCTTTACGACACATAATCCATACATTTTAGAGAATCTGTCTCCTTCGGAGATATGGGTGTTCAGCCGAGGCGAAGACACCTGGGAAGACCAGATCGATATCCGCTGCGCAGGTTCGATCCCGATCGTGCAGGAACTGTACGAACAGGGCGTTGGCATGGGCGCCATCTGGTATGCCGGACATTTTGACGACTGAAAGGAAAGACATCCTTGGTACGAGTAGAGATCTTAAGTGAGGACAGATCGGGCGGCGTGGTACTAAAGCGCCTGACGAACTGTATCATCAAACAATATACACAGGACTTCGTGAGCTACCTGCGTCCCCACAGAGGATGCGGGTACTGGCCCGACCATCCGGACAATAAGCCAGATCCCTTCTCCGCAGGGCTCTTAGAGCTCCTGCCGGCGAAACTGCGCGCCTACGAGAAAGTCTTTTCCGGCACGGAGACGATCGTTATCGTATGCATCGATTCCGACGACCATGACCCGGAAGAACTTATGAACCGCCTGAAGGATACATGCCGCCGCTATGCGCGCGACCTGCCGACCGTCATCGCGATCTCCGTTGAAGAGATGGAGAGCTGGATGCTGGCCGATAAGAACGCGCTGCTGATGGCATATCCGGAAGCGGATATGGAAGTGCTCGACGGATATGAGCAGGACAGCATCTGCGGCACCTGGGAGGTGCTCTGTGATGCGATCTTAAAAGAGCAGTCCCCGCGTATCAAGAAGATCGGGTATCCCGCTATCGGGCAGTATAAGGCGACTTGGGCCGAGAAGATCTCGAAGTACATGCTTCCCGAGAACAACGTCTCGCCGAGCTTTAAGAAATTTGAACTGGCTCTGAGCGGTGCGGTCAGGCAGGTGCTTCATGCCTGAGATGTCCCCATCTTCCGCGTATATCCATATTCCGTTCTGCGTGAGAAAATGTGCATACTGCGACTTTCTTTCCTTTCCTTCGTGCCTGGACCGGGCGGAGGAATATGTGGATGCGCTCTGTAAAGAGATCCACCTGACGCCTTCGTGGTTTTCTTCCGTGCGTGCCGGAGAAGCGGGAAATGAATGCGAAAGCGGGGGCAGAGATTCCTCAGGGGCGCACGGGGGCGGCAGATGCGCTTTTCAGACCATCTATTTTGGTGGCGGCACGCCATCGCTTCTTACCGCCGCGCAGATAGAAAAAGTGATCGGTGCTTTGCGCGAAGAATTCAACATCGCGGAGGGCTGTGAGATCACGCTCGAAGTTAATCCCGGAACTGTCGATGAAGAAAAGCTTTCTTCTTTTTTCGCAGCCGGGGTGAACCGGCTGTCGATTGGTGTGCAGAGCCTGGATGATAAAGTCTTAAAAGAGCTTTCGAGGATCCATGACAGTTCATCTGCCAGGAGAGTGATTTCCGAAGCAAAGGCAGCGGGATTTCAAAACATCTCCTGCGACATGATGCTCGGGATCCCGGGGCAGACCATGGAAAGCGTAAAAGAGACGCTGGATTTTCTTCTCTCACAGAAGATCCCGCATATTTCTCTTTATTCGCTGATCCTCGAGAAAGGAACGCCCATGTACGACCGCTATGGCGGCGATATCGAAAAGTTTGTCACTCAGGAAGAAGACAGGAAGATGTATCACTACGTGACGTCCAGACTAAAGGAAAACGGCTTTCTCCATTATGAGATCAGCAACATGGCCAGGGAAGGTTATGAGAGCCGCCACAACTCCATGTACTGGCGGGCAGAGCCGTACTATGCATTCGGCGTGGGCGCGCATTACTATGTCGGGAACGAGCGCGGCCGTCACGTGGAAGATATCGATGCATATATCGCTTCTTTGCGAAGGGAAGAAGTGGACAGAAAGGATGTCCTTTTCCCGGAAGAAACGCTTTCGGAAGAAGCGAAGAAGAAAGAGTATATGATGCTCGGCTTCCGAACGAGAATCGGCGTAGTAGAAGATGAATATGAGCGGAGATTCGGCGAGAAGGTGGATGGATCTTTTGGAGCGGAATTACAAAAAGAGATCAGTGCGGGGCTTGTCGTTCATGAAGGCGGTGCGTACCGATTGACAGAAAAGGGTGTGGATCTTGCAAACCAGGTGTTCATCGACTACATCTGAGATGCCGTTCTTTTTGAGAAGAGGACAGGCGGATTCAGCGGATATAGCCTAATTCCAGATTATGAGAAAAATCCTGTTGACAACAGAGGCTGGCTCTGTTATTATTCTAGACAGTTAGCATATGCTAACTAGTTTGTGTTCCTTGATATTATACCTGAGTGAGGTTTTTAGAATTAATGCGTAGTTTCCTTTACAGATGACTAACTCCCCTTTTTGATGTTATCGACGCACTCCCCAAAAACCTCGCAGCAAGCAACTTTATCGCTACCACTTTCGTGCTTGCAGAAGTATCAACAGGTATTGATCGAAGCGCCGCGGAAAAACGATCCGCGGCGCTTCTTTTATGGAAAGAAAAGAATTAAGAAATGAGTGCTGGGAGGGGTCTTTTCAAAAAGAAAAATGGAATCAAATTTCGACAAAGGGTGCAGGATTGATAGCGATTGTCAGAAGAATAATCTTGAATAGCGAAACGGTCTGATGTTGAATAGAGATGACCTTCAAATTTATCGTCTTTAAATAGTTAATCGAATCGTAGGAAGGAGCTCCCGGATAAACCCGGAGCTCCTTTTATATACAAGAAGGGAAATGCTTTTCAAGGAGGAAAATATGCATCCGTTGATCGATGAACTCATGGAACGAAAGAAGAGACTGGAGAAGGTGATCTCCTTGGCCGAAGAGGAACTTCGCAAGGCGCCGGAAGGGCGGCTACGGGTGACGAGCTGTAATGGGAAATGGCAGTATTACTGGTCGGCTGAAAGAGAAAATTGCGTCAAAAGAAAGTATCTTTCCAAAGAGGACGAGAAGATCAGAAATCTTCTGGCGCAGAAGGATTATCTGACGGATCTTGTGAGAGTGGCGAGAAAGGAACTGGCAAGGGTTGAATCGCTTTTAGAACCCGGGTATTTTCTGCTTCCGGAACACATGTATACTGCTATGCATCCAGCAAGACGGCCATTGATCAATCCGTATCTGATCAATGACAAGGATTATGAGGAGTTATGGAGAGCGAAGAAATACTCCCCGAATCCTTTGTTTCCCGAAGAATGTAAGTATCCGACAAAGCAGGGAGAATTAGTTCGAACTAAATCTGAGGTCATGATAGCGAATATGTACTATGAACTGGGGATCCCCTACAAATATGAATGTCCAATAGCGCTGAAAACGGGTGAGGTCAAATATCCTGACTTTACTCTGCTTCATGTCAGTTCCCGACGGATATTCTTTCACGAGCACCTTGGTATGATGGATGAAGCAGGATATAGAAGAGATAATATACATAAGCTTGAACTATATAGTCGTAGCGGAATATTCTCGGGCAAGAATCTCATTTTGACTTTTGAGTCAGCCGGCTGTCCTCTGAATGTGCATGTATTGAAACAGAATATCAAGGAGATATTCGATTGTTAGTGGTTGGAATACCTGTTTACGGCCCGGAGGGGGATTTTTTTAGGATGGGGCCGTAAGACTGAAAGGGTATTGAAGCGGAATTCATTCCGACAGGCTTAAAAAGATCAGTCAGGCCGTAAAAATCTGCTTTTTCGAGAAGAAAAAACAAGGATTTACGGCCTGAGTATTCAAAAAAGCCTTCCGGGAATGAAAGTATGAATGTGACAACCGCATTTTTACGGCCCCGATGCTGATTTTTCAAGCTTGGGAATGAAAATGGGCTTTCTGAAGGGAGTTCATTACCGCCCCGGACTATATTGTTACAAAAGGGAGGTATCCATATACCGGTTCAGAGATCTGCTCATAGCGGATTCTCTTCGAGATCCTTGGCGATCATGTCGCGCGCCTCATCTGCGATGATGGATGTCTTGCTGCCTTTGACGTGATCTGCCGGGATCACACCGACACACTTAAGGCGGATCTTAGTGCTCTTCCAGGGATAGTTCTTCGAAACCTTTTCGGTTCCCTGAAGTGTCAGGACGACGACAGGGACATTTGCTTTCTGGGCGATTTTGAAGACGCCGTTATGGAAGGGGAGAAGTTCGCAGGACTTGCTTCTGGTTCCTTCCGGATATACCGCGATGGAGACCTCGTCGGCGATCAGAAGTTTGGAGGCGCGGTCGATGGTCATCATGGCGTTCCTCGGATTTTCACGGTCAATGGACATGAAGCAACATCTTCTGATCAGACGACCGTAGAAGGGAACCTTGAAGTTCGACTCCTTGGAGATGAAAGACGGGTTGTGCTTACGAAGAAGTCTCCAGGAGACGAGCGGATCGAAGTTGGATCTGTGGTTGCATACGAAGAGCATCTGCTTACCTTCCGGGATCTTGTCGAGATCGACGAGGTCGTAACGGATGCGCATGATCCTCATACCGATGCCGGTCGAGGAGTGAAGAAGGAAGCGGTAAAACCTGGAATCTTTGTTGTATTCTTTCTTCGTGCTGATGAAAAACGAGGCAACGAAGATAAAAAGAAAATAGATAACGATAGCTGCGACGAGCGCACCCAGAAGTCCTAAGATTCCCCATAAGAACCAGATCAAGTATTTCATATCCTTCCTCCGAGAAGATGCATGTGTTTTTACGAGAACGTATTGTACCACATTCTTCGGAAACCTGCTTGAACAAGGTGTGAGACCGGGCATGAAAAACGCGCTTCTTGTCCATCCTTTCCAAATCATCTATACTTTTTGGTAGAAAACTTTTTAGGAAAAAGGACCGGTCTCATGGAACAGTTATCGAATCAGAACAAACTGCCTGTCTGGATGGGCTTTGTCATGCAGGGTGCCTTCCTTGCTCTATTTTTGACGGCAGGGGCACAGATGCAGAAGCTCCTGGGTATTCCAGGACTTGTTTTGTCCGAGCTGATGTTCCTGTTCGTCGCCGTCCTTTACTGTCTGATCCGCGGAGTGAAACTTAAAGAGATGTTCCCGGTCAAGAAGATCACGGTTGCGGATTTCTTCGGTACGGTCTTCCTGGGGATCGCGAGTTTTCTTCTTGCAATGGTCTGTATCGGCATTTCCCTTTGTGTCCTTCCGGTCTCTGCCCGAAAAGAGGTCTCGGGACTAAATGAGTTTCTCTACGGGAGAATGGGCTATCTGCCCATCGTCCTGATCGTCGCTGTGCTTCCGGCCATCTGTGAAGAGGCGATGGAAAGAGGCTGTGTCCTCTCGCATTTCCGAAGCATTAAGAAGGATTGGGTCATCGTATTGATCATGGGTCTGTTCTTCGGCATCATGCACTGGTCGCCGCTGCGGTTTCTTAACACAGCGGTCATGGGGGCCTGCCTTTCCTATCTTCTCGTGAAAAAGAACAATATCCTGCTTCCGATGATCCTTCATTTCGGGAATAACTTCGTATCGGCAACGATTGGCTATCTTAGTAATTCCACTGGTCTTGCCAGTAATTCGGATCTGACGAAGATCAATGCACCACAGGCGCTCGGCGCCTATCTTGTATTTGCCTGTTCGGCCCCGATCTTTATCGTTCTTGCCCGGATGCTCATCGATAGGAAAAAGCATAAAGCCATTCATTTTGGTATTGCCGGTGCCATTTCCTTCATTATGTTCATGTTCGGGTTTATGATCGTTGCATCATCGGCAGTTCTTCAGGCCGGCGCCTGATCCCGCGCTTAAGACTTATCCGGACGGAGACGAAGTTTCTGCGAAGGTATGCTATTGACAGTGAATTTTCACTGTGCTATCATCGCAGATAATTGAATATGGAACAAACCGTTGACGCGGAGATAACGGCAGTGATGCCTCTACAGAGAACCTGCGATGCTGAGAATCAGGTGAGAAACAAGTTGTCAAATGGACCGCTGAGGGCGCAGTCAAATGGAAAACCCAGAGTATTCTGCGACGTTTAGTCAGACGTAAATTGACGGGGATATGTTGGTATCTCGCTAAGAGCACGGGTCATACCGTGAAACAAGGTGGCACCGCGGATAGTGCAGAAGTTGTACATTCGCCCTTGACAGAAATAAGACTGTCGAGGGCTTTTTTGTTCCCCCTCGAACAGAAGAAGGAGGACAAAAATGAAGATTTTGCCGAAACTGGAAGAGGTAAAAGAATTCGCAAAGACAGGGAAGTACAGCGTAGTTCCGGTAAGCTGCGAGATCCTTTCCGACTTCACTACCCCGATCGAGACCATGCGCATTTTAAAGAACGTCTCGACTCACTGCTACATGCTCGAGTCCGCACAGGCGGATGAGACATGGGGCCGCTACACATTCCTGGGCTTTGAACCGAAACTGTCGATCACCTGCAGTAACGGGGACATGACGATCGGGGAGGAGACGATCCACACCGAAGATCCGGAAAGTGTGCTCCGTGATATCCTTTCCGAATATCAAAGCCCGAGACTTCCTTATCTGCCGTCCTTTACCGGTGGTCTGGTCGGTTATTTCTCCTATGATTATCTCGGCTACAGCGAGCCGACAGTAAGAGCCGACGTCGAAGATTCCGAGGAATTTAAGGACGTTGACCTGATGCTCTTTGACAAGGTCATTGCCTTCGATAACTTAAAGCAGAAGATCGTTCTTATTGAGAACATGAAGATCACCGATGGTAAGAACACACTTTCCGAGGAGCAGATCGAAAAGAACTATGAGGCGGCTGTCGCTACTCTTCACAAGCTCTCGGATCTGATCCATAACGGCGAAAAGTCCGAAGAAAAGCCCGGAAAGCTCTTAGGTGAGGTCAAGGCGCTCTTTGAAAAAGATCAGTTCTGTGAAATGGTAGAGAAGGGCAAGCATCACATCTTCGAGGGAGATATCTTTCAGATCGTTCTTTCCAACCGTCTTGAGGCGCCTTTTGAAGGAAGTCTCCTCAATACCTACCGCGTGCTCCGCACGATCAACCCGTCTCCTTATATGTTCTATTTCTCGGGAACGGATGTTGAGGTCGCCGGTGCATCTCCGGAGACGCTCGTAAAACTGGAAAACGGCGTGCTGCATACCTTCCCGCTGGCGGGAACACGTCCGAGAGGCGCGACCCGTGCCGAGGATATGGCCCTTGAAGTAGATCTTCTTTCCGATCCAAAAGAACTGGCCGAGCACAATATGCTTGTTGACCTCGGAAGAAACGACTTGGGTAAGATCAGTAACTTCGGTTCCGTTGAAGTCGAGAAACTTCACTCCATTGAGAGATTCTCCCACGTCATGCACATCGGCTCGACCGTGCGCGGCGTGATCCGCCCGGAACACGACGCACTCGATGCCATCGCCGCAGTCCTTCCGGCCGGAACACTATCGGGGGCGCCGAAGATCCGCGCCTGCCAGCTCATCGCCGAACTTGAGAACAACAAGCGCGGCATCTACGGCGGTGCGATTGGTTACATCGATTTCACCGGCAACATGGACACCTGTATCGCGATACGGATCGCCTATAAGAAGAACGGAAAAGTATTCGTCAGATCCGGTGCCGGCATCGTGGCCGACTCCGATCCGGAAAAGGAATACCAGGAGTGCTTGAACAAGGCCAAAGCTTCGCTTCGCGCTCTCGAACTTGCACAGGAGGCTGACTTATGATCCTGCTTATTGATAACTACGACAGTTTTTCCTATAACCTTTACCAGCTCGTCGGCACCATCGACCCGGACATCAAGGTGATCCGTAACGATGAGATGACTGTAGATGAAATCAAAGCGCTTAACCCGAGAAGGATCATCCTTTCTCCGGGACCGGGAAGACCGGAAGATGCCGGGGTCATTATGGAGGTCGCAAAGACCATAAGTAAAGAGATCCCGACCCTGGGCGTGTGCCTCGGCCATCAGGCGATCTGCGCGGCATATGGCGCGACCGTTACCTATGCAAAAGAGCTGATGCACGGAAAACGTTCAGAAACTGAACTGGATATTAACGCTCTCCTGTTTAAGCATTGCCCGAAGACGGCGCAGGTGGCAAGATATCACTCGTTGGCAGTAGATGAGAAGACACTTCCTTCGGAGCTCAAAGTCACCGCGAGGACCCTTGGCGACGGCGAGGTCATGGCTGTGGAACATCAGCAGTACCCGATCTACGGCGTGCAGTTCCATCCGGAGTCGATTCTGACCCCGATCGGAAAGAAGATACTCGAGAACTTCCTCCGATGAACGCCCGCCGCGCGCGGCGATAACGAAGATGAGCCGGCCAATGCGGCGCGGACACGATAAATAGAAATAACCCGCCGAACGCGGGATCAAATGATTAAAGGAGATAACGAAAATGATTAAAGAAGCTATTGTTAAGATTGTAAGTAAAGAAGACCTCACCTATGACGAAGCATACGCGGTCATGAACGAGATTATGAGCGGCGAGACCTCCGCCACACAGAATGCCGCATTCCTGGCGGCCCTTTCCACAAAGAGCGCCAGAGCAGAAACCACCGCGGAGATCGCAGGCTGCGCAGCCGCCATGCGTGAGCACGCAACACAGGTAGAGACCGGCATGGACATCTTCGAGATCGTCGGTACCGGCGGAGACAACGCAGGTTCTTTCAACATCTCCACAACATCCGCGATCGTGGCTGCCGCCGGCGGAATGAAGGTCGCAAAGCACGGTAATCGTGCCGCTTCCAGTAAGTGCGGTACCGCGGACTGCCTCGAAGCACTTGGCGTCAACATCCAGCAGAGCCCGGAGCGCTGCGTCGAGCTTTTGAAAGAAGTCGGCATGTGCTTCTTCTTTGCACAGAAGTATCACTCTTCCATGAAGTATGTCGGTGCGATCCGAAAAGAACTCGGATTTAGAACCGTATTTAATATCCTAGGGCCTCTGACGAACCCCGGAAAGCCCTCTATGCAGCTCCTCGGCGTATATGATGAATATCTCGTAGAGCCGCTGGCACAGGTGCTTGTTGACCTCGGTGTCAAGCGCGGCATGGTCGTTTACGGCATGGATAAGCTCGATGAGATCTCCATGAGCTGCCCGACCAAGATCTGCGAGATCAACGACGGCTGGTTCAGAACGACGACCATCAGACCGGAAGATTTCGGTTTCACCACCTGCTCGAAGGACGAACTCGTTGGCGGCACGCCGGAAGAGAATGCACAGATCACCAGAGATATCCTCGATGGTGTGAAGGGCCCGAAGCGTGATGCAGTCCTTCTGAACGCAGGTGCATCGCTTTATATCGGCGGCAAGGCCTCTTCCATGAAGGACGGCGTTAAGCTCGCTGCAGAGATCATCGATTCCGGCAAGGCAAAAGAAACGCTGGCTAAGCTGATCGAAGTCAGCAACCGTCCGGAGGCATAACCTATGACGATCCTTGACCGCCTGGCCGAACATGCCGCAGAACGTGTAGCCATCTCGAAGAAGAAGGTCCCGCTTTCGGACCTCAAGGCTTTTGCCGAGACGGTAAAAGATCCGGAATTCGCTTTTGAGAAGGCCCTTTCCGGAAGTGAGGACATCGCCTTTATCTGCGAATGCAAAAAGGCATCTCCCTCAAAGGGCCTGATCGCTCCCGAGTTCCCGTATCTGGAGATCGCGAAGGATTACGAAAAAGCTGGTGCCGATGCCATTTCCGTCCTTACGGAGCCGAAGTGGTTCTTAGGCTCGGACCAGTACCTGCAGCAGATCTCGTATAACGTGAAGATCCCCTGCCTTCGAAAGGACTTCACCGTAGATCCCTACATGATCTACGAAGCCAGAGCCCTGGGCGCGTCGGCCGTCCTTCTGATCATGTCGATCCTGAAGGAAAAGACGGCGGCCGAGTATCTCGCGGTCGCAGATTCGCTCGGACTTTCCGCACTCGTGGAAACCCACAATGAAGAAGAGGTGAAGGCCGCACTTAGGATCGGAGCCCGTGTCATCGGCGTCAATAACCGAAACCTCAAGGACTTTTCTGTGGATACGGAAAACAGCAGAAGGCTCCGCCAGCTGATTCCGGAAGATGTGCTCTTCGTCAGCGAAAGCGGCGTGAAAACAGCAGAAGATGTAAAGGCTCTGCGGGAGATCGGAGCCGATGCCGTACTCGTCGGAGAGACATTGATGAGAGCTCCCGACAAGACGGAAAAACTGAGAGAGCTTCGCGGGCAGAGGTAAGCTTATGAGTACGACGAAAATCAAGATCTGCGGTCTTTCAAGACCGGAAGATATCGAAGCGGCAAATAAGCTTCGCCCCGATTATGTCGGTTTTGTCTTTTTCGAAAAGAGCCGCCGCTGTGTTTCTTTTGAGAGGGCAAGCGCACTGCGCATGATATTGGAACCGAAGATCAAGGCCGTCGGTGTTTTTGTTGACGCGCCGATCGAGACGGTGTCGGAACTCCTTTCACGTGGTATAATCGACATCGCACAGCTTCACGGGCATGAAGACGAAGAATATATCGCCTCGCTTCGTGCGCTGACAGATAAGCCCCTGATCCAGGCTTTCCAGATCCGTTCCGGGCAATCGGCGGAAGAAGTCCTGAGACGGGCGGAAAAAAGTTCCTGCGACTATGTCTTGATCGACTCGGGCGCAGGGTCGGGAGAAGTTTTCGACTGGAGCCTGCTGAAAGGCTTTTCGAGAGAGTATTTCCTCGCAGGAGGACTCGACAGTGAAAATGTAGCAGAAGCGATCCTCGAGACAGGTGCTTTTGCCGTAGATGTAAGCTCGAATCTGGAGACAGACGGGCACAAGGACGAAAAGAAGATGAAAGACTTCGTGAACGCGGTGCGAAACGCGTAAACAGGAGAATAGACGGGAGGAGAAATCTTATGACGAATCCAGCAGGACGCTTCGGTATCCACGGCGGTCAGTATATTCCGGAGACCTTGATGAATGCCGTGATCGAACTAGAAGAAGCGTATAACCACTATAAGAACGATCCGCAGTTCAATAAAGAACTCAGCGATCTTTTCAATGAATATGCGAACCGTCCGTCGCGTCTTTACTATGCGGAGAAGATGACGAAGGATCTCGGCGGCGCGAAGATCTACCTCAAAAGAGAAGATCTCAACCACACCGGTGCGCATAAAGTAAATAATGTACTGGGCCAGGCGCTCCTTGCTAAAAAGATGGGCAAGACCCGCCTGATCGCCGAGACCGGTGCCGGCCAGCACGGTGTCGCCACAGCAACGGCGGCAGCGCTTTTCGGCATGGAATGTGTCGTATTCATGGGCGAAGAGGACACGATCCGTCAGGCGCTGAACGTTTACCGCATGCGCCTTCTCGGAGCGACGGTCATCCCGGTCAAGACCGGAACGAGAACACTGAAGGATGCCGTTTCCGAGGCGATGCGCGAATGGACGACTCGTATCTCCGATACGCATTACTGCCTGGGTTCCGTTATGGGACCGCATCCGTTCCCGACGATCGTCCGTGATTTCCAGGCGGTCATCAGTAAGGAGATCAAAGAGCAGATGATGGAAAAAGAAGGACGTCTTCCGGACGCGGTCCTTGCCTGCGTCGGCGGCGGAAGTAACGCGATCGGATCTTTTTACCACTTCATCGAAGATAAGGACGTACAGCTCATCGGCTGCGAAGCGGCCGGACGGGGCATCGATACATTTGAAACGGCAGCGACCGTGAATACCGGTAAACTCGGCATTTTCCACGGCATGAAGTCCTATTTCTGCCAGGACGAGGACGGTCAGATCGCACCGGTCTATTCCATCTCCGCCGGATTGGATTACCCGGGCGTCGGACCGGAGCATGCACACCTTCACGATATCGGCCGTGCACAGTATGTGCCGGTCACGGACGAAGAAGCTGTACAGGCCTTCGAGTACCTCTCGAAGATGGAAGGCATCATCCCGGCCATCGAGTCGGCGCATGCCGTTGCCTATGCGAGAAAGCTCGCGCCTACGATGGAAAAAGATAAGATCATCGTAGTGACTATTTCCGGCCGCGGCGACAAGGACTGTGCCGCGATCGCCCGCTACAGAGGGGAGGATATCCATGAGTAAAATCAGTAACGCCTTTTCCAACGGAAAAGCATTTATCGCATTTATCACCTGCGGAGACCCGGATCTAGTGACCACGGCGGCCTGCGTAAGAGAAGCTGTGAAAAACGGAGCGGATCTCATCGAGCTGGGTATCCCGTTTTCCGATCCGACAGCGGAAGGTCCCGTGATCCAGGGCGCGAATATCCGCGCACTTGCCGGGGGAGTGAAGACGAAAGATGTTTTCGAACTCGTAAGAGAGCTTCGAAAAGATGTTACCGTTCCGATGGTCTTTATGACCTATGCCAATGTCGTATTCTCCTATGGTTCTGAAAAGTTCATCGGCACATGCGAAGAGGTCGGTATCGACGGAATCATCTTGCCGGACGTGCCTTTTGAAGAAAAAGAAGACTTCCAGCCGATCTGTAACGCCCACGGTGTGGACTTCATCTCTCTGATCGCGCCGACTTCGGAAAACCGTATCGGGATGATCGCCAAAGAAGCGGAAGGCTTCATCTATCTGGTCAGCAGCCTCGGTGTCACCGGCACAAGAACGGATATAACGACCGACCTGTCTTCAATCGTCGAACAGATTCGCAGTGTCACGAAGACCCCTGTGGCGATCGGCTTTGGTATCAGCAAGCCCGAACAGGCCGCGGCTATGAGTAAAATCAGCGACGGCGCTATCGTCGGATCCGCGATCGTCAAGATCGTCGAGCAGTACGGAAAAGATGCACCGTCCCATGTCGGCGAATATGTTAAGAGTATGAAGGAAGCGATGAACTAAAACTCCGATTCTATTTCGGCGATCCTCTTCATATATGCACTCATTCTCGTGCTGAGATCCAGTTTTTTCGACTGATAGGAGGAGATCTTCCGGGAAACGTTGCTTGCCGAGCTGTGCATGATCTCTGAAGTGTCCTGAGTGCTCCTGACCGATTCCGGAGTCGTCGATTCGCCCAGAATGCTGTCGAATGCACGGTCGATGAGATAGCCGGTAATAGAGAAATTCCGGTAGCTTTCGCGTCTTTGTCTGTACTCCTGTTCCACTAAGCGGGAATCCACGGAGACCACTTCGTCCTGAATTTTATCGCGCTTTTTCGTAAGCGGCTTTGTCCTTCTATCGATCAGTTCGATCTGGCATTGCACATCTACCGCTTTCTTAATGAGACCGAAATACTCCTTTTTCTCGTCCGAAAGAACCAGCATCGCTTCATTACAGCGCTTCGTGATCGCATCTCTCCGGGCGCCGCTCATACCGCCGGTATTCCGGATATCGCTGATGCTGTTGATCCTTCCCGCACAGAGGACACGCCCGCGGAGCGCCTCGAGATTTGTCTGGTCCCAGGTGAGGATGTGCGAATAAAGAAGATCCGCATCTGCATATTCACGAAGCGATAAGGAGTGCTTCGCTTTCTCCATAAGATCTCCGCCAAGAGAGAAGCCGTAGGCGACTCCGCAGAAGTCACAACGGTAGAGCTGCCGCTCCGTATCCCGAATCAGATCGGCTCCGCATTTTCCGCATTTGATGATCTTTTCCTCTGCCATATCCGTATCCTCCCTTAGTTCGAAGAAGGTGTGTTCTGATCCATATCCGCGCGGAGTTTCACCGTCGGATCAAGTTCTTTGAGTTTTTCGTACTCGGCCGCATAGATTTCGTTTAGCTCAGAAAGCCGGACATTTCCTTCCCTGATCTTCCAGCTGATCTCGTTGATCTTTCCTTTATGAGGTGCCTTTGCTTTCTTGTACGCAGAAAGGAAAAGAAGCCATATCACGAAGATCAGTATCACGATGCCAACGAAGATGAGAAGTCCGGTAATCCCTGCTTTATATATCGAGAAGATCGCGCCTCCGATGGCCAGGAAAACAAGGATGATCCCGCCCCAGGTATCGCTGTCATCCATGGGGTTTCCGTACTTGGAGTCATCGGAAAGGATCGATGCGACGGGATTGTCCGAATCGTAGCGATTTGAAGCTATTCCCGATTCTCTCTGCTGCCTGTCGCTGATAGAGAGGATACTTCTGGCCTCCTTTTTATGATTCGTCGAAAGCTCGCTCTGCTCTTTCACCAGTTCCTGATACTCGTCGGAAAGAGCAAGGAGTTTCCGGAACTGTGCGAAATATTCTTTGTTCTCGGGGAGGGCGCTTTCTTCGGCAAAAGAAACGGTCTCCCGGAGCTGTTCGCAGTCGCATTTATCGAGCTTTTCCACGCGGCGGATATACTCGTCGGAATTGATCTTTCCGGAGCAGAGGACAAGTCCTTTCAGCGCGGAAAAATCATGCGGATCTTTTTGGAGGATCGAATGGAATTTATCCTCGGCCGCATGAAATTCCATTCTCCGAAGCGCCTTGTGGCCGTCGCGGAGAACGTCTTCTTCGTGAAAATCCATGACATCGAATTTTGCTCCGCAGAACGGGCAGTCGTAAATGGCCTGATCCTGATCAACGATCAGGGCGCCGCCGCATTTGCTGCATGTGTAACTTCTTAAGTGATCCATAGAAAATACCTCACTAATACCCACCCTATACATCGTATGGTAGCGGTTTTTTTACTCCTTATCAAGGGCTGTTATTCGTCCTTCTAAAGCGCTATACTGGCATTGGTAAGAAGATAAATACCGGTATTTTCTAAAAGGAGAGAAGCAGCGTGCATTTTGTGGATGCGAAAGGAATACTGTCAGCTCAAAACGGCATGAATATCTACCGCGGATGCACCCACGGCTGCATCTACTGTGACAGCAGAAGTGTGTGTTATCAGTTCACGCATCCTTTCGAGGACATTGAAGTGAAGAGGAATGCGCCCGAGCTTCTCGAAAAGGCCCTCCGCTCGAAAAGAAAACACTGCATGATCGGCACCGGCTCGATGTCCGATCCGTATATGCACTGCGAAGAGGACCTGCACCTCATGAGAAAGTGCCTTGAGGTCATCGACAGATACGGTTTCGGAGTCGCGGTGCAGACGAAATCCGACCGGATCCTTCGGGATATCGATCTTCTCGAATCGATCAATAAAAAAGCGAAGGCGGTCGTGCAGATGACGCTGACGACTTTTGACGACGATATGTGCTCGATCTTAGAGCCGAATGTCTGTAATACGAAGCGGCGCATCGAGATCTTAAAAGAGATGCAGAAAAGAGGGATACCGACGGTCGTCTGGATGACGCCGATCCTTCCTTTCCTTAACGATACCAAAGAGAATATCGGCGCGATACTTGATGCCTGCATCGATGCTGGTGTCAAGGGCATCATCTGCTTTGGAATGGGACTTACGCTCCGGGAAGGAGACAGGGAGTATTTCTATGCGGCGCTTGACCGGCATTACCCTGGACTGAAAAACATATACATCCACACCTTTGGAAATTCCTATGAAGTCACGAGCCCGAAGAATCAGGAGCTGATGGCTCTATTCATTCGAAAATGCAGGGAGAACGGGATCCTTTCCACCCCCGATCAATGCTTCTCCTATCTTTCGGATCTTCCGGAGCCCTACAGGCAGATGAGTCTTTTCGATCTTTAGAATGAAGGCCCTTCATCTTCAAAAACAAAGCGAAAAGCGGAAATAGAAGCGCATAAGATATTTACCCGATCCTATTTATTTCTTCCCTGTATTGAGATAATATAGTTACGGTTGTCTGATCGTAAAATGGTTTTTTTGGAGGAACGGAAATGAAGTGCCCGAGCTGTGGTGCGGAATGCACGTCTAAATTTTGTGAGTACTGCGGCAGTGAAATGCCTGTACAAGTTGCTCCCGTAAACATTACGAATAACTATTACACTACTCAGCCGGATGCCAGTAAGGCGTCCTGCCCGAAATGCGGCTGCGCCTTTGTGAAATTCGAGCGCGAAAGAAACTCGAATATGGTGCGTACGGTCGGACTATGCCAGGGCTGCGGTTATACGTGGTTCCCGAATGAAGGACAGCAGGATACGTCCTATGCTCCGCCGTCCTATACGGTACCGGTCGGTTCCGAAGAACCGGTCGATAATGGTTTCTTCGCCGGATTTTCCCCATTCATCTGGCTCCTGGGATTCTTCTTTTGTTTCCCGGGTGCAGTGACTGCATTTATCCTGTCGCGAAAGAGCCTGCCCGGCGGTCTTAAAGTCGCCCTCATCATCCTGGCCTGGATGCTCATGGCCATCGTGTTGTCGGCAAGAAGGAGAATGCTCTAAAGAGATCTTTTCGGATATGCGTCGTTTTTGGAAGAATAATGCCAAACGGATCACAGCAGGCATCCTGGGTTTCATGGTGCTTTTTGTCCTCATGTTCTCTGCATTATACATCGCGGTCGAATTGCGCCACGACTGCTGTGGCGAGCGCTGCCCTGTCTGTACGACTCTCCATCAGTGTGAAACAGTCCTTAAGATCTTCCATACAGCGAAGGTGAAGGCGGTACAATGTGTCGTGCCGCTCCTGATCCTTGCGATCGTGATTGCCTTTATTTCCCTTTACTCTTATTCAGAAACCCCTGTTTCACAAAAAGTACGACTGAACAATTGATACATCTCGCAGAGAAGGGATGCACATTTCCGGGAACTAGGATATGTGCGGACCTTTTCTTTTCAGAAAGAAAAAAGAATACGCGAGGTGTTAAATCTTGAAAAAACAAGTATCAGTTCTGGCTATGGGGATGGCTCTGATCATGGGGCTTTCCGCATGTCATGGCAATACCAAAAAATCCAACGAGAAAAAACTTAAGATCGTCACGACGATCTTCCCTGAATACGACTGGGTCGTAAACGTGCTTGGCGACAAAAAGGACGACGCGGAGATCACGATGCTCCTCGATACCGGTGTGGATCTTCACAGCTACCAGCCGACGGCAGAAGACATCCTGAAGATCAGTACGTGCGACCTTTTCATCTATGTCGGCGGCGAATCCGACGAGTGGGTCGAAGGCGCGCTCAAGAATGCCACGAATAAAGACATGGTCACCATCAACCTCTTAGAGACCCTCGGCGACAAGGTCAAGGAAGAAGAACTTGTCGAAGGCATGGAAGGTGAAGAAGAGGAAGAAGGCGAAGAGGGCGAGGAAGAACCGGAATACGACGAGCATGTATGGCTGTCGCTCAAAAACGCATCCTACCTTGTAGGCAAGATCGAAGAAGCGATCGCGAAGATCGATGCTACGAACGGGGATACCTATAAGAAGAATGCGGAAAGCTATCAGCAGAAGCTTTCGGACCTCGATAAGAAGTACGAAGCTGCGGTCAATGCCGCATCGGTCAAGACCCTTCTTTTCGGCGACCGTTTCCCGTTCCGCTATATGGTAGATGACTACGGTCTTTCCTACTACGCGGCATTCGTCGGCTGCTCGGCCGAGACGGAAGCCAGCTTTGAGACTATCGCATTCCTTTCGGCAAAAGTCGATGAGCTCTCGCTTCATGCCGTCATGACGATCGAAGGAAAAGACCATAAGATCGCCGACACGATCGTCGGAAATACCCAGTCGAAAGACCAGAAGATCCTTTCGATGGATTCGATGCAGTCCGTAACCGGAAAAGACGTAAAATCCGGCGCGTCGTATCTGGCCATTATGGAGAAGAACCTGAACGTTTTAGAAGAAGCACTTAAGTAAGAAAAAGGAGATGCACGTATGTCATTACTTGCTGTAAAAGATCTCTCTCTCGGATACGATTCGCACGCGATCGTGGAGAACTTGAATTTTCAAGTCGAAAAGGGCGATTATCTCTGCATCGTCGGAGAAAACGGCTCTGGGAAATCTACGCTCATGAAGACGCTTTTGCGACTTCAGAGCCCGATCAAAGGCGAGATCCTAAAGGGCGACGGACTTTCGGCAAATGACATCGGCTACCTTCCCCAGCAGACAGTCGTGCAGAAGGACTTCCCGGCTTCGGTCCGGGAGATCGTCCTTTCGGGCTTTCAGGGGAAAATGGGACTTCGCCCGTTCTACAGCAAAGAAGAGAAGAAGCGGGCCGAAGAAAGTATGGAGAAGATGGGGATCACCCATCTTTCCGACAAATGCTACAGAGAGTTGTCCGGAGGCCAGCAGCAGAGGGTCCTGCTGGCCCGGGCACTTCTTGCCGCCCGTCAGGTCATGCTTCTCGATGAGCCCGTAAGCGGCCTTGATCCGAAGGTCACCTCTGAAATGTATGACCTGATCGAATCACTCAATAAAGAAGGGATGACGATCATCATGATCTCCCACGACATTGCGGCCGCGATCAAGTACAGCAGCCACATCCTTCATATCGGCTCGAAGATCTTCTTCGGCACGAAAGATGAGTACATAAAGTCAGATATCGGAAGAGCTTTTCTTTCGATGGAAGGAGGTAAGGAAGATGCTTGATAAACTCGAAATCTACCTGTCTCTTTCTTTCGTCCAGCATGCGCTGATCGTCGGTGTGCTCATCGCACTTTGCTCCTCGCTCCTCGGCGTTACGCTCGTCCTGAAGCGTTTCTCCTTTATCGGCGACGGACTTTCACATGTCGCTTTCGGCGCCACGTGTGTGGCCGCGGTGACAGGCCTGACGAACAACATGCTCCTGGTCCTTCCAGTCACGATCTTAAGCGCGATCCTTCTTCTTCGCTCGGGAGAAAAAGCGAAGATCAAGGGAGACGCGGCCATCGCCATGATCTCTGTCGGTGCACTTGCGTTCGGCTACCTGATCATGAACGTCTTTCCCTTATCCTCATCGAACGTCTCGGGCGATGTCTGTACCACGCTCTTTGGATCAGCCTCGATCCTGACGCTGGAGGCTTCAACGGTATGGCTCTGCGTCATTTTATCCGTCATCGTCGTCGTAGTTTTTATCCTTTTCTACAACAAGATCTTCGCGATCACGTTTGATGAAAACTTCGCGATCTCTGCCGGCACAAAGGTCGAAAGATATAACCTTCTTTTATCGGTCATCATCGCAGTGATCATCGTCCTGGCCATGAACCTTGTGGGATCGCTTCTGATTTCCGCGCTCGTGATCTTCCCGGCGCTTTCCGCCATGCGGATCTTCAAGAGCTTTAAGAGCGTGACGATTTTTTCAGCGATCTTTTCCGTGATCTGCGCGCTGCTTGGCATGCTGATCTCGATCCTGGTCGGCACACCGGTCGGCTCCACGATCGTAGCGGCCGATGTTGTCGCATTTATCATCTGTTATCTAATCGGAGAAATTACCGGAGGTATTGGGAAATGAAAAATGGAAAAAGAATGCTCAGTCTGTCAGTCTGTCTTCTTCTTGCGGCCAATTCTTTTGCCTGCTCGAAAGGAGGGGCGGCTGCATCTGCCAACGCCCGTACAGGGAGCAGCAGTACCGGAGTTGCCGATGTTCTGCAGTCCCGGATGGATAAGCAGAACGCCGAAGGAACACCCGCATCAGAGATCGCCGTGACGTTCCCGTCAGGAACGGAGCAGAGCGCTGGTGGCGCACCTTCCGAAGGAAAGTCGAAGGACGGCATCGATCTCGATCTGACGACCTTTTCGAGCACGATGGTCTACTCGGAAGTTCTGGGAATGCTCTACGAACCTGACAGCTATATGGGGAAGGTCGTGAAGATGAAAGGGAACTTCTCCGTATATCACGATGATGTGACAGGAAAAGATTACTTCGCCTGCATCATTCAGGACGCCACCGCCTGCTGCGCTCAGGGGATCGAATTCCGACTCAAGGGAGATCCAAAGTACCCGGAAGACTATCCGGAAGAAGGCGCGGAAATCACTGTTGTCGGGACCTTCTCTACATATATGGAAGGAAATGACATGTACCTGACCCTGAAAGAGGCCACGCTCCTATAAAATATTAAAAAGTTTTCCGGAACAGTCATTTTCCCGAAGATGTGGTATCATATCTTTTGGTAATTGGACATTTCCATTTTGGGGAAATGAGTGGAAACAGGGAGAATTTAAGGAGCAGGGTATGGGTATGATCACTGCATTCGGCGATTCCGTGCTGAAAGGCGTCATTTACGAAGACGATCACTATCGTGTCACGGATGCCTCATTTCAGAAGATCTGCGAGGAATCTTTCGGTATTACGATCGAGAACTTCACCGCGACGTACAGAAGCATCATCAACGAGATCAAGGATCTGGGAAAGACTCCGGTCCTTCTGTCCATGCCACCGATCGATTCCGCCCGCTACTTTAAGCAGATCAGTAAAGGCCTTTGCGCAGAGAACATCATGAAGTGGATGCGAAACGACAGCCAGTATATCACGAACTGGCACGAGCGCTATAATATCGAGATCTTTAAGCTTGCAATCAGCACGCAGGTCCCGGTGATCGACATCACATCGATCTTCCTTGAGAAGAAGAACTACTCCCGATTCCTCTGCGAAGACGGGATCCATCCGAACGAAGAAGGGCATAAGCTGATTGCTACGGCGATCGAAGAACACGTCAGAAGAAGGAGGATCGTTCTCTGAGAAAAGATCTGTTCATCGAAGTAGGGAAACTGCCGCCGCGCGGCGCGTTATTCTTTCCAGGGACGCCCTTTCCCGAGCCAGCCCTGCTTTTCCCAGTAGGAGCGGTCGGCTTCTCCGGACCCCATATTCTTGACCTGCATCAGGCGCATGACAGAAAATATCCCCTTCGTTTTGAGACCGGCTTTAGCTTTTGCTTTCTTCACCTTCGATGCAAGTTTGACCATATCAGAAGAGATCTTCTGCTTCTTATTTTCCTTCACATCTTCCCAGCAGGCCGCCTGCACGGAAATTCCATAGGTCTTCACATACGGAACTCCCCAGTAGAAAAGAGCGGTGGTGATGTCCTTCATGGCACTCTTGGTACCGGCACCGGCCGCGGTCGAGATGACGACGGCTTTTTTGCTGAACATGCATTTCTGCGGGCGGTGAGCCATCCAGTTGATGAAGTTTAAATCGATAAAGGCCTTCATGGGCGCAGAGGCACGCATGCAGTAGGTGGGGGTCGTGAAGATCAGAAGATCCGACGCTTCGATTCTCTCCATGATCGCCCGCTTCTCGCTGTAATGCGGACATTTCTCTTCGTTTTCGATACAGCTGTAGCAGCCGAGACAGAAGTGATTCAAGTCGCGAGGGAGGAAAAACTCGCTGATCTTCGCATCTGAAAACTGTTCGGCGAGGATGCGTCCGATATGGTAAGAGCTTCCTTTGTGGTTCTGTCCGTTGATGACTGTGATTCTCATTTCTTTCTTACCTTCCTTTTCTCGTTAAAATCATGTATGTGTTTCTCGATGAGTGCGACGGCAGTCTTCTCGTAAGAAGGGTCTCTGTCACAGACGGTGAGCAGCATGTAGATAGGGGAGTAGAACTCCAGTGCCATCAGTTTCGGATCATCGCCCAGGAGTTTCTTTTCGCATATGAGTTTTGAAAAGACTCCGGACTGAAATTCCATCGGATCCTCGTAGAACTGTCTGGTGTAGATCTTCGAAAGAGCGGGGTTCCGAAACTGCTCTAAGGTCAGCATCTTCCGGAAACGCGACATGTAGTCGTCGTGCAGAAAATACAGGAAAAGACCTGTTCCGATCTTGATGAGTGCTTCTTCGGAAATATCTTTATAAAGCTCGGCATCAGTTCCGGCATCTATCCCGGAGATCCCGATGGAGGAAGCCTGCCGGATATAGCGCTCTTCCATCGTCTTTGTCAGAGCATCGAAGATCTCCTGTTTGCTCTTGAAATGCTTATAAAGAGAAGGAGCTTTGATGCCGACGGCTGAGGCGATCTGCGCGACGTAAACATCGCCGTAGCCCTTTTGGGAAAACAGCGTCAATGCTTCATCGATGATACGTTCTTTCGTGTCCATACGTGTTCCTCCTGATGTGGCTAATCGTAATTAGCTAAAGTGTAAGCTAATTCAAATTAGCTGTCAAGCGTATATTTAGCATTGTCTATATATAACTTGAAATAAAGAGGCAGTTGTTACATAATAAATTAGATATGTTTGATATCTTGGAGGGTGTTGGAATGAAGATTTGTCCGATATGCCAACAGAGAATGATGGATTCATTTAAGATCTGCGGGCGTTGTGGTGCGAGTTTGGATATCCCGGCAAAAACTGTTGAACCAGTTGTTGAGAAGGTTTCTGAAGTCGTTAATGAAGTAGAAGATGCGGTCTCTCCCGTGACCGAGGTGGCCATCGAAGAATCCGCTCCTGAACCGAAGAAAACGAAGTCTTCTTCCAAGCCGAGAAAGAGCCGCGCCAAGACATCCACCGATAAGACATCTACTGACAAGACATCCACCACAAAGACATCTACAGCAAAGAAATCTACCACCAGGACATCCACTGCTAAAACATCAACCACCAAGACATCCACCAGGAAAACAAACGCAGCAAAGAAAAAGACAGCTCAGATCGAAGAACCGGCCGCTCCCGTCGTAGAGCCGGCAGAGGTTCCTGAAGAAGAGCCTGTCCAGATCCCATATGCAGAACCTATCACATTAACATACGAAGAACCGGTAGAGACTTCTTACGAAGAGCCAGTAGAGGCATCTTTCGAAGAACCTGCCGTTATTCCGGAGGCTGAGGACATCGTTATGGAAGAAACATTTGAAGAGCCCGTCTATGAAGAACCCGTTGAAGAGGAACCGGTTTTCGAGGAACCTGTTATCGAAGAGCCTGAAGCTCTGATAGAAGAAGAGCCGGTCGCTCCGATCGAAGAGCCAGTAGCTCCGGCAGAAGAGCCGGCACCGGTCAGAAGATCACCTTTTGCCAACGGCCGAAAGAGCCCGTTCGCATCCATGGCCAGCCGTGAAGATTTCCCGGCGGACAGATTTGATGAGCCTGAGCAGCCGGTACGGTCTGCACCGAAAAAAGGTAAGACTCCGCCATCTCGAAGAGCCGCGGCAGCTGCTGCCGCACAGGAAGCCGAGCAGGCGCGCGGACAGGAAGAACCCCAGCATAGAGGTCTGTCCGGATCTTCGGAGGCCGCAAGTTCTTCCGGTTCCGGCGAATCCCTTTCCGGCTCCGAGTACGCGCAGGATTACTATTCCTCGATGAATACCGATGAGAAGCCGGCGATCCTCGGCGGATATGTGGAAGAAAAGAGAGATGACGAAGAGCGTTTCGTCCCGATCCCGCCATTCATGTCAGCTCAAGAAGCAAGCCGTCCTTCGCCGTTTGCCCCGATGAAGCCGGGTACATTATCGGATAAGGACGATAACGAAAGTGAGAAGGAGACAAGAAGAGCTCCTGCTACGCAAAAAACCCCGGCACCTTCCAGAAGATCTCAGAAGGGTTCCGGCGCCATCGAACTTGGTACGAGGACATGCCCGATCTGTAACACGACCGCTTTCTCGACAGAGGAGAACTGCAAGGGGTGCGGCTACAGATTCCCGAAATCCGGCGTACTTGGTCTGAACGAAAAGAACATCAACATCCTGGCTATGCTGGCATCTCTTGCTATGGGCCTTTCTGTATTCGTCAACTTCATCACCTTTAGTCTCAATGGTGTCCAGCAGGAGATCGCCCTGATCAATAAGGTCGATGGATATGCGTTCCTGGCGCTTGCCGCCCTGGGCCTCGTGCTCGGATATTTCGGCAGAAACGGCGGCGTTATGGCCATTGGTATCCTTTCATCATTGGCTGTAGCGGTGGAAGACTACATGGTCTATTACGATATCACCCAGGTCAAAAAAGGCGGAAACATCGACAGCGAGATTGGATTCTATCTCCTGGCGGCCGGCGCGATCCTGGTCCTGATCGCCGGTATCGTCGGCCTCGTTAAAGCCAGAAAGAAAGAGATGGATAAACTGAAGATCCCGGAATATCCGTCTCCGTACCGCTGATCTTTTTTGACGATGAGTCTTTTTAAGAAGAAAAAAGAAGAAATCATTCCTTTTGATCCTTCCCGGGAAGAGCCTGTGATTAAGAAAAGCATCTGTACTGGAGAAGCGACGTGTGGCTTTGTCGATAAGACGACAGGGCATTACCGTGATGTGCAAAAAGTTGTGGGGCCTCTTGAAATAGAGGCCTTTTGCCGTTCTGTGGGAATCGATCCGAAATCGATCCGTACAATCTATTGAGAAAAGTTTTTTCTGATCTTTCAAGATAATGTTTGACATTCTTTGACTATAGTGATAAAGTTGGTTTAGCACTCAGGGGGGAAGAGTGCTAAACCGTACTTTGAAACAGTCGAAGGAGGTGCGGACATGGCTTTGGATAATCGGAAAAAAGAAGTTCTTCAGGCGATCGTGGACGATTATGTCGCGACTTGTGAGCCGGTGGGCTCGAAGGCTTTGATCGATCGTCATGATTTCATGGTCAGCTCCGCAACACTTCGTAATGATATGGCTGAACTGGAACAGATGGGATATCTGGAGAAGCCGCATACATCGGCCGGACGTATTCCTTCGGATAAGGGATACAGAGAGTATGTCGATTCCCTCATGAAAGTCGATCACCTTTCCGATGAGGAAGGGCAGGAGATCAAGGAGAAGTTAAGTGTGAGCTTCGACGAGATCGCCGGTCTTTTGAAGGCCGCCTCTTCCGCACTTGCCGACCAGACCGGATATATCTCCCTGGCCATGACACCGAAGCTTACGAGCAGTTACTTAACTCAGCTCAAGATGCTCATGATCGAGCCCGGAAAAGTCCTCGTAGTCGTCGTTCTTTCGGCTGGCGTTGTGAAGAACAGGATGGTGAGGATCCCGGATTTCCTGACGCAGGATCAGATCGCGCAGATCTCCAATGCTGTTGAACAGGGCCTAAGCGGGATGCCGCTTTCGGAGATCTCCCTGATCACCGTTGCTACGGCCGCCAAGGGAAACCGGAAAGTCGAACTTCCGGATCCGCTTTTAAACCAGGTCCTCTACGAAGCCTATACAGCCATTAAGCAGGCGGATAACCTCGATGTGTACATGCAGGGCAAGCACAAGATGCTGGCACTGCCGGAGTTCTCGGACACGAGACGTGCACAGGGTCTTTTCGATACGCTTTCGCATGACGGACTCGTCGCAGGTTATGTCGATGAAGTCACGAAGCAGGACGAGAAGAAAGAGTACATGATCCGTATCGGTCAGGAGATCACACTCGATGGCTTGGATGACTGCAGCTTCATCACCACGACCTATAATGTCGGTGGCAAGGTGGCCGGCAACATCGGTGTCATCGGCCCGAAGCGAATGGAATACAGCAAGGTAATCTCACAGATCAATTTTGTGAGGATGATGATCGACGAAAAACTGAAACAGCCGTGAGCCATAGGATCAGGGCAGACGATAAAGATAACGAAAGAAGGAAAAAGAGAGCATCATGAAAAAGCATGACAAAGACGAAAACCAGGAGATCGAGAATCAGGCTTCGGAAGAAAAAGAGAATGAAGTCCTGGAGTTCCCGGAAGATGAGGTAGAGGAATCGTCTGAAGAAGCAGAAGGCGAAGATGCCGGAGCTTCGGAAGAAGATGATACCGCTTCGGAACTTGCGGAGATGAAAGACCGCTATATGAGACTTCTGGCCGAGTACGACAATTTCAGAAGACGCACACAGAAGGAGAAGGAAGGCATCTATGCCGATGCGATCGCTGAGGTCGTTAAGGAATGGCTTCCGCTCGTAGATGATATCGAGCGTGCCGTGATCTCCTCCGAGAACATGGACGAGACTTCTGTAGAGAAGGTCGCCGAAGGTATCCGTCTTATCGGCAAACAGGCCGGCGCGGTCCTCGGAAAACTCGGTGTCACGGAGATCGAGGGAAAAGAAGGAGAGACCTTTGACCCGAACCTTCACGAAGCCGTTATGCACGTAGAAGATGAGAATTTCGGCGAGCAGGAGATCGTACAGGTCTTTCAGAGAGGCTACTGCTGTAAAGACAAGGTGATCCGCCACACGCTCGTGAAAGTCGCGAACTAGTCAATATCGAAACTATATATGTAAAGGAGTAACACTATGGAAAACTTTGAGAGAATGAGTCTGGTCCCAACCGTTATTGAGTCCACCAACCGGGGAGAACGTGCCTACGATATTTTCTCCCGTCTTCTTAAGGAGAGGATCGTAATTCTTTCCGAAGAAGTGAATGCCGTAACGGCAAGCCTGATCACTGCCCAGCTTCTTTTCCTGGAGGCAGAGGATCCGGATAAGGATATCCAGTTTTATATCAACAGCCCGGGAGGATCCGTTACTGACGGCATGATGATCTACGACACCATGCAGCACATCAAGCCTGACGTGCAGACGATCTGCATGGGCATGGCCGCTTCCATGGGTGCAGTACTTCTTACCGCCGGTACAAAGGGCAAGAGATTCATCCTGCCGAATGCCGAAGTCATGATCCACCAGCCTCTGGGCGGTGCACAGGGCCAGGCGACAGATATCCTGATCGCAGCCGATCACATCAAGAGAACAAAGCAGAAGCTCAACAAGATCCTCGCGGATGCGTCCGGACAATCCCTCGAGACCATCGAGAAAGATGTCGAGCGTGACAACTGGATGACAGCTGAGGAAGCTTTGAAATACGGTTTAGTAGACCACATTATGGAGAAGAGAGCATAAGCTTTCCGATCCGTTGAACGATAGGAGGAAAAAGAATATGGCAAAAGTAATTGGTATCGATCTTGGTACAACAAATTCCTGCGTAGCAGTTATGGAAGGTACAGAGGCAGTTGTCATCCCGAATCCGGAAGGTAACCGCACCACTCCGTCCGTAGTCGCTTTCAGCAAAGACGGTGAGCGTCTCATCGGTCAGGTCGCAAAGCGTCAGGCCGTAACCAACCCGGAAAGAACAGTTCAGTCCATCAAGCGTGAGATGGGTTCGAGCTACAAGGTAAACATCGACGACAAGCAGTATTCTCCGCAAGAGATCTCTGCAATGATCTTGAGCAAGCTCAAGAGCGACGCAGAGGCTTACCTCGGAAGCCCGGTCACACAGGCCGTTATCACAGTTCCTGCTTACTTCTCCGATGCACAGCGTCAGGCTACAAAGGATGCCGGTAAGATCGCAGGTCTTGAAGTACTTCGTATCATCAACGAGCCGACCGCCGCTTCTCTGGCTTACGGCCTCGATAAGGAATCCGATCAGAAGATCCTCGTATTCGACCTTGGCGGTGGTACATTCGATGTATCCATCCTTGAGATCGGCGACGGTGTCTTCGAGGTTCTCGCAACTGCAGGTAACAACCGTCTCGGCGGTGACGATTTCGATAAGAAGATCGAAGATTATCTCGTAGATACATTTAAGAAGGAGCAGGGTGTTGACCTTCGTTCCGACAAGATGGCAATGTCCCGTATCAGAGAGAGCGCAGAAAAGGCGAAGATCGAGCTTTCCGGCGTAATGACATCCAACATCAACCTGCCTTACATCACAGCAGATGCGACCGGCCCGAAGCACCTCGACATCACACTGACACGTGCGAAGTTCGATGAGCTCACCCGTGACCTCGTAGAAGCAACGATGGAGCCGGTACGCCGTGCGATGTCCGATGCAAACATGACACCGAACGACATTCAGAAGATCCTTCTCGTCGGTGGTTCCACACGTATCCCGGCAGTTCAGGAAGCGGTTAAGAATTTCTTCGGAAAAGAACCGTTCAAGGGCATTAACCCGGATGAGTGCGTAGCTATTGGTGCTGCGATCCAGGCTGCTGTTCTTACCGGTGATGTTAAGGGACTTCTCCTCCTCGACGTTACACCTCTTTCTCTCGGTATCGAGACAGAAGGCGGCGTATTCACGAAGATGATCGAGAGAAATACCACTATCCCGACCAAGAAGTGCCAGGTATACTCCACAGCTGCAGACAACCAGTCTCAGGTAGACGTTCACGTCTTCCAGGGCGAGCGTGAGATCGCAAGATACAACAAAGAGCTCGGCAACTTTATCCTCGATGGTATCGCACCGGCTCCGCGTGGTGTTCCGAAGATCGAAGTTACCTTCGATATCGATGCCAACGGTATTGTTAACGTAAGCGCGAAGGACCTCGGCACGAACCGTGAGCAGCACATCACGATCACCGCTTCCTCCAACATGAGTGAAGAAGATATCAACAAGGCGATCAAGGAAGCTGAACTCCACGCTGCAGAAGATAAGGCACGTAAGGAAGAAGTCGAAGTAAAGAACAAGGCAGAGTCCTGCGTTTACCAGACAGAGAAGACCATGAAGGATCTTGAAGATAAGATGGATCCGGCAGATAAGTCTTCTATCCAGGAGCCTCTCGACAGACTGAAGAAGGCCATCGAAGCAAATAACACAGCTGACATGAAGACGGAGACGGATAACGTAACCAACGCTTTCAGCAAGGTCGCTGAGAAGATCTACGCACAGGTCCAGCCGCAGGGCGGCCAGCCGAATCCGCAGGATTTCACAGGCTTTAACGGTGCTGCCGGAGCTGCTCCGGATCAGGGTGCTGAAGGCGGCGAAGGCTTCAAGAATGCCGGTGGAGACTTCTGATCAAGTGGAGTGTTCCGCGAAAAAGAATTGACGTAAACGGCAAGGCTGTACACGACTTTTCGTGCACAGCCTTCTGCCGATGAAGGAGGAAGAAAGCTTTGGCTGAGCAAAAGCGAGATTATTATGAGGTCCTCGGGGTAAACCGCGGTGTTTCAGACGATGAACTGAAAAAGGCTTACCGTAAGATGGCCAAGCAGTACCACCCGGACCTGCACCCGGGAGATAAGGAGGCAGAGGCGAAGTTCAAGGAATGTAACGAAGCCTATGCCGTGCTTTCTGATGCAGATAAGAGAAGGGCGTACGATCAGTTCGGTCATGCCGGTGTCGACGGACAGGGCTTTTCCGGATTCAACGGAACGGCCGTCGATCTCGGAGACATCTTCGGATCGTTCTTCGGCGGCGCATTTGGCGGCGGCGGAAGAAGAAAGAACGGACCGGTCAGAGGTTCCGACCTCCGTTACAATATGTCGCTTGAATTCATGGAAGCGGCTTTTGGTGTGGATAAGACCATCACCATCAACAAAGAAGACATCTGCTCCGTATGTCACGGATCCGGTGCCGCAGCAGGCTCCCAGCCGGAGACCTGTCCGACCTGTAAGGGTAGCGGACGCATCCAGCAGCAGATGCAGACGCTTTTCGGTATGACCATGATGACCAAGGACTGTCCGGCATGTAACGGCAGAGGTACCGTCATCAAGAACCCGTGCCCGAACTGCCACGGCAGAGGACGCGCGGTCATCAAGAAGGAATTAAAGGTCCATATCCCTGCAGGTGTAGATACCGGAGATATGCTCCCGATCCCCAATGAAGGTGAGCCGGGCATGCGTGGCGGCCCGAACGGAACACTCTATATCCAGTTCCGTGTTAAGCCCCATCCGATCCTCCAGCGTCAGGGCGTCAATACCTACTGCGAAATGCCGATCACGTTCATGCAGGCCGCACTCGGTGCCGACATCAATGTTGTTACGATCGACGGACAGCAGTCTGTACACGTCAAGGAAGGCACCCAGCCAGGCGACACACTGACAATTCAGGGCAAGGGTATTCCGTACAAGAACCGTTCCGGCAAGCGAGGCGATCACACCGTACGCTTCTCCGTAGAAGTTCCGGTCAAACTCTCTGAAGATCAGAAGTCGAAGCTTCGTGCCTTTGATTCTTCTCTTACGGAAAAGAACTACCAGAAGAGAGGATCCTTCTTCGACAGAGTTAAGAACATGTTCGGAATGTAATACATTAACTGACAGCATATATAGAGCCAGCAATTACTGTTTTTTGCAGGACATAAGATAAATTGTGATTAACTGAATTATCGAGAGTAAATGGAGATAATTTTTCGATTCACATACATACATCCTGATGATTTACTTTAATTGTTAGTCATGATAATCTAAACGATATAAGGATAGGTAGGCATTGGGGGACAGACATCCTTGAGAATAGTATCATTTAGTGACCTGACGGAGGACGTATTATGTTTGGAAATCGCTGGGTAAGGTGTCTTTGTGTGTTGTTGTCAGTTTTTTTGTTATTGTCTATTGCACCCGAAAGGATATTTGCTGGGCATAGAACTTCAGATTATTATTCCGTTATTGAAGAGCTGGAGTTCGAGGTTGATGCCACTGTAGTATCAGCTTGGGATTCGTTTGCCAATCTCGAATTTCATGTCACAAATACTGGTACAGATATTATACATAACTGGTATCTTACGTTTGATCTGCGATATGATATTGAAGGGGTTTGGGGGGCAGCAGTTTATGAGAGCGATAACGAAGGAGTATATACGATTAAGAATGCGGGTTGGAATCAGGATATTGTTCCAGGAGCTGCAATTTGTTTTGGAATGACTGTTTCTTTTCGAAAAGGACAGTCAGTTAATGAACTACCGTCTTTTTATCTGTTAAACACGAAAGAAATCGAAGTGGATCCCAACCGTTATACTTTGACGTATCATGAATACTCCAATTGGGAGTCGGGTTTTAACGGTAGAATCTTATTGATAAATAACTCTTCTGACCCAATAGAAGACTGGAGTCTTTCTGCTTATGCTAACAGAAGAATAGATGAAGTTGCAGGTGCGGATTTCTGTAGCTCGGAAATTGGCATAACAATAATGAATAATGGTGCTAGCCAGAATATAGAACCACATGCATCAGTCAATTTGACAGTTGTTGGTAAAGGACAAAACTATACTAATAAGTTCGAAATTTGGGAAAGTAAATTAAAATCAGTAAGTTGCGCATTTGGACTATCTATAGATACAGATTCAAATGGAATTGCGGATTATATTGAATTCATTAACAATTACCAAGAAAGCCAGATTGTATCACCAACTCCTAACCCATCTCCTACACCTGATCCTGATGTGGATTCTGACGATGATGGAATTCCTGATTATTACGAAAGGAAGATTGGCACTAATCCGAATTCTAAGGACTCCGATAACGACCGAATCGAGGATGGTATAGAGGTTTTGTTGGGATATAATCCTTTGTCTGAAGATAGTAACAGTGATGGGATTTCTGACGCTCAAGAGGATCAAGACGAGGATGGTCTTTCTTTAGAAGAAGAACTCGAACAAGGGACATTTCCGTGGAGTAAAGACTCGGATTCTGATGGAATTCTAGATGGGGATGAATTAAATAAGTATATATCGAATCCCCTAGAACCGGATTCGGATGGTGATGGGATTACAGACGGTGACGAAGTGAAGATTGGAACGAATCCCACAAATACTGATAGTGATGAAAACGGAGTTCCTGATAGTCAGGAACGATTCCTTCAAACTAGAGAAGAATTGCTTTCAAACGAGCAAAGACCGGTAATTACAAAGGTGGAGGTCACTTTGGAAGGAACGGGGTGTCTGGATACAGAAATGACTATCCGAGATATGTATGGTATAGATACTTACTCTAGTGAACTGGTCGGTCTTATTGGAGTTCCAGTTAATATCGATTATGAAGGTTCTTTTGATGAGGCAACTATTACATTCCATTATGATGAAGACCTTCTTCTGACGGCAAATCAGAATATACCAGATTCTATTCCTGTTAGAGAAGGATACAAAACAAACCCAGCTTCTCTTGGTATTTTCTATCTTGATGAATCAACGGGTATGTTTATTGATTGTGAGGCAACGGTAGATACGATTAATCATACTATAACATGTACAACGACACATTTCAGCGAGTATGAAGTAGTGGATAAGGAACTGTGGTTCTATTGCTGGAGTAGTTTGAAGTATTCTGGAGAATTGCGTCCATCTCATGAAGGATATCAGGCTATTGATTATGTGCTTGAAATACCGTACATCGAATCAATGACAGAATCCGATATCAGGGAAATGAATGCCATTGCTACCAAGATTATCGACAATATGAAAGATGGCGATCGTATGGTTGTGCGCGGATATAATACTGGTGGAATCTATACCTACGAGTATTCTATAGATAAAGCGTTGTTAAAGTCTCAAGTATTGCATTGGCCGTGGAATGATGGTGAAAATTGGGTTGGATATCAATATGGTCCTCAAGACCAAATCGATACGGATTTGAGCGGTATGGAGATTTTTAATATCGCTTATAGTACCAATTATCATAATATGGATAACGAGATAGTGATTATAGCTTTTCATAATTCAAAAGATATTAATTGTGAGTTTTATAGTACAGATCATCGTACACGTCAAGAAATGACAGCATACATTTTTACTCTTTCCAGCGGAGATCCTTCCACCGAATCGCTTAATTGGCTGAATCATGTTGCTGGAGGTGGAGTGATCGATTGTGAGGGGAAAACGGCTGAAGATATCTATCAGGAATTTGTTGAACTCTATGAGAAACGTCAAGGAAAAGATGAGGAATTAGGAGAAAAAAATGCTTTAACCGGTGATGGATTGTGGGATATTTATGAGAGTCAGGGTATGCTGGGAGGAAACGGACAGTTCTATTATTCGGATTCGCTTCTGAAAGATTCGGATTTGGATGGGCTTACAGATGATGCTGAGATGGGCAAAGTAATTACCGTCGAAGTAACTAATGAAGGGGAATTGTATGTCGATGGAGAATTAGTACAAAAAAGCACCACTTCTTTTCCCAATATTACATGGACAAGGTACAAGCGGTTTATTGAATATGGAACTGGTCTGTGGACACTATACCTAGCAAAAAGTGATCCGCTGTTAACAGATACAGATGAGGATTACTATAGTGATGCAATAGATCCATCACCTAAAAAGAGCAATATTTGGACTATGGGACTTGGAGGAATATATGATCCTTCGGAAGATGATAAGCGATTTGTTGGAGTATATAATCACCCAGGTTCGGGCTCTTCAAATCCAAGCTATGGAGGAAATCAAGATTGGTTCGGAATCGTGAATAAAGATAGCGATGATCAATATATTTGCACGAGTGGATGTGGATTAATATCTTTTTCAGATGTATATAGTTACTTGTTTGTGGGGGCACAGAAATATGACTTCCCAGATTATTATGATTTTGTGAGAAACAATCTGACTTTATATGGGACTGCTGCTACGTCATTTGGAGTTTTTTACGGGTCAATGTGTCAAGCTTTAGAGGACTTATGTGATGAAACTGGTTTGGATATTGACGTGTATCCACATTCAATTAATACAAACAATCCAGACTTGGATTTAGAAGCTATAGTATATATGTTACGCAGATTAAGACCTGTTATTATGTCTCTCTGCATTGATGATGATTATGCTTTGAATTATTATGAGTTTTCAACAAGTGTGACATCTAGTGGAAAGACACTTGGGGATTCAAACTGTGGTTTCATACTAACTTCTGATGCTGCTTCACAACACTATTATACTGTTACAGGTGTTATTTTTGATGATATTGCTGATGAAGCATATCTGAGAGTATCGAATGGTGGAAGAGAACAATACATTATCTTCTCTGAATACATTGAACTAGTTCGAGACCATCGTTTACTTTCTCAAGGCCCTCTAACTGGTACAAACTATAGTTCGCTTATGTTTCGTGGATGGGATTTTGGTAATATCATTATAGTGATTACTTGATTTGATTCTTGTAAAGGAGAATAATATGCAAAAAAGAATAGTAGCAACATTTATAGCAGCATCATTAACACCGCTAATGTTAATGAGTGTTGCTTGTGCTAAGTTTTTCTATTCCGAGGAAAAGAAAGAGACCAAAAGATTATACGAGTATCTACAGGAATCAGACAGCCTGGATGGATTGGAGTACTGGAAGATTACAGAAAGTACCAACTCAAGTGCTATACTAAGTTTTAAAGGAACCTGTTCTCTGGAAAAAATTTATTCAATCACTGAATGCTCAAATAAGTATCTGGAAGAACACTCGAATTCTTGTTTCCTTGAAAACAACTCCAGAGTAGAAATCCGGATATTCTCGATTGGCGCTGATCAAAGATCCTATGACGGAGGACATTTTTATGCCAGTGTCGTTAAACGATCTGGCGAGAAGTGTTTCAATGAACTAATCGTAAATACTGATGAAACAATACGGCTCTCGATGTTTAGGAGTTGTCCTGTCAATTATGATTCAATTACTGTTTCGTTTAATCTGTTATTTGATGATTATGATGTTCTTGCTGAGATGCAAAACCTGCAGTATTTCGAATTCACAGAAGATCCGGTGAATACTGATCGAGAAAATCTTCTTCGAGTTTTGGAGTCGGTTTGTTATTACGAAAGTCATGGCATTGTTCTATCATTCAGTTTCAGATTCAATCTTCATGGAGAAATGAAATCGGTATATGACGATTTTGTCTTATCTCATCAGGAGTATAAGGTTTTTAGAACGGCCTGATTTGCAAATTCCGCAAAAACAGCATGCCGATTCCGAAAGAACGGCATGCTGTTCCGCTTCACGCGGCACGGAGTGACGCTATTTAGGCACGCTATTCGCTCTTGCGCATATCACGGCCATTGCATTCCAGTCTGTAAGCCTTGGCAGTCATCCTGCTCAGGCAAGCGTCTGCATATGTGTTGTCCTTGAATAGATCCCACCACTTAGCAACAGGAAGCTGAGATACGATCATTGTGGATTTTCTGCAATCTCGCGTCTCGACTATTTCGAACAGGTCTCTGCATTTATCTAGATCAAGTTCCATCAAGCCGAAGTCATCTATCACAAGAAGGTCGTAAGCTGACATCTCGTTTGTGTATTCGTAACTCGAATTAGTCTTCCGAGCCTTCTCGCTTTGCTGCAAAAGAGTGTTAGCGCGAATGTATTTTACAGTCCTCAACTGTTGCAAAGCCGCGACACAAAATGCATTGGCAATATGTGTTTTGCCGGCACCGGCACTGCCGGTAATCAGAAGATTTTTGGGTTCATCGATCCACTTGCATGTTTGCAGAAGCTCTATAGCGTGTGTATCGAGCATCCGGTCGGGTTCATAAAGAGATTCGTCAAAATCCGCGTGAGGATACTTCAATGTCGCTTTGCGCAGCAGTTTGTTGAACTTAGTGGTCTGCCGCTGATCCCATTCGTAATTAATTAGCGCTGTAATGCGCGTGTGGAAATCATCCAGTTCGGAATTCGGGTCAAGAAATTGCCGTTCCAGTTCCTCGGCCATGTGAGACAGTTTGAACTTGAACAGTCTGTCCAGCAGGACATTTTCTTCTGTTGTGAGCTGTTGGTTGTATGTATAATCTTTTTGTCTATACGCCATCTGGGGTTACCTTTACTTGTAGAAGTCCTTTCCTCTAATATTCTCGTGCTGTGGGAGACTCTCACTTGAATCCGATGTGTTTGACTGGATTCTCCCAAGAACCTGTTTGAATGTCTTGTACTTGCATGAGTTCATTCCTATACACTGCCGTGCAGCTTCCTCAACAATTCCGTGAGGAAGATCCTTAACGGAATGCAGGATCCCTGCGCAGGCGTTATAAGATTGCTCCTCGTGCTTGGAGGATTTAAGCATACGATCTATAAATTCAGACATGTTAGATCCGAAAACGGATGCCCATCTTCTGTAATATGCACCATCCTTGGAATTGACTTCCTTGTAGTAAAGATGCTCTGGCCTCATATGACTGTCTTCCGTTATATAGCGGGGGAAATCGCGGTATGCACGCTTATGTTTGCACAACAAACGGTTGTAGCTGTCACATATCTTTATCTCTGTGTGCGTTGCCTTAAGGATTGCAGGCTTTCCGCATTGCGTGTAAACTACGGAATAGTAGTGGCCATCGTACTCTATGTGGTAGTTATCAGGGACCTTGCTGATTGCTTTGTAATCGCAAACCGTGAAGATTCCGCCCGGCAGTGGTTTCAAACAAGGTTTGTCGTAACGTTCAAATGCATCAAGTCTTGAATAGTTTCTGCCCTGAAAATCCCTGGAGTTGAGAACTGCTACTATTTCTTTTATTTCCCGGTTGATGTCATCTAGAGATGTGTAGACCTTTTCCTTTAATGGTTCGAGCACATGTGTCTCCAGATATCGCACGTGATTCTCAACTGTGGATTTACCTCGAGGTTTTCGGGGAGGCGGAGGAAGGACGATCGTGTCGTAGAAGTCTTCCAGATCCGAATATACGCTCTGCAACACTAATTCATCTTTTGTATGCTTGGACACTGCAGTCTTCAGATTATCGGGAACAAGATACTTAGTAATTCCACCATAGAACTGCACTGCGTGTACCGTTCCTTCTACGAAACTTGACAGTTTCTCATTCAAGAAAGCTTCGGCATAGATGAGACTGCTAACTCCCAGAGTTGTAGCAAAGAGATGAATCTTACGGATTTCGCCTGTGTCGGGATCCAACAAGAGGAAAGGCTGATCGCCGGCCCAATCGATATACATCTTCTCTCCCGGGACTCTTTCGACGGCCATCTTCGTATCCCGTTTTCCGTAGTGGGATTCTACGAATCTGTTGTAATACTCATAGAATTGCGACTGCTCGTACCCGTCAGGATGTTCTTGTTTGTACTCGATCCAGCAATAAGCAATATTGATTTTGCTTCCTTTAGCGTGAATGCGATCGTAGTAGTACTGGAAATCCGGAAGAGGAATATCCTTCCTGCGGACCTGGTCCGATGGATAAAATAACTCCTCGACCGCTTTGGGATCCATCGCCTTTAGTTCTTCCAGCGTCAACCCTGAAGCCTCAAAGCGGCTCCAGATCCGCTGTGTGGTGCCTGAACCGATGTGGTAACGCCCTTGGATCACAGAGAATGAGCAATCGTTCAAGCGCATCTGGATCACACCGATTATCGTAGTGTATTGTTGCATGGTTTCCATGCCTCCTTTCCGCAGCAATCTGGCTGCAGAAAAGACTATAACATTCTTTGAACCCCATGCCGATCGGTGCGGAAACTCATGCCGTTGTTTTCGGAAAGGTCATGCCGCCGTTAGCGGAATGCGTATGCAGTTGGAACGGAATTTGCAGCCTGATTTGGGTATGGCTCGAGAATGTGATGATGAAAAAAGTTTCTATAGGATAACGAATACCTAACAATAAGTGAAAGCCCTCTCAGGGACATGCTGAGAGGGCTTTTCGATGGTTTTATCTTTTTTCTTCCTCTATCGGAACTCATTACGAATCGTACTTCAGGATCTTCGATTCTCCGACGTTGACGGACAGGGAACTGTTTCCGGAGATGATCTCGACACTCTTTTCGGAGCCGATCCAGTCATACAGTCTTCTGGCCGGGCTGTCCTTCGGTTCGTCTGCACGGATGGCGACATAGGCGGTGGTGATATACGGATAGGAGTTGTCTTTAAAGGTCTCGGTCTTCGGGACTACGCCGTCGATCGCTACAAGATCGATGTAGCCGTTTTCAAAGGCCCAGTCAAGATAGGAGATGATGTTGTAGCCGATGGCATACTTGTCACAGGAAACAGAGTCGGTGATGCTTTCCATATCGTCTTCAAAATAGAAGTGGTCCATCATGGAAGAGAAATCCGGTGCATCTCCGTCCGGCCAGAGAAATTCTTCGAAGAGACGCTGGCTTCCGGACTGTTCATCTCTGAAGTAAGGATGGATCTCGGCATCCGGACCACCGACTTCTTTCCAGTTGGTGATCTTGCATTCATAAATGCCGCGGATCTGTTCCTGAGTCAGACTCTTGACGGGGCAGTCCGGGCTGACGATAAAGCCCAGTCCGTCATAACCATAAGGTTTCATCTCGATATTGACCTTTACTTCGCGGAAGTGGGATTCTTCCTCTTCAGTCGGAGCAACGAGGAAAACAAGGTCGGCGACTTTGTCGGCCAGGTTGATCCAGGCGCCGTGCGTTTTGGAGCAGAGCGGAAGTTTGTCCTCTTTGTCATATCCTTCCATGAAGTACTCATAGATCCCGGCGGTGATAGGTTTTCTCGCCGTGGAGCTGTCAATGACCGGGAAATCTTCCGGGTAAAACTTGAATAACTCTTCCATTGAAAGTTCCGACTTGTCCTTATCCATTTCTGGAGGTGTCGGTGTGGGTGAAATCGTTGGTGTAGCAGAGACGGTTACGACCGGCGTGGTCTCTTCTGTTTCTTTGGTGGTAGTGGTTGTCGGAGCTTCTGTTTCCGCAACTTCAGTAGTTGATTCAGAGGAGGGAAGCTTTCCGTCCGTTTTTCCGTCTTTGTTTTCTGATGTGCAGGCTACGCCGAGGACCATGCTCAGGCACAGAAAGATACTAAGCAGCTTCTTATTTCTTTTCATAATCAATACCTCACTTTTCCTATCTGGTCTATTTACTAATTAGACATTTCTTCAGACGTTATTTTTTTTCTCGTCGGAAAAAGAATAGTAGCTGATCTTAAAGATATTGTTCCAGAAATTTTCCACATAGCGAGGTGTCACATCCGGATTTCTGTGGGTCCTGGCGATCTCGTCGGTATAGTCTTCGGCCAGATAGGCGGTATAGCCGGTAAACTGTGGGGTATAGAAATTGACGAGGGGAACAGCCTCTACATATTCAAGGGAGACTTTATTGCCCAGTTTACGGATCCGGACACGGGCCATCGCCTCTACACATCTGTCTGCACGGGGCATATTCGCAATAAAGTTTCCTAAAGAATAGAAGCAGGGGACCTGACGGCCGCCTTCCAGTTCCAGGATCTCCAAAGGCTGGACGACGTGCGGATGGCATCCGATGATAAGATCGGCGCCGGCTTCCGCCAGCTGCCTTGCTACATTTCTCTGATATGCGCTGGGCGTCGTCTGATATTCTTCTCCCCAGTGAGGGAAAACGATCACGATGTCCGCCAGTTCTTTTGCCTTTTCAATATCCGGAACGAAGATCTCGGGGCGCAGAAGGTTGACCATATACGGTGCGTCCTTCGGAAGACTGTAGCCGTTGAGATTATAGGTGTAATTCAAAAATGCGATCTTAATGCCGTTATATTCGCCGATATCGATCTTGTCGCGGTCTTCCTGGGAATCGTACATGCCGGTCAGGATAACACCTTCCTGGCTTTTCCAGAAGGCGATATCTTCTAATGCGACATCCTTTCCTTTGTCCCAGCTGTGGTTGGTGGCATGGGTGATGACATTAAACCCGGCCTTGACGACAGCCTGCCCGCATTCGATCGGCGCCGCGAAGACAGGGAATCCCGACCATTTGGAAGGATCGGCGGTTAGAACGACTTCCTGGTTGATGACCTTGACGTCGATGTCCTTGATGTAGTCTTTGATGTTGGCATAGATCGAATCGTAGTTATATGAGCCGTCTTCCTGCTTTCCGTAGTTGGTGATGCTTGTGTGATACAGGTTATCGCCGACGGCGATCAGATCGACATAGACCGGCTGCCGGAAAAGTTTATATTTTGTAGAGAGGGAGTAGGGAAGAGGAAGAGAAGAAAGCTCGGAAAGAAGATCTTTTCTTCCGGCCGCACAGGAAGCCTGACGGTCCCAGTAGATCATCGGATCAAAAGAGTCTTTTTCGGAAAAGCCATAGAGCGGATAAGAAGCGACCGGTTCTTTTCCGGAAGTTTCATCCATGTGATCGGAAGACGGCTCCTGCGTCTTGGCATCTGCGGAAACAGAAAATGCCGTTTCGGAAGAGCCGGAAAGGATAACTTCAGTAGGGGAAGCGCTTATAGGCGAAGACAGGCGCAGACGGTTTTCCTTTTCTGCGATGACAATGACGATGGCAACGGATATGACGCAAATTATAAGCAGGATCCGGAGTACGGTCCCTTTCTTTCGATTACTTTTATACCCCATGAGGAAATGACCCCTTGTTTTGACTACTAACATAATAGAGAAAAGCGGTCCTTAAAGCAACGGAAATTGTCAATTTTTTTCTAGAAAATAGTTTCCAAATTGCAAGGAGACGGCATGAGCGGTAGAATAATGGACGAATCTGAAATGTAAGCGAGAGTGGATGTATGAAGTGGGTGGAAATTGAGATAGTAACGACCGAAGAGGCTTCTGAAGCGATCTGTGAGATGCTGTCACAGCTGGGCGCGGACGGGATCGCGGTATGTGATCCGCTGGAGATCAAAAGGATCATCGACGATCCGGATTCTCTGGCCTATGCCGACGACGGGTTCGTGGATTCCCTCGGCCAGGATGTGAAGATCCAGGCCTATTTTGCGGAGTTTGACGACGGGATCCGTCTGGGCGCCAAGGAAGAAGAATACGATAACCCTGAAGGCGTCGGCACCATCTACGGAAATATCGCAACGGGCAGTAAGACCCTGGAGGAGACGATCGGACTTCTTGAAGAAAGACTGTCCGCGATCTCCGAATTTCTGCCGGTCGGAAACGGCAAGGTCACCTATAAATATGTAAAAGACGAGGACTGGGAGAACGAGTGGAAGAAAGACTACCACGCTTTTTCCGTTTCTCCGCGTGTCACGATCGCCCCTTCCTGGGAAAAAGAATCTGTATCCGAGACGGATGATCAGAAAGTCGTCTATCTCGATCCGGGCTCCGCTTTCGGAACGGGCACCCATGAGACGACTTCGATGTGCGCCGAATTTATCGACGAACATCTTTCTGCTGACGATACCGTCCTCGACGTCGGCTGCGGATCCGGGATCCTCTCGATCATTGCGGCGAAACTCGGCTGCAAGTCTGTTGAAGCCTGTGACATCGACCGGCTGGCTGTCGATGTGGCGATTGCGAACTGTGAAGAGAATCAGGTCGATGTCGACTGCTATACCGGCGAACTGAAGGACGCGAAGAAAGAAGGCTACAGCCTCATCATCGCCAACATCGTCGCGGAGATCATCGCGGGGATCGCACCGATGGTCCCGGACAAGCTCCTTCCCGGCGGACATTTCATCACGAGCGGCATTATCGACCATAAAAAGGAGATCGCGCTTTCCGCGTGCAGGGAAGCAGGTCTGACCCTTATCGAAGAAAAGCAGAAAGGCGACTGGCACGCATATTATTTCGAGAAGAAGTAAGATCGGCGCAGGGCTTTCAGGGGAGAAGGTATGGCGTACAAGATTCTGATCATTGACGATGACAAGGATATTCTGACCATCATAACGGATATGCTTTCGGGATACGGTTATGAGGTCACGACGGCGACATCTGCGGATGATGCCTTTGACCTCCTTAGTAAAAGCGCCTTTCATCTTCTGCTTCTGGATATCAACCTACCCGACAGCGATGGATTCGAGATCTGCAGACAGCTCCGCGAAGTATCGACGGTACCTGTGATCTTCGCAAGTGCGAGAACGAGTGAAGATGACCGTGTGACCGGTTATTCGATCGGTGGAGATGACTATCTTCCGAAGCCCTATTCCATGAAAGAGCTTCTCGTCCGCGTGCAGGCACTGTTGCGCCGCACGTACGGTTTTTCAACAGAAGAAAAGATCGTCTCTTTTGGAGATGTCGTTGTCAATATCACGTCGCGGACAGTCACGAAAAAAGGAGAACCAGTATCGTTATCGCTTCGCGAATTTGATCTCCTTGCTTATCTTTGCGAGCACAAAAATGAGGCGATGCCGAAAGAGAAGATCCTGACATCCGTATGGGGCGCTTTCATGACGTCGGAAGCATCGACCTTGACGGTACATATCCGCTGGCTTCGTGAAAAACTCGAGGAAGATCCTGCGGACCCGAAGTTCATCAAGACGGTCTTTAAGGTCGGCTATAAGCTGGAGGTGCCGGGCGATGCGTAAACGTGTCTTTCTCGTTTTTTCCGTGCTTTCGGTACTGGTCATCGCGCTTACGGCGGGGCTTTATCTTACGTCGTCCGGAAATGGGGAGACCGGAAAGCAGGAAAACCTCGTCGGGATCAATGAAGTGCAAAAGCTCCTTGAGGAGGGAGATGTAAAGCAGGCATCCGAGAAACTCTCTGTTTTATCTGATGGCATAAGGCAGTCTGAGGGCGGCGGGAAAAAAGACGGAAGGATCCTCCTGATCGGCGGAGTATGCGTACTCGGACTTCTTACTGCCGGCGTATTTATATATGTGACGGTGCTCCGTCCTTTAAAGAAGATCTCGAAATATACCAGCGAGATCGCGCGCGGAAATACGGATATACCTTTAACTTATGATCGCGGGTCCGAAGTCGGAGAATTCTCTTGGGCGTTCGACAGTATGCGCAAGGAATTGAATAAAGCGCGCTCTTCGGAAAAAGAAGCCATCGAGAATAATAAGACCGTTATCGCGACACTTTCGCATGATATCAAGACACCGATCGCCTCGATCCGCGCCTATGCGGAAGGCCTGGAAGCCAACATGGACAGTTCTCCGGAAAAACGTGCACAGTATCTTCAGACCATCATGAAGAAAAGTGATGAGGTCAGTAAAGTCACCGATGATCTTTTACTGCACTCTCTTTCGGATATGAACCGGCTGAAAGTTGAGAAGAAGGAGTTTGAGGTCAGTAGCTTTGTAGAAAGCGCAGTCAGGGATCTTGACCCGGACGGAAAAGAGATCACATTTATCTCGAAAGGGGTAACGGCAGTTGTCAGTGCGGATCCGGACAGGCTTCTTCAGTGTGTGGAAAATCTCATTACGAATTCCAGAAAGTATGCGGGAACGAAGATCAACGTGACTCTTGAAAAAACGGAGAACACGGTTTCGATCCTTATCAGCGACAGCGGCAAGGGAATTCCTGACGAAGACATGCCGTTTATCTTCGATAAGTTCTATCGGGGCCACAATCACGGATCGCAGCCCGGTTCCGGCCTCGGCCTTTATATCGTGAAGTATCTGATGATGCAGATGGATGGAGATATCGAGCTCAAAAATACATCGGACGGGCTTTCGGCGAAACTGATCCTGCCGGTAAATGAGAAACTTTGATCGTGAAGAAAGGTTAAGGACTTCTTAATAAGTTTTCGGAGAAAATGGGTACAACGAAAACGAATAAGAAGTGAAAAGGAGAAGGAAACAAATGAGTTCGAATATTCTGACTGCACACGATCTTTGCAAGAGCTTTGCCCACAACGGCGGACAGGTGCACGTTCTCTCCCATATCGATCTGGAGATCAAAGAGAAGGATTTCACTGTCGTCATGGGTGCGTCGGGATCCGGTAAATCCACACTTTTATATGCACTTTCCGGGATGGATAAAGCGACCTCGGGACAGGTTATTTTCGATGGAAAAGATCTGGTAAAGATGAAGGAGAAGGAACTGGCGAAGTTAAGATCGCACGACTTCGGTTTCATCTTCCAGCAGATGCACCTGATCTCCAATCTCACACTTTTGGAAAATGTCACGGTGCCGGGATATCTGAATAACGGTAAGAGCACATCTGAGGTGAAGGGACGCGCCGAAAAGCTCCTGGAGCAGATGGGCATTTCCGATGTGAAGACGCATCTTCCCTCGCAGGTCAGCGGCGGTGAGCAGCAGCGCTGCGCGATCGCCAGATCGATCATCCACGAGCCGAAGCTGCTTTTCGCAGATGAGCCGACGGGCGCACTGAACAGAAAGAATACAAAGGAAGTCCTGGACCTTTTGACGGAGCTTAACCGAAACGGCCAGAGCATCCTGATGGTTACCCACGATCTTCGTGCGGCACTTCGCGCAAACCGCCTTCTGTATCTTGAAGACGGTAACGTGATCGGGGAGATGACACTTCCGCCGTACGATAAAGAAGAGGAAAAGAGCCGCGAGACACAGGTCAACGCATGGCTGTCTTCCATGAAGTGGTAAGGAGGAAATAAAATGGATATCCTTACTTTACTTCGTGCCAACATTAAAAGAAAGAAGGGCGCGTTCCTCGGGATCATGCTCCTGATGATCATTGTGTCGATGTTCCTGACGACGATCTACAGCGTGAAGAAGAACGTCAGGAAAAGCGTTGACGATGCGTATGTAGAATTCAAGGCGGCCAATCTCATGATGAATATCACGAATGAGCGCCTTTCGGATGAACTCCTGAAGTCGGTCAAAGACCATCCGATGGTTGATCATGTTTCGACGATGGATGCTATCCTGATGAGGAGGCATTTTGTAAAGGGTAAAGAAGATAATCAGAGCTGGCTGATCGTGCCGATGAATGAGATCGTGCAAAAGCAGTTCTCGGATGACTTTTCCAGTTATCTTGATGAGGTCCGTCCGATCTCAGAAAACGGTATTTACCTCGTGCAGGGTATTGCCACCAACGACGGCTGCAAGGTCGGGGATGACCTGCGTTTCGAGACGAAATCCGGAGAATATACACTTAAGATCGAAGGCTTTGTTGTCGAGCCGATAGACGGTTGCGCGATGGTCGGATGGAAGACCGTATATGTCGCACCGGAGACTTTCGAAAGACTTTCCGCAGATGTGGATGTAGCCAGTGACTCGGATGTCGCTGGACGGGTCACGATTGTTTATGTATATAAAAATGCCGACTGTGAGTTAAGTGACGGAGAGTTTGCAAGAACGATCAACCGTGACACCGGTATCCAGGACTATGCATACGCTTCGGCCACGGAGACCCAGATGAAGCACTACACCAATCTTTTCTCGGACATCATCTGCTCGATCATGATCGGTTTTGCGATGGTCCTTGCGGGTGTTGTGCTGATCATCATGGCGCACAATATCACCGTGACGATCGAGATGAGCTACGCAGAGATCGGCATTCTGAAAGCTGACGGATTCACCAAGGGAAGAATACGCGTGCTCTATATGCTGCAGTATCTTCTTGCGGAGATCGTTGGTGCGGTTATCGGAACCATTCTCTCGATCCCCATGATTGCTCTTTTCGGCGGGATCTTCCAGCCGATCACAGCGATCATCGCGAAGAAAGATGTCGATCTTGGGACGAGCCTTGTGGTTCTTCTGGTGATCCTGGTTTTGTCTGTTCTGGTCATTCTTCTTGCGACGAGAAAAGTGGCGAAGGTCTCTCCGGTAAAAGCACTTACCGGCGAGAGCAGGGATGTCTATTTCGACAGTTTCCTGACGGCCCCTGTTTCCGGAAAGAACCTGTCCATGAGCCTTTCCTACCGTCAGTTCAGTTCGAATAAGCGCCGCTATTTCGTGGCGATCCTGATCACCGCACTTCTGATGTTCTTCATGCTTTCCGTAAATCTTATGGCCAGCTGCATGAAGTCGAAGTCCGCACTCGAGGCTCTGGGTTCGATCCTTTGCGAAGTAGAGGTAAGACCGCAGGATAGAAACTTTACCGAAGAGGAGATGGAAAGGATCGAATCTGTCGTGAAAGATGAGTCGTGTGTAGAAAAATCGATCTTCTTTAGAAATGAGTATGTCACGGTCAACGGAAATACGATCTACTGTCAGTTCTATCATGATCCGGAAACGATCAGTATGGTCTCCGGAAGAGCTCCGGTCTATGACAACGAACTTGTTATCACGGACATCCTGGCCGAGGATCTGGGACTGAAGACAGGAGATACGCTCGAAGTTGCGAGAAGAGAATACAAAGAGGAATTTATCGTCTCGGGTATATTCTGCAGCATGAACGATACCGGCATGACGATGGCCATGTCCGATGCCGGAGCAAAAAAGATCGGGGTAACCGGGTATGTCTGGTACGGCGCGAGCCTTTCGGAGCCGGAGGAGGCCGATCGGATCGCAGAAGCATTGAGAGAAAGACTCGGCGATGGGTTTAAGATCGTGGCGGATTCTGATTTTTCCGAAGTTTCGGATATCAAGTCGATCTCGACTGCAGTCGATGCCATGCGTTATACGATCTATGCATTATCGATCATCTTCGTACTGGTCGTTGTATCCATGATCTGCAGCAAGTCCTTTGCACAGGAAAGAAGAGACCTCGGCATCTATAAAGCCATCGGTTTTACCTCGGGAAAACTCCGCCTGCTGTTTGCGCTTCGCTTCCTGATCATCGCCGTGATCGGATCTGCTTTAGGTATCGTTCTGAGTATTCTTTTTTCGAACCAGACACTGAGCACGGTCCTCAGAAGTGTCGGTGTCTCTAATTTCATTTCAAAGTATCGGACAGAGACGATCCTGATCCCTGTCCTCCTACTTCTGGGCTGTTTCTTCCTCTTTGCTTACCTTGCTTCAAGGAAAGTAAAGAAGGTCGAGATCAGAGAATTGGTCATCGAGTGACCCTGTTTGACGAATAATGCTAAATGCATGATAATGAAATCGCCGAAGCCATCGGCGATTTTTTTATTGTTTCGTTGAGGAGAAGGGGATGTTCTATGCTGAAAGTATTTCTGGTCGAGGATGAGTTCGTCGTCCGCGAAGGTATTAAGAACAATATCGACTGGAGTGCGCACGGCTACGATTTCTGCGGCGAAGCGGGCGACGGTGAAGTCGCTTATTCCATGATCCAGAAGGAAAGACCCGACATCGTCATCACGGACATAAAGATGCCTTTCATGGACGGCCTTCAGCTGAGCCACATGATCAAGTCCGAGTTCCCCTGGATCGAGATCATTATCCTTACAGGTTACGAAGATTTCCAGTTCGCAAGAGAAGCGATCAAGATCGGCGTATCCTGCTACCTTTTAAAACCGGTCAACGGAGAGACCCTCATCAAAGAGGTCGATGCTCTTTCCGAAAAGATCCGTGAAAAAAAGGCGGAGCGGGAAGCGGCCAAAAGATATGAAGAGGAAATGCGCGAGCGTACGGAGCTCGATAAGAGGGACTTTTTCAATACGCTCATCAAGGGCGGGAAGAATGCATCTGAACTGATCGCGGAATCGAAAAAACTATCGATCGATCTGACGGCCATCCGCTATAACATCGTGCTTTTGAAGATCTGGTCCGATAAGCACGATATTGGTGAATATTCCACCAGCGTTCTTACTGTGGAAGATGCGGTGCGAAGGATCGCGGAAGAGGAGAATGCCCTGTTCTTCGACTTCAAGGTGGAAGGGACGGCGCTTCTTTTCAAGGGGGATGACGATAAGCAGATCAGAAGAAGGATCGACCGTGCTATCAGTAAGATGAAAGAACTCTTTTCGGGGTATAAGCATATCCGCTACTTCGGCGCCATCGGACAGACGGTCGGAAGGATCACGGAGATCCACGAGTCATTTGACTGGGCAAGCCGTGCATATGCGCATCTGTATCTTACTTCGGAGAATGCTTTCCTCGAAGGATCGAAGGAAGGGCTTCGTCCGGAAAATAATGTCGATATCCTCTCCGAGATCGATCCGAAGCATATTGACCGGCGTCTCATGAAGCGTTTCCTGCGTGCCGGTGAAGCATCGGAGATCGAATTCTTCTTAGAGGAATATTTAAATAATATCGGTGGTCACGCGCTGAAGTCCACGATGCTTCGTCAGTACATCGCCATGGACGTTTATTTCTGTGTGGCGGATTTTGCAGAAAACGAACTTGGACTTACGAGACAGGAAATGGAAGAGAAGTTCGGTTTCCCGGGGGCAGAGGTCCTGTCCGAAGAGGAGAATACACACGACTACATAAACCGGATCCTGAAGGAGGCCCTCACGCTTCGTGAAGACCACGCACTCGGCCGGTATCACGATGTCATGAAGGATGCCATCGCATATATCTACGAGCATTATTCGGATGAGGAGCTGTCGCTCAATACACTCGCGGCGCAGGTCAATTTCTCACCGAACCACTTAAGCTCGATCTTCAAGCAGGAAACGGGTCAGCCTTTCATCAAGTACCTGACCGACTACCGCATGAATATGGCGAAGGATCTTCTCAGAAGAACTTCGAAGAAGAGCAACGAGATTGGCATCATGGTGGGCTACAAAGATCCGCATTACTTCTCGTATCTTTTCAAAAAGACACAGGGCGTAACGCCGACACAGTACAGAAACCGCGGCCGAAATGACGGGGAAGAGTAAATGACAAAAGAGAAGGCCCGAAAACCGAGATCGCATCTTGCGACCCAGATCCGTATCTCCTATATCGTCCTGCTCCTGCCGAGCGTGGTCTTCATGTGCTATGCCTTCTATAACATGTGGCATATCAACGAGCGCAACAATAAGATGATCAGCTCTGTTGTCGCCGCAAGTGAGATCTCCCTGAAGTTTAAAGAGGACTTCGATAATGAGACCTATCTTCTCGTCGTCGGTAACGTCACACCGGAAAACTCCACCTTGAAGAGTGAACTGGCCAAGGCCCGTCAGTTGGTCACAGGTCTTAAGGGTTACACCAATACGGAGGATAATCTGCAGCGTCTGCTCTATGCCGAAAAGTATTTAAACAACCTCGACACCTATGTCACACAGATCACCGAGAATCTCGGGTATGAGAACAAGTACGAATCCAATAAGCTCATCTGGGAAAACGACGTGCAGATCGTAACGTCTCTTTTCCAGGAGACGATCAACGAATATATCTACTACGAGAACCGCCAGATCCAGACGACCCAGGCCGAGAACAACAAGCTCTTCATGAACATCGTTGAGATCTCTGCCGGCCTTATGGCTTTCGGTCTCATTTCCATGATCGTCGTTTCCTATGTCGGTCCGAAGTGGATCACGCGCCCGATCGAGGAACAGGTAAAAGAAGAGCAGAAGCGTCTTCGTAAATCCGAGTTCGATCTTCTGCAGTCGCAGATCAATCCGCACTTCCTCTATAACACGCTCGATGCGATCATCTGGTCGGCGGAGGCCGGAAACCAGAAACAGGTCGTGAGCATGGTCGGAAACCTTTCGGACTTTTTCCGTCTTTCTCTTAATAAAGGAAAAGAATCGGTCACGATCAGAGAGGAGCTCCAGCATGTACGAAGCTACCTGGAGATCCAGCAGATCCGTTACCAGGATATATTGAAGTTTGAGATCGATGTTCCGGAGGATCTTTTCGAGTATATGATCCCGAAGCTTTCCGTCCAGCCGATCGTCGAGAATGCGCTTTACCACGGCATCAAGAACAAGCGTGGCGGCGGTTCCATCAAGGTGTACGGTGAGGAGAAAAAAGAGTATCTCTCGCTTGTGGTGGAAGACGAAGGCAAGGGCATGGACGAGGAACATCTCCGTAAAGTCAGACGCGCGCTTCGCGAGCATACGCCGGAGAGCGGAGTTGTCTATGGCCTTTATAATGTAAATGAGAGGATCCGTTTAAACTACGGAGAAGGGTACGGGATCCACATCGAGAGTATCCTCGACCGTGGAACGAGAGTGGAACTTCGACTTCCCAAATCGAAAAAACAAACCGAAATCGTAGAAAAATGAAACGGAAATCGTAAGGGATAAAAAATCCAACTTCGTTTCCGTTTTTTGTGAATGGTCTTTTTTTGTGACAAACCTAAAATGAAGTCAGATGAAGGGGGAAGGACCCCGAAAAAGTGACTATCCAGGGAGGTAAATCATGAAAAAAGTAGTAGCACTTATCATGGCTTCTGTTTTTGCTTTCAGTCTCGCAGGATGCAGCAGCTCCAGCACAACAACAACGACGACAACAGCAAAGCCGACAGAAACCGAAAAGGCAACTGAAGCACCTGAAACAACAACAGAGGCTAGCAAAGAAGAGAGCACAGGTCTTATTAAAGTAGGTATCATCAACAACGACCCGAACGAGTCCGGTTACCGTACAGCAAACGACGCAGACCTGAAGGCTATGTTCACTAAGGAGAACGGCTATGACGCATCTTTCTCCTACAGCCTCAAGAACGATGAGCAGATCCAGTACGCTCAGACATTCATCCAGAACGAAGTAGATTATCTTCTCCTTTCCGCTGCTGACGTAGCAGGTTGGGATTCCGTTCTCCAGGATGCAAAGAACGCCGGCGTTAAGGTCATCCTCTTCGACAGAACCATCAACGCAGACCCGAGCCTCTATGAAGCTTCTATCGTTTCCGATATGGCTAAGGAAGGCCAGACAGCAGTTGACTGGCTTGCAAGCCAGAATCTTTCCGAGTACAACGTAATTCATATCCAGGGCGTTATGGGTTCCGCAGCTCAGCAGGGCAGATCCGGTGCGCTCGATACAAAGGTAGCCGCTGAAGGCAACTGGACTATCGTTAAGCAGCAGACCGCTGAGTGGAACGCTGAGAAGGCACAGCAGATCGTACAGTCTGTTATCGACTCCGGTACGAAGTTCAACGTAATCTATGCTGAGAACGACGATATGGCGAAGGGTGCTGTTGCAGCTCTTGACGCAGCAGGTATCTCTCACGGCGTAGGCAAGGACGTTATCGTAATGGGCTTTGACTGCAACAAGTGGGCTCTGGAAGAACTCTTAAAGCAGAACTGGAACTACGACGGTCAGTGCAACCCGTTCCAGGCCAGCTACATCGACAGCATCATTAAGGACCTCGAAGCAGGCAAGACACCTGAGAAGACCATCATCATGGAAGAAAAGGGCTTCGATGCTGCAACCATCAAGCAGGAAGACGTAGATAAATACGGCATCTGATATGTAACCATTTACCTGAAAAACGCGGTGCGGATGGATCCGTGAGGAGAAACCGCACTGCGTTTTTTAAAAAATCCGAAGCACAAGAGGTATAACCCGTGGATAATAATAGTTTGCTTAAAATGCGAGCGATCGACAAAACCTTTCCTGGCGTGCGTGCATTACAGAAGGTCGACTTTACTCTGAATAAAGGCGAGATACATGCACTGATGGGTGAGAACGGCGCCGGCAAATCCACATTAATCAAAGTACTCACCGGTGTGTATCCGAAAGATGGCGGAGCGATCATACTTGACGGTAAGTCAGTGAATATCCATTCCCCGCAGGATGCACAGAAACTCGGAATCAGTACCGTGTATCAGGAGATCACGCTGTGCCCGAACCTGACGGTGGCGGAAAACATGTATGTGAGTCGCGGCAAAGGTCCTCTGACCAACTGGAAAAAGATGAATGCCGACGCGGACAGACTCTTGAAAAAACTGGATATCCCGGCAAGAGCTACACAGCAGCTGGGCAACTGCTCGATTGCCGTACAGCAGATGGTAGCCATCGCCCGGGCAGTAGATATGGATTGTAAGGTACTGATCCTTGATGAACCGACTTCTTCTTTAGATGAGCAAGAGGTAGAAAAATTATTTGGCCTGATGCGCGATCTCAAGGCGCTTGGCGTGGGCATCATTTTCGTGACCCACTTCCTCGATCAGGTCTATGAAGTATGTGACAAGATCACGGTATTACGTGACGGTCAGCTTGTAGGAGAGTACGAGATCAGGGATCTTCCGAGAGTTAAGCTTGTTGCAAAGATGCTCGGAAAAGAGATGGACGACCTTTCTGATATCAAGGGAGAACAAGAAGGATATCACGCGGAGGACGCCGGCTCTAGGGTCTTCGAAGCAGAGCAGCTTTGCAGTGTTTCCGGGATCAAACCATTCAATTTCTATATCAACAAGGGAGAAGTAAACGGGTTCACGGGACTTCTTGGCTCCGGCCGTAGTGAATGCGTCCGTGCTATATTCGGCGCGGACCGCGTCACCGGCGGCAAGGTGAGAGTCAATGGCAGACAGGTGAAGATCCATTCACCGAGAGATGCCATGAAAAACGGTATCGCCTATCTTCCGGAAGACCGTAAGATCGATGGTATCATCGGCGATCTTTCCGTACGCGATAACATCATCCTGGCGCTTCAGGTCATGAAGGGATTCTTTAAGCCTTTCAGTAAAGCCCAGGCCAATCAGTTCGCTGATGAATATATCAAGAAACTGAGTATCAAGACGGCATCGGCCGATACGCCGATCAAGTCTTTATCCGGTGGTAACCAGCAGAAGGTCATCCTCGCAAGATGGCTGCTGATGCATCCGGAATACCTCATCCTCGATGAACCGACACGTGGTATCGATGTCGGTACGAAAGTCGATATCCAGAAGCTTGTTCTGGAACTGGCTTCCGAGGGTATGAGTGTTACCTTTATCTCTTCCGAGACCGACGAGATGCTGAGAACGTGTTCACGACTCGTTGTCATGCGTGACCGGAAAGTCGTCGGAGAACTATCAGGTGAAGATCTTACACAGACGAAGATCATGAGCACCATCGCAGGAGGAGAGTAAAGAATGTTCAAGTCTATAGTTAAGAAAATAACCGGCAATCAGTTATTTATCCCGATCATGGCACTTATTCTGCTGGCGGTGATAAATCTGATCGTCGACCCGGGATTCTTCAAGGTATCTCTGGGTAAGAATAACGCAGGCAATCCGGTCCTCTCCGGCTATCTGATCACTATTTTGGATTACGGATCGGAACTTGCGATCCTGGCAATCGGTATGACGCTCGTTACCGCGGCATCCGGCGGACAGGATATCTCCGTCGGTGCAACGATCGCTATCGCCGGCTCGGCTATGCTGCGCGTCCTCTGCGGCACTAACTCGAGACCCGATGCGATCCAGGCACCGATCATCGTCGCTTTCTTGGTGGCCTGTCTCGTAGGTATGCTGTGCGGCGCATTCAACGGCGCACTCGTATCGTTCTTCAAGATACAGCCTATGATCGCCACCTTGATCCTGTTTACAGCAGGGCGGTCCATCGCAGCATGGATCAATAATAATGAACTTCCGATCGTGCCTGATCCGAAGTTTTCCTACTTCGGCGGCTTCATCCCCGGGGTGCCGATACCGACGACCGTATTCATCGTCCTCATATGTATCGTCGTTATGGCACTCGTCCTGAAGTTCACCAATCTCGGCCTCTACACCCAGGCCGTTGGAATCAATGAAAAGTCGGCCAGACTGAACGGTATCAACCCGACGCTCATCAAATTCATCGCGTTCGTCATCTTAGGTCTGTGCGTCGCTGTGGCGGCACTTATTAAGGTCAGCCGACTTTCCACCATTAACTATTCTGTCATTGCGAAGGACATCGAGATGGACGCCATCCTGGCAGTTGCACTCGGCGGAAACGCACTTTCGGGAGGTAAGTTCAATATGTGGGCTTCCGTTCTTGGTGCGTACGTCATCCAGTTCCTGACCACGACACTTTATAAATTCAACGTACAGTCTGACGCTCTGGCCGCCTATAAGGCAGTCGTCGTTATCCTTCTGGTGTTCTTCTCGGCACCGAAGGTAAGAGAAGGTCTTGGCAGTGCTGTCAAAAAACTCACACCAAAGCGCGCAGGTAAGGGGGAGGCATAATGGATAAGAAAAAACTTAAAGGTGGCATTTTTAATAAAGTCAGTGACACCAATCTTCTTCTTGCTATCACCATCGTGATCTTCCTTCTGATGTATATCGGCGCGATCGTGTTCCAGGGTTCCGGTTTCAGAAAACCTCAGATGTTCTTTAACATCCTGAACGCCAATGCGGCACTGATCATCACGGCCTGCGGCATGAGCATCGTCATGATCACCGGCGGGATCGATATCTCCGTCGGCGGCGTCGTCGCTCTCGTCTCCATGTGCTGTGCTGTCTATCTCGACAAGACCAGTAATCCGAATATATTCGTTTCGATACTGATCGCGCTTGGTATCGGACTTGCCTACGGCATCATCCAGGGCATACTGGTCGCGTACTTTGACATCCAGCCGTTTATCGTATCGCTCGCCGGAATGTTCTTCGCGCGAGGCATGACGACCATCGTCAACACTGCTCCTTTCAACGTACAGAACAAGGATTTCACCAAGCTTAAGAACACACGTATCACCGTTCCGAAGATGGGATCTTATAACAAAAAGGGCATGTACATACCGGCCTATGTGGAGATAGGTGTAGTGGTCGCCCTGATCATTGTGGTAATATTATTCTTGGTACTTCGCTATACGAAGCTCGGAAGAAACTTCTATGCAGTGGGCGGAAACCAGCAGAGCGCTCTGATGCTCGGTGTCAATGTTAAAAGGACCAAGTTCCTTTCCCACATTGTCTGCAGCCTGATGGCCGGCATCGGCGGATATGTGTACTTCCTCCATGTTGGTTCCGGTGCGGCATCTCATGCGACGGGCATGGAGATGAACGCCATCGCTTCCTCGATCATCGGCGGTACGATGCTCACAGGTGGTGTCGGAAACATCATAGGAACGCTCTTCGGCGTGCTCTCCTTAAGTACCATTCAGAATATCGTCGCTTCCGCAGGTCTCGATCAGGCCTGGTGGACCGGTATCACCATTGCCGCTATGCTTTGCCTCTTCCTCGTGATCCAGAGCATTGTTATTAGGCAGAAGAAAAGAGCGCTCAAAACGTAAGGAGCATTTGGAATGAAAAAAACAGCCTGTCTGGCAGCATTACTACTCCTGCTGGCAACCGTTTCGGTTGCCTGTCGGAGTAGTGCTGTTTCTGAAAGTACAACGGAATCGACGACCGACAAGAAGATGGTTACTGTCGGCTTCTCCCAGCTCGGCGCGGAATCCGACTGGAGAAGAACGAATACCGAGTCGATGCAGAGTGCGCTTTCCGAGGAGAACGGCTTTAAACTGATTTATAAGAACGGACAGCAGAAGCAGGCCAATCAGGTCACGGCGCTTCGTATGTTCATCCAGCAGGAAGTGGACTATATTGTCCTGGCGCCGGAGACAGAGACCGGCTGGGATTTCGTTTTAAAAGAAGCAAAGGATGCAGGCATCCCCGTGATCATCGTTGACCGGAGAGTCGATGTCCAGGACAGATCCCTTTATACCTGCTGGGTCGGTTCGGATTTCGAACTCGAAGGGCAGAAGATGACGACCTGGCTTCACGAATTTACGGAAAAGAACAGTATTGCCCCGGAAGATGTCCATATCGTCAATATTCAGGGAACCCTCGGATCGACGGCACAGATCGGAAGAACGAGAGCACTGAATAATGCGGTAAGAGATTACGGATGGGATCTTCTTGCTTCGGAGAGCGGAGATTTTACCGAAGTCCGAGGAAAAGAAGTCATGGCATCGTTCCTACGAAAATACGACAATATCAATGTGGTCTACTGCGAAAACGATAATGAGGCCATCGGTGCCATCGCGGCGATCGAAGCGGCCGGTAAGAAGGCAGGCCCAGACATCTTAAACGGCGAGATCATGGTGGTCTCTTTTGACGGCATCAACAAGGACGCCAGACAGTACCTGAAGGAAGGGAAGATCTCCTGTATCGCCGAGTGTAATCCGCTTCACGGACCCCGTGTACAGGCCCTGATCGAGACGCTCGAAAGAGGCGAGACTCCGGAGCAGTTTAACTATGTGGCGGAGACGCTTTTCAGCTCCCTTACGGATATCACTTCCATCACGGTGGGCACGGAGACCTATGCCGTGGAGATCGAGAAGTAGTCTTGTTTCAAACCGCAGTTTTTCTTGACTTTTTACCCTCATAGTGATAGGTTCTTTTCGAGAAAGAGCATACGAAAAGACAGGGTGATCCTGTGCATTTTCCAACGCTTTTATGAGGGAGACAAGTGGTATGAAAAAAATCGTTGCAGCTTTACTATGTATGGCAGTTTTAAGCACATGTGTGGCCTGTACATCCGATAAATCATCCGGTAATGTAGGCGGAAAGATCGGACTTCCGAGTGGAGAAACAGAGACGACAGAAGCACCGACAGAAACGGAGCCTACTGATACTACAGAGACCGACGAGACAAGTGATACAAGTGCTTCCTCGGATCCGACCGAGACCGAAACCGAAGCGACCGGTAGTATCACGGAAAGCGAGACAGAGACTACGGAAACGACCGCAGCTCCCTCTTCCTCGGATCTGGTCGTAAGCCATGATCTGAAGGTTGAAAATATCGGAAAGACAAGAGATGTCATGAAATACGGTGCAGTTGATTCGCACCGGAATCAGGATTACGGGATCTTCCTTTCGGATGTGGATGTGGAATATGATGTCATGACAGCAGAAGGCGGATCTTCTTCCGTAAAGAGGATCCTCGATGAATACACATGGCATAACGCAGATGCCTGCAGCAGGGCATTTGAAAAAAAGAGAGAGGAATTTGTAAACCTCGAGAAAACGGGTTCAGAACTTTTCGATTATACATATCGCATGGGATGTGAGATCATCCGTGCCGACAGCCAGATCCTGTCATTCTGTACGACGATCTATTACTATGAGACGAACGAGGATTCCAGAACTTCCCGGACCTATGAGAACTACCGTTCAAGCGACGGATCAGAGATCCTTCTTTCGGATGTGGTCAAGGATCAGGATGCCTTTGCCAATTACCTTTATTCCTACTTAAAGACCGTGGGAGGTGAGGACCCGAATGAAGCCGTCTCGCGTATTCAGGGCGGGGACTTTTCCTTTGGAATGACCTATGACGGTATCTACTATAACGGCATCAAGATCCCGGTTGCCGGCTACGGTGATATCTTCGACATGTCCTATTTCGGATCGACACCGAAGAGCTTTACCCTGAGCCTTGGAAGCGAGAACAAACTGGTGTGGGATTTTAACGGCGACGGAGTTCTTGATGAACTGGAACTTTCCGTCAATAACGGAAGCAGCCAGTATGATGTGGAGTCCGTAACGATCTCTCTTTACGGGAAGAAAACGGTCCTTCATGCTTCGGATTTTGAAGAGATGGACTGGATGGAAGAACTCGATCCCTTTGACGGAAGTCACGTCATGTGCGTAAACGGAAAGTACTATCTTCTCATGACCATGGATTGCGAGGGAGAGGATTATTACACTTATATCTTCGATATAAACGGAGAAACTCCGGTATTTGTCGAGTGTTTTGAGAGCAAGCCATCCTCGGCTCTGGATCCGAACCACTTCCTCGTAAGTGAACGTGTGGAAATCATGGGCACCATGTTTATGGACTTTGAATATGCGCTTACCGAAGACGGACACATCAAGAAGCTTTCGACTATGGCCAAGTGTCATCGCGGACTGTTTATGACGATCATGCCGCTTACGGGAAATGAATATGATATCGTGACAGATACTGTCGGCGCGGAGATGGAACTGCCGAGCAGTGCGCGCGTCGAGGTCATCGGTTACGATACCGAAAGCGGACTTTTGATCCTGCGTGCATATTCAAGATTTGACGATGCGGAGATGCCGGATATCGCGCTGAAGACAGATAAGAACAGCACGATCGCAGGCAAGAAGAGAGAAGAGGCTTTCATCGGCATCATGTTCGCAGACTGATCCTGTTTTCCAGGGAAGCGCTTCAGCGGTATGCGCGGAGCGCAGAAGGGAAGGCGAGTGCTTCATATTCTTTTTTGCTGACAAGGTCGCCCAGAGATCGGGCGGCCTTTTCTGCGTCTTTTTCTGCCGGCAGATGGATTTCATATCCGGTCATGTTCCAGCGAAGATGCGAGAAGATGTGATGCGCGCCGCCAAGCGGGAGAATGGTAAAGTGATCGGAAGAGTTTCCCTTCTTTTTCTGTCCGAAAAGATCAGATGCCCACTTTTCGACTTCCTTTTCTGACAGTGTTCCCGTAAGATCGATGAATTCATATAGACCGGAAAGAAGTCCTTTGTCGGGGCGCTTTCTAACGAGGATCTTTTCCCCGAGAAAGATCTTCAGGATCGTGTGCTCTTCGACGGGAACTTCTTTCTTTTGCTTTTTCACAGGGAAGTCCTCCTGCTTTCCGAGAAGGAAAGCGCTGCATTCATTAGAAAAAGGACAGAGCGAGCATTTCGGTGACCTTGGAGTACAGACTGTTGCGCCCAGATCCATAAGTGCCTCGTTAAAGTCGCCCGGGTTTTCTTCCGGGATATCGTTTCCCGCCCGTTTATATATCTCTTTGAAAGTGGCTCCTTCCGAAGCAATAAGCGGAAGAGAGTAAAGGCGGCAGTAGATACGGATGACATTTCCATCTACGGCGGGCACGGCCTTCCCGAAAGCCAGGGAAGAGATCGCACCTGTCATGTAGGGCCCGATTCCGGGGATCCGGATGAGAAGATCGGGGTCAGAAGGAAGATCTCCGTTATAGTTTTCGCAGATATAGGCGGCGCCCTTCATGAGGTTTTTCGCGCGGGAATAATAGCCGAGACCTTCCCATACTTTCAGGACTTCATCTTCCGAAGCTGTTGCGAGCGCTTTCGGGTCCGGAAAACGGCTTAAAAATCTCGGGTAATAGTCGAGGACGGTAGCAACACGCGTCTGCTGGAGCATGGCTTCAGAGATCCATGTGGAATAAGGAGTGCGGTCAGATCTCCAGGGAAGGATACGGCGGTTTTCCCAAAACCAGGAAAGAAAGGCATTTACGTCCATGGGAAAAGAGCGATGATAAAGGCCAGCATGTTGGCCAGATGCGCAACGGGACGGCCCGTGCGGATGCGGTGAGCGAGGGCGGTGAAGACCTCTTTGGTCGCGCAGTATTTATCGGAAAGCGTAACGAGAACACTTTCTCTGTATTTCGGAGGGATCGGCGTCAGCGGGAACATGTGGCGGCGGATGATGTTTTCCTCAAGCGGCGTGATGTCAAAATCACGGCGGGCATTTTTGGCGGCCGTATGCGGATGGGCAAAGCCGTGGAGCTTATCAAGCTTGACGTGATGCCAGTCGTAAAGGAAATAATCGTGAAGAAGTGCGCCTCTTACGAGCTGTTTCTGCTTGAAGCGGAAGGGAAGTACCATGGACCATAAAAGCGCAGTTTTGGCCACAGCAACACTGTGGTCATAGCAGGTGCATTTGCCATGCTGTTTGAATTCTTTCAGCTGTTCGAGGTGACCGGTCTTAAGTACAGGTTCCGAAAGATGCTGGAAAAGAACGTCGCGCTTGATCAGGATTTTCAAATTCGTCTCCCCCGGATGATATGTGTTTTTTTGCATCTCTGCTATTTTATACTATACGTATAATTTTACGCAATGACATTTACAAAAACTTTACGTTTCTCCGACATTGACACTTGCCCCGCTACAATATAAACTTAATAGGCAAGTGAGCTCGTGCTCCATTTTTTTGCCCCCGTTTCGAAATCGATTTCGGAACGTTTCCCTTCTCCTCAGAAAAAAGGTGGGGTCACGGGTCACTTACCATGTCAATACAGCGCCCTCCGCGCGTATCATATATACATTTTTAGAGAAGGAGTGTATGGACGTATGAGTACACAAATCGAACAAAACGCAATTTCAGCCATCCGAGTTCTTTCAGCGGATATGATTCAGAAGGCAAATTCAGGACACCCGGGTCTCCCGCTTGGTGCAGCATCCATGGCTTACACGCTGTGGGGCAAGGAAATGACCTTTGATCCGAAGGATCCGAAGTGGATCAACAGAGACCGTTTCGTTCTTTCCGGCGGTCACGGTTCTGCACTCTATTATTCTCTTTTGCACCTCTTTGGTGTAGGCGGTCTATCTGTTGAGGACTTAAAGCAGTTCCGTCAGATGGACAGTAAGACACCGGGTCATCCGGAGTACGGCCACACTGCAGGTATCGACGCGACAACAGGCCCTCTGGGCGCAGGTCTTTCCATGGCAGTAGGTATGGCTATCGCAGAAGCTCACCTCGCTGAGACATTCAACAAGCCGGAATTCCCGGTCATCGATCACTACACCTTCGTAGAGTGCGGCGACGGCTGCCTCATGGAAGGTATCTCCGAAGAAGCTCTTTCCCTGGCCGGCACACTTGGCCTCGATAAGCTCATCGTTCTTTATGACTCCAACAGCATCTCTATCGAAGGTTCTACAGATATCGCCTTTACCGAGAACGTAAGAGGCCGTATGGAAGCTTGCGGTTTCCAGACTCTCCTCGTAGAAGACGGTAACGATATCGAAGCAATCGCAAAGGCGATCGAAGCTGCAAAGGCAGAGAAGACCAAGCCTTCCTTCATCGAGATCCGTTCCATCATCGGATACGGCTGCGAAGCAAAGCAGGGTACAGCATCTGCTCACGGTGAGCCTCTCGGTGAGGACAACATCGCAGCTATGCGTAAGACACTCGGCTGGCCGTGCGAAGAGTCCTTCGTCGTTCCGCAGGAAGTTTACGATCACTATGCTGAGCTTGGTGCTAAGGGCACAGACGCTCATGCGAAGTGGGATGCTATGTTCGCTGAATACGCGAAGGCTAACCCGGACCTCAAGGCTCTCTGGGACAAGTTCTTCAGCGATGATTATTCCGCACTTCTGGATGACGAAGACCTCTGGACAGTTGACGACAAGCCGCAGGCTTCCCGTGCTCTCGGCGGTAAGGTTTTGAACAAACTTGCTGACCGTATCCCGAACCTGATCGGCGGTTCCGCTGACCTCGCTCCGTCCAACAAGTCCTACATGAACGGCAAGGGCGATTTCAGCAAGGCTGACAGAGCCGGCAGAAACATGCACTTCGGTGTTCGTGAGCTCGCTATGTCCGGTATCTCCAACGGTATGCTGCTCCACGGCGGTCTGCGCTCCTACTGCGCAACATTCTTCGTATTCTCTGACTACACCAAGCCGATGGCTCGTCTTTCTGCTCTCATGAACATCCCGCAGATCTTCATGTTCACACACGACAGTATCGGTGTTGGTGAAGACGGCCCGACACATGAGCCGGTAGAGCAGCTGACCATGCTCCGTTCCATGCCGAACTTCAATGTATGGCGTCCGTGCGATGCAACCGAGACAGTTGCTTCCTGGGTAGCAGCGATCTCTTCTCCGAAGACACCGTCTGCACTCGTTCTTTCCAGACAGAACCTCATGCCTCTGACGACTTCCTCCAAGGAAGCCCTGAAGGGTGCTTATATCGTAGCTAAGGAATCCAAGGAGACTCCGGATGTCATCATCCTCGCTTCCGGTTCCGAAGTAGAGCTCGGTATCAAGGCAAAAGACGAACTTGCTTCCGAGGGTATCGACGCTCGTGTCGTATCTGTTCCGTGCCTTGACGTATTCCTTGCTCAGGATAAGGCATATCGTGATTCCATCCTGCTTCCGAATGTTACCGCACGTGTAGCGATCGAGGCCGGTTCCTCCTACTCCTGGGGCAAGCTCGTCGGTATTGACGGCGGCTATGTCACCATGGATACATTCGGCGCCAGCGGTAAGCCTTCCATGCTGATGGAGAAGTTCGGCTTCACCGTCGCAAATGTAGTAGCTACCTGCAAAGAGGTCGTAAATAAGTAATAACGGTGTTCCGCCGGGATCCTGATCAGAGGGTTCCGGCGGAATTCTATGTAATCACGGATAATTCCATTTCAAAAGATCTACCAGAGAGGACAAGAATATGGCAACGATCTATGACATAGCAAAGGCTTGCGGCCTTTCGCCCGCCACAGTTTCTAAAGCGTTGTCGAATGCCAGTGACGTAAGTGCGAGTACACGTGAACGTGTGCGCCGTATCGCGCAGGAACTGGACTATGTTCCGAACGCGGGCGCAAGAGCGCTTTCACAGAGCCGCACCTGGTCGATCGGTGTATTGTGCCAGGACGCTTCACAGATGGGTCTTTGGCACTATCTTTTTGCCCAGGTGATCGAAAGCTTTAAAGACTATGTGGAGAAGCACGGTTACGATATCGTATTCATCTCCAACAAAGTCGGCAACCTGGGCCTTTCCTATTTAGGACACTGCAGATACCGCCGTGTGGACGGCATTTTTATCGTCAATACGGACCATTCGCAGAAGGATGCCAGAGAACTGATCGAGAGTAATCTCCCGAAGATCGCCATCGACTTTGAAGATGACGATATCGGCTGCATCATGACCGACCCGGACGAGAGCATGCGTATGCTCATTTCCTATCTTCACGAGCTGGGTCATAAGAATGTCGTTTATCTCCATGGCGAAAGAGGAAAGTTCATCACCGAGGCCCGTATCTCTGCGCTCGAAAAAGCCGTAGCTGAGGTTGGTAAGGATGAGATGACGCTTCGCCTTTTCCCGTCCCGCTATTACTCGATCGAGGGCGGTGCGGATTCCATGAAAAAACTTCTCGCGGCAACCGCCAACGACCGTCCGACGGCCGTGATCGCAAGCGATGACTATTCCGCGATGGGTGTGATCGAAGCGATCCGGGAAGCGGGTCTTTCCGTACCGGACGATATCTCTGTCGTCGGCTTTGACGGCATTGAGATCACGCAGAGAACGAGTCTGAAACTTACGACGATCCGTCAGGATACTAAAGAGATCGGCGAAGAAGCCGCCAAGAATCTCCTGGCGCAGATCGCAGGAGAAAAGAAGATCCCGAAAACGATCCTCTTAAAGCCGCATCTTATCCTCGGTGACAGCTGCAAGAATATTAACGAAAATAAGAATCAGTGAGGTGACAGCATGGAAAAGTATAAGGACCCCAATCTTTCTTTTCAGGAGAGAGCAGAAGATCTTGCTGATCAGATGACATTTGAAGAACAGGTGCCTCAGTTAAGCTATGGTGCACCGGCCATTGAGCGTCTCGGTGTTCCTGCGTATAACTGGTGGAACGAAGGCCTCCATGGTGTGGCCCGCTCCGGAACGGCGACCATGTTCCCGCAGGCGATCGGACTGGCGGCTATGTTTGACGAAAAACTCCTCGGAAAAGTCGCGAAGATCATCGCGACCGAAGCCCGTGCCAAGTACAATGCTTCGAGCAAAAAGGGCGACCGGGACATCTATAAGGGACTTACACTCTGGAGCCCGAACATCAATATCTTCCGCGACCCGAGATGGGGAAGAGGCCATGAGACCTACGGTGAAGATCCGTATCTTACGACCCGCCTCGGTGTATCCTTCGTTAAGGGACTTCAGGGCGACGGCAAGTATATGCTCGCGGCAGGCTGTGCCAAGCATTTCGCGGCACACAGCGGTCCGGAAGCGCTCCGCCATGAATTTAATACCATCGCTTCGAAAAAGGATCTGGCCGAGACTTATCTTCCGGCATTTGAAGCACTGGTCAAAGAAGCACATGTCGAAGGCGTCATGGGCGCATATACCAGACTGAACGGAGAACCAACCTGCGCCAGTTCTTTCCTTATGGGAAAACTTAAGGAGTGGGGATTTAACGGATACTTTGTTTCCGACTGCTGGGCGATCCGTGACTTCCACGAGAACCACCGTGTCACGAAGACACCGACCGAGTCTGCGGCCATGGCGATCAATGCCGGCTGTGACTTAAACTGCGGTAACACCTATGTCCACATGATGGCGGCCGAACAGGAAGGCCTCGTCTCGAAAGAGACCATAAGAAATGCGGTCGTCCGTCTCATGCGTACGAGAATGAGACTGGGTCTTTTCGAGGAGCATACGGAATTAGACGATATCCCGTACGATGTCGTGGCCTGTGACGAGCACCGGAAAGTATCTCTTGAGTGCGCGGAGAAGTCCATGGTGCTTCTGAAAAACGAAGGACTCCTGCCGCTATCGAAAGAATCCATCAAGTCCATCGCCGTGATCGGTCCGAACAGCGACAGTATCGATGCGCTTCGCGGAAACTACTACGGCACATCCGCGGCACCGAAGACCTTCCTCGAAGGTATTAGAGAAGAAGCGGGCGACGATATCCGCGTATACTATGCGGAAGGCGCGCACTTAAGTAAGGACCGCATCCAGCCGCTGGCCTTTGCCGAGGATGGCATTGCCGAGGCTTTGATCCTTGCGGAGATGAGCGACGTCGTTGTTCTCTGTGTAGGTCTTGACGCGACCCTTGAAGGAGAACAGGGCGATACCGGTAACGCATTTGATTCCGGCGATAAGAGGGATCTTCTCCTGCCGGAGGGACAGCGTGTCCTGATCGAGAAAGTACTGGCACTCGGAAAGCCGACAGTGGTCGTTCTTGCAGCCGGATCTTCCATCAACCCGCTCGCAGAAAAGGCGGACGCCCTGATTCAGGCATGGTATCCGGGTGAACTCGGCGGAACGGCTCTGGCCAATATCCTCTTTGGCAAGGTATCTCCTTCCGGAAAACTCCCGCTGACGTTCTACGAAAGCATCGAAGGTATCCCGGATTTTTCCGACTACTCCATGAAGGATCGCACCTACCGCTATACACGTGACAATATCCTCTATCCGTTCGGATATGGCCTTACTTATTCAAAAGTCGAGGTGTCGGACTGCATTTACGATGATGCGGACCGTTCCGTGACTGTATCGGTGGCGAATAAGGGAGATATGGATACTGAGGACGTCGTACAGATCTACATCCGGAGCAATACTTCAGAGGATGCGACGAAGTATCCGAAACTCTGCGGATTTGCCCGCGTGGCGATCGCTGCAGGTGCGGAGGAGAAGGTGAAGATCACGCTCGATAAAGGTGCTTTTGATGTCGTAAACGACGACGGCGAAGTCATAAGCGGAGGAAATTCCTTCACGATCTATGCCGGCACATCCCAGCCGGATGAAAAGAGCAAGGAGCTCACAGGTTCTTCCTGCATCAGCGTTTCCGTAGTAAAATAAGGATTGCGTGCAGAAAAGAACGAAGAGAGGGTGCGAAAGCATCCGAAACAAAAAGTGAATAAGGGCAGAAGCCCCGAAAATAAACAACATAAGGAGATTTGAACTATGAAATATCTTATCGGTATCGACATCGGAACATCCGGTACAAAGACGGCACTGTTTTCCCAGGACGGAAAGCTCGTTTCCGCACATACAGTGGAGTACCCGCTGTATCAGCCGCAGAACGGTTATGCGGAGCAGGAGCCGGATGACTGGTGGAATGCCGCACTCACAGGTTTAAAGACAGTCGTTAAGGAAAGCGGCGTCAACAAGGACGATATCGCAGGTATCGGTCTTTCCGGTCAGATGCACGGTCTTGTAATGCTCGACAAGGACGGCAAGGTCTTAAGAAAGTCCATCATCTGGTGTGACCAGAGAACCGCAAAAGAGTGCGAAGAGATCACCGAGAAGGTAGGTCTTGAAAAGCTCATGGCGATCACCGCTTCTCCGGCACTCACAGGCTTTACAGCATCTAAGATCCTCTGGGTCAGAAACAACGAGCCGGAGATCTATTCTCAGGTCGCTCACATCCTTCTGCCGAAGGACTATGTACGCTATAGACTGACCGGCGAGTTCGCAACCGACGTATCTGATGCTTCCGGTATGCAGCTTCTCGACATCAAGAACCGTAACTGGTCGGATGAAGTTCTCGAGCTCCTCGACATCAAGAAGGAATGGCTCGCTAAGGTTTACGAGTCCGTAGAGGTTTCCGGACGCGTAACAGAAGAGATCGCAGCTGAGACAGGTCTTCCGGCCGGTATCCCGGTAGCTGCAGGTGCAGGCGATAACGCGGCAGCAGCGATCGGTTGCGGCGTCGTTAAGGAAGGCACAGCTTTTGCAACACTCGGTACTTCCGGCGTAGTATTTGCACACACAGACGATATGCAGGTCGATCCGAAGGGCCGCGTACATACATTCTGCTCCGCTGTTCCCGGCTGCTGGCACGTAATGGGCGTTCATCAGGCAGCATGCCTCTCTCTGAAGTGGTTTAAGAACACCTGCTGTGACGCAGAAGTTATCGAAGCAGACAAGCAGGGTATCGATGTTTACCAGCTCCTCGATAAGATCGCAGCTGAGGTACCGATCGGTGCTAACCGTCTACTGTATCTCCCTTACCTCATGGGTGAGAGAACACCGCACCTCGACCCGAATGCACGTGGTGTATTCTTCGGCCTTTCTGCTATGCACGAGAGAAAGGATATGCTCCGTGCGGTTATGGAGGGTGTTGTTTACGCACTCCGCGATTCCATCGACATCTTCAATAACCTCGGTGTTAAGATCGATTCCATGTATGCCTGCGGCGGCGGCAGCAAGAGTAAGTTCTGGAGACAGATGCTCGCAGACGTATTTGACTGCACAGTTAATACATGCGCATCTGATCAGGGTGGTGCTCTCGGTGCAGCTCTTCTCGCATCTGTAGCTGCCGGCATATATCCGACGATCCAGGAAGCTTGCGGAGCTACTATTTTCTCTGCTTCCTCCATGGATGCAAGAGCCGATGTACATGCCCAGTATGAGCCGTTCTATCAGATCTATAAGGATCTTTACGCTCCGATGGCAGATAACTTCAAGAGACTTGCGAACGTTTAAGACCGAATGTTAGAATGATTTCAGATTTTCTAACACACGGAGGTATATAGTATGCAATATCAGATCCTTGGTGGAGAACTCCCGGCAGTAGTATGCACGATGGAGCCCGGCGAAAGCGTGATCACAGAGCGTGGCGGCATGAGCTGGATGACACCGAACATGCGTATGCAGACACAGGCAGGCGGCGTAGGTAAGGCACTTGGCCGTATGTTTGCCGGTGAGGCGATGTTCCAGAATAAATACACAGCGGAGGGCTCTCAGGGCCTCATCGCTTTTGCTTCGAGCTTCCCGGGCGAGATCCGCGCTATTTCGATCACGCCGGACCACAGCATCATTGCACAGAAGAGAGCTTTCCTCGCAGCAACCGAGGGCGTTGAGCTCAGCATCCACTTCAGAAAGAAACTGGGTGCAGGTCTTTTCGGTGGTGAAGGTTTCATCATGCAGAGACTTTCCGGTAACGGTACCGCATTCGTCGAGATCGACGGTTCCGTTGTCGAGTACCAGCTGGCTGCAGGTCAGTCCATGCTCCTCGATACCGGCTATCTGGCCATGATGGAAGACACTGTCTCCATGGACATCGAGATGGTCAAGGGCGCCAAGAACATCTTCCTTGGTGGTGAAGGTCTCTTCAACACCAAAGTGACCGGCCCCGGCCGCATCTGGATCCAGACCATGCCGATCAGCGCAGTGGCAGGCATCATCGCTTCCACGCTCCCGAGAACATGATCTGAACTATCTGATGAAAAGAGAAAGAGGCTGTCTTTTTTGAAAAGACGGCCTCTTTTTTGCTGATTGAAAAGCTTCGCTTTTATATTTCAGGGAACTGTCCTGCTTTTTCTTAGTTCGGGTATAATGGTATGAGAAAAGATCCGCGACAAAGGGAGATTTGACATGACCAGACTTTTTATCGACAAGTCCATAGATGAGGGGATAAGTTCCTGGGAGTTCTCTGGCGAGAATGCCAGATACCTTTCAGATGTCCTTCGCATGCGTTCGGGAGAGGAGCTGATCCTCTGTGATGCTTCCTCGGTCGATCATGTCTGCAGTATCGTTTCCATCTCGAAAAACAGCGTCGCCGTTTCCATCACGGACCGACATAAAAACGAAAATGAGCCGAAGTTTTATGCCACCGTCTATCAGGGGCTGGCCAAGGGCGAGCGGATGGATCTTTCCATACAGAAGTCCGTGGAACTCGGGGTTTCCCGGTATGTGCCCACTTCTTGCAGCCGCAGCATCGTGAAGATGAAAAGCGGAGAGAAGGGCGGAAAGCTCGACCGCTGGCAGGCGATCGCCCTCGAAGCCGCAAGACAGTGCGGAAGAGGCATAGTGCCTTCTGTCGATGGTGTGATGGACTTAAAAGCCGCCCTCAAAGAAGCAATTGAGACATCTGATCTCGTGTTGTTTCCCTGGGAAGAGGAAAAGGAAGGAAATCTCGGGAAGTTCCTCTCGGCTACCGACTTTGAAAAACACCCGAAGATTGCCGTATTTATCGGCCCGGAGGGCGGGTTTTCTGAAGAAGAAGCGAAGATGGCACAAGACCTTGGCGCTAAACTCGTAACCCTTGGAAAAAGAATACTCCGCACTGAGACCGCGGCACCTGCAGTTTTGGCGATGCTGGTCTATCGGAGTGAACTGATTTGATGTATAATAAGATGTTTGAAGAAAAACAGAAAGTGAGCACTTTATGAAATACAGTTGTCAGAAGGGCACAAAAGATATTCTGCCGGCAGAAGTATATAAATGGCAGAAGGCGGAGCAGACGTTTGCAGAAATCTGCGGACAGTACGGTTACAGCGAGATCCGCATCCCGACATTTGAGCAGACAGATCTGTTTTTAAGATCCGTCGGAGACACCACAGACGTGGTCCAGAAAGAGATGTACACCTTTGAGGATAAGGGCGGCCGTTCCATCACCCTTCGTCCGGAAGGTACCGCAGGCGTAGTTCGAAGCTTCGTCGAGAACGGCATGGCTTCGCTTCCGAGCCCGGTAAGACTTTTCTATAACATTACGGCCTTCCGCTATGAGAAGATGCAAAAGGGCAGATACCGTGAGTTCCACCAGTTCGGGCTCGAGGCTTTCGGTGCCGAAGGACCGGCGATCGACGCGGAGATCATCAGCATCCTCGTGGCTTTCTTTGAAAAGATGGGCCTTAAGAAGACCAAGCTCTGCATCAACAGCATCGGCTGCCCGACCTGCCGTGCCGAGTACAATAAAATCCTGAAGGATTATTTCCGTCCGCACCTTTCGAAGATGTGTGAAGACTGCCAGTCGCGCTTTGAGAAGAACCCGCTGCGCATGATCGACTGTAAGGAAGAAAAGTGCGGTGCGATCGCAGCATCTGCGCCAAGACTCATCGATTATCTCTGCGATGACTGCAAGGCACACTTTGAAGGATTGAAGCAGAACCTCGAAGCTCTCGGCATCGACTATACGATCGATTCAGGTATCGTTAGAGGCCTCGATTATTACACGAGAACGGTATTCGAGTTCAAGTCCGAAAACGTCGGCTCCCAGGGAACGATCTGCGGCGGCGGACGTTACGACGGTCTTGTTTCCGAGATCGGCGGCCAGCCGACACCGGGTATTGGCTTCGCTATGGGCGCTGAACGTTTCCTCCTCGAGATGGAAGCGCAGGGCATCGAGATCGAAAAGGAGCAGAAGGTACAGCTTTATATCGCCAACCTTTCTCCGAAGACACAGATCGAAGCACAGAAGCTGGCGTTCTCTTTAAGGAAACAGGGCATCGGCTGCGAGATCGACCTGATGGGAAGATCTTTCCGTGCCCAGCTCAAGTACGCAGGCAAAACGGGTATCCCGTTCCTCCTCGTGCTGGGTGACGATGAAATCAAGTCCCAAAAAGCCAAACTCAAGGCGATGGCAGACGGAACAGAAAAGGAAGTAGAACTGGGAGCGCTCGCAGAAGCGATCCGCGCCTGGTGATCACGCAAACTAGAACAAGGTAGTTTACGGAGGAATACATGGATAACCGAAATCATGATGAAGTGTCAGAAGAAAATATCGTAGATATCGTGGCAAGTCTCGGTAAAGATGTGGAAGAAGATGTCGAAGAAACCGCCGCTTCCGTCGAAGAGACAGTCGAAGAAGTGGAAGATGCTTCCGAAGAGGTGAAAGAAACTCTTGAAGAAGCAGTAGAAGCTCCCGAGGCCGTGGAAGAAACTGCGGAAGAAGTCGCTGAAACGGTAAGTGATGAAGTGGAAGAGGCCGAAGCCGTTTCTGAAGAGGCTGTCGAAGAAATCGTTTCCGAGGCAAAAGAATCCTCCGATATTCCGAGCATCGATGACTGCCTGGACATCATTCCCGCAGCTCTTCCGACAGAGCTTTCCACCGCGGAAGAAAAAGCTGAAGAAACCGTAGAAGAGGCTGTGGAAGAAAAAGAAGAAACGAAGATAGAAGAAACTTCTGATGAGGAGAAGTCTTCTTCTGAAGATTCTGAAGAAAATGAATCTTCTGAAGAAAAAGAGGAGTCTGAAGAGGCTGAAGAATCCGAAGAGTCGGACGAGTCTTCGGTGGAGAAGAAGGATAAAGAAGAGTCCGAGAAGGAAAAGAGCGCGATCTATATGTTCCTCGATACCATCAAGTTCGTGGCGATCGGTCTTCTTGTCGGTATCCTCCTTGTTGTCTTCGTTATCCAGAGAAACGATGTGTACGGAAGCTCCATGGAGCCGACACTCTATACGGGCGATGCGGTATTTGTTGAGATGATCTCCGTATATACCGGCAACTTCCACAGAGGAGATATTATCACCATCGATGCCAAGGGCATGGAGGGATACACCCATGAGGAGAACCTCATCAAGCGCATTATCGGTCTCCCGGGCGAGACGATCAAGATCGCGGACGGTAATGTATATATCAACGGCGAGCTTTTAGACGAGTCGGATTATCTTCCGGCCGGAACGAAGACTTTTGTTGGTGCCGAAGGACAAAGCCGCGGATACGACGAAGTCACCCTAGGACCTGACGAGTACTACTGCATGGGCGATAATCGTGGAGGCAGTAATGACAGCCGCCGTATGGGCCCGTTTAAGAAGAAGCAGATCGATGCCAAAGTCCTTATGCGCATCTATCCCTTCAACAAGATGAAATTTTACTGATAGAGAGCATTAACGAAACACATGAACAGACAGGACAAAATTCGCAACTTCTGCATCGTGGCCCACATCGACCACGGAAAGAGCACGCTGGCCGACCGCCTGATCGAGAATACGGGCGTCGTAGAATCGCGTGAAATGCAGAACCAGATCCTCGACAATATGGATATCGAGCGTGAGCGCGGTATCACCATCAAATCCCAGTCGACCCGTCTTCTTTATAAGGCGAAGGACGGCGAGGAGTATATTTTAAATCTCATCGACACTCCCGGCCACGTGGACTTTAACTATGAAGTCAGCCGATCCCTTGCGGCCTGTGACGGAGCGATCCTGATCGTTGATGCCGCTCAGGGTATCGAAGCGCAGACGCTGGCCAATGCTTATCTGGCTGTGGATGCGAACCTTGAGATTTTACCGGTCATCAACAAGATCGATCTTCCCTCGGCCCAGCCGGAGGAAGTGAAGAAGGAGATCGAAGATGTGATCGGACTGGATGCTTCGGAAGCTCCTCTTATCTCCGCGAAAAACAACGTCGGCATCGATGATGTTCTGGAGGGGATCGTCAAGTTCCTTCCGCCGCCGCAGGGGGATGAGAACAAGCCTCTGCGCGCATTGATCTTCGACTCGAAGTATGACCCGTATAAGGGAGTTATCGTAAATGTCCGTGTGAAGGAAGGATCTGTCAAATTAGGTGATAAGATCCGCATGATGAATACCGGTGCGGAGTTCGTGGTAACGGAACTCGGCTATTTCCATCCGGGTGAATTTGTTCCTTCGAAGTCTCTTCTGACGGGCGAAGTAGGATATATCTGCGCTTCCATCAAGAATGTAAGGGATACGGCTCCGGGCGATACGGTAACGCTGGCAGACGATCCGGCGGACGAACCGCTTCAGGGATATAAACCGATCCAGCAGATGGTGTTCTGCGGACTTTATCCCGTCGATGGTGCGAAGTATCCGGATCTTCGCGATGCGCTCGAAAAACTGCAGTTGAACGATGCGGCCCTTTCTTTTGAAGCAGAGACTTCGGCGGCTTTAGGCTTCGGCTTCCGCTGCGGCTTCTTAGGCCTTCTTCACTACGAAGTCATCCAGGAACGTCTCGAAAGAGAGTTCAATCTCGACCTGATCTCTACAGCACCGTCTGTTGTCTATAAGGTCTATACGACGGCAGGGGAGTGTATCCGTATGGACAATCCGACGAATATGCCGGATCCCGCGGAGATCGACTATATGGAGGAACCGATCGTCAAGGCGACGATCATGACACCGAAGGAATATGTCGGTAACCTTATGGAGCTTTGTCAGGACAGAAGAGGCGAATATATCAACATGGAATACATGGACGATATCCGTGTCATGCTCCACTATAAGATGCCGCTAAATGAGATCATCTACGACTTCTTTGATGCCCTGAAATCAAGGACAAGAGGCTACGGTTCTCTCGATTATGAGCTGGAAGGCTACCAGAAGAGTGACCTTGTGAAACTCGATATCCTCTTAAACGGCGACATCGTCGATGCGCTCTCCTTTATCGTACATAGAGATAAGGCATACGCAAGAGGCCGTAAGATGACCGAGAAACTCAAGGAGAATATCCCGAGACAGCAGTTCGAAGTCCCGGTACAGGCGGCGATCGGCGGCAAAGTCATCGCCCGTGAGACGATCCGCGCCTTTAGAAAAGACGTGCTTGCCAAGTGCTACGGCGGTGATATCACGCGTAAGAAGAAACTTCTGGAGAAGCAGAAAGAAGGTAAGAAGAGAATGCGTCAGGTAGGTTCCGTCGAAGTGCCGCAGGAAGCATTCATGAGCGTTCTTCGTCTCGACGAAGACTGATACTGTTTTTCCTATTCTTTACGAAAAGATCCGTAAGGCTGTCCATTTTGGGCAGCCTTTACAGATTGCACTCGTTTCTAACCGCCTGCATCCGCAGATCGAGCATCTCGATCTGCTCGGCGCAGTTTCTAAGTTCGTCCGCGAGGACCTTGGCGCGCTCCTCGGGAAGATCGTGCTTATAGTGGAGTTTGTGCTCGAGGCTCGCCCAGAAATCCATGGCGATGGTCCGGAACTGCACCTCGACCTTCATGTTCTTTTTCTCATCTTTTAAGAAGATCGGCACTTCCACGATGAGATGAAGGCTGCGATATCCGCTTGGCTTCGGCTCTTTGATATAGTCTTTCTTCTCGATCAGTGTGATGTCGTCCTGCGCAAGGAACGCATCGGCCAGTTCATAGATATCGTCCGGAAAAGAACAGATCACGCGCACGCCGGCGACGTCCTTGATGTTCTCCTCGATGGCGTCAAGCGTCAGCGGGATGTTTTTCCTTCTCATCTTCCGAAGAAGACTGTCGACGGATTTTACGCGCGTCTTGATGCTCTCGATGGGGTTTCTTTCCAGATCGACAGACAGGGACTCATCGAGTACCTTGAACTTGGTTTCGACCTCCATGATGGCGCACTGGTAATAGGCGAACATCCGGTCGATCGGCTTGGTGTTTTCCTCCACAAAATCAAGGAAGGCATCGGACATGAGATTCTCACGGACGAAGTCCTCCTTATATGTGGATAATGTATTTTCAATTCCCACAGGGAATAATTCATTAGATTCGTTTTCCATATTTCCGTTTTCCATGCTGTAGCTCCTTTTCCATCCATTGTAATACAAAGTGCCGCTGTAATTGCTAATTGTTTATTAATTTTCAGCAAATAGCCGAAAACAGGGCATTTTTGTGCTATAATGAAACAAATATATTGGAGGTGAAGGAAATGAAGAAAGTAATGGCAGGACTCCTTACAGTTGCATTAATGGCCAGCCTGGCAGGATGCTCTCTCGGAGGAAGCAAATACAGTAAAACGAAGAAAAAGGTAATCAGCGCGGCAGAGAAGGTCTATGAGGCTTCCGAAGCAGATAAGAAGCAGAAGAAGAGCATGATCAAGTCCTTCAGACCTTCGGATTCTATGTACGAAGATGGTATCTATGTCGAACTGTCCGGTGACGATTTTAAAAAATTCAATATGGACATGGAAGCCATTGAAGATCCAGAAGAGGATCTCAAGAACGTAACTCTTTTCGGAAAGAGCGAAGGCAAGTCCGGGATCGGTGTTTACGTCATCGAGACGACGGATAAGGAGATCGCACAGGGCATCTACGATGAATTCATGGATCAGATCGGATCTCTCGGCAAGAAGGAACTTAAGGCCAAAGCGAAGAACTCGGATCTTGTCTACGGCATCGATGATGAGAAGGATGATACCTATGCAGTTATCGCCGTTTCTGAAGATGACAACAATCAGGCATCTGCGTTCTACTTCAATGTTTCCGGAAACGTAGTTACTATCTTTGTTTATTCCGGAACTGCAGATTCAGACATTTATGAAAGCATGTATGAATACACGGATAAAGCGGGTCTTTACGATTTTCAAAAGCTTCTCGATGAGGATGATTGATTCCTCGGATAAAAGGACCATTAACACTTGAAAATCCGCCCCTGATGTGAAAGCACATCGGGGGCTTTTTTCATGAGGAAAAAGAGAAGGATCACTCTCAAGAATCTTTGAAAAATGGTACAAATGGGTGATGTACTATTTTCCGGCTATCCTTTAGGATAAATAGTGTAGAGGTGAACCGGCAGAAGAAATCAAGCGGCCGGGACAGGGGAGGAAAATTATGGTAACGACAGGAAAAAAACAGGTTTTACGAATCGCATCTTTGACACTGGCCATCGCCGTAAGTATACCAATGGCTTCTTTTACTGGCACGAAGGGAACACTTCGTGCGGCGGACAAGGAAGGGAAAAATACCGAAAACACGCATCTGGGAACTTCCGGCATCAGCTCTCCGAAACTTCCAGAGTCCGACACTGCTCCTTGGAAGGGAGACTACCTGTGGTACGGGAATTACAACAATTCTCCTGTAAAGTACAGGGTCCTCGCTCCCGAGACGTCGGATTTCGGCGGAGACACGATGCTGCTTGACAGTGATCTGGTGCTTTTCGATATGAAGTTTTCGGAGAAATATAATGCCTGGAGTAACAGTTCCCTGCGGACATATTTGAATGGAACATTCTACCAGGAGAGTTTCTCGGAATTGGAAAAGGGCGCCATAGTAAAGAGTTCCGGATCCGGGGCAGCTTCAAGTATGGCCACATATGTGGGTAAGACATTTAGTAAAGTCGATACGGACGATAAGGTCTTTCTTCTAGATGCTTATGAAGAAACGAAGCATTCGTATGGCTTTTATCCATCTGCAGGAGCCTTTGCTCCGTTTGGAACTACCGAGTGGGAGTTCTATGGTATCAGTAGTTGTGCCAAGAAGGATAAGGCTGGAAAAGATCACGCGTTCTGGATGCGTTCGCCGGTCACTGACAATAGTCGTATGGCAGGTATTGTAGCTTCCGATGGGCATCTTTTCACAGAATCTTGTGCCGCTACTTCCGGCGTGGCACCAGCACTGAATCTCGACCGGGAATCGATCCTTTTCAATACGGAAGTAAAAGCACATGATGAAAACGGCGTTAATGCCGAATTCAAGCTTACTTTGATCGACACTGATCTGGGTATTGCGGTTACGTCCGGAAAAGAACCGCTCTTCGATCAGAAGGATAATTCATTGACGATCCCTTATTCGGTGAACGGAAATCATGCAGCAAATGCAGATCTTGTATCTGTTCTTATCCTGGATAAACCATATACAGCCGGGAATCAGAACGACGCGCAGATCCTGTATTATGGTGCGTTGGAAGGTGATTTCAAAAGGACCGGAGAAGGGAAGATCATATTGCCGGAAAGCCTTGATTTTTCTTCCTGGGGAACGAATTTCTATGTATATATCCTGGCTGAGGATACAGCGACTGGAAATTCTGCGATCCATGCTTCCGATTATGCAAGTGCGCCGGTTCTGGTAAGTAAGCCGAGAGCCAAGGTGATCTTCGATGTTTCCAAAGGAAGTATCAGAAGTGACGCTTTCCACGGTTCCGTACTCAAAGCACTTCAGACGGCGGGACTTCTGACTCTTACTTCGGACAGCGAATACTACTATGTGGACGTCGATAAAGACGGTAACATCGATCTGAACTATCATTTCCGAAGCAGGATCTCTCTGGAAAAAGCCATAAGCTGTAATCTTTCCGGGATCTATGAGATCACTTCCGCGCAGCTTTCGGGAACGGCGTATAGTTCCGTCGTATTTATTTTCTCTATTCAAAAACCGGGAATGGTCAGAAATCTCAAGGCCGCATCTGCCGGAAAAAATAGGGTCACGCTCACCTGGAATCCGGTCGAAGGTGTGGAAGGATACCTCGTTTATGCCCAGAAAAAGGGGCAGTACGGATATGTCGGCATGACGACCAAAGGAACGACTTTTACCGATACCAAAGCGCTGGATACGGAGTATAACTTCTACTGGGTGTTCGGTTATACCCGGGATTACTACAATAACATGGTGCCCGGCGGATGCGAGAAGTATGTCTATGCCAAGGGGGTATGTCTGGCAGTTACTGATCTGAAGGCTTCTTCCGTGACTGGTGGCGTGAAGCTTACGTGGACGGCATCCGCGGGTGCGGAAGGATATCTCGTCTACGGGATCCATCCGGGCGGATCTTACGGCTATATCGGCATGACAACTCAGGGAACGACCTTTACGGACAAGAAAGCCAGTAAGACAGACTGGAACTTCTACTGGGTATTCCCGTATCACAAAAACGGCGACACGATGGTCGTCGGAGGAACGCCGAAGTATGTTTACGGAAGAGCGAAATAAGAAAGAAGACGGATCCGATATATTCGAGAAGAGAAAAACAAAAAATAGCATATTAGCAAGGAGGTTTGGAGAATGAAAGACAGTAGAACGAAGAAGGCAAAGATCGTATCAGTGATCCTTGCCGCTGCAATGAGCATCCCGCTCATTCCCGTGGTAAAGAACAAGACAGCGGTTTTCGCAGATGGCGCGACAACGAAGGACCAGAGCAATACGAAGTTGTGTAGTTCGGGTATCAGTGCCCCGAAAGCCCCGAAGTCGAAAGATGCTGCGTGGACGGGGAATTACGTGTGGTTCGGAACATATGGAAACAATCCGGTGAAATACCGTGTTCTCGCACCCCGTACTTCGGATTTTGGCGGCAGCACGATGCTGCTCGATAGCGATCAGATCCTGTTTTCTATGAAATTTGCGTCGCATATGGAAGATTGGAACAGCTGCTATCTCAAAGCTTATTTGAATGAGACTTTCTATGACACGAGCTTTACCGATCAGGAAAAAACAGTCATCAAGAAAAGTCTAGTTACCGATGGAATGTATCCGAGCAGTTCTTATTTTGGAACAACATTCGGCGCTCCGGTCTATGTGGGAGAAAAGATCTTCCTTCTGGATGCAGGCGAGATCACCACGGAGAAATACGGATATACTTCGGATCCCGGAGCAGATCTGATCTCTTCCGGATGGGCCATTCATACAGCGCAAAACCATGTGAAGAAGGACAAATCCGGAAACGAAAGTCAGTATTGGCTTCGTGCAAAGAGTGCGAATGATTCGGCTAAGGCAGGAATCGTATCTACAAGCGGATATTTGACCACCGCTGCTAAGAGTGAAAACAAAGGTGTCGCTCCGGCGCTGAATATCGATCGCAGGCAGCTCCTTTTCGATACAGCAGTAAAGGCCCCTGATGAGAATTCTTTCAACGGTGAGTATAAGCTTACGTTCATTGACGAAGAAATCAAACCGGAGCTTCCATCCACGGTAACCTATACGACAGAAACAAATACAGTCCGAGTTCCGTTGGTAACGGAAGGAAACCATTCGAATCAGGCAAATCGCGTTTCGTACCTCATTTTGAGTTCCAAATATGCACCGGGAAATGCAAATGGAGCCAGTGTTATGTACTATGGCGAATTCGATGGCACGTATGAGCTAAACTACAAACCGACATTTACATTTCCGATGGATCTGGCGCTGGCCGGATGGGGAAAAGATTACTATGTTTATGTCGTTGTGGAAAATGTAGCTACAGGAGAGAATGCAGATCACTTGAGCGACTATGCAAGTGAACCGGTGGAGATCCCTATGCCGTGCCTGACGGTAGGTATTGATGTCTATGAAAAAGATACCAGGCTCACCGCCTGGCAGGGTTCGGCCATAAAGCAGCTTTTGAAGAGCGACCTGGTCTATTCGAAGGCGGGAGACGAAGAAAACAGTTATGTGATCGATCTGGATAAAGATCTTACCGCAGATATTCTTTACTGGAAACCTTCGTCCTTCTCTATGGGTTTAGTGAAAAAACTACCTACCTGCAGCATTTCCGGTAAAAAAGTGTTCTATCCTGATTTTGCGGACACGACCTTAGGGACGAAGTATAACTCGATCACATTCCGGTTCCCGGATCCGAAACCCGATACGGTCACCGGCCTTAAGGCAGTATCTGCCGGCAAGAATAAGGTCAAACTCACCTGGGATGCGGTCGAAGGTGTGGAAGGATACCTCGTTTATGCCCAGAAAAAGGGGCAGTACGGATATGTTGGCATGACGACCAAAGGAACGACTTTTACCGATACTAAAGCGCTGGATACGGAGTATAACTTCTACTGGGTATTCGGCTACTACAAGAACAGCGAAGGAAAGATGATCCCCGGCGGATGTGAAAAGTATGTCTATGCCAAGGGCGTTTGCCTTGCGGTGACAGGTCTTAAAGCCTCTTCTGTGTCGGGCGGCGTGAAACTCACCTGGAATGCTTCCGAGGGTGCGGAAGGATATCTCGTTTACGGGATCCATCCGGGCGGATCTTACGGCTATATCGGCATGACGACAAAGGGAACGACCTTTACGGACAAGAAGGCCAGCAAGACCGACTGGAACTTCTACTGGGTATTCCCGTATCACAAAAACGGCGACACGATGGTCGTCGGAGGAACGCCGAAGTACGTGTACGGGAAGGCGAAATAAACGCTGAACGGAAAACATAAATTGACATCGCAGGAGCCGGTCGTCTGAAACAGACGGCCGGTTCTTTTCAAGCGGACGGATATATCAGGAAAAACGGTCCATGAAAAAGAACGTGCCTGTCTAAAATGACTTAAGTTTTCTTTACATTTTTCCTTATCCATGCGACAATGAAGGCAGTTTTTAGGTTGGGAGATTGGCAATATGAATAGACGATTTATGTTTCAGAATAAAAACAGAACAAAGATCAAGTTCGCATCTCTCCTGCTTGCGGGGGCGATGAGCATTCCGGTCCTGCCTTTGGTAGGAAGTGGGAATGCAGTTCGGGCTGATGGTTTTACGAAGAGCAAAGAAAACACGAAACTCAGTGTGACGGGCATCAATTCGCCAGTAGCACCGGTCGATGCTGATCAAGCTTGGTCCGGTAACTATGTGTGGTACGGGAAATACGACGGATCTCCTATGAAGTTCCGTGTTTTGGATCCGAGTACAGCGCGCTTTTCCGGAGATTCCGGTTTGAATACGATGTTCCTCGACAGCGATAAGACGATCTATCGGGCGAATTTCAATTCCGAAAACAATTCCATATGGAATGAGAGTCCATTACGGAAAAACATGAATGATAAGGCATTTCTTAACAAAGAGAACGTCTTTTCTGATGCGGAAAGAAATGCGATTTCCGAAAGTTATATCAGTTCTCATCCACTGGAACTCGGATCTGCTAATGGGCAGGTCTGTCCATGGGCGGTGACCCGGTTAAAGAACTATACCGCACTCGAAGGGGAGAAAGTCTTCGTTTTGGATGTAGAGGATGTATCTAATGGAGCATATGGATATCGTGTAGATGAACTGGCCGCAAACAGAGTAAAGACAGACACAGAAGGAGTTGTAGGCAACTATTGGCTTCGCACAGGCTTGCCAAGTGGAAAGGAAGCCGCGTGTTCGGTCGAAGATACTGGTGAGTTGAATGATCTTACCGTAGGAGCAATTTTCGGAATCGCACCTGCAATGAACGTAAAACACGGATCGATCCTTCTTTCTACTGAAGTGAAGGCTCCGAATAAGAGTGGTTATGGTGGAGAATACAAACTGACGCTGGTCGACGAGAATATCCATTTTGATATTCCGGCGAGAAAAATCGTCACTTATGAGGGACGAACGATCCAGATCCCTTATCATTACTGGGGAAACTCCGTCTCGGGAGCGAGGCTGTCTGTGCTGATCACGAGCGGTGCTTTGCAGGACGGAAACGTCAATAACGCGAATATCCTCTATTATGGCGCGCTTAAGGGCGTTTCCGGTTATACCGGCACAGGAACGTTTGAGCTTCCCGAAGGCCTCAGTATCGAAGACTGGGGCAACAAATACTTTGTGTATGCTTTTACAGAGAAACAGGCAAGCGGCGAGAATGCACTTTACGAATCGGACTATGCGAGCACACCGCTCTTTATTCCGGATCCGGTCATCCCGATCGATGCAGATCATTTCGAGGATGAAAATTTCAGAAAGTATCTTCTGGATACCTTTGACAAGGATGGCTCGCAGTCATTTACCGCAAATGAAATAAAGAACGTGATCCGGATCGATGTGATCGATAAGAAGATCTCCAGCCTTTCGGGAATCAAGTATTTCCCGGAGCTTTTGGAACTGAATTGTGCGAACAATACGATTAGTAAATTAGATGTTAGCAATAATACCAAACTTACTACATTGAATGTTTATAACAATCAGCTGACTTCTTTGGATCTGGAGAATAATCCCGATATCAATAAACTGACCACAAGTGCCAATAACATTGATGTTCTGGATATCCATTGGTGTGCGGATCTTGTGGATCTTGCGAAGAACTTTACCCGTACGCACTTGATTGATAAACCGACAAATGTACCTTTCTATTATTATTCTGGAGGAGGCTTACTGGTGATTAACCGAACCACTCAGCTGATCTTAACGGATACTCCTGATCCAAATGATATTCCAATCGATAAGGAGCATTTCCCAGATGACAACTTCAGAACGGCGATCCTGGAGTGGGTGGACACGGATAGTACGAAGATGCTGAGTACAAAAGAGATAAACAAGACAAAGACGATGGATTTATCAAGAAAATCGATCGCGAATCTTACGGGTCTTTCCTATTTTACGGAGCTTACCGAACTGGTATGCGAGAAAAATGATCTGACTTCTATTGATATCAGTAAGCTTACGAAACTGGAGTATTTAAGCTGCGCGAAGAACAACCTGAAAACACTTGTGATCAGCGAAAACAGTGCGCTTGCCGATCTGAACTGCTCGGAGAATCAGCTGACATCTCTGGATCTGAGCAGTAGTGAAAATCTTAAGTTCCTAAGTTGTTATGGAAATCAGATCAGTGAGCTGGATATCCGTTCCTGCCCGCTCATTCTGACCGTTGTGAAAACACAGGAACGTGAAGAATATAGTTATGAGAATAATCCAGTGCATTATCGGTATTATGATGACGAGACGGACTCAGGTATCTTCTATGACAAGTCGACTGTACTTGAGACCGGTATAATTCAAGCGCCGGCGAAGGTCACTGGTCTTAAGGCCGAATCTTCTGGCAAGAACAGGGTGAAACTCAGCTGGAACGAGGTCGAAGGTGCGGAAGGATATCTCGTATATGCGCAGAAGGACAAGAAGTACGGGTATGTCGGCATGACGACCAAGGGAACGACTTTTACAGACACTAAGGCGCTCGATACCGATTACAACTTCTACTGGGTATTCGCATATGTGAAGGATGAAAGCGGCAAGATGATTGCAGGTGGCTGCGAAAAGTATGTGTATGCCAAGGGCGTCTGCCTGGCGGTCACGAATCTCAAGGCATCTTCTGTGACGGGCGGCGTTAAGCTCACGTGGACAGCATCTGCCGGCGCCGAAGGATATCTCGTATACGGGATCCATCCGAATGGTTCTTACGGCTACATCGGCATGACGACGCAGGGAACGACTTTTACGGACAAGAAGGCCAGCAAGACCGACTGGAACTTCTACTGGGTATTCCCGTATCACAAAAACGGCAATACGATGGTCGTCGGCGGTACACCGAAATATGTCTACGGGAAAGCGAAATAAAATACTTGTACGAAAAGTATAAAATCACAAAGTAAGGAGCCGGTCGTCTGGAAAAAAGACGGCCGGCTTTCTTTGAATGGGAAGAGGGAACGGACAGGGAGAGTCATTTTGAGCCCTGGTCTTGTCATATGGAGAGGAAGGAGTATAATTGATTTGTTCATTTCTTGAAGATGAACAATAAAAAATGAACGGATGAGGTCTGTATGAGCTTACAAAGAAAGCATTTCGATCTGCTGGTCGCCCTGGCGGGGGCAAAGGAAAGCCTTTCCCAGAGGGACTTAGAGAAGATCACCGAGTATTCCCTAGGCACGATCAATAAAGTGTACCGCGAACTCGTGACGGACGGATATGTCGATTCCGGCAAGATCACGGAGAAGGGACTGGAGGCATTAGATCCTTATCGTGCGAAGAAGGCAGTGTTCATTGCAGCGGGTTTCGGCTCGAGAATGGTGCCAATCACATTAAATACCCCGAAGCCGCTCGTGCGTGTGCACGGAAAGCGCATCATCGACACGCTCCTCGATGCATGTCTCGCGGCGGGGATCGAAGAGATCTATATCGTCAGAGGATATCTGGGCGAGCAGTTCGACCAGCTCCTTTATAAATATCCGATGATCCATCTGCTGGAAAATCCGATGTTCAACGAAGCGAACAATATCTCGAGCGCGATGGTCGCCAGAAACCTTCTTTCCAATTCGTATGTATTTGAAGCAGACCTTCTGCTTTCCAATCCGAAGATCATCACGAAGTATCACTATACTTCCGACTTCCTTGCGATCCCGAAGGACCGCACGGACGACTGGTGTTTCGAGGTCAAGGACGGCGTGATCCGCGAAGAAAAAGTCGGCGGCGAAAACTGCTGGCAGATGGTCGGTATCTCCTACTGGAACAAAGAAGACGGCGAGAAGCTTTCGACGGATCTGGCCGCTGTATATAACGGTCCCGGTGGAAAAGAAAGATACTGGGAGCAGGTCCCGCTCGTATATAAAAAGCAGAACTATAAGGTCGAGGTCCGTGCCTGTCAGGAAGACGACATCGTCGAGATCGACACGTTCCGCGAGCTCTGCGCCATCGATAAAGCCTACGACGTCTGATCGAAATCAAAAGAAAAGAGGAAAAGAATATGGAACCAGTAAAAAGAAACATTCTTCTCAATCCGGGTCCGTCCACGACAACGGATACCGTAAAATATGCGCAGGTCGTGCCGGATATCTGCCCGCGTGAAAAGGAATTCGCATCTCTCATGAAGGGCCTTCGCGAGGATCTCGTACGTGTCGTACACGGAGATCTGGAAGAATATACTTCCGTGCTGTTCTGCGGCTCCGGAACGATCAACATCGATATCTGCATCAACTCGCTCCTTCCGGAAGGGAAGAAGGTCCTCGTGATCAATAACGGCGCTTACTCCTCCCGTGCAGTCGAGATCTGCCAGTACTACGGCCTTCCGCACATCGACTTAAAGTTCCCGGTCGACCAGCGTCCGGATCTTTCGGTCGTGGAAGAGACTCTTAAGAATAATCCGGATATCGGACTTGTGCATACGACCCATAACGAGACGGGCACAGGTATTTTAAATCCGATCCGTGAGATCGGTGCGCTGGTCCATAAGTATGGCGCGACTTTTACGGTCGATACGACGAGTACCTATGCGATGCGTCCGATCAACATCAAGGAAGATAACGTTGACTTCCTCATGGCTTCTGCGCAAAAGGGCCTTATGGCCATGACGGGTCTTTCCTTCGTCGTCGGAAACAGAGCGATCCTCGAAAAGTCGAAGGACTATCCGAAGAGAAGCTATTACTGCAATCTTTTCCTGCAGTATGACTGTTTCGAGAAGACTGGCGAGATGCACTTTACTCCGCCGGTACAGACCATCTATGCAACACTTCAGGCCTTAAAGGAATACTGGGCCGAGGGCGAAGAGGCCAAGTGGGCGCGCCACACCCGCGTATTTAACGCGATCAACAAGGGCCTCGATGAGCTCGGCTTCCAGCAGGTCATCAAGCCGGAAGAGCGCGCAGGACTTGTGTCTTCCGCGATCTATCCGGACGATCCGAACTTCAGCTTCGAGAAGGTCCACGACTACTGCTACGAAAGAGGCTTCACCATCTATCCCGGTAAGATCTCGACCACGAATACCTTCCGCCTGTGCGCTCTCGGCGCGATCGACGAGCCGGACATCGAGGCGTTCTTTAAGGTCTTTAAGGAAGCTCTGGAGACGACCGGTGTCGCCGTTCCGGTAAAGTACAATAAGTAAGGAGATGCCCATGAAAACAGCGTATACATGCTTTTGCACCGATGTCATCCATGAAGGACATCTAAACATCATCAACGAAGCAGGGAAACTCGGCCGTATCATCGTCGGATGCCTTTCCGACCAGGCCCTGATCCGCTATAACAAATTCCCGACGATCTCCCAGGAAGAACGCATGCGCCTTTACCGGACGATCCCCGGTGTGGACCAGGTCGTTCTTCAGGAGCAGATGTATTACGATGATGTGATCGAACTGATCCATCCGGACTATGTTGTACACGGCGATAACTGGAAAGAAGGCCCCGAGAGCTCGATCCGCGAGCATGTTTCTGAGCTTCTTTCCTCTTATGGCGGACAGGTCGTAGATATTCCTTATACATTTAACGACAAGGTCAGAAAGATCGATCTTCAGCTTCGTGAGAAGCTGGCAATGCCGGAATATAGAAGAAAGCGTCTGCGCCAGCTGATTGAGATGACTCCGATCGTGAAGGCGATGGAAGCCCATTCGGGTCTGACAGGGCTGATCGTGGAAAAGACTGTCGTTGAGCACGAAGGAAAGCTTGACCAGTTCGATGCTATGTGGGTCAGCTCGCTTTGTGACAGTACGGCCAAGGGTAAGCCGGACATCGAGCTTGTGGATATGACCTCCCGTTTCAGAACGATAGAGGATATCACGGAAGTGACCACGAAGCCGATCATTTTCGACGGAGACACAGGCGGACTGACCGAGCACTTTGTTTACACCGTAAGAAGCCTGGAGAGAATGGGTGTTTCTGCGGTCATTATCGAAGATAAGAAGGGACTTAAGAAGAATTCTCTCTTTGGAACCGAGGTCAAGCAGACCCAGGCTACGATCGAGGAGTTCTCCGAGAAGATCGCAGCTGGCAAAAAAGCCCAGCTGACGGATGATTTTATGATCATTGCCCGTATAGAGAGCCTTATCCTGGAGCAGGGGATGGAAGACGCGCTTGCCCGGGCATTTGCCTTCGTAAAAGCCGGTGCCGACGGCATCATGATCCACAGCCGTAAGAAAGATCCGGCCGAGATCTGCGAGTTCTGCGACAAGTTCCGTGCCCAGGATCCGAAGACCCCGATCGTCGTCGTTCCGACAAGCTTTAACACGATCACGGAAGAAGAACTGGCCTCTCACGGCGTCAACATCGTCATCTACGCCAACCAGCTCACGAGATCGGCCTTCCCGGCGATGCAGCAGACGGCAGAGGATATCCTCCGTTATCACCGTGCCAAGGAAGTCGATGACCGCCTGATGTCCATTAAGAAAATCATCACGCTGATCGACGAGATCTAAAACGGATATTCCGCGCCGCGGACGGTTCGCCGGCAAAGGAGATCCGCCCTATTTCGGCCGCTGCGCCATTACAAAGGAGAAGAAAATGAAAGTAGAAAAACTTGTTGAGATCATCGGATCCGATTTTTATACGGGAGTCCCGGATTCCCAGCTTAAAGCCCTCTGTAACTACCTGATGCATACCTACGGCATCGATCCGCATCACCACGTGATCGCGGCTAATGAGGGCAACTGTACGGCACTTGCGGCCGGATATCATCTGGCGACGGGAAAAGTGCCGGTCGTCTATATGCAGAATAGTGGTGAGGGAAACATCATCAATCCGGTAGCGAGCCTTCTGAACGATAAGGTCTATGCGATCCCGACGGTCTTTATCATCGGCTGGCGCGGCGAGCCCGGCATCCACGACGAGCCTCAGCACATCTATCAGGGCGAAGTGACCGTAAAGCTTTTAGACGATATGGATATCGCAAACTTTGCCATTGGAAAAGATACGACCGACGAGGAAGTAGAAGGGAAGATGGAAGAGTTCAAAGGGATCTTAAGTCAGGGCAAGGATGTCGCTTTCGTGATTAGAAAGGGCGCGCTTTCTTACGACGAGAAGGTCGTATATAAGAACGATAACGTCATGGTGAGAGAAGAAATCATCAAGCATATCGTTGCTGTGAGTGAAGAAGATCCGATCATCTCCACGACCGGCAAAGCATCAAGAGAACTTTTTGAGACGCGAGTAGCGAACGGACAGAGCCATAAGTACGATTTCCTGACCGTCGGTTCCATGGGCCACAGCTCCTCGATCGCACTAGGAGTCGCAATCAATAAACCGAATCAGAAGATCTGGTGTGTCGATGGTGACGGTGCCGTTCTGATGCATATGGGCTCCATGGCTGTTCTCGGTTCGAATCAGCCGAAGAACCTCGTGCATATAGTCATTAATAACAGCGCACATGAGACCGTAGGCGGCATGCCGACGGTCATGGGCGATATCGACCTCGTTGGTGTTGCCAAAGCCTGCGGATACCCATACGCGGTCCGTGTCAGCGATTTCGAGGAGCTCGATCGTGAGCTTTCTCTGGCGAAGGGATTAAATGAACTGTGCTTCATCGAGGTCCTGTGCTCGATCGGTGCAAGAGACGATCTTGGAAGACCGACGACGACGGCTCTCGAGAACAAGCAGAACTTCATGGAATATATCGCGACGCTGTAAGATACATAGCAAAAATCAAGACGAAACAGGCGGGCCGGATCCGATCAGGATCCCGGCTCGTTTTCTTCCTGTGCCCAGTTATTCTTATCGAAAAGATCCTGCCCACGGAGCGAGTACCATATCGTGTCCTCAAATACGTTTCCGGAATCACGTGCGAGGTCCCACTTATCGGTGTACATGATGTAGAGCTTGTCGGCATTCTTCGCATCCTGCTGAAAGACCGGACGCTTTGTGAACGGATTCAGCGGATCTTCTATCAGGCCCTGCATCGCCAGATACGGCGTATCTGCGTTTGTCATGAAAGTGTAGTCGGTCGTAAACGGCTTGTTCTCACCGAAGTCTTTGACGAGGAAGACGGGGTTATACGCCATGGCGTCCTCGGAATTATAATCAGTATCGTTGTTGGCGCCGTCGAGGAAGAGCATGTCTGGAAACTGCTCTGTCGGCCATCCGTGATCGGAGGCAATGATGATCCTCGTGTTATCGTAGACACCGATCTCCCGCAGATAGTCCATCCATTTGCCAAGCTGGATAAAGGCCGCCATATTGCACTGGTAATGAACGAGCTGGTAATTTGTGTCCATAATGATCGACTTGCCGTCGACGGTGAAACGGTCCTTATGGGTCTTATCGTATTCGACGTTATCGACTTCATACTGCGGAACATAGTCCGGCTCCTGAAGCGGCATGGTGTTGTGTGCCGTGCTGTTCTGGATCAGGAAGAACGAGCCCTCGGACGAAGTTCCTTCGTTTGTCGAAAGGGAGGGAAACGCAGCAAGTGCCTCGTAGGAATCCTTAAAGAGGTTCATGTAAGTGGTCGAAACGACGAAATGTCCCTGTTCATCACCGATCTTCTCAAGGGAGATGCGCGAATCGTCCGGCGCGAAATAGGTACCATCGGTATAGACGTACTTCTGAAGCAGAAGAGGGGACGACTTCATCAGGCTGTAGCAGAAGAAGTTTCTTTTCCAGGTGGAGATGATGCTGCTGTCCGACTCATCGGAATCTCTAAACATTCCGAGCTCTGTGTTATAGGCCTTGATGGACGGGTACGGATCGTAGATCGAAAGATCCGGGATGCCGCTGTAGCCGGCATATGGAGGATCGAGTACAGTGACGTCATAGCCTTCTTCCGAAAACAGCACAGGCATCGTCAGAAGCGCCTCGTCGTGCTTTTGACGGAGCGTCACATCGGAGCGGGCGTTCAGGTTTTCCGGAGTATAGTCATACCCGCCGAAAAGCGCCGGTGCCGCGATAACGGTGCGCATGCCGAACGACAGTGTGTTCGGGTACCAGGTAAAGCCCGAGAACTGTTCACGAAGCTCCGGTTTTTCAGAGAACATATACGGGATATGTGCCGAGATCGAACGGTCGAGCATGATGACCACGACGTTCTTTCCGTCTTTGCTGAAGTTGAGTTCCGGCTTGTCCGAAGGCGTATTCTCGATGACTTTACGGATCTTCGGCATCTCAGAACTGATCTTGTAGATGTTATACCCGGCAAGGCCTGCCGTTCCGAGTATCAGAACAGGCGCAAGAAAGGAGATGACCCTACGGGTCTTTTTTACGGCAAAAATGACCAGTGCGATCAGAAGAAGGCACATCAGGGTATTAAGAAGCGTCTCCGTCGCGGAATGGCTCAGTCCTGTATCGAACTGAAGATCCGAAGAGAGGATGCTTCTGCTTTTTCCGAAGATCAGGAAGTTTCCGGCGGAGAGGGCCGCGCAGATCCAGATACCGCTGATTGCGTATTTTCTACTCTTCCCGGAGGCGAGATAGTAGAAGAGACTTCCCCAGAGAAGGAAGGCACCACAGGCTGTAAGGAAGGCGAAAAAGATGTATCTGACAGGGGAGTGAAGAGAAGTCATCAGGACGAACTCGGAAGGTGAGGAGTTGATGACGGAAGAAGGGATCAGAAGTCCGAGCAGAACGCTCAGAAACAGCGCGCCGCCGAAGAAAAGACGGTTCTCCTCTCTATCTGTCGTGACAGTCTTTTTCTTCGATCCGGAAGATCTTCGAAGGAACGGGATCTGGAACAGAAGACCGACGATCAGGATCAGGAATTTACTGTTCTGATCTCCTTTGAAAAGAAGCGCGAAGATGAGGATCAGCACGCCTGTAATGGAGGCGGCATACTGCGTCGCCTTTTTCTTGTCAGAACTTATATTTACGATGTTCTTTATGAGCGAAAAGACATTGTTTAAAGTCCAGTAGAGGACAAGGCCCGACGGGGAGTTATAAAGCAGCACGAGGAAGATCAGGGCCATACCGTGAAGGGTGATCTTATCTTTAAACTTTAAGCCCTTCGTGTAGATCTCGCTGGAGATGACGTTGATGAGGGTCATCACGATCGGCAGGATGTTAATCGAAAAACCGGAAATCGAGAAAAGCGCGTCCGGCTGGGCCAGATCTTTTAAGAATAGAAAACTCGTACCGCGAAGGTCGGGAAGGTTTGAAAGGAAGTTATACGCCGCGATAAAGAAGGGGACCTCCAGGATCAGGGCGATGGAACTCCGAAGTGCATAGAGCGGCTTATAGTGGTTCTGGCGGTAGTAGCACTGGAGCATCATGTAGCGCTCGTCACCCTTAAACGTCTTCTTGATGTGCTCTAAGAAGGGCTCCATCTTCTTCTGCTTTTCGCGCTCCTCGGCCTGAATGGCGTCGGCACGATTATAAAACGGAAGCAGCAGGAGATTGACGACGAGGCTTAAAGGGAAGATGGCGGCGCCGCAGCTTTTCAGGATGTGAAGCGCAAAGCAATAGACCGCTTCGAGAAGAAGCGTGAGTGGAGATAGAAATAGTTGATAGAGGATCGATGCAAAAGACACGTCCTATCTCCTTTCGTTTCAGGCCTTTACTTTCTTACCCTTCGGCTCCTTTGTTTCGCTTTTTTCTGTATCTTCGGTCTTCGGTTCTTCCTGGGCTTTCTTCAGTTCCTCGTATTTTGCCACGAGGTAGTCAGCCATACGCACAGCACCTTCGCCCTGGAAGGCCCATGCTTCGTCTCTTACCTGACGGCGGCTCTCGGCGAAAGATTCGTCCTCAATGCAGTCGTCGATCATCTTCTTTAAGTCACCACGGTTTTCTTTCGTGAGCTTGGCGCCCAGTCTCGGGATGACACTTAAGCCCCACGGCAGACGCTTGAGCCACCATGCGTCATACGGAGAGGCGTCGAATTCAGTGTCTGCGCAGATGACCGGCTTATCGAATACGAGTGAGAAGTCGAAGATAACGCCGGAGAAGTCGGAGATCAGGATATCCGAGCGGTTTAATGCGTCGAAGTTATCCGTATCTCTGTTCCACTCGAGCTGTTCGCTTTCAGGGAACTCGGTCATGAGCTTATCCATCAGGTCTTTTTCCGAAGTAAAAGACTGCGGGTGCGGTCTGACGATGATGTGATACCCGGTAGAAAGGAGGTCACGGATGAAGTCAGCGCCGTAGCGGGAAAGGATCGCACTTGTGCCCCAGGAGGGAGCCAGAAGAACGGTGCGCACCTTCTTATCGGACGGATCTTTTCCCTCGGAAGAAGCCTTCGCGGCATTCTCAGAACGCTCTTCGAATTTGCGTCTCTTTTCGTCCATGAACGGGCTGCCTGTAAGGACGAGTTCCTTGGCTGGAAGATTCCTGACTTTTTCGAGGTCACGGGTGTCGTCGATCTGGAACTGGCCCGACAGCAGAAGTGCGTCGTAGTAGTCGATACCGAACATCCTGTAGGTGGTCATCTCGGCAGGGGAGTGCGGGATGTGCACGTAGTACTTGACGTCCTTACTCCGTTTCCACTGATAGACATCGACGCCCGGGGTGGTCGAAAGAAGGATCGTGGCCTTCAGGAAGTTAAGCTTGGCGAATGCCTTGTTGCCGGGACCGATACACTCGGTCTTTACATGTGGCATATCCGTCTGCTTAAGTCCCGGGTCATCCTCGGAAGCGGTCATATAGACGCAGTCGAAACCGCGCTTGTCCATCTCCTTCAGGATCGGCTCGAAGACGGACCAGTAACGTTTGTCGTCGGAAAAGACGGCGAGCGGGATGGCCTCATCGGAAGTGTCTTTCGACTTACCGCCGGAAAAGAGGAATCGGATCTTCACCCAGAGGCCTTTGAAGGCGAAGCGCGCAACGCCCAAAAGTCCGATCAGAATGGCAAAGAGCATGGAACCCGTGCCCGGGTCGATATAAAGCCTTACGATAGTCATGGTTGTTTCTCCTCTTTCTTCCAGTTCGCCTTATCCAGGACGTTTTGGTTCGACAATGAGAACCAGATGGAATTCGTGAATGTATTGCCGGAATTGGATTCCGCCGACCAGTTGTCGGTATAAAGGACGTACATCTTATCTGCATCCTTGGCTTCCTGCTGGAAAATAGGACGCTTCGTGAACGGATTTAACGGATTATCGAAAAGTCCGTTCATTGCCAGATACGGGGTATCTGCGTTCGTCATGAAGGTGTAGTCGGTCGTAAATTCTCCGTTACTGCCGAAGTCTTTTACGAACAGGAACGGGTTATAGCCCATCGCATCCTCGGCGTTATAGAGGGTGTTCGGATCGCCATCACCGAAGAGCATGTTGTCGAAACTTCCGAGACCCCAGGCGTGGTCGGATACGATGATGATCCTCGTGTTATCGTAAACACCGATCTGTCGTAAATAGTCCATCCACTCGCCGAGACGGTTGAGAACGGCCATGTCGCTCTGGTAGTGCGCCATCTGGTAGGTCGTATCCATATGCATCGTGACGCCGTCCAAAGTGAACCGGTCGGTATGGGCCTTATCGTATTCGCCGTTATTTACGACCTTGACCGGCTCGTATTCCGGCTCCTGCAGCGGGATGATGTTGTGCGTCGCACTGTTCTGCATCATGAGGAAAGTGTCGCTTCCCGTATTCTCCGCGGTCGTAATGGACGGCAGTGCTTTTAAGACCTCATAGGAATTGAGGAAGGTATCAAGAAGCGCATCCGGTACGGTGTAGTTTTCGATGCTGCCGCCCTGAAGAAGTGCGGTGCTCGAAGTGCCGGGCTGGAAGTAGATACCTGTCGAATACACGGCCGGCTGTACAAAGAGCGGGGCGACTTTCATGAGACTGTAGCAGAAGAAGTTTCTTTTCCATGTGGACTGCATGCTTCCTGCGATATCACTGGATTCACGGAACTGGCCGAACTCGGTGTTATACGCCTTGATGTCCGGATACTCATCGTAGATCGAAAGGTCCGGGATCAGGCTGTAGCCGGCGTACGGCGGGTCCATGACGGTGACATCATAGCCTGCCTCCGAAAAGGCGACCGGCATGGTCATAAGTGCTTCGTTATGCTTATCTTTAAGCGACATCTCGTCTCGCAGGTTCATGTTCTGCGGGGTGTAATCGTAACCGCCGAAAAGCGCCGGCGCGCCAACGAGGGTTCTTGTGCCGAAGGAAAGCGTGTTCGGATAATAGGTGAATCCGGAGAACTGTTCCGCCAGCTTCGGATTCTCCGCGAAAAGATACGGTACATAGGATGAGACTGCGCGGTCGATCATGAGCACGATGACGTTCTTTCCGTCTTTGCTGAAGGTCAGTGTCGGGCGCTCGGAAGAGGAGCTGTCTGCGATAACTCTTCGGATGTTCGGCATGGCAGTCTGAATGGAATAGCAGTTAAAGGCCGTCATGGCGCCGACGGCGATCAGAAGTACCGGAGAGACGAACTTGATGATCTGCTCCTTTTTCTTGAAAAGGACGATCACCAGTGCCGTGAGTACGACGATCACGATCAGATCGAGGATCTCTCTTTTCAGTGCGAGGTCAAGAGCCACATCGAAACGAAGGTCGGTCGTAAGGGAGTTGCTGTTCGCACCGAAGATCATGTAGTTGGCTGTGCCGGTAATGGCGCACACCCAGATCGCGATGGTGAAATATCTCTTGGCCTTCGGCTTGGCCAGGTAATAGAACAGGCCGCTCCAGACGAGGAAGAATCCCGCTGCAGTAAGAAGTGCGAAGAATACGTAGCGGTTCGGGGAATGCACATTTGAAGTGAGCACGAACTCCGATACCGACGACTTGATGACGGCAGAAGGAATGAGTCCGCCCATCAGGATCGTAAGAAACAGCGCACCGCTGAAGAAAAGGCGGAGGTCCGGTTTTTTTTCGTCCTGCGAAGAGATCTTTTCCGTCTTCGGATGACGACGGATCAGGCTTATGATAAGCGGCAGGAGCATCAGGGCGCCGAACAGAAGGACGCCAAGACGGTAGTTCGAAAGTCCGTGATAGAAGAAAAGACCATAGATCAGAACACCGATACCGCCGGCCGCGAAGAGGATACCTGCGGTGCGGCTCTTGTTCTTGCTGCCGTTCACGACATTTTTCAGAAGCGAGAAAATGTTATTGAGTGTCCAGTAAAGAACGAGACCCGACGGGGAATCGTAAAGAAGCACGAGGAAGATCAGGGCCATACCGTGAAGAGTGATCTTGTCCTTGAACTTTAAGCCCTTTGTGTAGATCTCACTGGAGACGACGTTGATCAGGGTCATCAGGATCGGCAGAATATTGATGCCGAAACCGCCGATAGTGATCAGGGCATCCGGTCGGGAAAGATCCGAAAAGAACAGGAATTTTGCGCCCTGCAGGTCCGGAAGCTTCGACAGGAAGTTATATGCAGCGATGAAGAACGGAACTTCCAGCACAAGTGCGATCGAACTTCTGATCGCGTAGATCGGCTTATAGTTGTTCTCGCGGTAAAAGGTCTGGAGCATCATGAAACGCTCGTCACCCTTAAAGGTTTTCTTGATGTGCTCGACAAACGGAGCCATCCTTTTCTCTCTGTCTCTTTCTTCCGCCTGGATCGCGTCTGCGCGGTTATAGAAGGGAAGGAGCAGGAGATTGACCACCAGACTCAGTGGGAATATCGCGGCGCCACTGCTTCTTAAAAGTTCGAACGCCGTGCTGTACACCGCTTCGAAAATCAGTGTCAGCGGCGACAGAAACAGTTGGTACAGAATTGATGCAAAAGACATAAAGTCAGACTTCCTTAAAAATTTCTTTTTCCTTTTTCAGTGTCCATCCTACCCGGACGAACAGAAAAGATTATAGCATGATGGAAAAAGTATCTCAACTATAACGCGTGCGCGCGCATATATAATAAGCGAACGATCAAAAATGAAAAGACGAGCCGAAGCTCGTCTAGTACGTTCAATAAGGGGATACGCAACCCCACAGCATAAAGCTTTATCTTAGAATTCTCGGACATTCATTGGTGAATAAAGATTATTATTCAGGGTGCATGACAACGTCGATGTATACAAGATCTTAGAAAAATGTCAAATATTATAGTCGTTCACGAACGAAAGTGCAAGCGAAAAAAGAAGATGCTTCCGCAGTATTTACACCAAAAATTACGCCTGATTTTCGAGTAATTGTGTACAAAATGTGAAATTTGTACAATGTGCACAAGAGAAAACGGTTGAGCAAAATCTCCTGATATATTATCATCATGTTAGCAAGGATGCATTGACGATAGGAGAAACACTTATGTTAAATGTATTTGCAGCAATCGTGGAGAACATCATCGCTAATCTGGTGAGCGATGGCGTTAAACACGTAGGAAAGATCCTTGTGATTCCCGCAGTTCTGTTCTTACTGGGCTGTGCAAGGAAATGGGGTAAGACCCATGTGGGACCGTTTATTCACCAGACATGGGAGAAACTGAAGAGTTTTCTCCTTCGAGTATTCCGAAGAGACTCGTCATCACGAGCACCTCCGATGGATACTGGCAGCAAGACTTCGAAGCGTGGAAACAATGCGCAAAAGCACAAGCGATCTTCGCTACGCAAGAAGAGAAAACGAAGGAAGAGAAGACGTGCTAATCGACGGTAGTTAACTTTATAACCGCATCCTTGCAGATTTATTTGGACAGCGAGCACTGGACCTGCTCGCTGTCTTTTTTATGACGTTATTCGATGCCTTCTATAAGCGGCCTCTCTTGCCAGAGTTGATTCGCTGATGCCTGTCATTTCTGAAACCTGCTTATATGAGTATCTTTCCAATAACAACATGGCATGGTTGCGTTGTGCAAGTGTGTATTTCCTTGGACGACCTTCTCTGTATGAAGGGTTTTGACGAGCTATCTTTTTCCCTTCACGAGTTCGTTGCATAATCATATCGCGCTCAAATTCCGAAAATGCGATCATTACATGGCGAATAAGTTTTCCGGTAGGTGTATTATCAAAAATCCCTATGTTGAGAACATCAACAGATATATCTTTTTCGATCAAGTCTTCTATCAAAGATATCCCTTGTTGGACTGAACGAGCCATGCGATCTAGTTTGGTTACGATGATTTTATCTCCTGGTCTTACTTCAGATAGGAGCCGTTCAAGTTCTGGTCTGACATTTTTAGTCTCGTTAAAGACATCTGTAAAGATTTTTACGGCACCTTTCTTTAAGAGAGCTTTTTTTTGAGAATTCAAACTATTACCATCTTTTGCTTGACTTTTGGAACTGACTCTGCAATAGCCGTAAATCATATTAATACTCCCTTATATTTATGATAACAAGTTATGACAAACTCGACATACACATTTTACAATAGGTGTAAAGTTTTGTCAAAACTCATCAGTTATGAATGAATTATATAACAAAAAAACACTCTGATGATAAGAGTGTTTTTTTGTTCGGTAACTAACGTTATAACCGCATAAACACGTAGAAAACTTGGACCACTACGGCAATACAGTCATTTCGTTTTGTGAGTTCATTATATCATAGAAGTGCTAGGAGTCAACAAGCGGGGATAAAGTATACCAAGTGTTTTTGGTGATGTCAATCTTAGCTTTTTTTAATATACGATTTCTTTGGCATTTTGAAACACTTTGTTAACAATTTGCTGTTATTATACTCTATTTTTTATAAAATATGAAGAAAAAGGCATCCAAGTTTTCAATGACCTTGGATAGATAAAACGAAGTTAATATAGATTAAACAAAGTAATGACAGGCACTTACGGTTATTGTGAAAGGATTGCAAACGCCTTTTTGCAATAGTTTGATACTGTTTCTTCTTCATCTTGAATAGAAAAGAGCGGGTGCATGTCACACTCGCTCTCGAAAAAGTTTTCAATTTTCCCAATATGCGCGTTGAGTGAAAGCTATAATACATTTTGGTTTATGGTACTTATGATCCGGTCAAGTCCATATTTGTGTGTAAATTCAAAAACCTGCATAATTTCTGTCTAATTACGCCGCTTTTATCAGCGCTAACTGTTCTAGCGCAATGCTTCTCAGTTTAGGGAATGTATCTGCACAGAGCTTGTCAAAGGTTTTCTCTGCGTACAATCTATTCCCGGTTGCATAACTATTGCTTATTTCAATTGTAACCGCCCCCATAAGTCTCAGAATCGATTCCGGATTCGGGAAGACCTGTATCACATCGGATCGGCGTTTCAGTTCGCGATTCAGACGTTCAAGAAGATTTGTTGTCCGAAGTTTCACATGTAGATGTTCTGGTAGACATCTGGCTGTCATCGACTCCTCAAAGCCTGTTTCCAAGATCTCTACTGCTTTTTCTGCCACATCCTCATACTCTGTAACGATTGCTTCTTTAACGCGTCTTGCCTCGTCAATCGACGAAGCATTAAACATTTTTCTCAGTTCTAGAGAGAGCTTCTTTGTATTTATTCGGTGTTATGTCCAGGATATTTCTCTGAAAGTGCGCCTGACATCGCTGCCATGCTGCTTCCGGATAAACTTCCGCTACGGACTTACGTATCGATTTATGTGAATCGGAGATTACCATCCTGACATCTTTCAGTCCACGCACTTTCAAGCCGCTAAGAAAGGTCTTCCAAGAATAATTCTCTTCCGCATCAAATACATCAAAGCCTACTACTTCGCGCCCTCCGTCTGACTTAAAGGCCAACGCTACCAAGAAAGCTTTGGATTTCACTCTGTGGTCCTCCCTCGCCTTGAAGTATGTCGCATCCAACATCAGGAAAGGTGCTTCTTGAAAGTCCAATGGTCGATTTTTGAATGACTCTATCTCTTTGTCCAGTTTCTTACAAAGCTCAGAGACTGTGGACTTTGAGAAGGATGTCCCACACAGTGTTTCTACTACTTTTTCCACCTTCCTGGATGAGACTCCCATTACCACCATTTGTACCATTGTCGCAATCAATGCCGCCTCACTTCTTTGGTAATTCTCAAACACCATCGTATGGAACGGCTCATTCCGATGTCTGGGAACTTCAAGCGTCAATGTCCCTATTCTTGTATTCAAAACCCTTTCACGAGTCCCGTTCCTGTAGTCTTGCCTCTCTTCCGTTCGCTCATGTCTGGCTGCTCCCAACTGTTCTTCGGACTCTGCCTTCATAATCTCATTCAGGATCCTCTCAAGCAAAAACTTTATTGCTTTTTCACGATCTCCTGTTAAAACCTGTAGAACTTCTTCGTGTGTTAATGTAAGATTGACTTGAGCCATATCTCGTACCTCCTGTTTCTTTTGTTGTGGTTAACAAATATTATACAGGTTGAGATGTGGCTCATCTCTTTTTTGAATTTACACCATTATACGGACATAACTCCATGAAGCATCGATCTGCCGTAAAATTCTGCGAAATCCGATTTCATACGGCAACTTTCTTTCCCAACTGCCGTATAGATTTAAGTTTTCTCATTTCATACGGAAAATCTCCCTGAAACTGCCGTACGAAAAGCACTTTTCCGATTTCATACGGCAAATATCTTTCCGAACTGCCGTATAGATTTAAGTTTTCTCATTTCATACGGAAAATCTCCCTGAAACTGCCGTATGAAAAGTACTTTTTCATTTTCATACGGTAACTCCTCTTCAGACCTGCCGTATAATTTCGGAAATCCCATTTTTATACGGCAGATCGGTAGCATATAGCATTATCTTAGAATTCTCGGACATTCATTGGTAAACAAAATTGGTATAATCAATATCAGAAGATTGTGGGAGCTTCAATGGCGGTCAATAGGTGAAAATGGATAATCAAAAAAGTATGGATGCGATGAAAATCTCTTTTGCTTCTCCGGCAAAGTCCTGGGAAGAGGCGCTTCCCGTAGGAAACGGAAAACTTGGCGGCATGGTGTTTGGTCTGCCTTATACCGAGCGCATCCAGCTCAATGAAGATTCTGTCTGGTACGGCGGCCCGCAAAACAGGATCAATCCTTCGGCGAAAGAGTATCTTCCGAAGATCCGGAAGCTTATCCTCGACGGGAAGATCCGGGAAGCGCAGGAACTATGTACATTTGCCCTTTCGGGCATCCCCGAGGAACAGCGGCATTACGAGCCGCTCGGCAATCTCTATATCGAGTTCGACGGGGAGGAGATGGCGTACAGTAACTACCATCGTGAACTCGACCTTTCCCATGCGACAGTGACGACATGCTTTACCATGGGCGGCGTGACGTATACGAGGGAAGTGATCGCAAGTTTCCCGCAAAATGCCATGATCATCCATCTGACGGCCGACCGGCCCGGATCTCTCAGTTTTCACACCCAGCTCAGCCGTGGTGCCGGAAAACCATGGGAGGAGATCCCGTATCAGAAACAGACCATCCGGAGACAGTGCTATAACGGTTTCTGCGACAGCATCCGTGCTTTGCCTGACGGGATCCAGCTCATGGAGGCGACCTCAGGCGGCGCTAACGGCGTCAAGATGGTCTTAGGCGTAAAAGTTTTGAGTAAAGGCGGAAGGACCGAAGTCATCGGAAATACGACCCGTGTGCTGGGTGCGGATGAAGCTCTCCTTATCCTCTGTGCGGATACTACATTCCGGGAAGAAGATCCTGTTTCTTCTGTCATGACCCGAATGGCGGCTGTCTCCAAGTTCCCGTGGGAGAAGCTTTATCAGGAGCATGTGGAAGATCACCGCGCGCTCTTTGACCGCGTAAAACTTAAGATCGACGGGCAAGAAGAGGTGGAGAGGTTCTTCCAGTTCGGAAGATATCTCTTGATCTCAAGTTCCCGTCCGGGCTCGCTTCCGGCGAATCTGCAGGGGATCTGGAATCAGGATTTTGCACCTGTCTGGGGAAGCCGTTTTACGATCAATATCAACACCGAGATGAATTACTGGCCGGCGCTTGTTACCAACCTTGCCGAATGCCAGGAACCGCTGATCTCGCTTCTTAAGAGAGTCCGTGACAGCGGAAGAAAAACGGCCAGGGAGATGTACGGATGCGGCGGCTTTATGGCGCACCACAATACTGATATCTGGGCGGACACGGCGCCGCAGGATGTCTGCATCAGTTCAAGTTACTGGGTCATGGGCGGCGCCTGGCTGTCACTTCATGTCTGGGAACAGTATCTTTTCACGCAGGATAGGAATTTTCTTAATGAGAATTACTACCTCATGCGCGAGGCGGCGGAATTCCTTATGGATTATCTGATCAGTGACGGGGAATACCTGGTGACCTGTCCGACGCTGTCTCCCGAAAATACATACATCCTTCCCGGTGGCGAAAAAGGCGTGATCTGTAAAGGCGCATCCATGGATAACCAGATCATCACGGAGCTTCTTTGTGCGTGTATTAATGCGGAGAAGATCCTCGGAATCGCGGCGGAAAGTGTAGATGGCGGCGCAGTTGATAATGGCGCCCCGGAAGATAAAGACAGAAGCATATCTATCGCAGATCGCGCCGAAAAAGTCCTTTCCCGCATCGCCCCGATCCGGATCGGAAAGCACGGGCAGATCATGGAGTGGAATGAAGATTATGACGAAGAGGAGATCGGCCACCGCCACATCTCCCAGCTTTTCGCGCTCTATCCGGGATCCGCAATTACGAAGGAGAAAACGCCGGAACTGTTTTCCGCGGCGGGAAGGACCATCGAGAGAAGATTAAGTCACGGCGGCGGGCACAGTGGCTGGAGCCGGGCGTGGATCATCAATATGTATGCGCGTCTTCAGGAGGGAGAGAAGGCCTTTTCTAACCTTATGACGCTCATATCAGAGCAGACGCTGCCGAATCTTTTCGATAATCATCCGCCGTTTCAGATCGACGGTAACTTCGGTGCGACAGCCGGCATCGCCGAGATGCTGATCCAGAGCCACGAAGAGAAGATCCGCCTTCTGCCGGCACTGCCGAAAGCGTGGGAAAAACACGGCATTGTGGAAGGACTTCGTGTCCGGGGAGGAAAGACCGTGAAGGTTTTAGAGTGGCAGGACGGAAAAGTCATACGGTTTGAACTCGAATAAACCCTTATTTTACGCGCTTTCCTCTAGTAATCACCCCTCATTTCTGCTAATATGAAGTTGTTTTGAAAGTGAGGGGTGAATTATGACTACAACCAACATTGTAATTATGATCGCAATCGGTGTATACCTTGTCATGATGGTCGTCATCGGTGCAGTATTCAGCAAGAAAAACAAGAACACAGACGATTTCTACCTTGGCGGCAGAAAGCTCGGCCCGATCGTAACGGCCATGAGTGCAGAGGCATCGGACATGAGTTCCTGGCTTCTCATGGGTCTTCCGGCAGTTGCCCTGATGACCGGTATTCCGGAGGCTTTCTGGACAGCCGTGGGTCTTGCGATCGGAACCTATCTTAACTGGCTCTTCGTCGCAAAGAGACTCCGCGTCTATACCAGCAAGGTGAACGCCGTTACGCTCCCGGACTTTTTCTCCAAGCGTTTCGGAGACGATAAGCACATCATCACGCTGATTGCGGCGCTCTTTATCGTCGTATTCTTTATCCCATATACAGCCTCCGGCTTTGCGGCCTGCGGCAAGCTGTTCTCCTCGCTGTTTGATATTTCCTATTCGACAGCCATGATCTTAAGTGCGATCGTCATCGTCGTGTACTGCACGCTCGGCGGCTTCCTCGCAGCATCCACAACTGACTTTATCCAGTCCATCATCATGACAGTGGCGCTCCTCGTCGTTCTGGGTGTCGGCGAAGCAGCGACCAATGGTTTTGGTCATGTTTTCGATAACGTAAGAAATCTCGATGGTTACCTCGATGTCTTCAAGGGCTTCGACGTGGCGTCCGGCAAAGTCGGCAGCTATGGAGCTCTTCCGGTTGCTTCGACACTGGCATGGGGCCTCGGCTATTTCGGTATGCCGCACATCCTCCTGCGCTTCATGGCTATCGAAGATAAGAAGAAGTTAAAGCTTTCCCGCCGCGTGGCATCTATCTGGGTAGTGATCTCCATGGGTATTGCTGTCCTGATTGGTATCGTCGGCTTTTCCCTCGTTCAGCAGGGCGTAGCTCCGGCCTATGAGAACGCCTCTGCTGCAGAGACAATCATCGTTGACGTAGCGAAGTGGATCGCCTCCCACGGTTACATTCCGGCATTTGTCGGCGGTGTCATCCTCGCAGGTATCCTCGCATCGACCATGTCCACCGCGGACTCCCAGCTCCTCGCGGCGGCTTCCTCCATCTCCCAGAACCTCGTTCAGGAGACATTCGGCAAGAAGCTTTCCGAGAAGAAGGGCATGTGGCTCGCTCGTATCTGCGTTATCGTGATCTCCGTGATCGCGGTCTTCCTCGCACTCGATCCGAGCAGTTCCGTATTCCGTATCGTATCCTTCGCATGGGCAGGATTCGGTGCCGTCTTCGGACCGCTGGTTCTTTTCGGACTCTTCTGGAAGAGAACCAACAAGTGGGGCGCGATCGCCGGTATGGTCACCGGTGGTGCGACCATCTTCATCTGGAAGTTCGTCATCCGCGTACAGTTTGCGGACACGATCCTCAATATCTATGAACTCCTGCCGGCATTCATCGTCGCTTCGATCTTTATCGTTGTGGTAAGTCTTGCGACCAAGGCTCCGGACGAAAGCCTCATCAAGACCTTCGACGAAGTCAAGGCAGATTGCGGAAAGTAACCTGTTTCCGCGCAAAAAGAACCGTATCTTGAAGTGCCGTAGACCTGTTTGAAACACATTCGCGTATGCGGTAAAAGGGGAGAAAACATGAAAAAACACATCAGCAGAATCATTCTCCTCGCACTGGTGGTGATCCTGGCGCTGCCGACGGCGATCTTCGCCGCCCCGGCCGGTTCCAACAATGCGGGAAACGAGAACTATACTTCATGGTATAGACCGGTCTATTCCTACCTGTATGCGAACAGTTCAGGCGGTCTAACCCGTGTCGAGTATATTCCCGGAACTGGTGTTGTGGTCGAAGACTACGATTCCGCCTATTCACTGAAGAACACGCGTACGATCGAACTTGAGCTTTCAAAGTTCGGCGGGTTCTACGCGGGAGCTTCCTACAACTTCCTCATCGAGGGAGAGAACAACCCGGATGATTACGATGGTGCGGAAGTCGTCCGCGTCATCAAGTATTCGAAGACCTGGCAGCGACTCGGACAGGCAACACTTCGCGGTGCGAACACCTACAATCCGTTTTCTTTCGGATCTCTGGACTGTACGGAAGCCAAAGGCATGCTTTACATCCGTACCTGTCATGAGATGTATAAATCCAGCGACGGTTACCATCACCAGGCCTGCATGACTATGGCGGTCCGTGAAAGCGATATGACGATGACCTATTCTTTCTATCAGGTCAGCAGTGGCGGAGGATATGTTTCTCATTCCTTCAACCAGTGCATCGTCGCTGCGTCAAATGGTGACCTCATGGCAGCTGATCACGGTGACGCATATCCGCGCGGCATCATCATGTCCCGATTTACCGCCGGTGCCGGAAAAGAAACGATCTCTTCAAACTCTGACCGTATCGTCGTAAATTGCGTCGGCGCTGTCGGAGACAACAATACCGGAACCTCGCTGGGCGGACTGGTGGAGACCTCGTCCGGCTATCTGGTCGCCTTTAATCAGGACAATCAGGACGGATCTTTCTCGACTCCGAGAAATGTCGGTGTGGCTTTTGCCAACAAGGCGCTGACCTCATCGAACATTACATGGCTGACGACGAAGTATAATACCGGTGCCGGGAAGTCCTATGCGTCCACGCCGCGTATCCTGAAGGTCGCAGACAACCGCTATATGGTGATCTGGGAAGTTATGTACGGCAGTTCTTCCACTCAGAAGATCGAGTACATCTTCGTGGACGGAAACGGTAAAAAACTGACGAATGCCTATACGCAGGACGGCATGCTCTCGGACTGCCGGCCGATCCTTTATAACGGAAAAGCCACGTGGTATGTCACCAACGGGGACGGGCAGGTCCGTTTCTATTCCGTTTCTCCCATGGGTGCCTATACGACCCGCTGGGCAGATGCAAAGATCACCGGCGTTAAGGCGGTGAATTCCGGAAAGAAGAGAGTCACATTAAGCTGGAAGGCGACTCCGGGAGCGAACTGCTACCTGATCTACGGGCAGAAGAATGGTAAGTACGGATATGTCGGAACATCGACGGGTACTTCCTTTACGGATACAGCCGCGCTGGATACGGAATATAACTTCTACTGGGTATTCCCGTGTCTTAAGGATAAGTCCACCGGCAAGATGTATCCGGGTGCCTGCGGAAAATATGTATTTGCAAAGGGATACTGCCCGGCAGTAAAGAGCTTCGCCGCGACCGGTGTGCGCGGAGGCGTAAAACTTACCTGGGCCAAGGCGACGGCGGCAGACGGCTACCTGATCTACGGCAAGACGCAGAGCGGCACGTACCACTTTATCGCCCAGCTTGGCGGTTCGACCGTGACGTACACCGATAAGAAGGCCAGTAAGACCGAGTGGAATTTCTATTGGATCTACGCTTATCACAAGGATAGCAAGGGAAACCTCATCGTGGGTGATGCGACAGCATACAAGTTCGCAAAAGCAACTTAATTGCCGGATCCATCTTTAAAGAAGAATAAAGTTACCGGTAACAGGGTCGCGTTGACTGATGTCGATGCGGCCCTTTTCAGGTACCTCTTTTACGAAGTCCGGACGGCTCTTCGGCACTTCCCGCAGATAGAAGTCGAGAGTTAATGCTTCACGGATCTCCTCGATATATAGCGTCGTCTTTTCTTCTACGAAAGAAAGGAGGATCTCGTATCTTCTGCTCCTGGCCGGAGTGATATGGAACAGATCTTTTTCCTTATAGAAATCCGCCAGCGCATGGAAAAGATCAAAAGGCGTATCGAAGGCTTTAAGAAGAAGCGCAAGCGTATGGTCGAACTGATGCGTGTTATAGAAAAGCTCCACCATTTCCTCGATGTTTTTGAGTTCGCACAGCTCGTCGAAACGGAGCCATCTTGTGGAGAGGACTTCATATGGCGGATCGGAAGAACGGACGATACCAAACTTCTCGCATTCGTCTTCGATCGGCGCACCTTTTAAGACTTTCAGAAATCCCAGCTGAAGCTGTGTAGGACGAAGCGCATACACGTCATTGAAAGAATTCCGGAAAGAACGGAATCCCTCATACGGAAGACCTGCGATCAGGTCGAGATGAAGGATGAGATTGCCGTTTTTAGAAAGTTTCTCAACTGCCTTGCTGAGCTTTCTGATCGTCATCGGGCGGTTTATCGCCTGCAGCGTATCGGTGTTAGTCGTCTGAACTCCGATCTCGAGCTTCACCTGACCGGGACGCATCTTCCGAAGAAGATCGATCGATTCCTTGTCGAGAAGATCTGCCGCGATCTCAAAGTGGAAATTGGTCTTGCCGTTGTCGTGCTCGTGAATGTAAGTCCAGATGGCTTTGGCACGTTCCTTGTCGCTGTTGAAAGTCCGGTCGATGAACTTGACCTGCGGGATCCCTTCCTCGAGGAAGAACTGAAGGTCACGGAAAACGAACGGGAGGCTTCGGAAGCGTACCGTCTTATCTACTGCGGAAAGACAATAACTGCAACGGTAGGGGCATCCTCTCGAAGACTCATAATACACGATACGGTGCGAAAACTCGCGCATGCCTTCTTCGTAAATGAACGGCAGGGAGTCCATATCCGAAAGCTCGCTTCCGATGATGCTCGGACGCTCGCGCAGGGCAACGTTCGGAATATCGGAAAAATCGGGATCTCCGATCACTGGCTTGGAGATATTGATCGTGTCGTCGCCTTCTTCGAGGACGATCTTCATGGAGCGGACATACTGTCCTACGATCCTGGTAAAAGCACTTTCCCCCTCGCCTACGATGATGCCGCGGATACAGGGATACTCCGAAAACAGGCTCTCGTAATGGTACGAAACCTCAGGACCGCCGAGCCAGATATCCGTATTGGGAAGGACCTTCGGAAGGTCGTTTAGAAGTTTTCTTATGATCCCGATGTTCCAGATATAGGTCGAAAAGCCGATGGCGTCCGGTTTCTGGTCGCAGATATCGGAAAGGATCGTGTGCAGAGGGTTATTGATGGTGCTTTCGTAGATCGAGGTCACACCGGGATAGACCCGGTCGGCGTAAGACCGCAGCGAGAAGACCGCGGGGTTGGAATGAATGTATTTTGCATTGATGGCCACAAGAAGAAAATTCATAAGACACTACTCCTTTCTGACGTATGCATAGTAACGGGAGTTTTCGTGATCGTCGAAATACAGCTCGTAATCGTTCTCCATTAAGAATATCTGGATCTTCGTCAGAAGCTCTTCATCCGTGCTTGGAGAGCAGTAGAGTGCTACGACGGATGGAAGTTTCTGACGGATATATCTGACCTGTTCGTTATAGATGTCGATCGTCGCTTCACGCGGCATGTAGAAGTACTTGAAGTTCGGGCTTTCGTGTCCGAAGTCATAGAAGAACTCGTCACAAAGATTTGTAAAGTAAAGACATGTGGCATCCGGGTGGCTGTCGTAGTATGTCTCAAAAGCTGCCTCAAAAGCTGTCTTTTCCTTCTCGATCGGCGGGGTCAGGAAGACCTGGAAGATCGTGAAGTTGGAAAGCGCGAAGAGAAGAACCGCCAGAGAAACAGCAATGGCGACCTTCTCAGAAAGAAGCGCCACGAGAATATCCGCGACATAGCCGATCGCGAGGATATAAAGCGGCACTAAAAGCACGAAGGAATAGGCGAATACCTCAGGAAGACTCATCGAAAAGTAAGTGACAAACCCGAGCACGATGCAGATCAGGCTCTGTTTTTTCTGCTTTTGGGAGTTTAAGAAAAGGAGGGACCCGATCACCAGAAGAAGGAATAAAACAACGATCGTGATCTGGTTTTCCGGATCGATCCAGCCTCTCTCGAAGTGCAGTTTCAGACCGCCGTTTTTCGCATATTTTGAATTAAAAAGAAAATACGCATCGATGAAATCCGAGAGCGCACCGTTTGCGGCATAGAAGATGAAAAACGGCACGGATACGACCGCGATTCCGCCGAGAAAAGCACCACAGGAAGAAAAGAATGCTTTTCCCATCTTCTTTATGAGAAGAAAGAGAAAATAAAAACCGATGAACAGCAGATAGTAGATGCAGACATTGAGCTTGAGCATAAAGACGCCGCCGCAAAGAAGTCCCAGAAGAAACATATCGGGGACCGAGAAGAGCTTTTTGTCCGTCGCAGAAGTGTAATCCTTCAGACGGATGAGAACAAGATACTCAGACAGAAGAAGAAGAAGGAGAATGAAGTGATCCGGTTTGCTGCCGCTTGCGTAGATCGGATTGCTCTTTAAAAACAGCAGCGCCAGCATGATGGCGGTTCCGACGAGCGATCGCTGCCATGACAAAAACACACGCAGGCTCTTATATAAAAGTGCGAAGATCCCGATGTTCACAAGCGTGAAGAGGATCCAGATGCCCCATGTGGCTTTGCCCGACAGGAGAAGTCCGAGTGCGTAGATCAGATACGTCAGAGGACCCTTATGATCGAAAAGATCCCGGTACGGTACTTTTCCCGAAAGAAGCCCCCTGGACATGATCTGATAGCAGATCTCGTCCGGTTCGAAGCAGTAGCGGTAGATTGGCGAGAAGGGGCTCACGAGAAGGGTCAGGAAGACCCCGAGGATCACAAGCGAAAAGAGGATCAGCCGGTCCGCTTTCTTTTCATTAAGAGAAATATCGTCCATAACTTAACCCTCCGATTTTACATAGATGCGGAAATAAAGATCGTACTGGTAGCCGTCGCCCTCGCAGTAGAACTCGTAGCCGTAGCTTTCGAAGAACTCGTAAAAGCTCTGCATGATCCCTTCTTCCTGCTGCTGCGGGTTGGGAACGACAATTACGTCCGGTTCGCCTTTACCGATGCTGACCATCTGCTCAAATTCCATCTCCTCCGTCGCGCGCGGCGGAAGGAAGAAATATTTAAAGTTCGGGACCTCGGTCGTGAGGTCATAAAACATAGGACACGCGGCCTTGCTGCTCAAAAAGAATGCGTAAGTGGCAGAGGGATGCGCGTCTGCATATTCTCTCATCTTCTCCTCAAACGGGATCGGCTTCCACGGGACTGACGGCATAATGAGGATATTTACCAGAAAAGAGATCACTACCGGGATCGCGAAAAATGACGCGATCGCAGGTTTCCCGAGTTTGGTGTCCTTGCTGCGGTTGAGAAGGATCTCGGCCGGAAACGGGATGCCGTACATGTAGATCGGCAAAAGCACGATAAACGTGTAATAGTAGATCGCAGGCGACGTGATGAAGACATAGACGATCGCACCAAGGACAAAGCAGACAAGCTTCTGTTTCTTTCCTTCTTTTGCTGCCTTATAGCCGAGATAGAAAGTCGCTGTAGCAAGCAGGAACAGGATCGTCGTGACGGCCTGGGTCGAAAACGGGATCCAGTAGCGCATATAGTGCGGGAGCCAGTCGCTCTTTCCGCCGTAGCGGAGATTAAAAGTAAAGTAGGTGCCGATAAAATCGGAAAGTCCGCCCATCGCGGCATAGTAGATCACGAAGATGCCTGTTATCGCAGCGATCCCGGAAAGAAAGAGCAGAGCGCGGCTTCCAAATTCCGAAAAGCGCTTCTGGAACAGAAGCCAAAGAAAATACGCGCCGAGAAAGCACAGATAGAAGATGCAGACATTGAACTTGATCATGAAGATGCATCCGCAGTAAAGCCCGAGCTTAACGATATCCGGAATCGAGAATACCTTCGCACCTTTTCTCTCGTCCGGATCTTTTGCCGAAAAATCGCGGACGGCTCTGACGAAGATATATGAGGAAAGCATCAGGAACATTACGATGATGTTTTCAGGTTTCGATGCCGATCCGAAGATCGAGTCCTTAAAGAATGTCAGGATGAAAAGAAGAAAACTCGAGGAGGCGATGGAGATCTTCTCGGAGTAGTAAAGACGGAAGACCTTATACATCGTGGTGAAGGTGACCGCGTTGACGATGCAGAACACGATCCACATGCCCCAGTTCTTCTGTCCCGAGAGAAGAAGACCCAATGCGTAGAAAACATAGGTAAGAGGCCCTTTATGGTCGAAAAGATCCCGGTAGGGGAGTTTGCCGCGAAGCCAGCCGAGGGAGAGGACCCGGTAAACCGATTCGTCGGTCTCAAAGCAGTAACGGAAATACGGCGCGTACGGGCAGACAAAAGATGTTAGAAAAACCGCGGAAAGTGCGATAAGAAGAAAAGCCGCCCGATCAAGCCTGTTCTTTCTCAGATCCATACCATTCATGAAATAGCCTCCCATATATATATGGGATTATATCAGAAGGATGTGAGAAATTCCACTTGACCGGACGGCCGAAGGGTTCTTTTCAAGTATCGGAAAAGGCGGTAAATGCGCGCTTTCCGAGCTTTGGTTACATTGCTGTGTAACCGCCGTCTACTGCGAGGTTAACGCCTGTAACGTAAGAGGAGTTCTTCGAAGCGAGGAACAAAGCAGCGGTATCGAGCTCGCCCTCTTCGCCGTAGCGCTCTTCCGGGATCATGGTCTTCGCATTCTGCTGGAAGAAGTCGCTGTTTAATGTGTCGCGGGTAAGATCTGTGTAGAAGTAACCCGGGCAGATGGAGTTTACAGTGATGCCGTACTTGCCCCACTCGGCAGCGAGTGCACGAGTCATGTTGACGACACCGCCCTTGGCTGCGTGATACGGAGCGGAACCGCAGATCTTGTTACCGACAAGACCGTACATGGAAGCGATGTTGATGATTCTACCGTAGTTGGCATCGATCATGTGCTTCTTGGCAACGGCTCTTGCTACGCGGAAAGAACCGAAGAGGTCGATGCTCATCTCGTTGTTGAACTGCTCGTCTGTGATGTCTTCCGCCGGAGCGACAGCGCCCGTTCCTGCATTATTAATGAGGATATCTACACGTCCGAACTTTTCGATTACCTGGTCAACCATAGAGTTTACAGCGTCTGTGTCTGTGATATCACAGCGGACAGCCATGGTCTCAACGCCATATTCCTTCGCGATATCAGAAGCGACCTGATCGATCATTTCCTGACGGCGAGCGACAGCGACGATCTTGCATCCCTGATTTGCCAGAGCTTTAGCCATCTGAACACCCAGTCCGGTGGAGCACCCGGTAACGATTGCGACTTGTCCTTTAAGATCAAAATAATTCTTCATGTGTTTTTTCTCCTTTTTCTTTCAATTTCCGTGTAAGAGTATACCATTTCAGGTGTCCGAAATGGCTTTCGGGTTCATTCGTTATTTGTACAAGAAAAAAATGTGATATCCTATAAACGCATTACAAGAACACAATGATTTTCACTATTTGATTTTCATGTGCGAAAGAACGTTTGACATTTTTATTTTGAAAATGGAGATGAAAATGGAAGGTAAGGATCGCTACGAGACTACGCTCTGCTACATTTACGGCCCCGAAGGGGTCCTGATGCTTCATCGGACCAGGAAGGAAAACGATATTAATAAGGATAAATATATCGGCGTTGGAGGCCACCTTGAGCATGGTGAATCTCCTGAAGAATGTGTCCTTCGCGAGGTGAAAGAAGAGACCGGCCTTACCATGAAGTCCTTTCGTCTTCGCGGGATCATCACGTTCGTGATCGATGAGATCGACGAGATCACATTCCTTTATACCTGCGATAAATACGAAGGGGAGATCCCCGAAGGCGATCCCTGCGCCGAAGGCGAACTTCAGTGGATCAAGGAAGATAGAATCGAAGAGCTTCCGATCTGGCCCGGGGATAAGATCTTTTTCCGCCTGCTTAAAGAAAGACAGGATGTCTTTTCTTTAAAACTTACATATATAAATGACCGGCTCACTGATGCCGCAGTGGATGGAAAAAGGATCGATTTTGTAGTATAAATAGGGGAGCGTCCGAAAGCGTTGGATCACGTATCAGCGTACCCGGATCAATAAGAAAGCAGTTAGAGGAACGAAAATCGTGTCGGATAATAATGAAAACAAAGAAGTAATAAGCGAAAACAAAATCGCAGAGAATGAAAATGAAGTGAAAACCACTTCTGCGCAAGAAGCCGCTTCTGAGGCACCCGCCAAGACGTCTTCGAAGAAGGTAAACAAGGCCGGCTCCGCGGCGCCCACCAAGAAGAAAAAGAAGAAGTCCGCCTACCGCCGCATGATCGAGCACCGCATCAAGGTCGCCGCGATCGTCGTCGCCGCCATCGCCGCCGTACTGATCCTCTTTGTTACCTGTATCGCAAGTTACGACTTTTCCGAGAAGGCCTGGCACGTCAAGTTCGACCCGATCCACGGCTATTCCTATACATATTATCTGAAGAAGGACTTCGTTCCGGCCCATATCGAGATCGATTCCTGCTCGAAGGGCGGGAGCTCTGTCACGATCCCCGATACCATCTGGGGCGCCAGAGTCGAGGTCATCTCCGACGATGCCTTTAAGGACAGCGTCAAACAGGTCACTCTCGGTAAGTTTGTTTACTGCGTAGGTGAGGGAAACGGAGAGCAGAACTTCATCCTTCCTGAGAACTACGGCTCCACCGAATACTATGTGACCTTTAAAGACAAGGAAGCTTCGGGCTTCTACTACAAGGCAAACCCTGACAAAACGCTTACCGCATACGCCTACTTTAAGTCGCGTGAGGAGTTTGCTGTCCCGAACCAGTTTGGTGGTCTTAAAGTTGCCTACAGCACGGATTACTATGAGAATACAGAGTATCTTACGAATATGGCCGAGACGCTTGTGACTTCGCACAGCATGCTTCCGTATAACATGGCGCGGATCATCGAGGTCGGGGAACTGGGCATCAATCCGTATTTCTTCAGCATCTCAGATGAAGAGACCAGCTCCCGCCTGCAGAATGTTTTCAATAACCTTCCGAGGATCTATAAGTACGATGAGAACGGCAACCCGGCCGACGCTGAAAGCGCGATCAAACTCGCGATCACCAATCACGGCGGCGGAAAAGGGGAGAGCGTCATGGAAGTAATCGAAAGCTATTCGCCGGTGGCATTCATCGCTGCGGAGAAGGATCTGACCGTCCAGACGATCGATGCACTTCTTAACGGCTCCATCGATTTTTCCTCCTGGCTGCGTTCCGGCTTCATCAAGGTTGGTAACTGACCGCCGCAACAGCGGATCCTGACTCGATCGACCTGTAATTGCCGTAAATTTTCGAGAAATCCGATTTTATACGGCACTGATTTTGCCCACCTGCCGTATAGATTTGGAAACCTTCATTTTATACGGCATTTTTTTGCTCTTTTGCCGTATGGAATTCACTTTTTCAATTCCATACGGCACTTTCTTTCCCTAACTGCCGTATAGAACTTCATTTTCCGATTTCATACGGCAATTAGCTCTGAAATTGCCGTATAGAATTCACTTTTTCGATTTTTTACGGCACTGAACGTCTAAAGCTGCCGTATAATTTTGGATTTTCCATTTTTATACGGTCAACTCCGAATCTGTGTATGTATTCAAGATGTTTTGGAAGTTTCCTTCGCGTGAAGCTGTTTTTAGCCGATACCTAATGTGGTGACGTCTGTGGAGATGGTGTCTTCCGGTGGATCGTTCGGATCGATGAATTCGAAAAGCGATCCTGTGACACACTCGACAAGGATGTACTTATATCCGTCCTGGTAGAAGATCATGGATCCGGCATCGATGCCCTTGGCGTGGAGTTCTTCGGTCGGCTTTTTGCTGTCGTCTCGTTCTTTGATAACGGCGCGCTTCTGAAGATCTTCCCATTCGGCCGGAAGTCCGTAGATGACTGTCTTTCCTTCCCATTCATAGGTTTTGCCTTCAAAGACGACGTACATTTCGGAATTTCTGTAAGGCTCTTCGAGTTTATAGACTTTTCCTGCAATGAAGGAGCTGTAGATCGTCGCACCGCAGTAGGTGACCCATAAAAGCACGATGATGACCGACAAAAGTTGCAGCGCCAGCCACTTTTTAAAGTAGGCGGCGATCATTAGCCCCATCAGGATCATGCCCGTGATCGGGAAGAAGTAGTAGATCCGGTAATAGGAGTCATATGAAGTCAGGGAATGTACAGCAAAGAAACAGACAATAGAGAGCACGCCCAGAAGGACGCACTCTATGATCGTTAAGATCAGGATGGCATTATTCTTCTTTTCTTTTTCCGAAGAGATGGTCTTTTGCTTGATCTGCTCGGGAACGGATGGACTAGAGGTTTCAGACATGGATAATTCTTCTTCCTTTCCTTAACCGTTAGTGATGAACTTTAAAAGTACGTCTTTCGGCATGAAGCCCAGAGTCTTTCTTGCGACTTCACCGTTTTCAAAGACCATCAGGCATGGAATGCTCGAGATCTTGTAAGACAGGGCCAGCTCCATTTCCTCATCGACATTGACTTTACCGACGATGAACTTGCCTTCGTTTTCATTGGCAACTTCTTCGAGGACAGGACCGAGCATCTGGCACGGTCCGCACCAGGGTGCCCAGAAATCTACGACGACAGGCAGGGAAGCCTGAAGTACTTCTTTTTCAAAATTATCTTTCGTAAGCTTGATCTCAGCCATATTTATCTCTCCTTATCTTAAAACCGATTCCGGATCTTCCCGGATATTTTATTCATCTTTTCTTTTATAGTATAGCATGCAGTGGCAGAATCCCTCAAAGTCCGGATCGGCGATCTGATCTCTGAATTCCTTACACATGCACTTGGTGTCTTCGGTCCGCTCGAGACGGCAGGGGCAGTATCCGCCTTTCATCTTCAGGCCTTCCTTGATGGTCTTGACGACGTTCTCGTCGGGGTTTAATTCAATCTTCATAATTGTCCTCCATATGCTGTGGCGGGCTTCATGTTCTTCCTATATTATGACATAAAAAAGAAGGGATCGTTGCTAAAAAATCGCAAAGATCCCCTTTGATAACATATTATTATATTCAATTAAGCTTCAGACGACTCTTGTCTTCATCTTGTCGTAAGCTTCTCTGGCTACAGCACGTACGCTCGGGTCGGAATCTGCGAAAGCGAGTTTCTTCAGATATTCCTCACAGTGCTTCGCGTTGATCAAGCCCGCAGACTCAGCAGCGGCAGCTCGAACCATCGGAGAAGGATCACGGAAGAGCGGGATCAGATGCATACCAGAATCATAAGTGCTGATCTGACCCATTGCCTTAGCAACTGCTACTCTGATCTCATCCTCGGGATCATCTGCCATCTTCAACAGTGCGCCCAGATTCTGCTTCTTGCCCAGTTTCTCAATCTTTTCAGTTAATCTATCGATCTTTGCCATCCGGATCGCCCCTTTCCTTGTAAGTTTCCATTAAGTTTCTATCTAGATTATGCACTTATTCTTCAACAAATGCTAGAGGTATTTAATAAAAAGGTTGAAAAAATATGTTTCAAATTTGTTAACGCCATACAAAAATACTAAAGATTTTATTAGATATTCCAAATATTTTTCGGAGGAAGGGTGTTCCGTCCGAAGAAAAGTTTGGTAAACTTAAAAAGTATTCCAGTAGAGGTGGTTTTGAACATCATGAGAAAGATGCGTTTTTTAGCTCTTTTACTTTCCGTCGGGCTTCTTTGTTCCTGTGGCCCGAAAACCCCTGATACGACCACCGCTTCTGTAAAAGATCCGTCATCGGATATTCCTGTTTCTTCCGAATCTACAGTAAAGCCGACGGACACGCCGACTCCGCTTCCGACCGATACACCAACGCCGTCACCGACTCCTGTTCCGACTCCTACAGAAATCACGGTCAGTTTCATCGGCGATACGACGCTCGGCGAACAGAGATCCCATGCGGGGGCTTCCTATTGCTTTACTTCCGTGGTCGGTGACAACTATTCCTATCCGTTTTCAAAAGCGCTTCCGTATCTTGAAGCCGATGACATGACTCTTTGTAACCTCGAGGGTCCGCTGACGACATCTACGACGCTCCGTCCGGACCGCGAGATCTATCTGAAAGGCGATCCGAAATATGTCGAAGTCTTAAAGCGCGCGAGCATCGAGTGCTGCAACCTTGCGAACAACCACGCGCTCGACTATACCGAGTCGGGCCTGAACGAATGCCGCAAAGCCCTGGAAGAAGCGGGCATCAAGTGGAGCGACAACACTTCCTTTTCTTCCTATGAAGTAAAGGGCGTCAAGATCGGCATGGCGGGATTTAACTTTACCTATGAGCGCAAGCCCTACTACCACGCGATCGATTATCTTCGTGAAAAGGGCTGTGACATCGTCATCATCTCTTGCCATATCGGTGTCGAGAGGATGTACGAGCCTGAGCAGTCCGCGATCGACCTGGCACACGATATCCTCGATTACGGAGCCGACATCTACGTCGGATCTCATCCGCACCGTCTCCAGCCGGTCGAATATTACAACGGTAAATATATTATTTATAGCGAATCGAATTTCTGCTTCGGCGGCCAGCCGTTCTTAAGTGACCCCGATACCGCCATCTTCCAGTGCACCTTCTCAGTCTTTGAGGGGAAGGTCACGGGATCGCGGATGGTCTGTATCCCGTTTTCGATGAGATCTACCTCATCAGGCAACGATTACTGCCCGATGCCCTACGAAAAGGGGACGGAAGAATACGACCGGGTCATGAAAAAATTACGGTGGTCGGACGAAAATGAGTAGCAAAATACGATAAAAACGAGTGCTTTTGATGAAATGCAAAAATGCCTTTCCCGAAGCACTGTTTTTGTTTTATAATAGGTCTGTTCTTTTTTTATTGGAGGAAATCAACATGGCATCAGGAAAAGTATTGGTCGTAATGGGCAGTGATTCGGATTTTCCGGTAATGGAAGGCTGTTTCAAGCTCTTGAAGAAATTCGACATTCCTTTTGACGCAAAAGTGTGCTCCGCACATAGAACTCCGGATCTGGCAAGTCAAATCGCATCTTCTGCAAAAGACCAGGGCTACAGCGTGATCATCGCGGCGGCTGGTCTTGCTGCACACCTCGCGGGCGTGATCGCGGCACATACTGTGCTTCCGGTCATCGGCGTACCGTGTAAGGGTGGCGCGCTTCACGGCGTAGATGCGCTTTATGCAGTCGTTCAGATGCCGACAGGGATCCCGGTCGCGACGGTAGCGATCGACGGCGGATCCAATGCGGCGATTCTGGCGGCACAGATGCTGGCGTTAAGTGACGAAGCATTGAGTCAGAAACTGGTAGAGTATAAGGCAGGCCTCGCCTCTTCGGTTGCGGAGAGAGATGCACGCCTTCAGGAAAAAATAGCAAATCTGGGGGAGTAATGGTATGAGCAGAAAGATCCAGGAAGAATGCGGCGTTTTCGGTATCTTTGATACGAAGAAGACGAATCCCGACATCTCCAAACTCACGTACTACGGTATTTTCTCACTGCAGCACAGAGGTCAGTCCTCGGCAGGTATCGTAGTCAATCACGACGGGCAGTTCCTTTGCCACAAGGCAAGCGGCCTGGTCGCAGACGTTTTCGACGATCTGCACCTCGGTACACTGACCGGACATGCGGCCATCGGCCACGTAAGAACTCCGGCTCCGAATGAGTCCGGTTACGATGTGGTCCAGCCGATGCAGATCAAGTCCCACAGCGGACAGCTGGCGATCTCGATCAACGGATCGATCCTGAACGCGGACGAGCTTCGTGATTCTTTAAAGGAGATCGGTGCGATCTTCCAGACCACGGCAGACTTTGAAGTCCTGCTTTCGCTTCTTGCGAGAAACCGTGTCTCCACGGATTCTCTTGAGGGCGCGATCCAGAAGATGATGGGTGAGATCAAGGGCGCATATGCGATCCTTCTGATGAGCGAAGACCGTATCATCGGTGTAAGAGACCCGCTCGGACTTCGTCCGCTGGTCCTCGGCAAGAAAGACGATATGTACCTTCTCGCTTCCGAGAACTGCGCATTTGACGCGATCGGCGCCGAGACCATCCGTGACGTACTGCCGGGTGAGATCATCACGATCACGGAAGATGGCTATTCTTCCATCTTTACTGTTCCGGAGTGTGATGCACATAAGAACGGTAAACTCTGTATTTTCGAATTCGTATATCTGGCAAGACCGGACAGCTTCATCGACGGAACGAGCGTATATGAGTCCCGCGTCCAGACCGGACGCGCACTTGCCCGTGAGAATCCCTGCGATGCAGACCTCGTAGTTGCAGCTCCGGACTCCGGTATCGCCGCGGCGATCGGTTATGCTTTTGAGAGCGGTATCCCGTACGGTCAGGCTCTCCTCAAAAACCGTTATGTCGGAAGAACCTTCATTGAAGGTACACAGGCGGCCCGTGAGATGGCTGTAAGACTTAAGTTCTCTGTCTTAAAGACGGCTGTAAAAGATAAGAAAATCGTGATCGTCGACGACTCTGTCGTCCGTGGTACCACGACCAAACACATCATCTCCTTCCTGCGTGAGGAAGGAGCGAAAGAAGTACACCTCCGTGTTGCTTCTCCGCCGGTAAAATATCCGTGCTACTATGGTGTATCGGCCTCCGAGGCAGATATGCTCCCGGCCCGTTCCATGAGCGTTGAGGAGATCCGCGATATGCTCGGTGCTGATTCTCTCGGCTATGTCAGCCTCGAGGGACTCCGTGCCTCGACAGAGGGTGCACTTTGCGGACACTGTGCCGCATGCTTTGACGGTATCTTCCCGGCAGGTGTTCCGAAGGAAGTCGGAGAAGATTCTCCTCACAAGATCTAAGTGAGATCCACGAAGAATAAGATCTGCGGTTTCGCGGAAAAACGCGGGCCGAAGAAAGGAACAGCATGAAGATTGCAGTATTTGTGAGCGGCGGAGGCACGAACCTTCAGGCAATCATCGATAAGATCGAAAGCGGAGAGATCAGAAATGTGGAGATCTCCGAAGTCATCGCCAGCAACGATAAGGCTTTTGCCATCGAAAGAGCGAAGAAAGCAGGCATTCCAAGCAAAGTCATCTCAAAGAAGGCTTTGGGAGATGAATACGACGATGCGACCCTTACAGAGCTCAACTCTCTGGGCGTTGACCTCGTGGTCCTCGCGGGATTCCTTTCGATGCTCGGGCCGAAGACGGTAAAAGCTTACGCCAACCGCATTATCAATATTCACCCGGCGCTGATCCCTTCCTTCTGCGGACAGGGGATGTACGGCATCCGCCCGCACGAAGCGGTGCTGGCCAAAGGAGTGAAAGTCTCCGGCGCCACGGTGCATTTTGTAAATGAACATTACGACGAGGGACCAATCATCCTCCAGAAAGCGGTGGATGTGCTCCCGGACGACACACCGGAAAGCTTGCAGAAGCGTATCATGGTGGAATGTGAACAGGTCATCCTCCCGAAGGCGATCCAGCTCATCGCTGACGGTAAGATCGAAGTAGTTAACAATTTGGTCAGAGTCAAGCCTTAAGACTCGGAAAGGGTGTTTTTATGATTAAAAGAGCGATTATCAGTGTATCCGACAAGACAGGCATCGCCGATTTTGCGAGAAAACTCGTGGAATTGAATGTTGAGATCTTAAGTACAGGCGGAACAGCAAAACTTCTCGAGAAAGAAGGCATCCCGTGTAAGGAAGTTTCCGAAGTAACCGGTTTTCCGGAGTGCCTCGACGGACGTGTTAAGACACTGCATCCTCTTCTCCACGGCGGTATCCTCGCTATGCGTGGTAACCCGGAGCACATGAAGAGAGTAGAAGAACTCGGCATCGGTCTGATCGACATGATCGTTGTTAACCTTTATCCTTTCAAGGCGACCATACAGAAGCCGGGCGTTGCTTTTGAAGAGTGCGTCGAGAACATCGACATCGGCGGTCCGTCCATGCTTCGTGCCGCAGCCAAGAACCATAAGGACGTTACCGTAATCACGGATCCTGAGGATTACGAGCAGGTCCTTTCCGAAATGAGAGCTACCGGCGATACCACTTACGAGACACGTTTCAAGCTCGCTAAGAAGGTCTTCGAGCACACCGCTGCTTACGATGCTCTTATCGCCAACTACTTCCTTTCCGTATCCGAGGATAAGACACTGCCGAAGCAGTACACCGTTACTTTTGACAAGGTAGCTGAGATGCGTTACGGCGAGAACCCGCACCAGAAGGCGACCTTCTTCCAGAACGCTCTGCCGGTCAAGGGTTCCCTCGCAGAAGCAAAGCAGCTCAACGGTAAGGAACTTTCCTACAACAACATTTCCGATACAGATGCTACCATCAACTGTCTGAAGGAATTCGACGAGCCGACAGTTGTTGCTGTTAAGCACGCAAATCCGTGCGGCGTCGGTTCTGCTGACAATATCTACGATGCATGGGTCAAGGCTTACGAGGCCGACTCCGTATCCATCTTCGGCGGTATCGTAGCTGCGAACCGTGAGATCGACGGAAAGACAGCAGAAGAAATGGCGAAGATCTTCCTCGAGGTCATCGTAGCTCCTTCCTACACACAGGAAGCTCTCGATATCCTCTGTGCTAAGAAGAACCTCCGCGTTCTCGTTCTGCCGGATATCGCCGCTCCGATCCCGGAGGGTGAGTACAACTACAAGCGCGTAAACGGCGGACTTCTCGTTCAGGACCACGACCGTGGAATCTACGACGAGGCAGAGCTCAAGACCGTTACCAAGACAGAGATCGATCCGGCTCTTAAGGACGATATGCTCTTTGCCATGAAGGTCGTTAAGCACGTTAAGAGTAACGGTATCGTTGTTGTTAAGAATAAGCAGACTCTGGGTGTTGGTCCGGGCCAGACCAACCGTGTCGGCGCCGCCAAGATCGCTCTGGATTTTGCAGGTGAGAAGGCCCAGGGTGCCGTTCTCGGTTCCGATGCATTCTTCCCGTTTTCTGACTGCGTAGAGACAGCTCACGAGTACGGCATCACCGCGATCGTTCAGCCGGGCGGATCCATCCGTGACCAGGAGTCCATCGATGCATGCGACAAGTACGGCATTGCAATGCTCTTTACCGGCGTACGTCACTTCAGACATTGATTTGCAATTAAAATGTTTCATTTGCAGCCCCGGGCGGAATTATGATCCTCCCGGGGCTCTTTTTCTATGGTAAAGATTTTTTAGGACAATGGTATAATAACGATGTTTGAAAATGAAAGGGGAGAAGGAGAATGGATTTTTCAAATATCAGAAAGAAGTATACAGATGAACTGGCGGCGTTTTACCAGGGCGGTGCTTTTCCCGAACAATCTTCGGCGGACTTAAGATTCGGTCTGGAAAGCCAGAGAAACAGAGTCAGCAAGCTCGGCCTCACAATGGTGAAAAAGTTTGAAAAGACCGGTTCCGAGAACGCCAGGACCAGACAGTTTGTGAAACTTCCGTATACCTATACGGTCACTTCAAACCGCTGCAACTACGAGACGGATTTTTATAAAGACGGTAAGCGCATATCGCGCTCGGATCTTGCTGAAGAGACGCTCTATATGGGCATCCTTGATAAGCAAGGACAGGCGCAGATTCCGGGTCAGATCCAGTCTCTCGGTCAGGAAAGATACACCTGTAAAAACTGCGGGCACACAGATATTCTTGCGAAGTTTACTTCGGGATGTCCGATGTGCGGGACGACATATGAGATGCAGCAAAACTATCCATGTATTTCCGGGTACTATACAAGACCTACAGTTCTAAGTAAAAAAGTCTATAAGGGTGTTTTGAAATTCGGGTTTCTGTATTTCGGGATCTTCGGTGCGATACTGGGACTGGTGGCAGGAATTTCGATCTCACAGGAACAGGGTTTCGGGATCGGCCAAGCCATCGCCATGTGCCTCTTTGCGATGCTGATCTTCGGCGGGGGACTTCTGCTCTTTACGTTTGTTATGTTTAATCTGATGCTCGGACCGGCACTGGCTGCCAAGAAAGTGGCGCAGAACAATGAAGTGCTGGATGTTAAGGCCGCGGCCGCCACGAAAACGAAAATGGAGAATGACCTCAAAAGATATGTGCCGGATTTTTCGTATGAGTACTTCGAGGAGAAGGTCATGTCGCTTCTTCGTGGCATCGTGTTCTCGGATAACAGAGAAAGCCTTACGATCTATGACGGAAAGGATGACCTCCGATTCATGGACAATATCGTGGATGTCGAGTATCGCGGTGCCGTGGAATATGTCGGCAGCAGTGTCATCGAGGGTATACTACGCGTCAGTGTAAAAGCGTATGTGGTATGTGCCTACTATCAGGATGGAATTATGGTGGATTTCAAAAAGCAGGTCTTCAGCATGATCCTCGCCAAGAAAGTGAAGGAGGAGGACTTCGGCTTTACGATCCATGCAGTCAACTGTAAAAAGTGCGGCGGCTCTTTTGATGCGATCCATGTCCACACCTGTCCGTACTGCGGTTCGGAGTATCACCTGATCGAGGACAACTGGGTCGTCAACCAGATCATCTGTGTGGAAACAGCCCCGCAGAACAAGTGGTGATCCCCTCTGGAAGACAAGCATGGTCATTGTCGGAAAGACAGTACATTTCGTGCGTTTTTGCCTGTGATTTGTTATAATATCACTCGGGCATGAACGCACGTTTTGTATTCATGCCGGATGAGAAGTAACAATACCCGGAGGTAATTCATGAAAGTACTGGTAGTCGGCGGCGGTGGCCGTGAACATGCAATTTGTTGGAAACTGAAGCAGAGCCCGAGAGTAACGGAGCTTTTCTGTGCACCGGGTAACGGCGGTATCGCGGAGATAGCGACCTGTGTACCGATCAAGGCGACAGATGTTCCGGCAATGGTGGAATATGCGAAGAAAGAACAGTTCGATCTCGTATTCGTAGCACCGGATGATCCGCTTGCCCTGGGTATGGTCGATGCGATGGAAGAAGCCGGTATCCGTGCTTTCGGTCCGCATAAGAATGCGGCGATCGTCGAAGCTTCGAAGGCATTTTCCAAGGAACTGATGAAGAAATATAATATCCCGACTGCGAAGTACCAGACCTTCACGAATCAGGACGAAGCACTCGCATATCTTGAGACACAGGAGATGCCGATCGTCATCAAGGCGGACGGTCTTGCCCTCGGAAAAGGCGTTATCATCGCCCAGACACTTGACGAAGCAAAGAAAGCCGTTATCTCCATGATGAGCGACGGTGTTTTCGGAAAGTCCGGCAGCACAGTTGTTATTGAAGAATGCATGGTCGGTCCGGAAATGACGCTCCTTGCATTTGCAGACGGAAAGACCGTTATCCCGATGATCACATCCCGTGACCATAAGCGTGCCTATGACCATGACGAAGGATTAAATACCGGCGGCATGGGTGCTGTAACACCGGGTGCGGATCTTACGGAAGAAGAGGAAAAGAAGATCTACGATACGATCGTGGAGCCGACGATCAAGGCACTGGCTGAAGAAGGCCGTCCGTTCAAGGGCGTCATCTACTATGGCCTGATGCTCACGAAAGATGGTGCCAAGGTCATCGAGTACAATGCACGTTTCGGAGATCCGGAATGCCAGGCGATCCTGCCTCGTATGGAAAACGACCTCATGGAGCTCGTGGATGCATGCATCGACGGAACCCTCGATCAGGTAGATCTTAAGTGGAAGCCGGGTTGTTCCTGCGTTGTTGTTATGGCTAGCGGCGGATATCCGGAAAAGTACGATAAGGGTTATGAGATCACCGGTATCAAGGAGTGCGGACATATCGTATTCCAGGCCGGTACTGCTCTGAAGGACGGAAAACTCGTGACATCTGGCGGACGTGTCCTTTGCGTATATGCAGACGGTGCGACGATGGACGAAGCGATCGATTCCGCATACGAAGGCGTAAAGAAGATCTCTTTTGAAAAAGCACACTACAGAACAGATATCGGAAGAACACTGAACTAAGTAACATATAAAGAAGACCTATTTCAAAAACACAAAGAAGAAACATCCTTGACCTGCGAAACATCGCATATCCCGAAATAAAGGGGAGAGCCCCCTTTTTCGGGAGTAACGGAGGACATTTATGATCAAGAGGATTTTGCTGGCATTACTAGGTTTTTTCATGATCTTCTTTGGCCTGGGCGTGATCGAAATCGGCGCAACCGATCCGCAATATGCGCAGGGCGACAGGGTAGGCGCTTACATCGCCGGTGCCTGCGTGATCGTCGGCGGTATCGTGCTTATCATCTATCACGGATCGATCTTTATTGATAAGTACAAAAAGAGCAGGGATAAGTTTAAGATCGCAAAAGAGCTTCGCTCCGAGGTCTGCCCGGACTTTTTCCTGATCAAGGAAGATACGACCGAGATGGGAAAACTCATCCGGTCCTTCCGAAATGACTATGCTTCTTTCTTCGATCACCCGGGAATTGTTGAAAACGATGCGCTTCAGAAGGATGCGACCCAGATGTACTGGCATATCCTTTCGCTTCAAAAAGCAAGGCTCGACCAAAAGGGCTTAAGCCTTAAGTTCTCCTCCGAACGACTTGGCTACGGCAGTATGGCGCCGATCCGTGAAAATACGTATTTTGACGGAAAGTATAAGATCACGGAAGTCGCCGAGACGATCCAGGCCAAGCAGGAATTCAAAAAAACCAACGGCAAGAAACTCTATACGAGAAAGAGCGTCGAGACGGCCGATTACCGGATCCTCGGGACCGAATTCAAGTCGAGTACTCAGGTGATCTGCCCGAACTGCGGAAGCCCTTCCTCGAGAGAAGACCTGATCGACGGATGCGATTACTGCGGTACGAAATTCACGGTCGAGGATCTCGATAACCGTGTTTCGGATTTCGGCCTTAAGCACGACTGCGACGTTGAGTACGCTAAATACCGGGAAAGAAGAAGCAAGTTCATCCCGCTCGTTGCCCTGATCGTCGGGGTTCCGACATTTATCATCGTCACGATCTTAAGCGCCATCAACGCATCCAAAGAAACGGGCTACGGCCCGATGGTCGGTATCGCCGGTGTCATGATGGCTGCCCTCGTGATCACGCCGCTTTTCATCTTCATGGGCGAAATGTTTTTCCTCACGATCGGATTTCCGATCATACAGGCATTCGCCTCTTTCCGCTTCATGGGGAAATCCATGATCAAGAAGATGGAAAAGCAGAACATGACCAATAAGCGCTGGGAGACCATGATCCGCCAGCACGACCCGCTTTTCTCCATGAACGGATTCTGCTCGAGCCTTCAGAACAAGCTTGCGGTCATCCACTACGCAAGAGGCCCGGCGGATGCGGCGTCCTTTGTCGAGAGCCAGACGGCCGAACAGCAGGTGGCCCAATATATTCCGTCCTACCAGCGGATCTTTGACATGCAGATCGAGCTCATTCAGCTTACGGGCTATCAGGTCAATGAGTATATTCAGGAAATGCACGTTGCTGTCCGTCTGACGCTATTTTGTGAAGTGAATGGGAAAGTGAAAAAGAGAAAAGAAACGGTGCGCATGATCCTCGTAAAAGACAGCGCCTGCAAGTCCCAGGCGGTCTGTGCCCCGGCCTTTACCAACTGCCGGCAGTGCGGTGCGCCGATGTCGCTTCTTGCCGGAAGAACCTGTAACTACTGCGGACACGCAAGACGCCTTGCGGAATACGACTGGGCGATCCGCTTTTATCAGGCGATGGGCTAAGGAAGAAGGACTTTATACCATCGCGTCCTTTCGGGGATTAAGAAAAGTAGTATAATGAATAAGGACTTCGAATCAGAAGTCCTTTTCAAATAGAGAAAAAGAAGGAGAAACGACCTTGAAGATCGGCATTTACGGCGGAGCATTCGACCCATTTCACAACGGACACCTTTCCATGATCCGAGGTGCTCTGGCAAGTAAAAAAGTCGACCGCGTCATCGTGATCCCTACAGGCATGCCGCCCTTTAAGCCCGCGCGGAAAGTCACGCTTTCTCCTTACCGCTACTATATGGTCAAGGCCGCTTTAAAAGACGAGCCGAACTGCGAGGTCAGCGACATCGAGCAGGTCTTCGGCGAGCCGAGCTATACGGTGACCACGTTAAAGAATCTCCGAAAAAAGAAAGTCGTATCCGAAAAAGACGAGCTCTTCTTAATGTGCGGCTCGGACATCCTTTTCGAGTTTGAGTCCTGGTATAAGCCGAAGGAGATCTTAGAGCAGGCGACACTTCTATGTGCGCTTCGTCCCGGGATCGACGAGGGACAGGCAAGAAACGAAGCATCCCACCTCGAGGAAGTCTTCGATACCAAGGTCAAGTTCTTTAAAATCGAAGGCGTTGAGGTCGCCAGCAGTAAATTAAGATCCGACGGAAAGTTCGATAACGTGCCGGAGGCGGTCAAGACATTCATCGAAACCCACGGCCTTTATTGTGAGGATTCTCCGCTCGTACACGTCTCAGACGAGATGTATAAGACCTTAATGAAGCACTGCTTCACGCTTTTCCATGAGATGAGCGGGAAGAGACTTCTTCACAGCATCAATGTCTGCGTGCTCGCCACAAGATATGCCATAAGATTCGGTGCGGATCCCGATAAGTGTGCACTGGCTGCGCTCCTTCACGACTGTGCCAAGGAACTTCCCGAGGACGAGCAGATCGCGCTTTCGGCGAAGATCATCCACGGATATATCCCGGGAAAACAGATATTGCATTCTCCGGCCGGTGCCGTCTATGCGAAGGAGCACTACGGCGTGGAAGATCAGGAAGTTCTCGATGCGATCCAGTTCCATACGATCGGAAGAGAAGTCATGACCATGACCGACAAGATTGTCTATCTGGCAGATAAGGTCGAGCCGGCGCGTCATTATGATGATCTTACCGAGATCAGGCGCCTTGCCGAGACAGACTTAGACGGCGCGCTCATCGAGTGCTACTGCGCGATCAGGGAGAGCTTTGGGGCCAAAGGGCAGGAGATCCACGAGGACACCAAAAAGTCCCTAAAGTATCTTCTCGAGCACAGAAAATAAGAAGACCTTCTTGCGAAAAAAGAAAAATGTGTATAATAAAACTATAATAATCACTTCGGAGGATGAAGATGGAGATCAAAGAACTGGCGGATAAGATCGTAGAGATCCTGGAGAACAAAAAAGGCGTAGACATCGAACTGATCCCTGTAGCTGAAAAGACCGTGCTGGCAGACTATTTCGTGATCTGCTCCGGTACCTCGTCCACACACATCAAGGCGCTGGCGGACGAAGTCGAGTATATGTTAAAGCGCGACTATGAGATTACTCCTGACCACATCGAAGGCAGAGAGTCCGGCCGCTGGATCCTCCTCGACTATAAGGACGTCGTCGTACATGTCTTCCATCCTGAAGAGCGTTCGAACTATAACCTCGAAAAGCTCTGGGCGATGAAGAAGGTCGAAGGATAAGATCGAAAAAACGAAGAAAAAGAAGAAGGAGTGTCAACTGACACTCCTTTTTATTTCACGATATTTTTGACCCAGATGTTGGACCTGACCATTCCGAAGGCGACGAAGCACTTAAGAAGCTCTAGCGACTGGACGATCCCGAACATGAGCGTGACATTGAGTGTCGTGTAGTGGCTCATGAAGAATGCCGCCACAACAGCGATACACCACGTATAAAGGCTGTCGAAAAGCACCGTGATGATGGTGTTTCCGCCGGCTCGGATAATGAAGTAGGACGCATGGTTAAAGGCGATGAGCGGCATGGTGAAACCGCAGATCATGATGAATCCCGTGGCCATATTCCGGATATAGTCGGTCGTGTTATAAAGAAGCGGGAAGAACGGTGCGACTACGATCATGAGAATACCGAAGACGATACCGCAAAGGACCGTAAATCTTCGCATCTTCTTGGCGCTGTCATGCGCAGTCGAAAGCTCACCGGATCCGAGCTTATGTCCCATGACGATACCGACGGCTTCACCCATCGCGATAAAAGCGACACCCATCAGGTTCCAGATCGTCGACTCGATATTTAAGGCCGCGACGGAATCAAGGCTCCGGTAGGAATAGCACTGGTTGATCATCGTGACACCCAAAGACCAGAGGGTCTCATTTGCCATAAGCGGCAGGGCCTTTCTAAAGAACTTAAAGGCCAGATCTTTCGGGATTTTAAAGTCAGAGAACGCACCGCTGATGAAGGGATAAAGATCCGGGTGCTTTCCGGTATGGACGATCAGGATCCCGAGCTCCACAAAACGGGAGATGACGGTCGCGATCGCGGCACCGGTCGCGCCGAGGGCCGGAAAACCTAAGTAACCATAGATCAAAATGAAGTTTCCGATAAGGTTGACGACGATCGCGCAAAGAGAAGCGATCATCGGGACTTTGGTCCGGCCGAGATCTTTAAGCGTTCCCGCATAGGCCTGGGTAAGACCGATCGGGATCAGGCTGATCAGGATGATGCGCATATAATCTACACCGATCTCAAGAGATTCGGCGGCATCTGCCGGGTTACCTTCACCTAAAAGGAAAAGGTGAATGAGAAAACGTGAAGAGAACGCAAGCGCAACAGTTGCCAGCGCTGCAATGATGACGTTCGATACGATCTTATAGCGGAACGTATAGCGGATACCCTGCGTATCGCCTTTTCCGTGATACTGTGCCGTGAAGATACCGACACCGGCGGTGGCGCCGAAGATCATGAGAAAGAAGACGAAGATCAGCTGGTTGGCGATCGCGACACCAGAGAGCGCGTTGGTACCGACCTTACCGATCATTAGGTTGTCGAGAAGGTTTACAAAGTTTGAAATACCGTTTTGCACCATCATGGGGACAGCGATCAGAAGGAGTTTCCTATATAACTGTTTGTCATTCTTAAAAGCATTCATATATGTCTTATACCTTATATAGTAGAAACGTCAGTTTGAGCATTGTAGCAAAAAACGAAGGACAGAACAATATACTATTGCGCTAAATTCTTACGCTATCTTCCAGAAAATCAGAAGGGAAGAAGGAGCTTTTTTAAGGATTAATTAAGGAGCATATAAGGGATAATTCAAGCATTTTCTTAGGAAAAAGAATAGAATGAGTATGCTGAAAGGAGGCGCAAACGTAATGTTTTCAGTGCGTAGAAGGATTTTTAGAAAAATCTTGTATATTGTGTTGACATCCAATATTATACGCCGTATAATATAGCCAACGATACAATATGAAAGGAGAAATAGTATGCTATTCCAATTAGGTTCAACATTATTGGATGCTTGTGTACTTTCGGTCTTGTCCAAAGGTGATGCGTACGGGTATACACTTACGCAGCAGGTCAAGACGGTACTGGATATCTCAGAGTCGACACTGTATCCGGTCCTGCGCAGGCTCCAGAAGGACTTTGCACTAGAGACTTACGACGAGCCTTACCAGGGCCGTAACCGAAGATACTACCGAATTACAGACCGAGGGCGGGAGCTCTACAAGTACTACTTAGAAGAGTGGAACAAATACAAAGAGTCTGTTGATTCATTATTAGGAGGGGATGAAACATGAATAAGGAAACATACTTGCAGGATCTGAAGAAAGCATTGAAGATCCTTCCACAGTCCGATCGGGATGAAGCGATCGAGTTCTATGAAGAATATTTCGCGGATGCCGGCATTGAAAACGAGGCAAAAGTGATCGAGGAATTAGGTGAACCGAAGGTCCTGGCCAAGAAGATCTTAGTCGACGTCGTTGACAGAAAATATGAAGAGAGTATCGCTGCTTCCGCAGAAGCCCCGTCGGTCCAGTCGACAATGGCCGTAGCTCCGATCCCGGTCGCTACAGGATATGACACAACAAATACAGCTACAGGATATGACACAAATACAGCTTATCAGCAGGCCGCTCCGCAGCCGCAGCCTCAGCCGGCTCCGCAGTATCAGCAGCCGCAGCCGGAAGCAAAAGAAGAGAAGACTTCGGCCCTTAAGACGCTCATGATCGTGCTAGCCGCGATCTTCGCACTGCCGCTGTCTCCGGTGATCTTCGCACTTCTGATCGTGTTCCTGACAATGATCTTTGTCCTGTTCATCATCTACATCGCGTTCCTGATTTCCGGAGTCGCCATGATCGCCGCCGGTATCGCTACGGGCGTATTCGGTATCATCGCGTTCTTCTTAAATCCTCTTGCCGCTCTTTCGATCTTAGGCTCCGGCCTTATCTTCTTCGGCCTCGGCATCTTCTTCACCGCAGGTTCGATCGCACTGATCCGTATTACCGCGCATGGACTTTCTAAGATGCTTGGAAAAGCCGTACACAAGAGAAACAAGAAGAACAAGGCACAGACCGCCGCTGCATAATATAAGGAGAAACACATATGAAGACATTTACTAAAATATCACTCATCGTTGCAGGAATTTCACTTTCTATAGGAATTGTACTGACTGCGATCGGTACCCTCGCCAATAAAGGAAAGCCGATCCGCATGTACTACGATCACGGATTCCACCTCGATTCGGAAGGGAAGATCTGTGAGATGAAAAAGACCGTTGTAGACGATTTTTCTGACATTAAGATCAATGTACCGGAATCCGACATCGTATTCATCGAAAGTGATGAATATGCTGTAGAGTACAGGATCCGCTCCATTGAAGTAATCTGCGAATCCGAAGACGGCACACTGAATATCAACACCAACAGAAGAAAGTTCGATATCAACCTGGGAATCTTTAACTTCTCGAACGAAGACCTCTATGTATATGTTTACTATCCGAAGGGCGCCGAGTTCGGCATCGTTGATCTTGATACTTCCGCTGGCGATCTTAAGATCGAAGACGGATTTACCTGTGAAAAGCTCATCGTCGACCTTTCCGCCGGTGAAGCAGACATCAAGAATGTTAAGGGCGACCTCGATGTGGATATGTCCGCCGGTGACTTCGACGCCGATGACTGCGAGTTCGGTCACACCGTATTCGATTTGTCCGCAGGTGATGTATCTCTTAGAAACTGCACCATCGGTGGCGGTAAAGTAGATATGTCTGCAGGATCCTTTGATGCGAAAGATCTGATCCTTCTGGATGACTTCGATATGGATCTGTCAGCCGGTTCCGTAGAAATCAAATTCGTTGACGGTCAGAAGATCGGTTATGACTTTGACCTCTCTGCCGGATCCGCAACGATCAATGGCGAGAAGCGCGGCGATGAGTTCACCATGAAAGATGGTTACGACATCATCCTGTCTGCCGATATCTCCGCAGGTTCCATCAACATCGTAAACAAGTAAGACATAAGGAAAAAACTCTAAAACAAGCTAGTTTCCAACTGACATAAAAAGACATAAAATGCGCTGAAAAAAGTCGATTTTTGATAGCGCTGGCGATAGCTTTGTCCAAAATCAGACATAAACGAATCATTAATAGGTGAAAGAAAAATGGGAGTCATTGTAAAACACACATTAAAGAATATGTTCTCAAAGCCGTTTCGGGCCTTCATGCTGATCCTTTGCATCCTGATCTGCTCGTTTGCCGGCATGATGACCTTCGATATGAGCAACTCAATTAAGAATATCCTGGAATCTGCATTCCTTTCGATGTTTGGTGACAGCAACGTGATGGTCACCTCCGCGATCGATCTTCAGGATTCCGATTTCGAAGGCCTTCCGGCACACGATAAGACCTTGATCAGCGCCAACAGCACGACATTCAATGTACCGGGGAACACGACATATAAGTACTTTAACGAAAAGAGCATCCTCGTATATGGTGTAAATATCGAAGATGCCACGAAGATGCATCTTTTCGCCTCGGACGTGGACCTTCAAGATAACGAAGTTGCCATCCCGAAGGCTCTTTCTGAAGAAGTGGGCCTTAAGGTCGGAGACACGATCGAGCTCAACGATCTTGACGGGCAGCCGCACGCATATACGGTCAAGTCGATCCTTTCCTATAAAGGCATCCTTTCTTCCAAGTATAACGTCGCCGTCACGGTCGATGGATTCAAGACCCTTCTTTGTGATGAGGAGATCGTCTATAACGGCGCCTACGTACATGTCCATGACAGAGATCTGACCGGTGCGTTCTGTGAGCAGATGGAAGAGAAGACCCAGGGCGTTGTCCTGGAGGACCTCATCAACGGTGAGATGGTCACCTCTCAGGTCAATTCGATCACCAGCCTGTTTGCGATCCTTTTCATGATCTGCCTGATGCTCGTCATCTTTGTTACGATCTCTCTTTCCGAGAGGATCATGGTCGAGCGCATGGGTACAGTCGGAACACTTCGAAGCCTCGGTGTTTCTCCGAAGAATACTTCCTTGATCGTTCTCTTTGAAAATGCGCTTTACGGCCTTCTCGGTGGCGTCCTCGGTACCGTCCTTTATGTTCTGACCAGAGACCCGATCTTCAATAACGTATTCACATTGAACTCCGGTTCGGACATGAAACTGGAGATGAACCTCGGTTCCGTTTCCTGGATCTCCATGGTCGGCGTGATCATTGGCGCGATCGTCATTGAGTGCCTCTGCCCGATCAAGGAACTAACAAAAGCAACCAGAACATCGATCCGCGACCTGATCTTCGACAACAAGGAAACTGACTATAAGTACTCGAAAAAGACCCTTGTCGCATCGATCCTCTTTACAGTACTGGCTATTACCGGAACGGTACTGGTATTAAGTAAAACGGTCACGAATATCACCTTGATCTTTGTTTCGATCCTTCTTTTCGTCGCCGGTCTCTTCCTGGGATTCCCGTTTATCCTGAGAGCTTTCTCGGTCCTGATGGAGAATATCTTCAAGAAGATGAACTGCCCGATCGCTGCATTCTCCTGCGTACAGGCCAGAACGAAGAAATCCTCTGTCGGTATCTCCCGCCTCTTTGCCATGGCGGTCGCCATCGGACTTACGCTCTTTGTCTTATCCGGAGCCTATATCTCCTTTGTGACCCGTAAGCCGGCAAACGCTGATGTCGTCGTCAATAACCTCACGGAAGAATCCAGTAAATACAGTTACTTTAACGAGATCGACGGAGTGTCGGATGTAGAATTCTTTAACTTCAACTGGGGCGTAGAGTTCGTCCTCGGTCAGGAAGATGTAGATAAATTCGAAACGGCCAACAGTAAGGAAATGAAGGAGCTTACCCACAATGCCGTTATGATTGGAACCGAAGGCGCGTACAAGCTCAATACTTCGATCAAGGATCTTCCAGAAAAAATCGGAGATAACGAGATCTACATGGATAAGGATGTAGCGGAAAAGCTCGGCTACCATGTGGGAGATGAGATCCCGATGATCCTCGGCGCGGACCGCCCGGATCAGGTAAAAAAGACACTGAAGCTTTCCGGTTACTGCAACACCTTAAAGTTCGCTTCCGGATCGGCCGTATATGTCGTAAGCCTCAATAACTATAACGAGCTCTTTAAAGATCACCCGACCCGCTGCTACATTAAGACAACGGATCCGGAGGGTGCGGTCAATACCATCAAGGAGCGCTCCGGCTGCATGATCGAGTCCTGCCAGACGATGGAAGACTACATGAAAGACGTTAAAGCCGAAGGTGCAGGACTGATGACACTTCTTTACATGCTGATCGGCATGGGTGTGCTCCTGACATTCATCGCAGTCGTAAGTAACCAGATCATCGGTTTCTCGGGAAGAAGAAGAGAATGCGCGGTCCTGGTATCCACGGCGATGAATAGAGGAAAACTGAAGAAAGCCTTCTTGTCGGAGTCTTTGATCTCCTGCCTCCTTGCGATGGGCGTTGCAGTTGCATTCTCCACCATCGTCACGATCCTCTTCCAGAAGGCGCTGGAGATGCTTGAGATGAACTTCGGTCTTACGATCGATCCGATCTCCACAGCGGCATTCCTTTTAGGTCTGTTCCTGATCTTTGTTCTTACGGTCCTGATGCCGATTAAGAACATCCGGAAGATGAAGATCGCCGAGCAGCTCAAGTACGAATAAGAAGAATTAGTTAAGACACGTTATATGACAGAAAGAGAAAAGAGGTAACCAAAATGAAGACTGCATATGAGAATAACGAAGTAATGATCAAAGTAGATAACGTAAGAAAGACTTTCGGCAAAAAGGGCGGCGTGATCACGCAGGTGCTCGACGGCGCCGAGCTGGAAGTAAGAAAAGGTGAGTTTGTATCTCTGATGGGTGCCAGCGGATCAGGTAAATCTACCCTCCTTTACCTGATCGGCGGCCTCGATCGGGATTTCAAAGGCGAGATCTCCATCTGCGGCAACAATATCCGTAAGATGAGAGAAAGTAAACTCAGTAAGATCCGCCTTGATAAGATCGGCTTCATCTTCCAGTTCTATAACCTTGTGCAGAACTTAAACGTAGAAGATAACATCCTCCTTCCGTCCCTCGTGGCAGGAAGATCCCGAGCTTCGCTCCAGAAAGATCTCGATGAGATCTTAGAGATCACGGGCCTTACCGCAAAAAGAAAGCAGATGCCGAGTAAACTTTCCGGCGGTCAGCAGCAGAGAGTCGCCATCGCCCGAGCGATCATCAGTAACCCGGAGATCATCCTCGCGGATGAAGCGACAGGTAACCTCGACAGTAAGTCCGGCGCAGAGATCATGGATCTGTTCCGTCGGATCAACGAAGAAAAGGGCATCACGATCCTTCAGGTCACCCACTCCCAGAAGTGCGCGGCCTACGGTACAAGAACCGTCGTACTTGAAAACGGTAAGACCATTACGACCGACACTCTTCAGGTAGAAAACAAATCCAGAAGAGAAGCCCCGATGCAGTTTGCTTTTGCATCGGTAAATTCCTAAGCCCCCCTCTGGTGTGAGGGTGCCGCCACCACTACTATCGGCCCCTCACACATACCTCCGAAAGAAAGAGTTTTCGGAGGATCCCATACGACGTTTCCCGGCGCCGCCCCTCCGAATCAGGCGCTGGTAAGCGATAGATAAAAACTTCCCCGGTTTGAAGTTTCGTGTTTTCACCTGACACGGATCTTTACCGGGGAAGTTTTTGTAAGTAGAGTGGGGGGATGGTAGGGAGCGTTTTTAGCTCTTGATCGGCTTTTTGCTGAACATTTCGTAAAGAGATACGATCAGAGTAATGAAAGCGAAGAAGAGAGGAACACCGGCCGGAACATTCTTTCTGTAGTTCATCATAAGTGCAGAGATCGTAAATGCACATACCGAAATCGTTTCGAAGATATTAAGGAGTTTTCTTTCCAGCTTATTCATATGTCGTCACCTCGTAGTTTCTTGTTTCGTGTGTTTCGTTCTTTGTGATTCCATCTTACCGAAGATGACGAAACGGAACTATCGAAGTGCCTTACGCTGACCTTACATTTTTGAAAGATATGGAAAAAGACCCGTTACGCGGCTTTCATCTCGACCATTTTTCTGTTGAGTTTCTTCTTTACCACACAGTAGTAAGAGAAGAGAACGATAAACGTCAGAAGCCAAGAGATCGGGTAGGAGACTAAAAGCAGCATATAAGAATGAATGTCGGTAAATGTAGATCGGAAGTGGTCAAATACCGTAAATACCCAGACCAGACGAAGTCCGCAGGAACCCACGACCGTCGCGACCATCGGGAAGACCGATCTTTTGATGCCTCGAAGCATACCGGAGCCGCAGTCCATAAGACCGCACATGAAATCGGGGACCACGACCATCAGCATACGTGCCAGACCGAACTCGACGGAATCCGGTGCATCCGGAAGATACAGCTTCAGAAGTGGTGTTCCGAGAAGATACGACAGTGCACCTAAAGATAGTCCGATAAAGGCGATCGACATCAGTGCCGAGCGGTAGATCGCATTTAAACGGTCGTACTTCTTCGCGCCGTAGTTTTGTCCCGCGAAGGTCATGCACCCCTGGGTAAAGGAGTTCATGCCCGCATAGATAAAGGAGTCGATATTCATACAGGCGCTGTTTCCGGCCATGCATGCAGTGCCGATGGAATTGACCGAGGACTGGATGATGACATTCGAAAGAGAAAAAAGCGTGTTCTGAAGACCAACGGGAAGACCGAGCTTGATGATCTTCTTTAAAGGCTTCTTATGGATTTTCAGTTCGAAAATGAATATCCGGCACTCGCTGTCGAGATGGATAAGTGCCAGCGTCATAAGTACGGCCGAAAGGATCTGGGAAGATACCGTCGCAATGGCCACACCAGCGACGCCCAGGCCGAAACCCGCCACAAGAATGACGTTCAAAACGACATTGAGAACGCCTGAGATCGTAAGATAGATGAGAGGTCGACGGGTATCGCCCGTGGCCACGATGATGGCGCGCCCGAAAGTATAGATCATGAAGAAGAAACTGCCGCCGAAATAAATGCGAAGATAAAGGGTCGCCTGGTCAATGGCATCCGCGGTCGTGCCCATCCACTCCAGAAATGTCCTTGCGAACACGATACCGACAATGCTCGTCAGGATGCCGAAGATGATTCCCAGAGAAAAGATCGTATGTGTCAGGTCATGGATGCGCTCTTTCTGATTGGCTCCGAGTACCGAAGCGAGAACGACCGTCGCGCCCAGAGAGATCCCGACGAAAAGATTGATAAGAAGGTTGATGAGCGGCGCACAGGAGCCGACAGCCGCAACTGCCGTTTCGCCGACGAACTGTCCGACCACTACGATATCGGCCGCATTGAAAAGGAGCTGCAGTACCTGGGTCAGTACGATCGGAACGGAATAGCAGATAAGAGGAATCAGCACGCCGCCGTTTAACATATCGACGGTATGCGCCTTCCGAAGCTTTCTTTCTTTGATTTTGCCTACTGTATTATCCCGCATAAAAATCTTCCCGAATCGTCATAGAAGAAATTCTACCATGAGATCCGGGAAGATCTGAGTTTTTTATATTGTGCATATAATAGAATTCCGAAGCGATGTTACGGAGTTCTCTTGCTTTTTAGTGCATGATGATCTGCTTCGAACCGCAGTACGGGCAGTAGGTCTCAGTACGGCTGTCGTTGATCTGAAGCTCTGCGCCACAGCCGGAGCACTTTAAGTTCATGACACGGGTCGTTCCGAACTGTCCCGCCATGTTGCTTCCCGGGAAGCCCTGCTTGCCGAGGATATAGTTCTGGAAGACCGTCATGGCTTTTCTTTCGTTCTCGGTCACACCGTCGGAGATCTCCGCGATGCGCTGCACGTCCGACTGAAGCTGGATCAGCGTGTCGATGTTGAGTTTATCCAGATACGGCTCAACATTAAGAAAACTCATGGAACGGTCGGCGGCGATCTTCTGAAGCTCTGTTCGGAAGGACGGCGCCGCGTTCGGATTGTTCAGAAGGCTCGAGCACATATAGTCGAGATCCGTCTGCTCCTCAGGAGAGATGGAACCGTCGGCCTTGGCGATGTAATAGCACAGGGCGATACGTGCCAGCGCGACATTAGCGTAGTAGGTCGCATTTGATCCCTGCATCTGCGCCTGGTTCTGAACCGGTACATAGTTTCCGGCCGTGGCCGGTACCCTCTTATTTGTCACATTATTGATAACTTCCGAGACCAGGACTGCCCCTGCGCCAAATGCAGCGGCTCTTCCCAATCCTCCGAAGATGTCTCCCGCGAGATCTCTGGTTACGGAACGCACTAAAAGCTTTCCCAGCATGTTATTCTCCTTCCTTGCAGAACTCATCCGCCGGATATACGGCGAAGAGCGTGCCTGTGTCGGTCTTTCCGAAGTAGTAGGTGCCGGAAGAGACCTGATTATAGATATTTAAACTGACTTCCATCTCTGTGCCCGTATCGAGCTGCAGATAGTATTCTGTCCGTTCGGACTTATGTTTCTCTGTTCCGGAAACAAACTTTCTCGAAGTCTTGTTGAGGACCTTATATTCCGCTACGCGAAAAGATACTTCCTCGGCAGTCTTCGGTTTTGTTCGGGACAGCGGTCCTAACCCCTTGATGAACATGATCATTCCGGCTGCGAGCATCGCGCCCGACAGAAGTATAGCGAGGAACTTTTTTACCGAATCCAGTCCGTATTCGCCGTTGATCCTTCCGGTGATGAAGCTTATGATGCTGGTGACAAATACGAAGAAAGCGATCAGTCCGAGGATCCCCAGAACGATCAGCATGGTATTCTTACTACTTTCTTCGCTTTGAAGATATACGTTATAGTCGGAGGTGAGAAGCTCATCCGTGATGACGCGCTTATCGCCGTTCATGACGATTTCCACGTCCTTTCTTGCCTCCTCCATGCTGGTGTTTGTCTTATTGTATTTCTGATATCCGTAGAGCATGGCCAGCGCGATGCCAACAAATGCCAGTACGAAAATGATGATGCCGAGTTTCTTCGATAGCGGAAGTCCGCTCTTTGCGTCGTCCATAATGTCCTCCATATATAGCGATAAACTTACTATCACATTATAGCAATATTCCCCGTCCGAAAGAAGTGATCCCTTCCGCAAATAAGACCCGCTTATTCTTGGCCGGGAAATAAATTAGCCGCTTTGCCGGAATCTGCTTTCGTACTTTTCTCAGCTTCCGTTTTTTCTAGTATTTCCGCCCTATCTGTTGTAAAATGAAAAACGGCATTTGGGGAGTGCTAATCACGTGATGTAGTGGAGTTATGGTATGAAAGAGGAAACGACGAAGATCCCGAAACAGAAGAAGGGTATTTTTGGGAAATACAGGACAACGATCGTGCTTACGACCGTTCTTTTTCTCCTTTTTGCCTGTGTGATCACTTACTGGGCCGTGAATGAAAGGAAGAACATCATTTCGGATGCGGACGCTGTCCTTCAGGACCGAAAAGAGCAGCTTGTGGTATTTGAAACGATCAGAGCGGCCTCATCGAGTAACATTATATTCTCCTCCGAGGATGGGCAGATGGTTGCTGTGGTCAATGGAGAAGTGACAGTCGTAGATTCCCAGGAGGTGATAAAAGTTTCTGCCGAATTGAACAAGTTCGACCAGGAGTTCCTATCGGAGGCAAAGGCGCACGCCATGAATGTCCTTGAAGAAGACATGGAGCAGAAGGTCGGGAAATATAAAATCGGTTTTTTCTACTGGCAGCCGGAATATGATCAGACCCTGAACTATAGAAAGTCGTCCGTCATCCTCTGGCCGGATAATTCCCGCTACTGTCTTACCGATAAGGTCCATTACTACATTCCCGGATCTTTTGCATATGAACAGTACGGTTATTCGCGTCCGGAAAACGGACTCGGTGTTTTTGATGAAAGCACTTTTCCGCTGAATGCAGCAAGCTTTTCGAACCAGGTTCTGTGGCTGGAGACAAACGATCTTATCCAGTCGGCAGATCCTTCCGGGAGCTTTGAAGGTTATCGATATCTGGTCTTCGTCCGTCCGGGAAGTGTCATTAATGCTTCGGAATATATTAATGCCGGAAATATTGATATCTATAATGTACCTTCTTCCCAGTATTCCAAGTTTGCAAAAGTGATACTTTTTGAGGATGTCTCCGCGCCGCTTAAGGCTCTTGCCGGGAGGATCGTCAAGTATTCTTCGATCGCTCTTGTAATCGTCCTTCTTGCGGCAGTGATCTCTTTTCTTCTCGAAAAGAACCTTTCGGCAGATCTTTTGCCGGTCCCTGAGACATCAGCTGATCAGGCGCCATCAGCCGGAAAATCTGTGCTATCCAAAGACGCGGCCAAAGGTTTCTTAGCGAAGATCGATCGTGTAGAACAGTCCATGGGACCAAATGGCTATCTGGATGAGATCAGGCAGGATCTTGAGAAGATCCTCGGAAAGGATACGAAGAAAGAGGAGTAAAGAAGATGTCAGATCAGATCCGGAAAAGAAAAATAACTATCCGCGCGACTGCCGTTGTCGCCATCGTCGTTTCTGTTCTTTTTGTTGTGGCGATGACTACGATCTACTTTCTGACACGTTCGGATGTCAATAAAGAGATCGATGCGCTTCTCGATAGAAGAAAAGCAAAGGTCGAGTCCTCTATGGTGAGAGACACTCATGGCAGCGACATGTATACCACCATAGACAGCGCATTTGACTCTTCGATACCACCTGGAGAGGATTATGACGATTTATTAGAATCCCTTATGGAGAATTCCTATTATCCGGGAAATGCGAATTATATTGATCCGGATGGGGATACCATAGAGATCTGGTATCTTTCTCTCGGCGGATACGGCTACAGATCGTTTCTTGGATTCTCTTTTGGTGTCTATGAAAACGAAGAGAGATTAAATTACTATCTGATCACTGATTTTTCCGGCATTACGGAAGAAAGTACAGACAATAAAGATCTTCGTTCCTCGCTTGAATCGATCCTTCAGGAAGGGAAAACCAGAGGCTTTGAAAAGTCCTACCGGTATCTTGTTTTTAAAGTGCCCTGCGTTCTTTCCGGGAAACATTTTTATGTGGAAACGGCTTTTGAGATGCTCGAATCGAATAATACCCACTATGTTCTGACACCGGATATCGGACCGATGCATGCAAAAACCGACAGACAATATCTGTTCGAAGGCAGAAACGGCGAAGAAATGACAGTATATCTTCCGGTGATCCTCTTTGAAGATACTTCTTCGTATAAGCAGGCTTACGCGTTCCGAATGTTCCGATATGTCCTTATCCTTCTGGCGATCGGGCTTGCGTTTGTCCTTTTTACGGCGATCTTTGAAAGAGCCATCGTGAGAAAAGCTCCCGCAAAGGAAAAAGAAGAAGTCCTTGCGCCGGAAGCTCCCTCCCATATTCTTTCAGAAGATCAGGTCAGAGATCTTATGCATCACGTCGACCAGGCCGAGCAGTCCATGGGCCCCAATGGGTATCTCGATGAGATCAGAAAAGACCTAAAGACGATCCTTGGCAAGGAAGAAAAGGAAGAGGAGGCGTGAAGATGGCAGATCCGAAACGGAAAAAAAGAAGACCGATGAGTCCGACCGCCGTGGTGGCCATTGTCGTTTTCGTTCTTTTCGTCTCTTCTATGGCGACGATCTACTTTCTTACCCGCTCCGATGCCAGAAAGAAGATCGATGCCCTTTTAGACCGAAGAAAAGAAAAGGTCGAAGCCTTCTTGAAAAGAACAGGTTATTCAGGCATGCAGGACTTTTTGGATACTCAATATTCCTCATCGTATCTCCCGGATTTTGAATATGAGCAATCCATTATCGATGAGTCATACTATCCGGAAAACGAGCTGTATTCAGATTCGGATGGAGATACTATTGATATCTTGGATCTGGATCTTTCCGGCTATTCCTATTGCTCGTATTTGTACGGATCTTTCGATGAGAATTTGGAAGGAAACGATGAGATGCGTTATGATATCTCCGATCCCCAGGCTATGACAGATGAAAGTGCAAGCAATGGTGAACTTCGCGCCGCAGTATTAGGTATTCTTCGTGAGGGAAAAGAGCGCGGCGTTTTAAAGTCTTACCGGTATCGCGTTTTTAAAGTGCCCTTTATGATTTCCGGGAAGAATTATTATGTGGAATCAACACTCGGAATGCTTAACGGGACGAATGTTCCCTACATCCTGTCTGCTGAGATCGGGCGGATGACGGATCTGAACGGCAGGTCGTACAGAATTCAGGGAGAAATCGGAGAATTGACGACGGTATATCTCCCTGTGATCCTCTTTGAAGAGACCGCTTCGTATAAGGAGGCCTATGCATCCCGCATGCTCAGAAATGCCCTGATCCTTGCGATTTTAGGACTTTCCTTTATCCTTTTGAGCTTTATCCTTGAAAGAGTCCTGAAGAAGAAAACTTCGGAAGAAACACCCGTAGAAGCAGTGGCAGTGAAAGAAGCGCCTTCAGGTATCCTCACGGAAGAACGCGCCAGAGACCTTCTGTATCACATCGAACTGACCGAGCAGTCCATGGGCCCGAATGGTTATCTTGAACAGCTGAAAGAAGATATAGAAAAGTATGCCGGCATGAAGAAAGACGAGCCGGAAGAAGAGTAATCCTTTACTCTATCCCCAGAAACTTTCGTATCTCCGGAAGCCTTCTTAGTGCTTCCGATCTTCCGATCTGATAGACCCGCTCGAGTTCCTTCGGATCCTTCGAAGTTCTCCCGATCCCCAGATCCTTCGGCGGCCGGATCACGATCGCATCATAGGAGGCTTCCCGGTCACGGATCTCCTTCATCTGGCGGTTATACATCTCATGACGCCTGCCCATTGCCTGGATCACGGCCGGGTACTTCCGAAGGAATATATGAAACAGCGGCATCGCTCCGCTCTTTTTCTTTTTGTACCCGAGAGGTTGTGTCAGTACGATCACATTCTTTCGAAAACCGAGGTTCTCCATATACGCATACGGCACCGTGTCCATGATGCCTCCGTCAAGAAGTGAATACCCGTCGACATCGACCACTTTCGATAGAAGCGGCATTGATGCGGAGGCCTGCATCCATAGAAGATCGCGCTTACCGCCGTCGGAACACTTATAGTACCTTGGCTCGCCATTGATGACATCCGTCGCCACGATATAAAACTCAAGAGGATTATTCGTAAAAGCATCTCTGTCGAAGACATCGAGCTCATCCGGGATCGCCCGGTAGCAGAAGTCCGCTTCGTAGAAGTCTCCGGACTTGATAAGTGAGCGGAAGCTCCCGAAACGGTAGTTTTTGCAGTATTTCTTGTTATAGCGGATCGCCCGCCCGATCTGGCGGGACTTGATATTGCATCCGAAGACAGCTCCGGCCGAAACACCTGCCGCTGCGTCAAAAGTGATGCCGTTTTCCATGAGGACATCTGTGACACCGCAGGTGAACATGCCGCGCATGGCGCCGCCTTCTAGAATTAATGCTGATTTGCTCTGTTTTCCTGTTTCCATGCTCCCATTGTACTTCGAATGGTGTATTATGAAAATAGAAAAACCATTTGTTTTATACGAAATATGAGGGCCGGATGGACATAAAACCGAAACTTGCGAAAGTAAAGAGAAGTACAGTTCTGCCGCTGTTGCTGGTAAACTTTGTGTTTGCTGCTTTCTGCCTGCTCTTTTGCCATGCCCATTTTGAGAATAACGATGATTTTGTCATGATGGGCGTTGTTTCCGGTCTCTTCGGATCTCCTGATCCGCATATGGTCTTTATTAACATATTCGCGGGGAAATTTCTGGCTTTTCTGTATTCAATCAACCGAAGCATTCCCTGGTATGTGATCGGTCAAATAGTGACGATCTTCCTGTCCTGTTTTCTGATCTCGTATGTCATTTTGGATAACAGGCCTTCGGATAAGAAAAGATATATCTGTTTAGGTCTGTTCTATGTGTTTTTTGCTTATGAGTGCTATGTGAATATTCAGTTTACTAAGACGGGCGGGATCGCTGCAATCGCCGGGCTTTCTATTATCGTGCGTAATATAGAGAAAGAGAAGATATCTTATCCGCAGATCGTGTCCGGCTTTATCCTTTCTGTGATTGGTTCCATGATCCGCTTCAATTCTTTCATGATCGCGCTTTCCGCAACTGGTGCATTCTTTCTCGTATATCTTTACTTCAGAAGACCGAAACTCAAAAGGATCGTTATCATCTCAGTGCTCCTGGCCGGAGCGGGTGCCGTTTCGCTTGGGCTTCGGCTTTATGACACTTATGTGTATGAACATACAGATGGTTGGGATTCATTCCGGGCATATAACCTTGAACGGGCAAAGTTTACGGATCGCCCGATGCCTTCCTTTGCAGAGAACCGGGAACTCTATGATTCCCTTGGTATCTCTGCCAATGACATCTTCCTGTTTTCCCACTGGACCTTTGATGATCCGGATTTTTGTACGATTGAACTTATGGAGAAAGTAGATGATGAAAAGACGAGTCCTTCGATCTCATCTTATCCTGGGACCCTGGTGAAGAAGATCCTTCCCGGGAATCTGAAATATACTTTCACGATCGGCCTGATCCTGATCAGCCTTCTTGTTTTCTACCAGGACAGGAAGAATCTGCTACTTCTGATCCCGGCATCTTTTGCATTGCTCTTTTACAATACCGTATTCATCACGATCGAAAGATATCTGGTGCGAAGAGTGGATCTTGTCATTGCAGTATCTCTGTTTGTGATGTTCAGTCTCTTCCTGGAAGACAGGAAAGAAGAGACGAAGATAAAACCATCCTTCTTTGTGATCCTGGTTGCCGCGGCTCTGGCATTAAATATCGGAACGATCACCACCGATGTGACGAATAAGGATCGTGAGATGACGGAAGAAAAGCAGGAATATAGAGATCTTTACGATCGTATGTATGCGGACAAAGACCATATCTATCTGACACAGACTTTATCGGATAAATCTTTCCCGATCTACCGGATCTCCGACTCCTATCCGGAAGGATATTACGGTAATACGTACTGGCTGGGCGAATGGCTTACGAAGTCGCCTATCAATAACGGGATAATTGCTAATTATGGGCTTTCAAATCCATTCAGAGATGCGGTCGATAATGAAGCGGTATATATGGTCTCGAATGAATTCTATATGCCCCGCCTTCTGAGATATGTTAAAGAGCATTACTGTCCGACAGTAGAGGCGGAAGTAGTAGAGACAACGGGCGAACTGATCGTGTTCCGGCTTGTATCCCAGAGTAAAGGAGCTTAACGCGTGCTGTCAGATCTTCCGGGAAAGAAACTGAATACTTACGTGCCAGACTATGTGCTATTTGACCTTGAAACGACCGGAATGTTCTCTCCGACAGATGCGGTTGTGGAGATCTCCGCTGTGAAGGTGAAGGAAGGGAGAATCGTCGATGAGTTTACGACTCTGGTCAATCCACAGCGGCATATTCCTTCCTATGTCGTCCGTATTCACGGTATATCCGACGATATGGTCAAGGACAGTCCCTGCTTTAAAACAGCTTTATTGGACTTTCTGAATTTTGCAGAAAATGAAGTACTTGTCGGGCATAACATCCAGTGCTTTGATCTGAAGTTCGTCTATAGAGATGCAGAAGCTTACTGGGGGAAGACAGTTGGCAATGACTATATCGATACCCTCCATTTTGCCAGGAAAGTCCTCAAAGGAATCAGCAGCTACAGTCTCGGAAATCTTGCCAATCACTACGGAATCAGCACAGAAGGTGCTCATAGAGCATTAAATGACTGCCGGATGAACCAGCAGGTCTTCGAGTGCCTGGCTAAAGAGATGCTTACCCTTCCTCAGTTCTGCTCAGGAGCAGGCGAGGGGATCCAGCGCTGCCCGCAGTGTGGAAGCTCTCTGATCAGAAGAAACGGGAGATTCGGGGAGTTCTGGGGATGCTTGAATTATCCGAATTGTAAGTATACGAGGGATGTATAAGAGATTCCATTTACCATTAATGAGGAAAAATCCAGTTAAGTTTTTCAATTTTGCCTTTCGCAAATTCAAGAATAAGCCATCGGTTCTTTCTAATGCCGGTTTATTCTCCTTGTATTGAGTAATCTAATCGATTACCATCCTGAAGTGGAGCGTAGCGGAACTAAGGATGGTGATCGTCGCGCCGCTTGTTGCCCTTATGTAGCCGCATCGAGCGCGGAAGAGAATTCCAATACGTTTAGGTGTTCCATATTCAAATACTTCTTCAGGCCCCATTCAGAGGAGGCTACATGCCTTAGCCTGGCACATACAAGCATCAATGCCGACTGCCCATCGGGAAAGGCGCCTAATGCTCTTGTTCGTCTTCGAATCTCTCTGTTCACTCGTTCCATCGTGTTATTGGTCCTGATCCTGGTCCAGTGCTGCGTCGGGAAGTCCATGTATGTCAATGTTTCTTCTATGCTTTCCTGTACCTTCTTGGCAGCGGCCTGTAGTTTCATATCCCTTAACCTCTGAACAACCTGCTTGGCCTTCGTTCGCGCTGCTTCCTTATCTTCCTGTGCGTGTATCGCCTTTAACATCAGGCTTACTTCCCGAACTTTGCTCCTTGGTACCACTGTGAACACATTCCTGTAGAAGTGAACGGTACACCGCTGATAACTCGCACCGGGGAAGGTCTCTGCCAGAGATTCCACCATCCCTAAGCATTTGTCTCCTATGACTAGGTTAACGCCTTTTAGTCCTCGGCCTTTCAACCATACAAAGAAATCCTTCCAGCTTTCCTTATCTTCTTTCATCCCTTCACAAGCACCGATTATCTCGCGATAACCATCTTTGTTGACACCTATCGCCACGAGGACGGACACATTCTCAATCTCTCCGCCCCAACTTCGCTTGAGCCATATACCGTCCACAAACACATACGGATATTCTCCGGTTAACGGTCGTGACCGCCATTGTTCTATGTTCTCATATGCCTTCTTGTTCAGGTTGCTGATTGTTCCTGATGAGACCTTCGTTCCCCAGAGTGCTTCCGTTATATCTTCGACTCTTCGTACTGACACGCCGGCAAGATACATCTCTATCAACGCCTCTTCAACAGAACACTCTCTGCGTCTGTACCGCTCGATTATCGCTGTCTCGAACTGTACACCTTTAAGCTTGGGAATATGCAGTGTTACATCTCCGGATGTTGTTGTGAAGTTCCTGTCATAGTGTCCGGATCGATATCCTTGTCTGCCTTCTGTCCGTTCGTATTTCTCTGCCTTGATCAGTTCGTCTGCTTCGTGATCCAGCAGGGCATTTAGGGTTTCTTCAACACTATCTCTTACGAGCTCCTTAAGATTATTCTTTATCAGTTCTTCATTAAGTTGTATAATTTTCTCGGACATGGTATTCCGCCTCCAGTAAATTGGTTTTCTAGCAATTATCATTTTACCGATGGCGTTATGCCTTGTCTATTTTATTTCACCGCCTTTCTTAATTTGCGAAACTTATTGTACGTTATCGCGACGGAGTGCCAGCGAAATCGGAAAAATGTGCCAAAAGAAGGTGCCAGAAGAATTCTGACACCCTCACAGCATTTTAGTCGATCAAAGTTTTCGGCCGGAGCGACTCGCCGCTTAAGATTATCTTGTACGAATCTGAGATCGTTCTATCCAGGATAGAGTCGGCATTTCCTTTAAGGTCTTTTCAAGGTCATATTCCTTATAACTTGCACCACGAGAGGGGGCTCTTTCTCCAACTGCCAAGAAAACATAAGCAAGTGGGTGTTTTTCAGGACAGAAATAATTACCATCTTTTCCCCAATTTGTTGGAAACTCAAAGGATATATCATGTAAAGCATATGAGTTTTTGGGGATTGTTTCTTCTATCGTCACACTCGTAGTTGGTGAATCTGAATTGTCGGTTTTCGTGTAGTCGTTAAATTTTCCTTGCCTCCTATTACCAGTAACGAGATTCCTTTAGAATAATCAGAGTTCTGCATCAATGGCAGCAGTAACATCATTGATGGCCTGTCTGTGTCTTTCGATTTTCTCATCTTGAGAAGTTTTTTTTCTGTTATCTTCTTGAGATCGTTGTTTAGTTGTACTTTTGCTCGAATTGTCGGTTGTTGTTTCATTTGTTTCCCGAATGGTCTCCAGAATACTCTTATATTCAAATACGAATGTATCATATTCTGCAGAATCAACAGCACTTTCTTCTATGCCAAAGCTAAATGCATAGATGGATTGAGTTTTTTGATTAATTAGTACTCTTAAGAAACAAGCATATTTAGTTTGATTGATTTCAAAATGAATCTCACAATCACCGCTTAAAAGATTTCCTTTTTTAGAGTGTGGTAAAGTTTTTGAGTTTAAGTTTGTACAACCCTCGTCAACAAATCCAGATGATATGTAGTCAAGTAAATAATCAACGTCATCTTCTGTATATATTACGCCATCCATGGGTTCCATTCCCTTAATCATCAGAAATTTATTATGTTTACTGCTTGTTTCCTTTCCATAATAAAAGTACTCGCCATTCTTTTTCCATGTCTGAGGAACGTCGTAAGTTATATCAATCAATGTATAAGTATTTGTTGGAGTGCTATTTTGCGGAACTGGATCAGGCTTGTAGTTTTCTTTGTAGTCAGAATACATATCCTGAGAGTTTTGAAGGTTATCGTATTTTGTTGAAATTCTTGTCGAACTGATGCAAATGAATACAATGGATATAAAGCACAGCAGCACAGTAACATAAAGAGATGTATTATTTCTCTTTTTTGAGAGATTTCGAATCGAGAAGTAGCACGCGATAGCTATGAGAATTGTTCCAAAGATTAATCCGATAAACCACGAAATGATAAATGCTAGGTCGCGCGAATAATATCTGTAAATTTGTTGATAAAAAACTATGGAAACAAGACAAATCAAAGCGCAGATTACACTTTCTGAAGTGAATCGGAGTTTTGTGCTATTTGTATTCTCCATATCCATTACCTCCATATCCAATATTTATCTCCATTTTACTTTGCAATGAGAAGGAAAACTGCACTATTGAAGAAAGTTTATTGTTTTTTTACAAATAAGAGTAATTGATTTTTCCCTTTTTACCATATAATGCAGGCAAGAGTTGAAAAACGTTATTGGGTAAGGAGGTAAATGATTATGATATGCGACAAGTGTGGAGCTCAAGTAGATGGTAATGTAAAATTCTGTTCGATGTGTGGGAATCAGATTTCTTCTTCAGAAGTTATGAATTCACAAGTAGTATCAAATACGTCTCAGTCGGTTGCTACAAATCAAAAGGGAAGGCGAAAACCCAATATACCTGGAATAGTTGCAGGTATTGCATTTTGTTTATCAAGTATGTTGCCTCTTGTAACAGTTACTTTTCTAGGATCAACTGCTGAAAAATCACTGATGGACATAGGTGACGGATTCATAGTTTTGATAATAGGACTACTGATGATCCTCGCGTCTGTAGTTGGTTCAAATGTTCTTGTTACTATATTCGGCTTAATTGGATGTGGATTTGCCTTGTTGGAAGAGATAATTCAATTCCATGGAGAAAAAGCAGTATTCTATAATCGAGGTTCCGGGTATTACCTGATGTTGTTTGGAGCTATAGCAGTTTTGGTTTCCGGCATATATGGAATAGTGAATAATAAGCAACGAGATAGATAATATCGACATTTTGATTGATATATCGAATTGAATTGGAGGATAAAACAATGAAGCGGCAAATAGTACTATGCCTCACTATCGTGTTAGCATTCAGTAATGTTGGATGTAAGAAAAAGGATACTCGACCTTTAGAAGAGGCAAATAATGCAGTAGCATCATATAATCAAAAAGCAACAGAATACAATGCCAGCATTCAGTCATTTAATGAGATCGCTAATCAAATTGAGAAAGTAAATACCGATTTGCAAAGCTATATTGATGAAGCTCAGAAAGTAATCAATAACGGGGAGATAGCTTTCGATGAAAGTACATTAGGAGAACTTAAAAATGTGATAGTCTCTGTCTCTAATTCTAAGGTGTCTGTTCCTGAACGACTTAATCAATATGAACTGTTGACTTTTGATTCAGAAGCGGACAAGGAAACTCTTGAGAATTTGATTTCTAAAGCAAATCAAGGAAGTCAAGAAATTGCTTCTAAAAGAATTCCGGAAATGCCATCTGTTCCTGATTATTCTGAAGAGATAGGCGAACTGATTGAGGCAAAAGACAATTATGAGAAAAGCATTCAGAGTCTTAAGCAAATAACTGCACCTTCAGATGAATTTGTTATGCAGCGATTGCAACGTGTTGACACGATAACTGTTATTGATCATGTAACTGAAGATAACGATCCTAATGGTCATTTGAATAAACAGGGAGGATATATCGGAACAGTCTATTTTGCAGATTCCCAAGTTGATTGGTCTAAACTATTTATCAAAGAAGGAAAAGATGATGTTATAAGCGTAGGTACCGATGGTGGAGGTGCGATTGAAATCTATTCGAATGTCGAAGATGCAACAAAACGAGATGAATATTTAGCGATATTTGATGGTGGAATTCTTGCTCCTGGTTCTCATTATGTTTATGGAACATGTATTATTCGCACGTCAGATGAATTGACTGCTTCGCAACAGAACGAATTAACAAAAAAGATTTTGGAGGCCCTAATTGCGATTGACTAAATAATCCTTACAATTCTCTCTCCAACTCCCTTAAAAACTCTTCCATGAACTTATGCCGCTCATCAGCAAGTTTTCTGGCTTCTTCGGTGTTCATGGAATCTTTAAGAAGTAATAGCTTATCGTAAAAATGCTGGACGGAGTCACTAAGGCTTCGTCCGTTTTTTCCGCCGTAGGCAAATGTCCTTGCGATTCCGATGGCGCCGAGCGCGTCGAGCCTGTCAGCGTCCTGGACGATCTTTCCCTCGATCGTTTCCGGGCTCTTTCCCTTATTCTTGCTGAATGACACGGCATTGATAATGCTACAGATCTCCTCAATCTTTTTGCTTTCTACGCCCTGTTCCTTTAGAAAAGATCTGGCATTTTCGTTGTTTACGGTATGAAACAGTTTGTGGTCGTCGACGTCATGGAGAAGCGCGGAAAGAGAAATGAGAAGAAAGTTGCTTTCGGGATAGGAAGAAGCGATCGACTGCGCGTTTTTTAAGACACGAAGGGTGTGCTTCTCGTCGTGACCATCCGCATTGCCTTCAAACAAGGCCTTTATATACTCTTTTGCATTAGTAATGATCTTCTCGTCCATTTCTTTTCCGTCCGGGTCGCTTTCTGTTTTTAATGGATTAAGTATACTATGAATTCGGCAGATAAGGATAATGGCAGGAAACGAAGAGTGTTCTTCAAGAGAAAACCTTTTGTAAACGATTGGCAAACGGCAAAGTGAAAGCGGTTTTCTGTGCTAGAATGAGAATATATTTATAAACTTGTATCCATCATCGGGAAAGGAGAGTTCCCATGAAAGTGTTTACGAAGCGTTATTTATCCATTCTTCTTACGATCGCGATCTGCGCGAGTGTGTTTGCCGGCTGCGGCAAGAAGGAGTCATCCGAAACGAAAAAGAAGAAAACAAAGAATACCGAGGAGATCGAAGAGGTCGAAAGCGTCGAGGAAGTCGAACAGACCGAAACCGAGCCCGAAGGGGATTTCTCGTTCGAAAAGGAGATCGAAGAATCATTCTCAAGCGATGAGCCTGTAGTTACGACCGTGGACTTCACCTTTGATTCCACACTGTCCCTTCTGGACGGGGAACATACACTGAAGATCCGGAAAGCCAAATCTTTTCCGAAGATCGATACCGAACAGAAAGACGGCGTCGTCTATGATTTTGAGATCGAAGATGTAAGCGAGTTCGATGGCGTTCTCGAGATTTCGATCCCGATCAGTAAAGGTAGCGACGAAACGGTAGTGGCAGCCTACTATAACGAGGAGCAGGGGGCATGGATGCCGGTCTGCGCACAGTATGACGGAGAGAAGATGGTCATTCTTACCGATCACCTGTCCACATACGGAGCTTTCCGTCTCACAAAGCCTAATACGAGAAATGCCAATGGTACATACAGCGTGCTTCTCGATACTTATATCGACACAGTTACCACAGAAGAAGCAGAAGATCTCATCCTCGAACCATTTAAGAATAATTCTGCGACATCTACGGACATCCTCTATGCCTTCGCAGATGGCTGGGGAAAAGCGTCCCAGTTCGGAAACGATATCGGCTATAACGCATTAAAAACAGCAGGCTATACGATAGAATTCCTGGAAGACTACGGTGATCTTCTGTCGGAGATCGGCATGTATTTTGCCGCCTATCAGGCTATAAGACAATGCATGAACGGGAATGCAAGAGAAGGTGTGGGGACGGCGATCAAAGCTACGCACAACTTCGTGGTGGGCCTTGCCGCGGGTGCGCTTAAGTCCGCCATTATGACGGCCTCGATGGCCGCTGTGGCGATATTCGATTTTGCCCTGACTAAACTCTACGAGCGCGTGATCAGCAGCAGAAAAGATGTCTATCGCGGCGGATATCTGAAATATTATTCTAAAGAGGAGAAAGCCAACGGGGGCGGATACCGGACCGCAGCGGAATGGTTTAAGATCCTCTATCCGATCTTTAAAGACGGAGATCATTCCCCGTATAAGATCAAGCTCCTCGTCGGACGCGAAGTCAATAAGTACGTCAAAGAGTTCTGGACAAAAGAATCTGTTATGGAGGTTTATTTTGCTGACGCGGCCAATATGGGCTGGACACTCGGCGGCGGTCTTAACGACGACATTATGGAAGAACTTAATAACGAGCACCGCTCCACGCTTTATAATGATATTCTGCCGAAAGTATTTGAAGCCATTCGGGATAAACTGGAGCTGAATGCATGGTCTGCCTACAGTCAGAAAATGTATGAACTCGGAGAAAAACTGAATGCTAAAACCACACTGTCGTTTAAGGACAGTACGATCGGATCCGGCAACTCCGAGTATGCTGGATGCATCGTGAAGTTTAAAAACGTTCCTTCCGAGATCGAAGATCCGGAAAACTGGCAGTGCACGTTAAGTAAGAGCGGAACAGGAAGCATAAGCTTCACGGGATTTGCGTATCTTTACAATAAGTTTGCTCCGGAACTGGTCATCGTAGATCCGGATGATCCGGACAAAATCCTGAAGGAACTGACATTCGGGATCAGCGGAAATAAGGTTGAGATCGATATCGGCGGAAAAAAAGAGCCGGAAGTAACACCTGTGCCGTCGGAGTATGCCTACGATCCGGTCTCCGAATGGGGCGCGTACCATAACGGCGAACCGGAGCCGGAACCGACCAAACGTGATGAGTACTATATCCAGTATGTATTTGATAACCTTCCGAACGGAACGGTCACGAGAAACGGGGATTACTACCATATCGATCTTACTGCGAGCGGGTATCCGATCGAATACTATACCCTCGATGAGATCAAGATCTCCGGTGACTTTGCGGATAGAGATCCTGAATCGAAGATGACGGCCAGCTATAAGATCACGCAGACTTGGACGAATGAGAGCCAGGGCTCGGTATATACCAAGACTATCACCTTTAGTGCCACGAAGTGCTCGGCTTCGTATTCGCCGGAGATGGGAATATTCACGCTGTTCTTCCAGGGTGACTATGCCTGGACGCTGATGCGAAGAAGCGTCAAGGGCGGAGAAGATGTCCTGTCCGATGAGGGAAGCTTCAATAATTCCATGATGTTCAATATCTATATGCAGATTTAAGTGATATAGTATATCTGAAACAAGGAAAAGAGGTTTTAGATAATCTTAAATGGGTGCGATTGAACTCTGTAACGGGATCAAGGCAAAATTCAGCGATATGGTGGAAGGGTACTGGTGTCAGATCGACTGGGACGAGGACCTGGAAATCGAACTTGTGCTCTCTTCCGGTGGTAACGAAAAAGCGGTACCGAAGCTTCAGGATATTTTTAAAAGGATCTGGGAGAATAGAGAGTCCTGGAAGAAGATCTGGGAGGATACGATCCGAAATCTTCTCATCCCTTACCTGAACAAGTATCCGGAAGCGCTCGAAGATGAGATCACGCTTGAGATGTTTGAAGAAGACTTCGAACTGGAGAATATCTATATCATTGAAGATGAGATGGAAGATGAAGTCCAGGTGAGTTTTATCCGTTTTGGAGAAGGCATCGAGGACGATGATGTTATTTGCCTAAAAGGAACGCTGGAGAAGGGATTTGATGAGTTCTATTTGAATGGGACGCCTATCAATCTCGAACAAGAGTTGTCTCCGGTCATCCTCACGGATGGAACGATACTGAAGTACTCTAGTAAAGAAGATGCTTTTACCGGCCTTGTCGACTTTAACGGTGTCAGGGATGTGATCTTATACCTTCATGCAAACCGGGATGTGGAAAGCGGGAAAGAAGGAGCCAGGTATTTCGAAAAAATCGTAAAAGAAGCGGAAACATGGCATCAGGAAGCAACTGAGTTTATCGAGAAGCATCTTTATAGAAAGATAAAGAAGATCCGGGACGATCATCAAATGCCATTTCTTGAGGTGGGAGATATCCTCGAGGTGATGGTGCTGGATTCCATTTCGATAAACGATCAGGGATCTGTCATCATGACCTATACTGACTACGATATTCTTGATGAAACTGAGTTTAGTGCGGAAGGGACATTTTATAAAGGTTTTTTCAAGTTCTTTATGAGGGATCCGAAGAGTTATGAATGTGATTGACGGACAATGGTTCATGAGCGGAGTTTCGAAGAATGACCCGCGATGTGTACATTCTGCAGAAGAGCTCCTTTCGGTCATCGAAAAGGTGGGTTTTCTGCCGCTGTTTGAAAACGAGGTTCCGGGATTTTCTGTCGAGAATATCACACAGGCGAAAAACTGGTGGTGTGGCAGGGAAAAGGTCGATCCTTGGGAATGGCGGGCTATCCTTGCCCGCACCGGGAAGGTCGCATATGGAAAGTTCTTCGGCAAAAAAGCAGGATTCGTATCGAAGAAATGGTTCCCGGAATTTGCCAATTTCCGTCGTGACGGATATGACTTTGATAGCCGATACGAAGAAGGAAAAGCCGATCACAGGGAAAAACTCATCATGGATCTTTTCTGGCCGATGGAAGGGGAGCTATGGGAAGTCGATCCGAAGAAAGCCAGGGAAATGGATCTTTTCTCCTTTGAAGTGAAGGAAAAGGCGGGTTTTGGAAAAAACGGCGAGAAAGGCTTTGAAGGGACCTGCAGCAAACTTCAGATGGGTACGTATCTTCTGGTGAAGGATTTTGTCCAGAGAAAAAACAAAGAGGGCGAGCCCTATGGATGGGCGATCGCCAGATATACGCTTCCCGAATATCTCTGGGGATATAATTTTGTTACGGGAAAATACAAGGAAAACCCAAAGGAATCAGGCCGGAAAATCGTCGAACATATCGGAAAATACTACGATTGCGACGAAAAGACTATCCGAAGAGTTATAAAGTAACGAATCTCCGGATAGGGCAAAATTGTAATACATATCGGCAATTTAATTGAAGTATTCGTTTTTTTATAGTGATACCATTAACTCAGATAAGATCGTCGTGTCATAGTAGAAAGGATCACTTATGGAAAACTTTGATTTTTATTCCCCGACTTGTTTCGTATTTGGTAAAGAGACGGAAAACCGTGCAGGAGAGCTCATAAAGCGCTTCGGCGGATCGAAAGTCCTGATTCATTATGGCGGAGGAAGCGTCGTAAGATCCGGCCTTCTTGACCGCGTCAAATCCTCCCTTTCCGCGGAAGGTATTTCTTTTGTAGAGCTTGGCGGTGTCAAGCCGAATCCGCGATCGGGTCTCGTTTATGAGGGAATTGATCTTTGCAGGAAAGAGGGCGTTGATTTCCTCCTCGCTGTCGGCGGCGGATCCACGATCGACTCCTCTAAAGCGATTGCCGCAGGTGTAGTATACGACGGCGACTTCTGGGATTTCTATCAGGGAAAGCGCATTGAGAAAGCGCTTCCTGTCGGAACTGTTCTTACGATCGCTGCTGCCGGATCGGAAGGCAGCGGAGATTCTGTTATCACGAAAGAAGAAGGCATGTTTAAGCGCGGCGCGTCGGGGGATGCGATCCGTCCGAAGTTCAGTATCCTGAACCCGGAACTCACGCAGACACTTCCGCCGTATCAGACTGCATGCGGAATCACGGACATCATGGCACATCTTTACGAAAGATATCTGACGAACTCCAAAGACGTCGAAGTGACCGACAGACTGATCGAAGCACTGCTTCTTACTATGATCAACGAAGGCCCGAAGGTCATCGCGGATCCGGATAATTATCAGGCGAGAGCGAACATCATGTGGGCAGGTACGATGGCTCATACCAATGCCTGCGGTGTTGGAAGATCCCAGGACTGGTTAAGCCACATGATCGAGCATGAGCTCTCTGCACAGTATGACTGCGCACATGGTGCGGGTCTTGCGGTCACTATGCCGGCCGTATTCTCATATGAACTTTCCCATAACGTCATGCGTTTTGCGCAGGCGGCGGTCCGCATCTGGGGATGCCAGATGGATTTTGAAAACCCGGAAAGAACAGCAAGAGCCGGTATTGAGGCTCTTCGTAATTATCTTTGCTCCATCGGCATGCCGAAGAATTTTGCTGAACTCGGCGCCAAGGAAGAAGATATCCCGAAGATGGTACAAAGCCTCCTTTATGGTGATGGCGGATCAGGAAAGATCTCCGGCTTTATTACATTAGGTGAAGAAGACTGCACCAAGATCTATCAGGCAATGGTATAAGGAGAAAAAACTATGGATATTTCCCACAGAAAAGTCAGCGTTAAGATCCAGGTAAAAGATAAGTCCGGAAATCCGATCAGCGGAAAGCCGGTACATGTAAAGCAAACGAATCATCATTTTCTTTTCGGCTGCGGAGCCTTTGATTTCCTGCCGTATGTCATGACAGGCTCTGAAGAATTCAAGCAGATCACAGACAGCTGGCTGGAGATATTTAACTATGGTACCCTTCCGTTTTACTGGGGCCGTTTCGAACCTGAAGAAGGAAAGCCGGGTACGGAAATGATCATGAAGACCGCGAAATACCTTCAGAGCAAGAACGTCAAGGTCAAGGGTCACCCCCTTTGCTGGCACACAGTATGTGCCGACTGGCTCATGAAGTACGATAACAAGACCATCATGGAAAAGCAGCTGCAACGCATCGACCGTGAGGTCAGCGGTTTTAAAGGCGTCATTGATATGTGGGACGTCATTAATGAAGTAGTCATCATGCCGATCTTTGATAAGTACGATAACGCAATCACCCGGATCTGCAAAGAGAAGGGAAGAGTCGGACTGATCAAGACGGTCTTCGATGAAGCCCATAAATGTAACCCTGATGCGGTGCTGCTCTTAAATGATTTCAACACCTCCATCAATTACGAGATTCTAATTGACGGATGTCTCAATGCCGGTGTGCCCATTTCGGCAATAGGGATCCAGTCTCATCAGCATCAGGGTTACTGGGGAAGGGAAAAACTGGAAGAAGTCCTCGCAAGATTCGAGCACTTCGGACTTCCTATCCACTTTACCGAGAATACCCTGATCTCCGGTGAGATCATGCCGGCGTATATCGAGGACCTCAACGACTGGCAGGTCGATGAGTGGCCGACGACTCCGGAAGGAGAAGAACGTCAGGCAAAAGAAATCGAAGAGATGTACCGCATCCTCTTCTCGCATCCTCTCGTCGAAGCCATTACAACTTGGGACTTTAAAGACGGCGCATGGCTGAAGGCGCCTTCCGGATATTTACGACTCGACAATTCGAAGAAACCTTCTTTCGAGATGCTAAAAAAACTTGTGCGCGGCGAATGGTGGACCGATGAGACCGTAACGACTGACGCGAGCGGATGTGTAACGCTGGATGTATTTAAGGGCGAGTATGAGATCTCCTCGGGAGAATCTTCCGTAAATTCCAAGTTCATAAACGACGGAAATATCGAACTTATCGTATAAGAGAAGACTATTTAGAGAACAGGAGGAGGTACATCATGAGTATTGATCTGTCCACGATGCCGAAGCTGGGTTTCGGCCTGATGCGTCTTCCGGAGGCAGATGGCGTGATCGATCACGAGCACGTCTGCCGTATGGTGGATAAGTATTTGCAAGCCGGCATGAATTACTTCGATACCGCATATGTTTACCATGGCGGAAAATCGGAAGTGGCAGCAAGAGAAGCACTCGTCAAGCGTTATCCGAGAGATTCCTTCAGGATCGCGACAAAACTTCCCGCATGGGAGATCCATGAGGAGGCAGATATTGAGAAGATCTTTCAGGAACAGCTTGACCGGGCTGGTGTCGATTACTTCGATTTCTACCTTCTTCACTCGATCGAGGATGGAAATAACTATGACACCTATGTCAAGTACGACTGCTTCAAGTGGGGAGTTGAGAAGAAGGCCGAAGGTAAGATCCGTCACTTCGGATTTTCCTATCATGGTACTCCGGAACTTTTAAAAGAGATCCTGGACCTTCACCCGGAAGTCGAGTTTGTGCAGATCCAGCTCAATTATCTGGATCGTACCAATCCGGTCGTACAGTCACAGGCACTCTATGAGATCCTCGAGGAGCGAAATATCCCGATCATTGTTATGGAACCGATCCGAGGTGGTATGCTCGCAAGTCTTGCGCCTGAACAGGAAGCCAAGTTTAAGGCGATCCGTCCCGAAAAGAGTATCGCTTCCTGGGCGCTTCGCTTCGTCGGATCACTTCCGGGCGTGATGACCATCCTTTCCGGTATGAGCGCAGAAGAACAGATGGACGACAACATCGGCACATTCACTAATTTCGAGCCGCTCTCCATTGAAGAGATGGCAGCTGTCGATGAAGTGACTTCCGATATTCTGAGCATGAAGCAGATCGGTTGTACAGCTTGTAAGTATTGCACTCCGGGATGCCCGATGAGCATCTCGATTCCGGATGTGTTCAGAGTCATTAATACGCTTCGAAGATACCCGGATGACTGGAGATCGAAAAACTTCTATTCGGGTCTGATCGGAAGATCTGGAAAGGCATCCGACTGTATCGGATGTGGACAGTGTGAAGGCGTCTGCCCACAGCATCTGCCGATCATTGAACTCCTTTCTGAAGCTGCTGATATCTTAGACAAATAACCAGGGTGAGAAAAATGAAAAAGCGTGCACTATTTATCGGCGGTACCGGAACGATCAGTACCGCTATCGTGAAACGACTCGTGAATGATCTGGATTGGGAGGTCTGGGTCTTAAACAGAGGAAACCGCAATCAGGTCCTTCCGGCCGAAGTGGTGTCCGTCGTCTGTGACATCAACGATGAAGAGAAGGTCCTTCAAAAACTCGGAGATACTACCTTTGACTGTGTCTGTGAGTTTATCGGTTTTACACTTCCTCAGGTAGAGAGGGACTATCGCCTCTTTTCCGGGAAGACCAGACAGTATCTTTATATTTCTTCCGCATCGGCATATCATAAGCCCGCTTCCGGATATGTCATCACTGAAGGGACAACGCTCAGCAATCCTTACTGGCAGTATTCTCGAGATAAGATCGAGAGTGAAGAGTTCCTCATGAAGAAATATAGAGAAGAAGGCTTCCCGGTCACGATCGTCCGCCCGAGCCATACATACGATGAGCGGAATATCCCTCTCGGTGTGCATGGTAAAAACGGATACTGGCAGGTCATTAAGCGTATGCTGGAAGGAAAACCTGTCATTATCCAGGGCGACGGATCGAGCCTTTGGACTGTGACCTGGAATGCGGATTTCGCGATCGGCTATACGGGCCTGATGGGCAACCGTCATGCCATCGGTGAAGCGTTCCAGATCACTTCCGACGAGACACTTACCTGGGATCAGATCTATCAAACGGTGGCCGATGCGCTGGGAGTTACACTTCATGCGTATCATGTATCGACTGATTTCCTTTGTGCCGTCGGAGATCCGCTCGGATTCGACTATACGGGTTCGCTCCTCGGAGACAAATCCGTATCGGTCGTATTCGATAACAGAAAGCTGAAACGGGTCGTACCGGATATGGCGACGAATGTGCGCTTTGATATGGGTGTAAGGATTGCTCTCGACTATGTTCTTTCCCACCCGGAAGAATGTCAGATCGAAGATCCTGAATTTGATCAGTGGTGTGACCGCGTAATCGATACGATCGAGAAAGCCAAAGCTTCTTTTTAATTTTGGAGGTAGAAACATGAAAATGCTTGATATTAAAAACGGTCCGAGCAATGTCTCACGCATTATTCTGGGATGCATGAGAATGCCGGCACTCTCTGTGGAAGAAGCGGCGAAGATGATTTCCACTTCCAGAGAACTCGGGATCAATTTCTTTGATCACGCCACATGCTACGGTGACGGCGAAGCCGAGACACGTTTTGGTGATGCGCTGCCGCTTACAGGAATTAAGAGGGAAGATATCTTTCTTCAGAGTAAGTGCGGACTGCATTTTGATACCAAAGAATTCAACTGGAGCAAGGAAGATATCCTAAAGAGCGCTGACGGGATCCTGTCGCGCCTTAAGATCGATTATCTTGATGCACTTTTACTTCACCGTCCGGACCTTCTTTACGATCCGGAAGAGATCGCGGAAGCTTTCGATGAGCTCTATTCGGCCGGTAAAGTGAAATACTTCGGAGTAAGTAACGTGACCCCGATGCAGCTCGAGCTTTTGAAGAAATATGTCAAGCAGCCTCTGATCTTTAACCAGCTGCAGTTCTCTCTCGATCAATCCCAGCTTATCGATCAGGCGCTGTATCTCAATAACAAGACTACAGATATGTCGATCGACAGAGATAACGGGATCCTCGATTACTGCCGTCTGAACGATATCACCATACAGGCCTGGTCTCCGCTTCAGATCGGCATGTTCAAAGGCTGTTTCGTCGATCATCCGGATTTCCCTGAACTTAATGAAGTCTTATCCAAACTTGGGCAGAAGTACTCGGTGCCGAAAACTGCCATAGCGATTGCCTGGATCCTTCGTCACCCCGCGAAGATGCAGGCGATCGCCGGCACTATGAATCCTCAGCATCTGAAGGATATCTGCGATGCCACGAAAGTTGATCTTACCCATAACGAATGGTATGAACTTTATCTGGCATCCGGCAAATTCCTGCCGTAAGATAGAAGTAACGAAATCATAGAAAACTTTAGGAGGTGTCGTGTTATGAATGAAACATTGAAGGTACTGGAGACAAGAAGAAGCTGCAGAAACTTTAAGCCGGACATGATCAGCAAAGAGGATCTCGATGCGATCCTTTCTGCCGGAACATATGCGGCGACAGGCATGGGCAAGCAGAGCCCGATCATCATCGCCGTCACAGATAAGGCGGTCCGCGATGAGCTCTCGGTCATGAATAAAAAAGTCGTCGGCTGGGAGACGGATATGGATCCTTTCTACGGCGCTCCCGTCGTCCTGATCGTACTTGCGAAAAAAGACGTTCCGACTTATATCTATGACGGTTCTCTCGTCATCGGAAATCTCATGAATGCCGCAAAGAGCCTCGGTATCGACAGCATCTGGATCCATCGCGCAAAGGAAGAGTTCGAGGATGAGTTCGGTAAGAACATTCTGAAAAAACTGGGGATCCCGGACGAATACGAAGGCATCGGACACTGTGCACTTGGTTATGCAGCAGAAGAACTTCCGGCTCCGGCTCCCAGAAAAGAGAATTATGTGTACTACATCTAAGGAGAGATTCAGATGAAGATCTACGATATTTCTCAGGAAGTATTCAGCTGTGAAGTCTATCCAGGAGATCCAAGTCCTGAAAAGGAAGTGAAGATGCGGATCGAAGACGGAGAGGTATGTAACCTCTCCGCGCTTCATATGTGCGCACATAACGGGACACATGTCGATGCACCTTATCACTTTATCAATGAGGGAAAGACGATCGATCAGGTAGACCTTAGTAAATTCATCGGATATGCCTGCGTGATCGAACATCAGGGCGATATCACAAAAGAGGACGCGGAGAGGATCCTTCAAAAAGCAAAAGTGATGGATAAGGAGGGGGCAAAGCGCCTCCTTATCAAAGGCGATGCGACCGTGACGGAAGAAGCGGCCAAAGTATTTGCCGCCGATGAACTATATCTGTTCGGAAATGAATCACAGACCGTGGGTCCCCTGATGGCGCCAATGAAAGTGCATCTGACTATGCTTGGCGCAGAGATCGTACTGCTCGAAGGTATCCGTTTGTCGGAAGTGCCGGAAGGCGTGTACCTTTTAAACAGCGCACCACTCAATCTCGGAGGATGTGATGGCGCGCCGTGTCGGGCGACACTTTTGAAACTGTAATCGTTTTCCCGGAGAAAATGAGATAGAAAGGAAGATGGCTATGGAGAAGATCAATTGGGGTATTTTAGGAACAGCAAACATTGCCAGATGGGGAACGATCCCGGGCATGAAGTTATCACCATCCTGCGAGCTTTATGCGATCGCCGGAAGATCACTGGAAAAAGCAGAAAAATATAAAGAGACCTTCGGATTTCAAAAAGCCTATGGAAGCTATTCGGAGCTTCTTGATGATCCGGATGTTCAGGCGGTCTATATCCCGCTTCCGAACGATATCCATCTTCGATGGGTGACCGAAGCACTTCGAAAGAAAAAACATGTACTCTGTGAAAAGCCGCTGGCCTTAAATGCTGTCGAAGCTGCCGAGATGTACCAGATCGCGAAGAATAACCATGTGATCTTAATGGAAGCCTATGCTTATCTTCACAGCCCGTATGTCGAAAGTCTGAAGAAAGATGTCGAATCGGGCATCATCGGAGAGGTCGATTATATCGATACAGCTTTCGTTACCCAGGGGTATAAGGAAGACTTCCGCCTGCATAAAGAACTCGGCGGCGGTGCGATGTATGACCTCGGATGCTACTGCACCACGATGATCCTTTCGCTTATCGATTCGGATGTGGATTTCGTAAATGCCTCGGCCGAATTTTCCGCTCTCGGTGTCGATGTAAATACCTCCGCGATCCTTCGATTTAAAAACGGCGCACGTGCTTCTTTTTCGATTGGCATGATCCTCGGAGAGAATAGTAATTCAAGATTCGACCGACTGTTCGTTCATGGCACAAAGGGCTCGATCCGGTCCGATGTGGAGTATAACCAGTCGGGAGATGTCTCCTATAAGATCTATACCGAAGACGGTGTGATCGAAAGAAAAGTCTCTGTTCCGAATAACTATTCTTTAGAGATCGAGAACTTAAGCCGGGCGATCCTTTACGGAGAAAACCCGCACGTCACACCGGAATTTTCCATGAAGAACATTAAACTCATGGATAAGGTCTTTGAGAAGATCGGATATTAATCTTTGGACTGACTCATATGTTATGAGATCTCATCGATCTCAGAGAAGGGAACTCCCTTACTTTCGCAGACTTCTTTCACTTTCCCGAAGAGGGCCGGGTAGGGGCAGGAGCAATTTTCCGCTTCATCAGCTTCGGATTTTCCGAAGCTTCTTCTTTTCATGATGAAATATCTTTGGAACTTATTTCCGTCTTTAAAGTAGAACTCGATCATTCTTCCTTCTGCTAAGTATTCCCAGTAGTAGGGAGCAGTCATGGAGATCGAACGGATATCGCTGTAGGAGATGTTTTCACGGTTGATCGTGATCTCCTTGTCGGAAAAGGTCAGTTCCCAGAGCTGCTTGGCCGAGGTGGCCTTGTTGACTTTCTTAAGATAATAGGAAAGACCGATCGACATAAGGAGCGTGATCACGCCGAGGATCAGGATCACAGTAGATGTACTTGCCGGTGCCATTCCCGTTATGAGAAACATGATACCAAAGGAGATGATCAGGATCGGAAAAATGATGATCATCCCCATGATCATATTTCTCTGCAGGACCTGCTGCTTGGCTTCCTTATTTTCCTTGGAAGTAAATGTATCGCCTTCAAATGGGACGTAGTTGATCCCGCCTAAGATCTCGGTCCTTCTCTTGGAGAGAACATCCGCGGCCTGGCGGACCAGACTGTCGGTCATGGACGGAAACTTCACATAGTCATACATGGTGGGATCTTCCGGATCCGGAGCAAAATACAGGCGGCTGTCGACACCCGTCATGACGCTCTTACTGGAATCGTAGTTTCGGGTCACGCCGCAGAAACTTTCGATCTTAAAGGACCTCTTTGTTTCCCCGATCTCGATCTCGACATCTTCCTCCGTGATGGTGATAGTAACATCTTCGGCTTTCCTCGAGAGGTAAAAACCGCCGATAAGTCCGCCGATCACAGAAGCTCCGATCGTGATCGCGATGAGCTTTGCGGTCTCTTCGGGAGAAGTATTTTCCTCCTTGGCTTTCTTACTTGATTTAATGAAAAACTGCGTCGACATCAGAACGGCTAAAAAATAGCGATCATAGAAAAACCCATAAGGAAGAGCTTCCTTTTCGCGTTTTTTCCGAAGATGACGATATTTCCTTTTCTGTCTTCTTTCATAGCCATAGATCCACCCTCCGAAGAATGTTTTTTTCGTTTTTTTCATCTATTATTTGCTATCCCTCATGAAATCATTTTACTTGTTCTTTCCCAAAAAAGAAATGCAATTGAAGGAACGGAAAGTCGTCAGAATCCGAAAACAACCTGACAACATCGTGATACTATTGCCTGCGCCCTTCCGATAAAATAGGAGTATCACATCCGATTTTTGGGAGGATTCACTATGGAGAAGAAATTCAAGGTCCTGATGATCAATGGAAGCCCGAGAACAAAGGGCAATATCGCGCTGGCTTTTTCGGAGATGGAGAAGGTCTTCCTTCAAAACGGCGTCGAAGTCGAGAATCTTCTTATCGGAAAAGAACCGATCCACGGTTGTATTGCCTGTGAATCCTGTAGAAAGACCGGAAAATGCGTCTTTGACGATATCGTGAATTCACTTTCGGAGAAACTGGAAAAGGCCGATGGTCTGGTCATCGGATCTCCCGTATACTACGGCTCAGCTAACGGCGCGCTTCTTTCTGCACTTCAGAGAATGTTCTACAGCTCTCATTTCGATAAGAGCCTCAAGGTCGGTGCGAGTGTCGTCAGCGCCAGAAGATCCGGCTGCACGGCGACCTTCGATGAATTAAATAAGTTCTTCACGCTTTCGAATATGCCGGTGGCGACAAGCCAGTACTGGAATAATATCTACGGCTGGGAGCCCGGCGAAGGTCAGGTTGACGAGGAAGGAAAGCAGGTCATGCGCGTCCTTGCACGAAACATGATCTTCCTTATGAAGAGTATTTCCCTCGGAAAAGAAACGATCGGCTTACCTGAAACAGAAGACCGCGTCTGGACGAATTTTACCCGCTGATATTTCTCGAAAAATTACTGTTATAAAACTCCATCCTGTACTGACGGGGCGTATAGCCCGTGCCTTCCCGGAACACCTTGATGAAATGGCTCTGTGAGCAGAAGGAGAGTGAATAGGCGATCTGGGAATAGGTGTATTCCGTGCGCGTCAGAAGCGCTTTGGCCGTCTCGACACGGCGGCGGGTGACGTAGTTTGCAAACGTCTCGCCGACTTCCTTTTTAAAAAGCGAAGCGAGGTAGGCGGGGTGAAGATCCATTTCTTTTGCCACATCCGAAAGCGTGATCTTCGTATTAAAATGCGAATCGATATAGTTTAAGCACCCCATAATGGGCTTGGAATACTTCTTCTGGGCTTTTGCCTGGCGGACGAGCTCGACGGCCTTGATCCAGTATTCTTTATGGATAGTAAGGAGCTCTTCGATGGTCGTCGCGACATCCGCTCTTCGTATATGCAGGTCGGACGAAGAATAGATCGTCTCCTGAGGAACGCCGGCCTCGATGACGTATCTGGAGGCCAGGCCGATACTTACGATCAGAAGGTACCTGATGTTTCGGACCGGGTCGAGAGAAAGTGTCCCCTGGATATCTGGATTTAAGATCTCGACCGCTTCATCGACAGCGCGCATGTCGCCCTGCATGAGATAGTGGAAACGAAGCGATTCTTTTCGATAGGTCGTATGCTGAAACTCGTTTTCGCTGTTTTCATGTAGTAACTGCATGATCTCGCTATAGGGGATAAGGGGCTCGCTCATAGGATCCTCCTGATATTGGTTTTGTGCTATGAATCTTAATATCATTGTATCGTTGCGTGATCCGAAAACCAAGTTTTTTCTATCTTCCCTTAAGGTTTAATGGTAAAATATTTTTGCTAGGGTAAACATGGAGGTAGATTATGAAGAAGATTGCAGCATTACTACTTTCTTTCGCGATAGTCCTGAGTTTGACCGCTTGCGAAAGCAATAAATCATCTAATGACGTAGATTCGAAGCTTTTTAACATCTCGGGAGCAGTGGATACAGAGAGTACAGAGACGGAACCGACGGATCTTCCGACGAGGGAAACAACGGAAGAGAGCACATCGGATACAGTTTCGACGGAAACAGAGACAACACCTTCAGATACGTTGCCAAGTGACACGACGGAGACGACTCCGGCTCCAGGCATTATGCTCCCGAGCGGCTTTGCGATCTCCCATAACCTCGAAAAACTTGAGATCTATCGGGAGACCGAGTATTTCGGATGTGGACAAGTAGAGGGCAGTGGAGATGACATGAAGGTCGGACGCGCCTCGGCGGCTTTATACTATCTTTACGATATGAATGAGAATTCTCCTCTCGGAAAAGCGCTAAAGAGCCGCTACGAGAAAAATTCTGAACTTGTGGGAAAGGTCTTTTCCAGGCTTCAGAAAGAGCTTGAACTTACCGGCTCTGGAGAGTACTGGATCGACTTTAACCAGTATTATATCGAGCCTGAGGTGCTTCGGGCCGACAGCGAGATCCTCTCCTTTATCGAGGGCGCCCATAACTATTCTTTTATTGAACTTAAGGATTCAGAGCTCTATCAGCCTTCGTCCGGTAACTACCGAGTGAAGGACGGTTCCGTGATCGAGCTTAGGGATGTAGTAAAAGATCTCGACGCACTCGCTAAGATCGTGGAGGAGAAATCCAATCCGAGCGAGTATGGCTATGATGAGCTGATCAAGTCCGTCAAGGACGGAACTGCAAGATTCGGTATCCTTTACGACGGCATCTATCTTCCGGATTTCGGCAAGATCCCGGTTATCGGAAATGAGAAACTTTTCGATCTTTCCTATTTCGGAAACACCACAACCACAGACTATACCGTCCGCTTCGATCGGGACTGGAAACTGGAATGGGATGTCGATGGTGACGAGGTTTTAGATAAGATCACACTTTCTATTGCAAAAGATCCGGATTCGGATTCGATCGGAAAACTGAGCATTCTTTTCAATAACGATACGTATGAATACACTTCCGAACAGATCGAGTATCTGGAGAACGATATGGCCTATAACGAGGGGATGGACAGTTTTGTCGCATTTACGGATCACGGAACTTTCCTCTTTGTGCTCCTTGAAGATTTTATGTTCTCCACGCATGTCATCCTCTTTAAGGTGGACGGTGGTAAACTCGTTCCTCTGGACGATTATGTCTGCGGGGTCCGTGAGATCTGCGATCCTTCAGATCTTCTGATCTCGGAAGGTGTGGAGGGGATCGGCATCAATTCCGGAACTAACCGTGTGCGCATTTCAGAAAATGGAGAACTTCTTTATAAATCGATCTACTTTGACGTTTATGATGGTCCTTATATCACGAGGGTCGATCTTCCGGGCGTTATGACTGACCTTTGGGCGACCGATGGCGGAGATACCGTGATCCCGAAAGGATCAGTTGTTTCGATCATCCGCTATATCGACGAATACGATGAATTCGTAGCGGAGGTGCATAACGAGGACGAATCGAAGAGCTATTATGTGCTCCTTCAGAAGGATAGAGAAGGAAAGATCGGCGGGTATTCCATCTCCGAAGCATTTATCGGTGTATCCTTTGGCGAGTAATGTGCTACACTGAAGAAAAGTGTGATTCAGCATCCGTTTTCGAAAGGGGAGAGCGATATGGCGGGAGATGAAAAAGCCGAGCAGCGCCATCAGTTATATCTGAAACAGAAAGCCCTTCTGGATACTTTTCTGGAAAAGAACGCCATCTCGAAAAAACAGTACGAAAAGAGCCTTCACGATCTGACCGAGAAGATGGGTGAAAAGCTCGAAGAAACGAATGTCTGACCACTATCTTTACTTGGTGAGGAAGAAACGATGGCAGAGATGATTTGCTCTTTGTGTAATGCAAAAATGGAATACGATAGCTTTACGTCGGCCTATGTCTGCCAGGTGTGCGGACATAGTGTCTCCGCGAAAAATGCAGAAGCGGAAGCCCCGGCATCCGAGCCCGTGTCTGCGTCTGCGCCTGCACCGGCTTTCGCACCGGAACTGACATCTTCGCTTGAGACGGCATTTGCTTCTGAGCCGGATCCCTTAGGAATTTCGGTGCAGACAGAAGCATTTTCGTTTGAACCTGAACCGGCACCCGCTCCGACACCAGCGCCCGAACCTGCGCCGGCACAGATGGAAGCACCGGCTCCTGTCCCGACCCCGATGCCGATTCCTTCGCCAGTGCTGCCGTTTAATAAGCCGGCAGGAAATAGCGAGGGAGCAGAGCTGATCCGTCAGGTGAAAGCTTTTATGGCTGATCAGAAATATGAGAACGCGGCCGATGTCCTGTCGGTGCTCAATAAACGGAAAATTCAGTTCGCATCGCTTTACCCCCAGACATTTCTCCTGACGCTTCTTTGCGGATATCAGGCGAATTCGATCGGAGAGATCTTTTCGAAGATCGGTAAGAACGGATATGCGCTGAAAAAGCTTGTTGAAAGACCCGGATGGATGGAGTTTACGAAAGCGCTTGAACTTGAAAACCGTGAGTTCTTCCCGGATATCTTTGAATACAGTGTCATATGCTGTGCTTTTTCCGGTGAAGCGGATCTTATCTTAGGGCGGAAAAGCACGCCCGCAACGAGCCGCGTGCATATACCGGACAGTAGTGATAAACGGAAAAATGCTTTTGAAGTGGCACTTGCTACCATGATGACCAGGCTTGCCGGTGGCGAGGATCTTGTGCCGAGGAGCATGGAACTTTTCAAGCGGATCAAGACCATCGAGAAAGCGATTTTAGCCTAAAAAGAAGGAAAATATTGATATTTCAGTCGTTTCGGGGTATCATGTACGCGTCGTGATATGCGCATTCCCCGAGTTTTCGTGTGCTTTGCGCAAACAACAGCCTATTTTTTGAGAGGTACAATATGAAAGTGATTGCGAAAAAAACAGCTTGTCTTCTGATCGCTTTGACCATGATCGGCTCTCTTATCGGATGCAGCAAGAAGACCGATAAGAAGACAGAGAACATCCTGGCCGCAGCGGAAGACGTTACTGCTGCCCTGATCAGCAGAAACAGCAAGAAGGTCAAAAAGACCGGTGAGTTCTCCGATGAGACACTTGAGAGTCTTGATGCATTAAAGGACAATGAGGCCGTGTCCGCTGTCATGGATAAGGCTACTTTTGAAGTAGATAAGGACAGCGTCAAAGAGTCTAAGAAGGGTACATCCGTAAAGGTCAATGTGACGCTGCCGGATTACGAAGCCGCTCTCGAGGAAGCAGACGGTGATCTCGATGCTTTCGTCGATGCGATCTCCGAGCAGAAAGAGAAGGAGTATAAGACTTCTGACATTACACTCAAATTCGAAGTGGAAGATGACAGCTGCACACTCACCAATGGTGACGATGCCGCTGAGGATCTTTACAAAGATATCGTATCTGCTGTAGAAGATGCATTCGGTTCCGCAAAGCCGACCGAGCCGCCGACGACTCCGGATACGGATCCGACAGATTCGACTCCGACTACGGATACTGCTCCGACGGATTCTTCTACCGATTCAAAGCCGACCGATGCCCCGACTGATACGACAACGGCCCCGATCTCTTCTACGGATTACGATGTCGTGATCTATAAGGACGATAAGATCATCGTTCACTTCGGCAAGGTCGCCAATGACGGTGTGCACTTCAACGTAGAAAACCTGACAGACATTGAGATCGACATCCAGATCCACTCCCTGAGCATCAACGGAATCGGTATTCCGGAGATGGTCATGAGTGATAAAGTGGATCCGAAGTCCACATGTGAAGTCGTTGCCAAGTGCAAGGTGCAGGGTGATGGAAAAGTCGGTACGATCAGCGGTGAGCTGAGAGTCGTCGACTTCTCTTACAGCTTCGATTCATATCCGGCGCATTTTGATACGACGGTGATCGATTCCGCTGTGACCGTAACTGCTCCGGCTGCTTCCGGTCCGGAACTTTATGCTGACGATAAGGTCAAGATCTACTATAAAGAGGTCACGAAGGACGGAGTGGTATTCCAGTTTGAGAACCTGACAAACATGGATATCGAAGTGGAGCCGAATTCTGTTGCTGTAAATGGCGTCAATTACTATGATGTCAACTTCTATGGTAATGACCTGTCTCCTATGAGCCTGACGGATATCCTCGTGAAGTGTTCTGTCGAAGACGGACTTTCAGCTGGTACAGTCAGTGCTCAGTTCGAACTCGAAGATCAGGCGGATTCTTTTGACGAGTACAGAGCGACGATCGATACGACAGTCGTAGACAGCTCGGTTTCCGTGACTGCTCCGGCTGCGGAAGGTGTTTCCGTCTATGAAGATAAAAACGTGAAAATCTACTGCAAGGGCATGACGGATAAAGGCGTGCTTCTTGAGGTCGAGAACATTACCGAAAAAGACCTGATCGTCCAGGCGGAATCTTTTGCTGTCAACGGTAGATCCATCTATGATGTATTCCTTAGCATCCACACAGCTCCACACAGCTATTGCCAGGTAGTTGCGAAGGGTGAACTCGATGCCGGCACGAAGATCGGTACTGTTGGCGGTGCGATCATCGTAGCGGACAAGGATAACCGTAAGGGCAACTACTATGCCATCATCGACAACGTGGTCGTCGATGCTTCCGTAAAGGTGGAAGCGAAGGCGGAAGGCACTCTCGTTTATGAAGATGCCAAGGTCAAGATCTACTTTAAGGAAGTCCGTGAGAAGGGCATCGTCTTCGATGTCGAGAATCTGACCGGTATTGATATCTGTTTCCAGTCAAGTGGAATCATTTTGAACGATGAAGAGGTCAAAGTTTCCATGAGTGATGATGTTGCCCCGCACTCGGTCGGCGAGATCATCCTGAAGGGTACACCGAGTTCTTCCGCTCCTGTAACGAAAGTCACCGGCGATATCTCCATCATCTCCTGGGATAGAACATTTGACACCTATCACGCAGAGTTTACGGATGTAGCGGTCGGATAAGACCGTCCTTCCGAAACGAAAACAGTGAAATGCCCGGGGCATGCGGTTTTGACGTGTGCCCCGGTTTTTTTTGCGTATAGAAAAGAAAAATGATCAGTTTCCTGATCCATGTGAGTAAAATCCGTGTTTGGTGGCATTAATGAAGTGAAAAGAGTTTTTTGAAGCCCCGGCGGAAAAACGCTGAAGCGAAGCTCCGAAAAACTCCGAAAAACACATAATTTAGTAAGCCCCACTCCAGACAACCCCTTGATAGGCCTCGGACCACCTCTCCGAGGCCATTTTTTGCTCTTTTTCAGAATATGGTAAAATGTAATTGTATTTTTTTGTCTAGGAGGATCCTGCTATGAAAAAGTGTCCTGTTTGCGGACTATTGTTGAGAGATGATGCGGTCCGCTGCTACATGTGTAATAATGTATTTCCGGAAGATGCGAAGGCAGAGGACCCGTCAGGTGCGGATCCTTCGAAAGAAAGTGCGCAGCCGGCGCCCCAGTTTTCTTTGGAAGATGAGATCGATGCGTTTTTTGCAGATAACGGGAATGAAGATATCGGGAATATCTTCAAGCGGAAATGACGTTCTTGTAAATAATTTGCGATTACGATATATTTGAAAGGACAGGTAAGTGGAAGGGTCCCCATTTTTTGGACCTGAGATTGGGAAAAGAGGTAAAAGTATGTATCCAAAGTATCAGGAAGACGAGGTCGATCGTTTTTTTAGAGAGCAGGAAGAGGCGGAAAAAGCTAAAAACGAACCGGAAGGTCTTCCGTCACCGGGTGGTTTTTTTCCCGCAGCATTCAATCCATCGGACAATTCGGACAATTTTGATGATTCCGATGCCTACTCTTATAGAGAAGGTCTGAATGCATCGGAAGTTACACATGACAGATATGAGCAGATCAAGAAAGAGACTGAGCACATGGAGCAGGTGCAGCGATGCACGGAAATGTCCAAGAAATTCATGTGGCTGTTCCTTATTCTGGCCGGAAGCGTATTGATCAATGCGATCGTGTCGATAATGAGCTATATGCGTTCCAAAGGATCGGGAGGTAATGCGATGCTGCTCATCATGGTCGGACTTTCTATTATTTCCGTAGTCGTTACGATCCCTTATGGTATCATTCTTATCAGTATGCGCCATCACGTGAGCGATTTTAAACTTGCCGGCATGTATGTCATCTTCTGCCAGTGCTTCAGCGGACTTGCCAGTTCGATCTCGACCGGCGCGTACATTCTGTTCTCGCTGCTGTCGGCAGTTTTCTCTGTGCTTTACATGATCAAGTTCGCCACTGCTATGAGCTCAAGTTTTGATAATATTGCTAACTACATGGCGATTACATGGGAGACTTTCAAGAAGATCTATATCTATTTACAGATCGGTCTTCTTATCTGTACCGCAGCATGTATCATCCCGATCCTCAATATCTTCGCACTGATCGGTATCCTTCTTCTGGAACTTGCGGCGATCGGAGTTTCCATCTGGCAGATCGTACTTCTGTTCCGTTCTTCCCGAGTGATGGATCAGTATGCGCACGTGATCCACGCTTGACCCGTGCTCTTCTTTATACAATTGATTCGCATGTAAAAGACCCTCTTCGCGGAAATAGCGGGGAGGGCCTTTCTTTGAATATTTTTGCGAATGTTAGACTAATCAGATGGTTATTGGTAAAATAGTAATATTGGGATAGGACAAACAGGAGCAGAAAACTATGAGACTTTCTGAACTTTTACAATTTGAAGATATCGTGATCCAGTGCCATGATAATCCGGATGCGGATGCTCTCGCCAGCGGTGCTGCACTGCACTGGTACTTCACGCAGAAAGGGAAGAAGGTTCGGTTCATTTACCGCGGAAATAATAAGATCCAGAAGAGCAATCTCATGATCATGCTCGTCGATCTTCTGATCCCGATCTCCTATGAGCCGGAATTCTCCGATGTTCCGCAACTTCTGATCACGGTGGACTGCCAGTACGGGCAGAGAAATGTCACGACCACAAACGCCAGTAATATCGCCATCATCGACCATCATCAGGTCACCGTCCAGCTTCCCGAGTTTGCGGAAGTCAAGAGCAATATCGGCAGCTGTGCGACCGTTGTATGGAATCTGATCCGAAACGAAGGAATGGACATCAATTCCGAGAAGAACCTCGCCACGGCTCTATATTACGGACTTTATTCCGATACGAACCGCCTGTCTGAGGTCTCGCACCCTCTTGACCGCGATATGCTCGATTCTCTCGATATCCAGAGAAGCCTCATCACGAAGATGAGTAATGCGAATATTTCTCTTAAAGAACTGAAGATCACAGGAAAGGCCTTTATCGAATACGATTATTTCGATGACCATAACTACCTGATCCTGCGTCCGGAACCGTGCGATCCGAATATCCTCGGTGTCATCTCCGACTTTTCGCTCGAGACAGACAGCGTGGATGTGTGCCTCGCGTATTATGTAAGTCCCTATGAAGTCAAGTTCTCTGTCAGAAGCTGCACGAAGGAAGTGCATGCCAACGAGCTTGCCGCGTTCCTCTCGGAGGGAGTCGGCGGTGGCGGCGGACACATGTATAAGGCCGGCGGCATGCTCCGTCCCGAAAAACTTGATAAGGATCCTTCGGTATTTCTCAGAGAAAGAATGGCCGAGTACTTTGATATGTTCACGATCCTCTATACGAAGGATACCGTGCTCGATACTTCCGATATGCCGCTTTACGAGAAGCAGCCGCAGGAAGTCGGTGCAGTAAGACTTTCGGATCTTTTCGCACCGCATACGAAGGTCGAGGTCAGAACACTCGAGGGCGATGTGGTCGTTTCCGTTGAGGAGGACAGCTACCTCATGGTCGGCATCGAGGGTGAGGTCTATCCGACGAGCGAAGAGAAGCTCTTCTCGGCCTATAAGAAGCTCGACCGCCCGTATTCGAGAACGTTTGATTACTCGCCGAGCATTAAGGACCTGTCCACGGGGAAAAAGACGGATGTCATGTCCTGCGCTATGGCGGTGATCAGCAGTGGTGGCGGACTGATCTATGCCAAGCCTCTGGATCACTGCATCAAGCTCTTTACCCAGTGGGATGAAGAGAAGTACTATCTCGGCAATATCGGAGATTATATCGCGGTACGAAAAGACGATGCACACGATATGTACATCATCAAGAAGCACCTTTTCCCGCAGCTTTACAGGAAAGTAGAAGAATAAGAAAAGACATAAAGAAGAAGCATAAGCAGAGACATAAGAGCGGACCGTTCTTTTACGCATCGGAGGGGATATGGGCGATAAGAAGAGGTTTCACATTGACGAACGCTACGTGACCGTCAACCTGACGCTGAGCATTATTCTGTATTCGATGGTCGTTCCTTTTTGTATCTACCTTTGTGTCGATAACTACTTGCGGGGCAGTATGCTCGTGGCCAAGTACGCGCTGTTCTGCGCCGTCATGACAGCTTTCGCCACGATCTGTTTTGCAATCTGTAAATTCGGGAAAAAGAAGAGAAGATGGCTTATGCATCTGGCAATCAATGTCCAGTGCTTCGTATACTGGATCACGTTCTATTTCTTCCTTTATACTGGTGGTTCGAGCGGAACGAGCATCTTCCTTTTCTTCCTGGCCGTGCCGGTCGTATTCTTCTTTTTTAACCTCTCCTACGGTCTTTACTTCAATATGGTCTTTTTCCTGATCATGATCGTCTATATGAATACACCGCTCCGTAATTCCGGGTATCAGTTTCCGGAGGCATATTACTCGCGTCTTCCCATGATGTATTTCGTCAATGTCGTGCTTTGCGGTCTTGCGCAGTACGAGACGGTCAAGGCGAAAATTAAGCAGGATAAGGCGCTCGAGGAAGCAAGAAAGGCCAGTGAAGCGAAAACGGACTTCCTTGCCAATACGAGCCATGAGATCCGAACGCCGATCAACGCGGTGCTCGGTATGAATGAGATGATCCTTCGGGAAACGGCCAAGGCGGAAAAAATGGAAGAGACAGATCCCAAAGCGTATCAGGAAGCTTTTTGTCGGATCAGAAACTATTCCGGAAATGTCGATAATGCGGGAAATAACCTGCTGTCGATCATTAACGATATCCTCGACTTTACCAAGATCGAAGAAGGAAAAATGGATATCGTGGAGGCCGAATACCAGCTCAGTTCCGTGATCAACGATGTCAGCAACATGATCTATTTCAAGGCCAAAGAGAAGAACCTGTCTTTCGTCACGGACATTGATGTAGATCTTCCGGACCGTCTCTTTGGAGATGTCGTCCGTGTCCGTCAGGTCATTACGAATATTCTTATGAACGCCGTCAAGTATACAGACGAAGGCGGGATCTCGCTTAAGATCTCTGGGAATAGAGAAGAGGCTTCTTCTGACGGAAAGAAGCAGATTCTGCTGATCGTTGCGGTCCAGGATACGGGGATCGGTATCAGCGAAGAAAATATCGAGAAGCTCTTCGGAAAATTCGAACGTGTGGACCTCGAAAAGAACAGTACGAAAGAAGGTACGGGCCTCGGACTTGCGATCACGAAGATGCTTCTGGACATGATGCACGGTGACATAAAGGTCGAGAGTACCTATGGTGTCGGATCGACATTTACCATCACCATTCCGCAGAAAGTCCTCTCGGAAGAACCGGTCGGCAATTTCAAGGAGAAATTCGAAAAGAGCCTCGGCGCGAAGAAGGCCTACCACGAGAGTTTCCGCGCTCCGGAGGCGAAGATCCTGATCGTTGATGATACGAAGATGAATCTCGTTGTTGCCACGCAGTTCCTAAAGGACACTCTCGTGCAGATCGATACCGCCGGTGGCGGAAAAGAGGCCGTCGAGATGGCCTTTTCCAGAAAGTACGATGTGATCCTCATGGACCAGAGAATGCCGGAGATGGACGGCGAGGAAGCGCTTCGGAATATCAAGAGCAAAAAAGACGGCCCGAATGCGGAAACACCCGTGATCTGTCTGACGGCCGATGCGGTCGTCGGCGCCAGAGAGAGGTATCTGTCCAAGGGCTTTAACGATTATCTGACCAAGCCGATCGACAGTACATATCTTGAGATGATGCTGAAAAAGTATATTCCGCAGGAAAAGATCGAGATCGTGACGGCGGAAGAAAAGCGCGAAGGAAAAAAGATCCCGGAAGCTTCTGAAGGTCCATTTAAGGACTTAATAGAAGCCGGCATCGACACGGAAAAAGGAAAGACGAACTGCGGAGGGGACGAAGCTTTCTACCGCTCGATCCTCCTCGAATACTTAAAGAGCGCCCCGGAAAAGAAAACAGATCTTACGAAGTTCCTCGAAGAGGCAGATCTTAAGAACTATGAGATCCTTATCCACTCTCTTAAGAGCAGCTCGGCCACGATCGGCGCGGAAGTTCCGGCACGGCTTGCCAGGGAGCTTGAAGCCAAAGCAGGAAAAGGAGATCAGGAATATCTTAGAACCCATCACGGATCTTTTGTAGTAGAATACGATAAAGTCCTCGATGCGATCAGTAAAGTCGTCACGGAAGATGATGCTGATCCCGATGACGAGATCCTGGAGTTTTTCCCGGAAGAATAACGAAAGGAGCCAGAACTATGGCTAATCCGACACCGCCCTGGGCCGACAGGATCCCGGAAGGCGCTTTTATCACGACTGAACCGACGTATCCGACAGGAAAATATCAGCACCTGTTTTCGAAAGATGAGGCATTCGGCCTCAAATACTATTACTTCGATCCGACGCGGAATGGCTTCCCGAAAAAGAGCGGCTATCCGCTCCTTATCTTCCTTCACGGCCTTTCCAATGCCCTGGTCGGGGATCTGTGCATCAACTACACGGGTGCGGAGATGTTTGCTTCACCGGAATATCAGGAAACCCTCGGAGGTGCGTATATCTTGATCCCTGTGGCCAATGAGTATACGGACGATAACGGCCGCTGTCAGGGCGGATGGGACGCATCCTACACCGAGCCTGCTATGCAGCTGATCGATTACTTCGTGAAGGAAAAGACACCGGGCGTCGGAGTGCGATTCCTTCTTGGAAACTCCGCGGGCGCGAGATTTACTTTCCATCTGGCATCAGAAGATCCGGGTGCATTTGATGTTCTGGTGCCGGTCGGCACTTCGGATATCCCTGGAGATGAAGTGATCGACGAATTTGACCGCCTCGGCGTGACGCTCTTTTATGCCGACGGCATGCTCGATGAGATCGCGGATCACGAGGTGATCGAGAAGAGAAGACCGCGCCTGGAAAGCATGAAGCACAGCTTTATCTTCACGCCGGATTTCGTATATAACGGCGACAAAGGCATCGCTTCGATCAACTTCGGCTTTGAGATGGGGCAGCACTGCCTTATGAACGGCATCCAGGCCAATCTCATGTTCGATGACGGTACACCTATGTATCCGTCTCTTCCGAACGGTATGACCGGATGGATGGCAGAAGAGATAAGGAGAAGAGCGGAATAATACTTCTTTTCAAGTAGAAGGATTGCCAAGCAATAAAGTAGAATCAGCTAACCGGACTTTTGGCGGTTTTGTGAAACTAAATAGCAATGGGCCTCAAATACTATTGACAGATCTGTTAATAACCCATATTATGAACACATTGGGGAAAAATCTGTTTTATAAAGAGGTGCGTTTTATGAAAAAGAAGATGTGTTATTTGTGCGCTTTGCTAATGGTCATTGCCGTTTTTGTTTGTGAGAGTTTTTCTCCCGCAACAGTAAATGCGGCATCTGATACTGAAGCTTCAACTTACGGTTTTACCGTTGATTCCAGTAAATACAAGACATCTGTATGGTACAATTCCATTACGATCAAATGTAAATATGATGGACATGTTGTAGGCGTTTGTACTACTAAAATCGGTATGACAAGAGCAACGAGTAAAACTTCGGATTCCAAGTATCTGGATCAGGTGTTGATTAGAAATGCCATGAAAGGGAAGAATCCGGTTTCGAACTATGCAGGATATTCCGAATATCTTACAGTTTACAATAAGATCCCTTCAGGAATGTCGCTCGCAGCTTATTCACCGGAATCTCAATCTGGAATGAAGTCTTATACTATCGGAGTTGAGGCAAGTACTGATAAGACAGCCGGTATCTCTGCAAGTACGACTGTAAGCAAGAAAGCGCTTTCGATTGAAAACATGTGCGATACAAGTTCCAGACTTTTCAAAATCGGTTATGACTATGAGAATAACTGGCTTTTGCCTTCTGGCTATGACACGTATGGCAAATATTCATATAATGAAAGTTTCCAGCGTTGCCACTATACAATTAAGACTGCCAAATCTGCTTATAAGCTGGTTATTAAAGTAACTCCGAAATTTGAAGTAATGGATGGCACAGGTTATTGGACTTTTTCAAAGGGTGCTTACTGCTCCAATGAAATGTCTATTACACTTACGACTCCGTCCTTTTAATTAAAGAATAGATATGGTCAAAAAGACGAATAAAACAAAAAGTGTTTGTTTGATTGTATTGCTGGTAATCGTCCTTGCTGTGGTTAGTTTTGGCATTGTTCGAAATATAAACTTCAAGAAGGATAATGAAATGACTGATCTGGAACGGATCTCTAAGGTGCTTTCTACCACTAAGCCGACTTCTGTTTTTGTACGAGGGGATATAGTAGATTTCAGTGGGTATTGTGAAGGAATAAGCATCAACCAGATTAGTTTGGATACCATTGAAAGTGATAAAGAGTATACCGTCATTGTTATTAACGATCTCAATGACAATGTTTCGTTAAGCGATGATGAGATCAAACTGACTAAAGAATTGATCGGTCAGAATAATATTATGCTGGCTTATCTTGGGAAAAAGTATTCTACAACGTGGGATGATCCGACCAAAGGAATTGCGAGTATTGAAGGAAATTTGTGTTACATTTATTATTCGTGGGACGGAGTTCCTTCGCGAAATATAGGTATGTGGACTCAATCAGATCAAGACCTTCTTTCTCAATATCCTTTCTCATTAGGTGAGTCGTTGCTATATGCTATAGAGGAATACTTGCAGTAAAATCAACTAAAGAAACAAAAATGGAACTGCATTGATCGATGATTTATGTAGTTCCTTTTTTGTTTTAAAATATAATGAATGGAATTGAGTATTCTTCGGGAGAATAGTCATGATTGAAGTAAAAGAATTAGTCAAGAAATATCGATCCGGTGATGAAGAAATCACGGCTACGAATAATGTGACTTTTACATTTCAAGATAAAGGATTTTATATTGTTCTAGGTAAGAGTGGATGTGGAAAAACTACTCTTTTAAATATCCTTGCCGGGCTGGATGGCTTTGATTCTGGTGAAGTCCTTGTAGATAAAACTGATATAAGCGGTTTTAATGAATCACAGTTTGATGCATATCGAAACATCCGGATCGGTATTATTTTCCAGCAGTATAATCTTTTACCGGATATGAATGTGTACGACAATCTGCGTCTGGTCCTGGAGATGCAAGAATGGGATATTCCCTTATCCCAGAGACAGGCATACATTGATGAAAAGATAGCATGTATATTGTCTCAAGTTGGGCTTTCGGGTTTTGAAAAAAGAAGAGTGAATCAGCTTAGTGGTGGTGAACAGCAAAGAATAGCGATTGCAAGAACGCTTCTTAAAAATCCGGATATTTTATTTGCCGATGAGCCTACGGGAAACCTGGATCAAAAAACGGGAAATGCTATCCTTGATCTGCTAAAAAGTCTTTCAAAGAACTGTCTGGTCATTATGGTATCGCATGACAGAGAATCAGCCTTCAAGTATGGGGACTATATCATCAATATGTCAGATGGTGCCATCAGTAGCATTGATAAACTGGAAAATGGAAGGTATACATATTCGTTTTCGCTTGCTCAGGATAATGAGGTCAAAGATTTCTCATCTTTGTCCCTTAGTGATGTAGGAAAAGAGGTGGAAAAAGTTCTTTCTGCCTGCGAAAACGGATCCGTAATAGAAATTAGCAAGATTTCGAAAGCATTGGTTTCGGATACGGACTCGGTTCATGAAACAGGCAATGATCGAAAGAACATAAAAACGAAAAAACTAGCCAATCGATACAAACTGCAGCTCGCATTTGGTTTTTTACAAAAACGACGGATCCGGTTGCTTTTTACTATTGTTCTAACATCTTTAACGATAGTGCTGCTGTTTTTTTCGATGTATATAAGCTTTTACAATAAAGAAGAGGTAATTGTCGGATATATGGAAGAACACTCGCCAGAAATATTGCCTGTCTATACAACGGCTTCCTATATGGATGACTTTTTTATTGAACGGAATAATAATCTGAAAAGCGGGTATCATTATGGGAGTGTGACGAAAAACGCCTTCATGGATGTGTCGGAAATCGGAAGATATCTTCTTGAACAATCCATTTGCAATGAAGATGACGACTCTTTTGAGTCCGCTACTGTTTTTTTTCTGGATGATATGGAGGCGATAAACCTCCCAATAGAGGGGCATAAGCCGACATCAACAAAAGAGATCGTCCTTACAGATTTTATTGCTGGAAAACTGAACCTGAAAATAGGCGATGTGGTCGAATACAATGGCTGCTGCTTTGCGCTGTCAGGCATAATTCAAACAGACTATTTAGAGTATCGTTTAGAAAGGAAAATTAATCTTGGCTATTCAGACGAATTCTTTTTGTTCAAATGCTCATATACTTATTTTGCCGCTTATCTGTTAACAGATGTTCTACATGATATCAAGATGACCAAGGATATTTTGACGCTTGAATCTGCAGATTTTCTGTCTGTAAGTCAAGAGTCAAAGTATCTCAGTAGTTACGTCTCTGTAGGCAGTCAATCGAATATAACGAAAGAAGACCTCATTCTGGGGCGAATGCCGGAAAAAGCAGATGAAGTAGTTGTTTCAAGGATATACTTGGAAGAGCACTCTTTGCAGAGTGAGAGTGTTTTGGATAAGCATTACAGTTTTAAAGATATAAATGAGGAAAAATATAAGTATTACTACTCGGACAAACTCAATTTGTTCGACTATTATCCGCAAGGATTAACGATAGTTGGTGTAATTGAAGACGAAAATGACGGAATAACAAAAGATGTTTACATGGATGATGGAATCTGGAATCAGGTTTTGTCAGATTATTATCTCAAATACACTGGATCATATGCATTATTCCCAACTTCGGGAGAATACAAGAAGCTTGTTTCTCTTTCAAGAGAGAATAATATATTCTTTGATGAGCCGGCGGTGAATAACATTTATTTCTTCGATAAAACGATCAAAAGTCTCAAGCCGATTCTGCTTGTTATTCTGATGATCATAATGGCTATCAATTTTATAATGGTGGGAACTTTTGTCAATATATCGATCAGTGAAAACCGGAGAAATATCGGGATACTGCGTTCATTAGGAGTACCGATGAAAGAGTGTACCCATATATTCAATTATGAGTTTTATGCGATTTACGTAGGATCTATTCTATTCGCAACTATAATGAATTTCCTGTTTGTTTGTAAAGTTAACGAGTTCTTTTCGAAAGGCTTGAAGGATGTTCGCTATGATATCATTACGTTTAATCTTTTGATTTACTCAATCGTTGCGCTTTTGGAATTCCTGATCAGTTATATATCTGTTAAAATACCGATTCGTAAACTGAGTCGCCAAAAACCCTTGGAGATACTAGCGGATTCTGATCCGTCCTGATGTATCTATATGAGTAAACTGTCATTTCTTTTGTCTCCAAAACAGGTATAACATAATCGTTGAATAAAATTTATATATAAAAATGGGACAAATGGGGGTTCTCATATGAAACGACTGACAGCATGGTTACTCCTGCTCTGTATCTCCGGATCGATGTTTTCCGGATGCGAAGCAAAGAGGAAGGACGGATCTTTTACAAAAGAAGAAACAACTACGATCACTTCCGTGGCATCGGAAAGTGAATCAACTTCTGAAGTGCCAACCAGTTCGGAGCAGATCGAATCAGATATTAAGACGACAGAGAAATCGGAAGTCCTTTCCAGTGAGACGACTTCTCAGGTCTCAGATGCATCTTCGGACCCGGATCAGGCTATTGCCGTAGAACTTGCGGGAAAGCACGGTCTTTCGGAAGCAGTCCTGAAAGGACAGTACGATCTGTTTTTAAAGTATTCCGAGACTGTCGAAGGGAATAGTTCTATGGGCGATTATAAAGAATTCGTCTATCTTATCTTCCCGGTCGTGGCTTCGAATGCGGAGTATATTGACGATGACTACTTCTTCCAGATGCTTGGCAGCCTGGAGATCACTTCCGGGGAGATTCCGCATGACGGCACATATGATGTCTGTAACCTCGTCACCATTTCCGAAAAAACGATAAATGAGAACCGTGAGGTGCTTCCGCGCGTGCTTTTCCATGAGCTGATGCATTTTCTGGACTGGACGATGAATGGTATGAAAACCGATGTGTATACCAAAGGTGACCAGCACCTGACTCCTGCGGATATCGTGTTTTTCACTGCTGAGGAGTCGGCGGATCTTATCGCCTGCGAAGGATCCTGGATCGTCACGGAAGGCGGGGCGGAGTACATGACCGCAAAGTATTTTACAGGTGCCCCGTGTGCCTATATGGACTGTGTGGCTTTTCTTACCGGGATCGAATACATTATGGGCGAAGAATACATGGACCGGCTGTTCTTCAGCTGGGACACGGATGCTCTTTTCCAGGAGCTGTTTCTCGAGGCAGGATATACGCTGGAGCAGTACATCGCGGCAAGCCGTACCATGAACAGTACAGCACGCCCGGATCTTGAAGATTATCCGGACGATCCGGTATCTCTTGACGACCTCCTGATCGATCTATACACGCATTATAAAGGCGGAAACTGGAAAGAGGATAAGGGATTCCTCGCGATCATCAAAAACTTTAACGGTATCGGACTGCAGGGCTGGAGACGTTCAAAGAATGCGGACTTTATCGGCACTATCGTGTTTCAGTCTTTTGACCAGTTTGAAACACTTGAAAAAGCATTCATCGAAGATATTCCCGAAAACCCGGTCCTGGACCAGATGTATCCGACGATCTTCATGCGCGACGGAAAACTCTATCACGGTTCGATGGCAGAACTCACTAATCCCCGGACAGGCGAGAAGTACCGCGGCTACGTCATATATGAATGGGACTATGAAACTGACAGGCGGATCGATTATCAGATCAGAAGTGTTAAGCCGTTTGTAGAGAAATATTTCTAATATCAGGCGCTGTCATTTTAGCGCCTTCTGAAAAGACTTTGTTTCTTTCTTTTCCTGTAAAAATGATATAACATAATTGATGAATGGCAATGTGTTGGTTTTGAGAGGAAATGGGGTTCTTATATGAAGCGGCTGACAGCAATATTATGCTCTTTTTGTATCTTTGTATCGGTTCTTTCAGGATGTAACGGGAAGAAGACGGACAGATCTTTTCCTGAAGAAGAAACATCTACAGTGATTTTTTCAGAAGCGACGAACGAGGCGGCGGACCAGAGTGGATCGGATATCGAAGAAACTGTGACTTCGAGGTTCAATTTAAGTGAATCGCCGGAACTGATCGAGTATTTATCTGTTGACCCGGATCGGGCCAGGGCTGTGAAACTTGCCGGACAGCACGGGCTTACGGAGGAGGATCTGAATGGGCAGTACACCCTGTTTTTGAAGTTTTCCAATACGATCGAAGGCAATAGCGGATTAGGAGATTATCGTGAATACGTCTATAGGATCTTCCCTAAAGTAGCTAAAAGGGTAGACTATTTGCAAGAGGGATACTTTTTCTATATGCTTAGCACTTTGTGTATCCGGGTGGCGGATATAGATAAGACTTATGCCGGCTTGTATGATCTTACAAATGTGATATTGATTTCGGAATACTACTTGAAAGAAAGAGAATGGCGTCTTCCGTATGTGATTTTCCATGAATTGATGCACTTTCTGGACTGGTCGATCAACGGTTTGAGGGATTCTGCCTGTGTATATGATAAAGAGCACTTTCGGTCGAGGGAGTATTGGTCGCAACCTGAAGAAAAAAGATTTGAAGCTGATTACTGTGAAAGGACAGACTTTCTCACGGAAGCAGGGGCAGAATATTTTGCCACTAAGTATTACACGGGTGCCTCGGTTGCATATACTGACGGCGTAGTTTTTCTTGCCGGGATCGAATACATCATGGGTGAAGAGTATTTGGAACAACTATTCTTCAGCTGGGACACTGATGCGATTTTTAAGGAACTGTTTTTTGGCACTAGCTATATGGAAAGTAAATATATGACAGGGCTGGAGTTACTGGACTATATTACGCGAGTGTATCTTTACGAAGAGGAAAGAGAGTTCACTTTTAGTGCCTGTGATATTCTGATCGATCTTTATGGGTGCTATAAAGACGGGGACTGGAAAGAAGATAAGCAGTTCCTCGCTATTCTCAGAAATCTCCTCGGGCTCGATCAGAAAAAATGGAAGAATTCGAAATACGCGGACTTTATTGAAACGATCGTGTTCCAGTCCGAAGCGCAGTTCAAAAAATACAAAAAGGCACATGTCAAAGGCATCCCCGAAAAACCGAAGTTCGATCCCGATTATCCCAGGATCTTCATGCGCGATGGGAAAATATATGAGGGAGTTTTGGCAGATCTCACCGATCCGGTTACAGGTGAGAAGTACACGGCCTCTATCACTTATGAATGGGACTACGAAAATGACGAACTGATCGGTTATGAAATCAACAGAATGAAGCCGATTTCATATGGCCTTGCTGCTCCGATGGCATCTTCCTGATAATTATTTGTTGTAAGATTCTGTGATCTCTTTGCAGTTTCTGAGGAAATCGACATCGAGTTTTCTCAGACGGTAGGAGAGGAGACGGAGGATCAGATCTACCTTTTTCGGGCTGGTGTGGATCATGTCACTTAGATCTTCCGGATAGATGATCTCCACACGCGTATTGTCTGCTTCGGAGACTGCAGTCGCGTATCTTCTGTCCCAATTGATCATCTCGAGTTCGCCGAAACAGGAAACAGCACTGAGCTGCGAGGTCCTTCTTTCGTCGCTTCCGCCGAAATCACTGTAGAAGCCGACGCTTCCGGAATAGAGAATATACATGCACTTGCTGGGATCGCCTTCGCTATAGATGACCGCGCCATTTTGAAAAGACTCGGTATCGCCGCTGATTCCGTTCATGGCAGCACGGATCGTATCGGTATTCGGATCGTTGATCTGATTCTTATTCGACTGATACACGTTGATGTGTTTCTTGATCTTGGAAAACAGAGATTCGTTTTGCTTTCCGGCATCCGGCTTACGCACTTCTTTGAGGAGCTCTTCGGATTCGTTAAAGTCATCCGTCATCGTCTTGATCCTTGCGCCGAGATGTTTCATGAGTTCGCTGATCTGCTCAGGATTCTCTTCGAAAAAGGTCGTCATCTCATTGGCCGGGATCTCGATCGTGTGTACGTTACCGATGGCGACGACAGTTGCGCTTCTCGGGTATTCCTCGATGATCGCCATCTCGCCGAAGTATTCGCCCTCTTCGATCACGGCGATTCGGAAAAGATCATTCTTTCCGTAATTGGCATATACGCCGGCTTTTCCCTCTGTAAGCAGGAAGAAACTTCTTCCGATGTCGCCTTCTTTGATGATTACTTCGCCGTTTTTGAATGTCTTTTCCGTTAAGCTCATACTACGTCTCCTTACTGATATCCCCACGATGAAAAAAACAAGTGCAGGTCAGTCTGCCTGTTCCAATTAAGATCAGTATATCAAAATAATATAAGACTTCAAGGCGAGAAAGGTGTCCAGGCCCATATCGCGGGATGAAAAACTGTTGGTTATATTCGATTCTTTGCTATAAAATGGGATAGGACCTAAAATGACGAAAAAGACAGAAGAAAGGTACATTATATGATCAGAAATGTAGTCCTCGATATGGGAAATGTCCTTCTGGATTTTAATCCGGAATTTGTTTTAGATACGTTTTGTTCTTCAGAAGAAGAGAAGGATTCTATACGAAAAGAACTGTTCGACGGCCCGGAGTGGGCGTTGGGCGACCGCGGAGACATATTGGATAAAGACCGGTTCGATCTTGTAAAGGATCGAGTTCCGGAAGAATACCATGAAGCGCTAAAGAACTGCTGCGATCACTGGGACATCTGCATGGACCCGCTTCCCGGCGCCGGAGAGTTCTGTAAAAAAGTAAAAGAGATGGGTCTCGGGATCTATGTGCTTAGTAACGCAAGCGACCTGTTTTACGAGTATTTTCCGAAGTTTCTGCCTTTGGATTTCTTTAACGGCGTATTTGTTTCTTCCGACTATCTGATGCTTAAGCCGGACGTTGAGATCTATGAGGCCTTCTTAAATAAGTACGGCCTCTCCGCAGAAGAGTGCCTGTTCGTTGATGACCGTAAGGAGAATGTCAACGGCGCAAAAGCGGCAGGGATGAATATCTTCCAGTTCCAGGGCGACTATGGTAAAGTCATCGAAAGGATCGCGGAAGACAGATAAGCGCGAGTGATTCTATAAAAACGGCAGGATGTTTCCTTATGACATGCGGGTAAACCGCGTAAGGAACATCCTGTTTTTGTTATCGAAGAAAAGTCCATATGAGGCATAAGAAGTCATGGAAGTAAAAATGGGTTTTTCTTCGCCGCAATAAAGTTTCAATTCTTCCTTCGAAGGAGAAGGCTCAAGCGTCAGAACATAAAGGAAGGAACCGGCATCATATCCGCCATTCATGATGACATGACCATCTTCGGTGAACAAAAAGAAATGTGCCCCTTCGATCCCTGGATCGTACTCGGTCTCGACCCCGGAGACATTTTTCACGAGAAGGAATTCATCATAGTAGTAATACCATGCATTTCCATCGTCATCGACGTTTGCCGCGTAACAGTCAATGATATCGCGGTCGGACTCCCATATCTTCTGCCCCTGATCGCTCCAGATGATCACTCCGGGAGAGCCGATCGGATCATCCCATCCGAGGTTGCCGAATATGCCTTCGTCAAAATAACTCGCCAGAATCGTATGGTCTTTCCTTGCCACGACGCGTGAGATCCCGTCCCCCATGCAGAATGCATGCGTGAGATGACCATTCATGTCGAAAAACATCGCATTCTTGGTCGTGTTTTCGCCTCGATAAGTGCATCGTGTGCCGACAATAAGAAGCTGATCTCCGCAGTTTTGCAGTTTGTAGAAGTTGGAGATTAATTCTCCGAGCTCACAGCATCGGTCAGAAGTGATGACGCCCGTATCCCAATCGACATCCATTACGATCGCAGTATATAAGTTCGTGTTTTTCTCATCATTATGAGAATGCTCGAGAAGGATATAGATTCTTGCATCCGAACCGATGCGGATACTTATTATCTCCGAAATACCATGTCCGTATTTACTTATAACGCTCTTATAATCTGTCGCAGAATGAAATACGTACTCCATAAGAAAAACCTTCTCCCGATCAAATATACATTGAAATCCCAAATCCGTTCTATGTATAATAATATCATCATCTGAATGAGTGTCACAGAACATATCATAAATCCACTGATCATCAATAAGTAAGTCAGCATACGTTTTCTTCGTCTGAAAAAGTACCGGAAGGCGTGTTTTTTGCTGTCCTTTTGGTGATCTCAAGAAGGTATGAAGTAATAGAAGATAGCGGAATACGGAGGAAAGGAGGTATTTTTGAAACGATGGATAAAACGAAAGAACAGCTTGTTCGGAATTTCGAAGGCAAGAATCCATGAACCGGCTGTGAAACGAAATCATGAAAAGTGTGTCAAAAATCAAACAAGGAGAAATGAAAAATGAGATTTTTTAAAAGCAAATGTTTTAGAACCATCGCCGCTATCGTGATTCTTTTTGCGACCCTTTTGGGGACTGCTGTGGTCGCAACCAGAAAAACGGAGGCAGCCTGCGATCATGAGCCGGTAGGCATGCCCCTGAGATATGTGGCTCCGACTTGCACAAAAGCAGGCTGGGGGGAGTTCAGGTGTAAAAAATGCGGAACTCAGTATCGCAAGATCTACCCGGCAACCGGCCACAGTCTAAAGAGAGAAAAAGTCATTACCAGTCCGACCTGTACGCAAGACGGACTCGAATCCTGCAAATGCACTGAATGCGGATATTCATGCAACAGGAAGATCCCGAAACTTGGCCACAATTTCGTTACCAGGACTGTTAACGGACAGAAGATAAGTGAGTGCTCGCGTTGCGGATATAGGAAGAACTACTAAAGAATTCAAACTGACCTTTGTGTAAAAACGATCGACGTTGAATGAAAATAGTAAGGGGCGCCCCGGCAACGGGGTGCCTTTGTTTAGGAATTTTTGACAGAATCCTTGTCTAATAGTAAAATATCTCTGTTTTTATAAATGGGTTTGACAAGGAGGTTGTTATGAGAAAAAAATTATTGTGTGTTGCACTCATCGTTGCGTTTGTCATTTCTGTTCCCGATGACGGTGTTTGCGGCCACCGAAGTCACAGAAGTGTACATAAATTCGATTGATAGACCGGAAGTCGGTGAGTGTCCATCTACAGATAATCTTGCACTTGGTCCGTCGACGGCAAAGGCTGTCAAGATAGAATCTGCCGCCTGGTATAGTGCGGGTGGAGGATACTCCACATATTTACTTTCTGAATATCATCAGTTTGTTGCCGGAGAAAACTATTATCTCCATATAGTCTTGGATTTTAGAGATTATTATGAGAACAATATTCGTTACCATTATGTTCCTGGTAATGACGTTGATGTTAATGTTCCTTCGGCTTGGGGCGCCACGGTGATCAATAAGAAGATCTATAATACAAATCACGGCTGGTATATGTCCTTTGATCTCAAAGTTATGCCCAAGCTTACTGTTAATTGCCTGGAAATGGTAGGCCTTGATAATCTTTATGTAGGAGAAAAACCGGATCTTACTTTCACTACTAATGAGCCTAAATTGTTTGAAGTTGTGGATAATATGAAATGGTATCCGACGGCAAGTCCGTCTTCCGTCATGAAGTACACGGATACATTCCTTTCCGGAGTGAAATATACTTTAGAGTTCCAGGTAGAGGGTGCGGAGTACCAAGGTTACTTTGATCAAGATGTAGAAATCTATGATGTTGGTGCGGAAACAGAGAGTATTGAAGTTATTCGTTCATATAATCACTTCATTACAGTAAAAGTGCACTATTTGCCGTTTTTGACCAAAGTTGCATCTGCCTCGATCTCAGGCATCAAGACACCTGTAGCAGGAGAGGCCCCGCAGAAAACGGGCATTACGACTACGACGAAGTATCTTAAGCTTTCAACGCCGACATGGGAAGGAAATTTCAAAGATGGAAAGTTTAGACCCGGTGAGACGTATACGCTCAAGATTCCTTTCGAAGTCACATCCGGTGGCGTAGATTATATTACCACAGACAAAGTAACGCTGAACGTAAGTGCGCCTAAGTACGTTCATCGTTATGAAATCGGTATGCCTACGATCGATGTTACTTTTACGGTTGCAGGTAAAAAAGAAGTTGAGGATCTGGGTCCGCTCGTGATCGATCTTACAGAAAATGATTCTTTCAACTACTTCTATAATTCAGCTTCTGAAAAAGAGAAGATTGCTTTTAACGCTACATTCATGTCGTTTTATGATAACAATGTGATCAAAGTGGTAGGTTCAAGCACAACTGATTTCGATATCAATAATGACGGAAAAGCTGACTTTAAGCTGATCGCGAGTGCCGGAATCTATTCTTTCAGCCTGACAGAACAGAGCTGCATTTCCGGAAAGAAAGAACTCAAGATCACTTCCTCGATGTACAGCGAGATGCAGGATAAAAACACCAAGGCGTACTATTCTTCCTACTTGTTCTTGACAAAGCCTGCAGCGGTTACCGGACTGAAGGCGGCATCTGCCGGAAAGAAGAAGGTAACTTTGACGTGGAATGCAGTTCCTGGTGCGGAAGGTTATCTGGTCTATGGTCAGAAAAACAAGAAATATGCTTATGTGGGTATGACCACGCAGGGTACGGCTTTTACTGACTCTAAAGCACTCGATACCGATTATAACTACTATTGGGTATTCGCTTACATTAAGGATACATCTGGGAAAATGATCGTAAGCCCGGCTCCGGCGAAGTACGTCTATGCCAAAGGTGTGACCAAGGCGGTTACCAATCTTAAGGCAAATGGTACTACCGGAAAAGTTACGCTGACATGGACAGCCTCTGAAGGCGCAGATGGATATCTCATCTATGGCATCCGTCCGGGTGGATCTTATGGATATATCGGTATGACATCGGGAACATCTTTTGCAGATACGAAAGCTTCCAAGACTGACTGGACCTTCTACTGGGTATACCCGTATCACAAGAATGGAAGTACCATGGTAGTTGGCGGTACAGCTAAGTATGTCTACAGTAAAGCCAAATAAATAAAGTTCGTTAGATCAGCGAAGTTAAACCTTATAAAAACAAGAGGTCGTCTCATTGTGAGCCCACAATGAGACGACCTCATTATTGCAGGGAAAAATGTAACGTATGAAATTGACACGTCTTTGACCAGATGGGTATAATCTTCGTTGGGGATGTGCACAAAGGGGTGTAGTTGTGCTTCTTTTGCGCTGTCCTGATTTGGAAAGGAACAGCAGGCCAGTAATGGATAAGAGGACAGTCATTTACTATCAAGACGAACTCAACGACGAGTTTTCGACCTTCGAGACGACACCGCCTAAGATCGACGGCTCTTACGATTATGAAAGAAGATCGTTCTCCAAGCGCCTTTCCCGTTTTGTTCTCTATCGTATCGTCATGTATCCGATCGTGGTCTTTTACGGCCGCGTGATCTTCGGACAGAAGATCATAGGCAGGGAGAAACTGAAGCAGTATAAGAAGAAAGGGTATTTCCTCTATGGGAATCATACGCAGCCCTTTGGCGATGCGACGCTTCAGACACGCCTTCCGTGGCCGACAAGTACATATATCATCGTGCATCCGAATAACCTGAATGTCCCCGTGCTTGGCAAGTGGACGCCTTCTCTCGGCGGTCTTCCGCTTCCTGACGGGATGAGTGCATATAAAAATTTCCTTGCAGCGATCAAAAACCGGATTTTAGAAGGACATCCGGTCGTGATCTATCCGGAGGCCCATATCTGGCCGTATTACACGAAGATCCGCCCGTTCCCGGATACCTCCTTCCGCTATCCCGTGGAGATCGGCGTACCGTCGTTCTGCTTTGTAAATACCTACCACAAGAGGAAGATCAGAAAAAGACCGAAGATGATCACTTACATCGACGGGCCATACTTCCCCTCTGAAGAAGCACGCGATCTTCATGAAAAGATGAAGAGCCTTCGCGATCAGGTCCATGACCGCATGGTCGAGCTTTCCCGAAACTCTGACGTTGAAGTGATCAGATATATGAGAAAAGAGGCGGCCCATGGTTAACGTTCTTTTCTGCGGAAATGCCGGTGTCTTTGACGGGATGCTCACCTGTGCGCTCTCCATGATGATGCGCTCTGATTCCCGAGAACCTTATCATTTCTTCCTCTTTACGATGGATCTGACGTCCATTAAGGACAGCTATATTCCGCTTAAGAAGTCGCAGGAGCAGATCTTCCGTGAGACGATCCGGCGATATAACGACGAAAATGAAATGACTGTGATCGATGTCAGTGATCTTTATATGGAGCATTTCTCCGGCTGTCCGAACGAGACGGCGTACTGCTCGCCATATACCCTGATCCGTCTCTTTGCGGATATGGTGCCGGAGATCCCCGAAAAGCTCCTTTACCTTGACGCGGACATCATGTTCAACCGCGACGTGCACCTTCTGTACGATATGGATGTGTCGGAAGTGGAGTATGCGGCATGTCCGGATCACTATGGAAAATATCTGATCCATCCGCATTACATCAATGCGGGCGTTCTTCTTTTCAATATGAAGAAAGCGCGTGAGACGGGTCTTTTTGAGAAGGCGAGGGGATGGATCAAGAAGAAAAAACTCGTCTTTGCCGACCAGAGCGCACTGATCCGTTCGACGACGAAGAAGAAAGTCCTGCCGCAGCGGTATAACGACCAGAAGTTTCTACATAAGCACACCGTCGTGCGGCATTTTTCCAAAAGGCTGTTCTACCTGCCGTACCCGCATACCGAAAACATTAAGCAGTGGCATATCGAAAAGGTCCATAAGACCTTCCGTTACCACCAGTTCGACGATATATACGAAGAGTATGATAAAATACTTTCAGACTGTGAGGGGATTATAAATGGCTAAGCCGATCATTCCGGTTTTTTATTCATGTGACGAGATATTTCTTAAGTATTGCATGGTTTCGCTGTATTCTCTTCTGAAGAATGCAAAGGAAGACTGTACGTACCTGATCTATATTCTCCACACGGATATTTCACCGGAAAAACAGGATGAGTTCATCGACAGGCTCGAGAACATCGGACTTTCGGTCTCTTATGATGTATGCTTCGAGGATGTCACCGAGAACCTGAATCTCATCGAGCATGAGTTCCCGCTTCGTGACTATTACTCGAAGACCACCTATTACCGCCTTTTGATCTCCGATATGCATCCGGAGCACGATAAGGTCATCTATATCGATGCCGACACGATCGTGCAGGGTGACATCAGCGCGCTTTACGATGAAGACATCTCGGATTACTATCTTGGCGCCTGTCACGAACAGGTCATGGTGAAGATCAGGGAATACGGCGACTATGTCGAACAGTGTCTTGGAATTTCCCGCCATAACTTCTTCAATGCCGGCGTCCTTCTGATCAACTGCGCGGAGTTCCGAAGCAGGCAGATCCTTCATCGTTTCCTCGAAGAACTTCATGCCTATGACTTTGTCGTTACGCAGGATGAAGATTACCTCAATCTGATCACGAAAGATCACGTGAAGTTTTTTGATCAGCGTTGGAATACCGAGCTTTTTCAGGAGCCCGACTATCCGGTCGAAGAGGCGAAGATCCTTCACTACGTGATGTTCAGTAAGCCCTGGCACTATAAGGATTGCCTTTGTGGGGATATCTATCTTTCGTATGCAAAAGAAACACCGGTCTTCCCGGACATCGAGGCGAGTCTTCGCGAGTATTCCGAGGAGGCCCGATCCCGAGATAATGAAGCGGCTGAGCGACTTCTCAAGACTGCGATCCGCGAGACTGAACGTGAGGATAATTATCTCAAGCGTTTAAACCGCGACAAGCGTGCAAAAGATCGTGTCGAGATCGTCAAAAAGATCGAGGAGTTTGAGCGTGACGGACGATTCTTCGAGGATGTCGAGGATGATCCGCCGACAAAGCCTCTGCTTCCGGACGATATCGATTATCTTCATAAGACACTCGCGCAGAAGATCAAGACGAAGGTTGCTTTTGCGCAGGCCCATAAGGTCGTTGATAAACTCATCAAGAATAAGCAGCTGATCATTAAGGATATGAAGGGGATCGAGAACTTTCAAAACCTTGATTCCGGCGCGGTCATTACCTGTAACCACTTTAACGCATTCGACAGCTTCATTATCCAGCTCGTGTACGAAGCGGCGAAACAGAAGAAGCGTACCTTCTACCGTGTGATCCGTGAGGGAAACTATACGTCCTTCCCGGGCTTTTACGGCTTTTTGATGAGAAACTGCAACACCCTTCCGCTGTCTTCCGATATCCGTACGATGAGGAAGTTCTTCGAGGCGACGAATACGGTCCTGAAGAACGGACATTTCGTGCTGGTCTATCCGGAGCAGAGCATGTGGTGGAACTACAGAAAACCGAAGCCGCTAAAAAACGGCGCGTTCATTTTCTCCGCGAAAAGCGGCGTTCCGGTGCTGCCTTGCTTTATCACGATGAGAGATACGGAGACCCTCGGCGAAGACGGCTTCCCGATCCAGGAATATACCGTTCATATTTCCAAGCCCATCTATCCGGATAAGTCGCTTCCTTATAAGAAGCAGAGCGATCAGCTCCGGAAAGAGAACTACCGGATCTGGAAAGAGATCTATGAAAGAGAATACCAGATGCCGCTTTCCTATACGACAATAGACATGCCGGATCTCGATACGCTGAAGTAAATCATTTCAGTGCTCTTCCGTATGTATACTTCGGGAAAAGACCCGGGATCACTTTCCCGTCCTGATTCTTGAAGTATGCGCAGACCCAGTAGTAGTTATAATTCGTGGCGGAAGCGGTCTTGTCCGTAAAGGTCGTACCTTTTGTGGTCATACCGACATAGCCGTAAGGTCTTCCATCCACGATGCCGTACACCAGATAACCTTCTGCATCCGCTACCGCATTCCATGTAAGTTTTACTCCGCCTTTTACGGATGAGGCTTTCAACCCGGAAGGCGCTACGCAAACACCTTTGGCGTATACATACTTCTGGCATTTTCCGGGGTTCATCTGACCGATCGCATTGGTGCTATAAGGAAATACCCAGTAATAGTTGTAATCGTCGGAAAGTGCTTTGGTATCCGTAAAGGTCGTACCCTTTGTGGTCATGCCGACGTAAGCGTACTTCTTATTCTTCTGTGCGTAGATCAGATATCCTTCGGCTCCTTCGGAAGCACTCCAGGTGAGCTTGACCTTTCCTTTTCCGGATGCTTCGGCATAAAGACCGCTCATCGGTGCCGGCGGCTCCGGCAAATGGATGAGAGTAACAGATTGTTTATCATAGTCTATCCCCATTTCCTTTGACCAGTAACTGAGTTTGGAGGCTGAGGGAATTTTTATGCTTACAGTGAAGTTTTGGACTTCTCCTGAAGTGAGTGCTTTAAGAATATTCGGGCAGTTCATGATATTCAGTTCAGTGAATTTATTACCCTTGCACTCTATCCGGCCGATCTCGAAGCTGTTTCTAAGATCCAGCTTTGTTATCTTGTTAGAAGAACAGATCAGATAGGTAAGTTTTTCGTTTTTGGTGATATCCAGATCGGAAAGATTATTCTTGGAACAATCCAGGAATAAAAGCTCCTTGTTATTTGTTACTACCAGTTGTTCCATATTGCACGACTTGCATATCAGTGCTTGAAGTGAAGGAACGGAGGACATATCGAGTGTTTTGAATGGATTGCTGCTACAGTCTAAAACCAGAAGAGAAGTGTTAGACGACAGATCAAGGGATTGAAGCTGGTTATAACTGCAATCCATCCTTCCAAGAGCAAGATTATTCTTGAGATCCAGCGTCGAAAGACCATTATCATAACATTCAAGATCTGTCAGTTTCGTACATTCGGAAAGATTCAACTCCTTCAGGGGATTGGAGTGGCAATCCAGATACAGTAATTCGGTATTCTTCGATAAATCAATGGAAGAAAGCTGGTTCGACGCACAAACCAGTTTTTTTAGATTGGTGTTCTTTGTCAGGTCCAGAGAAGTAAGCTGGTTCGACGCACATTCCAGATTTTTTAGATTGGTGTTCTTTGTCAGGTCCAAAGAAGAAAACTGATTCTTATCACAGTACAAGGTCTGCAGATTCGTGTTTTTGCTTATAACGAGTTCGGACATATTGTTGCTCGCTACATCCAGGACGCTCAGATTTGCAAGATGCCCTACTTCTATTTTTGACAGTTTGTTGGCATATACGTGTAAGACTTCGATATTTGGGTTGTTCGTTAGATCCAAATTGGAAATGCGGTTGTTGGTGCACCAGATTTCTTTTAAGTTTGTGCAGTTGGAAACTTCGAGAGAGGTCAGATGATTGACGCTGCAATCGAGTTTGATCAAAGCGGTGTTATAGGTCAGGTCTAAAGAGGTGACATCATTGAAGCTTACGGAAAGATCCTCCAATTTGGTATTATTGCTTGTATCCAGTGTGGTCAGCTTGTTCTGCAGAAGATCAATCGTTTTCAACTCCGTAAGTGCACTGATATCGAGTGAAGTGAGACTCGAATATCTGCAGGATATGGTCTTTAGAGAAGTAAAGAATTCGATTCCTTTCAAAGAAGTGAGTTTCTCATCAGAAAGATAAAGTGATGTAACTCTTGAGATCTCATAAGAGGAAAGGCGGTCATCATGATTGCTATCCGCTTTTTTTCTTACCCAGTCCCGGAAGACTTCATTTGGAAAATTCGATTCATTCACCTCGACATACGTATCATCTGTCTTTGTTTGGACTTCCGCACGAACCTTTTCCTTCGGGAAAAGAAAGATCCCGGATAAGGTGATAAGAATAACGGTTGATAAAATACCTGCACACACACTTTTTTTCATAAACCAATTCCTCCCTAAAACTTCTTTCACAAATATATAGTATCATTGATTTTTATGTGCAGAAACAAAGAAACTGTAGAAATATCTAACACTAATATGACGCATGCGTCACAATAGGGAAGAACCCGTCTGCTAGAATGAATCCAGGTGGTTAAATGGAAAGCTTTTTGCTTTAAGGTCAGGGGGTGTCATTTCATGAAACGGTTGGTTTCTGCATTTCGATTCTTCGATGTTTCTCTATGTTTTTCACTTTTGTTCAGCTCTGTTTCCTGTGAGAAAAAGTCGATCGATAACCGCGCCCGACAGATCGTACAGAAACGATAGATTATTTTCGTGAAAAGTGTAACCTTTTCGGTGCGGATTTCTACTTTTAGGGAAAGAGAGACTGGGATGTGATGAAGAAAATGGCTGATTCCGTCATTGTCGATCTTTATCTGGCAAGAGATGAAGATGCGATCAGTGAAACAATGAAATACTATAATGAAAAACTGCTGCGTTTTTCCCTTAGATTTCTTTCTGACAGAAGAGATGCGGAGGAATGTGTAAACGACACCTATGTACGTGCGTGGAACTCCATACCGCCGAATCGTCCCAATAATCTGTTTGCTTATCTTGCGGCACTCTGCCGTAATGCGGCGATGGATGTCATTAAGAAAAATACTGCGCAGAAGCGTTCCGCGCAGATCGTGGAACTGACGGCGGAAATGAATGAATGTATTCCTGACCAGAGCAGCATCTCCGACGAAAGAAGTGAAGAACTCGGTGAATATATCAATGAATATCTTTCTACGCTGACGTCGGATAAACGCGCCGTATTCGTCGGACGGTACTGGTTCAATGAATCGATCGAGAGTATTTCAAAAAAGACGGGTTTTTCTCAAAGTAAAGTCAAGACGATGCTTCACCGGATGAGGGAAGGATTAAGAAAGTATATTGATGGAAAGGATGGGGTGCTATGAACGAACGTGAATATTTAAAGATCACCGGTAACATTGACGAACGATTTGTCAACGAATACCAGAATTATACCGCGAGCCGTGTCGTAAGCATCCGCAAAAGGATCAGCACCGGGCTTTTGGTAGCTGCCGCTGTCGCTTTAATGGTCCCCATCGGTGTATATGCAGCAAAGAAACTTATACACCATGATAAGGTAAGCATCTTATACGGCGGAGAAGGCGTAAAGATGATCGAGGATAATCTGGCCGACGGTGAATTTACAGTAGAAAACGACTTTTTCCGACTGACCGTAGATGTTCAGATCTGTGACGGTAATTTCACAGAGGGAGTCTGGACAGTGACGGCGCTGACAGATGAAGCAAAAAAACATCTGGAAAATATAGTCGAACGATGTGTGGACACCGTTACCGGTGACCGTATCGGCTTTTCAGGAGACTCTACCCCGGATCTTATCAGTGATGAAGAGGTTACATGGCGCTTCGTCATTCCGGTTACTTCTCATCCGGCAAGGTTCGAGTTCTTTGAAGATGTTCCAACTGGTAAGTACCACTGTTATTACGGGGCTGAAGTAGAGGAAGACTACACATATTACGAGGGGATCTGCTTTGATGTTCTTTCTGAGCCGAATGTTCCTACCAAAGTGCTTCGTTCGCCGGACGGAAAGGAGATCACACTTTCCCCCTATGGGTTGAGCGTTTACGATGAGACCTCTGATGATCCGAAGAACGGTCAGCCGGAATCCATATCCAGCCTTGTATACATATCGACAGATGGTGAACGTGTGAATATCTTTACGCATCAAATGGACGGCCGGGTAGAAACGGATCTGGATGATGTAAACATAAGTGTGTCAGGCGAATTTGGAACGGGTTATTTCAGAATGAATATCGGCACTGCTTTTAATGTGGATAACATTAGCGGTGTAGAGATCAATGGAGTGCCTTACTTGGCAGAATAAAACTACTGAAAAAAATTAGATAAAGAGGTGTTTTTATGAAAAGATTTGTAAGCTTTTTATTAGTTGCTTGCGCCCTTTTGGGGATGACGTCCTGCAGCAGATCAAAGAAATCGGAGCCATCTTCTGACCCTACGATAGAGAATACGGCTCTTTCTGGATCAGATGCAGTAGCGGCCGGATCCTCTGAGCAGAGCGGTCAAACTACGGTAGATCCGAATGTTAAGACGATCACCTTCGCCGTTCCTACGCTGTGTCATGCAGAAGATCTTCATTTACTGGAATTTAATGAAGAACTATTAAAAGACGGGTATAACTATCAGCTGGAGGTGAAATCTCTGCAGTATGGCGAATATGGATCTCTTCTTGAAAAAGAATTGAAAGACGGAAATGTAGATGTGGCATTTTTGGGCCTGGATGAAGCCGGCGGGAATATGTTCAATTATATCGATAAAGGATTGATACTTCAGCTTGATGATATACTTTCATCTGGTAACGGGAAAAAGGTTTACGAAGCTTTCCCGGAAACAATTTGGTCACGTGTAAAGTGTAAAGGACATTTCTATAGCCTGCCGTTTACTCCTCACTGTAAGCGTATGACTGGTATTTATGCTGCATTTAACAGAGACTACATATCTGATGAAGTGATCGATAACTGGGACGGAAGTCTTGAAGGTATTTATGAGATCATCAAAAATGCCGAGTGGAAAGAGGAAAGTGTAAATCCCTTTCAGTATTTTCTCACCGATTATGACTTTGATCTGATGATCGGCTGTGAGATCAAGGACGGATTGCTTTATGAGTATGACACCAGGGAAATAAAGAATCCACTGGAGTCGGAAAAGCTTATCGGATATCTGAGATTACTCGAACAGATGAAAAGTGAAGGTTTCCTTTGGAAGAATGTATCCTATCAGTGTAATAGCACCTATCCGGTATCTGAAAAAGATCTGGAAGAAGGGAAATTCCTCGTGGTGCTTTCTGCTGGTGAACCCCGAAAAACTCTTGAAAAAGAGAACTTCCGAATCAAGGAATTGGATCCAGTGCTAAAGACGAATCTGAATGGCTCCATCGCTATTTCAAGTAAGACAGAAGATGTCAATGCTGTGATGGATTTTCTCGGAATTCTTTATAACGAAGGGAAATATGCCAATCTGCTTATTTATGGAAAGCAGGATGTAGATTATAAGCTCGTTGACGGCTGTGTGGTCAATTTGGACGGATCGGATTATACTGATGTTTTCTTTAAACGGGTTTGTCTTGGGACATATTTAAATACTTATCCTGTTATGGCCGAAGGTGAGGAAGAAGGGTTAAGGGATAGTGAAAAAGAAGCTTACTTAGCTTCCATTAAAAATGCAGTACTATCGCCGTTCCTCGGATTTGCAGCGGATCTGCCGGCTAATAGTAAGATCCCTGATGACATTAATGATTTTCTGGCCAGTCTGAATACTCTTTCTTTGGATGAAGCTTTAGAAAAATATTCTAAAATCCTGGCAGAGGACGGTATGGAGGAATACTTACGTACGGCGAAAGAACAATGGGAGACGTATAGTAAATGATACGTGAACGTAACTGATTCCGGAAAATCCTATAAACACATAAGGAAAGAAGAATATGAGACGTACAAGCTTTGAAAAAGTGCTATCTATGGCACTGGTATTTACTATACTCTTAACGCTCACTTCATGCGGAAAGAAAGCATCTGAAAAAACGGGTAATAGTGGGCAGACGCATCGGACGATCACTTCGGAAGATCCCTGGTTTGACACAAAGATCTACAGTATTGAGCCTGATTTGGATACCAAAGGAAAAGAAATCGTTTTCAGAGAGCATAGTCTGGTTGGCACGGATGATAAATATATTGTGGTGTTCACAAGAGGATACTTTTTTCAATCGAATTTTGATACGGAGTATAGCGTTAGAGATCACGAATATTGTCTTGCTACCGTAGTCGACAGAAATACGGGAGAAAAGATCCGTACCGTGGATCTGCAGGATTACCTGGAAGGCGACGGAACCATTACTGATGTTTCGTATGAAAATGGCAGAATCACTTCGGCAGTACAAAACTGGAGTTTTGATTATGGAAGTTCCGATGTAGAGATAGAAACTGATGTCCTGACAGGTGAAGTGCTCGAGAAACGCCCGGTGAGCTATTCTGATGACTTTACCTATGACAGGAAAAGAATCGGAATAGGGAAATACATGGTTATGGCTGAAAATATGCATGACTTAGAAGCGTATGCCGATTATTACCTTCTTACAATCACTGATTCCGAAGGAAAAGAGAGCCAGGTGGAATTGAAAAAAGAGAAAACAAATCTTTCCGGTTCTGCTGTTGTTCTGACCTTGTCTGAAGAAAAAATACTGTTTACGATTACTCAAACATCGGCGAATGTCCCTGTTCATTTTGAAGTGGATCTGAAAAATGCAAAAGCGGTCGAAGCGGATGGCAAGGAGTATGACTGGATCGATTTTAAAGAGATCCATAAAGAACATATCGATAAAGATTGTCAGACGTATTTTCCAACATCTGACGGTATTTCAAAGATCGACATGAAGAATAAGAGAGTCGAAGAGTTTTTTAACTACGATGCATGTTCGATCAATCACACACTTCTCAACGATACGGAACTGGTGGATTGCTATGACGGAAAAGTGATCCTGCTTGGAGGCTGTTATGGCATGATCTCCTCAAGAGGTGTTTCAAAGACCGGCTTTGATATTTATGTTCTTTCGAAGGCTAAGGAAAACCCGCATGCAGGGAAAACGCTGCTTGAACTATACGCTGCCAACGGGTATGTTAATCATCCGGTCGCAGAAGCGATACTCGAGTTTAATGAGAAAAATAGGAGTTACTTCATTGAAGTAACCGGCCGGTATACGATCGATACGGTAAGGACCAATTTGCCTACGGAGAGTCAGGATGATGTTGATAATGATATGCTTCAGGCGAATCTGGTGCTTAACGACAGTCTCGCCATGGACATCCTAAGTGGTTCCGGTCCGGATATCCTGCTACTAAGTGGTGACATGGGCAGACTCAGTTATTCGAACTATCTTGTTGACTTAAGCAAGTATTTCAGTGATCTTGATCCGGCAAAGTACTTTGCGAATATTTTTGAGGCGGCGAAGACAGACGGGAAGCTCTATCAGGTGCCTGTTACTTTCGGAATCAAAGGTATACATACCGATGCGAAGAATGCAGGTGCATCCGGTCAGGGATTTACGACCAAAGAGTACGAAGAATTCCTTTATGATACATTGAGCGGCTTTGATCTGATCACTTCGGGACAGGCATTGTATTTTACCACGCTGTTTAACGGGATGAGAGACAAATTCATCGTAAATGGAAAGGCGGATTTCTCAGGCCCTGAATTTGCTGAACTCGCAGACTATGTGAAGAAAAATATTCCGGAGAAGGCGCCTGAATTCGGCTCGGAAGATGCAAATGCCGCCAGCGACATCAACAGCCGCATAGCTCTTTATTCGACCTATAGAAGCCCGAAAGATTATCTTAACGGGATCAATGCACTTAAAGGTGCGAAGGCGGTTTTAGGGATCCCATCCACAGACGGGCGCGGTCCACAGATCGAATCCATCTGCTCGATCGCTGTGTCCTCCCAAGCTCCCGATGTTGATGCCTGTGCAGAATTTGTAAGGACCCTCCTTTCTGATGAGGTGCAGTCGAAGATGGCGGATATAGAAGGAATCCCTGTAAATCGTACGGCATTTCGAGAAATTGCAGATTATGTTTTGGAATATGCCAATAGTCCTAAGGCGGAAAATGACTTTATTTCATATATTGGTGGGTTTCCCGAGCCTGACGTAAGAAGGATCGATTTTACTAAAGCTGATATGGCGGAATTTGAGAAGATCATATTGAGCTGTTCTCATTATGATTCCGCAGATCCATCGATCGATATGATCCTGATCGAAGAGATGCCGGCATATTTCCTCGGGCAGAAGGATCTTCCTTCGGTGATCAAGATCATTACGGACAGAGTGCAGACAGTCCTGAACGAAAGAGGCACGTGACATTTGACTGGGGTTGGATAAAAAAAGGAAGCCTTTTATGGCTTCCTTTTTTGTGGTTAGGAGGTGAGAACTTCTTTATTCCTCAACTGTTTTTTCTTTCTTTAGTTTAAGGATCTTAGATCCGATAATGGCGGCAGGTATAGTGACCAGCAGCGCCACGCCCCCGCAGATCGCAGTTTTGATTCGGTCCGGCCAGAATACAAACGCCAGGATCAGAGCAAATACGAAAGCATAGTAGTAAGGTTTGATCATCCCTCGATAATACTTGATCCGGTCCTCTTTTTCCGTATGAAGCTCGAACGGTCTTCCGTCGTTTTCCTTTTCCACGATCAGCAGCTCTTTGTTATATGTCGAGCGGGTAGTGGAGATCCTTCCACCTTTATCCGCCCAGGGACGAATGACCAGCTTATTTAAAGAATAATCCAGATGCATGTTTTTGTAGAAGACCCGGTATCCCAGATCTTCCAGGAAGGATTTATATTTTTCTTCTTCTTCCAAAGATCTGTCGCCCACAAATTCGACGGTGTATATGTATTTTCCGCTCTCGCACTTTTCGAATACATACTTAAGCTTGCCTGTCTCTGCCAGTCTGTATCCATTATCTGCCATTTTGTTCAGCCATCTTGTTTGACTTCCCATAAAGCCCGCAAAATACCTTCTTTTAACTATACTCATTTTTCCCAATGCCTCCTGGTCTCATGATTCTATGATCGTTTCCGCGGTTTTAGTCAGTTCCCGCAGTCTTCGCAGTTCTTTTTCTGCGATCCTTCGACCTTCCGCGGTGATCACGTATTCCTTTTTTCTTCCGTCCGAATCTCCGTACGGTTTGATCCAGCCCTTTTCGGTCAGCGTATTGATCGCCCCGTAAAGTGAACCGGCTCCGAGCAGAAGTCTTCCGGATGTTTTTTCATCAATGAACTGCATGATGGCATATCCGTGTTTCGGCTCGTATAAAGACAGCAGTATAAAGAACGTAACCTCTGTAAGTGCTCCGCTTTTGACATTATCTTTCATGATCTTCCCTCGTGATGGAATATTACGTTTAGTGTACTATTGCTGTGTCTAATATATCACTAACCGTAATAAATTGTCAACAGGAAGTCCTTCGAAGACGTTATACTAACAAAATCAAAATAACTGTATTGAAGATGCTATAATGTTTTTCAATACACATACGCGTAAGCGTTTTGGTTAAGATGGCAAGGAGAAATCTATGATTCAATATGGTGAATTCATTACAGCTGCTGAATATATGGAATTAAGGAAAACCGTCGGATGGGTGGAGTTTCCGCTTGAGGAAGCACAGGCCTGTATCGACAATGCATACATGGTCAGGTGTGTAAGAGATGACGGGAAAGCGATCGGTGTGGTACGACTTCTTTGGGATGGCGGATACATCGCATTCCTGTCCGATGTAATTGTACATCCCCAGTATCAGGGCCAGGGCATCGGACGGACACTTGTGGAAGCCTGTATTTCGCGTCTGAAAAATGACATGAAGCCGGGGTATAAGGTGAAAATGACTTTAAATTCTGCCGTCGGAAAAGAACCTTTCTATGAGAAGTTCGGGTTCAAAGTGCGTCCGAATGAGGATTCCGGTCCCGGCATGGATCAGTGGTTTATCGCGGAATAGGCAAAATGATATAATCGACTGGGGGCTTCCCACTGTTAGGAGAACGATATGGATAAAGAGACAATGTTTTCTTCTATCAACGCAAAATACGATGAATTAAAATCGGCGATCGAGGGCGACGATCTGATAAAGATTCGGGATCTTACCCTGGAGCTTCATGCGATGGTTCATCCTGCGGAGATATCAGGAAGAGAAGAAAAGACGATAGCGGATTTTGTTCTGGATTATATGATGCAGGGAAATCAGAATGAGTTCGTCCAGAGAGAGCCTTGGGATACGGATCTGAAATATGCCGGATCCAAGACTGTTCCGATCTGCTGGCAATTCTGGCATACATACAGGATCGAAGATCTGGTCAGTAATATCTTGATGGAAAACGGCAAGCAGATCTTCAATGAGGTCTGGAAGAATCGGATCGGTTCTTCAATATCAGATACGGGAAATGCACTGGAACCGGATGAACTGGTTTCCTGGGGGAAACAGATCAACGTGGAAGCGCTTCGGGAGTATATGATGGAAGTCGGAAAGAATACCCGACGGATCCTATCGGAGTTAACGCTCGAACAGATCAAGTCGATGGTTCCGGAAGAGTGGGTCATGAGGATCCTGGAAGAGGGCGGCGTGACTACGGATTTCCGTTCTGTGTGGCTTCTTGTCTTCTGGGGAAGATTAACGATTGGTGGCATGATACTGACCCCATTGACATCCCATCACATGATGCATCTGCCGACATGTGTAGATAGAATTATTGAGAAAGAATGAGAAGTAAATAAGTAAGATGGAATTGAAGAAAATTGAGTATAAACTAACTGTCTGTAAGGTGTCAGACTTATCGCGTATCAAGATGGATGCCGATTTCTATTTTATCGGGAAGACAGATGAAGAATTATCTTTGGTGTGTAAGACCGAGGATACTCCTCTGAATACACTCGAGCGTGAAGATGGATGGAGAGGTTTCCGCATACAGGGAGTACTCGACTTTTCATTGATAGGAATTCTTTCAAAACTTACCGGTATCCTCGCAGAGAATGGAATTGGAATCTTCGCTGTTTCGACATACAACACAGACTATATTCTTGTAAAAGAAGAAAACTATGAGCAGGCACTGAATGTGTTAGTTTCGGAAGGTTATTCTGTGGTATAAATACCGGTTTAGTGAGGATTCATCAGATGAGAAAACTGTATCAACAGTCAATGGCAATCACTTTGATCCTATCTCTTATTATGGGGGCTGCAGGATGTAAAAAGTCCCCAAAGACGGGGGCTCATATTATTTCGGAAACCGATCCGTTTTTTGATGTAGAAGAAGTGGAATGCCGGATTCCCGTAGATGAGTCAAAAGAATTACAGTCGCTTTGGATCGAAAACGAATCGATCTGTTTCATCGGAAATACTATTTCGATGACCTGCGAATTCAAATATAAAATGCCGGAAGAACTCAATGAGAAGGTACAAGAACTCATTTCTGAGGATAAGTGGGATGAGTACTATGCTATAGACAAGGAATACCGGTTCGCAAAATCGGCATTTTTCGACCTTCAGGGTAACCTTCTTCGTATGACTGATGTTGATTTCGGCGCAGATGAAGATGGGTACAATAATCAGACGAAAGCTTCTTTTGTAAACGAAAAAGGAGAAACGATGGCGATCATGAATACGCCGCAGGGGTGCTTCCTGGAGAAGGTCCGAGATGACGGAAGTATGGAACAGGTCATGGCTTTGGACGATGTAATTGCCAGTGATGTAGTGCTTCTTCCGAATGGCAGGATGGTCTGCTCTTCTTACGGGATCATTACCGTACTCGACAAAGATGGAAAAGTTCTAAAAAGCAAGCGTTTCGATGACGTTGGTTTTGTCGGAGTGGTGTACTATCAGCAGGGCAAATGCTATGCGCTCTGCTATAAGGTATCTGATGAGCCCTCCGAAAGAAGCTTTAGGTGTTTTCAGGAACTAAATGTCGATACGCTGGATCTTGTAGGTGAGAAGATCAGGGATCCCCACATGGACTTGCCAATCAAATCCGATAACGGAAATTACCTGTTGAATGCAAACGGAATTATGAAGGTCGACTTAATAGATGCGTCGAAAGATATCGAGGTGCTTTCCTGGAGCGATACGGACTATAACCCGGTATTTAATGGAACCCTCAAGGCGATTTCAGACGAAGAGTTTGTCTTTTGGAACAAAACGGAAGAATATGACGAGATCACATATGAATCATACAGCCGTGTCTATATTACTCATGCGACAAAAGCGGAGAAGAATCCTTATGCGGGAAAGAAACTTCTGACCGCGGCGGGATACGATTCGATCAATTTGGAAGAGGTCATTTCATATAATACGAGTCCCGATGCGAAGTGCAGGATCGCCGTACATAATTACGCGCTGGATATCACTTCGGAAAGTGACAATATGAACAAGAAAGCGGAGCTGATCGATAAGATCTATCTGGATGTTATCTCCGGAAATGGTCCGGACATCCTTATAAACTTTGCCCGGTTCTCACAGTTCAATTCGGAAAAGGTCTGTGTCGATCTTAATACTTACTTTGATGCTTCAGATGAAAAAGCTCTGGACCGCAGCAAGTATTTTGATAATGTGATCCGTGCGCAGGAAACAGGCGGGAAACTCTATCACATGCCGTTATCCTTTGAACTTAGATGCCTGGCAGGAAATCCGGATCTGGTCGGTGCGGAACGATCCTGGACTTTCGAAGAATTCAACAAAGAGATGGATAAGCTTCCATCGGATGTGAGCGTGATGGAAAAAACGGAATACGCGACTCTTCTGGAATGGGTCTTGAGTGAAACGGGAGAAGAACTCATCGATTATGAGACGAAGGAAGTACGTTTCGAAGACGATTCTTTCAAGGAAATTCTGGCATTTGTTAAGAAATATGGTGTTGAGAAAAGAGAACATGGTGAGTTCAATGATTATGATCCCCGCGAACTGTTTGTGAATGGGATGCTTGCATGGTGTCCCATGCGGATCTATAAAATTATCGATATGGCAGACTTTCAAAAAAACTATGGAGAGGATACCGTTTTCTGCGGAGTCCCGAGTTTTAAGGGCGGAAGTATCGCGGTTGATACGACCGGAACGATCGGAATCTCCCAATACTCTCTATGTCAGGACGAGGCTTGGGATTTTCTCCGATTCCTTCTGGAAACGCAGGAAGAATCCGGATCTTTGGATGTTAGCGAGATCCCGATATCCAGAAGTGCTTTGGATAAAGAGTGCGACAGGATCATTGCGATCGGCGAAGAGAAAATGAAAAACTGGAAACCGGTTCAGGGAGACCCGTATCGTCCTCTGGTGGCCACCAAAGAGACAAAAGAACTACTGATCCATCTGGTCGAGAATGTACATGTGGTCAGAAATTCTGATCCGCGAGTCATGTCGATCATTCTCGAGGAAGCCCCGGCCTATTTCCTTGATCAGCGCAGCCTTGACGATGTGTGTAAGAACATACAGAACAGAGCAAAGACATTAATAGCTGAGCGATAAAGTTTGAAAGAAAGCGCGAATGGGTAAGGAGCCGAAATCTGATATGGAGAATAACCAGAGCAAATACATCGAATATGTAAGAGAGTATGCAGAAAGCACCGGAAATCATATCTGGCTGGGCGGTTCTTTTCTCCGGGGAGACCCGACACCGTTTTCAGATGTCGATATTAGTGCCCTCATGGGAAAAGAAACCCTGAAAGCATTTATCTTGGGCTATAGAGAAACGATATACATCTCTTATACCACGAATCCCGAAGGGATCCTCATAGTCATATATGAAGACGGGGTCGCTGTCGATCTTGAAGTGATCGAATCTATGGATGTAGCGGATGATCGTTTCTTTCATTTGGAAAACATCAAGGAACATGCATTCCGACGTAACAGCAGTATCTGCAAGGAGATCTGTCAGAGAAATGATCTGCCTTATCAGATAGCACGCCTTTTCCATCGCAGTTTGATCAAATATCTGGCTGGGAAGAAAGAGACTGGAATCAGTATTGCTAATGAGATCGCTGAGTTTTTGAACAACGGTTTTAATGTTACAGAGAACGACTATAAAAACGGAATTACACGGCTTATTGAACAATATAACGATCAGTATCCGCTGGATATGAAATATCGTAATCTCTGCTGTGAATTGATAAGCCGGATCGTTTCATCAAATGAAAGAAGATTATCTTGAGTGATTGGAACAGATTAAAGTATTGGGCATAAAAGGAGAAAACGCAAATGGATAAGTTATATATCACACACTATTTTTTCCCCGGAACCGATCCGTGGAAAAACATAATGCTTCTTCCTGAAAAAGAAGCTTTTCGAGTCGCAGAACAACTTGCCGACGCACATCCGAATACGACGAGTTTCGGGCGGTTTGCCGATTTTGTGAATTACTATCCGGCCAGAAAGAGAGCGGATGACTTCGTGCGCGAGAGGTTTATAGAGCTAGGAGGAAAGCCGAAACTTTTGCATCCGTATTCGTTTACCCTTATGGAGTGCGAATATCTCAGAGAGTGGTTTAACAGCAGTGATAAGATCACTTTCGATCTGGAAGTTATTCCGGACGATCAGGTCAGTTTTACACTGGGGGACAGTTGCGCGCTGATGTTACATGGAACGGAACCGGTCGTTCTGACCAAAGAACTTCTATTAGAGCGAATTGAGGCTTGTGGCGGCTCTGTCGATGTCTTTCTCAAAAGCTCTCTCGGCAAATATCCTTATGTGGAAGTTCAATTGTGGGATATAATTGAAGTCTGAGTATTCGGTAAGAGGAGAAAAACAAGTGCTGGAAAAGATGGGAGCATTCTTTGATGCCCGTACGGACGGGTACGAAGAACATCAGATGACGACGATAGAGTCAGCGGAGGAATTTTATCCATTTACTGCCGGTTGTTTGCCGAATTTCCCCGATGCATCCGTTCTGGATCTGGGTTGTGGAACCGGACTGGAACTGGATCACTATTTTGCGATGGTACCTTCGGCCCATGTGACCGGGATCGATCTGTCGGCCGGTATGCTGAAGACCCTTCGGGAAAAGTACCCGGACAAGTCACTTGATCTGATTTGTGCCTCGTATTTTGAGCAGCCTTTCGGGACGGATAGGTATGACGCAGTCATTTCCGTAGAATCGCTTCATCATTTCACGAAAGAGGAAAAGATCCCACTTTATAAGAAAGTCAGGGAAGCTTTGAAAGAGAATGGATATTTCATTTTGACCGATTATTTCGCGTCATTTGATGAAGAAGAACAGTTTCATCGTGCCGAGCTGATCCGACTGAAGAAAGAGCAGAATATTCCTGAAGGCGAGTTCTATCACTACGATACGCCTTTGACTGTTCCGCATGAAAAAGAAGCCCTTCTCGAAGCGGGGTTTTCCAAGGTGGAGATCCTGCGAAACTGGGGGCATACCTACACGATTAAGGCCAGCTGATCCGGATTCATCTTCTGGCTGTTTTTCTATGTTATAATCGATTTTGAGTGAAGACCATGGAGCGATAGGGACTGAAAATGGCTATTACCAAAAACAGACAATCCAGAGAAACGATTTCCCGTATGGCCCAGAAAGCTTTCCCGGATAAGAGCATTGCTGAGATAAAAGAACTGACTGAAGGAATGTGCAACGTAACATACGATATTACGTTTAAAGACGGTACGGAAAGCATTTTGAAAATCGCAGCAAAAGACAGAAGAGGAAATACCTCCAATGAAGTCGATCTGATGCGGGCAGAAATAAACGCTATGAAGCTGGTTACGGAAAACTGTTCATTCAAAGTTGCAAAGATCCAGTATTACGATACCAGTAACACTGTATGTGATGGAAACTATTTCTTTATGGAAAAGCTGAAGGGCGACAATTTCTCCTTGGTAAGAGCGAATATGTCAGAAGCTATGATCGCCACAGTAGATACTGAGATGGGAAAGATATCCCGTGAATTGTCGAAATTGAAAAATCCGGAATTCGGTTTCCTCGGTGAGGAGAAGAGATATGATTCTCTGTACAACTTTGTAAAAAAGATGCTGGAGAATCTGATTTCGGATGCAAAGAACAAAGACATAGATATTTTATATGATGAACGGACTTTTTTGGATCTGCTGGAAAAGGATAAGCCAGCCTTCGACTTGGTCCACGACGCATCTTTGGTGCACTGGGATATGTGGGAAGGAAACGTATTTGTAAAAGACGGGCACGTGTCCGGAATCATAGATTGGGAAAGAGCATTGTGGGGGGAACCATTTATGGATGACCGTTTCAGAATGCATAACAGGGGCAGACATTTTCTGGAAGGATTTGGTCAGACCACGTTCTCAGAGGAAGAATCAATAAGATTGCACTGGTATGATGTTATCCTGTATCTGACAATGATGATAGAAGTGTTTTATAGAGAATTTGAGGATAAAGGACAGTATTTCTGGGCGAAAGAGATGCTCGGGAAGTGTATGTAAATAGAGAAGATAGTTCAGCTGTTGAACAGATGGGCTTTTTGAAAATACGGATCATGGGGAGTTAGAACTTTGGACTATAAAAATGCAGACAAAAATGATGCAGAAGTTTTGGTCGAAATATATAACTCTGCATTTTATGATGATTATATCCGTTACGGACAGTGTCAGGCGTATGGCCGCTCTAAAGAAAACATGGAGCAGTCGATCCTTGATTATCCGAAAACCATTGCATATTATCGCGATAAGCCGGTAGGTGTCATCTCGTATAAAGAGGAAGCACCAGGAAAATACTACATTGGCTGCTTAGCTGTAGTAAAAGAAGAACAGGGCCGTGGAATAGGAACGTTATTGATGAATCATTTTATGAGAGAACATCCGCAATGGATGGAACTGACATTAGTAACACCAAAAGATAATGAACGTAATATCAGGTTTTATACGGAACGATTTGGTTTCGATATCGTTGGCGAAGAGGTTGACGGGGCAGTAACTGTGCTTTTGTTCAAACTTAGCAGGACCGACAAGGAGTAAGGAATAAATGATTCGATTAGAGACAGACAGGCTTATATTAAGGGATTTTACTATGGATGATCTTCCGGATTACTTCCGATCCTAAGTACTGGGGGAACGGATATACATCTGAAGCAGCAAATCGAGTGCTGGCATTTGCCTTTGAGGAAAATAACGTGTATCGGGTAACTACCGGCTGCCTGGCGGAAAACCGGGGTTCGGAACGAGTTATGCAGAAGAACGAGAGGATAACGATATTTCAGACAGTTAGAAAAATCGATTGTATGGAATAAGAATATTGATCGAAAAAAGGTGAACCATATGAATGTAAAAATTTCATTTCTTCAGTTGATCTCCGGAAAAACACTTGAAGAGCAGCTGAATATCGGTGTAAGAGCTTGTGAAGAAGCAAAGGAGAAAGGGGCGGATATAGCTCTTTTTCCTGAAATGTGGAGCGACGGATATTATCTTCCGGCCGATGAAGATGAACTAAATCGCCTTGCAATAAGTAAAGAAAGCCATTTTATCGAATCTTTCAAAAGCCTTGCGGAAAAACTTGAGATGGCTATAGGTATTACATTTCTAGAAAAGGCGGAGACCTGCAGGAAACCGCTGAATTCCGTGATCTTCTTTGACCGCACCGGAAAAGAGATCCTGCACTATTCAAAAGTCCATACCTGTGCGTTTGCTGATGAAGCTGTTCTTGATGGAGGCGAGGATTTTTACGTGGCTGAACTTGATTTTGGAAGAGGTTCTATCAAGATCGGTTCCATGATCTGTTTTGACAGGGAGTTCCCTGAAAGTGCGAGGATCCTGATGCTGAAGGGCGCAGAACTGATCCTTCAGCCAAACGCATGTCCTCTCGAGATCAACCGTCTGGCTGCTTTAAGAACGAGAGCTTATGAGAATATGGTCGCTGTCGCAACCTGTAATTACCCGAAGGGACATCCTGATTGCAATGGACATTCTGTACTTTTTGATGGTGTTCCATGGCTGCCGGAAGAGCCAGGGGTAAGGGATATGTGTGTTTTCGAGGCACCCGGTGATGCAGGCGTGTATATTGCAGAACTTGATATCGATCAATTAAGACGTCACAGGTCACGTGATGTTATGGGAGACAGATACAGACATCCTGAAAAGTATAAGATCCTATCCGAAAGGCTTTAAATATGGATGATAGAAATAAGCAAAGAGTGACAAAACTCATCAAGGTATTCACTAAGCTGATACCGCTATAAGAGATTTGCTTGAGAAACAGTCCGGAGGCTCTCCGGGCTGTTTTTCTATGCTATAATCGTTTCTGATGAAAAAACAAAAATGGCGAATTCACTAGTGAGGCAGGGGGATAGATGAATAGCTTGGAAAGAAAAGAATTCAATAAACAGCTTATGAGTCTGGCAGTTCCGTTGGCGCTGCAGAATCTCCTTACGTCTCTCGTCGGGGCATCGGATGCACTTATGCTTGGGCGATTGACTCAGGAGGCTATCGCAGCAGTATCGCTTGCCAATCAGATTGCTTTTGTAATGTCTCTTTTTTATGCTATTGCAATTGTTTCAGCAAGTGTCCTGATATCCCAATACTGGGGCAAGAAAGATTTTCTCAATGCAAAAAGATATCTGGGAATAGCCATTCGATATGCCTTTGTCATCGGGGTCATCTTCACGGTAGGTGCATATTTTTTCGCAGAGCAGCTTATAGGAATATTTACGAATGAACAGGAGCTGATCCGGATCGGCGCAGATTACTTAAGGATCGTATGCTTTTCCTATATTTTCACGGCTGTACTTCGGTGTTTTCTGATGATCATGAAGATTTCGGGACATGCGAAGCTGAGCGTATGGATCTCCGTTGTTACCGTAACCGTGGACATGACAGCTGACTTCTTCCTGATCTACGGCTTTGGCAAGATTCCTGCTTTAGGAGCAAACGGCTCCGCTTATTCAACGATCGCTGTAGAATTCATTGCCCTGATCTGGTGTGTGATTTGGGCACAGAGAAATGAAAAGATCCGGCTTGGAAAAGATACACTGCTTTATTTTTCCAAGGTATATGAGCGAAAACTCTGGAAGATCATTCCAGGTATGATGCTATCCTCTCTTGCATGGGGACTCAGCATACCAATGCATTCGTTTTTCCTGGGACATCTCGGTACAGATGCCACAGCAGCGGCATCTGTAGCTACGGTTGCTCAGCAGCTGATACAGGGGCTAACACATGGCCTTTCTACCGGTATCAGTATCATGATCGGGCAGCTCCTCGGACGAAATGAACTGGATAAGGCGAAAAAGTATGGCGCGATGAGCTGGAAAGTGTCATTGCATTCAGGACTGATAAATGTACTTCTGATCTGCATTGCAGGCCCGCTTGTTTACTTTTTCTATGTGCTGGAACCACAGGCGAAGCAATACCTTGTACAGATGCTTATTTTCCTTGCTTTTTATATGGTGGCCTTCGCATACAATACCATTATTACCTGCGGAGTTTTTCCGGCGGGCGGAGATTCAATGTATGATGGATTAAGTGTATTGATTGCGACCTGGTGCTTTGCGATCCCGCTGGCTCTTGTCGCCTGCTTTGTTCTGCACCTTCCGGTCATTGTTGTTTATGTAGTCATGTGCCTGGATGAAATTGTGAAGGTTCCATTCATCAGATGGCGATACAATAAATACATATGGCTTAAGAATCTTACAAAAGAAACAGCCGAGTAATGGAATATTAGAAAAACACATATTAAGGAGTACAAAATGACTGAACAAATGAAACAGGCCATGAAGGCAAGACACACCGTTAGAAAACTCGACGGAACCCCTTTATCTGATGCTGAGAAGAGCATTCTGAAATCAAGAGTAGATGAATTGAACAAACAATATGACCTTTCCATTGCTTTGATCGAGAGCGAGAAGACACCGGTGAACTTTTTCGGCAAAGTGGTCCTGGGTGGAGAAGGGGTGAATTCCTATTTTGTTCTGGCCGCAAATGACCGGGACGGCATAGATGAAATTCTCGGTTATGCCGGATCCGACCTTTGTCTTTTTGCGCAGATGAATGGCCTTAATACGTGGTGGATGGCCGGGACTTTTAGCAGAAAATATGTGGAAGGATTTGTCAGCGGTAAAAAGATCGTCAGCATTATCGCAGTAGGTCACGGCAAGACACAGGGAGTCCCGCATAAGAGCAAGGCTAAGGAGCAGGTCAGCAGTTATAAGGGCGAAGCACCGGAGTGGTTTGAAAATGGCGTTGAGGCTGCACTTCTTGCACCGACGGCGCTGAATAAACAGGCATTCACTATCACAGGTGAAGGCAATAAGGTTGATCTGACATATAAGAGCGGACCTATGTCCGGCATTGACAAGGGAATCGTAAAGCATCACTTTGAGCTTGGTGCCGGTAAGGAGAATTTTGAGTGGGCTTAACGGAAAACAAGATAAGAAAGCTGATGTCTGATTATCCTCAGGTGCTATTTGGATTTACGGATATATCTTATAGCGAATACGGTGAGGAGTATAAGTCTGCCATGATCATTGCGATTCCTTTTGGTGGGCAGCTCACGATGGAGGAATATACGGAAGAACTGTTCGACAAGGGTATCATTGATGCGAGAAATGTCGAAGAAGAGCTGCTTCCTAAGATCGCGGGCATTCTTGAGGAGCAAGGAATAAAGTATTGGATCCCGCCAATGGCCCAGCAAAATGAGACGGAACTTCGGGCTCTATTTTCATTTAAACGTGCGGCGGTTCATGCCGGTATGGGTTGGTTTGGCAAAAACGATGTTATCATTACCGAGGAATATGGTCCGAGAATAAGACTTGCGGCGATACTCATCGATGACACTTTTGAGTATGGTGAAGAGATAACAGAGAGCCGCTGTCCGGATGACTGTACGAAGTGTATTGATGCCTGCCCCTGTAAGGCGCTCAAGAACCGTAAATGGTCCAAGGGCATCTCCCGTGACGAATTGATCGACTATCACAAGTGTAATAAGATGAGAAGTGCTTTATCAAAAAGCTTGGCAGGAAAAGTGCGTGCGGATTATGTCTGACTGCCTGTCCGTTCGGAAGAGGAGAGTGAACGATCATGAAGTGGTATATCGATCGATTTGAAGAGTTGAGAAAAACGAAGCCGGTTTACTCGGTCTGCGGGGATGACTGCGCGGTGTGTCCGAGATATCTGGCGAAAACGGACGAAGAGCTTCATGCGACTGCGGAGTTCTGGTATCGTGCCGGATGGCGGGATCATGTGGTAAGTAATGATGAGATCCGCTGTACCGGATGCGGCTGCCGTCCGACGTGCAGTTTCATGCTGCTTCCATGTACGAAAGAACACGGCATGAGCTGGTGTAAAGAGTGCGGTGCTTTTGAATGCGAAAAAGTGAAAGATACATTTGAGCGTTCTGCTGAAAAAAAGGAGCAGTGCAGAAAAGCGTGCGAAAGTGAAGAAGAGTTTCAAATGTTCGTGCGCGCTTTCTATGAGAAGGAGAAAAACATGCGCTCTGTCCCGATGCGGATCGGAGTGATCCAGGCCGATTCACAGGCAGGGAAAAATTCGCTTCTTTATGAGACGGTGAAAAAGTATGCATCGTATGCAGATGTGATCAATTTCGGGTGCTTTCCGGATGAAAAAGAGAACTATAGTTACATTGAGATATCTATCCTTATCGGTATTCTTCTCGGAAGCGGAGCGGTTGATCTTGTGGTTACCGGATGCTCATCCGGTCAAGGCATGATGCTTTCGTGTAATAACATGCCGGGTGTGCTCTGCGGATATATTCCGACACCTCAGGATGCTTATCTTTTCGCACAGATCAATGACGGTAACTGTGTATCCGTTCCGCTCGGGGAAGAGTATACCTGGCAGGGAGAAGAGAACCTTGAAAAAACAATCGAAAAACTCTTCAGTGAACCATTCGGACAGGGATATCCGAAAAGTGAAGCCGAGCGCAAACGTAAAGATACGAGACTCCTTAAAGACATCAGAAAGAGATCACAGGTCAGTCTTATCGAACTTCTGAATTCGCTGGACCCTGACTTGATTAAGAAGATCTTGAAGAAAAAAGACGCTGTCGATTTTGTTATGAAAAACGGAAACGACGAAGTGCTTCGTGCGTGGATAGAAGAACAAGCGGTGTGACCATTAAATGAAGTGGTGTAATGTCTGCTATTCTGTGTTTGGGCTTCCGGCATTATATTAACGGTATCACGTAAAAGCTCCAGCCGATGGTATAATCAAGAAAAACAACTTGATTGAACCGAAAGGAGTGGTTTCCGCAGATATTCTTGATACAGCACTTCAACTTTATTTTCAGCCGCCTTGTGTTTTCGACATGGTTCCGGGACATGAGGGCGGACGTAATCTTGTCTTTATAGTAAAAAAGGGCGAGGATAAATATGTTCTTCGTCTCGCTTCGCTGGAGGATCGAAGCGAGGAGGCCTTCCTGGCCGAGGTAGAATTCATCCGCTATCTGGCACAGAATGGTGCGCCGGTTGCAGATGTGATCCCTTCCATCAGTGGGAAACTTCTGGAGACAGTGAATACGTCCGGAAAGAAGGTTTTCATCAGCCTTTTTGAGTATGCCAAGGGAAAACTTCTTTATGAGAATCAGTACCGTTATCGGGAAGGGGTGCCGATCGAAGAATATTTTTATAACACGGGAAAAGCACTTGGCGCGATCCATCGCCTTTCCAAACAGTACGAGCCTTCCCATCGAAGAATAGATTATTCCGACAAGTATAACAGAGAGTATATCGATCGGCTGATACCGGATGAGTATTCTAAGCTGAAACAGGCCATCTTTCGCAGACTGGATAAGTTCTCTGAACTGCCGCGTGAGAAAGAAGATTACGGACTTATTCATTTCGATTTCAGTGACGGGAACTATCACATAGACTTCAGTACCGGGGATATTACGGTGTTTGACTTTGATAACTCAATGTATTGCTGGTACATGTTTGATCTTGCCAATCTCTGGCTCCATGGCGAAGGATGGTGCCGCTTTATCCGAAAAAAAGAGGATAAGAAGGCGTATTGGAAGCACTACTTCGATACGGTCCTCGATGGGTACAAAAGCGAGACGGATGTTTCCGAAGAACTCCTTTTGCAGCTTCCTTTCTTTGTCGATATGGTCCTGATCGAGAATGTCGTAGATGAGTTCGAATGCGCGGCCAGAGGAGGCGAGAAACTAGATTTCGAAGACATTGAGGACAAGGCAAATTGTCTGATCAATGACATTCAAATCATCTGAGGAGAAACATATGAGTATTTTTGATGAAGTAAATACCTGGGAGAAGACGAAAGGCGCGAGTATCTTTTCTTCGATCCTCCAAGTCAGTGATCCGGTGATCCTGGATTATGGATGTGGTGACGGAAACTATTCTTTTTCTGCGGCATATGCTTTTGGTCAGAAGTGCAAAGTGTATGCTGTCGATTCCATCCTTACTATCAGCAAAAAGGCGGGGTCACTTTCGACAGCCTGGAACGTGGCAAGTTGATGGTGTTTGAGAAAAAGTGAGATGATATCTATGGATAAAGAGTTCAGAGGCAATGCTTACATTGTTAAAGATAAAGACGTTTTACTGTGTTACAGCGGCGGATTCGCGGATTTGGCAAACGAGATCCCTAATACTATGGATACAAGATTCGCATCCGCTTCCATGGGCAAGACTTTTGTAGCCGTGGGCATCCTTCAGCTGATCGAAGCTGAAAAACTGAGATTCGAAGATACGATTGGGGCGATCCTGGATTTTGATCTGAAAGACATTGATCGTGGCGTTACTGTGAGACAGCTTTTGAATCACACCTCAGGTGTCCCGGATTATTTTGATGAATCGGTGATGGATGATTATGAAGCATTGTGGAGCGAATATCCCAATTACAGAATCAGGCATAACATGGATATGCTTCCCCTGTTTACTGATAAGCCGATGATGTATGAAAAGGGAGAGAAGTTTCAGTACAACAATTCGGGATACGTATTGCTCGCGCTGATTATAGAAAAGGTTACAGGAGTGGATTTTGATGTTTATCTTAAACAGAATGTTTTCGATAAATGCGGCATGTGCAGTACAGGGTATTATTCGTTTGACAAACTCCCTGCAAAATGTGCAAACAGTTATATCTACTGCCCTGATACGGATGATTACCGTACGAATATTTACTCTGTCGGGGCAAAGGGTACCGGTGACGGAGGTGCGTTCGTAACAGTAGGGGATATTGTGAAGTTCTGGAACGGACTGATCGGGCATACACTACTTTCCGAGCAAATGGTAAATCAAATGTTTTCCAAACAAAGCGGGGACGGAGAAGACCCGGAAGAAGGATATTATGGTTTTGGCGTCTGGATCATTGAAAATCCCAAAGGGCAGGACTATGTGTATATGCAGGGCTGTGACGATGGAATAAGCGCTATCTCCGAATATAACCCTAATAATGGAATGATAACTGTTTTGCTCAGTAACTACGGAGATAATGTGTGGTCGAGGATGAGAAGAATACGTGAAGAGATGTATTAGGATACCGAAAAAGAACAAGCCGGCGGATTAATACTTGCTAAACCCTAAATAATCCAGTGTAAATTTGCAACCAGCTATGAGAATATATAGGCGTGATCTGCCAATTAGTGCAAAATATGTGTTCAGCAGCGTGAGGTGTATATGTCTAAGTGGTTTACTGCGTTTCCCAGAATATATGCGTGGAAACTTATCATGAATCCAATATACTGGATTGTTCTTTGTCTCATAATAGGCCCTTTTATGATGATCCTTGGCGGCGTCGATTACGCAAAATACAAACAGGCAACCAAAAATCTTGATTCCGAAATGTATGGCGAAGTGATCAATGTTGAATTTGAAGAAAACTCACTTAATATTTCGGATAGAGAATATGTTGCAACCGTCAAGCCTACAGACTGGAATGTCTTCAATGGGTCTTTGCTTACATCGGGCAAGACGAAGTATGCATATAAAATGGGTGAATTCGTTAAGATATATTACGATTCGTCTAATTTGTCCGAGTATTGTATAGAGCATAATGCTCCGACCAATGGTGCCCTTCCTTTATTGGTCTCCGGAACTGTTGCAACATGCCTCGGGCTTGTCATTTTAGCCGGTTTCAAGATGTGGAAGAAAAGAACTTATTGACCTCTTCGAATAAGCAGTCCGGAGACTCTCCGGGCTGCTTTTCTATGCTATAATCGATTGTATGGGGAGACCCGTGGAACGATATTTCTGATAATTTTGTTTTCTTTAGAGTGCATATGGAAAAGTCTTATTTCGACAGCGATGCTTACGGCATGGACGACAGCGAATATACTGAAAGTAAGGCCAGAAAGGTCTGCATAGCTTCGCTTGTCCTGAGATATGCGGTGCCTGTTGCCATATTCTTCTTAACATACGGGTTTATCATGTTCAAGTTTCGCTTTCAAACTTCGATAAGCGCCAATGTGGTGACATTTCCGACTATCCTGATGTTTGTCTCCTACATCCTTTCGTGGGTCCTCATGGCAAAAGTCCGTTCGCATAGAAGAGAATACAGGTTCGGTAAAATCATAAAGTGGCTCTATATTGCGGATACCCTGCTGGTTATCTTCGGACTGATCCTGCAGATGATCCTTTATACGAATAAGGCAGGAATATATTGACCAGATAAAATGGAGAGCGAATATGAAAGACGAATTATTTGAAGCCTATCGAGAACTGCAATCTGAAAGGCTCCTGCTCCGGGAAATCACGGAACAGGATGTGGATGACGTGTTTGAAATTTACTCGAATAAGGAAGTCATGCTTTATTTTGCTGATCGTTTTCCTTTCGAAAAGATAAGTGAAGCAGAAACTATGATCCGTGAATACGCGGAAGCGCTCTCCAAGAACTGGACCATGCGATGGGGCATCGTTCTGAAGGAAAACGGAAAACTCATCGGAACCTGTGGCTTCCATGCTATTTCCGATTACGATAAACGTATCGAGATCGGCTACGATCTGAACCGGGATTATTGGCAGAAGGGAATCATGACAGAAGCTCTTTCACTGATCATCGATCACGCATTTCGGTATACAGATGTGAATCGGATCGAGGCCATGATCGAACCGCCGAACATCGGCTCTCGTGCTTTGCTTGAAAAACTCGGTTTCCAATATGAAGGTACCCTTCGAAAGCATGAAATGTGCCGGGGCGATTTTGTAGATATTCAAATGTTTAGCTTGTTGCGGGAAGATATGGATCTGTGATGGCGAATTATATAACCTGCATCAGAATAGTGATAAGCTTTGCTTTATTGTTCTGTCCGGCATTATCTCCGATATTCTTTGGGCTTTATATAGCTGCCGGCTTTTCAGATATGATCGATGGTGCTGTAGCAAGAAAAACCGGTACTGTCAGCGAGTTCGGTTCAAGACTGGATACGATTGCAGATATTGTGTTCACGATGGTCTGTCTGATAGAACTTCTTCCTGTACTGGATGTTCCGATTTGGCTTTACATATGGATTTTAGTCATAGCGATTGTAAAACTGTTCAATATCGTCATAGGTTATATCAGACAAAAAGAGTTCGTGGCGGTGCATTCCATGATAAACAAGCTGACTGGAGTGCTGCTGTTCGTTTTCCCGCTGACCCTTGCATATATTGATTTGAAATACAGTGCGGTTTTCATATGCTTGGTTGCAACTATAGCGGCTGTGAATGAAGGATATCTGATTCGATCCGGAAGAAAAGTAATGGTTTAGAATCTGAGTTTTATACTGATGGAATATTGTGGTATGTGCTAAAAACAGGCATTATTAAGATGACGCAATAGGACACAGTATGAATGAATTAGTACTCGAATGGAGAAATAATATGATAAGAACGAAACAATTTCAGATACTTACTGATATTGATCTGGTATATAAACTCATGACGGAAGTGTATAACCATGAAGAGACCAATGGCCCGGCTGAGCCTTTCTTTGAGTATGCGATCACATCCCCTTGGCTGGAGAGGGACTTTCTTCGACTCAACCGCTTCTGGCTTGACGATGATGTTCCGGTTGCTTTTGTGTTTTACGAGCAGCCTGTCACATCGATCTACTTTGTATTGCGCCCGGGATATGAATATCTTGCGCGCGAGATGATTGAATATGCCGAACAGAATTACCCAAAGTTTGAAGATCCGATGGAACTGGTTCTTATTTCCGGTCAGACAGCATTGATCGATGCGGCAAAAGCACTGGGTTATGAACTTGCCTACGAGGAACCGGAACACTATTTTGATTTTCGTCTTGGGAAACTGGAATATCATCTTCCACAAGGTTATCACTTTGTGGATCCAGTCACTTCTGATCCTCTTAAGACAGCTAAGTGCCTCTGGGATGGTTTCAACAAATGGGAACTAGGTGAGTTTAAAGACTGGGATATTCCGACTAAGAATGAGGGAAGAAGTCCTTTTGAACTCTATCAGAATATTCTTGGCGCCACGATTGCGCCTGCGCCTCATGCGACTTATGAGTATACAACGATCATAGCGGACGAGAACGACGATTATGTCTGCTTTTCCGGTATGTGGTGGTGTCCTGCGACCCATCTGGCATATATGGAACCGCTCTGCACGGTCCCGGAGCATCAGCATAAAGGTCTTGCCGCAGCAGCACTTTCTCATCATGACAGTGTACTCAGACCCCTTGGCGCAGAGGTGATGACCGGCGGCGGAAACGAGTTCTATAAGAAGATCGGATATCAGTGCACGCGCATATACGGCCATTATGTGAAGAAATAACTGGATGAGGTGTTTGACGGGATAACGCTAAAAAGGGAGATAGACGTAATATGAAAGATTACGAAATCATAAAACTGTCAAAGGATGAATGGAAGGGAACACCTATCCCGATGAACTATATGACCGATGGATACTTCGATGTCAAAGTCAGGGAAAGTGCTGATTCGTTTCACATAGACATTGAGAAAAAGTATTATGAAACACAGCAAATGCATTACTGTGACTTCCCGGACTTTCTTTTTGCCGATTGGTGGGAAGGCGCAGAGGCATGGGGAATCGTATCGGCGGAGAATGAACTTCTGGCGTGTGTCGAATGCTGTCCGGAAGAATGGAGTAATCGGCTTATGGTTACAGAACTATGGGTCAGTGATCAGCTTCAGCGTCAGGGGATAGGAACACGTCTGATGGATATCGTCAAGGAGAAGGCGGCCAAAGACGGGCGCCGTGCCATTATTCTTGAGACGCAGTCGTGTAATGTCCGGGCAATTGCTTTTTATCAGAGTCAGGGTTTTCAGATGGCAGGTATAGACAATTGCTGCTATGGTAACTTTGATATCAGAGACCATAATGTCAGATTTAATCTTGTCTATTTCATAAGACCTGACATCGTGAGAGCGGTAAAGGGAGATCTTCCTGAGATTCTGGATCTTCAGTACCTTGCATATCAAAGCGAGGCTGCTCTGTTTGGAAACAAAGACATACCGCCTCTTAAAGAGACACTCTCCGAACTGGAACATGAATTTGAAAACGGAGTCATTCTGAAGATGATCGATGAAACCGGCAGAATAATCGGCTCGGTTCGGTCTACGTCCGATGAGACTACCGTGTATGTTGGTAAACTCATGGTGCATCCTGATCATCAGAAAAAAGGATATGGTAAGAAACTTCTGCGCGAGATAGAAAGATACTATCTGAATAAGCGGTTTGAACTCTTTACAAGCACGAGAAGTAAAGAGAATATCATGCTCTATGAAAAGATGGGATATAAGAAGTTTAAGGAAGAAAAAGTGACAGACGAACTTGTATTTGTTTATCTTGAAAAGCCTAAGGAGTAATGCCGTGTATGGAAACTATAAATGATTCGATCTGCATTAAATCAGCTGAAACGGATGAGGAGTTGTGCGGGAGAGGATATGTGCACTGTACGGCATGGCAGGAAGCGTATAGAGGTATTGTATGTGACCAATATCTTGATACGATGACTGTAGAGGCGACAACAGCACGTGCCCGAAAGTTCCCGGAAAATACACTTGTAGCTAAGGATAAAGATAAAGTTGTCGGTTTTGCAGTATATAGTCCGTCGAGAGACGAAGATCTGGCGGATGCAGGAGAGGTTGACGCCATTTATGTCCTTTCGGAGTATTATGGCCGTAAAATCGGATATAGATTGATGAATGAAGCCATTTCCAGACTTGGAGATGTTGACACTATATTTGTTTGGGTGCTTGAAAAGAATGAGAGAGCCATTTCTTTTTATCACAAATACGGTTTTGAATTTGATGGGGCAAAAAAAGAATGGAATCTCGGCACGCCGGTTTCAATCGTTAGAATGGTAATGAAAAGGAAGTAAACCGTCAGGTTAGTTTACTAAGGAAAAATGGATTGAGAAAGAGAAGAGCCGAGGAATATGATTAAAGCGATCGTTTTTGATATTGGACAGACCTTAACCTATTATCCGATCCCGCTTAATTGGTCAAAACTATACAGACCGGCTTTTGAGACTGTATCTAATAAATTGGGTATTGCCATATCTGAAGAAGAATACGAACACATAGGAAAAGTACTGACCAGATACAATGCCAGGATCACCCCGAGAGAGATTGAAGTATCTTCAGATGAGATATTTGCTGAGATTCTCGAAGGCACGGGGATCGACAGGCACATGGTCAATGATATTAAAAGAGAGTTTTATTCCTTTTTCAGAACAGACGTAGAAGTCTATCCGGAAGCAGAAGCGGTTTTGAAAGAATTAAAAGAGAAGAATATTCTGATCGCAACTCTGTCAGATGTTCCATACGGAATGGATAACGTGTATGCATTGGGAGATCTGCGCAATTTGATAGAGTATATCGATCTGCCGTATACTTCCAATGACATTGGTTTCAGAAAACCTTTGGGGATCGGACTATTAAGGATTGCTGAAGAATTTCACATAGATCCCTCAGAACTGGTTTTTGTAGGCGATGAGATAAAAGATATTGAGTGCGCGCATAATGCCGGGACAAAGGGAATTCTCATTAATCGAACGAAAGAAGATAAGGATTTCGGACAAGATCTTACGATTAACGATCTGTCTGGATTAATTCGCGCAGTTGCCCTATGAAAGGAAGAAGAGAATAATGTTTTGCAAAATTGATTCACTATATATTTGTGTCGATAATATGGATCGTGCAATTAAGTTTTATGAAGAATTCTTTGAACAGGAAGTATCGGAAAAAGGAGAAATCGGCAGCTGCTTTGAAGTGGATGGTTTTCGATTCAACCTATTTGCATATAAAGTGGTAAATGAAAAACACGTATATGGCAGTAACTGTCTTCCGAGTTTGCATTTTGATACGCTGGAAATGATGAAAGCCAAACTTGATGGAAAAGAGATATGTTTTCCGTTGACGCAGATTGGCAAGAACTGGGTTGCGGAATTTGTTGATTCCGAGGGGAATCATATAGAAGTGTATACCGCTGTTACACAGTGAGTCTTGATCTGAAAGGATGGAAAAGGCAACAAGAAAATAACTGGCGGAGGTTGCCGGAAAAGCGGGTTTCAGATTCCGGAGTAAGTGGCGGAGAGATTATGGTTATACGGCGTGCATTAAAAGAAGATGCAGATGTTATTGGAGAAGTTCATTCTGATGCGTGGAGGCAGACATATCAGGGTATTTTCAGCCAAGAATACCTAGATTCTGATTCGCCTGCATCCAGACGTGGAGAGTTTCTCCGCTCTTTGGATGACCAGGATTGTGTGTATATGCTTTTAGAAGAGGACGGTCAGGCGGCCGGAATCGTGAAGCTGGTCAGGAATGGGGATGAGGTTGAGATTGCCAGTATCTATATACTGGAAGAGTATAGAGGCCGTGGATTTGGCCGCAAGGTTCTAGAGTTTATACTCTCCGAATATAACGATCTTCGCTTTGTGTTTTGGTATTGGAGGCAAACCATAACGCGTGTGCTTTTTATGAGAAGTGCGGTTTTGAATTGACAGACAAGGTCCGTCTTATAAATCGTGGCGGTGAGTTTAAACAGTTGATGTATGTGAGGGATATTTCTGTTAAATAGAAAACAGTCTGCAGGAGAATTGATTATGGAATTAATAAGCGACTACATGAGAGACGAAGAATCACGTCACATGTTGAATGCTTTGACCCAAAAGACTTTCGGATTTGATTTCGAAGGATGGGTTACAAACGGATATTTTGAAGGGGATTACATTCCCTATTCACTGGTGGAAAACGGTGTGATGCTATCTAATGTTTCCGCTAATAAGATGAGGTTCATGCAGAACGGGGTCATTAAAAACTACATTCAGTTAGGCACTGTCATGACCGATGAAAACTACAGGGGACAGGGCCTTGCCGCAAAGCTGATGCAGCACGTCAACAAGGAATATGAGGACAAGTGCGATGGCATCTATCTTTTCGGGAACCTTAGCGCAACAGGCTTTTACAGGAAGATGGGCTTTGACATCGTGAACCAGTACATGTACTTCGTCAAAGAGGAATTCTTCAACTGCGGAAAAGCAGGCGAGCTGTTCATGCCCGTCAGCGAAATGGGCGAAGATATAAAACAGAAGTACAAAGATCTCGTGCGTCTGAGCTGCCCGTATTCGGCATTTGAACAGATGAATAAGTTCGGTCTTCAGATGTTCTACACATCCGGAATGGACAATGTTTACTACTCGTCTGATCTGGATTGTTTCATCGTGAAGGAGCAGGACGGCGACACTGTATTGGGATCTGTTCTTTGCAAGGAAAAGGTCGGCCTTGCAGAAATCTTAAAGCGCATCGATGTCGAGAACAGATTGCGGCTCGGCTTTGTTCCTTTAGACGAAGACAAGGAGCTCTGCGATTGCTCCCTGTATGATGGAGGAGACGATTATCGGCTGTTCTACAGGGGAACTGAGCTTGAATCAATCGAGCGCGACAAACTGTATTTTCCAGATCTGTCACACGCATAAATAAACGGAAAATATGAATGCAGTTCGGAGACTCTTTGGGATGCTTTTTTGGGGGGCCGATTTAAACTATAAGGCTACCGCTAAACTATTGTCTCCACTAATGATTCGAGATAGTATCAACATATAGATTATGATTGGAGAAGATTTATGACACATAAGGACTTAGCACTACAATACTTTAGCGAGCATCTCCACTGTTCACAGGCCGTTCTGGCAGCTTTTGCCTCAGAATGCGGTATTACAGAAGAGCAGGCATTGAGACTTGGCTCATGTTTCGGTTCCGGAATGCGGAAGGGCGAAGTGTGCGGCGCCTGTACCGGAGCATTAATGGTTCTTGGGCTTTTGTACGGTCAGATCAAGGCCGGGGATCTTGAGGGCCGACAGCGTTCGGATGAATTGAACGATGAATTGATGCTTCGCTTTGCCGAGAAGTGCGGTTCCTATATCTGTAATGACCTGCTCGGCTGCGATGTCAGCACGCTGCAAGGTAGACAATACGCCCGAGATAACCATCTCTTTACTGAATTATGCCCGAAGATGGTGGCAAAGGCTGTCGATATACTGGAAGAGATTATCGCTAAGAATGGAGATCTATGATAATGAGCAAAGAATATATTATTCGTGAGGCCAAGATCGAAGATGCTGAAAGGCTTATCGAGATCTACTCGTATTATGTTTTAAACACAGCGGTTTCTTTTGAATACGAAGTACCGACCATAAGTGCTTTTCGAGATAGAATCAAAGGAACGCTCGGAAAGTACCCGTATCTGGTCTGTGTTCAGGGAAATAAGATCCTCGGATATGCCTATGCCGGGGCTTACAGCTCTCGTTCTGCGTATGATTGGACAGCCACCACATCGATTTATGTGGATAAAGATTTCAGAAGACAAGGAGTTGGAGCTGTCCTCTATGCAGAACTTGAAGCAAGACTAAAAGCTCAGTGTGTTGTGAATCTGCTTGCCGGAGTGGCATTCTGCGATCCTGAAGATGAGTATCTTTCGCATGACAGTTATAACTTCCATAATCGAATGGGATATGCGAAGGTCGCGCATATGAAAGCAATCGGCAAGAAATTCGATCGCTGGTATGATCTTCTGTGGATGCAGAAGACACTCTGAATAGTTGATAATTCCAAGTATTGATGGTATAAAGAAAGCGCAAACAATTGAATTAATGGTCACCGGAGGATAGTGTGCCGTAGCACAGGGGATCGCAGATTCATATCTGCAGGCCGCCTATCGGATAAGGTGTCGGGTGAGCCCGGAAAGATGTTTTACATCGCCGGGTTTTTGTATTTCCGGCGAAGATAGGAGGAGAAAATGAATAAAACAAAAGTAGTGCTGGTCCCTTTACATGCAGATGACCGCGAGCAATTCATCAAAGACAATCAATGGGCCTTTAAGTATGGTTCAATGGAGGAATTCGGATTGCGTAACGATCAGATGGAAGAAGAAGGCGAGATCATTTCGCGAAAGACGATCGAAGACAGTATTGATCAGGGAGAAGCTTATAGGATCGTATGTGATGGCCAGATTGCAGGTGGCGTTGTAATACATGTTGAAACGCGCAGAGGCTTTCTTGATCTTCTGTTTACATTACCCGATGTGCATAGCAAGGGAATAGGATATGGTGCCTGGTGTGAAGTAGAGAAACTCCACCCGGAAGTTGAGATATGGGAAACGTTTACCCCATACTTTGAGACTAGGAATATTCATTTCTACGTGAATAAGTGTGGGTTTCATATAGTGGAATTCTTTAATCCTTTCCATAAAGGTCCTTATGAGCATATGGATTCCGATAAAGAGGATTGTGGTGGCACCGGAATGGATTTCCGTTTCGAAAAGGTGGTCAGGAAATGAACATTCTTGACATATGTCAGAAAAGAGGTGCTGCCATGACACGTAAACCAAGATGCCGTTGTATTAGTCAGTATCCGGATCACTGGTCATTTTCTCCTGATGAAGTATCTTCTGATGAGACTATCATAATGAGTCTTGATGAGTTCGAGACTATAAGGTTAATCGATAAAGAAGGCATGACACAGGAAGAATGTTCCAAGCGGATGGGTGTAGCAAGGACGACCGTAACATCAATTTACGATTCAGCGAGAAAGAAGATCGCTGATGCTTTGATAGATGGTAAAAGGCTTCAGATCAGTGGCGGAGCATACCAACTAAAAGAAATGTTCAATATAGGAGCTATTCAGAAAGGAACGAATATTATGAGAATTGCAGTAACATACGAGAACGGAAATGTTTTCCAACACTTTGGACATACAGAACAGTTTAAGCTCTACGATGTCGAGAACGGACAGATCGTAAGCAACCGGATCATTGACACAAACGGAAGTGGACATGGTGCTCTTGCCGGTTTCCTTAAGGCAGCAGAAGTCGATGCTCTTATCTGCGGTGGAATAGGAATGGGAGCACAGATGGCACTTGCCGAAGCCGAAATTAAACTATATGGCGGAGTTCAGGGTGATACTGATGAAGCGGTAAAAGCTCTTCTTATGGGTAATCTGGTATACGATCCTGAGGCTAAATGTGATCACCATGATCATGAAGAGGGCCATGAATGTGGTCACGGAAACCACGAATGTGGTCACGCCGGCTGCAAAAACGCATGAAAACATCGAGGAGTTTTGCGTGATAGGTGCTCTTTTTGCGACATTTTTCAAGATCGGTCTTTTTACATTCGGCGGCGGATATGCGATGATTCCGCTGATTCGGGACGTGGTTTTGTCTCATGGCTGGATGGATGATGCGGCTTTATCGCATATGATCGCGGTAAGTGAAAGCACGCCCGGACCGATGATGGTGAATCTGGCAACATATGTCGGAAGTGAGAAAGGCGGGATACTTGGTGCCTTTATTGCAAAGACAGCAGTTGTGCTTCCGGCTTTTCTGTTCATTCTCATCATTACGGCGTTGCTTAAGAAATTTGTGAAGAACAGGCATTTTCAAGCTGTACTGAACGGGATGAAACCCAGTATTGTCGGTATTATCTTTGCCACAGGCGTGTTTATGGTTATGCAAAACTGTTTTTGGAAGATAGAGTCCGGAGTAGATGCTATAGCGATTGCATTTACTCTTGTACTGGGTGTTTTGTACTTCGGATCCCGGAAGGTGATGGAAAAAGGATTAACACCAATACAGTTAATTTGTATTTCAGCCGGCATAGGTGTGCTGGTGTATGGGATTTGAGATGACATTATAAAAGTTGGAATTGATTCTTCTTGAAGACGATCAATCCCTCATCACGCATCTTACAGAGTTCGTTAGACATGGCGCTTCTGTCAACAGAAAGAAAGTCGGCCAGTTGTTGCCGGTTGTATGGAATGGTGATGGAGGCGCTGTTTTGTCGCCGAGCTTCCGCAGATAAGTAGGAAATGAGTTTCTCTCTGGTCGTTCGACGGGAGATGTGGTCCAGCTTCTGAACGAGACTCTTATTCTTTTCTGAGATCGCAAAGAAGAGATTCTGGACAACAAGCGTGTGAAAGCGACAGGCGGACGAACATGTTGTGATAACGCGCTTGGCATCGAAAAAGAAAACAGTGCTGTCCTCTGTTGCAACAACATCGTTGAGAAGTACACCGCTTTTGGGTGCAACATACGCTTCTCCGAAGATCTCTCCAACGTCTATCTGAGCGAGGATACTACGGTTTCCCCAATAGTCATCTTTCTGGATGTGAAGGCATCCATTGACGAGAATCAGAATGTCAGAAAGGTTCTCGCCTTGTCTTAATACGTATTGCCCTTTTCTGTAAGAGTGAGATCGTGCTTCAAGACAGGAAAGCATGAGGGTGATTTCCGCGTCTTCGACACCCGCAAACAATTTGGTCCTTTTCAATATAGGAAGATAATCTATCACACCAGACCCCTTTCGTTGTAAAAACAACGGAATTGTTAGACTTATTATTCTACAATCAGGGTACAAAATCAAGAAGAACAAAGGTGGAGTGAGTTATGATCAGGAAGATAATCAGAATTGATGAAGAGAAATGCAATGGGTGCGGAGCTTGCGCGAATGCTTGTCATGAAGGTGCCATTGAGATGATTAACGGTAAAGCAAAACTCACAAAAGAAAACTATTGCGATGGCCTTGGAGATTGTCTTCCAGCATGTCCGGCAAATGCGATTTCCTTTGAGGAACGAGAGGCTCCGGCCTATGACGAAGCTGCTGTTAAAGCATCAAAGGAGAAAAAACCTGAACCACTCGCATGTGGTTGCCCGGGTACACAAGCAAGAGCGATACAGAGAAAGGATGTGACGGCTCCGGCAGATCTGCATACTGTAGAGAGTCAGCTTTCGCAGTGGCCTGTTCAGATTAAACTTGTCCCGGTAAAGGCGCCCTATTTCGATGGCGCGAAGCTTCTGGTCGCAGCGGATTGCACTGCTTTTGCTTATGGAAACTTCCATAATGATTTTATCCGGAATCGGATCACTCTTATCGGATGTCCGAAACTGGACAGTGTTGATTATTCCGAGAAACTGGCGGAGATCCTGAAAAACAATGATATCCGAAGTGTAACGGTTGTTCGCATGGAGGTGCCCTGTTGTGGAGGCATTGAAAACGCCGTGAAGCAAGCGTTGCTGGCAAGCGGGAAGATGATTCCCTGGCAGGTCGTTACGATCTCTACTGACGGGAGTATTGTAGAATGAGTGTTTCTCGAATTTTGAAGATGGTATAATCAAATGAGAAAAAAAGAGAGGCAAGAGATGCGTATGGGAAAATTGAGCATAGCTTTTTTCGATGCAAAAGAATACGACCGGCAGCCCTTTGTTATTTCAAATGAAAAAGCTTCTTTGAATAAAGGAGAAACCGGATCGGACAAAGAAGAATTTGATATCCGTTATCTCGAAGCCAGGCTTTCGCCTGACACTTATAAACTTGCAGAAGGCTGCGATGTGGTGTGTGTGTTTGTGAATGACGACATTAATTCTTTCGTGATCGATAAGCTCTGTGAAATGGGTGTCAAACTAATTGCGCTTCGTTGTGCCGGATACAACAATGTGGATATCGAACACGCATATGGAAAGATCCATGTAGTCCGTGTGCCAGCTTATTCGCCCTATGCGGTCGCAGAACATGCGATGGCGCTTCTTTTGACTTCGATCCGCAGGATCCATAAAGCCTATATACGTACGAAGGATTTTAATTTCAGTCTGAATGGTCTGACCGGATTTGATCTTCACGGAAAAACAGTAGGCGTGATCGGAACCGGTAAGATCGGCAGGATCTTTATCGATATCTGCCGCGGATTCGGCATGCAAGTGATCGCCTATGACAAGTTCCCGGCTAAGGACTCGGGTATTGAATATGTTACGCTTGATGAGCTTTGGGAACGAAGCGATGTCATATCTCTTCACTGTCCGCTGACGGATGAGAACCGTCATATGATCAATGCGGAAAGCATGGAGAAGATGAAAAAGGGAGTCGTGATCATTAACACTTCCCGAGGTGCGCTGATCGATACCGAGGCGCTGGTGGAAGGAATCAAACAGAGAAAGATCGGAGCAGCTTGCCTGGATGTTTATGAAGAGGAATCTGATGTGTTCTTCCATGATTATTCTAATCACATCGTGAATGATGATGTATTGGCGCGTCTCATTTCCATGCCAAACGTGATCGTTACATCCCACCAGGCCTTCCTTACAAATGAGGCTTTAGGTAATATTGCGGATACTACGCTTCAGAATATCCGCGACTTCTTCGGCACAGGACTCTGTGCAAACGAGGTGTGCTATAAATGTGCAAATATCAGCAAGTGTAACCAGAAGCATGAGCAGAAGTGCTTTTGACCGGAAAAAGTATTTTTGTGTACTTCTTTTGACAGCTGTAGTTTATAACCAAGCTTTTTAACTGAGATGATATAATGATTTGCGAAAGGGTAGCCCTAAGATAGGATAATAATCTGGAAGGAGCACACACTTTAAAAAGATACTCATAATATACGGATCACCCCGAAAGAACGGATCAACAGCTTCACTGATAAAGACATTTACTTCTGGAGCTGAAGAATCAGGTAATGAAGTCCGGGAAGCATACATCCGAGGTACGGATTATTCAATGGCTCTTGATCAGTATGGCATCTATACAATAATATATGGGCTGGGAAGATCTCGGACATGTTTTAGGTGCCGGACCGCATCACGAAAACACGGGACGAATAAAGGGATGGTGAGCATATGACGAATCGTAAGAAGATCATTATCGTAAGCATAATTCTTACTTTGCTGGCGATTGTATGTGTGGACATCGGATTCGGATACTACATGAAAACCGCTAAAGTGGTTGATGCTGGCTATCCTTATTCTGAGTATAGAGTAACTGGCGAGACCCACAATGAAGATTGGGGTCTGGGTGAACCCGTTTCCGTATTAGATACAGAAAAGGTGACCCACGTAAAAAGAGGGGAAGAATCGGAGAGGAGAACTCTCGAAAACGGCCCCATCCTGACGATCCTCATCGTGACGGATATTGCTTTGATCTTGGCCGGGGTTTTCGCCTGCCTGGTCTGTTTAAATTTCCGGAAGTGGGATATTCGGGATCGGGTAAAGAGGTTCGGCCTTTATGCCATTTATATCGGTGTTGCTGTATTTGTGGTTTTGTCCGTATATTTCCAATTTGCAAATAAGACATATACACCTTAATAAGTGGAAATTTAGATCAACTGTCTCTTTCATCCATATCCATGAAAGAGTCATCGACGGCTTCTTTCCAGGAGAGCTTGGGGGCTGCCGAGGTCGGCGGAACAGATCCTGCTTGATCCCGGGCGGGGTCAGCTACCGGTTCGATCTTATTATCTTTGATTGGAGAAAGTGTTCGGCGGGGTTATTGCGCACATGCAGTTGAATGTGCCTGATGATTTCAAGATAACAAACCAACAATGATAGCAGAATCTTCCCTTCTTGGAGGATCGTTCAACTTCGAGGCGACGATGCCGGGAAGAAGAAAGAAGAAAGAACGCCCGCCGAAAGCATGGATCATACCCGCCAATCCGAAATACTACGACGTCGAGAGTGCTTTTGAAAAAGAAGAAGTCATCGACTGGAAACAGGTTAAGATCACATCCCTTATGACCATCAAGCTTCTAAAGCGGTATAATAGACAAAAGTATACGTTTAAGGTGCTGAACGATCAGTATGGTGTATTTGCTGTGCGAGGACCGAGATCGGTGCCGAATTCACTACGGTGCGCGCTGGAAAATGATACGTAAGCGATAACATCGAAATAAGGGGAAGCAGAAAGATGAGACAGAAGCGTTTATTCGCAGTTTTGCTCTGCGCGGGGATCGTGTTCTCCAGCGTGGGATGCAGTAAGAAGAAACAGACGGAAACGAATGGAGAATCGGAGATAACATCGGTTGAGATGACGTCGGAAACGACGTCTGCGCCTTCGAAGACGGAAACGACCTCAGAGACAACGGAAGAAACTCCTACGCCGACTCCGAGTCCGACACCCGACCCGATCCCGGAAATCACGCCCAGAACGGCATCTTACTTTGGCGAGTTTGTACCCTATGTCTGCTCTGATCTTATGAAACAGTGCTATACCGAGGAGGAACTCCAGGACTATTACCATTTCTGCGAAGCGGTGCTTGCAGAGGAGGAGTCTTTCCCGTGTCATAGCTTCTCAGGGTATGAGACAGCATACCACATGATCTCGAGAGATTACTTTCCATATGGATATGACGTGGTTGGCTGCCCGGAAGAGGCGGATTTCAAGGACGGTGTGGCTAAGATCCGGTACAACGAAACAAAGGAGTGGCGCGAGCAGCGTTATAACGACCTGAAGAACGCATGCGAGGAGATCTTTCAGAACGTCTTTAAGGAAGACTATACGGATTTTGAGAAGGCTCTGTCCCTCTATATTTATTTTGCGAAAACCTATACATATGACTGGAATCTTGAACATTCAACAGACGGATACCGGGAAGTGTATCGTCCGCTGATGAGAAAGATCGGCGTCTGTAATGAGTTTGCCGCTGCCTATGCGTATCTCCTTTTGCAGGTAGGTGTGGAAGCGGATTACGCCAATGGTTTTCCCCAGGGGGAGACGGAGGACGGTCACCGATGGAATCTGGTGCGTCTGGATGGAGAGTACTATCATGTGGATACGACCTGGGCGATTGGTAATCTCTATCTGGATTATTTCCTCATGGATGATGACCAGAGAACAAAGCATGGTGAGATCTTCAAGGATGGCATCGAGATCACCGAGGTCCCGAGATTCGATGAAAGCAACTTTAAAATGACGAGCAGAAAATACAGTGAACTGTGGGATGCGCTCTCGTATGAAGTGGATTATGACAATAATGTGATCCGCTATACTGTAGCGGATGCAGACGGTAACAGCATCAATAAGGAATTCCATTACTGATGTCGGGAGATGAAAGATGAGAAGAAGTGACCGTTTCAGAAGATTAGTATCTGTTCTGCTGGTGTCTGTCATTACTATGGCATTATTCAGTGCGTGCAGCTTTAAAAAGGGCGACCGCACCGTGGAATGTTGCTGTTTGTTGTAAATACGGAGGTATTATATGAATTTAAAAAATGTTGGTTCTTTCAATTTCTATACCATGGGAGTATCGGGGTGAAATCCTGAAATGCCTGGAATTATACGGTTCTGAGATTATGAGATCCAATCGCACACCTGGTTTACACCTTTAGAAACGATAAATTTAGAATTGCGGAGTAGCTTCAAAAATGCACATGATTAAAGTGTTGTTTATATGCCACGGCAATATCGAGGCGAAACCCTGAAGTAACTGGGAAAACGGTGTTCAGTTTTTTTGCACTCGCTGTTTACACCTATCTTACACCTTTAAAAACGGCAAATGTCAAAAAAGGTCAAAAACCGAACAAAGTCTAGCTCGT
>JAFZKB010000002.1 GCA_017551865.1 Clostridiales bacterium | reverse complement strand
GGGATTGGCTGACTGTTTTTTGTGCGGATGCTTGATCCAAGGGGCTGTACGTCAGGCCAATTACTCCCCATATTATAAGAAAAAAGTGCAACTGTCAGAGTTAATTACTCTCTAACAATTACACTTTTATGGTACTAAAGGAGCTGTCTTCGTAAGAAGGCAGCTCTTTTTTTGTCTTGCATCAAAGATGTGGGAACTAGAAATGTCCGTTTCCCTTACAGAATGCAAATTGTAAGATCGCTATGTGTGATCGGGACTTATACGATGGTCCACTTCCCGTCTTTTTTCGAGACTTTGATATTTCTTTCGATTGGATCGGATTCCGGTCTTTCGACACGGATCGTCAGCTGAACGGAATCATCTTCATCTCTGGTTTCCTCTGCGGAGACCAGGATGTGGCCGGTCTTCTTCGTATCTTTATTCTGTTCGACCTTAATGCCGGAATTGGTCCACTGCTCCTGAAGGATGAACTCGAGGGCACGCATCTCGTTCGGTTTCAGGAACTGATAGCCCCCTTCAAAACTGACCTGCCATCTCTCGACTTCCTCCGGAGAGGTAGACGGGAACATGCCGGAGATCAGATTGGTCAGAAATTCCACGCTGTTGGCACGGACCCCTGTGACCCAGATGCCGGAAACATCAGAAAACTGCGCCGGATACGTCTCGAGAACATACCCGTCAAACTCGAGCGTGACGAGCATACCGGGAGTCAGGTCGGCCGCAGTAGCCGATTTGCCATCCATACCGAAGATCGGCTGGGCCGCCGCATTGAAACAATAAAATGAAGTGTTGGAGCCGTTTTGCGGGACAGCATAACAGATCTGGTTATTCTTAAGAACGATGAGGAGATTGATCCTGGTCTTTACGATCGTCTCCTGAGTCGCCATAGCGGCGCAGGAAGCGCATGGGAGGAGCATACAGAGCACAAGCAGAATGCAGAGTACCGCACGTTTTCTCATATCCTTCCTCCTTTAACCAATCCAGCTACCTATAATAATACATTCGGGTTCAGATTAAGTCTACCGAAAAATCATTGCTTAAGTGTGTCTTTCCGGTATATATTCATTAACACTTTCTTTTGGTTTGACATATCCTTTCATTCATGGCACAATTCCAAATGTACCTATGCGCAAAATGCGGGTATAGTTCATCGGTAGAACGTCAGCTTCCCAAGCTGAACAGGAGGGTTCGACTCCCTTTATCCGCTCCAGATCAGAAAGCTCCGTTCACATCATAAACGGAGCTTCTTTTTTCTCCCTCTTTCTGCCTTTATATCTTGACTTTTTCCCTTGTAGATGGCAAACTGTATGTCGTGCTTTAGAAGGAGCACCATCTGCCTTTATAGCTCAGTAGGTAGAGCGCATCCATGGTAAGGATGAGGTCACCAGTTCGATCCTGGTTAAAGGCTCCAATTCGAGAATCATTCTCGCAGACGGATATCTCAAAGTGAGATATCCGTTATTTTTTCGCCTCCTGCCGTGAATAATCCGTCACAATTTCCCTAATCCACTGTGCTACAATGTGTGTAGATTCGTGAAAGGAAGAGGTGAGCGTATGTCTTCATTTGAAGAGAGACTTAGTAAACTCCAGAGCATTTTAGATGAAGCCAGATCCGTTGTCTTTTTCGGTGGCGCAGGTGTGTCCACAGAGAGCGGCATTCCGGATTTCCGAAGCAAAGACGGACTTTATAACCAGCATGACGTACAGTTCGACAAGTACCCGCCGGAGTATCTTCTGAGCCACAGCTGCCTCTACGATCAGCCGAAAGTCTTCTTCGAATACTACAGACAGAAAATGGACTGTCGGGAGATCGAACCGAATATCACCCATATCAAGCTCGCCGAGATGGAAAAAGCCGGGAAGCTTTCCTGCGTGATCACGCAGAACATCGACGGGCTCCATCAGAAAGCCGGAAGCAGGAAAGTCTATGAAGTACACGGTACGACTCAAAGAGTGTACTGCGACAAGTGCGGAAAAGAGCATCCGGCCGATATCCTCTTTACGTCCAAAGAAGCGATCCCGCACTGCGAGTGCGGAGGCATACTCCGTCCGGATGTCACACTCTACGAAGAGAGCCTGCCGCATGAGGCCTGGGAGAATGCGATCAATGCGCTGGCCAAAGCCGATGTGTTCATCATCGGAGGCACTTCCCTTACGGTCTATCCGGCTAATACACTTACTCATTATTTCCGGGGAAAACATCTGATCATCATGAACCGTGATGAAACCGCGCAGGACCGCTACGCCGAGATCGTTTTCCACGAAGGACTCGGAGAGATCTTCTCCAGACTGCGTTGATTTCTTTTTAGAAAGGACTATATATGGAAAAGAAAAACACATCCCCCAAGGGGCATTCTTCTCATGCGTCTTCGGGTAAAAAAACGAATGCGAAAAAGAGACAGAGCGACCTTTTTCTACATCGTCTCCTGATCTTTATTCTCGTCGCCCTCATCGCTCTCGGCGGGCTGACCGGATGCCTGTTCTTCCTCGATAAGAACGGAAAACTGGATCATGTGAAAAACCGCAACTCCAATTTACGCTCCTCCTCCGACAAAAAAGGAGAATACTATAATGATTCGTCCCGTAACTCCACGAAAAAGCCTACAGAAACAGAGGATTTCGATGACTGGGACTGGGATGATGAAGACGATGCTCCTTATGTCAAACCCAAAGATGATACTGACTGGGATGACTGGGATATTGAAGATGATTGGGGCGAAGACTGGGGAGAAGACTGGGGAAATGACGACTATACTCCCGAGTCCGAGTCTTCCAAATACACTCTCCCGAACGATAAGAAGAGCGACGATCTTTCCGGCTATACGGTCATTCTGGACCCGGGTCACGGCGGACGCGACACAGGCTGTGTCTTCCCCTTCAATAACCCGCAGTACGATGAATGCGACTTCACTCTCCGCATCGCGCTTCGCGTAAAAGACGAACTTACTTCAAGAGGTGCAACAGTTTACATCACCCGTACAGACAACAGCTGGGTATCACTTTATAACCGTCTTGCGCAGGTGCACCTGATCTGCATGGACATCGCTGAAAAGCAGGGCAAACTCCCCTTCAGCAGCAGCCGTGCTGCTGAGCTCCGCAATATGCTCCAGCAGAGCATCGATATCAACGAAGATACCGTAGCCTCCGGCGGCATGGGTCTCATGGTCGGCTCCGGCGTCGGCGAAGACCTCGAGGATCTTTTCAAGATGGAATATGAACTGGACAACGTCATCTTCCTATCCATTCACCTAAACTCCAGTGAGAGCCGTACCCTTCACGGTACGCAGGCATATTACGTAACGGATGACTCTGTCATCGAGAGTGAACACCGTCAGATGAGAGAGAACTCCGAGTTCAAGCGTTCGGACTTCCCGATCCGTGACGATTATTATGGAAGAGACAATGACTCCAACTATCTTCTCGCCTGCTGCCTTTACGATAATGTCGTAGGAAACATCCCGGAATTTGAGACCAACGCTCATCCGGTCCTGGCAGATAACTACGCAGTCCTCCGTGAGCATGGACTGACCGGTGTTCTTCTTGAGACAGCCTTCCTCTCCGACGATAATGACCGTGCGATGCTCCAGCTGGATTCCACTGTGGATGATATCGCCAGATCTGTCGGTGACGGCATCAAAATGTACTTTATTCAATCGGGGATATAACGTTTCTTGACATTCTGATGAAAAAGTTTGAATTTCGCGCATTTCTTCGCTGTGCATTGGCCGAAAATGTCTGTTTAGTAATTTACAAATGAGCAGAATGGCTTATACTTAAAGTGCACATAAAAGAGAGGAATGTTATGAATAACAACCAACAATATTCGAGACAACAAAGGGGCTCCACCAATACCAATCCAACCCGAACCTATTCCCAAACCAAACGCCCCTCTCGAAGCAAAGCCGAGATTGCCCGTCGAATATTCTTTGCGAAATGTATTATCGTTTTCTGCATGGTGTTCGTTCTTGGTGGCGGTGTGTATCTTCTCTGCCGCTCGGGTCTGTTTAAATCTAAATCTTCCAAGACCAGCCCTACCGCGCTGAGTTCGCTGACTTCCGTCACGACGATCGGCACGGAGGCGCAGGCCACGGAAGCCACTTCCGAACCCACCACACTGCCTGAGGATCTTACCGGATACTATGTCATCCTGGATCCGGGCCACGGTGGATGGGACAGAGGAACATCATATCCCTACAACAGCGATCAGAATGAGGAACCTACCTACACCATCAAGATCGCGAATATGCTTTCCGACGAATTAAAGAGCCGCGGTGCGACCGTATACATCACCCGTACCGACGACGAGTACTATTCCCTTTATTACCGCGTAGCCGAGATCCATCTGATCTGCATGGACATCGCTAAGGAAAAGGGTCTCCTTCCCTTCTCCGAAGAGCGTGAGCAGGAACTCCGAAAGAAACTCGAAGATGTAAAGAAGGTCAACGACAATTCCTACGACAAGGGCGGCATGGGCTTTATGGCCGGTACCGGCGTAGGCGATGATCTTAGGGAACTTTTCGAAATGGAGTATAAGCTCACAGACGTTGTATTTATGTCGATCCACTTAAATGCCGACTATGACGAGAAGACCTTCGAGCCGGTCGATCATCATGGCATCGAGGTCACCTACGTAACTGACGATTCCGTAAACACATATGAATCTAATCCGAAGAACCAGACCGCAGGAGCTCCTGTCCGCGATGCATATAACGGACGTCCGAATGATCGCAACAAGCTCTATGCACAGATCCTTTATGATGGTATCGTTAAAGATACACCGGCATTAAAGTCCAATATGGAAAAGCCGGTCTACACCGCCAACTGGGCCGTGATCCGCAAGATCGGCCTGACCGGCACGCTTCTGGAGTTCGGGTTCGTATCCCATGAGACCGACCGCGGTATCCTCCAGAATGAGGAACAGATGAAGGTCGTCTGCGGTTCCATAGGCGATTCTCTCGAGGAGTATTTCAAGCAGATTCAGAGCAACTAAGGAGCGCGCTATGAATATTGCCGTGATCACCGGAGCCTCCTCCGGAATGGGAAAAGAATTCGTCAAGCGTCTTTTCGATGAAAAAGATGCAGTCCTCGGTGCCCCGTTCGATGAGATCTGGATGATCGCCCGAAGCAAAGATAAACTTTCTGCGCTAAAAGAATCCCTCGGCAATACCCGTACCCGTGTTCTTCCCTTAGACCTTACTGATACCGCATCCATCGAAGCGCTCTCTACCCTTCTTTCCGTGGAAAAGCCCGCGATCCGGCTCCTCATAAACTGCGCCGGTATGGGAAAAAGCGGGAAGTTTTCCAAGCAAACCGCATCCGATACGCATAACGCCATCGCATTAAACTGCGATGCACTTTCCTGTGTGACACGGACATGTCTTCCCTATATGACCGGTCTTTCCGGGAAAAGATCCGGAACGATCATCAATATCGCCTCATCGGCGGGCTTTCTTCCGCAGCCGGGATTTGCCGTCTATGCGGCTTCGAAATCCTATGTGATCTCGTTTTCGAGAGCACTTCGGGAAGAACTGAAAAAAGAGAATATCTCCGTCACCTGCGTCTGCCCGGGACCTGTAGATACCGACTTCATTAAGGTCAGTAGAAACGATCCGAATGCCACCTTTACCGGCATCAAGGCGAAGTTTGTGACCACTACGGACAAGCTTATCCCCGCCTCGATCAAGGCCGCGAAGAAAGGAAAAGGAATGCTGGTCTTCGGTCTGGGACAGAAGGCACTTCACCTGGCATCGAAGATCCTTCCCACAAGCTGGATCCTCTTTTTCGAGAGAGGATCGGTGTGAGGAAGAATATCTGATTTTTTCTTCTATCGTGAAAAATGAGACGATCTTTCAGAACTTGAAGATCGTTTTTTCTTTGCCCTGCGTGATCTTCGTACGGATCATGTCCAGGATCTTTACAAGCAGAATACCGAGGAAGAAACCCACCACGTTCATCCACATGTCATCGATATCGCACTGGCCGATGCGGAAAAAGTACTGGCACAGTTCAATTGCGCTGGCCAGAAGGACCGGGATCAGGTAAAGGATCCACTTATGCGGCTTTTTCCTCCACCACAGATCCAGATAGAACCCGAGGGGCGTGAAGATCAGGAGATTCCCGAAGAACTGCACGAAAACGCCGCTCTGGAAATGCCCGCTTCTGATCCGCGGCCAGTAGATGGAAAATGCGCCTTTAAACGGAATGAGGTTCATGCTCATCCGCACGGCGGCCGTGCTTCTCTGGAAGATAAAAAGGTCCAGAAGAAGGAGGATATAAAGAATAAAGAAGACGATACTTGAGCATAAAAATCCGCTGCTGAAGGTCTTCCGGATATGCGCCGCATTCCATTTCTTATGTGAAAAGAGCCGGATCATGATCGTGACGGAGACGCCGGCGCACCACATCAGAATGATCCGAAACCACCACTCGTAGTCCATATTCTTGATAAGGGCTCCCCATCCGTCATCTAAGTTTTCGTAGATAAATACCGCAACATTGAGGATCAGTCCGCCCGTCTGAAGGAGCGAGCATACGAGGTGGCTTTTCGTGATCAGAAACATAAGAAGCGTCAGCCCGATCGCCATCAGAAAGAGGAATACCTCCTGCATAGGTGACAGAAAACGCTCGCTGGTCTTCATCAGGAACGGATGCAGAAGTACGCCCATTATGAAATAGGAGCCCCCGAAGATACGGGGTCTCCTTCTTTCGCGGGAATAGCTTCCCTTCTTTGTTCCATTATTACTTTTTGTCACTGGTCGGGTCATCCGGTTTCTTCGCCGACGGTCTCAGGTTCGGTCGCTTGATCGGTGCCCGCGTCGCCGGTTTCGATTCCTCCGCTTGCGTGTTATTACTCTTCGCCCAGATCGGACGGTCCGGTTCCAGCTGGGAATGCGCCCAGGTCGGAACGATCGGTGGAAGATCTTCTTTTTCTGCTTCTGCCGAAGATGCGCCTGTGCCCATTCTGGCCAGCGGCGGGATATCTGCCTCCGCGGGTTTTGCTGCCGGTCTTCCTGCTGCAGGGCTCTGCGCTTCTTGTCTTGCCATTGGTCGTCCGGCTGCAGGGGTCTGCTCTGCTGGTGTTTCGGCCTGTCTTGCGGCTGGTCTTGCCATCGGGAATGCAGACGGCCTTCTGGAAGAAGGAGCCGCGGACTGAGTCTTTGGCGCCGCATCCATCTGCGGTTTTCCTGATTCTGCCTGTGTATTCGGTGCTGCTTCCACTTCTGCCTTAGCCAAAGCTGCCTGACGCGCTGCTTCCTCGGCCTTCATCTGTTCGGCAAGGCGGTTAACACGCTCTTCGAGGCTCAGCTCTTCTTCAGGGGAAAGAGCCGCCGGACGCATATTGGGCCGCTTGATCGGAGCCGCCTTGAACGGGCTTTCCGGACGGGCCGGCTTGAAGGGACTGTCGGATGCCGCTGGGGCTGCCGGAGTTGCCGAAGCCGCCGGTGTAGCTGGTGCGCTTGGTCTGGCTGCTGCAGGTCTTTGTGCAGGTGTGGCAGACGCCGAAGGTCTGGCCGCTGCTGGTCTCTGTGTGGCGGGTGCCGATGGTCTAGCTACCGGTCTAGCTGCTGCAGGTCTTTGCGCAGATGTCGCTGTCGGGGCCGGCTTGAATGGACTGGATGCAGCAGATGTTGCTTTCGAAGCAGCAGATGTCTTCGTTTCTTCCGAAGGCGCTGCGGTCCTTGCAACCGGACGGAAACGTCCCGCAAACTCATTATTCGCGCTGGCATTCGTCGTGGATGCCGCTTCCGGAGCTACTTCCCACGGGATATCGCGCTTTAGTTTTTCCGGAAGATTGAAACGGTCGATGAAGCGGTTCCAGTCCTTCGGACGCTTGAAGTAAAGATATACGCAGATGCAGACGAGGATCAGGAGCAATGCGAGGAATCCGTAGCCGACGATCTTTCCTACCGGCACGCCCTTCTTTGCCGCGGTCGCAGCCGCTGCTGCCGCAGGCGTCACCGGCGTCGAAGCCGAAGGCTCAGACGTTTCCTGTGTCCCGCTCGCTGTAGTTTCAGTCGGGCCGGAGGGGTTCTCCGTGTTTACGATCGTTCCGGTATATGCCGAAAGCGAAATACCGTTTTCACCGAGCGGAACCTCGTGGTCAAGTCCGACGAACTTGCCGTCTTCCTGCCACAGAACTTCCTTCACAAACTCGTACTTCTCATTGTCCCAGGTCGTAAAATCATCTTTTACCAGTCCGCCGGTATCCGAAGAATTGGCATTGAAGCACCAGAACGTGTAGTTCAGGTGATAGTTGGAGATCAGCTGGCGAAGGTCCGTCATCCAGGAAAGGTTCGCTTCATCGTTCATGAAACCGCCCCATTCACCGATCAGGATCGGCGCTGTGCCGTCTTCGTAGATGTAGAACCAGTTTTCGTCCCAGCAGTCTTTTTTCAGGGATTCGTATGTAAAAGATCCTTCAAACCACGGCTGCTTATAGACAGTCGGACCGTAGTCATGCGGGGAATAGACGATCTGTCTGTTCTTCTCTTCGGAACCGAAGTCGATCGGATAATCCTTTACGCCGCGGAGGTTTCCGCCCCACCAGTTGAAATAGTAGTCGGCATCATTGGTGCTGGAGAAATCTCCGTTCGCCTTAATGTCCTTCGGGTAGATCTCGATACCTTCGATCACGATGAGGGCATTCGGGTTATATTTCAGGATCAGCCAGCCGGCGGTCTTGGCAACATACCGCCAGTTGTTATCCAGTTCGGAATCGTTCCAGATCGCTTTCTCCTCATTCGGCTTGCCGTGAGGCTCGTTCTTGAGGTCATAAGCCACGATCGTGTCATCATTCTTATAGCGGTTGGCGATGTACACGAGCGCGGAATAGTAGTCCTGCAGCGATACCTTATCGGTATACCACAGGTTCGTCATGTGACCGGAAGCATCCGTATTGGCGCTGTGGATATCGATCATGACCTTGATGCCGTACTTCTTACAGAGGCGCAGCGCATAGTCGAAGATCTCCTGGCTGTTCATGCCGACCAGCTCGGCATTAGTCGCCTGGTTGAAATTCGCCTGCGGATATACACCGTCTTTCCAGTTGTTGATCAGCTCGACTGAAATCGGGATACGAAGGAGATTGAAACCGTGATCGGCGATGGCCTTTAAGGCCGCATCCATATTACAACTCCAGCATCCGTCGAAAATATTCGTGCCGGTGTTATAGCCGAACCAGTTAACACCGGTAAGCCATACCTGGGTGCCGTTCTTATCGACGATCTTATTGCCGTCCGTGGTCAGCCAGTCATCGCCGGCTGCCGCTTTTCCGGAACCGCCTTTCGGATCCGGCTTCGTCTCTGTAGGTTTTGTTGTCGTGGTCTGTGACGGATCTGTGTCCGTGGTCACCGGGCCTGCACCGGAAGGTGTGGGTTCCGCTGTCGGTACCGTAGTTGCTTCGGTGGCCGTCGGCGCGACAGGAGTCACTGTCTGTGTCGGCGCCTGTGTCGGCGGAGTCGTCGGTGATTTAGTCGGCGCCGTAGTAGGAGTTGCTCCCTTAGTCGGAGCTTTCGTAGGTTCTTTGGTAGGAGTCTTTGTAGGTTCTTTTGTCGGAGCCTTGGTGGGAGCCTTTGTAGGTTCCTTAGTCGGAGTTTTCGTGGGCTCTTTGGTAGGAGCCTTTGTCGGTGCTTTTGTAGGAGCTTTTGTCGGCTCCTTAGTCGGTTCCTTTGTCGGTTCTTCGAATACCGGCTTGATATCTGCACGGGAAGGCTTCCATGAATTCGGCATTTCCAGTCCGCCGAAGTGAAAACCAACTTGGTTTTTACCTTTATTCGCGTTGACAGTTGCTCCCCAATCGTAGCCTTTGACCGTACAGGTTGTCCCTGAAACAGAAGCCGTGCATCCCCACGGTGCTGGATTTATAGCAATTGTCATACCTTCTGGACAAGTAAAAGTCACCGTCCATCCGATAACAGTTTTTGTTGTCGTATTTTCAATGCTGATCTGGACTACATCTGAATAATCCCCACCCTGGCGAATAACCTCGACCTCGACACCATCTCGTGCCTTAAGCATCCTAAGAGGCGCAAAAAGGAGGATCAACACGATCAAAACACTGACTAAACTTCTGCCCCTCGTCTTCCCCATTTAGTTTCACTTCCCTTTGTTGACTTCATGCTGTCTCTCGCGGGAAAGGCGCAGGATCTCCTGCATAAAGGCCTTCGCCGCTTCACTATACTGACTATCCACTGACTGTCCGACCTTCTCGAGGATCTCCGCTTCACGGGAAGGTACCTGCGTCGGCATCCCGTACTTCGCCTTGATACTGGCGATCCGGTCTACATGCTTCATTCTTCTTTCGAAAAGAACGATCATTTCTTTATTGATCTCGTTGATGGCCGCTCTTTCCTCCGCGAGCGGATCCGTATCGTCGGACGGATCTTTTCCATCATCGGAAGGAATATACTTCTCGACGAGCTTTTCCATCGCCACAAGATATCCCTTCACGCCCATACCGCAGACCTGCTCGGCGCAGACGGCTTCGATAACGGAAGTGTTCCGGAAATCCTCGCGGTTATGGATATCGGAGAGATGGACCTCGATGACCGGGATCTTGATGAGCTCGATCGCATCACGGATCGCGATGCTGTAGTGGGTATATGCGCCGGCGTTTAAGACGATACCGTCGATCACACCCATGGAATTGTGAAGCTTCCTGATGATCGCCGACTCGGATTCCGACTGGAAACACTGGACTTTCACGCCCAGCTCGATGCCCTTGTTGATGCAGGCATTCTCCAGATCGGCAAGTGTCCCGGATCCGTAATGCTTCGGATCACGCTTCCCCAACATCGAGAGATTCGGTCCGTTCATGATGAGGATCGTCTTCATGTATTACTCTCCTTTTCCCATATACGCGTCCAGAAGTGCCAGTGCCAGGCATCCTTCCGCGACAGGAAGCGCTCTCGGTACGATGCACGCATCGTGGCGCCCCTTGATCTGTATCGTCGTATTCTCCTTGGCCTCAAGATCGACCGTCTCCTGCTCCATTCCGATGGAGGGAGTCGGCTTAAATGCGACCTGCGCCAGGACCGGCATGCCGTTGCTGATGCCGCCTTCAAATCCGCCGCCGTGGTTCGTGGTCATGCGGAGCTTGCCTTCTTTAAACATCAGATGGTCGTTGTTCTGGGAGCCTCTTCTTGCCGCCACTTCGAAGCCGCTGCCGAAGGAAACGCCTTTGACTGCCGGCACGCCGAACATGAGCTGGGCGAAGCTGCTCTCGACGGTATCCCACATGGGCGATCCGATACCGCCCGGAAATCCCGTCGCCATCACCTCTACTATACCACCGACAGAGTCATTCTCCAACTTTGCCGCCTCGATCTCCGATGTCATTCTTCCTGCGAGCGAAGCATTTTCCTGTGGAAAAGATCCTTCCGTCGGAATGACCGGCATCTCTTCTTCTTCCCAGCTCGGTGCCGCTACCTTGCCGATACGGATGATGTGGCCGTATACTTCGGCGCCGCACTTGGCCTTTAAGACCTGTTTAGCGATCGCGCCCGCAAAGAGGATCGGAGCGGTCAGTCTTCCGGAGAAGTGTCCGCCGCCTCTGGGGTCGTTATTCAGCTTATAGCGGAGACGTGCGGTGTAGTCCGCATGTCCCGGTCTCGGCGTGACGGTAAATCCGTCGTAGTCCGAAGAATGGGTATTCGTGTTCAATATCTCCATGGCCAGCGGGGTGCCTGTGGTCTTCCCGTTATAGACGCCGGAAAGAACGGTCGGAAGGTCAGGTTCCGAACGCGTCGTAGAGCCTGCCTGGGATCCGCCCGGAGCTCTTCTCTGCATTTCCTTGACGAGTCTGGATTCGTCGATCGGGACTCCTGCCGGAAGCCCGTCAATGACCACGCCGATCGCCGGTCCGTGCGACTCTCCAAATACACTTATCCTGATGCGGTTACCCCACGTTGATCCCATAGATCGATCCTCCCAAATCCATATAATCCTCAAAGAATGCCGGGTAGGATTTCTCTACCGCACCCGGATCTTTGATCCATACAGTATCTTTTGCGACCGTCGCGGCGACAGAAGCCGCCATGACCAGACGGTGGTCCTTACAGCTGTCGACGGTGGCCCCGCTGAAGAATTTCCCATCCTCCGATGCGCCTTTTCCCTCGATCAGAAGCCCGTCTTCCGTGATCTCATTTATTACACCGAGCGCCGTCAGCATCGCCGATGTCGAGGCGATACGGTCGGACTCCTTGATGCGGAGCCTCTCGGCATGTACGATCCGCGTCCTGCAGTTCGTCGCTGCAGCGGCAATAGAGAATACCGGCACGAGGTCCGGGACATCTCTGGCATCCATTACGAAGTCTTTTCCTTCCGCTCCTGCCTGCATGAGGCCCGAAAGAAGCGTCTCGATCGCGCGGTCGCCCTGCGCGGTCTTTTTCGGAAGGTTTTTAAGTACGATGGATGAACCTAAGTAATTGGCCACGAGCCAGAAAGCCGCCTGCGAGTAGTCCGCTTCGACTTCAAAATCTTCCGAGCGTGCGGGCTTTTCCCATCCGCTCAGATAGTAGCCGTTATTCTTTTCCACTACATCGACGCCGAAACCCCGCATGACTTCACGCGTCATGTCAACGTACGGGCGGGATTCGAGTTCCGTCGTGATCGTAATGCGCGAAGGACCATCAGCGGCAGAAAGCGCCATCAGGAGTCCCGAGATGTACTGGGAACTGACATTTCCGGGAAGAGAATACTCGCCGGCGCGCATTTTTCCCTTGATAAGAAGCGGCAGTGAAAGACCGGTCATATCTTCGTAGAGCATCCGGGCACCTGAACCCGAGAAGACATCCTCATATTCGCGGATGGGTCTTTTCGGAAGGCGGCCGGAGCCGGTAAGCCTGCTGGGAATGCCGAGAACCGCCAGAAGCGGGATCAGGAACCGAAGGGTCGAGCCCGATTCCTTGCAGTCGATCGAAAGCGGGGATTCCTCGGTCGCGGTGCCGTTTCTCAGGGCATCTTTGATCTGAAGGAGCGCCGTTTTCGTCGCCGTGATATCGTCCGAGATATTCTTCTCATCGATCTTCGCTTTCGCGATATCTCCGCTAAGGAAGGCCATGATGAGCGCGCGGTGAGCGGCACTTTTCGATTGCGGAACCAGGACATCGCCCGTCAATTTTCCCGGGACAACGCCAAGCTTTCCGGTTGCGTAAAGCGCCGAAAGATGAATCTTTTCAAGTTCTTTTTCCAATGTATCTCCTTTTTTCTCAGAGAAGGTCGTGAAGTTCCTGCTCTGAAAGCGGCCGGGTCTTGCTGTCGCCGATCGCATTGATCATGACATAGTAGATCTTGCCGTTGAGTTTCTTCTTATCTGAAAGCATCGTCTGATAGAGTTCCTCTACCGGAAGATCCGTCGAAGTCGGCAGGTGCCACTTCTCGAGGACAGCGATGATACGCTCCTTGATGCCCTCCGGTGTTTCGCCGAGTTTTACGCCGAGCTCGCAGGCCTTGACCATACCGATCGCAACCGCCTCGCCGTGCGTATATCTGGTGTAGCCGGATACCTTCTCGATCGCGTGACCCCAGGTGTGTCCGAAATTGAGGAGCATTCTCTCTCCGGTATCGTATTCATCGTTCTGTACGACGGTGGTCTTGATCTTCACGCAGCGCTCGATCATCCACTCCATGTCCGCCTGGCCCTTTTCGATCGCCTCGAAAAGCATCGCGTCGCGGATGCATCCGTACTTGATGACCTCGGCCATACCCTCCGCCATTCTCGTTCTCGAGAGGGACTTCAGAAGGCCCGGATCGATGACGACGGCTTTCGGCTGGTAGAAAGCACCGACCAGGTTCTTGCCGAACGGCATATCGATGCCGGTCTTTCCTCCGATACTGGAGTCGACCTGCGCCAGAAGCGTGGTCGGCACCTGGATGAGATTACAGCCGCGCATATAGGTAGCTGCCGCAAATCCGGCAAGATCGCCGACGACTCCGCCGCCGAGTGCGATGACCAGGTCAGATCTCGACATGCCGAAATCATGCATCGCACCATAGATCTCAAAGAGCTTCGTCTGACACTTGCTGGATTCCCCATTCGGGATCACATAGGAAGCGACCTCGAAACCGGAAGCCGTAAGGGACTTTTTCGCTGCTGCGAAATACAGACCCTCCACGATATCGTCTGTGACGATGAACGCCTTTCTGCTTCTTACTGTCTTTCCCGCGACATCTCCCAGCTGGGACAGCGCGCCCGTACGGATGAGGATCGGATATTTTCCATGATTGGTATTGGCCATAATTTCCGGCATATTTGTTACCTCTCTTCGTTGAACTTTATATTTCACGAGCCCGCCCAAAAATGCGGGTCCGTATGTCCGGCCACGATTCCCGGCCGGCTTCTTCTATTGTATCACGGCAGGAGGAGTTTCTTCACCCTGTCGAACACGACTTCTTTATCGCCCACCGCGGAAACGACCACGTCCGATCCGGCAAGATACGACTCTTCTCTGGACTTTAAGCGCTCGCACATATTCCGGTACGCGGTATCCTTATCTGCCGCCTGAAGGAGCGGCCTTGCGGTATCGTCCTTCACTCTCTCCCAGATCGTGTCGGCGTCGGCTTGAAGATAGATCACCAGCGCCTTGCTCTCGGAGATAAGTTTTCTGTTTTCTTCATTCGTCAGGACGCCTCCGCCTAAGGAGATGACCTCGGATCCGGAGTTTTCCAGCACGACCTTCAGCACGTCATGTTCCATCCTCCGGAATGTCTCTTCGCCGTCTTTTTCGAAGATCTCCCGGATCGGGCATCCCGCGATTCTTTCGATCCTTTCGTCGAGGTCGATAAACGGGATCTTCAGTTCTTCCGAAAGTTTTCTTCCGATGCTGGTCTTGCCCGCGCCCATAAAGCCGGTAAACACGACCTTGATCGGGTTCTTTTCCCAAAGCTTCTTCCTTACATCCGGCAGGATCTCGGAAAGCCTTCCGTCGTCAAAATGCGCGTCCGGCGCCCAGATCTTTTCCGCAGCGATCGCCTGGTGCAGGAGCATCTTTAAGCCCGATACCGCGGTGCCGCCGTTTGCTCTGACCTGCATGCAGGATTTGGTCGGGCACGGGTTATAGATCGTATCGAAGAACGTGCCGTCTTTCTTTAATGCCGAAAGGTGCGGTGCGGTATCGTGCACATTCGGCCACATGCCGCAGGGCGTTCCGTTTAATACCGTGTCAAAAGATCCGTCCTCCGGAGCTTCCGCGGCCACGGCGACTTTGTCGTATCCCTTGCTCTTGCACTCGTTTACGAGCGCCTGTGCTTTTTCTGAAGACCTGGCCCAGATCTGAAGGTCCGCTCCGGCCTTTAAGGCTTCGATGGCCATCATGCGGGCCACTCCCCCCGCGCCGAGAAGAAGGACTTTCTTCCCGTTCATCGGGATATTGCAGGACAAAAATCCGTCCACGTCGGTGTTATATCCAATTTTGCCGCAGACAGTATTGGCGGCGCCGTATTCTTTTACCATCGGTGCAGTCTCATCGAGGAACGGGAGGATACTGACCTTATGCGGGATCGTGACATTAAAGCCCGTCAGTTCCTTCATGAGGATCGGGGCATATTTCGGGAGCTCCTCCGGAGAGATCTCGTAAAGTTCATAAGTTCCGGAGATGCCGGATGCCTCCATGATGCGTTCATGGATATAAGGCGACATCGAATGCCCCAGAGGAGATCCGATGAGACCTGCTTTAATCGCACTCATAGCCGGCCTCCTTAAGAAGCGCATAGGCCTCGACCGCTTCCTTCGCCGTACCGAGCAGGAGGCTCACCTGACCTCCGTCGTAAGTCCTGAAGTTGCGGATATTGATGTTTCGGATGTTGATATTTCCTTTTCCGAGGATGGCCGTGATACGGGCCAGCTCACCCGGCTTATCGTCGACATAGACGGTCAGCATGGAAGAAGCTTCCAGCGCACCTCTAAGGTTCGTATCGAGGTGATCTCTGTAGCATGCTCCCTGCATGAAAAGCTTCTCCAGAGCGGCTTTGTCGTTCTCCTGAAGGGAGTCTCTCCACTTTGAAAGAAGTTCGATATATTCTTCGAGGACCGGCAGAAGTGCCTTTCTCGAATTCTCCGTGATCCCCGCCCAGAGCTTCGGATCCGAGGAGGCGATACGCGTGATATCTCTAAAACCGCCGGCCGCCATACGGGAGATCGCGCCGTCGTCGAGATTGGCCAGAAGCAGCGAAAGACTGCTGGCGACGATATGCGGAAGATGCGAGACTGCCGCCACTCTCTTATCGTGTTCTTCCGCGGTCATGCGCATCGGGATCGCACCGATCGCGCGGATCAGCTGTTCGAACTGATCGAGTTTCTTCGCAGAGACTTCCGAGGACTCCGGCACACAGATCACATACAGTGCATTCTCGAAAAGGGAACCGCTTCCGCAGGCATAGCCGTGGCGCTCGGATCCGGCCATCGGGTGGCCGCCGACAAAATTCGGGAGAGTGATCGCTTCCATGACCGGACCTTTTACCGAACCGACATCGGTGATCAGACCGATATCGAGTTTTTTAAGCTCCGGCTGCATCTTCTTGATGGCATCGATGGGCGCGCAGAGAATAACGAGATCGCATCCGCTTAAGATACTCAGATCGTCTGTGCTGAAGTCTGCGATAACGCACTCCTTGGCGGCCAGTTCTCCGGCCTTCATGTCCGTATCGATCGCGACGATCTCCTCGACATCTGTTCTTCCATGGATCGCCTTCGCCAGCGACCCGCCGATCAGGCCAAGACCTACGATTCCGACTTTCTTAAATCCGGTGGTCTTTGTTTCCTCACCCATGCGAAATACCTTCCTTTTTTACAGTAGGTCTATTATAGCATGAAGGCGTCCAAACGCCTACGAAAACGCGCAGGAAAGCCGATAATCGAAAAGGAATGTGAGCGAAAAGAAAAAACTATCGATTACTGGCTTTCCTTCAAGATCAGTTCCACTCGGTTCTGGATCAGCGTGGCCACATCATCCACGGATTTTTGTCCCGCAAAGTATGCCGCCGCCTCTTCTTTTACCACGGAAAGGATCGCCGGATATGCCGCGATCTTTCTGTCGATATGTCCGACTTGATCGATGAACTTTTTGATATCCGCATCCTCGATCGTTTCTTTGGGTCCGGCAAGCGGATCATCCGGAGTATTACTATTCATTTCCTCAAGTTCCGCCACCACGATTTTCGTCCGTTCATCCAGAGCGGCGCGATTCACCGGGATCCCATAGGATCCTCCCAGTTTCACAAGCGAATCCTTCTCCAGAAGATATCTTATGAAATCCCATGCTTCTTCCTTATGCTTTGAGAAAGACGAGATCGCGATCGACATATTGGCCGTCGCTCCGAAGCCCGAACCGGAAGAGGACGGGAATCCCATATAGGTGATATTCCCCTTGTTCAGATTTCTGTATCTGCCCATTCCTCTTACACTGTCGAGGAGATACGATGCCGCAGCCCAGGCGCCGGAACTCAGGCCATCCAGTACCGGATCGCCTGCCTCGTTGTCTCCAAGACTTATGGGGTCTCTCTGTATCGCGCAGAGCTTAGCGATCTCGAGGAGCTGCTTAAACTCCGCGGAGTCGAAATTCGCTTTGCAGGAGGCATAATCGACGAAGTAAGAAATATCACTACTGAGCATCTCCTCCATGAATTCCTCGGCCGTCTTGTCGAAGAACATCGTGGTTCCGTCCGGAATCTTTTTGACCAGAGAAAGGAAATCGGAATACGTCATGCCGTTGGTCTGCCCGCAGATATCCGAATTTCCGAGAAGACCCAGTCCTTGAACAAGGATCGGCATCTGCAGGAGTTTTCCGTCTGTTTCAAAGGCTCTGAATATGTTATCGAAGTAAAGGCTTCTGTCGATTCCGCTCGCCCCGTCGATATATGTATTGAGATCGCAGAGCACGTTTTCATTCTCGAACTCACCGAAATCCGAAAAGTTCATCAGAAGGTCCGGACCTGTCCCGGACTTCATGTTCAGGAAGATCTTATAGGCCATATCCGCATTCCCCGCATTGGCAGGCATGACGGAATCTACATCATCTCTTGTATCGTATGTCATGACACGGGCCTTGCCGTCCGGCCGTTTGTTGTAATCGACCACAAGGTCGACCAACGTCGAGTCGTAAAGACCGTTGGCACTTAAGTGGAGAAGTGTTTTTCCCGCATGAGGATTCTTCGCCGCCCGCTTAAAATGAGTCACATAGGCATGGTTTTCATTTGAATCCCTGGAATCCTCATACGTAAGGAAGCAGACCTCATCAGCGGAGATCATCTGGCATGTATCCGTCTTCAGTCTGAACCAGTTGATATCCGTCTCATTCCAGTTGATGACCGCTTCCATATCTCCGTTTCGAAGATCGACCTTGACGATGCCGTTTGCCCCGACCGCGAAACAGGCATCTTCCCCCTGGAATATGGTTTCAGGCACTTTGGACGAGATCTCGAGCATCTCCCCTTTGGGATTTCCGGTCGCCTCGTCGATCTCCTGGATCGACCTTGTCTTCTGATCCGACCAGTCGTTGACATAGTACAGATAGATCTTTCCCTCTATGACAAAAGCACTTCGGACCGTACCATTCTTCATGCTGGTCGAATCATTCGGATTCAGGCACCAGAGTTCCTTGCCGTTTCCATCCACAAGGATCACCACACCGCTATTCGAAAGAAGGACATTCCCGTCCGGAAGGATCACCGATTTCCCATTCCAGGAAGAAAGCGGGTTCCCTGAAAAACTCAGAGGCTCTTTCCCGATTCTTTCGCCCTTGTCATTAAACATAAGGATGTCTGAATAAAAACCATCGCTCTTCATGATGGACTCAGTCATACCGAGTTTCCCATCTGCTGTCTGAAACAACATACCGGGAGAGGAATCCATATCCTCCACCTTAAGAGAGAAGAGATACTCTCCGGACGCGTCGAAGATGCCCAGGCCGTGATCATAGTACTTGTTGGCGATCTCTACGAATTGATCGTATTCATCCGGGAACTTGATCTTATCGACCTGCGCTTGTACCTCCGGCGGGTACTCATACTTATAGAAAAACTCCTTCACGATGTATTTTCCGACGCAGGCCGGCGAACCGACCGAATACTCCTGCTCCACTTTCATAGAAGGATTCGAGGGAACAATAAGTTCCTTACTCTCCACTTCATAGAAAGGATCCTCCGGCTTTACAACATCTACAGCATAGTCGACATTGTTATTCGGATTATCCGGATCCATCGTCACACGAGTTGCAGGTTCTGACAAATCAGAATCCGATCCGTCACTTCCCTTTTTCTTCTTCCCGCAGCCGCTTGAAAACAGGATCGATGCCGCAAGAATTGCACTTACCCACACCGTTACTTTTTTTCTGTACATTTTTCACCCCTTCACTATCGACAACAAAAAGCGTCGCCGCACGATCAGCTGCCTCACTGATCTGATCGTCTTCATTATACATTTTTCGCGTTAGCGTTCGTTAACGACAGTCGCCGTTCTGTTCTGAATATTCTTTGCCACATCTTCCGCGGAGCGGTCGCCCATGATGTAGGCTTCGGCTTCCTCTTTGATCAGAAGGAATACAGTCTTATCAAAGGACTTGACCGTGTGGATGTTGCTGAGCATTTTCATCGCGCGCTCAACGGTGTCACTGTTTAAGACCGGATAGCTCTCCAGGAGCTCCTGCGCATATCCGATGGTCGGATTCTCGATGGCTTTTTCGTATCTTCCCACCTGCTCCTTGAGGATCTTCTCACAGGCTTCTTTTTCCACCGGGAAGCCGAGGACCAGATGCACGCATTCAACCTGCGAATCCGTATCAAGAAGATACTTTACGAAGTCCCATGCTTCTTTCTGATACGAGGACTTGCTCGAGATACCGACACTCATATTATACTCGGCAGAAAGTCCGCCGATCTCGTTTCCGGGAGTGCCGATAAAGTCGACTCCATCCGCGCAGGATGCGTCGTATTCGGCAAACTCGAGAATATGGATCAGCTTGCAGATCGCAGATGCCGCCATGCCCTGTTTTAAGTACTCGCCGCTGATATTCGTTCCGGAATAGAACTGTTCCATATCGCTTTCCAGGATCTCATCGCTCGTTTTTAAAGAGCCGGTCTTTTTCGCGATCTCCAAGATCTTCAAAAACTCGGGATCATCGAAATGAACTGCCTTTTTCTCGTAGTCGATATAGGATCTTCCGTTGGTATAGAGGAGTTCTTTAAGAACATCTGCCCAGTATGTTTCCGGGATCATCGTCACATTCTCGGGGAGCGAACCGATCGTCGAAAGAAGATCGTCATAGCTCCAGGAACCTTTTCCCTGCGTGTAGTTTTTGTTAGCGACCATTCCGGACGCGTAAAAGATGATCGGCATCTGATAAAGGTGTCCGTCTTTTTCGCATGCGCGGAAAATATTGTCGAGATACTCATCGCGGTTGAGGCCGTTTTCACCGTCGATCAGGGTGTTCATATCGAGAAGGATCTTCTCGTTATCGAACTGGCTGTATTCACCAAAGTCGAGAAGAATGTCCGGACCAGCGCCGTTCTGCATATCCAGATAGACCTTATCCACCGTCTGCGAAATGATCGTATCCTCGTCTGTTCCGGCCGTCGGGAAAACTGTCTTCATCGTGCTGTAGTCGACGATCTCGATCCTGGTCTTGTTCTCCGGATCCAGATTATATTCCACGATACGATCCAGGAAGACATCCGGGATCCAGTCATAGTTTCTCGAAGTAGCGATCTCGATGATGCGCTTTCCCGCATGCGGATTCTTCTCTTCTTTCGTAAGCTTGACAAGACTGATCTTCGGGTTTGTGATTCCGGAAAAATACGGATCATCCGCATTCTCTTTGACCTGAACGATATATACCTCTTTCTCGGAAAGGATACTGATATCGGTGATCGCTTTTCTGTTCAGATCCACATTATTCCACGAGAAAAGCACTTTCTCGGTCGAACAGGTCGAGATATCGATCTTCTCGACATCATCTCCCATCAGATAATAAACGCCGTCGTTGCCCTGGTTTAATCCGAAATTATTCACACCGCCCGATTTCGGTCCGAGCTTTCCGGACTGAAGATCAAACTTTCGAAGGAAAGCGCTTTCATTCATTACCGAAGACATGTCATCAAACAGAGCATAGTACTGTCCGTTCTGACAGTAGACTTCCTGCAGGACCGAATTGTCGATATTATTCGAATCACTTGCGACCTTCTTGCCTTTCTCATCAAACACGGAGATCTCCTGATATCCGACACCGATGAATCCGCCGTTATCCAAAAGTACGATATCGTGGAGCGCCTCCTCGCCGGTTTTCAGTTCGAAAAGATCCTTCATTTTGCCGTCGGTATCGATCTGCGCGATGGAATAAGTCAGACGCCAATCCGGCGCTTGTCCGTAGGTTTCAACGAGTGCCAGCAATCTCCCGTCATCTGTTTCCATGACTTTGGATATGCTCGAAGGAGCGCCTGCCTTATTGGGGATCGTGCATCTCGTACTTCCGTCCAGGTTATAGATGATCAGACCCGACTGCGAGTAGCTGTAGACCTCCTCTAAGAGTTTTTCGGATTCTTTCTCATCCATTGCGAACGGATTCTTGATGTATCTTTCATACTGCTCGGAAAGTTCTTTCGGCAGCTGATATTCGATGCCATAACTTGCCACTACTGCTGTTTTCAAAATATAACATTTGTCGACTATCGCCGTCGTCACTTCGCGACCCGGAACCTCCTCCGGAAGCGGAAGAGCAATCGTTTCCGCACGATAGTATGGATCGCTCGCCTGAACTACTTTCGCGGTCTTCCCCGATTTCTTTTTTCCACACGCTGCTGATGACAAAACGATGCTGCCGCACAGAACAAATGTGACCATACCACGCAATACTTTTTTCATAGAAAAGAACTCCCCACATAACAAAATCCAGATGCATCTCTGATTTCATTATATGGGGAGTACTGAATAATAAAATTACTTTTACGTCACATGCAAAAAGTTATTTCACCTGTGGTTCGGACCCCTTTGGATCCGGGCTTTCTTTTATCCGCGGGAAGCGAAATCTTCGTCGATCTCTTCGCGCCAGGAGCTGTCCATCTTTCCGCAGGCACGCATGGAGCTGACGGCCTTGCCGAGGCAGGCGAAGTTGAGCGCTGTACCCTTGGCATCGCAGTGATAATCCACCGCGTGTTCCTTATCGATGCCGAAAGATCTTGCCGTGCTGACAGCATCGATATTCGCGCCGAGGAAGATGAACTCCCAGCCCTTTGCCTTCTTCTTTTCGATCATCCTCTTGACCTTGTCGGACGAATACTCTCGGCTGCTGTTCTCCATGCCGTCTGTCGTGATCACGAAGATCGTATTGGCCGGCACATCTTCTTCCCGGGCGTACTTATGGATGTTGCCGATGTGCTTGATGGTGGATCCGATCGCATCGAGAAGTGCCGTGGAGCCTCTTACGAAATACTCCTTATCGGTCATCTCCGAGATCTCGGAGAGCTTTACTCTGTCGTGAAGAGTCTCGACCACCGAGTCGAAAAGCACTGTTGTGACATAGCACTCGCCGTCCTCTTTCTTCTGCTTTCCGATCATGGAGTTGAATCCGCCAATGGTGTCGCTCTCGAGGCCGCCCATCGAGCCGGAACGGTCAAGGATAAAAACGATCTCGGTGATGTTGTTCTTTGCTTCTTTATTGGTGTTGTTGATCTCTTTTTTCATGGTCTTTTCCTCCTTAATTTTGCTGCCGGTATCCTTACCGGAACCTGCGCGGTAACCGTGCTTTTCGCATGGCCGCATCTCTTTCTTACAAGCTCATTAAACAGGAAAAAAGATAAGAAAAGGTCGCCCGCCGGGCGACACTTTTTTCGTTTGGGAAAATCGGGGAAGTATCACAAGCAGGCGTTTTGTATAAGATATGCTCAAAGTGCGATCTTAGGTACAGTTAGAAAAGATCTTTTTGCATAAGATAGGTTTAAAGTGCGATCTTAGGTACATCTTAGACAGGTGCTTTTGCATAAGAATCGTGAAAGATGGGATCTTAGGTACATTATCGACAGGATCTTTTGCATAAGAATGGAAAGAATCGTGTTCTTAGGTACACATCGGTCATTTTTGTTTGCATAAGAACGCGTCGAAGCGAAGTCTTATGCAAAACACATCGAAAAAAGTTTGCATAAGATTCCCCGGATGAGTGTTCTTATACCAAACAGGGGGCGTGACAGAAAAAACTCAGAACGTGACGAATTCTTTCTGCCCGGTAGCGACTGTTTCGTCAACGATCGTGTGATCGATCAGGATCTGCTCCTGCGTCAGCGCGAAATACCGGGTCCAGCCGTATGTGCCTACTTCGCCGGTTCCATCTGCCCAGGTGACATCGACGTGATACGTCCCTTCAGGAAGCTTTATGAGATTCCATGCATGTCCCTCATTTTGGATCGTTCCGGATATGGTGATGCAATAGAGATCTGCCTTTTTACATAGATATTCCATCGCCGCGGAATAGCCGGCGCAGATCGATTCTCCGCCCATGATGCCTGCCCAGGGAGCCGCCTGCACAGAGGCATCTCCCAGATAGTCATAATCCTGATTGATCGAGATCTGCGCGGCCAGATAGTAGTACTTTTCGTAGGCAGTCATATCGTCTGAAAGTCCGGAAAGGATCTCTTCCGTTTTCTTATTAAATGCCTCCATGCCTGCTTTTACGTCATTGATGTCATGGCTCGGATTTTCAGTTTCCCATCTGCACCAGTATTCCAGCTTCATGCCGAGAAGTTCCATCTGATCATCGGTGACTTCCTGAAGTTCGTAGTAGTTTCTAAATTCCAGATGTTGCTCTTCCAGTAGACCCGTGACATATAAAAGGTCATCCATGTAGTCATATCCGAGTTCTTTTCGATCATAGAAATACGGTTCGAAATTACTGATCTTTTCGCAAAGATCCTCGTAGATCTTCTGCTGCTGCGGAGTAAGTTCCGGCATCTCCGGCTCTTCATACGGATAGCATGTCCGATCGATACTCGGATCGAGCGTTTCAGAAGGTGGAGTTTCCGTAGTGGTCGCTTCCGTCGTCGTTTCTTCCGTCGTGGATTCGGTGGTCGACTCGATCACTGTCGTTTCCGTCGTCTCTTTTTTTCTTTCCGCCACGGTGCTTCCATCGGATGTAATGTCGATCAGGCAGTACTCGGAGATCGTTCCGGTCTTATAGGGGACCGCCCAGCTTCCGATACCGGACGACACGATGAAAATCGTCTCGCCCCGCGTTTTTAAGCCGTAGGTCGAATCGTTCGCGCCGGTCAGCTCGCCAAGCGGACGGATCGGGATCATCTGTCCGCCATGCGTATGTCCGCCTAAGACCAGATCACATCCGGCTTTTTCTTCTTCCGCATAGTCATTGGGCTGATGGTCCAGCACAATGATGTATTTCGAATGATCGAGCGGCGCCGTCAGTTCTGAGATGTCCTTTCTCACCATGCTCCGATCATTTCGTCCGACGATATAGTAGTCGTCTCCGATCTCGGCCACCTCGTCGAAAAGAACATGGACTCCGTTCTTTTCCATTTCTTCGATCAGTTCGTCAAAATCAAAATCCCGATTCGCGTTATCCCCGATATCGTGATTCCCCGGAACATAAAACACACCGTATGTCGTCTTGATCTTTCCCAGTGCTTCGCAGCAGATGACCATGTCTTTTTTCTTCGTATACTCATCGACAAAATCACCGGCGATGACCAGGACATCCGCCTGGTGCTCCGAGATCTTTTCGATACGTTCAGCAAAGCCTTCTCCATCGAAACAGACGCCTACATGCGAATCGGAAATGAGCGCGACCGAAAGCGGCTCCACGTCCTTTTTTGTCTCCAGATGGTATTCGGTCTTATATATGTGCACCGCGAGGAAAAAGGCAACGGACATGTAGATGATCGTGACCGGGATCGCGATGGCCGCCGCCAGCCAGTATGGCGTCTTCTTTTTCTTGTTGATGAAGAAAAGGATGCATGCGATCACGATCCAAAAAACCATGAGATGGAAGATCGGGAGCACGATAATAAACGGAAGGATCGCCCCTGCGATCCCCAGGATCAGAAGCGGGATCAGAGAAAGAAGCGATGCTTTTTTGCGCTTTTCTTTCGACACTGTTTTTACCGGTTCGCCTTTAAGGAAGAGACTTCGGAAACAGAAGAAAAGTCCGGCCAGACTTACCAGAAGCAGGGTGAAAAACAAAACAAACATCAGTGAAAACATCGTGATCATTTCTCCAGAAGAAAATCCGAAAAACCGGCTTTCCCTCCGGTTCCTTTCGTTGAATAGATAAATAGTCCGAATCTCGCGCCGGCGAAGTGATCGAGCCGGAAGCGAAGCGTATGTGTTCCGCCGATCTTCTTCCACACGCCATCTTCTTCGATGAAGCAGACCGCCTCATCTTTTCCATCTGTAAAGCTGGCCTTGATGCGGAAACGGAAAGTGCCTGCGCCCGAATTTTCCGAAGTGAGTTTCCGCTCCTCCAGAAGTTCGGCCGGATCTTTACTTAGATCCCAGACGCCTCTTTCTTCTTTCTGCGAATACATGACAGCGAAGAGTTTCCCGTCTCTTTTTTCAAGACCGGCGAAGCAGTAGTCTCCTTGAAGGATAGAAAGGCCTGCGCAGTCTCCTTCTTTGAGAAAAGATCCGTCGACCGTAACTTCCGCGGTACATCCCGGATAGATCATGCGCTGCGTCAGCGTGTTCTTCGCATGGTTAAGATCGGGGCTCAGCTTAGCCGTTGTGATCCAGAGTTTTCCCTCTTTCTCATCGCGGAAAATGAGGTCGAGATCCGGCTCGTGATTGAACTGCCAGATACTTCTTAGACCGAATGTGCCGAAGGTCCGTTTAAACTCTTCCGTATCTTTCTTTTCGCCCCAGGCAAAGCCGTATCGGAAATCATCCGAACCGAGAAGCGGCGCATATTTGTGGCCGGCTTCTTCCGAAGGATCGTCTGCCTTTTCGGAGATGGGAAGTGTCAGTTCATGCGGAACTTTTCCATCGATCCCGAACACGGGGGACCCGTCTTTCCATGTGACCGGAACGACCACAGGGATCCTGCCGACCGCGCCGCTGTCCTGGAAAAGGATCGCGTTCCACTTTCCGTCCACGCCGCAGACGATGCCGCCCTGCGCGACGCCGGAATCACGAAAGCCCATGTCGTCATTAAAGATATCTCCGCCCGTGAATTCTCCTTCCAGAGAATCAGACGAAAAACACGCTTCGACTCTTCTCCATCTCTCCTTCAGGGAGTGGATGAAGAACAGATAATATCTGCCGTTGATCTTATAAAAATGTGACCCTTCGTAGCCCAGCGGAGTCTCTTCCGAATCGGAAAGGATCAGGCGGTGAAGCCCGCCTTCCTTCGGACCCTTAAGATCCGCATCGAGCTCGGTCAGATAAATCTGGCGGTTGCCATAGACGATATAGATCCGGTCGTCATCGTCGAAAAGAAGCGAACAGTCGTGATAGAATCCTTCGATTTCGCTTTTGCGCCAAGGACCTTCGATCTTCTGTGCGCGGTAAAGATATGTTTTCCATGTGTCGTTACAGACGAAGACGACGTAAAAAGTTCCCTTGTGATAGCGAAGACTTGCCGCCCACATGCCTTTTCCATAGATATGCTGATCGCCTTCAAGTCTCTGCGCATCTGTGCTGTCCAGATGGTCGAAAACATACGCGGCGTGCTCCCAGTGGATCAGGTCGCAGGATCGCAGGATCTGTCCTCCGGGAAGAAAATGCATAGTGGTGGAGATCATGTAATAAAAGCCATCGACAAAGATCACATCCGGATCCGGAAAGTCCATTTTAAGACTCGGGTTCTGTCCTTTGATCTGCTTGCTCATAGTTGCATTCTCCTCAGGTGATTTCACTTTTTCTTTCTGATCCGGCAGGCGTCAGCGCCCTTTAAAGATCACGATCGGGATCGGCGGGCAGTTGCTTCTATTGACGAAAGGCATCTCGACGACCGTATACTTTGCACTGTCGATCGTCGGGAGATATTCGAGGAGCGCGTCCTTTTCTTCGAAACCCGTCTCCCTTCCGTAGTAGAGGATCAGCGTCATGATGCCGTCGTCTTTAAGAAGTTCCAGCCCCGCTTCGATCGCCGGGATGCTGGTCTCTTTTTTCGTGAAGATATTATGGTCGCCTTTCGGGAGCCATCCGAAGTTAAAGGTGATACAGGAGACGGTCCCTTTTTCGGCATACTTTCCCATCTCGCTGTGGCTTTGCAGATGCACCTCCGCACGCTCCGAAAGACCCTTCTTAGTAAGAAGTTCCTTCGTGCTTTCTACGGCATCTTCCTGAATATCGAAGGCGATGACTTTCCCGCTTTCACCCACGAGTTCACAGAGCATCGCCGTATCGTTGCCGCGGCCGGCGGTCGCGTCGATACAGAGATCCCCTTCTTTTACATGTTCGGTAATCACCCTGGAGATGATGTCGAGGGCGGAAAAAGATGGTCTTCTGTCCATGTGTCCTTACAGCTCCTCGATATGTTCCTGGCCGATCTCGAGGATCGCTTTGACATGCTCGTCCGCCAGTTCGTAAAGGATGGCCTTCCCGGCACGGGTATTCTTCACGAGCTTATTCTGCTTTAGGATCTTGAGCTGATGGGAAACTGCAGACTGGTTCATCTCCAGTTCTGAAGAAATATCGCTAACACAGAGAGAACCATCCATCAGGGCATAAAGGATGCGGATTCTTGTCGAATCTCCGAACACTTTGAAAAGATCCGCGAGGTCGTAGAGCATCTCTTCCTGCTTTTTCTTCGCCGCCGCGGCTTTCGCGGAAACCGGCTTTCTGGAAGCAGTGGTCTTCTTTATCTCAGCTGTCTTTTTCGTTTCCTTTGGCATCGTTTTCTCCTTCCTTTTCCTTCCCGTCTTCTCCGGTAAGGACCGCGATCACACGCTGTGCCACGGCTTTCGGCCTCGTGTGATACGTGCGGATGCGGATGTCCGCATACTGCTGATAGAGCGGGCGTCTTTCGCGATATACGCCCATGATCGTCTGGTTCGGCGCAAGAACGACACCTCTTTTCTTCGGGTCGCCCATCCTGCGCACAAGCATATTCATATCCGTTTCCAGATAGATGATCGTCGCGATCGAGCTCAGATACATCATGCCGTGACGGCAGAGTACGGCACTTCCGCCGGTAGCTACGACCTTCGGAGAATCGTCTAAGGAGAAGAGCGCGTTTTCTTCCGCGGCGAGAAAATATTCTCTCCCCTTCTCCTGCTGGATCTTCGAAAGCGGCATGCCTTCCGCCTTAGCGATCAACTCGTCCGTGTCCACGAAGGGTACATCGAGTTCCTGTGCGAGGATCCGCCCGATGGTGCTCTTGCCGCACCCGGGCATACCGATGAGGATGATCATTTTCTCAAGCATAATCTCTCCTCCTTCCCGTTCCTGCACATCGCAACATTCATACACTATAAGTATATCAATTCCCGTCCGAAACGGCAGAAGAAAAAATGAAACTATTCGGGAATAATCTCGAAATTTCGTGCAATTTCTCTTATATCCTATATTAGCGCCCTTTGCTATAATGATTTCTGTTCGGAAGAGATCTTCCCCATGATCTCTTCGATTCGTTTTCCAGAAGAAAGGCCGTCACATCATGTCCGCATCGACATCCGACAAGAAACAGTTCCGCAAGATGACTGAAGCCCCGGTCTGCCCGCTGATCCTGAAGCTGGCGATCCCGACGACAGTCAGCATGCTCGTGACCGGCATCTATAACACGGCGGATACCTATTTCGTTTCCCAGCTCGGGAAGAGCCAGTCCGGTGCCGTCAGTGTCGTATTTTCTCTCATGGCCCTCATTCAGGCGATCGGCTTTACCCTCGGCATGGGCGCCGGCAGTATCCTGTCGCGTTCTCTCGGCGCCAAGGATAAAGATACCGCCGGAAAAGCTCTCTCCACGAGTTTCTTTTCCGCACTGGGCATCGGTGCCCTGATCACTTGCCTGGGCCTTATCTTCCTCGAACCGATCATGAACATGCTCGGCTCCACTCCGACCGCGCTTCCGTACGCGAAGACCTACGCCAGATATATCCTCTTCGGCGCCCCGATCATGATGGGCACCTACGTTCTCAATAATCTCTGGAGATGGGAAGGCAAAGCCGTCTTCTCCATGATCGGCATCGGCTTCGGAGGTGTGCTCAACATCTTCCTCGATCCGCTCATGATCAACGTCCTCGACATGGGCGTGGCCGGCGCGGCGATCGCGACCTTGATCTCGCAGTGCATCTCCTTCCTTCTGCTTCTGGTCCCCGTCCTTCTTAAGAAGAACATCGCCAAACTCAGCCTCTCCAACTTCTCGCGGGATCTGTCCTTCCACGGGAACATCTGGTTCACCGGTCTTCCCTCTCTTCTCCGTCAGGGACTGGCCAGCATCTCCACGATCTTTTTAAACCAGCAGGGCGGCGGTCTCGCCGGCGATGCCGCGCTTTCCGCCATGGGCATCTTCTCGAAAGTCACCATGCTGATCTTCTGCGTACTCCTCGGCATCGGCCAGGGCTACCAGCCGGTGCTCGGTTTCAATTTCGGCGCGAAGAGATGGGACCGCATGAAGACCGCCTTCACCTTTACCTGGATCTTCGGCACCTGCGTCATGCTCGCTTTCGCGATCCCGCTCTTTATCTTCGCCCCGCAGCTGGTCCCGCTCTTCATTAACGACGCGGAAGTCATCTCGATCTGTTCCCGCGCCCTGCGCCTCGAGGCCTTCCTACTGCCGCTTCTGACCGTCAACGTCATGTGCAACATGACCTTCCAGTCCACCGGCGAACGCTTCAAGGCATCTTTCCTTTCGTGTCTCCGTCAGGGTCTTTTCTTCATCCCCTGCATCTTCCTTCTGCCCTATTTCTTCGGCATCCACGGCATCGAAGCCGTCTATCCCGTAAGCGATCTTCTGAGCTGCCTGACCAGCCTTCCGTTCGCGATCCATTTCCTTTATGCGCTGTCCTCGGGAAAGCTCCCGGCACAGCAGGAGAAACCGGAAGAAGTCTGATCCCGGACGCGATCTCCTATCCATCCGTGACCTCGCACCAGAGGCGCTTTCTCATCTCATTTAAGGCATATCTCTGATTCATCGGCACCTCGATATGGATGTTCTCATAGCGCGGTTTCCAGAGGTTATCGTAGACATTTTTCTCATCGTAAAGCACCGGTAGCTGAATGTTTCTCATGCGGGTGACCATCGTCCCCTCTTCCCGATGCACCGCCGCCATCTGATGCGTCTTATCGTAAAGCAGGAATTTCGAGTTCGTAAGCCTCTTCTCGAAAAAATCCGCCAGGCCCGGCAGCACGAGATTTCTCGGCGAGATACAGGAGATCAGTACGTCCGAAAAGGACCTAAAATGCAGCCCGCCTTCGATATTCTTCACCTCGGCGCGGTAACTCCTCGAGGCCATGAGCACCTGCGAGATCAGGTCATCCGCCCCCTTCGGCATCGGACCGCTCCCATATGCGGCATTCTCTTCTGTTCCTGCCTCGAAGAGGATCCGCCGTCCCATCCAGTAGCCCATGCGGATATAACGGAAGAGGATCATCTCCTTGTTCGGCAGGTGCGTCAGGAAAACTTCCTTCACGATATCCTGCGCCTCCATCCCGATCTTCTTGCTCAGCGAGATGTACACGCTCTGCGCCTTCTCCCATTCCGTCGGGATCCAGGTCGCCGTTTCTCCGAGAAGCGGAAGCCCCTCTTCCACATAGATGTATTTCGGCACTTCTCTTCGAACATAGCTCGCATATACGCAGCATAAAAAACCTTCAAAAGTCCCGTCATAGATGTATTCCAACTCATTTTCCATATCCGGCTCCCCCTTTCGATAGCGAAACTTTGTTCGTTTTATCGCTTGTAGCGCCATTTTAATACCGAACATTCGTTTTGTCAATCCGAATATTGGGACAGAAAAAACGGCATCATAAACGTATCCGGAAGTGCGGAAGGAGTGTTTTTTATGAGATAATCTACATACAGTTTTTATATAGATCCACCTTGGGGAGAGATTTCAGATTATGGAAAAGAACCGGAAAATACTGATCACAAACGACGACGGGATCAATGCCCACGGGCTGCGGCGGCTGGCCAAAGCCGCCAGAAAATACGGAGAAGTATGGGTCATCGCTCCGGACGGACAGAGAAGTGCCGCTTCCCACAGTGTGACGATCAATGATCCTCTCGACATCTATCCGGTGGACTGGAACATCGATGGCATACATGCCTTTTCCTGCACCGGACTTCCGACCGACTGCTTCCGCGTCGGAAGCAGATACATCATGTCTGAGCCGCCGGATATCGTCTTTTCCGGGATCAATAACGGCTTTAATGTAGGCACGGACATCCAGTACTCCGCCACCGTCGGGGCGGCTCTGGATGCGGCGATGTGCGGTTATCCGGTCGTTGCTTTTTCCGAAGGATTCCTGGACGATCACAGGAGCAGCGCCCACGGGCATCAGGTGACCGATGCATATCTCCCGTCCGTTCTAGCGGATCTTTTCGAGAAGGAAAGTCCTGAGAAAGACCGTATCCTCCCTTCTGCCGGGAAGGTCATCAACGTCAATTTCCCGGACTGCTCGGTGGAAGAGTGCAGAGGGATATACTGGAACTGCCGTGTCAGCATGAATACGCCTTATGTCGATACATACAGATTAAGAGCCGAGCTCCCGGGCGGCGGGAAGCGCTATACGATCCACTGGGTGGACCGTGACCATGCCGATGAAGGCACGGATCTTCGCGCGATCCTTGACCACTTCATCGCGATCGGTATCGTGAACAATATCAGCTGATCTGATTCTTAGCAAAAAAAGTCGAGATTCCGTCTGACCTCTTACGTTAAGATAAGCGCACAAAGGAGGTAAGCCAAGTGGACGAACATAAAGAAGCGGTAAGAGCCATGCAGGATCACATCCGTGAACATATAAGCGAAGAGATCACGCTTGCGGATCTTGCGAAGGCTTCATCTTTTTCTCCCTGGTACGCGAGGCGGCTCTTTATCGAGCATCTTCACATGACCCCGGCAGTTTACATCAGACGTCTGAAACTGTCGAAGTCGGCCCTGCGTCTGAGAGATGAGAATATATCCGTACTTGATGTCGCCACCGATATGGGATTCGGAAGTGTCGACGGCTACCAGCGCGCATTCAGACGTGAATTCGGCTGCAACCCGAAAGAGTACTCCACAAGTCCGGTCCCGATCTGGCTCTTCACTCCTTCGTTGATTACAGATACAGAAAGGAATGTAGATACTATGAGTGAGATCAGAAACGTGTTTATCCAGGTCATTGAAAAACCGGAGAGAAAAGTCATCATCAAGAGAGGCGTCAACGCCACCGAGTACTGGAGCTACTGTAAAGAAGTCGGCTGTGATGTATGGGGACTGCTTACGAGCATCAAGTCCATCAGCGGAGAGCCGGTCTGCCTGTGGCTTCCGGAGCACCTGAGAAAGCCCATTACGAACGAATACGTCCAGGGCGTCGAAGTCGAGCCGGACTACCAGAGATCTATTCCGGAAGGATTTGAAGTGATCGATCTGCCGGCCGCTACCTATCTTCTGTTCCGTGGCGAACCTTTTGCGGAAGAGAACTACGTATCCGCAATCGGTGAGATCTGGGACGCCGAGAAGAAGTACGATCCGGCCTTCATCGGATATGAGTGGGACAAGAAGAACCCGCGCATCCAGCTCGAGCCCCGCGGTGAGAGAGGCTACATCGATCTCGTCCCGGTAAAGAAGATCGACGGCTGACCCCAACCCAGCCGCTCCCTCTTACAGGAAAACAACGAAGAATAAATAAACCTCCTTCGTAAAGATCTGAAAAACCAATAGAAAGACCTCGTGAGCGACGAGGTTTTTCTTCTATTCACAAAGGATAGACAGAAATAAGAAAGGACAAAAAATATGTCCCCGACGAGTTATCTGCGAAGCAGATACTGTTTGAGTCGGGGACATGCTTTTGTCCTTTATTATTCTTCAGCAGCACTTACCGCCAGGTTTCTTGTCTCCTTTTTATGGATCACGATCTCCTCGTTCTCCACATCGACCACTGCTGTGCAGCCGGCTTCCACCGTACGGTCGAGGAGTGCTTCAGAGAACTTGTCCTCTACGAGCGACTGGATGACACGCTTGAGCGGTCTTGCACCGTACTGCGGGTCGTAGCCCTTCTTGCCGAGGAACTCTCTTGCGGCGTCGGTCAGTTCGATATCTATGCCGAGCTCCTTGACGCGCTTTGAAAGACCTGCGGTGAGAAGATCGACGATCTTCAGGATCGACTGCTTTCCGAGCATTCTGAAGAAGATGATCTCATCGACACGGTTGATGAACTCCGGATTAAATGCCTTCTTCAGTTCTTCCATAACGAGCTCTTTAGCTTCGCTATAGGACTTGCCGCCGTAAAGTCTCTCTGTATCCGCCTCATCTACGAACGGGTCGTCCTTCTTTTCACTCGGAACAGAGAAACCGATGTGGCGTCCCGCCGATGTGGTCAGCATTCTGGCACCGATGTTCGATGTCATGATGATGATCGTATTCTTAAAGTCGACAACACGTCCCTGACCATCGGTCAGACGGCCGTCGTCCAGGATCTGCAGCATGGAGTTAAAGATCTCCGGATGCGCCTTTTCGATCTCGTCGAAAAGAACTACCGAGTACGGCTGACGGCGTACTTTCTCAGTGAGCTGGCCGCCCTCGTCGTAACCGACATAGCCCGGCGGCGAACCGATGAGCTTAGCCGCATCGTGTTTCTCCATGTACTCGGACATATCGACACGGATCAGGGCATTCTCGTTACCGAACATGACTTCAGCCAGTGCCTTGGCAAGCTCTGTTTTACCAACACCCGTGGTACCGAGGAAGATAAAGGATCCGGACGGACGCTTCGGGTCTTTTAATCCCAGACGGCTTCTTCTGATCGCCTTAGCGATCGCGGTGACCGCCTCATCCTGTCCGATAACACGCTTCTTCAATTCTTCTTCCAGAGTCTTCAGACGCTCAGCGTCGCTCTCGGTTATCTTCTTGACCGGGATACCTGTCCAGTTGGCCACGATATCCGCGATATCATCCGGAGAAAGCGCCAGCTGCTGCTTCTCCTTCGAGCTGATCACCTGCTGGCGAAGCGCACTGAGTTTTTCCTCGAGGACCGTCTCTTCGTCACGGAGCTTCTGTGCCGTTTCGAAATCCTGGTTGTTTACAGCTTCCTGCTTCAGACGCATGATCTCGTTGATGCGCTCACCGATCTTCTTCGTCTCCTCCGGCTCTGTCGAGGACTTGATACGAAGTCTCGACGCGGCCTCGTCGATCAGGTCGATCGCCTTATCCGGGAGGAAACGATCCGTGATATAACGGCTGCTCAGGATGACAGCTGCATCGATGGCATCGTCCGGGATCTTGATCCCGTGATGCTCTTCAAACTTACTGCGGATACCCTTTAAGATCAGGATCGTATCTGTCGTGCTCGGTTCTTTTACAAGGACCTGCTGGAAACGGCGCTCCAGCGCGGAGTCTTTTTCAATATGCTTTCTGTATTCATCGAGTGTCGTGGCACCGATCACATGCAGGTCACCTCTGGCGAGGAGCGGCTTCAACATATTGGCGGCATCCATTGCGCCGTCAGCGTTACCTGCGCCCATGATGGTATGCAGCTCGTCGATAAAGAGGATGACGTCGCCCGCATTCTTGGCTTCCTCAAGTCCCTTCTTGAAACGCTCTTCGAAATCACCACGGTACTTGGTACCGGCAACCATCGAGGCCAGGTCAAGGGAAAGTACTCTCTTGCCGGCAAGAAGATCCGGAACATCGTTGTTGACGATCTTCTGGGCCAGGCCCTCGGCGATCGCTGTCTTACCGACACCAGGCTCACCAATGAGACACGGATTGTTCTTCGTTCTTCTTACGAGGATCTGCATAACGCGGGCGATCTCTTCTTCACGTCCGATCACCGGATCAATGCGGCCTTCTTTTGCTTCAGCGGTTAGATCTTTGCAGAACTTGTCGAGGACCTTGGTCTTTCCGTCCTTCTCCTTCGCACCTGTGCGCTTGCCTGTAGGTCTTCCCCTTCTGGCCGGCGCTTCGCCGCCGAAGAATCTGGATACCGGATCCTGCTCTTCGGACTCGGACTCGTTGTTTTCTTCCTCATCGTCGTCGCGATCCTCATCCGTGTCGAAGCCCGCAGCCTCCTCCTTCGCTCTTTCACGAAGGATCTCGATCAGCTCGTCTGTCGCTTCTTTTCCATCGAAATCATGGTAGGCGAGGATACGGAATGCCGTGCACTGTCCGTCCTTCAGGATCGCCAGGAGCACATGCTCCGGATCTACTACATTTCTTACGCTGTTCTTCGTTAAGAAATCCGCGAGGTATAAAAGTCTCTTCGTACGGTTTGTGCAGTGCGCGAAGATCTCGTTCGGATCGTCCTCACGCTCGACAAAAGCGCCCGGCTCGCGGCCCGTGATCTTGATGATCTCACGAAGCACATCGTCCTTGCTGACGCCGTTTCGCATCAGGATCTCATCCACCGGCGACATCTCGGAGTCCGAAAGCGCCAGCAGCACATGTTCTGTACCGATAAAATTCAGATTAAAAGATGCTGCGTACATATGTGCACGGGAGAGCATCTCCATCGTTCTTCTGGATATATTCATAGGTCATCCCTCCTTACTCGTTTTCGTTCTTTTTCTCTTCTTTTTTCAGCAGAACCTCTCTTACGAATTCTGCCCGTTTCGTATTGATATCTTTCGGTGAAAGCTCCTGCCGGCTCCTTTTCTGTACCGACGCGTCGCCGATCGCATTCAGAAGAAGCATCAGTTGTCTTTCATCCACATCCTTCATGAATCCGCACGCCACACCCAGTCTCAGGTCGCTTAGGCGGTCCATGGCTTCTCCCGCCGGAAGCATCCGCGCGTAGGTGAGTTCACCCAGTGAGCGGAAGACCTTATCTTCCAGACGGTCTTTATTCTTTTCGTAATAGTCCTTACGCAGTTTTCTTTCCAGCGCGATGACCTCGTTGATCATCTTGGCGAAGTTCTGAAGTGTCCTTCCTTCCGAGATGCCCAGCGTGATCGTGTTCGAGATCTGGTAGATATTCCCCGCCGAGCGGCTCCTCTCTCCATAGACCCCGCGGACCGTATAGCCCGCTTTCGAAAGCGAATCCGTCAGCGCCTGCATCCTGCCGATGCTCGTAATAACCGGAAGATGTACCATCACGGAAGCGCGAAGGCCGGTGCCCGTATTACTCGGATAAGCCGTCAGGAATCCGTATTTCTCAGAAAACGCGATCGGCAGTTCCTTTTCGAGGAAGATCGCAAGATCTTCGGCCTGCGTATATGTATTCTCCAGGGCAAACCCCGGTGCCATCACCTGGATACGCAGATGGTCTTCTTCGTTGACCATCACGCTGATGTTCTCGTCCCTCGAGATGAATACGCTCTGTCCTTCAAGCCCCTTGCAAAGGTCCTCGGAGATGAGGTGGTTCTCGATGAGTGCTCTTCGGTCGATCTGCGGGAGCGGTGCGATATCCATCCGCATCAGCTTGTTTCCCGGATATTTGAGGAGCGCTTCGGAAATGGAATCCAGAGCCTTCTTTCTCGTCTCATCGTTCATGCGGTTCGGGAAAGGCATCCCCCTAAGGTTCCTCGCCAGCCGGATACGGCTGGAAAGCACGATATCACTGTCATTGCCTGCTTCTAAATACCAGCTCATTTCTTATCCTCCTCACCCTTCAGAAGTTGTATCTCATCCCGAAGTTTCGCCGCTTCCGTATAGTTTTCTTCCTTTACGGCCTGCTTGAGGAGGCGCTCTTTTTCAAGGATCGTCATTCTCTTCATCTTCTCGGCTTCCGGAATGCCTTCCATCTCATCCGCTTCGGCCTCTACCTGCATGATCTGCGGCGCCTTCGATTCTTTTCCGGAAGGAACATCGATCTCCTCGGCGTCACCGGGCTTTCTGCCCACATGCTTTGAGCCCATCTGTGTTCTCAGGAACAGCGGATCGATCGACTGCGAAAATACGTTATAGCAGTCCGGGCATCCTAAGAAACCGCTCTTGGTAAACTGGCTCTTCGTAATACCGCATGTCGGGCAGGTCTCCGAATTATTCTCATCCACCATGCCTTCCAGGCCTAATCCGAACGGTGCCTCAAATGCACTGGCCAGCATTTCGAGAGGACTCGGGATCCCGCCCAGCGGATTCAGTCCGCCAAGACCGGCTCCCGCGGATCCGAAGATCCCGCCATTCATGAGGTTCCCCGGCATCGCGATGCCGAGTTCTCTTGCACATTCATCACAGAGCATGAGCATCTGCGGGGCCTTGCCCGTCGTCTGCTTCATGATCTTTACATTCGCTTCTCTTTCCTTACAACGTTGACATTTCATCTTGCATGCCCCCTTTACTTCGTTATCAGACTGGTAAGCATATTCTTGAAGATGTCCATCCTCACATATGCTTTCTTATCGGCATCGATCCCCGAGAGCACACGGTCCGAGATCGCCGCCTTGATCAACCGGGCGGTCTGCTGGTCGATCACACCATAGTCAAGAAAATTCATCAGGAAGATCTCTGCCTCCTGCTGCGAGATCGACTCGCCCAGGGAGTTGATCGTATGCATCAGGTAGCTTGTCTTCGGCATCTGATGCACACGGGAGATACGGATCTGCCCGCCACCGCCACGACGGCTCTCGACGATATATCCCTGTCCGTTCGTGAAACGTGTGGAAATGACATATGTGATCTGAGACGGCACACAGTTTACACGTTCCGCCAGATCACTTCTGCTGATCACTGCTGCACCATTATTCTCGTCCAGCATCTCTTTGATCATCATTTCGATTACATCGACTAATCTTGCCATAACCCTCTCATCTCCTTACGAAGCGTCTTTTCGCTCCTACTCAATTGCACCACATTTCACTTCTAGATTTGATTTTTTGATTTGACTTTGACTTTCTTTGACTAACATCATTATACAACGCACGGAAAATAAGTCAACACCATTTCTGAAAAAAGGAGCTTCCCCCGGGTGACGGGTCTTTTCGCCAAGCGAAAAAACCGTCTGCGCCACAGAGGAAACTCCTTTTCTATTCTTTTTCAATTGGCGGAAACGATTACTTCTTCAGTACTTTTCTCCACACATAGATCAATCCGCAGGCACCGAGCACGGAAGCAATAAATGAACCGATCGCTCCGCCAGCTCCATTCAGTCCGACGAGGCCTAAGATCAAGCCTGCCACGAAGCCGCCGACGATACCCAAGATGATGTTCACGATGATACCGTTGGAGTCGTTCATGAGCTTACTTGCGCAGAAACCTGCAAGTCCACCGAAGACTAAACCGAGAATAATGTCTAAAATCATACTTTCCATCCTCCTAATTTCATTGGTGTTTTTAGTATAGCACTGTTTCTTTTTCTTGACACATTTGCCGGCGTCGGAGCAGGCACGCCGCTTACTCGCCGCCTCTCTCTCCCTATTACTCTTCGCTTGCCAGTATCCTCCGCGCCGCTTGCTCACTCTCAATAGCTTTACGGCCTGCGGCGTCTTTTTTTGACCTTCGGGCCGTAAGGATTTTGACCATTTCATTCCCGAGGCTGCTTTTTTGCCTTCGGGGCCGTAAAAATCGCCGATTTTCAGCTGAGAAAACTCGGATTTACGGCCCCAGCCTCAATATTTCCACTTCGGGAATGAATTTCATACCAAGATCACGCCAAATTTACGGCCCCGAGGTCGATTGTCGGGCTTCGGGAATGATTTTGCACCAGGTTTCAGGATTCCCTTACGGCCCGGAGCCTTGTTTTTTAGCCACCAGGCCGTAAAGGCCTCGAGAACCTTCTTCCCAGGTCTCCCTCATCTCCCATGCCCGCTTGCGCTGTTGCCTCTGTCGCCTCTGTCGCCTCACTGCCCCTCGGCTCGTCTGCCCCACGCCCGCGCCATGCCCGCAGCTTCCCCAGACTGCAAAAAACTGTCTCACCGCGCCTTGCGGTGAGACAGTTTCTCTTTTCATGCTTTACTTTTTTCCTTATCTTTTATCCGATAAATCGGCGGATAGTCAGGATCGTACCCATGTCCATGTTACCGTAAACAACGGCGTCCTTACTGGAGGATGCATGGATCACAGAGCCGCCTCCGGCATAGATCGCAACGTGGTCTGCGACACCATCGGAACCCTTAAGGTCATACACGATAACGTCTCCGAGACGGATATCCGAACGGCTGACACCGGCGCCACGCGTCTTGATCGAGTTGGACTGGTGCGGTACCGAGATACCGACCTGGCGGTAACAGTAAACTACGAGTCCGGAGCAGTCTACACCGCTCTTGGATTCTCCACACCAGACATAGTCAACGCCCAGCATGGACTTCGCGATATTTACGATACTCTCACCGTTTACACCGGTGATCTTCGGCGGCGGGTTATCGTTTCCACCACCGGACTTGGACTTGCCACCCTTGGAGCTGCCTCCGCCGCTGGAGTTCTTCGGCTTCGGTGTCGGCTTCGGAGTCGGTGTCGGCGGAGCTTTTCTTGTCGTATAGGAAACATATACGTAGCCTTCGGTTCCGTCGTCCAAAGTGACCTTATACCACTGGTCATTCGCTACACCGGAGCAGTGCAGTCTTGTCCAGCGCTTCAGTTCCTTGATAACTGTGCAGTACGTATTCGGCTCAGAACGCAGCTTCAGTCCGCTGGCATCTACCCAAACCGTACGGTCGATCTCATTGAATACCATCTCTACGGAAAGGGACTTGGTAAGAACATATCCCTTCACTCCGTCTTCTGTGCGGATCAAAGACCATGTGTCACCTTTAGCAATACGTGTGACCTTCGTGGATCTTGCGATCTGTGCGACAGTAACGGAATCCATGTTCGGTTCTTCTTTTAAGATCGTGTTGGTCGTCTTGATATAGAAATCCTCATCCGTCGGGATAAAGGCCTCCACATCGAGCATCTCGATCGGCAGGTTCGAGGAGTCGTAGGTCTGCACGATCTGTGCCGTCATGATGTTTTCGTATTTCTTTTCCTTCTGGGCGCTGTCATCAAAATAGGACTCGCCGACAGCAGTCGTACCCTCTCCGACCTCGATCAGTTTCATGCCCGTCTCGGGATCTACTGTCTGGACTGGCGGTTCTTCAAGAGGCTCTTCCGGCTCATCGTACGGATCCGCTTCCGGATTCGGCGTCGGAGTTTCGCCCTGCTCAGCGCTCGTCGGGTCAGATGTGGTCGGATCGGTTTCCGTCGGATCCACCGAGTCATCGGAATTATTCAGCGGAGCAGTGATTGCCCAATCTTCTACGAGGGCGTCTTCCACCTGGTCGTCATAAGGATAGGCATCCGCATACGCACGTGCAACCAGCACGCCGGCCGGTGTACTTTCGCGCAGGCCAACAGGGATCATCATCATCGGGAATGTCATCATGGTACATACAGCGATGGCGACGACCGCGAGTCTTGAATTGCGAGACATCTTGCGTTGCTTCATTGAACCTCAGTGCAGAAAGATCTCCGCACTATCTACCTACCCTTTCACGCTCAATTACATAGGACTGCCCGAATATGGCAACCCAATGTTACTATGTATTTTACTCCACGGAAGTACCCCGCGTCAAAAAAAGTGACGTTTCTCTTATTTTACAATCCTGTTTCTTTGACTTCCTTTTCATCTCGAAAAGATCCGTTCCCCCCGCGTTTACTGCATGAAAAAAGAGAGCTGCCGGTTTGGGCAGCTCTCTTACTGTTTGTTACTAGACTTCACTCAGACTTCGCTGGTGGCCGGGATCGTGCTCGGGATAACGACCGGATCCTTGCCGAGAAGTTCGTTGTTCTCAGGGAGTACCGGAACTGCCGTCACGTTTCTATAACGCGGCATACCTGTACCTGCCGGGATCAGCTTACCGATGATAACGTTCTCCTTGAGGCCGTAGAGCGGGTCGATCTTACCCTTAACTGCAGCGTCTGTAAGAACACGGGTCGTCTCCTGGAAGGATGCAGCGGAGAGGAAGGAGTCGGTTGCGAGGGAAGCCTTGGTGATACCGAGCAGGACTCTCTTGCCCTTTGCCGGCTCTTTGCCTTCAGCCTCAGCCTTGCTGTTCGCATCTTCGTAATCGAACATATCGACGGTAGAACCTGTCATGAGATCCGTATCACCCGGATCGTCGATTCTTACCTTACGCATCATCTGACGTGTGATAACTTCGATATGCTTGTCGTTGATGGTAACACCACCGCTCTTATAAACCTTGATAACTTCGCTGACGATGTACTTCTGTACGCCACGAACGCCCTTGATCTTCATGATCTCCTGCGGGCTTACAGTACCATCTGTCAGGAGGTCGCCGGCCTCAACAAACTCGCCGTCCTTGACCTTGAGGGTCGCGGAATACGGAATTGCGTAGGTCTTCTCTTCGATCTCGATCTCGCTGTCCGGATTCGGGTTGACGGTGATTGCTTCGCCTTCCGGAGTAGCCGGTGTAACAACGATGATCTTCTTGTGCTTTGCATCCTCGGTGATCTTGACGATACCGTCGATCTCGGAGATGAGGGCCTGTCCCTTCGGCTTTCTTGCTTCGAAAAGTTCCTCAACACGCGGGAGACCCTGTGTGATATCTTCACCGGAAGCGATACCACCGGTGTGGAAGGTTCTCATCGTAAGCTGTGTACCAGGCTCACCGATGGACTGCGCAGCCATGATACCAACTGCTTCGCCGCCGATGGTCGGCTGGCCGGATGCCAGGTTCAAGCCGTAGCACTTGCTGCAGACACCGTGACGGGAGCGGCAGTCAAATACGGAACGGATCTTGACTTTCTCGTAACCGCACTCTTCGATCTTCTTGGCAATGTCTGCCGTGATGAGTTCGTTTCTGGCAACGAGAAGATTCTTCTTATTCTTGAGGTCGTAGATGTCCTCAGCAGCATAACGGCCGGTGAGACGGTCAGAAAGAGACTTGACGATGTCTTTCTTTGTACCAGCAACGGTAGCGATCTCCTTGACCCATGTGAAGTCATCCGTACCGCAATCTTCTTCGGTAACGATAACGTCCTGGGCTACGTCAACGAGACGACGTGTCAGGTAACCGGAGTCAGCCGTCTTAAGAGCTGTATCCGAAAGAGCCTTACGGGCACCGTGAGAGGAGATAAAGAACTCGAGAACGTTCATACCTTCACGAAGGTTGGACTTGATCGGGATTTCAATGGTCTTACCGGATGTATCTGCCATGTTACCACGCATACCGGCGAGCTGCTTGATCTGCTGAGCGGAACCACGGGCACCGGAGTCAGCCATCATCTTGATCGGGTTGTACTGACCAAGAGAATCGATAAGAGCCTTAGTGATCGCATCTGTGGTAGATGTCCAGATCTTAACGACGGATGTATAACGACCGTCCTCATCGAGAAGACCTCTCTTGTACATCTTGTTGACGTACTCTACCTTGTCTTCTGCCTCGTGGACCATCTTCTCCTTAACATCCGGCACGATCATGTCCTCGATACCGATGGAGATACCACCGCGTGTGGAGTACTTATAACCCATTGCCTTGATGTTGTCGAGGAGCTTGGCTGTAGCGCCGATGCCGTGTACACGGATGGAGCGGGAGATCACGTCAGCGAGCTGCTTCTTACCAACTACGAAGTCGCACTCGAGAACGAGCTCGTTGCCTTCCTTCGTACGATCTACATAACCGAGGTCCTGCGGGATGATCTCATTGAAGATGAAACGTCCCAGTGTGGACTTAACAAGTCTTGTCATCGGTGCACCGTTGAACTCACGGGTAACACGGATGGAGATCGGAGCATGAAGCTCAAGGTGATGATCGCCGTATGCCATGATCGCCTCATCGATAGAGGAGAAGATCATGCCTTCGCCCTTTTCATCCGGCTTGGTGATCGTCAGATAGTAGCAGCCGAGGATCATATCCTGCGTCGGAACGGTAACCGGGTTACCATCCTGAGGCTTCAGGAGGTTGTTGGTGGACAGCATGAGGAATCTTGCCTCAGCCTGTGCCTCTGCAGAAAGCGGTACGTGTACAGCCATCTGGTCACCGTCGAAGTCGGCGTTGAACGCGGTACATACGAGCGGGTGGAGCTTGATAGCACGACCTTCAACGAGTACCGGCTCGAATGCCTGGATACCGAGTCTGTGGAGCGTAGGAGCACGGTTGAGCATTACCGGATGGTCCTTGATAACGTCTTCCAGGATATCCCATACGGTATCAGAAGCACGCTCAACCATACGCTTTGCTGTCTTGATGTGCTGTGCGTGGCCTTCGAGGACCAGACGCTTCATTACGAAAGGCTTGAAGAGCTCGAGAGCCATCTCCTTCGGGAGACCGCACTGGTGCATCTTCAGTTCCGGACCTACAACGATAACGGAACGACCGGAATAGTCAACACGCTTACCGAGGAGGTTCTGACGGAAACGGCCCTGCTTACCTTTGAGCATGTCAGACAGGGACTTGAGAGCTCTGGAAGAAGCACCGGTGACCGGGCGGCCGCGGCGGCCGTTATCGATCAGGGCATCTACTGCTTCCTGAAGCATTCTCTTCTCATTTCTTACGATGATCTCAGGAGCACCCAGCTGCAGGAGCTTTGAGAGTCGGTTGTTTCTGTTGATAACACGACGATAGAGGTCGTTGAGGTCGGATGTCGCAAAACGGCCGCCGTCGAGCTGTACCATCGGGCGGAGTTCCGGCGGAAGTACCGGGAGTACATCCAGGATCATCCACTCCGGCTTGTTACCGGACTTCTTGAAGCTCTCGAGGACCTCGAGTCTCTTGATGATACGTGCCTTCTTCTGACCGGTTGCGGACTGATAGTCCTCGTGAAGCTGTACGGTCAGAGCTTCGATATCGAGTTCCTGAAGCAGGATCTTTACTGCTTCCGCACCCATCATGGCCTTGAAAGCAGACTTGCCGTATTTCTCGACATTCTCCTGATATTCCTGCTCGTCAATGATCGCGCACTTGGTCAGGTTCGTCGTGCCCGGATCAACTACGATGTAGGCACCGAAATAAAGGACCTTCTCCAGCTGCTTCGGAGAAACATCCAGAAGCAGGCTCATGCGGGACGGTGTACCGCGGAAATACCAGATATGGGATACCGGAGCAGCCAGCTCGATGTGGCCGAGACGCTCACGGCGTACCTTGGAACGGGTAACTTCTACGCCGCAACGGTCGCAGATGATGCCCTTATAACGGATCTTCTTATACTTACCGCAATGGCACTCCCAGTCTTTCTGAGGTCCAAAGATGCGCTCGCAGAAAAGGCCGTCGCGCTCCGGCTTGAGCGTACGATAATTGATCGTTTCCGGCTTTTTAACCTCACCGTGGGACCAGCTCTTAATGGTCTCCGGAGATGCCAGACGAATACCGATCGATTCGAAATGATTCATTTCAAACATATAATTGCAATCTCCTTCCCTACTTACATATCTTCATCTTCCATTGAAGCAAGGTCATCCAGGCTCGGTTCCAGATCGTCGACGGAGTCGTCGATCAGCTCGCCATCTTCACCTACTTCAGAGAAACCGGCTGCACCCATCTCGCTTTCAGCGAGGTTGTCGAACTTCATGAGAAGCTCAGCTGTCGGCTCCTGCAGGTTTTCTTCTTCATCTGCAGCATCCTTGAGCTTGTACTCTTCCTCGCCGGAATAGATGCGGACATCCAGAGCGAGAGACTGAAGCTCACGAACGAGTACCTTGAAGGATTCCGGAATACCGGCCTCCGGTACGCTCTGACCCTTGACGATCGCCTCGTATGTCTTCGTACGACCTGTGATATCGTCGGACTTGACAGTGAGGATCTCCTGCAGGGTATGTGCTGCGCCGTATGCCTCGAGGGCCCAAACTTCCATCTCACCGAAACGCTGACCACCGAACTGGGCTTTACCACCGAGAGGCTGCTGCGTAACGAGGGAGTATGGTCCGATCGAACGGGCATGGATCTTATCATCAACGAGGTGGTGGAGCTTCAAGTAATACATAACACCAACGGTGATTCTGTTCTCAAAAGGCTCACCAGTACGTCCATCGTAAAGGATCGTCTTACCATCTTCATCAATTCCGGCAAGCTGGAATGCTTTGATGATGTCGCTCTCGTTAGCGCCATCGAATACCGGAGTTGCGACCTTCCAGTTGAGGGCACGGGCAGCACGGCCAAGGTGAACCTCGAGGAGCTGACCGATGTTCATACGGGACGGAACGCCGAGAGGATTGAGTACGATGTCAAGCGGTGTACCATCCGGCAGGAAAGGCATATCCTCTTCCGGCAGGATTCTGGAAACAACACCCTTGTTACCGTGACGACCAGCCATCTTATCACCGACGGAGAGCTTTCTCTTCTGGGCGATATAGACGCGGACCAGTTTATTGACGCTGCCCTTAAGGACATTCTCGTCTTCCTTCGTGAAGGTCTTAACATCAACGACGATACCGGACTCACCGTGCGGAACACGGACGGAGGTATCACGGACCTCACGGATCTTCTCACCGAAGATCGCTCTATAGAGACGCTCTTCAGGTGTCAGTTCTGTCTCACCCTTCGGAGTGACCTTACCGACGAGGATATCGCCCGCACGGACCTCAGCACCGATACGGATGACACCGTTATCGTCGAGTTCCTTGAGAGCGTCATCGCTGACGTTCGGGATCTCTCGTGTGATCTCCTCGGCACCGAGCTTGGTGTCACGGGCTTCACACTCATATTCTTCGATGTGGATGGATGTGTAAACATCATCACGCACCATACGTTCGTTGATGAGAACGGCGTCCTCGTAGTTGTAACCTTCCCAGGTCATGAAGCCGATGAGCACGTTCTTACCGAGAGCAAGTTCACCGTTTTCTGTGGAAGGACCATCCGCGATAACGTCGCCCTTCTTGACTTCCTCACCCATTCTTACGATCGGGCGCTGGTTGATGCAGGTGCTCTGGTTGGATCTCTGGTACTTGGTCAGACGGTACTCATGATCTTTTCCGTCAGAAGAAGTAACTACGATGCGGTCAGCAGAAACGAAGGTGACCTGACCGTCTTCCTTGGCGACTTTGCAGACACCGGAGTCTTTTGCCGCACGGTATTCCATACCGGTACCGATGATCGGTGCTTCCGGCTTGATGAGCGGTACCGCCTGACGCTGCATGTTGGAACCCATGAGAGCACGGTTAGCATCGTCGTTTCCGAGGAACGGGATAAGAGATGTTGCAACGGATACCAGCTGCTTCGGAGATACGTCCATGTAGTCAACGCCGGACGGATCCACCTCGATGAACTGGTCGAGGTGACGGCAAACGACCTTGTTGCTGATGAAGCGGCCGTTCTCGTCGATCGGCTCATTCGCCTGAGCGATGTTGTAGTTATCTTCCTTATCTGCCGTCATGTAAACGACTTCGTTGGTAACGACACCATTCTCCTTATCATATACACGATACGGAGTCTCGATGAAACCATAGTGGTTGACCTTGGCGTATGTCGCCAGGGAGTTGATAAGACCGATGTTCGGACCTTCAGGTGTCTCGATCGGGCACATACGGCCGTAGTGAGAGGAGTGAACGTCACGGACTTCGAAGTTTGCACGGTCACGGGAAAGACCGCCCGGGCCGAGTGCGGAGAGACGACGCTTATGTGTCAGCTCAGCAAGCGGGTTCGGCTGGTCCATGAACTGCGACAGCTGGGAAGATCCGAAGAACTCCTTAACGGCTGCGCTGACCGGACGTGTATTTACGAGCTGGTTCGGATGTGCCGGCTCTTCGTCAGAAGCGGCATTCATACGCTCACGGATGTTTCTCTCCATACGGGAGAAGCCGATGCGGATCTGGTTCTGGAGGAGTTCACCTACAGAACGGATACGACGGTTACCTAAGTGGTCGATGTTATCTCTGAAGCCTACGCCGTACTGCAGACCGAGCAGATAGCTGACAGAGGCGATGATGTCCTCGATTACGAGGTGCTTCGGCATAAGTTCGATGACCTGTGCGCGAAGAGCTTCCATGAGCTTTTCAGCATATTCTGTCTTCTTGGCAGTCGCACGGACTTCCGTGATGATGTTGCGGAGGATCGTTGTACGTACCATCTCGTTGATCGGGGTAGCCGTAATATCGAAGCCCTTCAGTTCTTTTGCTGTGAAGCTGGCGCGGATGAACTTGTCGCAGTCCACGCGGGCATTACCGATGACCTTGAAAGCCTGATCAGAGATCCTGTCAGTATCACCGATCTTAGTGATCGGATATACATAGACCTCATTGATGCCGGCATCCTGGATCTCCCATGCCTTATCGGAGGTGATGATCTCACCGGCCTTAAGGAGGACTTCACCATCGTCGGTAACGATGTCGGAAACTGCCTTGTGACCCTTGATACGGGAAGCAAGGGACAGCTTCTTATTTAACTTATATATACCTACGCGTGCGAGATCGTAACGCTTCGGGTCGAAGAACATGCCATTCAGGAGAGATTCCGCACCCTCAAGGGATGTCGGCTCACCCGGACGGAGCTTGTGATACAGTTCTGCAAGACCTTCCTCACGGGAGTGGGAAGTATCCTTGCTGATCGTTTCATTGAGGAAAGCCTCATCACCGAAGAGCTCTCTTAACTCTTCGTCTGTGCCGATACCCAGAGAACGGAGGAATACCGTCAGAGGGAACTTTCTGGCACGGTCGACACGGACGTAGATAACGCCGTTGGTGTCGGTCTCGTACTCCAGCCAGGCACCACGGTTCGGGATGACCTGAGAGGTGTAAAGATATGCATCGGATTTATCGTGAATCGCGTCAAAATACGCGCCCGGAGAACGGACCAGCTGGCTGATGATAACACGCTCAGCACCGTTGATGATGAAAGTACCATGTTCGGTCATGATCGGGAAATCTCCGATAAAGACGTCCTGGTCTTCGACCTTTCCGGTACGTTTATTCAAAAGGCGGACTTTCACTTTGAGCGGAGCTGCGAAATTGCAATCTTTCTCCTTGCACTGCTCAATCGTGTTTGCCGGGTTGTCGATATCGAATTCCTTGCCAACGAAGGATAATTCCATATCGCCCGTGAAGTCCTTAATAGGAGATACTTCTTCAAGTACTTCCATAAGGCCCTCGTCGAGGAACCACTTATAGGAATTCTTCTGTACTTCAATAAGATCTGGGACTTCGATGACTTCGTCGATATGAGAATAGGACATTCTCTCTGCTCTTCCCTGCTTGATGGGACGCACCATTACACATCACCTCTCGACTTCGTAAACCTTCCGTTTACGTGTACGCAAAAAAAGATCGCGCACCTTCCTATACACTCAGAAAGCAGGCTTTGCAAGCTCCGCCGTACTTTCACGTCAAAATGGGTAAAGTACCCCTACCCATTGTAACGCAGTATAGAATGATACCACGATCTTTTTCAAGTGTCAATGATATATTTAATTATCCCGCAACTTTTTTCACGGGCCGTTTTTCTTCCGGATCCGTCAGAGGATCCGGAAAAACGATCCATTATGTGAAGAAGTCGATCAGTCCATGGTGCACGATGGTCGAGTAAGATGTGTCAGAGGTTACTCCAACGTACCATGCATTGTAGTTCTCCGCTGTGAGTGTGTCGCGGATCTGGCTCTGGTATTTCGGAAGGTTATCGCAGAAGTAGAAGAGCTTAACACTGCTTACGCAGTCGATGATGTACATATCGCCCTTCTTTCTTGCCGGATCAAAAAGCCATGCGATCAGCTTCTCATCTTCCGGAGCGAGTACCGGATCAGAACCGTCGCCCATATCCGTCTTCTCGAAGCTGTCTTCTGTTACGCCGGAGGTGTAACCGCCGTCGATGAATGTGCTTGTATCATTGGAGTACTTCTTGGCAAGCTCGATGAACTGCTCTTCCGTAGTTGCCTGAGCCATGTACTCTTCCGCCTTCTTGTGCCACTTCTCGTGGTGCGGAGCCTTATCATCCAGACTGTGGGAAAGATCCTTGAGGTAATCGTCGTCGAGCTGGATCACGCGGTAAGCGCATGTCGGTGTCTCATCTACGTGAATATCCTCGAAAAGAACCGCATAAGCACCTGTCTCCTGAGTATCAAGGAAAGCCATCGAGGTATTCGCCGGTGTCTCCGGGTTGAAGCAGAGTTCTGCGAAGTCCTTGTTGTAACCTGCGACCTGATTCTTTGAAAGGCCGGCTTCGGTCGTCGGATCTTCGCCGTTCAGCATTCTTGTAAGGTAGTCCTCGGTGCAGACCTGCTTTACTCTGGTCTGGAAATCTACTGCGTTCTTACAGCCGTCAGCGATCTTGTGCGCCTTCTCAAGAGCGGCATCGAGTGCCTTCTGCTTCTCTTCTTCCGAAGCATCAGCTGTGTAATCCGCACCGATGAAGTAAACCTGGAAGCGGCAGAGCTGGTAGTTCTCCGGAGCCTTGTCGAAAGCCTCCTGGATGTCAGCCTGGTTCGCTTTGAACTGGCCGTCCTGAACAGAAAGCTTATATTCATCTACCACAGCGAGACGCTTCATGATCTTACGGTAGATCTGAACGGTCATACCGGAACCGTAAACATTCTGAAGGTACTGGTCACAAGTCATGTTGGAACCGCGGAGAGCATTTACGCTTGCGACGTTATCACGCATCGCTTCGACTTCCGCCTCGGCATGTCTGTCTGCTGCCACTGCCTTAAAGCCTGCGCTCTTGGCTGCCTGCTCGAGCAGGTAATCGCACTGGGCGGAGTTTGCAGCTTCTTCCCAGAGCATATCGCGGTAGGTCTGTCCGGATTCCGAATTATAGACCTCATCCAGATCCGTCTCGGAACTGATGATTCCGTAGGAACAATATCTGGTATACATGGAAGCAAAGTAATAGTCCATCTCTGCAATCGTCAGATGATCAACAGTCTTTTCCTTGCCATCTACAGTATGTACGATCTTGGCACCCGGCAGGATCTTCGCCGGAAGACCGGTCACATATGCAAAATAGCTGAAGCAGAGAAGTACGAGAACAATGATCACGATGGTCGCGATGATCCTGTTCTTCTTTGAAACTTTCATATGCTTTTTCGTCTTAGCTTTTCCCGATTTTTCGGTCTGTTTAGACATATTCATGCCCTTCCTTTACTTTCATATAGAATAATCAGCACGCATCATTATAATTCGCAAGTGGCGATAATGCAAGAAAAGAATATGATCGTCCGCTGAATTATGGCGATTTTCGGGTGTTTCCCTATGATTTCTCACCGGTTGAAAACGTTTTTGATCAGAAGATTAAGATACTCATTGTCTTTCCCCGCACACTCATAGAGCACCTCGAAGAAGCGCTCTTCGGTCGAGTTGGTAAAGGCATTTCTCTTCACATATTCGCGGACCACGCCATTGAATTCATCTCTTCCGATGATCTCTCCCATCTGGAAAAGAGCCGCTTTGCCGGTAAAATACACCGCATTCAGATAATCGTTCATGTTCGGGAAGGCATATCGGGAACGGTTGATCGGAAGTTCCGGGTAATACGCCATGTTATCGATATAAACGAGGTCGTTGCTGTCTCTTGAAAAGTTCTCGTACCGGTCTTTCAACCCTACCCACGCCTCGTAGACGGTCTCCGAGTAAGAGGCGAAAGACTCGTCCAGCCAAGGTTCAAGGCCCGAGTTATTGCCGACGATGCCCATGAACCACTGGTGTCCGAGCTCGTGCGCGATCGTGACACCGAGTTCCTCGTAAGGGATCGTCTCATATGCGTTCTTTCTGGTGTAGTACTGGTCGTCCGTGATGATGACCAGGTTCGGATACTCCATGCCGCCGGCATCGATCGTCGCCAGGATCACATCTACTTCCGGATACGGATACTCGCCGAAAGCAGATCCGAGAGCGGCAAGAGAATCCTGGGAAGCCTTAAGCGAAGCCGCCTGGACCTCCTCCATTTCCTTTGTCGCCGGGTGCGCCGAGTTATACGCCACGTTGATATGCACACCGTTATAGTCGCCTTCGAGTATGTCAAAAGTCTCACAGGCACTGAAGACGAAGTCGCGGACACAGGGCGCATCGATCGTATAGATCTTGCTGCTGCCTTCCGTTTTTTCAGAAGATGCGGTTCCCGTGGTCAGGGCGGTAAAGTCCTTCGGAACGCGCAGAGTCACCTCATAATCCGAAACCTCGGAGAAGAAGCACTCGCCCTCGTTATAGAAAGCTTCGTGCGACCAGCCGTTTTCCGTATATACCGCGAGGATCGGGTAGAAGTTCGTCACGTTGAAGACGCCGTTTTTCACCCCATAGCGGTCGGCAAGCGTCGGGATCTTCGCTACAAAATCGTAGGAGAGGGTCATCTTCTCCTTCGGGGCAAGAACCTTGGAAAGCGGGAACCATACGACAGAGACATCATTGTCGCGTCTCATCTCGATCTTGCTCTTGTCGCGTCTGTCCGTGATATTCGTGATCTCCGTCAGCGCGCCGTTCGTCTCATTCACATAGGTGATCCCTGATGTATCCGCATCCACAAAAAGGCTGGAATAATCGCGCAGGCACAGCTCGTCCCAGCTTTCGTCCGAGTTATTGAAGAACGTCACTTCCACATGTCCGCCGACCGTGTTCTCCTTCTCATCGAGCGTAAGATCCATCACATACTGGTAGCGCTCCTCAGTCGGGATCGCGATAGCGCAGCTCTTTTCCGGCGCCTTGAAATCCGGCGATAACGTCGCGGTAGGCATTTGGGTCTCGCTCGTGGAATCGGACGGAGGATCTGTTTCATACGATGTGGAAAGACCCGGCTCTTCGGTCGTTTCAGTGATCGTCGTCGTAGTCTTTTTCGTCTTTTTCTTTTTCTTCTTTTTGGTGGTTTCAGTTGTCTGGCCGCAGGCAACAACAGACAGGACCATGCCTAGAGTCAGGGCAATGGCCAGAATTTTCTTAACGTGCTTCATTTCTTTCCCCTTTCTTATGCGAAGAAACACAGAGCGATCACGTGGCAGATCGCGCCAAAGTCCACGAGCAGATGGAAGATCATGTGAGCGAACTTAAAACGCATGTAGAACAGGATGACACTGGTGGTGTAGCAGATGCCGCCGGCCAGGATCAGCCAGAATGTCACATGATTCGTCCGGGCGTAAAGGATCGGGAAACAAAGAACGATCATCCAGCCCATCAGCAGATAAAGCAGCGTGGAGAATATATAGGAGATCGCTGACTTCGAGAAGGAAATAGCCTTCTTCAGGGTGCCGGCGATAACGACGACCCACTGTGCGATGCAAAGACCGATGCCCCACTTGCCGCCGATGATCGACAGGCAGATCGGTGTGTAGGTACCGGCGATGGCGTAGAAGATCATGATGTGGTCGAGACGGTTAAAGACGGCTTTCTGCTTCGTGCCGTGCTTCATGGTGTGGTCGATGGTCGACATCAGGAACATAAGGAAAGTACCGATACAGAAGATGGAGATCGCTACCGTGTTCAGGATCGCATGTCCTTCCTTCGCGCTAAGATACGCATGCACGGCCGCATACGGCAGGATGCCCAGCATAAACGCCGCCATGACACCATGTGTCGTCGCGTTTCCGATCTCTTCGCCGAAAGACTCTTCCGTCTTTACCTTATGGGAGGATTCTTCATCCGCCCAGGTAAGATCACGAAGTCCCTCTTCGAGCGGATCCTCCGCGACAGTGTTTCCTGCTTCCTTATGTGCTTTCGATCCCTCCAGCCAGACTCTCCAGAATGACTTGTTCGTTGACATTTCTCATGCCTCCCTTTTTTCTATCCTTTATATATTCACACTTTTCCGTTTCCGGTTTATTCGTCATCGCCGAAAACGTCTATCTTCTCTGCCTCACCATGTACATCCGGAAAATCAAGTTCCGCACTCTCCTGCGTCGCTTCTTCCTTTACCGGTGCATCTTCGGGGAGTTTTTCCTCCACCTCCGAAGGCGTTTCTTCTTTACCTTCATCCTTTTCCTCTTCCGAAAGCGCCGAAGTCGGTGCATGTGCCGAAAGCTCGATCACCCTGGTCTCCTCAGTCGGCGCGGACGTCGGCGCGTGTGCCGAAAGCTCAATCACGGAAGTATCTTCCGCCGGTGCAGTTAGCTGCGCAGATGCCGGCGTAGATGTCGGTGCATGAGCCGCCAGCGCAATGACCTTGGTCTCCTCGGTCGGCGCAGACGTCGGTGCGTGCGCCGCAAGTGCAATCACGGAAGTATCCTGTTCCCCGGAACCGATATGCCCGGCAGGCGTCTCCGAAGTAAGAACATTGGCAACTGTCGCATCGTTGTCCGCTTTTTTCACGGGGAAAGTCTCTTTTGCGACCTCAGCCTTTTCGTTCAGAACGATCGTACCGAGCGGGGACGGACCTTCGCTCTCCAGTTCGGGAGAGAAGGAAGGCGCGCGGACTTCATTGATCTTGCGGAAATGGGCAAAATCGTGGATCTGCTTCTTCTCGGTCACATACGCGTTGTGGTAGAAACGGACGATCTGCGCCAGAATATAGGAGATGACCGCAATCGGCAGGATCGTGTAGGTCAGGCCATCCGCCGTCTTCTCGGGCACAATGCCGATAAGTCCGGCAAAAGGCGCGTGCGTCAGTTCATAGATGCGGTTTAAGGCCATCGAGAGGATCGAATCCACAAGGCTTTTGCCGTTCATGACGATATTTAGGTTGACCTTCGGCAGGAACCACTTCGGGATATATGCCAGAAGACCGAAGGAAGCGACACCGAGCATGACCCAGACCTTCTTTTTCCAGCAGAACCAGATACAGGTCAGGATAAGTGCCGCGACAAAACATAGGCTCATGATCGTTTCCGGCAGGGAGATCTCCCTCGGAACGTTTGCCGTATAACAGAAATAGGCCGGGAAAGAAAACAGGAAAAGAAGCGACAGCAATACTCCGCCGAGGAAGATATCACCTATGATGTCACGTTTCATCTTCTGCTTCTCCTTTCCTTAGAAACTGAACTTGCACATATTTATCCAAGTTTACGAAGTAATGGTATTATACCCCTTCGCCTTTCCCTTGTCACTTGCCGTAGCGCGTGATAAAATCGAAAAAAGCCCGGTTCCTGTCGTCCTCTTTATATAGGACCCCATGGAAAAGATCTATTCCCGGGATATTTCGTTAGGAGGGGTCGTCATATGTCCTATTCCACTACGTCCGCAGATGTCGTGATCGTTGGTACCGGTGCCGCCGGACTGTTCTGCGCACTTCATCTTCCGGAGAATCTTTCCATTTACATGCTCACCAAAGACACGCTCGAGAACAGCGCGTCCTACCTCGCTCAGGGCGGTATCGCCGCTCTCAAGGACTCCGAAGACTACGAGGATTACTTCGAGGATACACTTCGTGCCGGTCATTACGAGAATTCGAGAAAAGCCGTCGACACCATGATCCGTCAGTCTCCGGTCATTATCCGCGAGCTTTTGGACTATCACGTCAACTTCGATAAGAAGGGCGACGATCTGGATCTGACGAAGGAAGGCGGTCACTCCGCTTCCCGTATCCTCCACCACGAGGACATCACCGGACAGGAGATCACCAGCAAGCTCCTCCAGAACGTCAGAGAGAAGAAGAATATCGATCTTCACGAGCATACCACCATGGTCGACCTGATCTGTGAGAAGAATGTCTGCAAGGGCATCATCACCCAGGATCAGGAAGGCAACTTCCAGGCCGTATTCGGCAAGGCCGTCGTTCTGGCGACCGGCGGTATCGGCGGTCTTTTCAAGCACAGTACCGCGTTCCGTCACATCACCGGCGACTCTCTTGCGATCGCCCTGAAGCACAACGTGCTCCTTAAGGACATCAACTACATCCAGATCCACCCGACATCCCTTTATTCCGAGAAGCCGGGCAGATCTTTCCTCATCTCCGAAGCCGTTCGAGGCGAAGGCGGTGTGCTCAGAAATAAGGACATGGAGCGCTTTACTGATGAGCTTCAGCCCCGTGACGTCGTTTCCGCTGCGATCAAGAAGCAGATGGAAAAGGACGGCAGAGGCTTCGTATGGCTCGATGTCACGCACCTTGATCCGGAACTCATCAAGAGCCACTTCCCGAACATCCTCGAGCACTGTAAAGAAGAAGGCTACGATATCCTGAAGGAACCCTTCCCGGTAACCCCTGCCCAGCACTATTTCATGGGCGGTATCGAAGTCGACCTTAAGGGCAGAACTTCCATGGACAACCTCTACGCCATCGGCGAGACTTCCTGCACCGGCGTGCACGGCAAGAATCGTCTCGGCAGTAACTCTCTCCTCGAGAGCCTCGTATTCGCGAAGCGTTCTGCACAGAACATCGAGGAGACCATCCCCTACGAGCCGACAGAAGTCGAAGACGTAGACTTTACTCAGTACGAAGGCAGAGATTTCGCACAGGAATACCGCGAGATCGTTCTTGAGGAGATCAAGAGAAGGGATAAAGATTTCTATGAACAATGGTGTACTTAACACGATCCTTTGGGACGAATATATCATGCGCGCTCTGCGCGAAGACATCACTTCCGATGACGTAACGACCCAGGCCATCATGCCGGAGCCTTTCATGGTCACGGTAGACCTGATCTGCAAGCAGGACGGCGTCCTCTGCGGACTCGACGTCTTCACCCGCGTCTTTGAGATGCTCTGCGACAACTCCTCTTTCCGCGCCAACTTCAAAGACGGCGACGAGATCCATAAGGGAGATGTCATCGGCGTGCTCGTCGGCGACGGCCGTGCCGTCTTAAGCGGCGAAAGAACAGCTCTTAATTTCCTGCAGCGCATGAGCGGCATCGCGACGCTCACCCGTTCCATGACCAAAGAGCTTGAAGGCTATGACACCAAGCTCCTCGATACCAGAAAGACCACGCCGAACATGCGTCCTTTCGAAAAGTACGCAGTAAGGATCGGCGGCGGCACGAACCACAGATATAACCTTTCAGACGGCGTCCTCATCAAGGACAACCACATCGGCGCCGCAGGCTCCATCGCCAAGGCGGTCGAGATGGCCCGTGCCTATGCACCGTTCGTCAGAAAGATCGAAGTCGAAGTCGAAAACCTTACGATGCTTCAGGAAGCACTTGATGCCAAGGCGGACATCATCATGCTCGATAACATGACCGACGAGATGACCGCACAGGCCGTGGCTATGGCCAAAGGCAAAGCCCAGCTTGAGGCTTCCGGCAATATGAGCATCGAGCGTCTGAAGAAGCTCGCCGAGATCGGCGTAGACTTCATCTCCTGCGGAGCTCTTACACACTCCGCACCGATCCTCGATTTCTCCATGAAGAACTTAAAGCCGATCGAATAACGGCCGGATCTTTTGGAGAAGAAGAAAGGGACAGCATGTCTAGATTAATACTCGCAAGTAAATCCCCCCGCCGCTTCGAGCTGCTCTCGATGACGGGGCTTTCTTTTGAAGTTCTGACCTCCCATGTCGATGAAGACGCGGTCGAGGAAGAAGTCCTGCGCACATTTAAAGAGGGCGGGATCCGCGCCGATATGTATCAGATCGCGCAGGAAGTCGCCTGCGCCCAGGCCAGGACAAAAGCTTCGGTCGTGTTAAAAGAATGTCCGGATGCGACGGTCATCGGATCCGACACCGTAGTTGTCACCGCCGATGAGATCCTCGGGAAACCGAAGGACGAAAAAGACGCCCGCCGCATGCTGACCACCCTTTCCGGGAAAGTCCACCGCGTCTATACGGGCGTCTGTATTCAAAATCAAAAGACCATCCGCACGTTCAGTTCTTTTGCCGACGTAAGATTCCACGACTTAGATGAGCGGCAGAAGAAACTGATCGATGCCTATGTCGCTACCGGCTCTCCGATGGATAAGGCCGGCGCCTATGGTATCCAGGATCAGGGCGCCCTTCTCATCGACTCTATCTGCGGGGATTACTACGCCGTCGTAGGCCTTCCTGTCGCAAGAGTCTACCGGGAACTCACCTCGATCACGGGATCGTAAACCGGATCTTGCACTCGATCTGATCGGTAGTATTGGGGCGGCAGACCACCACCTCGTAGTCTCCAGATTCGTAGAACTTACTTTTATCGGTTTTCCCAATTCCAAAGCCGAAATATTTTGAAGTGATGCTGGAATCATCGTAACTGTAGTCGGAATTCCAAAATTCTTTCCCATTTCTATACCACACCACATGCAGGATCACATCTTCTGTCCTGTATTTGTCCATAGTAAGATGAAAGTTAAAGTAATTCGGCTCAGGATAGACTCCTGGAAGCCATCTCCACTGCTGGTTCACCGCATACACTTCTGTATACGTCGCGTATTTTCCACGCTCTACCGTGATCGGGATAAAGTCATCATCATATATGGAATCGATCCAGTCATATGTTTCATCATCCATGCGACCTGCTTCATATGCTGCGTCTGCCGTCGCGAAAATGATCTCCACCGGGACCTCGTTTTTCCAGTACTTATCCGGGTCGAACTGCAGGACCAGACCGCCGGAGCGATTGGAGATCGTGAAATTTCCTTTGGCATCTTTATTGATCGTACAGGTAATGTCCTTCTCTATATATTTCGCCTTCGGAAGCTGGTTTTTGAGTATTTCCGTAAACTTCACCAGATCTCTCGGATTTTTTATGTACCTATTGTTGCAGTAAGCAATCAGATTCTTCTCAAAAGCCGGAGCCAGAAGCGTCGGGTTCTTAACAAGCTGATCCAGTGCTTCGTTATAGTCATGGTACTTCACGTGGATCTTGACGTTCGTGGAAGTCACGCCCTTCTTCACGATCGTGGTCGTAAGCGTCATGTCCTGATAAAGGATCGCAAAGCAATTCTTCAGACCGCCGAGATCAGTAAGCACATCCGCACCCCACATTCTATTGAATTCTTTATAGTCGTTGACGATCAGGAGTCTCTTCAGGCGGTCCACTGCGGAGTTGACCTCAGACTGCGATATGTATGTCTTGATCACGATCTTGGAGAACTCGTCCTTAAAGACGTTGATGAGTCCCGAATTCCCCGTACAGATATACTTCCCGGTAGTCTGGTCTAACACAAAAGCTGTGTTGACCGTCACGGTCTTTTTCTTCAGATCTTTTGTCTTCTTCAGCGTATTCAGCACATCCGTATAGGTATACACTTCGCCCTGTGCTTTCACGGCATCGGTCAGATCGAGGGCCTCGATCTTATATGTGACCGTTCCATGCTCATCATCTTTTTTACTGACATTCGTAATGGTGATCGTGGAACTGTCGAAAACATATGCGTAAAGATCCAGCGAATTCTTCGAAACACCGAGTTTTGAGAAATTATCTGCACCTTTGTATGTTCTTTCGGAAATGCCCAGAGAATCCATCTTGCGGATGCGGTATGCGTAATCTTCTCCGCAGGCTTTCAGGTTTTCAAGGTCTTTTCTCTTCGCGATCTCTTCGGCAGATTCCGTCGTCTCGGTCGTCGTTTCTTCCGTTGTCGTGGTCATCTCGGTCGTCGTGGTGGTCGTATCTTCCGTCGTTTCAGAAGGTTCTGTTTCTTCCGGAGTCTCTTTCGGTCCCGAAGTTTCCGTTACCGCGACCGATTCTGTCGGTTCTTCCGTATCCTCAGTTTCTTCCGTCTCGGTGATCTCCGTATCGTCCGTCTTCTTCGTCTTCTTCTTTTTGGACGAAGAGGATTCTTCCTCGGACTTACAGCCCGTCATCGACAGGACCATCAAAAGCGCAAGGAGTAAACTAAGTCTTCTAAGCAGATTCTTTTTCATGGAGATACCTCCCTTCCCGTTCCTATATGTACAGTATAGTGAATCGAGGAAAAGAAAGCACCCGAAGAGACAGGTTATTCTATAAATAATCTGTGAACATTTAAGTATTTATGAGAGTTTTCAGCGTATATCACTCAAAAAGAGGCGTCGAGAAGTATCTTTCGGCAGTATCCGGAAGAACTGTTACGACCGTCTTTCCCTTGCCGAGCTTCTTCGCCATCGCCAGCGCGGCCGCCACATTGGAACCGGAAGAGATGCCGCACATCAGGCCTTCTTTTCGGGCCAGATCCTTAGCAGTCCCGATCGCTTCATCGTCGGTTACGACATATACATCTTCGAAGATCTCGGTGTTGAGGTTGTCCGGGATCAAGCCGTCTCCGATGCCCATCTGAAGATGAGAACCGATATTTCCGCCGGCGAGGATCGCCGCGTTTTCCGGCTCGACCGCCCAGATCAGAATATCCGGATTCTGTGCTTTCAATACTTCGCCGATACCGGAAAGAGTTCCACCGGTGCCGATGCCTGCGCAGAAACCGTCGATCGGGCCTGCGACCTGCTCTAAGATCTCCAGTCCCGTGTGATGACGGTGCACCATCGGGTTGGCCGGATTTGTGAACTGCTGGGGAACATAGACATTCGGGTCTTCTTCCTGCATCTTCATGGCGAGCTTGAGGCAATCGTCGATCGCTTTTCCGATATCGCCGTCATCGTGGATCAGCTTGACTTCCGCACCGTAGTGCTCTACGAGATAGCGGCGTTCGCAGGAAACGGAGTCCGGCATGATGATGATCGTCCGGTATCCTCTGACTGCACCGACCAGTGCCAGGCCGATCCCCTGGTTTCCGGATGTCGGTTCTACAATGATGGTATCCTTCGTGATGATCCCGTCTTTTTCCGCCTGCTCGATCATGTTGAGCGCAGTACGCGTCTTGATGGAACCGCCTACGTTTAATCCTTCATATTTTACGAGCACACGGGCACAGTCTTCTCCGACCATCCTTTCGGACAGTTCGATCATGGGAGTATGCCCTACAGCTTCTAAAACGTTCTTATATACCATCTCTTATTCCCTGCTTTCCTTAGCAACTGATTTCTTATTTTATCCCCGCCGGACCACTCATGCAAGCATCACTTACGTTCGTTGACTATATTCTGCACACGGCTGTTGATCTGACGGATCACATCATCCATACTTCTGCTTCTGGAAAGATACGCTTCCGCCTCTTCCAGGATGATGCCGCAGATCTCCTTATCCGGGTAACTGACATGGTGGATCGATCGAAGGATCTTCTTTACCTTATCCGCCTCATCCTGCGTCATGGACGGAAGATCGGAAGATACGCCCGTCTGATCCTCTTCGGGTTCAAGAAGGCTCTCGTAATACTCCCTATGGTCCTGGGGGTGAAGATAGAAATCGAAGACCGCATCCATTGAATCCTCCCGGACAGGAAGATAAAGAAGGAAGCCGTCGGGACCGCTCATCGCATATTCCTGGGCATCACGTGAAAGCAGGAAGCAGATGAACTCCCAGGCTCCTTCTACATCCGAGCAGCCGGTCGTGATCGAGGCGCTGTACGAAGGGATCAGGCAGGGATCGATTCCGGACGAAGTAATGCAGCCGTACATCTCATAGCGGGTCTGCGGATCTTTTCGAAGGAAAGCGTAAAAGTCGGCCGCAGAGGCGATCCCGAAGGTCAGACAGGTCTCCCTTTCTGTCCCGGTCTCCCACTCTTTCTGCGTCAGGCAGTACTCCCTGCCAAGCGTAAGGAGCGCGCGGAATTCTTCGTTATCGAAATTGACCTGACCGTCTGCTCCGAAGGCAAGACCGTCAAGATCCATATCCAGGCAGTGGAGCAGGAAGTCCCTTCCGGTTTCGTTGATGAGCGCTCTTCCGGCGCCCTGCGTCTCCATAAAGTCGAGCCAGTCCCTGTAGGTCGCATCGCTGCCCTGCGGACCGTCCTCTCCTTTTCTGGTATAGGTGACCAGGGTCTTAAGCGGGATTGCATACATCTTCTCTCCGCATGTCATGCAGGAGGCAAAATACGGGAGGATCTGGTCTTTCAGAGCCGCGTCCGTGCCTTCCCAGAGAGAGCTAAGATCCATAAGAAGTCCGCCGTATTCGAAGTAGCGGCTCGAGAGTTTGTTCCTGTCATCTCTAGCAAAAGAGCGGATCAGGATGTCCGGGCCTTCGCCCCTTACCACCTGCTTCCAGAGAAGATCCGCGACAGCGTCTATATAGGCTTCGACGTCCAAAGCTCCCTTCTCATCGATATAGGCGTCCATATCGACCATATCAAAATAGTCGACGAACTCGATCTTATAGTCTTTGTTTCTCCGGTTGAATTCCGAGATCGCCCAGATGAGATCTTCCGTCAGATCCGATCCGGCGACCGTTAACGTCTTCTTCCCGATATTCGGATCCTGCCCCGGGAAAAGGAGCTGGACTTTACTGCTGTCCGTTCCGTAAAGCAGTATCCGGTCGCGCATCGTGGAGACATAGTAGTGGTCGAAGTAAGGAAGCTCGATCGGGTCGGCATCACTGCTTTGAAAAGAAACCAGGTTCTTCCACGCCCGCTCTTCTTCGTTCAGATACCAGATACCGTCCTTATCCCGGATGTACTGCATATCCTCCAGATAAAGAAGCGACTGCCAGAATTCCGGCAGATCCGTTTCCCCGGTCTTTTCGAGGCTTCCGTCTTTTCGTATTGTGACGACATCTTTTCTGTCTTTTCCGTCCACGCCACAAAGCGCGTGAAGATCGTTTTTCAGGAAGAAGAAACCATCTGCCCAGGCCTCTTCACCCATGGCGATAACGCATGATCCGTCCTTAATGGAATACCCCTGACAGAGGATGCCTTCCAGGGGTTTGGATTCGACGTAAAAAGTATCGTCTTTGATCGCGAAAAGATCCCCGAATTCTTCTTTTTCCCCGGGGGTGACCTCCCAGTCGCTGACGATCTTTTTCCCCGGAAGATCGATGCTGATCAGGTGCAGAATCTGCGGGTAACTCACCGCAATATAAAGGGACGAGTTCTTTTGCATCATGAGGATGGAGCTCATGAAAGTCTCCTCCGGAAGGGAAACTTCGAAAGCATCTTCCTGATTCCCCTGAAGGTCGAAAAGCTCGATAAAGTATGCGTCTTCAGAGGATAGAAGGAGCGCGGTCATCTCGCCGGAGACGGTGCCGCCGAGGACCTTCGGCGCGGGATCCGAGGGAAGTGCGGTGTTAAGGTCAACGGCCGAAAAATAGACAGACGAGAGCTCCTGTCTTTGGGAAAGGAAACTCTCGTCGTACTGATTTCCATCGGATGTTCTCTTCGTGCCTTTTCCGCACCCTGCGAAAAGCCCCGTAAGGATGCTGAAAAGAAGAAGGATCGAAAGTGTCTTCCGGATGCGCATCATAAGAAGCTTATCTTACGTCTGTGCAATAGACCGGCAGATAGTTCTGCTTATAAAGATCCTGGAAGGAGATCATCTTCTTTCTTCTCCAGGTCGTTCTAATGTTATCGCCGTTGCCTCTTCCGATCTGGTCGGTGATGAGTACACCTGTACTGCTGGTCGCGACAACGAGGACAGCATGCTTCGAAAGGCAGTTCTCGCCGATGCTGTTCGTGTAGTTATAGTACTTGAACAGGCAGTCGCCCGGCTGGAGCTGCTGGTAATAGCGCTTCACGGTCGCGAAGCCTGCACTGACGCAATAGTCTTTCGTGCTGGCCATGTTCGTCTGGTATCCGCCGACCGACTTCATGTGATATTTTTCATTTGCGCCGTATCTTGCGCAGTTGAGGAAATCGCCCGTCCAGATGCCGGCATAGTCGATGGATGTGAAATAGGTCTTCCAGGCAAGTGCTACGGCTGTCGTGCAGTCGTTGCCGAGACTGTCATTGTAAAAGAGGAAGAATCCTCCGGTCGAAGACTGCGATTTTGCGCTGAATTCTTCGTAGGTGATATTAGAGAGCTGGGTATAGGGCATGCCTCTGTATGTGGTACGGATGTTGTACGGCTTTCCGCCGATCGTAACTGCCTTACTCGGTCTCCAGAGAACGCGGGCCATCTTATCCATCTGCTCGGTAACTACCTTCTGCTTCGCATTTCCGTAGCGGTAGGCGGCATTCGTCTGCTTCGGATAGGCCGGAACAACGAGCGTTGCCGCGATCAGAGTCATAAGTGCAGTTTTCTTGAATGTGTTTTTCTTCATTGGTGCTCCTTTAAAGCGTTGATTTATGAACAGTTTATGGTCCGCAGGGTGGAATGTCAAATTAAAGCGCCTTTTCAGGCTTGTTTCCGTCGTGTAAAAAATCCGTATAAACTATTGAAAAGTCTAGCTATCCGTGGTATCTTGTTTTCACTGCGGCGCACGCCGAAACGGCAGTTTTTCACTGTCATATTGAGAACGGATAAGGAGGTATGGTTGCGATGGCGCACGATAAACTTCGTCTCTACGGGTTTAATAACCTGACCAAATCCCTTAGTTTCAATATTTACGACGTATGCTATGCCAAGACGGCAAGAGAGCAGCGTGATTATATTGCTTACATCGATGAGCAGTACAATTCCGAGCGTCTTACGAAGATTCTCACGAACCTCACCGAGATGATCGGTGCGAAGGTCTTAAGTATCTCCAAGCAGGACTACGAGCCGCAGGGTGCGTCCGTTACTTTTCTCATTGCAGAAGAATCTATGATCCCGCGTATCGAGACAGAGACCGTGGTCGCTCACCTCGATAAGAGCCACGTGACCGTGCACACATATCCGGAATTCCATCCGGATACGGCGATCGCCACTTTCCGCGTAGATATCGACGTCGCGACCTGCGGCGAGATCTCCCCGCTTTCGACTCTCGATTATCTGATCGGAAGCTTTGATTCCGACATCATCACCATGGACTACCGTGTCCGCGGCTTCACACGTGATGTCTCGGGCAAGAAGCTCTTTATGGATAAGAACATCGTGTCCATCCAGGACTACATCGATAAGAAGACCCTTCAGCGCTACGATGCCATCGACATCAACGTCTATCAGGCCAACATGTTCCACACCAAGATGCTCATCAAGGAAGTGGATCTGCAGAACTACCTGTTCAAGACAGATGTCTATGAGATCGCTCCGAAGACACGCCTTGAGATCACGAACAACCTGCGTAAGGAAATGATCGAGATCTTCTCCGGCTCGAATGTTTTCGAACGCGGCGAGGAAGAGAAATGACGCGCGACCAGGCGCGTGCGCCGATCGCCGAGGCGCTGGAAGAATACACCTCCGAACGAGTTGTCCCCTTTGACGTACCGGGTCATAAGCATGGTCGCGGCAATCCCGAGCTGACCGCTTTTCTCGGAGAACGCACCATGACGCTCGACGTCAATTCCATGAAACCTCTGGATAATCTCTGCCACCCGGTCTCCGTTATTAAGGAAGCCGAAGAACTGGCTGCAGACGCATTTGGCGCCCGGGCCGCATTCTTCATGGTCGGCGGCACCACTTCCTCTGTTCAGGCCATGGTCTTTACCGTTGCCGCCAGAGGAGACAAGATCATCGTTCCACGAAACGTCCACAGAAGTGTCATCAACGCAATGGTCCTCTGCGGCGCAGTCCCGGTCTACGTCGATCCGGGCGCCCACGAACAGCTGGGCATCGCCCTCGGCATGACGCTCGCTGATGTCGAAAAAGCTATACTTCAAAACCCGGAGGCCAAAGCGGTCTTCGTCAATAACCCGACATATTACGGCATCTGTTCCGACCTTTCCGGCATCGTGAAACTCGCGCATGCACACGGTATGCAGGTCGTCGTCGATGAAGCACATGGTACGCACCTCAGTTTCTCCGACCGTCTTCCGGTCTCTGCCATGGCGGCCGGTGCCGATATGGCTGCCGTTTCCATGCATAAGTCCGGCGGCTCCCTCACACAGAGTGCCTTCCTTCTCGTCGGTGGCGACAGCAGCGAAGAAAACCGCGCTCCTGAGATCTCCCCTGCGTATGTCAGACAGATCATCAATCTGACCCAGACCACCTCCGGTTCGTATCTTTTCCTGTCGAGCCTGGATCTGTCGAGAAAGCGTCTTGCGCTGCAGGGAAAGGAGCTTTTCGATAAGGTGATCGATATGGCGGAATATGCCAGAGAAGAAATCAACGGTATCGGCGGCTACTATGCCATCGGTTCCGAACTCATTGACGGCAAGGCCATCTGCGACTTTGACAAGACAAAACTCGTCATCCATACTCTCCCGATCGGTCTGGCCGGTATCGAGGTCTATGATCTTCTTCGTGATGAATACGATATCCAGATGGAATTTGGCGACTTCGGAAACTGTCTGGCGTACCTTTCGGTCGGCGACCGTGTCCGTGATCTCGAACGCCTCGTTGGCGCGCTCTCCGAGATCCGCCGCCATTTCGGCAAGGACCCACTGGTCTCTCTTCCGAATAACTATATCGCGCCGATCGTGGCGCTTTCTCCGCAGGAAGCCTTCTATGCGGATACCGAGCACGTGGAGTTCAGTTCCTCTGTCGGAAGGATCTCCGCTGAGAGCATTATGTGCTACCCTCCGGGAATCCCGGTCCTCGCTCCAGGTGAGAAGATCACCGAAGAAGTGCTGGAGTATCTGCGTTTTGCCCAGGAAAAGGGCTGTCAGATCACGGGCGCCGAGGACAGCAGTCTTCGCACGATCCGTGTCGTGAAGTAATCCTGACCGGTCCTTCCCGGATTCCTTCTTCACTGCCCGAAAAGAAACAACTTTCACGCCTAATGGAACCACCTCACGGAAATGGGAGTTCTTATCTCTTCTTTGGTTATATTATGCCAACTGTCTATATGGTGGTATTATATAGATGTTGGTTTTTTACAAGGAGGACACGATGGATCTTTGGTTTTCTGAATTTCATACCCCGCATGTCAAGCTTGCGATCTCGGTCGATAAGCAGCTCTATAGCGGAAAAAGTGACTTCCAGCAGATCGATGTCTTTGAATCGCCTGAATTCGGCCGTTTTCTGACACTCGACGGCTACATGATGCTTACCCAGAAAGATGAATTTATCTATCACGAGATGATGGCGCATGTTCCGATGTGCGTGCATCCGAACGTCAAAAAGGTCCTGATCATCGGGGCCGGCGACGGGGGTGTCGTCCGTGAACTCGTTCAGTACGATTGTATCGAGCATATCGATGTCGTCGAGATCGATGAGGACGTCGTGAAGGTCGCAAAAGAATATCTCCCCTTCACCGCCTGCGGTTTTGACGATCCGAGAGTCACCTGCCACTTCGAAGACGGGCTCAAATACGTCCGTCACCACAATAATGAATACGATCTGATCCTCGTGGATTCCACCGATCCCTTCGGACCGGGGGAAGGTCTCTTCACGAAGGAGTTTTACGGAAACTGCTATACCGCGCTGAAGGAAGACGGCATCATGGTCAACCAGAATGAAAGCCCCTTTTATGCCAACGATGCTCGCGCCATGCAGCGCGCCCATAAGCGCATTCACGCGAACTTCCCGATCTGCCGTGTCTATCAGGCACATATCCCGACATATCCTTCGGGACACTGGCTCTTCGGATTTGCCTCGAAGAAGTACCACCCGGTAAGAGATATGCGTGCCGCTGACTGGAAAGCGCTCGGCATCGAGACCAAGTACTATAACACGAACCTGCACAGAGGCGCCTTCGCGCTTCCGAACTACGTGCAGAAGCTTCTGGAGGCTATGGAAGAGCTTCCGAACAACGATACTACGAATACCCTGGGAGGTGAGAAAGCATGATCGACCGGATCGAGAAGAACTTCTTCGCATTGAACAGCTCTTACGAAGATGCCGAGGCGGTCATCTTCGGCGCCCCGTTTGACGGCACCACCTCTTTCCGTCCGGGAACGAGATTCGGGCCTTCCGCCATGAGAAACGAGAGCATCGGCCTGGAGTCCTTCAGCCCCTATCAGGATAAGGATCTCGAGGACGCTCCGATCTGTGATTCCGGAGATCTGGATCTTCCTTTCGGAGATGCGGAAAAAGCACTTTCTCTCATCGAGGAAGAGACCGCGCGGATCTTAAGCGACGGGAAACTCCCGATCATGCTCGGCGGCGAACATCTGGTGAGCCTGGGATCGTTTCGGGCAGTACAGAAGAAATATCCGGACGTAGTGGTCCTGCATTTCGATGCCCACTGCGACCTTCGGGAAGACTATATCGGCAGTAAGCTCTCGCACGCCTGCGTGCTGCGCCGGATCCACGACATCGTCGGTGACGGCAGGATCTACCAGTTCGGTATCCGATCAGGCACGAAAGAAGAATTTGAGTTTGCGAAGACGCACACGAAGATGGAACGCTTCAGAGCCGACAATTTCGATGAGGTCCTCGCACTCTTAAGGCTCTCCGAAAAGCCTGTTCCGGTCTATCTGACGGTGGACCTCGACGTACTGGATCCCCGGGAATTCCCGGGAACCGGGACCCCGGAAGCGGGCGGACTTTCCTTCGAGGAACTCCGGGTCTGTCTGATGCAGCTTAAGGACATCAACCTCGTGGGCATGGATTTTGTGGAACTCTCCCCCCCTTACGATCAGAGCGGTTGTAGCACAGCGCTGGCGCTTAAGATCCTGCGGGAAACACTGATTATGAAATACGGAAAATGAGACGGCCTCGGGCCGAATTACAAATAGCAAAGGAGTGATTATTATGGGAAAAGCATTGATCATTGGTTGTGGCGGTGTCGCATCGGTTGCCATCGCGAAGTGCTGTCAGAACAGCGAGGTCTTCACGGAGATCATGATTGCAAGCAGAACGCTCAGCAAGTGTGACGCTCTGAAGGAGAAGCTTCAGCCGACGACAAAGACCATTATTCATACAAGACAGGTAGATGCAGATAAGGTGCCGGAGCTCGTGGCCATTATGGAAGAGTTTAAGCCGGACGTATGTCTCAATCTCGCACTTCCTTATCAGGATCTGACGATCATGGACGCCTGCCTTGCGACGAAGACTCCTTACGTCGATACTGCAAACTACGAGCCGGTCGATACGGCGAAGTTCGAATATAAATGGCAGTGGGCCTACCACGACAGATTCAAGGAGGCCGGCATCACCGCCCTTCTCGGATCCGGTTTTGATCCGGGTGTAACCGGCGTCTTCTCCGCTTATGCGCTGAAGCATCAGTTCGATGAGATCAACTACATCGATATCCTCGACTGCAACGGCGGCGACCACGGTTATCCGTTCGCTACGAACTTCAACCCGGAGATCAACATCCGTGAAGTATCTGCCAAGGGAAGCTACTGGGAAGACGGCAAGTGGGTCGAGACCGAACCGATGGAGATCAAGAGAGTCTATAACTTCGATCAGGTCGGCGAGAAGGATATGTATCTTCTCCACCACGAAGAGCTCGAGTCCCTCGGCAAGAACATCCCGGGCATCAAGCGTATCCGCTTCTTCATGACCTTTGGCCAGAGCTATCTGACGCACCTCAAGTGCCTCGAAAATGTCGGCATGACATCGATCGAGCCGGTCATCTACGAAGGCCATGAGATCGTACCGCTTCAGTTCCTGAAGTTCATGCTCCCGGATCCGGCAACCCTTGGTCCGAGAACCGTCGGCAAGACCAACATCGGCTGTATCTTCAAGGGTAAGAAGGACGGCAAAGAAAAGAAGTACTATCTTTATAACGTTTGTGACCACCAGGAGTGCTATAAGGAAGTCGGCTCCCAGGCCATCTCCTATACCACAGGTGTTCCGGCCATGATCGGCGCCATGCTCATCATGAACGGCACATGGAAGCGTCCGGGTGTATATAACATCGAGGAGTTCGATCCGGATCCGTTCATGGATGCACTCAATAAGTGGGGACTTCCGTGGATCGAGGATTTCAATCCGGTAGAAGTCGAGTGACATCAGAAAGGATCGACAGTTTGAGGGGTATATGAACGTATCGAACAGCATTGACGAAAAGAAGAGAAATCCCGGAGAGCTTTTATTCTTCGCACTGTTTATTCCCTGGATCGCATTCTGCTTCCTGTGTGAATCTACATTTGCATATAAGTATTTTACGGATCTCGGCGCTCTTTACGAACTGGTGAAGATCATTCTTCCGATGCTGATCGTATCTGTCAAAGTCCTTCTTCTGGACAAGACCGACCTTCTGAAAAAGCTGGCACTGTTTTCGATCCTGGCACTGGCGACCGCTCAGTGCTTCACGGTAACGTACAGTGATGATCTTATTCTTTGTGTGATTTTGGTAGTAGGTGCCTTCGGGATCGACTTTAAGAAGATCCTGAAGGTCTACCTTTTTGAGACGCTCCTGCTTGTTGCTTTTACGACCATCGCCGCGATCACCGGCCTGATCCCGCACATCATCAGCCACCAGCGCGGCGTAACAAGATATTCTCTCGGCGCTATCTGGTGCACCGACTATGCAGCAAGGATCTTCTTCCTGATCCTCGTGGCGCTCTATCTTTATAGTGCAAAAATGAAGCTCTACCACTGGATCGGAATCTTAGCCGCCGCATGTGTCGTATTTAAGTTCACCTTCGGGAAACTGGACTTTGCCTGCATGGTCCTCGCCATCGCGATCTTCTTCCTCCACGAACTGATCGAGAAGAAGGATAAGAAAAACAAGTGCAGGTCCTTCTGGGATTCTATGTGGGAGAAACTGGCGCCGTTCTTCACACCAGTCGCTGCAGCGATCATGACGGTCCTGACGCTTCTTTATTCCTCAGACAGCAGGCTGTTTATCAAGCTTAACGATATCTTTTCCAATCGCTTTATACTCGGCCACCGGGCTTTCTCGGAGATCGGTGTGACCATTTTCGGGCAGAAAGTGCAGTGGATCGGTATGGGCGGTGTCACGAATGACGTCGCCCCCAAAGGGTACAATTTCGTAGATTGCTCCTATTTGAACATTCTCTTTACATTCGGAATACTCATTGCTATCGCCGTGATTGCTCTTCATTCATATATGGCGTATAAGCATCGGAAAGATCTGCGCTTCGTGATCGTGATCGCTATTATCTCTTTGAACTGTATTGTGGCGCACCACTTTATCGAAGTTGCCTATAATCCGTTCTGGGCAGCATTTCTCGCCGCTCCATTCTGCAGCTTTAAATCTCCAATCGAATCGGAATCTGATAAAGTAGGCGTAAAGGAAGAATCGGATGAATAAATCAGGAAGTCTCTTTAAACATCTGGATTTCATTCTCCTGGATCTGATATGCGTGACGATCTCATTTTTCGGCGCGTTTTACGGATACCATTATGCCAGATTTAGATACTTCGCAGATTTCGATATGTATGACGGGGCTTACCGTGTCATTGTCGTACTCATCTTCCTGACCCATTTCTTCTATGCTTTCTCAGGAAGCATCTATTCCGGAATCCTTCGGAGAAATGCAGTCGATGAGATCCGCGGCATCGTCTGGCACAACATTAAGCTTCTGGCCTCGATCCTGATCGTACTCTTCTTTCTGAAAGAATCCGCCACATACTCCCGACTGATCCTGGCGATCTTCTTCTGCCTCAATGTCTTTCTCATGTCCTTGTGCAGAACAATACGGAAGAAGAGCCTTCTGAAGACGAAGAAGGCGACTGCGAGACAGAGCCGTATGCTTCTCATCACGGAAAAAGAGAATGAGGAAGCACTGACTTCGCTTCTCGACCCCAAAGCCTACAGCGGCTATGAACTGGCCGGATGTGCAGATAAAGATTCCTATAAGGATTTCATCAAAGAGAACGTAATCGACGAAGTATTCGTCAGCTATCCGGAAGGATCGGCAAGAAACGAGATCATTGAGACGCTGGTAGATATGGGACTTACGGTCCATATCGATATCGGCCAGTATCTCGAGAATACCCCGAATTCGCAGATGAATAACATCAACGACCGCTCCGTTATTACCACGGCGATCAACCCGATGACCTTCCGTCAGAAGTTCATCAAGCGCCTGATCGATATCCTCGGAAGCATTCTGGGACTCATCGTCACTGCGGTCCTGTTTCTCATATTCGCCCCGATCATCCTCATTCAAAGTCCGGGCCCCATTATCTTCAAGCAGAAGCGCGTCGGCAAAAACGGCCGTATCTTCGACTTTTATAAGTTCCGCTCCATGTATCCGGATGCCGAAGAAAGAAAGAAGGCTCTCATGGATCAGAATAAGATGGAAGGCCTCATGTTTAAGATGGATAACGACCCGAGGATCATCCCGATCGGAAGGTTTCTCCGCAAGACCAGTCTTGACGAATTCCCGCAGTTCTGGAATGTGCTTAAAGGTGATATGAGCCTGGTTGGCACCCGCCCGCCGACGCTGGATGAATACGAGAAGTATTCTCTTTACCACGCCAGCCGTCTGTCCATAAAGCCGGGCATTACAGGACTCTGGCAGATCTCCGGAAGATCTGACATCACCAGCTTCGAGGAAGTAGTAAAACTCGACAGAGAATACATCCGCAACTTCTCTACATTTGAAGATCTTAGGATCATGTTCAAAACCATCGCTGTGGTCTTTACAGGAAAAGGTTCGGTATAAAGCTTATATCATCTTAATCGAAATGAGACTACTCCTGCTTCTCTACATTGCTTCCGTTTATTTCGAGTATCTTAAAATGCGTTTTGCGTTTATCTTCAGGAGGAAGCTTCATATAGTCTCCATATGTCCATGTTAAGTACTCATCTGCCATATCCATGCCATTAAGTTCGATGGTTTCAAACGGATACTTCTTTCCCTTTCCGTAAAACTCAGCTGGAACGATCTCTCTTGTCCGATATGCACCCATTATATTCCCAATAAATTTGGATTTTTCCACGTCGTTCTTTCGCAGCAGTTTATCTATTTTCACTTTCTGCTTATATGGAGTTGTCATCTTTTCGATCGGGATTCTTTCCATAATCCAGAGGAACATGCCTTCCATCCGCCCCCTTCTTCTTTGCCGATCGATAGAATCTTTATAACACAGCGACATTAACGCACGGTGAAAAAGAACACGAAAGAAATATATCTTTCTTAGGAAACGATTATTGGGTGTTCCATCTATGGGAAAAATATCAATTGAAGCGTTGGTAAATCGGTTTTCATTACCAATTCTCTCTTCTTCAACCTTAGTGTTTGAGTCCAGAACGCGTGTAATATAGTACTGATAATTCGGATCTGTACGGTAATTCACAATCCGAAGATTTGATGGCAATTCATCAGGTGCAGTTTGAAGAAAAGCTTCATAGTCCTTCCGTGGCATTCCCAAATCAACATCATCATCCCAGGGAATGAATCCCTTGTGACGAACCGCTCCCAGCATCGTTCCACCAAGCATGTAATATGAAAAGCTGTGTTTATCGCAGATTTTAATTACTTCTTTTACAATATCCAAGTCAACTTGATGAAGCAATTCAATATTTCTCGTTTTTTCATTCATCTCCATACTTAGTGTGTACACCTCTCCGTTTGAAACCATGTGCTTTTTGTTTCGCATTCTGATTCGAATTCAAACACATGTCATCGCTCTTTATTTGGTCGGATCAGTATTGATATCATCATGAGAGGTTTTGCTCTCTCCATCGACGGCATTAGCATCGTACAGATCCTTTTTCATCTTACTTGTACTGATTTCCGGTGTTCTCGGAAGATAAACTACTTCCACGCCTTCCTCTTTTAGGAAATCGAATTTTCCTTTCCAGTCATCGCCCATAACAAATGTGTCAATATGGTACTCATGCATATCTCTACGCTTTTGATCCCAGCTTTCCTCAGGAATAACCAAATCAACATATCTTACGGCTTCAACCAAAGCTTTTCTCTGTTCATAAGAAAAATAACACTTTTTATGCTTCTCATTCCAGTTAAACTCATCTGATGAGATTACTACAATAAGATAGTCACCTAAGGCTTTTGCTCGTCGAAGAAGGTTAATATGACCATAATGCAAAAGGTCAAACGTGCCATAAGTGATTACGCGTTTCATACTCTGTCCTCCATCTTCATATCTGGCAGCAGATTTCATCACTGCCATCTCAAAACTGATATCTACTACAGGCTTTTGCAATTCTATGGTAACTTCTTTCCCAAGAAGATCACTTGCAGCCTGCTTAACATCAACACCGTGATTTATAACAGAATCAACAGCACGGATTATTGGCAATTCAACGTGATACTTGTTAGCAAGAGCAATTGCTGCTGGCAAAGCGTTGATTCCCTCGACAACCATACCAATTTGATTGACTGCGTCTTGAGGCGCATAACCCTGCCCGATCAAATAACCGCACCTGTTATTCCTACTGTGTTTGCTCGTAGCAGTAACAATCAGATCTCCCATTCCGGCAAGCCCTGAAAATGTTTCTGATAAACAGCCTACTGCTTCTCCGAGTTTTTTTATTTCAGCGAGTCCTCTAGTTATTATTGCAGCCTTGATATTATCTCCGTACCCCAAACCTGCAGAGATACCCGTTGCCAATGCAATTATATTCTTTAATGCCGCACACAATTCAACGCCCTTTATATCTGTATTCGTAAATACGCGCAAAACTGGATTTGACATGACTTTCTGTGTCTTTTCTGCTAGAGCCAGATCACTACATGCCGCAACAATTGTGGTCGGCATATCTCTTGCCACTTCTTCCGCGTGAGTAGGCCCGGATAGCGCAACGACTTGAGTTTGGGGAATCTCTGATTCAATTACCTCGCTCATTGTAAGTAATGAATCGGTCTCAATGCCTTTAGAAACATTGATTATCAGTTGCGAATCCTGGTAGAATTCGGAAAGCATTTTTGCTGTTTCTCTCACAAAGACAGAAGGCACAGCCAACAATATTACATCCTTATCCAAACAAGCAGAACGAAGATCTTTTTGAAAAGAGATTTCATCTGGTATGACCATGAAGGGCAGATTTTTATGCACTCTTTCCTTATCCAAAAGTGCTATCTCTTCTGGAATCGCTGACCAAACAGTCACCTTATTCCCGGAAACACTTAACAACCTGGCTAATGCAATCCCCCAGGTTCCTGCCCCTAAAACTACTATATTGTGCATATTCCTTTTCCTGTAAGAATAACTATTAAATTTAATTATAGAGTAACAAATTTGGATATCCCCTTCAAGAGACCCTCGTCTGCCAAGTGTTTATGATCAGCTCGGGCTAAGTGGAGTACTGATAAGGCATGTGCCAGTTTCAGAATGCCTTTTAAGCCAATCCTCTCTCTTCTATATTTTTATCGAATGAATTGTTTTGCAAAATCCCCTATTTTCTTGCGACAAGCTACTATCAAAATGATGATCAGTGTAATCAATGCCAATCGTAGCCAAATAAAGTTGTATGTGAAGGAAATCACTACGGTTCCTATCGCGAACCCCAAAATAATCATCAGGATCGCTTTTACATCGAAGAATTTGCGGTAAGATAGATTGTTTTTTGCAGATACACTTCGAAGGCCGAAGAAGTGCATAACGAGTAGCAGAAGATAAGATGCAAACGTTGTATATCCGGCAGCCATATAACCGAATTTCTGAATGAAGATGAAATTAAGCACGATATTAGAAGTCGCGGCAATTACAGATGCAGCAGCCGCATATTTGTTGTTATGGTAATAAAGCTCAATATTCATAAAGAATCCATATATGGAAGTCAGGAATATACCAAATGTAACCGGCGGGATCACATAGACGGCCTCCGCGTATTGGGCTGATCCCATAATCATAACTGCTTCCGGAGCACAGATCACAAGCGATAGATTTAGGACAGCCATAGCGCCAATCACACCTGAAGCAACCTTAGCAAATCCAGAAAGATCGTTTTCGCGCAGTTTTTTATACATCCACGGAATGATTGCACTGTTAACGGCATTTTGAACAACAGTAATAATCACAGCGACAGAATACGCGACACTATATATGGCCGCATCAGTTTTTCCACAGAGCATATCGATCATCAGAATATCCGAGTGATTAAGAATCATGGTAGAAAGATAGTGCGGGACCAGCGGAATATTAAACTTCAGAGCATACTTCCAGTAAAACTTATTGTATAAACTCTTAATTCCCCGAACACTTGTAAGAAGAATCGGAACGGCGATAACAGCTTCCACAACGATTTTGGCTATGATCGCTCCATCGCTTTTTCCCTCCACAAAAAGAGCGGCAAGTGTGCCAAAAAAAATCGTCCCAAAAGATGAAAGCGCGGTAACAATAATCAGCGGTTTGTATTGGTAATCATATTTTTTGCGTGCTGCCCAAAATTGGAAAGCAGGAAAAATATACATATAAATGAGCAACAAACGGAACTGGAGCGGCGAGATACGAAGTAGCGGACCTAAAACAGAGGCGAATGGGATGGTCGTAACTACCCATAGAGTAGTAATAGCAAAACATAATCCATACATGGCTGAAGTGTACGTTTTTCGATCATCACGGAATTTCTCCATTCCGACATTGTAACCGCCATAGAATATATCAAGCGTGGTAAAAATAATTACCAGATCTACCCAAGAGAGAAAAACTTTATATTCACCGAACTGCTCCGTAGTCATGATTCGGGAATAAATCGGAGTCGTCAGAATCAGTGCCGCTTTCTGAATTACGTTGCAAATAACAAACCAAAGCGAAACCTTTAACGAAGGAGAAAGGCTATTATATTTTCCTCGAAGTTTTCCCACTACTTTTTATCCTCATCATCACCGACAAAGATCTTCATGTATTTTTCTCCGATCAGGGGCCAGTTATATGCTGTTCTGATTCGGGCTTTCGCTTTTTCACCATACGCATCGCGCTCGGCCTGATCCATCGTATCGGCCGAATCGATCAGCGCGGCCAGCATGCCTTCATCCTTTTTCCAATAGAGTGCTGCTCCTTCTGCGACTTCACGATTAAATCCAACATCCAAAAGAAGATTCAGCTTGGTACTTCCCAAAGCCTCTAAAAGACTGGGGTTTGTCCCTCCGACTTCGTGGCCGTGGAAATAGCCATATGCGTTTTCACGGATCTTTTTCAGAAGCTCCTTATCGTAAACGGTTCCCACGAAATTGATGCGTGGGTCCTTTCGGAAATGGAGTTTTTCCTCAAGTTCGTTCAGGAACTTCTCATTCACATTCGTGATGAGCGCAAAGCTCTTCGTGCTATGGGAAAGCATATATTCACGGATCATCGTTTCATAGTTGTTTTCCGGGACGAAGCGGCCTACGACCAGATAATACTCGCCGGACTTGAGATTGTGCTTTTCCAGCCAGTCCACAAATGCCGGATCATCGTCTTTTTTCTGAGACGGAAAGATATCGGCTCCATAAGCGATAAAAGTCGTATTGGGATGATGGTAAGACTCTTCAATATACTTTTCGATATTGACGGAATCGCATACGACACAGTCCGCCAAATTGACCATCTTCTTTTCGGACCATTTCCAGTACTTGCGGATCGGAGCAGACCATTTTGCGCGCATCCATTCATGTCCGTCCGGATTCACATAATAAGATCCTCCGATACGCTTGATCTGCTTTGCAAGCCCGCGGATAAACAGGCCGATCCTGCAGGCCAGGATATAAAAGATCGGATGTTCAATATGGTTTTCTTTGCAGTAGCGAATACTGTGTTTTACGGCTGCGCGGTCATAGTACAAAGCTACAGCCGGGCCGATATTCGGGCAATGAAGCTTAAAAACATGCGCATTGTGATAAGTAAACTCCGTTACATTCCCGCTTTCATCCTTTTTCAGGTCACTCACACCATCAAGCTTGGATTCATTCATGTATCCATCACCATTTGCCTTGCAGGCGATATGATACTTGATGCGCCCTTCGTTTTGATGCTGTTCGGTTAGTTTATCTACAAAAGTCTCATAGCCTCCATACTGACCTATCGACTTTGATCCAATGACAAAAACATGCTGTACCTGACTGTTATCCATATGTTCTTAGACCCGTTCCTGCGTCCTTTTCTACTCTTACTGAGTGTTACTTTAAATTGAATGTTTCCTTGAAGCCCATCCACTTCTGATCTTTTTCCGAAAGGATCAGAGGTGTGCCATCTTCGAGCTTATATCCATCTGCGGATGCCGTTCCTTTATAGATACCCTCTACCTGCGGCCACGGGATTGCAATATCCGGATCATTCCAGGCAATACCGCCTTCATCGTTCGCATGATAGAAATCGTCACACTTGTAGCAGAATTCTGCCTCATCGGACAGGACCATGAATCCGTGCGCAAACCCTCTCGGGATCAGGTATTGTTTGCGATTATCCGCTGTAAGTATCTCTCCGTGGAATTTGCCAAACGTCGGTGATCCTAGTCGAAGATCGACTGCCACATCATAGACTGTACCTTTGATCACTCGTACCAGTTTTGTCTGAGGAAATCTCTTCTGGAAATGCAGTCCGCGGAGAACGCCCTTTTTAGACATGGACTGGTTGTCCTGAACGAAGCTGATATAAAGGCCCGCTTCATACATATCTTTCTGGCTGAATGTCTCCATAAAGTATCCGCGGTTATCACCATGAAGTGTAGATTCGATTGTGCAAAGTCCTTCGATCCCCTCTAAGTCATAGATTACTTTGATCTGTCCCATTTTGATTCTCCTTGTATGTAATGCTTTTTCTTCTAAGACTAGATCTCACCAATTTCCTTCAGATAGCGATGTAACGCATCTTTCCAATCAGGAAGCGGTGTAAACCCAGCCTCTATCAGTTTTTTCTTGTCCAATCTGCTGTTGAACGGACGTGTGGCTTTGCTTAGGCCATATTCCTCTGTCGTGACCGGATTCACAGTCGTCGAAAGACCGGCCTGACGATAGATCTCTTTCGTAAAATCGTACCAGGAAATGTAATTCCCGCCTTCGTCATTTGTTGCATGATAGAAGCCGTACTTTTCCGTTTCTATCATATCCGCGAGCAGTCTCGCCAGATCAAAAGTATATGTCGGCGTACCGATCTGATCATTTACAACTCGCACTGTATCGTACTTCTTTCCCACATTCAGCATGGTCTTGATAAAGTTCTTCCCGTTGACTCCGAACACCCATGCAATTCGGACAATGAAATACTTTTCCAGAGTTGAACTCACAGACATTTCACCTGCAAGCTTAGATGCTCCGTACACATTGAGCGGTGCATAGTTCTTATCATCCGGCTGCCAGGGACATGTCCCCTGTCCGTCAAAAACATAGTCCGTGCTGATATAGACCAGCTTCGCGTCCACCTGTTTTGCCGCTTCCGCGATATACTGCGTTCCGAAGTGATTAATGGCATCGACCGTTTCCTTATTCTCTTCATCCTCCGCTGCGTCTACTGCGGTCCAGGCGGCACAGTGAATGATACAGTCAGGCCGGATCTCCTCAATTGTCCGGAGTACGGCTTCTCTGTCCGTAATATCTAACCGGATATAATTCGGATCCTTCATCTCCTGAAGGTCGGAACCGACGACTTCATTCTGCCGTTTGGAAAGCTCGATCACACAATCGTGACCAAGTTGTCCATTTACTCCTGTTACGAAAACCTTCATGTTTCCCTCCAACTATCGATTATTCTCAACCACCTTTTATATATTATACTCCTCATTTCACTAGAAACGGGAATCTCATAGCACTCACCGCATTCCTTAATAGTAATTCCCATAAGTGTCCTCTGAGGTATTTTTTGTAAACTGCCTCTCATGTTCAAGACTATTTTAGTATAACAGCACAGTTGCCGTCGTCTTTTACTGACATTTTAGCAATTTCCTTAATCCTCACTTTCATTTATAATCTATTCCGTAGAAAGTGTTTGGGGAGGAATAACATGGAGGAGATCCATTCATTGGAGAAGATCCCGTCGCCGGCTTTTGTGATCGACATGAAAGCCCTGATTCATAATGCCTCGATCCTGAAGGACGTATCGGACCGCTCCGGGGCGCATATCCTTCTGGCGCAGAAAGCTTTCTCGTGCTACGCAACCTATCCCGAACTCAGCAAGTACCTCTCCGGCACGACCGCCAGCGGTTACTGCGAAGCACGTCTCGGCTACGAAGAGATGGGCAGGCCTTTTGGAAAAGAAACCCACGTCTATGCCCCGGCCTTCACTCCTGAGGATATGGATAAGCTTCTTCCGATCTGTGATCACATCATCTTTAATTCGGTAAGCCAGTGGAAAGCCCACCGCGAACGTGCCCTTTCCTTCGCGAAAAGCACCGGCACCGCATCTTCTTGCGGCGCTTCCGCAGACACTTGCGCTACTTGCGACTCTTCCGCTAATCGCCCGTCTTTCGGCCTTCGCATCAACCCGGAATATTCCGAGATCGAGACCGATATCTATAATCCCTGTGTAAAGGGATCCCGCCTCGGCATCCTGCGTGAACTTCTTGACCAGAAGCTGGGCGCAGCCCCCGTCACCGAAGAGATCTGGAATTCTTCTATCTTCTCTGGAATAGAAGGTCTTCACTTCCATACCCACTGCGAGCAGGGCTTCGGTCCGCTGTCCCGCACGATCCGGGTCATCGAAGAAAGATTCGGCGATCTCCTTTCACTCCCGCAGATCAAGTGGCTGAACCTCGGCGGCGGACACCATATCACCAAAGACGACTATGACAGAGAAGGCCTGATCTGCGAAGTGAAAAGGCTTTCCGAAAAATATAATGTCACCGTATATCTTGAGCCCGGAGAAGCCGTGGCCATCGACGCCGGTTATCTCGTCGGTACCGTCCTCGATATCGTTGAGAACGGCATGAAGATCGCCATCCTCGATGTCTCCGCCGCATGCCACATGCCGGATGTACTCGAGATGCCCTACCGCCCGCCGCTTCAGGGTTCTTTTGACGCGGAAGAAAAACCATATACATACCGTCTGGCGGGAAATACCTGTCTGGCCGGCGATGTCATCGGAGATTACTCTTTTGAGAAAGAGCTCACGATCGGCGACCGGCTCTACTTCACGGACATGGCCATGTACACCATGGTAAAAGACAACACGTTCAACGGGATGCCGCTGCCTTCCATCTGGAAAATGGCAGAAGACGGAAAGTGCACCCCTGTCAAACAATTCAGTTACGATGATTTTAAGGAGAGACTATAAATGAAGAAGAAACTGATACCTATTCTGGCTGTAGCGATGTCGGTCGCTCTGGTTGCCTGCTCTTCCGAGAAGATCGAAGAAGGAAAAGAAAAAGTACGGAAAAACTTAGAGGATGACATCGATAAGATTTCCAGTGCTTTAGACTCTTATGTAGATGACGAGACCGATCTTTCGCTCACAACGGATGCGCCCTCGGATACGACGCCGACCACTACGGCAGACGAAAGTGAAAAGGACACCCAGGCTTCGGACAGCACCGCGGCTACAGCGCCCGCAGACTTTTCGCCGGACTTCACCTTCACCATCTACGATATGGCCGGGAATGCCTACGACGAGAGCATTTTCGCTGAACACCAGGTCACCATGATCAATTTCTGGGAGCCCTGGTGCGGCCCCTGCGTCGCCGAGATGCCGGAGCTCGAAAAGCTCTACGAAGACTATAAGGACAAGGGACTTCTGATCATCGGGGTGTTCTCCTCGACAGATACACTCGACGATGTCAACAAAGTCCTAAGCGACGCGAAGATCACCTATCCGATCCTGATCTACGACTCGGTCTTCGACCAGTTCCAGACCGGTTATGTACCGACGACCATTTTCGTCGACCAGAACGGACACATAATCCCGGAGAGCAACGGCTACGGGGACAATGTCGTCGTCGGCTCCGCATCTTATGATGACTGGGCCGCTATCGTCACAAAATACTTGAAGTGATTTTTTAAATGCGCTTTGGAGGGGCATATTTATGAAAAAGATATTTACCGCAATCATCGTTTTGATCCTGGCTCTTTCGCTTCCCGGATGCATTCCGCTCTGGGCTCTGAATGAAAAGACCTATCCGCAGTTCTCTTTCTCTGTCACTGACTTGAGCGGGAATATAATCACGGAGAGTGTTTTTGCCGAGCACAAAGTCACCATGATCAACTTCTGGGAACCCTGGTGCAGTCCCTGCGTACATGAGATGCCGGATCTCGAGCTCCTTTATCAGGCGTATAAAGACGACGGATTCTACATCATCGGGATCTACTCTTCCACGGACATGCTGAGCAGTGTTAAATCAATCGTGCAATCCGCCGGAACGACGTATCCCATCGCCGATTACTGCGATACCTTTGATCAGTTCCAGACAGGATATGTCCCGACAACGATCTTCGTCGACCAGAAAGGTCAGGTCATGAAGGTCAAAGGCGGTACTTCTCTTACAGGCGCCCGCTCATTTACTGACTGGGGTTCGATAGTCAGCGATCTTCTGTAAGCTCACTTCTTTCGTAAAAGCCTTTATGGAGAAGCATTTTCTGATCAAAAAGAATATCGCAGCCGTTCTTCTGCTGCTTTTGGGCGCCGGACTGATCGTCTTCGGGATCTCCTCCGGTCAGGCCAAGTCCGTCTTCAATAAGGCGGTCCGCATCTGCATGGAGTGTATCGGCATTGGATAAAGACATTTCTAAAATGACCAGCGTTTCGGAAAAGCACGACTTCAATGATCAGGGAAGCCGTTCTCCACGCGCGCGCCGAAGCCATGGTGCTGCTGCCCGTTATGGGATCCAGGCGGTCGCCACGCTCATCCAGAACGCGAACTTCAAGGGCTTTTTCACCGGGAAGATCTATACCGGAAAAGTAAAGAAGGTCTGCGTCCCGGGCTTAAACTGCTATTCCTGCCCCGGCGCTGTCGGCGCCTGTCCGGTCGGATCTCTGCAGAATTTCCTGAGCGGCCTTACGTTCCGCTTCCCTTACTATGTGCTGGGCCTTCTCATTTTCTTCGGCGCTCTTCTCGGACGAATCGTATGCGGCTTCCTCTGCCCCTTCGGATTCATCCAGGATCTTCTCTATCTCATTCCATTTTATAAGAAGAACCGCTTCAAGGCCGACAGGATCCTGCGCTATCTGAAGTTCGCAGTGCTTCTGATTCTCGTTATCCTTCTGCCCATAAGCCTCAAGCTGACACCCGCATTCTGTAAATACGTCTGCCCCTCCGGCACGATCGCCGGCATCATCTCCTATATCACCCAGCCGGTGATCCGTTCGCAGTTCGGCTGGCTTTTCAGCTGGAAGCTGATCGTCCTTCTGATCGTCGTCGTTTCGGGACTTATCGTGTACCGCCCCTTCTGCAAGTACCTCTGCCCCTTAGGCGCTTTCTACGGTCTCTTTAACCGCGTCGCCCTGGTCCGTATGCACTTAAACGAAGAAAAATGTGTCCACTGCAGCGCCTGCGCAAATGCCTGCAAAATGAATATCGATCCGAGCAAAAAGCCCAACAGCATGGAGTGTATCCGCTGCGGCGACTGCGTCCGCGCCTGCCCGCAGAAAGCACTCCATATCGGCGTGAAAGAAAAGTAAAACTGTACCGAATGTAATCAGACGGAAAATTTGGCCAGCGCATACTCGAATTGACCCTGCCCCTCTGTGCCAAGATCAACCAGTACCGCGTAGTCTCCTTCCGGAAGTGGTGCATATGTCAATGGCAGATCAACGCTTTGCCCTTCAGGAAGAATATACCCGAGAGCGGTATAGGCCATATGCGCAATCGTCGGATCTGCGGGAACGTAATACCAGGTTCCGTTGATCTTCTTAACAATATGCGCGCCACCGTTGCCATATGTAAGTTCAGAAACAGATTCATTCGTGATCGTGACCGTGAGCTTCTTTTCATCCAGGGATTTAAACTTCGCACTCCATCCCTGCGCCTCCCGGATATTCCAGTCATTCTCCGTATATCTTTTCTTTAAGTAGTCATCCAGTGTCATCATGTTCTCCGGATTCCACTTCCCGTTCCAATACGCATTTACACGAGAGTATACGAACATCATTTCTCTTGCATACTTACTTTCGAAGAATTCACCAAAGCTTTTGCTGATCTTCGGCATATCGATATTACACGTGAGGACGTCTCCGGTCCATGTGATCAGGTATCCGTTCGACCAGAAGGCATTCCACTCGAAATGCACATTTTTAATTTCTTCTTCTGTCATCTGCGAATAATCTTCTACAGTTGAATCCAAAGCCTGAAGGTAAAATTCGTAGACCGGATATTCGATCTTGGACGGATCCCAGTCATCCACATACTTCATGTCCGCATCGCATAACGCATTGACGAGCTCTCTCATTTCTTCATGAAAAGAGTTTATGAGGCAGTTTTCTCCATCGAGAAACTGTATCTCTCCCTGAAGATGGTACTTCTCGTCCTCTGTTTTTTCTTTCAGTTTGGATATCACTTCCAAAGTATCGTGTTTTCCCACGCTTTTCGCCCCCGATTTTTTCGCACATCCGGGAATCGCCGGGATGCTGATAAGAAGACTTGCGGAAATTCCAATCGCCAATAACCTGTTTTTAATACCCATTTCCCATGCCACCTTTCTCTTACTTTATAGCATCTTTCATCCTTATAAACAAATTAATTCAGAAAACCTTACAGCGCCCCTTCCGGGTTTTTTCATCTCGAAAAGACCCATTTTGCAACATTCGAGGCTTCAAGTTTCATAATGCCATTTTTGCCGCAGTCCGCCGTCGATATCGTATTTATCAGCATATTCCGACAAATATCCGTATCTTTTCCGAGATCTCCCGCGTTAAAAAACATGCTGTTTTTTGCAACGTTTTTTATTCTTCTTGCAAAAACACGTTCTTTTCTATTTGCAAATGACTTTAGGGGTTGTATAATGACAAATGTTGAGCCAGAAGTCTGGGTGATCGGATCTTTTCAAGAAGAAAGACGACCCGGAAGAAGGCAATTTGATTTCAGCTTATATATGGAGGAATAAAGCTATGGCACTTAAGAATGAGTATGTAAAGCGTGTCTATGAGAAGATCCTGCAAAAGGATCCGTATGAAAAAGAATTCCATCAGGCAGTTCTCGAGGTCCTCGAGTCTCTCGAGCCGGTTATCGACCGTCACCCGGAGTATGAGGCAGAGTCCCTTTTGGAGAGAATGGTAGAGCCGGAGCGCATCATCACATTCCGTGTTCCGTGGCTGGACGATCAGGGCAAGGTACAGGTAAACCGTGGTTTCCGTGTACAGTTCAACTCCTCTATCGGACCTTATAAGGGCGGTCTCCGTCTGCATCCTTCCGTTAACCTTTCCATCCTGAAGTTCCTCGGCTTCGAGCAGTGCTTCAAGAACTCCCTCACCAGCCTTCCGATCGGTGGTGGTAAGGGTGGTTCCGACTTCGACCCGAAGGGCAAGTCCGACCGTGAAGTTATGCGTTTCTGCCAGAGCTTCATGACAGAGCTCAGCAAGCACATCGGTCAGTTCACAGACGTACCGGCCGGCGATATCGGAACAGGTGCTCGTGAGATCGGTTATATGTACGGTCAGTACAAGAGACTCAATAACGACTACGTTGGCGTTCTTACAGGTAAGGGCCTCTCCTGGGGTGGTTCTCTTGCTCGTACAGAAGCTACAGGTTACGGCCTCTGCTACTTCGTAGATGAGATGCTCAAGGCTAAGGGCACATCTTTCGAAGGCAAGACAGTTGCTATCTCCGGTTCCGGTAACGTTGCTATCTTCGCTTGCGAAAAGGCAACACAGCTCGGCGCTAAGGTCGTTACACTTTCTGACTCTAACGGTTTCATCTATGATGAGAACGGCATCAACCTCGACGTTGTTAAGGAGATCAAGCTTGTTAAGCGTGGAAGAATCAGCGAGTATGTTGCTGCTGTTCCGTCCGCTCAGTACACAGAGGGTGCTCGTCCGTGGAGCGTTAAGTGCGACATCGCTCTTCCGTGCGCAACACAGAACGAACTCGACATCGACAATGCTAAGGCTCTCGTTGCTAACGGCTGTAAGTTCGTTGGTGAAGGTGCTAACATGCCGACAACTCCGGATGCTACCATCTACTTCCAGCAGAACGGCGTATACTTCGCTCCTGGTAAGGCTTCCAACGCCGGTGGTGTTGCTACCTCCGCTCTCGAAATGTGCCAGAACTCCGCTCGTCTGTCCTGGACATTCGAAGAAGTTGACGCTAAGCTCAAGGGCATCATGCAGAACATCTACAAGAACGCTTCCGCAGCTGCTAAGGAATACGGTGATCCGGACAACCTCGTTATGGGTGCTAACATCGCTGGTTTCCAGAAGATCGCAGATGCTATGATGGCTCAGGGAATTGCTTACTAATTCTCGCCTCGCGAATAACTAAATAAAAGCAAAAAGAATACCTCTCTTGCGACTCAAACAGTTTGCTTACGCAAAACTCGTCGCCTGAGAGGTTTCTTTTTTGCTTTACTTCTTTTTCGAGACAGCGAGAATTAGTGAGCTGCTCTCTTGGGGGGGCGCTGGCGGGATTTCTTTTTGCTTTCTTTTCGAGAGATTAAACAATTTGTGGAGTTTTTGTAAACTTCTTCTATTTCGGGCAGTTTTTCTTTTGCTTTGTTGTTTCTCCGATGTTAATATGAAAAGTATCAACATACTTTTATATTAGTTAGGAGGGATAGGTTTTATGAAAGTAAAATTGTTTGCTTTGGCTTTGACGTGCTGCCTTCTCTTTTCCATGGTCGTACCGGCCGGGAAAATTGTAAAGGCTGATGATTTCGACCAATATATTACGAACGTCTCCTATGGATCCGGAGATATTGAGATCAAGTTCTCCGCCATGCTCCAGGAAGGCGCAGATATTCTCAACTATTTTCTCAATACACATCCGGATTTTGCCTCAAAATACAAGTTTACCGGCACGATCCTCGCAAACGACGAGGGAAGATATGTATCGAAATTGAATGATGACCTTTCCGCTGGAGGAAGCACTGCTCCTGACTTCTATTTTGCAGAATCGGGATATGCCACTGCTTATTCCAAAGGGGATTTCTCGCAATATGCGGCACCTTATTCTTCCTTTATCGATGATCTGGCGGACAAGATCGACGCAGCTGCTCTTGCCCAGTACACGATCGATATCGGAACGAATACAAATGATGAGATCGTGGCTCTTTGCTATCAGAGTACAGGTGGTGCCATGATCTATCGTGCCACTATCGCAGAAGATGTCTTCGGGACCTCTGATCCCGCATCGATCGAGAAGATCGTTGGTGGCGGCACACAGAAATGGGATGATTTTCTTTCTGCCTGCACGAAATTGCGCGGCAAAGGCTATGCCGCTGTCTCCTCGATCCAGGATCTGTGGAATGTCTGTGAAAAGGGCTCTTCCACGCCATGGGTCGTAAATAACAAACTGCAGATCGACCCGCAGAGAATGATGTTCCTCGATCTATGCAAACAGATGATCGAAAAAGACTGGACGAATAATACGGATGCCTGGTCTACAGATTGGTTTGACGACATGGCCGGCGTCGGACATGACCCCGATGGAAATCCGCGAAGCGTCTTCTGTTTCTTTGGACCTGCCTGGCTGATCAATTACAGTATGGCACCGAATTGCGAAGGTACTCCCGCATTCGGAGACTGGCGTGTCTGCGATTCTCCTGTGAATTTCTGGTGGGGCGGCTCCTGGCTTTTTGCAAACAAAGAGGCCGTAAAGGACAAAGATAAAAAAGAATTCCTTTCCGCCTTCTTCGAGTGGATCACTCTGGATTGCTCGGATACCGGTTTCCAGTACTATTGGGCCTCCGGTTCGGATATTACCGGCGGAGGAATTGACTCGGTAGCTTCTGCGACCGTCATGAACAGAGTCGATACCTCTCTTGATTTCCTCAACGGCCAGAACCCGGCACCTGTTTTTGCTAAAGCCACTACTTCGACAACCGCTAAAGCGACAAGTGTCTATGATGATGATCTCGGATGGAATTGGGTGGACATGGCCAGAGCCTACGCCTTTAACGATATGACTAAATTTGATGCGATCACGGAGTTTATGGGATTTGCCGAGGAATTCGGAATAAATACCAAATCGATCAGCCTTTCGGAGTTCGCTCCTAAAGCCGTCACTGATCTTCGTGCCGCATCTGCAGGAAAGAACAGAGTCAAACTAACATGGACAGCAAGTGAAAATGCAGACGGATATCTCGTCTACGCTCAGAAGAACAAGAGTTATGCTTATGTCGGTATGACCACGTTGGGAACGACATTCACTGACACGAAAGCGCTCGATGGCGATTATAACTACTACTGGGTATTCCCATATAAGAAATCAGGCAATGGAAAAATGGCAGCAGGCGGCTGTACAAAATATGTCTTTGCCAAGGGTGTTTGTCCGGCAGTAACAGATCTTAAAGCGGCTTCTGTAAAAGGCGGTGTCAAGCTGACATGGACGGCCTCGGCAGGAGCAGAAGGCTATCTCGTATACGGAATCGTAAACGGGCAGTCTTACAAGTACATCGGAATGACCACCAGGGGCACGACTTTCACGGATAAGACAGCCTCTTCTACTGTCTTCAATTACTACTGGGTATATCCTTATTACAAGGGTGCCAATGGAAATATGATCGTGGGCCTTACAGGGAAATACACATACGGGCGTGCGCTCAAGTGATCGCTCACCTAATCGCTACGTCTGATCAATAAGTAAAAAGCAAAAAAGAATACCTCTCTTGCGACTCATACAGTTTGCTTACGCAAAACTCGTCGCCTGAGAGGTTTCTTTATGCTATTCTTTAATTGTATCTTCATGAAGGGTTTGGGCACATGAAGTTTACAGGGGTGGAACATCAAGCAATGGTTTTGGAGGTTTAGTAACATGAAAAAAACATCTCTATTGGCAGTTGCTGCTGCTTTTGGCGCAGCTGTATGTCTCGGGGCAGGGTTGTTCTGTCCGGCACGGACAGTGCATGCTTTATCACCGGAAGATCCGCCGGTTGAAATCAACGAAACAAATTTCCCGGATGCTGATTTCCGTGATTATATTTCAGATTACGACATAGATAATAACGGTAGTCTCTCTGCTTCGGAAATCAGCTGTATTACAGAGATTAGTATAAGCGGGGTTTCTTCCTTAAAAGGTATAGAAAAACTCACTTCATTAAGAGATTTGGATTGTTGTTATAGTTCTCTCTCTTATTTAGATGTAAGCCAGAACAAAGAATTGGTTGATTTGCATTGTTACGGCTGCAATCTTCCGACCTTGAACCTTACTTCAAATGTCTTGCTGGAGAGGCTTACCTGCGGTGGTAATACTTTTACCAGCCTAGATGTCAGGGCAAATACTAAACTTACTTATCTGAGTTGTCAGAGCCCTTTTCTCCAAAGTATAGATCTTTCAAAAAATGCGGCACTGGAAACGCTATCATTAGACCATTGTCCGAATCTTACTTCTCTTAACCTCACAGGAAATCCCAATCTGAGGAGCTTGTCTTGTACCAGTTCCGGGCTTACCGGTATAAACGTCACCAAAAACTACAAGTTGAAGGATCTGGATCTTCGTTGGAATCAGCTCACTCTTATCAATTTGAGAAACAATACAAAACTTGAATATCTCAAATTAGAGTCCAATAGTATCACTTCGCTCGATCTTAGCAGGAACACAAACCTGGTACTTCTATATATCTCCTATAACCCACTCAGTAAACTGGATGTAAGCAAAAACACTATGCTTGCGCTTCTGGACTGTTCTGAAACAAAAGTAACTGAGTTGAATATCAGCCAGAATACCTGTCTTCGCCTTTTGAGAATATATAACTCGAATATCTCCGTGATTGATATCTCGCATTGTCCGGATCTTATCGAACTTGTAAGAAGAGGTAAGTACATAGCTTCTTCCAAATCGGATTATCGCTGCTATGAAAATCTTAAAGCGACTCATTATGACAGTGATTTTATTTTTTCTTCTAATATGAAAGTGATCTTTTTCACTTCCGACTTAACAGGTCTTTCCGCCACTTCTGCCGGGTATAAAACCGTAAAGCTCTCCTGGGAAGCAGTAGGTAATGCAAGTGGTTATCTCATCTACGGGCAAAAGAACGGCGTTTATTCCTACATCGGTAAGGTGATAGGAGAGACGACATTTACAGATAAAAAAGCTCTTGCTGATGACTATAACTACTATTGGGTCTTCCCGTATATTCAGAGAGCAAACGGAAGTATGATTGCTGGAAACTGCGCAAAATACACTTTCGCCAAGGGAGTCTGCCCGGCAGTCACGAACCTCAAAGCAAGTTCCGTCAAGGGCGGTGTGAAACTCACATGGACCGCAAGCGCCGGCGCGGAAGGATATCTTGTTTACGGTATCCGTCCGGGTCAGGAATACGGCTATATCGGTATGACGACTAAGGGAACCACCTTTACGGATACCAAGGCGTCCTCTACTCAGTATAACTATTACTGGGTATTCCCTTATAGTGCGGACGAGAACGGGAAAATGGTCGTTGGGGAGACAGGGAAATACACATACGGGCGTGCGCTCAAGTGATCGCTCACCTAATCGCTACGTCTGATCAATAAGTAAAAAGCAAAAGAATACCTCTCTTGCGACTCAAACAGTTTGCTTACGCAAAACTCGTCGCCTGAGAGGATTCTTTTTGCTTCTTTTCTTTTCAAAATGCTGCGATTAGGTAAGCGATTTCCTGTCAGTAACTCACCGCTTGCGGGATTTCTTTTTTTCTATTTCTCAAAAAAAATCGGTGGGTTAAGGAGTCTAATTAATGTAATACTTTAAGCTGCTTTATGCTATTCTTTAAATGTACCTTCATACAGGGGTTGGGAAACTTGAAGTGTACAGGGTTGGAACATTTGGCAATGGTTTTGGAGGTTCAATATCATGAAAAAAACTTCTCTATTGGCAGTTGCTGCTGCTTTTGGCGTAGCAGCATGTATTGGTGCAGGTCTTTTCTTCCCGGGACAACAAGTGCAGGCAGCATCGCAGAAATCTGCTTCCGTCGGAATCAACGCAACGAATTTCCCGGATGCTTCTTTCCGTGCATATGTCAAACAGTTTGATACTGACGGGAATGGATCTCTTTCTGAAGAAGAAAGATCGAACGTTGACGAAATCATTTTTCGTGACGCTTCTGCTAAGAATATAACAGGAATCGAGTTCTTTCCAAATCTTGAGACTCTTTGGTGTGACGGCAACCAGCTCACAAGCTTGAATGTCAGCAAAAACACCAAACTGGTCGATCTGTCGTGTGCTCTAAACAAGTTGACTTCTTTGAATCTAAGCAATAACACTTTACTTGAAGATTTATTCTGTGCCGGCAATTCGCTGACAAGTCTTGACCTGAGCAAAAATACAGCGCTTAAGTACGTTGTTTGCAGTGAGAATAAGTTTACCAGTCTGGATTTTAGCAAGAACATCAACCTTGAAACGATTACCTGCGATTGTAATTCACTCACAAGTTTGAATGTCAAGAACTTGAAAAAGTTAGATAATCTGGCCTGTCATATGAACAAACTCACCTCTCTTGATCTTTCTACAAATGTAAACCTGACAACGCTGCACTGCCACACAAATCAACTTACAAAACTGAATATCAAGAATAACCACAAACTGGGTACCTTGTCATGTTTTACCAATCAGTTGACCTCATTGGATCTCTCGGGATGCCCTCTGCTTGAGAACCTGGAAGCCGGAGATAATCCTCTTACTTATCTGGATATCACGCCTTGCCCGAAGCTACTGCGAATTGCTCATGCGGGCGAGTCAGGTTTTTACGAGTTCGGAGTGGTTTTTGAATATCAATTTGGTGACTTTTTCTATGATTTATCGATCCCGTTCGATTGTACGCTGCAGTGGGCTCCCAAGGCTGTCACGGAGCTGAAGGCTATGTCTTATGGTACAGGACGTACGAAGCTTGTCTGGAAGGCCAGCAATAATGCAGACGGGTATATGATCTATGCCAAGAAGAACGGAAAGTATGCCTATGTCGGTATGACGACGAAGACCTCTTACGTCGATACGAAGGCACTTAGCGACACTTCCAACTATTACTGGGTATTCCCGTATGTCAAAGACAGCGCCGGGTCGATGTACCCCGGAGATGCTTCAAATTATGTTTATGCAAAGGGAGTTTTTGCAGCAGTAAATTCTGCTAAGGCCACCTCTGTCAAAGGCGGCGTGAAGCTCACCTGGAATGCCGTTGTCGGAGCAGAAGGATATCTCGTTTACGGCATCGTAGATGGGAAACCCTATAAGTTTATTGGCATGACCACAAAGGGCACGACATTTACGGATACGACTGCTTCATCTTCCGCATATAACTACTATTGGGTATATCCGTACTATAAGGATGCCAATGGGAAGATGGTCGTCGGTCCTTCCGGCAAGTACACTTACGGAAGAGCGCTAAAGTAACCGCTCTTCCGAAAGAATATATAGAAGCATAAAGGAATCCCGTCAGTGGTAATTCTTTAGCGAAGACGGGTTTTTCTTTTCACATGAATATTCCATTGGTGTGGGAGGTATATAACATGAAAAAGGGGACTTTATTGGCAGCAGCAGCTTCTTTTGGTATAGCAGCATGCATCGGCGCGGGACTTCTGTCTTCGGCCAAGACAGTACAGGCTGCATCTTCGAAAGCGACTGGAGTGGCGATCAATGCGACGAATTTTCCGGATGCAAAATTCCGCGAATACGTTTCGATTTATGATGCAAATGGAGACAAGATCTTCTCTTCGGAAGAGATAAACTATGTCACAAACATCTATTTATACGATATGGGGATCACCAATCTAAAAGGAGTAGAGGTATTCACGTCGCTCGAGCATCTGAACTGTACTGGGAATAAGATCACCACCTTAAACATAAGCAAGAATACAAAATTGAAAGAACTGTTTTGCGATAATTGCGGTCTTACTTCTTTAAATCTCAACGCAAATACATTGTTAGAGATGCTTTCCTGCAACAATAACCTGTTCACTACACTGGATCTCAGTAAGAACACTAAACTTACATATCTGGGATGTGGGAACCTTCCTCTTACCGCTCTGGATGTGAGCAAGAACACAGCTTTGGAGAATCTAATGATCTACAATACTCCGGAAATCACTTCTCTGAACGTCACAAACTGTCCGAATCTAAAGTACCTGTATTGTGAGGACGTCGCTCTTACAAGCTTGAATGTCACCAAGAACTGCAAGCTTGAAACTCTTGAGCTTAAATATGTTTCGGTCTCTACTCTGGATCTAAAAAACAACACTCAGCTTGAGACACTTGATCTTTTGAATAATGCTCTAGAATCTATTGATTTGAGCAAGAATGTAAATTTGGACTTCCTTCGCGTCGCTTGTAATCCACTTAAAACTCTGAACGTAAGAAACAACACAAAACTTACCCATTTGGATTGCCAATTAACAAAGATAGCAACGCTGGATATTAGCCAGAACAAGGAACTCTGTAATTTGGATATAAGTGAAACGAATATCTCCGTGATCGACATCTCTCATTGCCCGAATCTTATTAAACTAGTCAAAGAAGCAGAATACATAGATGCTATTACGGGATGTTCTTCTTATTCGAAGAATTACCAGAATTGGGATAATAGATATCTTATTACCAATAAAGATGTTCAGCTGATCCTTTTCCCTTCTGATCTTACAGGTCTCACCGCCTCTTCAGCTGGTAACAAGACGGTAAGGCTCTCCTGGAAGGCTGTCGGCAATGCAGACGGATATCTTATCTATGGGAAGAAGAATGGTAAATATGCTTATGTCGGCATGACGACCAACGGGACAACCTATACTGATAAAAAAGCACTCAGCGAAGATTACAACTATTACTGGGTATTCCCCTTTATCAATAGTGCACGGGGGGAAATGGTTACAGGAAGCTGTGCAAAATATGTTTATGCCAAAGGCATTCTCCCTGCAGTTTCTAATCTTAAGGCATCTTCCGTAAAAGGAGGTGTAAAGCTCACCTGGACGGCATCCGCCGGCGCGGAAGGATACCTCGTTTACGGCATCGTGGATGGGAAGCCCTATAAGTACATCGGTATGACCACACAGGGCACGACCTTCACGGATAAGACCGCGTCCGCTTCCCAGTACAACTACTACTGGGTATATCCGTACTGCAAGGATGCAAGCGGAAAGATGATCGTCGGATCCTGCACAAAATACACATACGGCAGAGCGCTTAAGTAAGCGAAACAAGGAATAGGAGGACACATCATGAAAAGAAAGCTTTTATCAGCTTTAGGCATAACACTCGGAATCACCTGCTGTATCTGTGCAGGTCTTCTCATCCCGTCGAATACGATCCAGGCCGCGTCGGAAAGGGCGACCGGGATTGCAATCAATGCGACGAATTTCCCGAATGCGGCTTTTCGCGAATATGTCAAGCAGTTCGATACGGACAATAACGGATACTTCTCCACTACTGAAATCTCAAAAGTAACAACGATCGAGTTGACCAAAGATCCCAGTGTTACCTCACTTAAAGGCATTGAGCACTTCACTTCTCTGACGTATCTGGATGTATCCCATGACGCACTGACCAGCTTAGACACCAGCAAAAATACATATCTGGATTATCTGGCCTGCACGGATAACAGACTCACCTCGTTAAATGTTTCCGGCAATACATATCTCCAGACTCTTTTATGCAGAGAAAATAGTCTTACTTCTTTAAATCTGAAGAATAATACTTTCCTCTATCTTCTTGCCTGTGGCGCAAACAATATCTCTTCTTTGGACGTCAGCAGTAATTCCTATCTTAATTTTCTAAATTGCGATAACACAAACATTTCCAGCCTGAATACAAGTAAGAACACGAATCTGGAAACGCTCCTTTGTTATGGGTGCAAGAATCTCAAAAGCCTGGATCTGCGGAACAATATAAATTTGCATGATCTGAAAGCATATAACAGCGGACTTACCAGTCTGGACATAAGCAACTGTTCCGGGCTCTTATGGTTAATCATTAACGGAACCAATATCTCCACAATCGATATCACCTACTGTCCGGAACTCCTGACTCTTTATTATGGAGATGGAAAGACCGAATTCGATACTTTTACAGCTTGGTATTATACAGATAAAGGATATGATGTTAATGGTGATCCGGACGCTCAGGCATATATTGATTACTTAATGGTAGACAAAACCACAACGATTAAGGCAAAGCCATCACCGGTCACGGGTCTCACCGCTTCTCCTGCCGGAAAGAATGCTGTAAAGCTTTCGTGGAAATCCGCAGGGCATGTCGACGGCTATCTGATTTACGGTCAGAAGAACGGCAAGTATTCCTATGTCGGCATGACCACCACCGGCACGACATTTACCGACACAAAGGCACTCAGCGAAGATTATAACTACTACTGGGTATTCGGCTATGTGAAGGACAGTTATGACAATATGCATCCCGGCTCCTGCGAGAAGTATAAGTTTGCCAAAGGTATGTGTCCTCCTGTCGGGTCTTTGAAGGCTTCGTCGGTAAAGGGCGGCGTGAAGCTCACATGGGATGCTTCCGCGGGTGCTGAAGGGTATCTCATTTACGGCATCGTGGATGGGAAACCCTATAAGTACCTAAGCATGGTGAAGGGTACTTCTTTTACCGACAAGAACGCTTCTTCCACGCAGTATAACTACTACTGGGTATTCCCGTATTTTACGAATTCAAACGGGAAGATGATCGTTAACACATCCGGCAAATACACCTACGGCAGAGCGCTTAAATAAGCGCTTTGCCGTGGTGCACTTTTAGGGAATTCATGCTATTCTGATAGTAGGTTTTTTCGTGATGGTTTATGGGAGGTGGATTATGAAAAGATCAAATCTGTTGGCTATAGCAGTTTCTCTTGGAACAGCTTCTTTTCTCTTATGTGGCGCAAGTTTCGCGCCTTCGGTCCTTGCTTCATCGAAGAAAGCAACATCGATCGCGATCAACGCGGCGAATTTTCCGAATGCAGCTTTTCGGGAATACGTCAGGGAATTTGATCTGGACAATAACGGTGCTTTCTCCGAACAAGAGATCAAGAAAATCACGGATATCGAGATCTTCGATAATACAGCTGTGACAAATCTCAAAGGGATCGAGTTTTTTACCTATCTGGAGACCCTGGATTGTAGTTACGACAATATCTCTTCTCTGAACTTAAGTAATAATAGAAGCCTCTGGTTTCTGAACTGCGAGTATAACAATCTCTCTTCGTTGAATCTCACCTATAATCCAAATCTGGATACCCTGTTTTGTGAAGGCAACAATCTATCTTCGTTAAATGTCAGTTCGAATCCCAAGCTTTCCGATCTTCGTTGCGGCGGTAACCCTATCTCCGCACTTAACCTTGCCAATAACCCGATACTCAATACGCTGGACTGCTCTTCAACAAAAATATCCACACTAAATATAGGAGCCAACCCGGATCTTGCTTGGATCAACTGCTTCGAGTGTGAAAACCTCAGCAGCCTTAATGTGACAAAAAATCCCATGTTGGAGTATTTGGATGCGGGTTGTACGAAGATCAGTTCTATAAATGTCACAAAAAACAGTAACCTGAAATATTTGGGACTATCTAGCACCTCCATTTCCAGTTTGAATGTAAAGAATAACTCGCAACTTGAAGAACTGGATTGCAGTTGTACCATTTTAACTTCGATAGATGTCAGTAAGAATACTGCGCTAAGCTATTTAGAAGTTACCGAAACTTCGATAAGTAGTCTGAACGTCAGCAATTGCAAAAACCTCGAGTGCCTTTACTGTGGCTTTACGAATATTTCCAGTCTGAATATCAGCAACAACCGCAAACTGAAAACTCTCGATGTAAGAGACACAAATATCAATACGGTCGATATATCTTCAGCCCCGCAACTCTTAACAGACTATGCCGGAAATGTGGAAGATTGTGGCGACCAGATAATTTACTCGTATTACGACAAAAAGGCAGACGATTATTACTATCTGTATGTGAATTCGACTATGACGATCCGCACGGCTCCAGGTGCATTGAGCACGCTTTCCGCAGCTCCTGCAGGGAAAAATGCGGTTAAGCTCTCCTGGCAGTTTTCCGGTGTCGCTGATGGTTATCTGATCTATGGTCAGAAAAACGGCAAGTACGGTTATGTCGGCATGACGACCACGGGAAAGACTTTTACGGATAAAAAGGCACTCAGCGAGAACTACAATTACTACTGGGTATTCCCGTATACCAAAGACACAAAGGGAAATATGTATGTCGGATCCTGCGCGAAATACGTGTTTGCCAAGGGCATCTGTCCTGCAGTTACCAATCTGAAGGCCACCTCTGTCAAAGGCGGCGTGAAGCTTACCTGGACTGCATCTGCCGGAGCAGAAGGATATCTGATCTACGGTATCGTAGATGGAAAGCCCTATAAGTATATCGGTATGACAAGTGGTACTACGTTTACCGACAAGACCGCATCTTCCACCCAATATAACTACTACTGGGTATATCCATACTTCAAAAACTCCAATGATAAAATGATCGTCGGTCTGACCGGAAATTACACATACGGAAAAGCACTTCCGTGATATGCGAAGTCTTTTCGGATTGTGATCAGCATACAAAAGGACCGCCTCGTGTGAGGCGGTCCTGATTTTTAACTCGTTTATATCGATCTTATTCCTCGTCGTCCACGTCGATGGTGATCTCGTCGGGAGAGTTTCCGAGGCGGCGGGAGATATCGTAGATGTCCTGCTTCATCTCGAAGAATCCGATAACCGGAAGGCCGTGGGTCGAAGCGGATCCTGCCTTGATCAGAGCTTCCCAGTCGGCAAATGAACGGTCAAAGAAGAAGGAGTTTCTGCTCTCTTCACTTCCGATGACACATCCGATGGTATCGGTATAGGCCAGGATCGTATTCTTATACTGCGGGATACGGATCAGTTCGCCGGGGAGCATCTCCCACTCGGAGATCGGATCTTTTTCCGTAGCATCATCATAAGGCAGAGTCTGCCCGTTTTCTGTGGTGCGGAGTTCTTCGCGAAGCTCTTCTCTAACTTCCATCAGGATCTGTCCGAGGAGGTTTTCGCCTCTCCACTTAGTGATGTCCTGCACCTCCGGATCGGAGGTCGAAAGAAGGATGCCCCAGTCCTTATCACGGGGAGAACACTCCGCCAAGACTGCATTTCCTGTCGCCAGAAGAGTTTCCATCATGGAGGGGTTCTGCGAGAATTTCGCACGGATACCGCGCTTAACGACCACGAAGCGGGTCTTTTTCCAAAGGGCCGCATCAAAGCCGTCGAAGAACTCTCTTCCCAAAATCTTACACTGCTCCGGATCTGCCGTTCTCATGATCTCATCGCCCAGCTCCTGCTGGCCGAACATCATGACCTTCTGGTACATCATGAACTGCTCAGAGTGGAGATAGTGCCGGCCGGCATAATCAAACTCCGCCGGATACCAGTTACAGAAACATCCGTTTTCCTCGTATTCCCGGTGAAATCCAATAATCTCGTTTTTCATGGCCGCACCTCCTCTTTAGCTGAAAACTTCATAGACATATTCTATCAGAAATCCGAGCTCTTTTCTCGTATTCTGACAGATTCCTTTGCTATAACCTTTATTCTGGATTATATTGTAAAGGAAAGTATTTCAACTTAAATGACAGAATTGTGAGGCTCAAAAATGAAAAATGTTTTTCGACGCTTTTCCTGCGCACTTCTCATCATCTCCCTTTTATTTCCACTCGCATCTGCAATAGTCAAGACGCCTGTCTCCGCAGCTTCTCAGGCAGGTACTACCGTCTCGATCACCTCGACGAATTTTCCGAATGCGAAATTCCGGAATCTGGTCTCACAGTATGACACGGACAAAAATGGTTCGCTTTCTGAAAAAGAGCGGAATCAGGTCACTGAACTCGACGCGAACGGCATGGGGATCACTTCCTTTAAGGGCATTGAATTCTTTACTTCACTTCAATACTTTTATTGTCAGTCGAATGGCCTCACTTTTCTGGATGTCAGTAAGAACACCAATCTGATCTGGTTTCTGTGCGGCAATAACAAACTGACTTCTATCAACATTTCAAACAATACGAAACTGATCTGTTTCAGCTGTTACGGAAACCAGATCTCGAAACTGGATCTCAGCAGGAACACAGCTTTGCTGTTTCTTTCATGCAGCAAAAACAAACTGACCAGTTTGAATCTTTCCAAGAACACGGTACTGAAATCTCTGTCCTGCTATGGAAATAACATCTCCTCTCTGGACATTTCCAAATGTCCGAATCTTGTCCGGCTGATAAGAGACAATGAAATGTATTCGTATAGTATCGATCAGACGATCTATGTTTACGAAGGCGACTATGGTGTAGATGACGAAGAGCTCCTTTCCATGGAAATAGATCCGTCTACGAAGCTCACACCGGCTCCGGGCACAGCACCGGTTATCGGATTAAAGGCGGTTTCCGCCGGTAAGAACCGGGTAAGGCTTTCCTGGACGAAAGATGTGAATGCGGACGGGTATCTCATCTATGGACAGAAGAACGGCAAATATGCCTATGTAGGCATGTCCTCATCTAATTCTTTCACTGATACCAAGGCACTCTCCGGCGACTATAACTATTACTGGGTCTTTTCGTATATCAAAGACAGTAACGGCAAAATGATCACCGGGTCCTGTGCCAAATATGCATTTGCCAAGGGGGTCTGCCCGGCAGTTACTAACCTCAAGGCGAATGGAACGACCGGGAAAGTCACCCTTACCTGGAACGCATCCTCCGGCGCCGAAGGATACCTCATTTACGGCATCCGTTCTGGTGGAAAATACGGATACATCGGCATGGCTTCCGGACGGTCATTCGTTGACAGCAAGGCATCCAAAACAGCATGGACCTATTACTGGGTCTATCCTTACCACAAAGAAGGATCGAAGATGGTCGTGGGTGGAACCGCCAAATATGTTTATAGTAAAGCAAGATGATCCCTGATAAAATTTTTCTTGTAGTGATGAATCTGTTGATGTAGATAGTCTAACTACTGAAGTACAAAATCGGAGGTATGTATAATGAAACGACAACTTCTCTCTTTCGCGGCTGCCGCCAGCATCGCCGTTACCGCGCTGGTCCCCGCAGGAGTCTCTGCTTCTGTCCGTACGGATATACAGAAAACGACCTGCGGAAATGGCAGCATCAATATCAATCTGTATTCACCATATTTAGAGGTGGACGTACCAAACATGGTAAATGCGTTTTTTGACGCAAATCCCAGCCTGAAATCAAAGTATAAGGTCACTACTTATGTCACCGACACTGCGCACGGTAGTTATGAAACTCTTTTGAATGCGAAGCTTTCGGCTGGAAACGCAGATGCACCTGATATCTATGTGGCCGATTCGGATATGCTTCTCAACTACACAAAGGGAGATATGGCTTCGTATGCTGCCCCGTATTCCAGCTTCATCTCCAACTTCAGCACGAAGCTTAGTTCAGCGGAGATCATGCAGTATTCCCAGGATATGGGAAAAGCCGCAAATGGCAACATTGTCGCCATGTGCTTTCTGAGCACACCTGGAGTTATGTTCTATAACACCACCATTGCCAAGAAAACCTTCGGAACAGACGATCCTTCCAAGATCAGCTCGATCGTTGGCGGCGGCTCCGGAAGCTGGAGCAAGTTCCTTTCTGCCTCTGGCAAACTTAAGGAGAAAGGGTATTATTCCGTATCCAATATCTACGATCTGTGGAATGTCTGTGAGAAATCGGCCACCACTCCGTGGGTGACCAATGGAAAGGCTTCCGTCGATCCGGCAAGAAGTGAATATCTGGATCTTGCCAGAAAATTCTGCCAGAATGGCTGGTGTTATGCTGACCATACAGAGTGGAGTTCCGAATGGTATAGTGATATGGCCAACAATAAAGTGTTCGCCTTCTTCGGATCATTATGGATCTACAATTATGTTATGAGAGACCATATAACCACTACCTGGAAAGCCTGCCCGTCCCCTGTCGGATTCTGGTGGGGCGGCAACTGGTTTATGGCCAATAAGACTTCTATAAAGAATGCAGACAAAAAGGCCTTCATCGCGAAATTCCTGGAGTGGGTCACTCTCGATACATCTACTTCCGGACTTCAGTATCAGGCAGCCAGCGCTTCTACGAATATGCTTGCTTATAAGGATACTGTCACTTCCATGGCCGTTTTAAAGAAAACAAACGGCGTCATTGATAGTGAAGGTATGGGCGGACAGGATACTTATCCGGTTTTCATTGCGGCCGGCAAGTCTGCTACTGGAACGAGTAAGTGCATCTATGATATGTACCTGAACTCTATGTGGGAATCTTTGGCAAAAGATTACGCCCGCGGAAAGATAGACAGAGAGGCTGTTTATAGAGGATTCAAGGACGGCTGTTTAGAATGCGGTATTGATCCCAGTGGTATCCGTACTACTCCGGAACCGATAAGCGGACTTCGTGCCGTTTCCGCAGGAAAGAATCGGGTCCGTATCTCCTGGAATCAGGATAAAAATGCAGACGGCTATCTTATCTATGGGAAGAAGAATAACAAGTATTCCTACCTGGGTATGACAACTTCGGCGAAATCGACTTCATATGTAGATACAGCGGCTCTCGTGGATGACTACAACTATTACTGGGTATTCCCGTATTTCAAGGACGCATCCGGTAAGATCCATGCAGGTATGTGCGACAAGTATGTATATGCAAAGGGATGCTGCCCTGCAGTTACTAACCTTAAAGCCAATGGCACAGCCGGCAAGGTCACGCTGACCTGGACCGCATCTGAAGGTGCGGAGGGTTACCTCATCTACGGTATTCGTCCGGGCGGAAAATACGGCTACATCGGAATGGCTTCCGGAACTACTTTCCCGGATACCAAAGCCTCCAAGACTGACTGGACCTTCTACTGGGTATTCCCGTATCACAAGGATGGATCTAAGATGGTAGTTGGCGGAACCGCAAAATATGTGTATAGCAAAGCAAGATGATCGCTGATTGCTTATAGGAAAATTCAAAGGACCGCCTCTACGGAGGCGGCCCTTTTCTATAAGCGGAATCCATGATTATCCTACCTGTGTATCTCAGGATGCACTTGTAACATTACTTCCCCAGGCCGTAAATGAAATCGGGAAAGAGCTCGGAATTCATTCCAGAGGCATCATTTTCCTGCTCGGGGCCGTAAAATCGAAGGGTTTTCAGGTCCATTTTCATTCCGGAGGCTTCTTTTTTCGGCTCGGGGCCGTAAATCTTTCTTCAGAAAGCAGAAAAACAGCGATTTTTACGGCCCGGAGCTCCAAATATCAGTGTCTGGAATGAAGAGTCCCCATACCAAGCAAATTTTTTACGGCCCGAGTGGCAGCAAAATCCTCTTCAGGCCGTAATCCTCTTTCTGTCCTTCTTACAGGCTCTCAGCATCGCTGTTGTTAGCGGATGCGGATCTTCGACCCTGACGTCCTTTGTTTCCCTGTTGCTGATCGTCTGAGGAATCTCCCTGCTTCCCTCCCGGGAATTGTCCATCGAAGCCCTCCGGCATCTGACCGTCAAAGCCTCCCGGGAATTGTCCGTCGAAGCCATCCGGCATCTGACCATCGAAGCCACCTGGGAACTGGCCGTCGAAGCCATCCGGTATCTGGCCCATGTTGCCGCGACCGCCATTTCCACCCGGACCGCCCTGGCCGTTCGGGGCGCCGCCCATGAACTGGTTCGGGATCGTATCTGTTTCTTCGCCGTTGATGATCAGCGTTCCGCCGTTCTTCTCCGCGACACCATCATAGTCGACCGTGGACTGTCCGGAGATACGGGTCGTGCCGCCATTGATGTAGATGTTTCCGTTAGAGTCGATGCCGTCGGTGTCACCTGCGCCCATGGTGATGGTGATGTCACCGCCATTGATGATAACAGTCGGCGTGTAGTCCTGGACCTTCTGACCGGCATTGATACCGTCATCGCTGGCGTTGATGACAAGAGTGCCGTCATTGATCGTGATATATGTTCCTTCCAGTCCTTCAGCTGCTGTGATATCGAAGGTGCCTCCGTCGATCTGGAGGATGCCGTCGGTATGGATCGCATCGTCACCACAGCTGATCTTGAATGTACCATCTGTGATCGCCAGAGAATCGTTTGTGTTGATTGCGTCGACCTTGGCATTGATGTCAAAATTGCCGCCTGTGATCACCATATCGTCCTTGCAGACGATCGCATGATTCGCGTCGGTATCGATGGTAAGAGAACCGCTTCCATTGATCGTCAGGTCATCTTTGGAAAAGATCACAGCATCGATATCGTTCTCATCGATGGCGACGTATTGTCCTCCATTGGAGAGGACATTGTCTCCTTCTAATGTGATATATACCTCATCTGCGGAGAGTACATAGATCGCCGCCGAAGTACTGCTGTTGATCGTTGCATCCTTAAGAATGAGATGTACATCTTCTTCCTTATCGACATCGATGATGAGCATACCGTCAGAGGTCGAGCCGGTCACGACATATGTGCCTTCCTCGGTGATCTTCACAGTCCCCGAATCATCTGTCAGCTTGATAAGTTTGCTCTCCGCACCGGAATAGGACGTGTCCTTATCCTTGTCCGTGATCTTCAGCGCCATATCGGCCACCGTCGCACCTGTATTGTCTTCCTGATCCGCGTTTCCGGAACTGCCATTATTTCCTTTGTTTCCGGTCTTGTTAGAATCATCTGTTTTATTATTTACTTCGGTCTTTTCCGTGGAAGAAGATCCGTTCTTCGTTCCCGCGAAGTAGGCGGTGGCACCGATTCCTCCCGCCAGCAGAAGGCAGGTAGCTATCGTGATGATCGTTTTGTTCTTGTTCTTCATAGTGATACTCCTTTCGATTGAAAAGTTCCTTTTTCCTTTCTTTTTCTCTACCCTGTACTTCTCCTATTTACGCTTCCAATTCCAATCAGAGTTCTGTCGCTTCTCTTCCCATGATGACCGACAGGTTGATGTCGAGATTGCCGTTTCTGCAGCGGATCTCATCGATCAGAGATTTTTCGGACGAGCCCTCTTTCAGCTCTATCTCATAACTGAGTTTAAATACCGAACCCATACCGGCGGTCTTGGTAGACATCAGCTTATGGGATGTCGTGTATTTATCGAAGATCTCGTCGAAGACGCCCGCATAATCAAGGTCTTCAGGGATCGTGATGCGAAGGCTCCTTCTTCGGGCATTTCCTCCCTCGCCTAATCCCATCGCACTATAGAGCATAAGAGCGGCCCCGGCAATCAGGATAAAGAGAGCAGCATAGATGATAAAGCCCATGCCGGTCAGAAGGCCCATGGTCATGGCCAGAAACAGCGATCCAATCTCACTTGCGCTTCCAGGTGCGGAACGGAACCGGACGAGGCTGAATGCGCCGGCTACAGCGACGCCTGCCCCGATGTTGCCGTTAACCGCCATGATGACAACACAGACGATGGTCGGAAGGATCGCAAGTGTGCCGATGAAGGAGCGGCTGGCATGGTTCATCTTCATATAGACCAGTGCGAACAGCAGTCCAAGCAGAAGGGATGCCAGCACCGGAATAAGAAAAGATGTGATCGATATAGTTGTCGTACCCATCAGGGTGTCGTAGATATTCTTAAGCATAGAGGATTTCTCCTTTCCATTCGTTTTCTTTGTCTCTGATCTGATTCATGTAATACTCGCCATATTTGGAAAATGCGGTTTTCCGTATCCCGTTTTTACTCAGGAGCCTGGTGAGCCAAATGGGCATCACGCCCGGTACTTTGATCTCCATGAGCACCTTGTTGTCAGGGAGAATACGATCTCCGTAGATTCCGCTCGAAAAGCTCAGGTCATGGTCTCTTCCCAGCACATCGGTATCAAAAGTAATTCGAAGTTCCGATCCGTTCTCCGGCAAATATGCTTCTCTCGTGTAGGAGATGAAGGCCTTCGGTTTCAACTCCTTATACAGGTCACGGACATAGGTGATCTCGCGTGCGATCTGACTGTCCGACGGAGCTTCACCGAATCCCAGGAGCCAGTCCATCACCGAGAAGTTTTCCGCCTCCAGTCTTCTTTTGAACACGACTCCGTCGTATTTCTTCTTCAGCTCGACGAATACCGGATCTTCGTCTGTGGCATACCGGTAACTCCGAAGCCTGAGTTTTTCCTTATAGACCGGCTTGTCGAGAGATTTTCTGATCAGTTTATAGTCGTCCGTATCAAAATAGATATTTCTTATGGTCGTTGGACCGTATTCGTCGATCTTCATTCTCCCGGAAATTGCTTCTTTGATCACCTGGGCCTGGGATCTTGTCAGGATATATTTGATTTCATATCTTTGGAAAACACTTTGGTATAGCATGTTATGTTTCCTCCTGGCTTTAATCTTGATTTAAGGTTAGCCTGTTAACCTTAAGACAACCTTAAAGCCCTGAAAAATTGTTAAACGCCCGAAAACAGACGGTTTTACTGTATAATTAGGGAAATAAGGGAAAATACTATTTCTGATATGAGGGATATGTTTTTATGAAGATCTTATTGGCAGAAGACGAAAAATCCATGTCGCGGGCGCTGACCGCGATCCTTACGAAGAACAACTACTCCGTGGACGCGGTGTTCGACGGACAGGATGCTCTCGACTATCTCCTTACAGGGGATTATGACTGCGCGATCCTGGATGTCATGATGCCGAAGCTCGACGGTTTTTCCGTGCTGCAAAAGATCCGTGAGAAAGGCCTTTCCCTTCCTGTCATGATGCTTACTGCCAAATCTCAGGTCGATGATAAAGTCGAAGGTCTGGACCTCGGTGCGAATGACTATCTGACCAAGCCCTTTGAGAGCCGAGAGCTTCTGGCACGTCTGCGTGCCATCACGAGAACGGTCACGCCGGTGGCCGATAACACTCTCCGTTACGGTAATGTCGCTCTGAACCGTGCCAATTTTGAGCTTAAGACCCCGACAGGATCCGTCAAGCTCGCGGCCAAGGAATTCCAGATGATGGAATACCTCATGGCCAATCCGGGCGTCCTGATCTCGACTGACCGCTTTATGGATAAGGTCTGGGGCCTCGATTCAGACGCAGACATCAACGTCGTATGGACGAACCTTTCCTATCTTAGAAAAAAGCTTGCTTCCATTGATGCCAATGTGAAGATCAAAGCCACGCGTAATGCCGGTTATTCCCTGGAGATCGAGCCATGATCAGAAAACTTCGTATCCGTCTTATATTGATTTCTATGGTCGCCGTATTTCTGGTGCTGGTCGTCATGATCGGCGGCATCAACGTATCCAATTTCCGTCAGGTCGTATCCGAAAGTGACGATATCCTGGAGATGCTTATGGAAAACGGCGGCGTTTTCGATGAGGATCGTTTTGGCTTCCCGGAAGGCATGGACCCCGCCGAATTCTATGAGGAAGGATTCCCCTCCGGAAGATCCGGCCCCCGTTTCCCCATGCGCTTTGACGAAGACCGTCTGGACTCTCCGGAGCTTGCGAAAGAGACCCGTTTTTTCAGTGTGCTGATCACCGGGGAAGGCGAAATCATTCCCATAAATCTCGATAACATTTCCGCCGTTTCTGATAGAATGGCAGAAAAATATGCCACTCAAGCCCTGCGTTCCGGTAAGTCCTCCGGATTCATCAAGGACTATCGGTACCTTATTGGAGAAGAAGATGATTCCGGTAACCGTCTGGTCATCTTCCGTGACTGCGGCGCAAGCCTTGCGAACTTTAGAAACTTCCGAAACATCAGTATCTTTGCCTCGCTCCTCTGCCTGGTAGGCGTCTTCATTCTGGTCCTCCTCGCCTCCGAGCGGATCGTCCGTCCGGTCGCGGAGAGCTATGAGAAACAGAAGCGATTCATTACCGATGCAGGACATGAGATCAAGACACCTCTGGCCATTATTTCAGCAGATGCGGACGTGCTGGAAATGGATATGGAAGAAGGTAATGAATGGCTCTCCGATATCCGCATTCAGACGAAGCGGCTTTCGGAACTGACACAGGATCTGATCCTTCTTTCGAAGATGGAAGAATCGACCACGGTCCTGGAGTTGACGGATCTCGATCTGACTGCGCTTTCGAAGACACAGGCCGGTTCCTTTGAAGCAGTTGCGATCGCCTCAGGAAAGACGATCACGACGGATATCGAGGAGAATGTCCACATCCAGGGAGATAAGAAATCCATCGAGTCACTCCTTTCCATCGTGCTCGATAACGCCGTGAAATACTGTCCGGAAAACGGGAAGATCGAGTTTTCTGTCAGCAGATATAAGAAGGGTGCACAGATCAAGGTGGTCAACGATACGGAAGAAGCCCTTGATGAGCAGGCCTGTAAGAGCATGTTCGAGCGCTTCTACCGCGCCGACAGTTCCCGTAACTCGGAGACGGGGGGACACGGGATCGGCCTTTCCATCGCCAAGGCGGTCGTAGAAAAACACAAAGGCCGCATCGTTGCAGCCCCGTGTGATGAGAAACGCCTTTCTGTCACGATCCATCTTTGATCTGAAGGATCGGATCTATATCGATCTTAGTATTCAAATACTACTGTCTTTGCGCGGTTCTCAATCATTTTCAGCACTTCATCGATGGTCCGGTCTCCGGCAAAATATCCGGCTGCCTCTTCACAGATGATCGCAAGTACGGCACTGTCCGTGCTGACCGATACATTGGCATGCTCCATTAGATCCCGAAGGGTGTCGATGTCAGAACTCTCGACTCTCGGAATCGCATCCGCCAGCCGCTTCATCTCGCTGAGTCCGATCTTTGCAGCAAGATCATCGTAGGTCTCATTTCCCTGTTTCATCGACTTCTGGCACGCGGTCTCAAAGAGCGCCCGGTTGACCGGAATACCTCCGAACGTATCCGCATCTTCGACCTGGTTTTCATATGTCAGGAAGTGCCGGACAAATTCCCAGGCCAGATCCTTGTTTTTGCTGGAAGCTACGATGCCCATCGTATCCTTGGGAATAACCGTCAGACCGTTTTTCTCCGGAGCGGGATAACCGATATATGCGATATGACCACCGCAAAGGCTGGTGTCTGTGCTGATCATCTGTAATGAACCGATATCTCTGTCTTTTACTGCGAGAAGACCTTCGTTGAATTTCTCCCGGGCATAATCAACAAGACCTCCGGAAAGTCCTCTGTCGACCCACCTCGTCTCTTCATCTTCCGGAATGCGCTCCACTCCATTTTCCTTCGCCATGACCAGGATCTTCTTCATGTCTTCATTTTGAATATCCACTTTTTTATTCTCATAACTCAGGAATCTCGGGAGCGTCGTCAGCAGGAGGATCTTGAGATAATCGTTATACACGATCCCCTCCATGAAGCTGACATCGGCCGGGATATTCTTTTTCGCTTCTTCGAACTCGTCGAACGTCCATCCGTCGGTATACGGGATCATATCCGAATTCACCAGAAAACCTCTGAGCCGGATGCGGGCGGGAATATGGTAGAGCTTGCCTTCTCTTTCACAGGCGCGGAGAACATTATCGAAATACTCTTTTCTGTCAATGCCGTTGGCTCCGTCAAGGAAAGGATTCATATCTTCCATGACATTGCCGTTCTGGAATGCCTCCATATCTCCGACATTCATCAGCACATCCGGTCCGGAACCGGATATGATGTCCAGATAGAGTTTTTTCTGCACTTCGCTGACAGAATCTTCCGGTAGAAGTCCGTCTGCATAGTCGACGATGACCGCACGGGCATTTGCCGAAGGATCCCGGTTATATTCATTGGTATAACGCAGCAATTCCTCGTTGCCGATACTCAGTCCGCCGATGACGATATACTTCTTCCCGGCATGAGGGTTCTTCTCCGCACGGGTCAGATGCACGAGATGTGCCTTCATCGTATCAAACAGACGCTCCAGTCCGACCGCGTAGTATTCATCCTCGCTTACCGGTGTGAATCGTAAATTACTGATCTTCGTTCTATCTACATCAGTATCGTTCCAGTTAAATACTTCCTCGAGCTTCTTTGTCGACGGATCATAGCGGTTACAGCCACTCTCGGTAGTTTCGAATATATATCCGTCTGAAGTCGTATACGTATCGTATCTGCCCAGATCTTCCGCGTCAGTCCCGGATCCCAGTTTACCTGTTTTAAAGTCCACCGATTTGATCTGGATGCTGTTCTTCGCTCCCACATTTTTCTTCACAGAGAGGATCTGATACTTTTTCCCCTTCTGGATCAGCGTGTCGTCGATATACCGGCCGGGATCACTGATCTCGAAAAGCTTTACACCATTCGGCTGATACGTGCACATTTTCCCCTGGCCGATGACCACGATGGTCCCGTCATCGAGGATATGAAGGCATGCTTCCGACGTAAATCCATTCGGGTCAGGGGCGATATCATCTGTGATCACCATTACGTCTTCGGCGTTTGGGTCTAGGATCGGAGGATTCATAATGGTTGCCGTGCGGACGAAGTTTCCTTCTTTATCTACGGTCTGCACCTGGAAAAATGTCTTTAGGAAATTCGGATCTATGACCGCACACAGGGTGCAGATATTTCCGTCTTTATCTGAAGCGACATCATAGAGCATGACGGCATCTCCGGTCAGATCTCTGACATAATTGCCCTCCATATCGAAGAGAGAAATACCTTTGTGATAATACTGCATATCCCTAACGTAATCCATCACATCCGCATCTTCTTTTTGAGGGATCTTATAGTAGATGTCATAGGCAACGACGGCATACCCGTCAATGATCTCGCAGGCCGTGATCTCCAGCATGTCCACTTCCTTATCCTTGTCCGTCGGGAACTTGATATCATTGACCGTGGAAAGGAAGAAAGGATCCGTCTCTATTATCTCTTTTCCGGATACATACTTCATAGACGTATCCTCTTTTTTAGAGGAGCGCCGGCATCCCGAGACTGGCAGGATCAGAGCGGATGCCAATACCCCTGCGATCAGTTTTTTCAAAACTTTACTTTTCCCCAATGCCCATGTTCTCATGATCTTCTATCTCCCTAAAACCTGTTATATCTTTTCTTTCCGGGGGCTGCCTCCTCTCCGGGGGATCAGAGTTCCTGAACAATGATCCTTGTACGGTTCTGTATATTCTTTATGATATCATCGATCGTACGGTCTCCGGCAAAATAACCTGCCGCTTCCTCGCAGATGATGTTTAATACCTTCTCATCATCTGTAAGCTTTGTATTTGCTTTTTCCATCAGCACGCGGAGCGTGTCGATATCCTCCTTTTTGACCTGGAAGTAGATCTGGTATCCGATATGATACGGATTCTCTTCCGTCCATTCATCGTAGAGTTTATTGGCGTCTTCCATATCCTTCAGACAGTCCGCCTCGAAATTTGCTTTCCGGACCAGAAGTCCTCCCATTCCGGCAGTATCCTGCGGATCCATCTCCAGATAGGAGCGGATGAATTCCCAGGCGAGGTCTTTATACTTACTGGAGGCATTGATGCCCATGGACAGGCATTCTCCGATCGCCATAGAGGATCCGTTAAAAGAGGGATATCCCAGATATATACCTTCCCCGTTCAGGAGTTCTCTTTGCTGGCTCACCTGGGATATACGGTAGATCTTACTTTCCCTTGCGGCCAGGAGCCCGCTCTTGAACTTCTCCTCCGCCTGATCGACTAAATAGGTTGTCTCGACTCTGTTTTCTTCTTCCCCGTAGGATGCCGTCTTAGTGATGTATTTTTCGTCCTGCGGGATCACCCGTGCACCAAAGTCCTTGACCAGCATGAGGATCGATCTCATTTTTTCATTTTGGAAATCGACCTTGTCGTTCTCATAATCCACGAACTCCGAAAGCGTCGTATTGAGCATGAAACGAAGCATGTCATTATACTTCATGGTCTTGATGATGCTGGCCTCATCCTTCATGGACTCGGCAGATTTTCTAAAGTCATCATAGGTCCATCCGGAAGTGTACGGAAGCAGCTCCGAATTCGCCAGAAGTCCGTCCAGATGCACCGCCACAGGGAAGTGGTAGAGCTTTCCGTTTTTCTCAAAGGCACGGAGGATGTTATCGAAATACTCATTTCGGTCAATGCCGTTACTGCCGTCGATATAGGTGTTCAGATCCTCCATTGCGTTCCCGCTCTGAAGTGATTCATATCCGCCCATATTGACGATGACATCCGGACCTTCCCCGGAGATGATATCCAGGTAGAGTCTCTGCTCGACATCCCCGTTTCCATCGTCTCCGCCTGCGGCATAATCGACCAGCGCCACGCGGACTTTCTTATCCGGATCGGCATTGATCTTGGCCACGATCGGCAGGATATCCGCTTCTGCAAGATTCATGCCTCCGACCACGATCACTTTCTTCCCGGTATGCGGATTCTTTTCCGCACGCTCCAGTTTGATCAGGTAAGGCGGGATGGTGTTATCATAGGCGTTTGCGGCAACTGCATAGATCTCATCATCAGAATAGGGCGTACATACGGCCGTACTCAGCATGGAACGGTCGATATCTGTATCATTCCAGTTGAAGATCTCTTCGATCTTCTCCGTATTCATATCATAGCGTGCACACCCGTTAAAAGAGTCCAGATAGAGGCCCGACTCCGACACCGATATGCGGTCATACCCCGCAAGCTTATCTGCCGGAATGCCCTGTCCGAGTGCGCCTGTTTTCAAATTGACTTCTTTGATCAGCATGATCACTTCTTCGCTCATCGGATCTACATATCTCGTCAGGATGTAATACTTTCCGTTATTCTTGAATACCCCTCTTGCCAGGGCTCTTCCGGAATCCATGATCTCGCAGACCTTTTTCCCGGACATCTCATAGATCCCCATCCGCTCTTTTCCGGCAACACATATATTCCCGTTTTCGAGGATCTGCATCGCCATCTCCGTCGTGTGGTTTTCGATGGTATGTGTACCTTCATTCGGACTGAAGATCTCGATACGCGCCCCCTCTTCATTATCCGTGGGCGCATTTTTCAGAGGGATCGTCTTGAGAAGATTCCCGCTCTGATCGATCACACGGATCTCATATCCATATCCCATTTCGTAAGTGGTATAACGGAAAAGAAGATAGATCTCATTATCTTTGGATGTAGCCAGCGCCAGGACCTTGTAATCGTATCTTTCCTCCTCCACAATAACGATATCACCATCTTTCGTGATCCCCTGGTCAATGCCTTCGGTGACCAACTTTTTGATCTCATTTCCTTCCTGATCGAAAAGAGCCGTTACCTGGACATTATATTTCGCCCATATTTCCGGGGTGAGCTCTGCGTTCTTGAGTTCCTCGGGAAGTTCATAATAGATCTCATAAGAAGCAATACTGCATCCCTTGACATACATATAGTCCGTGATCATAGAAAACTTCAGATCCGGATCCACCTGGATCTTGAACTGGTTGACTTCACTGTTAAAAAACGGATCCGTCGCCTGTATGACACGTCCGGAGATCGAGTTGGTTTTTTTCGTAAAGAGCGACTTGCAAGATGTAAGTGGCAGAAGCTGGGAAAGGACCAGCACCATAGCCGCAGCTTTTCTGATCTTTTTTGTGCATATGGTTTTCATGGTCTTAACCTTCTGATACGATGGTTTTTGTACGGTTCTGGATAATACTCAATACATCCTCGGCCGTACGGTCTCCGGCGAAGAAGCCAGCTGCTTCTTCTGATATGACGTTAAATGCCGCAGGATCTTGAAGGAAAACGGTGTCGGCGTTTTCTACCAGTGTACGCAGGTCATCGATATCCTCCTCTTTGACTTCTGCAAAGTAGGAACTCAATGCAGCTATCTCTTTTATGGTATCTTTGTGCAGCTTATTGCGGTATGCCATTTCCTGACGGTTTTGTGTTTCAAACCTCTCCCTGTTCACGGAAATCCCATCTGAAGACTCTTCTTTGCCCGAGCTTCCTTCTGTATATTCGAGATAGGCACGGATCACATCCCAGGCCAGATCTTTGTATTTTCCGGAAGAAAGAATGCCCAAAGTTCTTTGGGGACTTATAGACATTCCCGTTCCCGTAAGTGAAGGATATCCGACAAATCCCGTCTTCCCGGGGATCTCATTTTTCTGAAAAGCCAGACCGTACGCAGAATAGACCTCAATATCTCTCGAAGCGATCAATCCTTCTTTGATTCTTTCCTCCGTATAATCCACGACCGATATGCTGTATTCTTCTTCTCCAAAGTATTGAAGGTCCACACCATCGTTTTCATTCGGCGGGATCTCCATCATCCCATATTTTCTGACAAACTCCAGGATCTTCTTCATCTCATCGTTTTGGAAGTTCACCGTCTGATCCTGATAGTTCATATATTTCGGCAATGCTGATCCCAGGGCGAGCTTCAGGAGATCATTATATACAGTAGACGGGATGATGTTTACATCCTCCGGCAGCGCCTCCTCCGCTTTTGCGAACTCCTCATATGTCCATCCTTTCCGGTTAGAGATAAGATCCGCATTTATCACCATTCCTTTCAGGCTGAAACTGATCGGAACATGGTAGAGATGTCCATCACTTTCACATGCCCGGAAAATATTGTCAAAATACTTCGTCCGATCGATTCCTTTTTCGCCATCCAGATAAGAATTCAGATCTTCCATGATGCGTCCGTTTCTGAACATCTCCGCATTACCCATATTGACCAGGATATCCGGGCCATCACCTGCGAGGATGTCCATATAGATCTTTCTTTCCGTTTCCGCACTGTTATCTGAATAAGCATCACGATCCTCGGTGTAATCAATGACGATGGCTCTGGCCGTGCCATTCGGATCCGCATTATATTGATTGATGAAAGTCATCAGATCTATATCTCCATTGAGATGCATGCCGCCGATCCGGATGATCTTCTTTCCTGCATGCGGATTTTTCTCCGCACGGGTCAGATGGATCAGGTACGGACCATTATAATTACTATCATAGGCAACGGCATTCAGTTCATCCGCGCTTTCCGGCTGACATCTCACACTCGTAATAAGCGCGCGGTTTATATCCGAATCATTCCAGTTGAATACTTCTTTTATCGAATCTGTGTCAGGATCGTACTGGTAGCATCCGTTGAGGGAATTGATAAAAATGCCCGCTTCCGTTATCCGGGGATCCGAATACTCTGAAAGGACCGGCGATTCTTTTCCCTGTCCCAGTACGCCTGTCTGAATGTTCAGTTCCTTGACCTGGACATTTCTTCCTTTTTCATCGGTATATGTGGAAAGCACATAGTATTTATTTCCATTCAGGAAAGCATTATCGGCGAGCTTACGATCGTGATCTTTCACTTCACAGCGCCTGCTTCCATCGCGGTTATAGATGATCATGTATCCTTTGGTCGAAACCAGCAAAGCTCCGTCATTGAGGATCATCAGTTTAAGTGTGCGGTTACTTGGGCCTTTCGAGAACGGATCGACCGGACCCTGTGATACCTCTTCCTGAAATTCTCTTTTCAATTCATCCGGATTAGAGGCATCCGGCATAGCTAATTTTACCGGGTCTTCGCTGATCTTGATGCTCTCCTTACGCTTACCCTCGGAATCGAGGACCTGTACCACGAAGTGCTCCTCACCGTTAGTCAGATCAAACTCCGTACCCATAATATACAGATTATCGTCTTTATCTGATGCTACCCCGTAAAGGTTAGTGACTTCCCCGTCGATCTGACGGATGATCTTTCCCTGCATATCGAAGACAGCGGTGCCCTCTCCAAAATAGTTGGCTGCCTCCATCAGCATTTCCATAGACATGTTTTCGTAAGGAGTATTCTTCATCCACTCCGGCTGAACATACGTGACATAATACGAGCAGATCATATACTTGCCTACGGTTTCCGTGTAATTAGTGTACTTTTCCTGGACTTCTTTTGTCTTATCCGTAGGGATAACAAGTTCATTGACCGTAGAATTAAAAAACGGATCCGTTTCCTTTATCTCCTGTCCGGATACATATGTCTTTTTGCTGTTTCCATCTGATTTTTTCTTACATGCGGTAAAAGATAGAAGACACGATGCTGCAAGCATGATCGCTGCCGCTCTTTTTTCCATGCACAAATTTGCGGAAGACCGCCCTGCCACACAAAACCTTTTCATATTGAATCACCCAATCTGTAAATGCAGGACCTTGATCCTGCTGTGCCACCTATTCCTAAGTTCATAGTATCAAGGTTTACCTAAAGATATATGACATTCCAGTCACATAGATAAAAAAAGAGCCCGCAGTTCTAAGTTTCTGCAGGTTCTTTTTTAAAAAGTCTTAACAGGCGTTCTTTACTTCTCCTATGTTTCCGTCACGATGTGTTTTGTCCGGTTCTGGATAATGCTCAGGACATCGTCTGCCGTCCGGTCGCCGGCAAAAAATCCCGCCGCCTCTTCAGTAATGACAGAAAAGACGGATTCGTCCTGGAAGGATGCCGTATCCGCATTTTCCACGAGCGTCCGGAGCATATCGATATCTTCGGTATGGATCTCAACTTCGAATGCGCTTGCACTTCCAAACATTTCGATCGATTCTTTGTATTGTTGATTATATCGATCCATTTCGACCTGACACTGTTTTTCAAATATCTCCCTGTTTACCGGGATCGCATAATTATGCGGGTCAGCTCCTTCAAATTCGAGATAGGCACGGATCACTTCCCAGGCCAGATCTTTCTGATTTCCGGAAGAAAGGATACCTAACGTCCGGGCAGGAGAAATGAACATGCCCGTGCCTGTATAAGAAGGATATCCCAGGAACCCCACCTTCCCGCGGAGCAGCCTCCCCTGATAAGCAATGCTGTGTACAAAAGAAATGCTGACATCCTTGGCGGCGATCAGGCCTTCCTGGAGTTTCTCCTCTGAATAATCCACAACGGTCTGAGATAAAGAGCCTCCTCCTAATTGTGTGGTATCTATCCTCTTTGTTTCATACGCCGGGATCTCCTTTACTCCATAGTCCCGAACCAGATTAAGGATCTTCTTCATTTCTTCATTTTGGAAGTTTACCGACTGATCCTGATAGTTCATAAATCTAGTCAGAGCGGCCTGTAGCAGAGGCCTTAAAAGATCGTTGTATCTGGTCGACGGAAGGATATTCACGTCTTCCGGCAGACTCTCCGCCACTTTAACAAACTCCTCATACGTCCAGCCTTTCCGGTTAGAGATAAGATCTGTATTTACCATCAATCCCTCAAGAGCAAAATCGATCGGGACATGGTAGAGTTTCCCGTCTCTTTCACATGCGCGGAAAACATTATCATAATAGAGATTCCGGTCGATCCCTTTTGCTCCATCTATATACTGATTCAGATCTTCCATGATGCGGCCGTTCCGGAACATCTCTGAAGCACCCATATTGACCAGTATATCCGTACCCTCTCCGGAGAGGATATCCATATAGATCTTTCTTTCCGTATCTGCACTGGTCAGCAGGATATCCTGATCAGCAGTATAGTCAATGATGACCGCTCGGGTCTTCCCTTTCGGATCCGCGTTATACTGATAAATAAAATTCATCAGATTGAGTTCTCCCGAAATATTCACGCCTCCGATCCGGATGATCTTCTTTCCGGCATGCGGGTTCTTCTCCGCCCGCATAAGGTGGATCAGATAAGGACCGTTCTGTTCTTCATCAAAGGCAACTACGTCGAGTTCATCTGCGCTTTCCGGCTGACATCTGACACCCATAAGGATCGCCCGGTTCACATCTGTATCATTCCAGTTGAAGACTTCTTTTACAGAATCAGCATCCATATCATATTCGAAACATCCGTTGAAAGAATCGATGAAGACGCCCTTTTCCGTTACCACCGGAGAATAGTACTCAGAAAGCGCCACGGCCTCCTTCCCCTGTCCCAGAGCACCTGTCGCGGTGTTCAGCTCCTTGATCTGGACACTTCTGCCCTTTTCCTCATCAATAACTGTAGATAGAACATAGTATTTCTCTCCCTTTAAGAAAGCATTTTCTTCCAGGGTCCTATCGGGATCGATCACATCACAGCGCTTGCTGCCATCCCGGTTATAGATCTTCATCTCCCCGTTTTTTGAAGTAAGAATAGAGCCGTCCTTTAAGATCTGCATCCTGACGGATTCGGCTCCGGGCCTCGACGAAAAGACACTCGTAAAGCCCACTTCGACCATTTCGATAAAATCGTCTTCCGACGATATTGGGCCGGTGCCGGGTATCGCTACCGGCGGGTCTTTAAGAATGATGCTCTCTTTAAAGTTCCCCTTCTGATCAAGAATGTGCACCTCGATATTATTGACCGAATAGAACGAGTCATGAACATAACCGAGGAGATAAATATCTCCGTTTTCATCTGAAGTAATCGTAAAGACCGTATCGATATCTCCGCCGATCTTTTTGATGAGTTCGCCCCGCATGTTGAAGATGCCAATATCGCGCACCTGATACTGGGTATATTCATCGTATTCTTCCTCTGACATCTGGAAGATCGACTTCATCTTTTTCGGATATTTATACTCGACCGAATACTCACAGATCAGATACTCCCACATGGGTACACAGTATATTGCCTGAAAACTTTTGAACTCTTTTGTGTTGTCTAAAGGGATCTTCAGTTCATTAATTTCCGCGTTGAAAAAAGGGTCTGTCTCCTGAATCACTCTTCCGGATGCATATGCATTTGTGCTGATCTTATCCGTCTTTTTCTTACATGCAGTAAAAGTGAAAAGGAGCGACGCGATAAGCAGAACCGCTGCGGCTCTTTTCCCAAAGACCGATGGCGCGGAAGACTGAGCTGCCACGTAAAATCTTTTCATAAACCACCTCAACCGATACGTATGTGCAGGATCATCTCCTGCCTTGCCACCTTATTCCTAAGTCCATAGTATCAAGGTTTACCTGAAGATATATGACTTCTGCGTCACATAAGAAAAAAAGACCGCCGGAAATGCGGCGGTCTTTTGAAATATGACTTTTTACTTTACTCAGCCGAAGAGCGCAAGCAGTGTACCTGCAGCTACGGCAGAACCGATAACGCCGGCAACGTTCGGACCCATGGCGTGCATGAGAAGGAAGTTACTGGGATCAGCCTTCTGGCCTTCAACGTTCGAAACACGGGCAGCCATCGGAACAGCGGATACACCTGCGGAACCGATGAGCGGGTTGATCTTGCCGCCGGAAAGGGCGCACATGATACGGCCGATCAGGAGACCGCCGAATGTGGAGAATGCGAATGCGATGAGACCCAGGACGATGATCTTGATGGTATCAACTGCCAGGAAGTTCTCACCCATTGCAGTTGCACCAACCGTTGTGCCGAGGAAGATCGTAACGATGTTGCAGAGAGCGTTCTGAGCTGTATCAGAGAGACGCTCTGTAACGCCGGATTCCTTGAAGAGGTTACCCAGCATCAGCATACCAAGAAGCGGTCCAACGGACGGCAGGATCAGTGTGCAGACGACGGTAACGATGATCGGGAAGCAAACTTTCTCGACCTTGGAAACCGGACGGGCCTGCTTCATCTTGATCTTTCTTGTCTTCTCTGTGGTCATCAGCTTCATGATCGGCGGCTGGATGATCGGGATCAATGCCATGTAGGAATAAGCCGCGATGGCGATCGCCGAAAGGAGCTGCGGAGCAAGCTTCGTTGTCAGGTAAATCGCTGTCGGGCCGTCTGCACCACCGATGATGGCGATGGAAGAAGCCTCGGCTGCGGTGAATCCGAGAAGGGATGCCATAACGAAGGCAAAGGAAATACCAAACTGTGCGCCTGCGCCCATGAAAAGGGACGACGGACGGGAGATCAGCGGTCCGAAGTCTGTCATCGCGCCAACGGCCATGAAGATCAGACACGGGAAGATACCCAGTTTAACACCTAAATAGATATAGTCCAGAAGACCCGGGGATACAGCATCACTTGTGCCGCCGAGAAGATCCCAGTGCACATGTCCGCCCGCGAAGATCTCGGAATGATAGAGACCTGCGATCGGGAGGTTACTCAGTAACATACCAAAAGCAATCGGGAGAAGAAGGAGCGGCTCGCACTTTTTGCCGATCGCCATATAGATCAGCACACCGGCAATCACGAGCATAACGCCCTGCTGCCAGGTGATGGAGTAGATGCCACTGGACTCCCATATATTTTTTAATGCATCAATAAACACGGTTTTCTGCCTCCTAACTTACGAAAGAGTTAAGAGAACGTCGCCGGTTGCTACCGTCGCGCCCTTGGAGGTGAGGATCTGGCCGACCGTACCATCGCACGGAGCATAGATCTCGTTTTCCATCTTCATAGCTTCGAGAACGACTACAAGATCGCCTTCCTTTACCGCCTGACCGGCAGTAACGTTGATCTTCAGGATCGTGCCCGGAAGCGGAGCCGTAACCGGTGTGCCGGAAACCGGACCTGCAGCAGGCGCTGCGGCCGGAGCCGGTGCAGCTGCCGGAGCGGCAGCAGGTGCCGGTGCAGCCGCCGGAGCAGCTACAACAGCAGTTGTCTTCAGAAGGTTAGCCTTGCCCTTCTCTACTTCAACTTCATATACTTTATCGTTAATCGTTACGTTATAAATCATTTGGGTATCTCTCCTTTACTTATCTTCCACCAGCGTAATGGACTTAAAAATCAGTTCATTGAGCGGGATACCGGTGTTGTCGCTGACGATCGCCATGATCATGGCCGCCGTCTTCTCATCACAGCCCTTAAGTCTCAGGGAACCGGAAGAGAATTCCTCGCCGGAATCTGCTTCAGCAGCCGGAGCTACAGCAGCAGCGGCAGTTGCCGGAGATGCCGGGGCGGGTTCTTTTGCCTTGGTGGCAGAACCAACGACTGCGCCGAAGACACGGATGCAGACGAAGATGATGAAGAGAACCGCGAAAACGATCGCCCATACGAAAAGAGCTACGCCAAGTGCTTCTCCGATCTCATACTTTCTTAATCCGTCTTCAACAGAAAGCATTACTAATGCAGGATTCATGAAGATCAATCCTCCTTCTTCTCGATCGTGTAGTTCACGGTGTTGGACTCTTTCTCTTCACGTGCTTCGAAGAACTTCTCAGCTACCTGCGGGAAAGCGATGTAAGAGAGAACATCCTCATCAGATCTTGCCTTCTTGCCAAGCTCAGCCTTTGTCTTCTCAAATGCCGGCTCGAGGGAATCTGCGAATCTGCCCTGTACAAGTTCTTCCGGCTTCCAGCACTGGTCGATGAGTTCCTGAGAAACTTCACCCGGTGCACGGCCGTACTCACCACGAAGGTAAGCTTTGATCTCCTTGGAAATGGTCTTGTACTTCGTACCAGTGAGTACGTTCTGAACTGCCTGGTTACCAACCATCTGGGAAAGAGGTGTAACGAGCGGCGGATAACCCATATCCTTACGGACTGCCGGGATCTCAGCGAGTGCGTCGTCGAACTTATCCAGTGCGTTCAGATCCTTGAGGTTTGCGATCATGTTGGAGAGCATGCCGCCCGGAACCTGATACTTCAGAATGTCAGCCTTGATACCCATAACTTCCGGATTGAGTCTTCCTTCGTCGAGGAATCTCTTTCTGATCGGCTTGAAGTAATCAGCGATCTCCTTGAGCTTGTCACGATCCAGACCGGACTCGTAACCGAACTGACCAAGAGCGTAATCCATGGACTCTGTAGCCGGCTGGGATGTACCGCCACCGAATGTGGAGATGGCGCAGTCAATACCGTCGCATCCGGCTTCAACTGCCTTCATCAGGGTCATTGCGCCAAGACCTGTGGTGTGGTGTGTATGGAAGAAGATCGGAACCTTGACCGCACCCTTCAGAGCTTTAACGAGATCGTAAGCTTCCTTCGGGCTGCAGATGCCGGCCATATCCTTGATGGCAATAGAGTCAACGTTCATCTTCTCAAGTTCTTTACCCATCTCAACATACTTCTCGATGGTATGTACAGGAGAGGTCGTGTAGCAGATGCAGCCCTGTGCATGCTTGCCGCACTTCTTTACTTCGTCGATGCAGACTTCGATGTTGCGGAAATCATTGAGTGCGTCGAAGATACGGAAGATATCCATACCATTCTCAGCTGCCTTGCGGCAGAAGAGTCTTACAACATCATCCGGATAGTGCTTGTATCCGAGGATGTTCTGACCACGGATGAGCATCTGAAGCGGAGTCTTCTTGCAGACTGCCTTGATCTTTCTCAGTCTCTCCCACGGATCTTCATCGAGGTAACGCAGGCAGGAATCAAATGTCGCGCCTCCCCAGCACTCAAGCGAGTAATAACCCGCGTTGTCCAGCGTCTCCAGGATGCCTTCGAAATCCGAAAACGGCATTCTGGTTGCGATCAGCGACTGGTTCGCGTCACGCAGTACGGTCTCAGTAATGTTCACTTTCATAACAATGAGCCTCTCCTTATATGTATTTTTTTGAAAACTAAGTTTAAAGGAAAAGGGGTGTGAGAAACCCAACTTTTTCCGTATATCAGTATATAGGAAATACTATGTCAACACAAGGAAAAATCTATTAAAAATTCACTGATTTTCAATTGCCCGAAAAGCGCTTGCGCGTAACGTTTCGAGGCAGGTTCTTCCCTCGTAATGATAACCCCTCCTTTCAAACAAAAAGCGAGCCGTGAGAACGGCCCGCCATTGGGTGTTTCGTATTTACTTTTTCTTCCCCAGCGAGATGACCTGATCGGCTCCCGCAATGGTCGAAAGTCTGTGGGCGATGATGAATCCCGTCCGCCCGCTTGTCATATTATCGAAGGCTTCGACGATGCGCTTCTCCGTCAGGGTATCGACCGCGGATGTCGCCTCATCGAGAATGAGGAGATCCGGATCCATCAGCAGGACTCTCGCGATACACAGAAGCTGCTTCTGACCTTCCGACAGCGAGATCTCCTTTCCGGGGATCGTATCGTAGCCGTCCGGCAGTCGCTTGATGAAGCCGTGCGCGCGTGCCGCCCTGGCCGCTGCGATGACCTCTTCGTCTGTGGCCTCCGGACGTCCGTACGCGATGTTATCGCGGATGGACCGCTCGAGCAGCCATGTCTCCTGAAGCACCATACCGAACCTTCTGCGAAGCTCCGATCGGGGCATATCCTTAATGTCTTTCCCGTCGATCAGGATCCGTCCGGAATCCGGCTCGTAGAACCGCATCAGCAGGTTCATGAGCGTCGTCTTTCCGCATCCTGTCGGACCGATGATTGCCACCTTCTGGCCGGGTTCGACAGAGAGACTGAAGTCGTCAAAGATCTTCTTGTCGGAAGTATACCCGAAAGTCACGTGCTCGAAAAGCACTTCTCCCTCACTTGATTTCTTTTCGTTCATTTCGTTTGCTGATTTTTCCCCGGATGCCGTTTCCGCTTCGCTTCCCGCATCAGGAGTCTCCTCCGGAAGATCGAGGATCTTAAAGACGCGGCTCAGAGATGCGAATGCCGCCATGATCTGCGTCGTGATATTCGTCAGGTCGTTGATCGGCTTACTGAAGTTCTTCCAGTAAAGGATAAACGTCGTGATGTTACCTGCGGTCAGTCCGCCGAACCAAACACCGAGGGCGCCGATCAGAACATAGGTCGTGCTGTCTACGAAACGGGTGACCGGATTCGGAAGAGATGAAGCAAACTGGGCCGTGACCGAAGAAGCTTCGAGCTCACGGTTCTTTTCGCGGAAAGAAGAAAGGAATTTCTCCTCACATCCGAAAGCCTTGATCTCTTTTCGGCCGTAAAGGTTCTCCTCCACGTCGCCGGAAATGGAGCCGACAAGATTCTGCTGCTTTTTAAAGTACTTCGTCGTTTTCTTCGCAATGGTCGTGGCGGACCAGATCATGAGAACGGCCATCGGCAGGATGATCAGGGTCATCTTCCAGCTGATGAAGACCATGAAGCCGACCGTTCCGAGGATCGTCACGAGGACCGTGAAGAGATTGAGCAATCCCTGAAGCATGCCTTCGGAGATCGCGTCTGCGTCGTTGATGAAATGCGTGGCCGTATCGCCCTGCGCATGCGTGTCATAGAAAGAGACCGGAAGACGCGTCAGTTTCTTCGAAAGCGCATTTCGTACTTCAAGCGCGGTCTTGGCGGCAACGACATTGGCAAAATAGCTGACGACCCAGGTGAAGATCGCCGCCAGAAGGTACATGCCGAGCAGGATCGATGCTCGTGTACCGAGGTACTTAAGATCCACATTCCCGGCTTCTCCCATGTTATCGATGGTCGTGCCGAGGAAAGCCGGAGCGACGACCTGAAGCGCGCCGCTGAATACGGCGGCCAGGATCAGAAGGATCAGGGAGATCTTCGACGTGCCCGTAAAGCGCAGGAGCGCCGTTAAGTCTTTCATGGAGATGCGGCTCTTGCCATCAGACATCTTCGCTGCGTCCGGAGAAAGGTTACCCATTCCGCTGAGCATAGATTCTTTAGCCATTATTCCACACCTCCCATCTCTTGAGATGCGGCGATCCTGGAGTATGCTTCGCATTCTTTTAAGAGGGCATCGTGCTTGCCCTGGCCAACGACGGATCCGTTATCCAGAACGATGATCCAGTCGGAATCGGCGATCTCATTGATCTTCGAAGAGATCTCCACAACCGTCCTCTGATGCGTTTTCGCGTGCTCGGAAAGAGCCGCGGAGAATCGTGCGGATGTGTCTTTATCGAGTGCAGCCGTGCAGTCATCCAGAAGCAGGATCTCACTGTCGGTGCAGAGGGCACGCGCAATCGAAAGGCGCTGTCTCTGACCTCCGGAGAAGTTCTTCCCCTTGGGTTCCACGCGGGCATCCGGGCCGCCTTTTTCACAGATGAAATCCCAGGCCTGTGCAACTTCGCAGCGGGTCTTGAATTCCTCGTCGGAAAGGGGTGTTTTCCTTCCTAAATTCAGGTTCTCGCGGATCGTTCCCTCGAAGAGTGCGGTGGTCTGAAAGACCGGAGCCATCTTCTCGCGGAGCGTCTGATCGTCAATGGCAGCGATCGATTTTCCGCCGATATAGATATGACCTTTATCGATCTCATAAAGGCGCATCATGAGCGCCAGGACCGTGGATTTACCGGAACCGGTCGTGCCGATGATGCCGAGCTTCTCCCCTTTTCGAAGCTCAAAGGAAACGTCTTTGAGCGCATAGTATTCTTCTGAATCTTCTTTTCCCGTAAGATACGAGAAGGAGACGTTCTTCCACTTGACGATCGCTTTATCATCGTGATCCTCTGCCTCATCTCCGGTCTCGGGATCCCGTCTTTCCGGCTCAAGTTCGAGGACGCCCTCGATCCTCTCCGCAGACACGAAAGAGCGGGAGAAGATCACGACGAGGTTTCCGAGCTTATTCAGTTCGTCGAAGATACTGAATATATAGTTAGTAAAGGTAAGGAGCATACCGGTCGTCAGGACTCCCGCCTGGATGCGGTAGCCGCCGACCCATAAGACGAAGACGACGGATGCGTTCATGATGAGGATCGTGATTGGGCGAAGGAGCGCCGAGTAACGCGCCACGGAGATATTCTCCTGCGCATAGTCAGAACTGGCTTCATCGGTAAGATCCTGATGATATTTTTCTCTGGAAAAAGCGCGAACGACACGGATGCCGGAGAGGCGCTCATTGACGACCGAACTGATTCGGTCGAGTTTTTGCTGTACAACTTTGAAGCGAAGGAATGTCACGCGGATGATCGCAAGAAGCGTGATGAGGAACATCGCCGAACCGACAGCGATGACTACGGACATCGGCGCATCGAGGAGGATCGCCATCACGATACCGCCCACCGTAATAAACGGCGCACGGAACACCAGTCGGATGAACATGGAAACGCCGGTGCAGACCTGGTTGACGTCAGAGGTCATGGCCACATTCAGAAAAGAAACGCCGCACTTTTCCTGCTGGGCCACCGAAAGTGAATTGACCTTTGTCAGAAGCCGGTCACGAAGACGCGCACCGACACCGGAGCAGGCCCGCGCCGCACAGTACTGGCATACGGCAGCCGCCGCAAGTCCCAGCGCCGCCATGCCGAGCATGAGGAGCGCTGTACGCACGATGAATCCCCGGCTGTCGGAAGAAAAACCGGTGTCCACGATCTTTCCCATCAGGATCGGCAGGAAAAGTTCCAGGATCGCTTCGAAAAGTTTCGCCGCCGGACCCACGATAAACTCCAGCCGGTACGGCCGGAACTCTTTAAATAACTGCTTATACTTCTTCATATCTGCTTATTGACTGTCTTATACTCCCCATCCTCGATGTAATACGGACAGGACTTCTGTCCGCCTTCCATCAGGCGCTCCCAGGCATCCTGGTCGATCGGCGCCTCGCAGTAATACTCCCCGTTTATGTCATCATATACGTAATTTGAACATCTCTCGCAGTCGCTCATATCCCCTCACTCATCGATTTCGGCAGCATCGGAAGAAGCTGCGCTGTACGCACTGCTCTTTTTCCTGCTCTTTTCTTCTTTCAGACCGCGGCGCTTCTTCCTGTACTCACTCGGGATCTCTCCCATGTGTTTTTTGAATGCCTCGGCAAAATAACTCGCGCCGGAAAATCCCACTTCATAGGAGATATCCACGATCGGCATATCGGTCTGCATCAGCATCTCCGCACCCTTTCTTACCCGGACGGTCGTCAGGTAGTTGATCGGTGTCTGGTTGAGATACTTCTGGAAGATCAGACAGCAGCTCGTTCGGCCCATATTCCCTGCCAGACGGATATCGTCGAGCGTGATCTTGCCGTTATAGTTTTCGGCAATGAAGGAGATCATGTTCTTCAACTGGGAAAGCTGCGGCGTCATCTCACGGACCTTCGCCATCACTCTTCCGGAATGCAGGAAGATCTGTTCCCACATCGTGAAGAACTGTCCCTGGGCACCCAGTTCCAGCGTCGTCTCATGACGCATATAGTATACACGAAGGGCCGCATCAAGAACACTTCTCTGCCATTCGATCTTCCTTCTCAAAATCTGGTAGGGATAGTTCTCATTTTCGATCACAGGAACGACAAACCGGTTTTCGATCTCTTTTGTCGCGCAAAGGAGGACCGGGTGAAAACGTACAACAATATATTCGCATTCAAAGTGTTTTTTCGAGAGGAAACCGTGGACCTGTCTTGCGTTGATGAAGATGCCTTCTTCTTCCTGAAGATCGATCGTCTCTCCATTGACGTTGAAGATCATCTCTCCGTGGATCACGAGCAGAAATTCCACATCGTCGTGCCAGTGCGAGCTCACCTCATAGTTCGGATAGAGGGAGAGGCGATCGCGGCGGATTGTTGCAGGATACTCCACTTCGTCAAATTCCGACGTCAGCTGGTGTTCAAGAGATTTTGATATTTTACTCATAACGGCCCTCGCGAAAAATTGTTATAGTATTGAGAAATATTCTAATAGAGATTTGGACATTTGTACATTAGAATTACTCATGTCATCACTTCTTCATCTGATGACTATACTATTATCCTCGTCCTCACGCTTTGGCCATATCATCCCCAATGGTAGATCAACGTGAGGATTTTTTATGCCCATTTTTGCGAAGCCGCAGTATATGTAATTACCCCTTGCCTTATTTCTCTTCAACCCTGGAATCAGGCTCTTCCCGGGCATTTTCCTGAGCGCGGTGCAGCGCTTCATTCATCGTCTCATTTTCCTTCATTTCGGTCTTAAATGCAAGGATGACTCCTGCCACAAGACACGGTGCCGCTCCGATCGCAAATCCGACCCAGTGCGCAGGAGATACAGAATGGAACCAGCGGAATTTCCAGACAGCTACCGCTACCATGGCGATCTCAGTCGTGAACATTAGTGTGATACGAAGCGCGATCGACGGGATCTTAATGACCTTGTCCGAGAAGAAAATATGCCGGATCATGGAAGTCAGGAGCGCTACGATAAAGAACTGCAGGATCGTCTCTTTGGAAAGGAATCCCGGGTTCTCATAGATCGAGCTGATCTTCATCTGCTCTGCCGCTGTATCTGAGGAGGTGACGAACATCATAAGCACCGCCACGACCGTCTGCATGGAAAACGCCATGCAGGTGCAGTGAACGAAATCACGAAAGCTCTTTTTATCGATTAATCCGCTTTTATTTCTCATCCGTTTCACCTCTCCTCCTTCATCACCTAAGACCCAGACGCTCGCGCAGATCGTCCGCATACATTCTCGATGCGATCAGCTGCTCACCGTTATCCATCGTGATACGGATCCTGTGGTTAAGATCGGCACGAAGTGACTTGATGTGCTTAAGCTGAAGGAGTGTAGATTTGCTCACACGGAAAAAGCCTGAGGCAGCAAGCTGCTGCTCAAGCTCGTACATTTTTGCATCCGTTTCATATACTGTTTTGTCTGTATAAACAAAGCATTTTCTCTCCATGGTTTCCAGATAAAGGATCTCTCCGAGATCAAGAAGGAAGACTTCCCCATCTTTTTTGACCGTGAGCTTACTGTCCATGACGCGGATCATGGATATAAGCTTTTCGACCTCCGGGGTCAGCGAAGGACACGTCAAACTGATCTCTGTTTCCGGATTGTCCGGATTGATATTGATCGATATCTTCATTCCAATTCTTACTCTCGGGTAAGACCTTCCTTTCGAAACGCCAGGACGAAAAATCCCAGTATCAGGAGGGCATTCGCTATAATAATGACCAACCCTTCCGCATCTATCTTAACATTATTTATGTCACTTAGCGCACGATAAAGCTGTTCCGTATAGAAATATTTCGCTACCTTACCGACCGTATCATTGAACTGCGCGATCATGGGAAGGAAGGTAAAAAGGCACATCACCGGCACCGAAAGGGAGGTTGCAGACATCTGGTCTTTCGCCATGACGCCGATCGCCGCACCGAGGATCGTTGAGATCACAAGTCCCGAAGCGATCACGAGAAGATAGGCATACCATGATCTTCCTTCCATGCCACAGAAATTGCTCATGGTGACCGTTCCGATCATGCAGGCCAGAAAGTCATATACACCGACGCCGGCCAGATAGGAGGCGGGGCTCACATTACTCATCATCAGCGCCCGAAGCGTTCCCTTTTCTTTTTCCTCGGAGATAATGGCACTCATGGATGTGATCGGCGCCATCGCCATGTACATGATGCTGAAGAGCTTTAGGTAGAACAGCTCCGGCATATCGTCCATCTTCACCGCATTCGTCATTACGATGGTCATGATCGGGAATAAAATGAACTGGATCAGGACCGTCTTATTCTTTCTTGTATCGAGTATCTGTTTTCTGAAAATCGCTGTAGCTTCACTCATTTTCGTATCTCCTTTATCACTTGTAGGAAAAGTATTTCCTCATACTTCCAGCTTCCGTCCGGTAAGCTCCATAAACACCGTCTCGAGGTTCGGTTCCTTCGAATGGATCGTCGAGAGGTTTCCGTCTTTTAAGATCTCCGCGATCATCTCCGCGGTCTTCTCAAGGTCTTCCTTTCCCATCTCAAATGACACCACTTTCCCGTCCTCCGTATGGACCTCGATCGTCTTCTGATGGTTATACCGGAGGCACAGTTCCTTCGGAGATCCGCCCTCAACGATCTTGCCTTCATTCAGAAGCACCAGATGGTCACAGAGCTTTTCTGCTTCCGTCATGTTGTGCGTCGTCAGGAAAATGATCGTTCCCGCTTCTTTTCTCTTCTTAATGATCTCGTGGATCTCACTACTGGTCTGCGGATCGAGGCCGCTCGTCGGCTCATCCAGGAAAAGAACTTTCGGATGACACAGAAGTGCCCTTGCGAGGCGAAGGCGCTCCTTCATGCCCTTACTGAGCTTACTGACCGCCTTCTTCTCGGAATCCAGAAGTTTCACCTCAGAAAGCACCGAGCGGATCGCATCATCACTCACATCGTAGATATCCGCAAACACCCGAAGATTCTGATAGCAGGTCAGTCTCTCATAAAGACCGAAATCGTCCATCATGATCCCGAAGCTCTTCTTATCCTGTCCCGAAAGCTCCGTCACTTTCTTCCCCATGATCAGCGCCTGTCCTTCTTCAAAACAGAGCTGCCCGGTGAGGACACGGATGAGCGTCGTCTTACCTGCACCGGACGGTCCCAGAAGACCGAAGATCTCTCCATCCTCAACTGTAAAAGAAACATCATCCAGCACTTTCTTATTTCCGAAGCTTTTCGAAATACCTGCAACTGAGATCATACTAATTCCTCCTTTTTTTGATACCCGACACCGGTATCATCTGTTCACATCTGGAGGATAACAGGCTTCAAACGCCCGCACAATAGGCCTTTACGCGAGTTGCCAAAAGGAATACCCAAGATGCACAAAACGTGCATGAAAAACCGCTCCGGGTCAAAACACACACCAAGCTGCGGTCTGCCGTATGAAAACGGGAAACCCCAAAATATACGGCAGGTCTGAAGCGGAGTTTCCGTATGAAATCGAAAAAGTGTATTTTATACGGCAGATTTAGAGCGGATATGCCGTATGAAATCGGGAATCTTCAATCTGTACGGCAGTATGGAAGAAAATGTGCCGTATGAAATCGGAAAAGTGCTTTTCGTACGGCAAAAGAAGGAAAAATTGCCGTATGAAATGAGAAAACTTAAATCCATACGGCAGTTTGCAGATTTGGCTGCCGTATGAAATCAGATTTTGCAAAATTATACGGCAACTCAAATCTTTATAGTGCTCGACGAAGTCACGACTCCACTTCAAAGAACGAGACAGCCTCCAATCCCCCGAAAGGAAGAAGAAGATCGAGACTGCCTATAATAAAGCGCAAAAAAATCTCCCAGGCGACGAGTTTTGCTTCAGCAAGCTGTTTGAGTCGCAGGGGAGATTATTTTTGCGCTTTTACTTAATCAGGCAGTCTCGATCTTCGAAGCCTTCTCCAGGCCCAGCATCTTGACCGCATCTTCTCTCATCTTGAACTTTAAGATCTTACCGGCAGCGTTCATCGGGAATGCATCTACGAAGGCAACATAACGAGGTGTCTTGTGCTTCGCCATGTGATCCTTAACGTATTTCTTGATGTCATCCTCAGTGATCGTGGATCCTTCCTTCTTGATGATGCAGGCCATGATCTCTTCACCGTACTGCTCGTCCGGAACACCGATGACCTGAACGTCGGAAACATCAGGATGTGTATAGATGAACTCTTCGATCTCCTTCGGGTAGATGTTCTCACCACCGCGGATGATCATGTCCTTGATACGGCCGGTGATCTTGTAATAGCCTTCCGGTGTGCGGCGGGCAAGGTCACCTGTGTGGAGCCAGCCGTCCTCATCGATCGCGGCCTTGGTTGCCTCAGGCATCTTGTAATAGCCCTTCATGATGTTATAACCACGGGCGCAGAACTCACCATCCACGTTGTCCGGGAGAACTTCGTTCGTTGCAGGATCTACGATGCGGCACTCAACACCCGGGAGCTCCTTACCGACGGTCTGCACACGGACTTCGATGGAGTCATCGACACGGCTCTGCGTGCATCCCGGAGCGGCCTCTGTCTGACCGTAAACGATCGTGATCTCTGTCATGTTCATCTTATTTACGACGTCCTGCATGACCGGGATCGGGCACGGAGATCCGGCCATGATACCTGTTCTCATGTAGGAGAAGTCAGTCTGATCGAAATCAGGGTTTTCAAGAAGTGCGATAAACATCGTCGGTACACCGTGCATAGCGGTAACGCGGCGAGCCGTGATGGATGCAAGTACTTTTCTCGGAGAGAAGTAATCGAGCGGGACCATCGTAACGCCATGAGTTACGGAAGCGGTCATCGCAAGGACCATGCCGAAGCAGTGGAACATCGGCACCTGGATCAGGAGACGGTCCTCGGTGGAAAGGTTCATGCAGTCACCGATGCACTTACCGTTATTAAGAACGTTTCTGTGCGTGAGCATAACGCCCTTCGGGAAGCCTGTCGTACCGGAAGTGTACTGCATGTTGCAGACTTCGTCCGGCTCTGTCGCATCGATCAGGGCACGGAGCTCTGCGTCTGTGACCTTGCTGTCTGCTGTCTCGAACTCATCGTCCCAGAAGAAGCATCCGTCGTAACGGGAATCGATCGTGATAACGTTCTTTAAGTACGGCAGTCTCTCGGAGACCATCTCGCCCGGCTTGGACTTTGCAAGTTCAGGGCAGATCTCGTTAACGATCTCGACGTAGTTGATATCCTTGTAGCCGTCCATCATGACGAGCGTATCGGAGTCGGACTGACGCAGCAGGTACTCGATCTCGTGGATCTTATAAGCGGTGTTAACAGTAACCAGAACAGCACCGATACGTACGCAGGCCCAGAATGTCAGGAACCACTGCGGGCGGTTGGTCGCCCAAAGAGCTACGTGGGAATCCTTCTTGACGCCCATGGCCATAAGCATCTTGGAAACGCGGTCAACGTCGTCTCTAAACTCGCTGTATGTTCTTGTATAGTCACGCATGGTGTAGGCAAAAGCGGTCTGATCCGGGAATTCTGTAGCGACCTTATCGAGCATCTGACCGAAGGTCATCTCGACGAGGACGTCCTTTTCAAACATGGTCTGGCCTTTGCCTTTTTCTACGTATTTGATATTGGAAGGAACGACCTCGATCGGCGCCTCCGGACGGACCTGCGCCTTGCTCTCCTTCTTGCTGGGCTCGATCATCTTCTTGCTGCCCTTGTTCTTCTCCCAGGCACGTACGAAGTTGATGAACTGCGGGAATACGATCGCTGCGCTCTCGATCTCTTTGGCCCAGCGCTTTACCCACTCAAGGGATACGAAGCCGTCGTAGCCGTTCTTATCCAGCAGCTCGAAAAGAGCCTCCAGCGGAAGATCGCCGTGTCCCGGCAGACGGTATGCGATGGACCCGTCCTCTTCCTTGATGGAATCTTTTACATGGATATAGCAGACATATTCGCCGACATTTGCCCATGTCTGCTCGACTGTCTCGCCGAAATAGCGGAACGGGTGATGTACGTCCCACAGTACTTTTACATAAGGAGAATCAACCGCCTCGATGAGCTTTCTCAGACGTGTCGTATCGGCATATACGCCGTTGGTCTCGACAAGAAGCGTGACGTTCTTGCCTTCGCAAAGAGGAGCCAGATCCTTAAGTTCAGCGATGATTCTACTATCGTCAACTTCGCCTTCCGGTGCCGGATGCGCGTCAGCAAGGATACGGACATAGGAAGCGCCGCACTTGTTGGCAAGTGCTACATATTCACCGATCTCGGTCGGTGCGATCTTGGCGCCGTCTTCGTAAGCGAGAACACAGTTGCTGGAGAAGCATGGAATCTCCAAACCAAGCTTTCTAAGGTTTTCCATGGTGCGGTCCACTTCCGACGGAAGGAACGGCTTTGCATGGGACGCAGTGATCTCTTCACCCAGTCCACGGATCTCAATGCCGGCGTAGCCAAGGTCGTGAGCCATCGGATAGATGTCCTTCCAGGACCACTCTGGGCAAGCCAATGTGGAAAATGCAAGCTTCATTGCCATTTCGAAAACCTCCGGTTTTTCGATACGCTTCTAGTCGTAAGCGCCCTATAAACGCTACTTCGTCAGCGTACTACATAATTAGAACGGCTATAGCATACACCCAAAAAAACAGAAAAGGAACGTTTCGAAAGTCCTTTTACCGAAGAAAGGCAAAAAAGCGGAAGAAAACGCAAACTACTATGACCTTGGGTCAGAAATCATGCCTGTTTCTTATTGAAAAGCTGACTGATCTCCGTTTCCATGACCGGACGGCCCCAGATATTGCCCTGTACGAAGTCGCACTGGTACTTGGTCAGGATATCGAGCTGGCGGCGGTCGTCAACACCTTCGGCGACGACACGGATCTTCATCTGGTGCACAAGGCCGATGATGGAGCCTACCATGAGACGCTGGGCGTTCTTGATCGGCAGTTCATCTACGAAAGACTTATCGATCTTCAGCACGTTGATCGGAAGCTGCTGGAGATAGTTCAGGGAAGAGTATCCTGTACCGAAGTCGTCGAGTGCGATGGAGATACCCATATCGGAGATCTCTTTAAGAACCTTAACGGCATAATCTACGTTAGACACCATGACAGACTCGGTGACTTCGAACTCGAGGTTTTTGGGGTCGATGCCGGTCTTCTGGATAATGCGGCGCACGGACTGAAGGAACATCGGACTCATCAGCTGTACGGCGGAGATGTTGACGGACATGACGCCATTCCATCCGTTTTCTTCCTTGATGCGGTTTAATGTCATGCAGGCACTCTCGAGGACCCACTCGCCCAGAGGTACGATGAAGCCTACGGATTCAGCGACCGGGATAAACTCCGTCGGGCTGACTTCGCCGAACTTCTCGGAATTCCAGCGGCAGAGCGCCTCGAATCCGTGGAGTTTTCTTTCCTTCATGTCATACTGCGGCTGGAAGCAAAGATACAGTTCGTTGTTCTTGATGGCGGAAAGCAGACGGCTCTCGTACTTCATCTTCCTCATGATGTCGTCCTTCATTTCCTTACGGAAGAACTGCACCATGTTTTTGCCATATTCCTTGGCCTTGTACATCGCCGTCTCGGCGCACTTGATGAGCTCGGAGGAAGTCGTTCCGTCCTGCGGGAAGAAGGATACGCCGAAGCTTGCCGTCACGGTATATTCGGAATCTTCAACCGAATACGGCTTGGAAAGAGTATCCCTTAGCATCTCAACATAGTTGAGCATCTCCTCATCGGAGAATTGGCGCTGAACTACGATAGCGAATTCATCGCCGCCCCAGCGGCCGATCATGTCTTCCTGGTCGATAGCCGAGGTAAGGCGGGTCGCCGAAGACTGAAGGATGGCATCTCCGACCTTATGGCCGACGGAATCGTTCACGGTCTTAAAGTTGTCCAGATCGATATAGATCAGGGCAAACGGCATTTTCTGGTGGGAAAGAAGGCTGATAAGAAGATCCATACGGTCGATGATCTTGACTCGGTTCGGAAGTCCCGTCAGGGTGTCAAAGTGATTCATCTGGTAAAGGCGTTCTTCGTTTTCCTTCATTGCGCGGTTATATTCCGAGAGCAGTGTGTTCTGTCTCTTTGTTTCTTCTTCACGGAGTTTTAAATCGGAGTTGGCCTTCTCAAGTTCTTCCGTCTTGGAGGCAACTCTTTCGATCTCCTGTGCCACACGGCGGTTATATGCGAGGATGATCACGACGATGATCAGGCTCAGGATCGTGGAAGCCATGCCGCTTAAAGCGAAGCTGTCATGGAAACGGACCATAACAAAGATGGATGCGGCAAGCTGCAGGACAGTCATGACAAGTACGGCGTAGAAGCCTTTGGTATTCAGGGACTGTACGATAAGGACAGAGAGCAGGAGCTGAACGATGGAGAAGATCCCGCGGACCGGGGTAAGGAAGGAGAAAGCATCAACAGTGGCGACGAGCGGGTTTAAAACCGCAAAGGCGATGAACGCCAGAACATATAACGTGATCTTAACTGCGGCGAATCTTTGCTCCACTTCGGGATGCAGACTGGAATCAACAAACTTCTCTACAAAGGTAGCTTCTTCTTTTACTTCCAAGCTCTCAATATCTTGTGCCATATTAATCCCCCACCATGTTCATACCCACAGGCACTTCTATTATGCATGATTTTTTCCCTGAATACAGGGTTTTTCAGAAATTGTTTGTAAATTGAAACAATTCACTGCCTAAATGGTATAATTTTTTGAAAGCATAGTAAATGAAAAGAATTTGATATTTTATCGACAGAAAAACGAAATTGTTACAGGAGTTCGCATGTTTTTACCACAAGCCGCTATCTTCGACCTCGACGGAACACTCTTTGACTCCATGGGTGTATGGAAGCAGATCGATACCGATTTTCTTGCTGCCAGGGGCCATCAGGTCACGAAGGATTACACCGACGCCATCAAGTGTATGAGCTGGGAAGAGGGCGCCCGGTACACCATCGAAAGGTACGGCCTTCATGAAACTCCGCAGCAGGTCATCGATACATGGTTTTCCATGTCTGAAGAGTATTACCGCTCGAAAATACCCATGAAGCCTTTCGCCAGAGAGTACCTCTGCTATCTTCATGAGCACGGCGTCCCTATGGCGGTCGCCACTTCGATGGAGCCCCAGCATAATATCGACGTGGTTCTTTCCGCCAATGACTTAAAGCCCTTTTTCAAAAACATCACGGTCGCTACCGATGTCACCCGCGGAAAAGGTTTTCCGGATATCTATCTTCTCGCTGCCGAAAGAATGGGGGTAAGACCGGAAAACTGTGCCGTCTTCGAAGATATCCTCACCGCACTGCGTGGTGCAGCCAGGGGCGGCTTTCAGACGGTCGGCATCTTCGATCCTCTTTCCGAAAGCGAATGGCCCGACATTGTAAAAGAATCCACTATTGCCGTAAAAAGCTGGGAGGACCTGAAGAACTTTTCCTGATGCTTTCAGTACTTGCCTTCGGTCCCCCGCAGGATTTTCTTTATTTCTTTTTTCAGATCACTTGTTATAAAGTTTCTTCTTCTGATACTCCGGCTCACATGTGATGTTGATGCCGAGTTTTCTGAACACGCCCTCATCTACGTTCGACAGGATCGTGGTCGAGTGTGCATCGCTGTGACGGAGATTATTGATCTGCTGCATCGCAAGCTCGGCGACCGGGTTTGTCGCGGCACTCATGGCCAGAGCGATCAGGACTTCGTCCGTATGCAGTCTCGGGTTGTGGTTGCCCATGTGGTTTACCTTCAGATCCTGGATCGGCTCGATAACGTTCGGTGAGATCAGAGGGATCTCATGCTGGATGCCGCCAAGGACTTTCAGTGCATTCAGAAGTACCGCAGCGGAAGCGCCGAGGAATTCACTGTTCTTACCGGTGACGATCTGTCCGTCCGGAAGTTCAAGAGCGACGGCCGGACCATGTGTGGACTCGGCGCGGACAAGTGCGGCACCGACGACACGGCGGTCGTTGATCTCGATGCCGGATTTATTCATCAAAAGCTCGATCTTGCTGACATCTGCGCCCTCGGAAAGGCCCTGACGCACCATGCACTTGGCCTGATAGTAACGGCGGATGATCTCCTGCTTGCTGGCTTCTTTACAAGCCTCATCGTCCACGATGGCAAACCCGGCCATGTTGACACCCATGTCCGTCGGGCTCTTGTACGGGGACTCTCCGTAGATCTTTTCGAAGATCGCATTCACGACCGGGAAGATCTCTACGTCACGGTTATAGTTTACTGTGGTCTCTCCGTAAGCCTCAAGGTGGAACGGGTCGATCATGTTGACATCGGCCAGGTCAGCGGTAGCTGCCTCATAAGCGATATTTACCGGGTGATTGAGCGGGATGCTCCAGATCGGGAAAGTCTCGAACTTCGCATATCCGGCCTTAATGCCGCGGCGGTTCTCGTGATAAAGCTGGGAAAGGCAGGTCGCCATCTTTCCGGAGCCCGGGCCCGGAGCGGTAACCACGACCAGAGAACGGGTGGTCTCGATATATTCGTTCTTGCCGTATCCCTCATCGCTGACGATCAGCGGGACGTTCATCGGATAGCCTGCGATCGGATACTGCTTATAGACCTTCACACCGAGCTGGTGGAGTCTTTTGCTGAACTGCTCTGCCAGAGGCTGGTTCGTATACTGCGTGATCGTTACGGAACCGACATAAAGTCCGATCTCGGTGAAAGCATCGATCAGACGGAGCACTTCCTGATCGTAGGTGATACCGAGGTCGCCTCTTCTCTTATTCTTTTCAATAGCATCTGCGTTGATCGCGATAACGATCTCGACATCGTCCTTGAGCTCGAGGAGCATCTTGACCTTGCTGTCCGGTTCAAAGCCCGGGAGAACACGGGATGCGTGGTAGTCGTCAAAGAGCTTTCCGCCGAATTCCAAATACAGCTTGCCTCCGAATTTTCCGATTCGGTCGCGGATCTTCTGCGACTGCATCTGCACGTATTTTTCATTGCTAAAGCCTACTTTAAACATACTTTTCACGCCCCTTTACGTGGAAAACGGCCGTACCGTCTTCACTGTTTTTCCATAAAAAAAGAACTTCTCTCCAAAAATCGTGAGAAGCTCGTCAGCCTTTTTAACGGCTCTTTGCAATTATAACACATTTTGTTATGCTGTCTACGTAACATTTCATTCAAAAAGGAGCACTTTTTATGCGTTTTTTGATTCAGCGCGTCACCGAAGCCAAAGTCGATGTGGATAGTAAGACCGTCGGAGCCATATCTCACGGTTTTCTCGTATTCATAGGGGTCTGTAATACCGACACCCGGGAAATTGCCGACGCCATGGTCAAAAAGCTCCTGGGGCTCCGCATCTTCCGCGATGAGAACGGAAAGACCAACCTAAGCCTTTCGGATGTCGGCGGAAGTCTCCTTCTCATCTCCCAGTTCACGCTCTACGCCGACTGCCATCACGGCAACCGCCCGTCCTTCATCAATGCAGGCTCTCCGGATCTGGCCAATGAGCTTTACGAATACATCATCGAATCCTGTAAAAAGGAGATCCCGATCGTGCAGACCGGTATCTTCGGTGCGGACATGGCTGTATCGATTGAAAATCAGGGGCCTTTCACGATCATTTTAGACAGCGAGGAAATCGTGAAGAAAAAGTGATATAATTGTCGTGCACGCTTCGATCGTTCAACGGATAGGACTGCAGTTTCCGGTACTGCCAATGCGGGTTCGATTCCTGCTCGGAGCGCCATGTTAAAAGGGATAAAGGACCGTCAGAATATGACGGTCCTTTTCTTTTTTGGTCTTGACCCTCCCCCTGGGGCACCCTTTATGGTAATAACGGAAAAAGAAAGGAGGTCTTATCGCATGGGTGACGGATCCTTCACTTCTTCCCCGGCTCAAGTTGTAGTATCATAGTTTCTACTACTTCATTGGGGGGAGTCTTTATGGAAAACGATTGCTTCATCATTAAAGACAACTGCTATTTCCGCTACCGCACCGGAGCGATCATTCTCCGCGGCCGGAAGATGCTTTTCGTGCAGAATGACCTTTCCGATTACTACTACATGATCGGCGGCGCCGTGGAGATCGGAGAAACTTCGCAGGAATGCATCGAGCGTGAAGTACTCGAAGAGACAGGCGTACCCTGCAAGGCAGTCCGCTGCGCGATCATCTGCGAGAATTTCTTCAGTGGAGACCGCCTCGACAAGAGGATCTCCGGCAAACTCTGCCACATCCTCGAATTCTATTACCTCATGGAAGTGCCGGAAGACGGATCTTTTCGGGAGGAAACAGATACCGGCGAGAAACTTACCTGGATCTCCTTAGACGAGATCGGGAACTACGATGTCCGTCCGGTCATGCTGAAAACAAAACTAAAAGAAGCGATCGACGGAGGAGTTCTTCTTCACGTCGTGAACAAAGATACAGGAGTGTAAAAATGGGATATATCATGGATCTTCGAAGAGAACTGGGACACCGGCCGATCATCGTCTCCGGGACCGGGGTGCTTTTCGTAAATGAGAAGAATCAGATACTGCTTCAGGAGCGCGCGGACAACTACTACTGGGGATACCCGGGCGGCTCGATGGAGCTCGGCGAGACTTTTGAAGATTGCGCGAAGCGAGAGGCCTTCGAGGAGTCCGGCCTGATCTGCGACAAGCTGGAAGTCTTCTGTTCCGAATCCGGACAGGAGACCAATTACACGTACCCGAACGGCGATGAGATCTATATCGCCGGCCTCATCTTCCTCTGCCGCGAGTATCACGGGGAACTGAAAGTACAGGAAGAGGAAGTCATCCAGCAGAGATTCTTCTCAGAGGATGAACTTCCTGATCCGATGCTTCCCAGAAATAAACGAATACTGAAAGAGGCGTTCGCCTATATAAAAAGCGGGAAGTAAGATCTTCCCGCAAAATTCCCCTATGGGACCCGCCGGATCAGATATCCTCCACGGTTCCGAGGAATACCGGAAGGCCGGTCTCCATGTCGACGATCGCGTATGCATACGGACGGTCGCAGATCACTTCGTGATATTCATGTATGCATTCGGCCTCGTCCATGTAGATCGCCGTAGCCGCTGCCGCCTTCGTGCCTTCGCGGGTGACTTCGATGTGTGTCTTCTGAACAACCTTGGAGATATAGACATTGTTATCGCAATGGGCCATATTCGAGAAGTCCGCTTTAATCTCATCAAACGCATCTTTCATGCCCATATCGGCTAAGATATCTGTCAGCTCGATATTGTAGTCACTTGTGAACTCCGGCATGAGCGCAAAGACATCCGCAAAGTTGTCTTTGTTTTCCCAGAAAGACCAGTACTCTTCCGGCGTCATATTTGCCATAAAGTCGTTGATATCCACCGATTTGTCATTCGGAAGGATCGTCATGAAACCGTATTTTCCATCTTCATATACTTTTATGAAGCCCGTGGCTTTTCCGTTATCAAGATAGACTCCTTCGTTGCTCTGAAGGAACTTCCCTTCCTTTTTCTCCCCGTTTCCATTTGTGAAATCGCGCGTCTTTATGTGCCCGGCATCATATGTTATATCCCATTTCCCATCAAAGGCGATCGCATTCACGAGTACCATTACCCCAGAGGACTGGAGCCTGTCGATCAGATCCTTTATCATGCCGTCGGTCTTTTCCGAGACCCACTTGTTGATCGTCGCTACGCCGGTGTCATCAAACTCAATAATGTCCACATTGGCATCAAAGTGATGTTTCACATAATCGAGATAATCAGAATACACGAACTTGGCTTTCCTCTGATTGAGCCATACCGAATTCGCAATACTTAATGTATCGTTCTGAAGCGAATTCATACGATTTACAGAATACTGAAAAGCAGAAGCATTATCTGCGCCCGGGATCATCGTGTTCATCATCTGATCGAGGGTATCCCCGTCCGCACCGGCCGCACACATCTGCATACAGAAAAGAAGAGAATCCGGAGAGATCATTACATTCTTTCCTTTATCCTTCGAAGCACATTCTTTCATCAGGGCGAAGATGAACTGGGAATATGCCTTCTTCAATTCCTCGTCACTCATCGTCTGCATTGTGTTCGATGTATTGGCCAGCTGGAAGATCGCATGTTTTCCGTTGGTCCTCTCTGCGACCGCCGGGTCCGAAGGGACTTCCGCTTTGGTCTCTTTCGTCACGCTCGCCTTTCCGGCAACCGTACTCTTTGTTTTCTTTCCGCATGCGGTTCCCATCGTAAGGATCATCGACGCCATCAGAAGCATTGCCACTATCTTTTTCATTTTTCATTTTCTCGCTTTCCTGCTTGTTGTTTCGTTATTTTTCTATATGAATGGTAAATACCAGATCTTCCAGTAATCCATTGTTGTTATACGCATATACCATGAGGAAGTCCCCCTGGTCGTTTCTTTTCACTAATGTGAAGTGCGTGAAGAAATTGTCTTCCTCTCCATAGTGAAATCCGAGAAGATCTTCGAGCGTCACGGAGCTGGTCACATTTCCCGAATTGTCCATGAGGACCAGCATGTCATCCGGATTACTATCCACAGCCAGCAGACTATCGCCGATATCGTAGACCGCCTCGATCACCCGGGACTCATCTCCCATCGAAGGAAGTTTTTGGATGAGTTTTCCTTCAAGATCCAGCTGATAGACAGCTAAGGAAGAGGTATCTTTGTATTCGACAACACGGGCGAAGATATATTCTTCCGTCAGGAAAAGATACTGGATCTCGGTTTTTCTTTCTCCACCTTCGCTTGGGATCTCCAAAGTAAACCTCTCCGACGTCACAGCCTTCGTTTGCGGATCGAAATGCAGGCGCCTTATGGAATCCGCGTACGCGCCGTAACTTAAGATCAGGGAACCATCCGGAGAAACGCTCAGATCGTTTAAGCAGGACAGGATCCTCTGCTTTTCGACGGACTTTTCGACCATAAAGAACTTATCCTGTGCTTCCGGATCCGGATACAGGGACACCGTGTCCCCGTCCAGAAGCTCCTCTGTCACGGCCGTCGAGCCACCGGGAATAGTTTTGATCAGTTTCATCTCCGAATCTGTGATCTGATAGACATATACCAGACAGGAGCGGATATCGTATGTGTAGAGGTACTTGTCCGAAGCCGCCACATGTGTTGCGGTAGAGGAGAATGTCACGATGCCTCCGCCGGCTTCTTTATACACATGCTCGCTGAAATGTGCCTGGTATGGTGTGACGGTATAGTCCCCGATTCTCATCTGCTGAACGGTCGTCTGATGTTCACCGCTCTCAAATGCAAAATCAGGATCGCTTAATCCCAGATCCGGCAGCTTGAATTCAATGTTCGAGAAGAACTTCTTCGTCTCAAAGGGTGCGCCGACAGGATGTCCGTTCACGGTGATACTTATCGTCATCGAAGATTTTTCATCACGGTACAGAAAAGTAGTCTGCTTTAGATCGATCTCCGAGCCGAAATGCATGTCTTCAAAATTGACGAAATCATATCCGCCGATCGTCGTTACCGGCAAAGTTCCTTCGGCAAACTCTTTCAGGGAAATGTAGTACTGATATCTTTTCGCAAAAGCATTAATGTCTTCTGTAACGATAGAGAGCTTCACATAATTATAATCAACATGCTGCAGATCTCCGTAGAATTCAAAATAGCACCTTCCGTCTTCATCGATGCTCTCTTCGCGGAGGCATTTCAGGCTGTTCGGCACATCGCAGGACCAAAGTTTCGCATCGATCCGGTATGTATTATCCGAAGATTCTGAAATAGTTGTTTCTTCCCCGGAACTCTCTTCAGCTGACTCCGCTTTAAACTCTATTTTGGAGGAGGATTTACCGTTCGTGTTTTTCTTTTCATTCTTTGAGCATCCGCTCAAAAGTATCCCCGCCGCAAGCGCCAGCGCAGCGATCTTTACCGTCAGATCATGATTCCGACTATACATAAAATGGGCCTCTTTTCCATCTTTCACTTCCCGGCATCTTCGTTATTCCCGATCGCCGGTCTGCATATTAGACGATGCAATACACAGTTCTGTTGCACTTATTGTATGTTAAAATACAGATAAATCTAACCAGTAAAGGAGATCGTGCCATGGAGATCATTATTTATCGTTGTAAGAAGTGCGGAAATATCGCTATCAAACTGGTCAATTCCGGTGTTCCCATGATGTGCTGCGGGGAGAAGATGGAAGCCCTTGTGCCCTCTTCTGTAGATGCATCTGTGGAAAAGCATGTACCGGTCATCACCCGTGACGGAAATCTGGTCACGGTCTCGATCGGATCCACTGCGCATCCGATGGTAGAGGAACACTACATCCAGTTTGTGATCCTCGAGACCACCGCAGGTGTCCAGATCGCGGAACTTCATCCGGGCGACGACCCGAAGGCCGTATTCCCGATCCTTTCTTCCGTGGAAGTAAAGAACGCCTACGAGTACTGTAACCTTCACGGACTCTGGGTCAACGCCTGACCGTCAGAACATAGCTTCAAGAGAACCAAGGTGGCTTTTCCGAAGCCATTTGCCGTATATTTTTGAAAAATCCGATTTTATACGGCACTGATTTTGTCCGACTGCCGTATAGATTTGGATTTTCCGATTTTATACGGTCGGGCGCAGCTTCCCATCAGGGCGCAACACATTAAAAGACTGTCGAATTTCGTCCTTCAGACGAGTAGGTCAGTTTCATTTCTCTGCTGATCCGACATTCTCAACCGTTCCGAGGAATACCGGAAGACCTGTTTGCATGTCGACGATTGCGTATGCATACGGACGGTTGCAGATGACCTTACGGACTTCTACCGGTTCCGCACAGGAGTCTTCCGCAATTATTGCCGTAGCTGCCGCCGCCTTTGTACCATTTCTGTCGACTTCGATGAAAGTCTTGTGGATCACATCGGTGATATAGGGATGAGTCTTGGCCATATTGGAGAAGTCCGCTTTTTCTGAGTCAAAAGCATCGGTCATCCCCATTTTCTTCAGAATGTCCGGAAGCGAGACACCATACTCCGCTTTAAACTCCGGCATCATGCTATAAACGTCACTTGAAGCATCCTTGCTTTCCCAGAATTCCCAGTACTCATCAGCTGTCATATCTGCCATGAATGCGTTGATATCGATCGATTCATCGTTCGGGAGGATCGTCATAAAGGCATACTTTCCGTCATCGTATTCTTTGAGAAAGCCTTGTGCCTCACTGTTAGAAAGATACAGGGACTCTGTCGAGGAAAGGAATGTCCGGGTGGCTCTTTCTCCCTTGCCGTTGGTAAATACGTCAGTGATGACCTGGTAATCTTCGTATCCGGTCTTCCATTTGCCGTCGAAAGTGATGGCATTGACAAGGACCATCAGGCTTTCGGCATCCAGCTGATTGATCAGATTATGGATCCTGTCTTTCGTTTTTTCTTCGACCCACTGATTGATCGCATCGACTCCGCTTTGATTAAAAGGAAGGACCGACACACCTGCGTCGAAATTCTTTCTTACATAATCGAGATAGTCTTTATAGACGTGATCGTTCTTTGCCTCGTTGAGCCAGACGGAGTTAGCCACCTGAAGTGAATTGTTCTTCAGAGAATTCATGCGTTCGACACCGAAACGGAAAGCCTGATCGTTACCTGCTCCCGGCACCATCATATTCATCATCTGGGTAAGTGTATCACCGTCAGCTCCGGATGCGGCCATCTCCAGCGCGAAAAGAATCGAATCAGATGAGATCAGAACATTCTCGCCCTGAGCATCTTCTGCACAGTTTTTCATAAGTCCGAAAATGAATTCGGAATAAGCCTTTTTCAACTCCTCTTCCGTCATCTTTTTTTCGGATGACGCAGCCAGTTCGAAAACCGCCTGTTTTCCGTTCTCTCTCTTTACCGTGGGAACATCCAGTGTCAATTCGCTGACCGGATCTTCTCTCTTCGTGTTTTTCTTGGAAGAATTCTTAGTATCCTTTTTCCCTGTGCATCCTGCCGCCATAGACATAATTACGGACGCGATCAATAATGCGGCTACTCTCATTTTCATTATCTTTTTCCTCTCTTTTCCAAAGTTTTTCAACTTCGCAAATAAGTGTTTCGCATTAAAATGGCGGAACAATCGCAAGATCATTCTGCATATATGACGAGACGACTTTTCGTTTTGTTGCAAACCGGTTTTGAAAAAATGAAAAAAGAGGCGGACTCTTCACAAAAGCCCGCCTCAGTTGAAACTATGGTTTTATATTATTACTCGTTAACGATCTTCTCGTTATTGAACAGTACACTGACTACACCCAGGCAGAAGATACCGAATACGATGTTGATTGCACAGGTGATCAGGATATCGGTCGTGGATACACCGGAAAGTAGAATGTTCTTCGTCAGATATGAAGCGTTCCACATCGGGATCAGATAGTTCTTAAATCCGACCTTGGCGAGCAGGGACTGCATGCCGTCATTTGAGGTCAGGAAAGATCCGAGGAACAGTATCATGATCGGGATGACGGAAAGTGTCTGTGCCTGACGTGCGGTCTTTGCCAGCGTGGAGATGATCAGGATCAGACCCACAAGTGCAAAAGCTTCACAGAGGATGACGGCGAAGGTCAGGATATAGTCTTTGGTCGCGTAGGATACGCCATGTTCGCCGAGCATCTCATTGAACTTCGACATGAGGTAGGCAAGACCGGCGAATGCGGAGATCGCACTGGTGCCTGCGGCCGTCATGACGGCAAGTGCTTTACCGATAGCAACGCTACTTCTTCTAACCGGTGTGATGAGCACGGTATTTAAGAAGTTGCTCTCCTTGTCGCCGGCGATGATGTTGCTGGCGAGAGCCATGATGCCGTAGATGATCGTCATAACCAGGAGACCCGGCACCATGCTGGCGATCAGGTTCTTGGCCATATAGTCCTCGTCACCGAGGTCGTATGTGATACTTGTATCCGCATTGATCGTGAATACCTCCGGACGGAGCGTATCAAGAAGTACGGAGATCTTCTCGCGAAGTCTCAGGGAATCGTTGTCCGAAGAGTTGTAGTAGATCTCGATGTTCGGAACATTTGCGCCTTCCGGATCGATGGCGAAATTTTCTGGGAAGATTAGAAGCATCTTCGCATCCTTGCTCTTGATGCGGTCGATGCAGTCATCCTTTTCAACCTTCTCATCCGAGAAACCGATTGCTTTGAGTCCTGCAGTCAGATCCTGCGGTGCGTTCATGTAATATGCGTTATATGTTGTTTCCTTCTCTTCTGTATCGTTCATGGCCGTCATGAGATAGCCTTCCATGAACATGATGGCAAACGGAAGAAGAAGACACATCAGAAGGATCGTCTTATCCTTGAGGATCGATCTGATCTCTTTCTTATAAACTGTGGAAATATCTTTAAACATAATCTTATTTCACCTAACTTTCGAAATCGTCTTTCCTTACTTGTTCTGGTACTGCTTGTAGATGTCGTAGAAAGAGTCCTCAAGAGATCTTCCCTGCATCAGGTTCGGCAGTGTGTCATTGACGACGATCTTTCCGTTGACGATCATGGCCGCGCGGTCACAGATCTTCTCGACCAGATCGAAAAGATGGGTGGATATGATCATGCATTTTCCTTCTTCTTTCATGCGCAGGATAAAGTCGCGGACGTCGCGGGATGCGATGATATCCAGTCCGTTTGTCGGCTCATCCAGGATGATGAAATCCGGGTCGTGAATTACAGAAACGGCCAGTGAGACCTTCTGCTTCATTCCCTGAGAGAGCTTGCTGATCTTCGTGTCGGCAAAAGAGTCGACACCGAATGTGGAAAACAGCTCCTTCTTTCTCTGCTCTGCTTTTTCCTTCGGAACGTGATACAGTCCTGCAAAATAATCGAACATGTCGTTCGCCGTGGACTTCTTGTCCAGCTGCAGATCTGTGGTCATAAATGCGAATTTATTCTTGATGGCGATCGGATCCTCCTTGATGCTTTTACCATCGTAAAGGACTTCCCCCTTGTCCGGCTTGATCAGCGTCGCCAGCATTCTCATCGTTGTGGTCTTACCTGCACCATTTGGTCCCAGAAGTCCGAATACCTCACCGGAATGCGCGGTAAAACTGATCTCGTCTACCGCGATCTTTTTTCTGTCAGGAAGATCCTGTGCACGTCTCTGCCTCTCGCTAAGCGTAAATGACTTGCTTAGGTTCTTAGCTTCTAGCGTATGCATAATACTTTCTCCTCTGCTTCTTAGTTTCCCATGTAGTTTAAACAACATTTCTAAATATATCGCAAAGTTTCAGAAAGTGAAAGTTAAGATTTGATAAAGGATTTGTCACTTTCTTTCCGAAAAGATCTGCTCCCCCCGCTTATATCGGCGGTTTATTGTCCTCCTTACCCCCCTGATGCTAAAATGGTGAAAAGGGAAAAAGGGAGAATGATTATGCATTATGAACCGGTTGAATTCAAACTGAGAGACGGCCGCACGGCGATCCTTAAGAACCCGGAAGAGCAGGACGCACAGGGCCTTATTGATTACCTTGTGAAAAGCTCCGGTGAGACAGACTTTGTGATTCGCTATCCGGAAGAGTGTGAACGCTACACCCTCGAAAGTGAGATCAAACTGATCGCTGAAATGAAGGAATCGGAAAACGATGCCTTCCTCACCTGCACGGTGGACGGAAAAGTCGCAGGCAACTGTCATCTCATGATGAATGACCGCATGAAGATGCATCACCGCGCCTTCGTGGCGATCGCCCTTTTGCAGGAATTCTGGAATCTCGGGATCGGCTCATTCATGTTTTCGGAGATGCTCCGCATCGCGAAAGAAAGAGGCGATATCGAGCAGGTCGAACTTGAAGTCGTCGACGGGAACGAACGCGGGATCGCGCTTTATAAGAAGATGGGTTTTGTCGAGTATGGAAGACGCCCGAATGCGATGCACACCAAAGACGGACGATCTCTTGATGAGATCCTGATGATGCGAAAGCTGTAAACAACTGAAAATACGCACTTTCATTGCCATGAAGAGGCAACAGGCACCTGGTGTTTGTTGTCTCTTATTTTCTTCAATGATAAAATGAGGAAAATGTTCAGGAGAAGGAACAATGAAAGAGAAAAAAGGGATCATATTTGATATGGACGGCACAGTCTGGGACAGTTCCGAGAATGTTGCCAGATCGTGGACGGTAAAAGTTCAGGAAGCAGGTTTTGATAAAATCGTGACCCAGGACGACATTAAGAGCGTCATGGGAAAGCCGATGGACGTCATCGCGGATATGCTTTTTACGTATACGAAAAAGGGCAAGCAGCGAAATGCGCTCCGTGACTCCTGCGAAAAATATGAGATCGAATATTTAAGAGAGCACGGCGGTACGCTTTATCCGGATGTCATCAAGACATGGGAAAAGCTCAAAAAGGACGGCTACCATCTTTATATCGTCAGCAACTGCCAGGCCGGGTATGTCGAGGCTTTCCTCGAATTCTTCAAGATTCCGTGGGGAGATCCTTCCTGCCTCATCGAAGACATTGAGTGCTACGGCAATAACTGCCTCCAGAAGGATGAGAATATCCGTCTCCTTGCTGAGAGGAACGGCCTGACATCCGCATGTTATGTAGGCGATATCCAGAGCGATTACGATGCCACCACCAAGGCGGGATTCCCGTTTATCCACGCCGCCTACGGCTTCGGAACGATCGACGTTCCGGTGCCGAAGATCAGTAAGTTCAGCGATTTAAGGACAGTCATCAAGGAGGTCATCTAATGAACAAGAATCACATCAATATCCCCTCTATTCTGAAGATCGAAAAAGGCGTCACCGGCCGGATCGGCACATACTTAAAAGAGGCGGATCTTACGGAAGTGACCATCCTTTTCGGAAACGGCCTGATCGACATGTTCGGCGAAACCGTTTTTAAATCCTGTGAGGAAGCAGGCGTCACGATCCTGCACCATCAGGAGATGGATACCGTGGATTTTAACGACATCACGGACCTCGCATTTCAGATCCCGAACAAGACGAAAGCGATCGTCGGCATGGGCGGCGGCAAGGTGATCGATGCCGCCAAATACATCGGATTCATTCTTCAGATCCCCTTTATCAGCGTACCGACAAGTTCCTCGTCGGATGGCTTTTCCAGTTCGAGCGCCTCGCTCACGATCGGCGGGCACAGAAGATCTCTTCCGGCCAAGCTTGCCTTCGGCATCCTTGTAGATACGGACGTGATCAAGAGCGCCCCTGTCCGCTTCCTTTATTCCGGCGTCGGCGACATGGTCGCGAAGATCTCCTCGACCTACGACTGGCAGCACGAAGAAGATCTCGGATATACCGAGGTCAACGACTTCGCTTTCATGATCGCCAAGAAAGCGGTAAATTCTTTTGTCCGCACCCCGTTTGAATCCATCAACGAAGAACTCTTCTTAAAAGAACTTCTCGATTCTCTGGCCATGAGCGGCATCGCCAACGAGATCGCCGGATCCTCCGCACCGACCTCCGGAAGCGAGCACCTGATTTCCCACGCACTGGACCTTCTGCTTGAAAAGCCTCAGCTCCACGGCGTACAGGTTGGCATCAGCACATACATCATGTGCAAGATCTGTGATCACCGTTACCAGAGGATCGATACCGTCTTCACCAAGACCGGCTTCTGGGACTTCTGCGCGACTCTTGACCTGAAGGCGCAGGATTACTGCGACGCCATCGATATGGCTCCGCAGATCAAGCCCCACAGACACACCTATCTGCATGAAGAAAAATACAGAGAGCTCGCGAAGAAACTGATCGCAGAAGATCCGAAGCTCAAAGCGATCCTTAAGTAACGACCGGTACATTCCGTCAAAGAGAAAAGAGCCGTCCCGGATGTTCGGGACGGCTCTCTTTTTTTGTAGAGTAGATTTTAATCTATCAGTTTCTCACAGTATGCGGGAGAGAAGGAATCGGTGATGAACCAGATCACACAGATCACGTCATCGTCCACTTCGCGTGCATACCAGTAGTAGAGGAGCCCTGACATCGTGCAGATCTCTCGTACGTATTCTTTGTCACCGATAGTGACTTTCGTCCTTTCCTCGTATGTCGGTGTAATACCGAATTTTCTGACCACGCCGGTAGTGTATTCTCTGGTGTCATCGAGATACTCTTCTGCGGTGTAGTCCGAATCTTCCGGAGATGCCAGTTTCCGGTTCAGGAAAAGTATCTCGATGCCCGGGCCATCAGCACCAAAATAACTGTCCATGATCATCGAACTCAGGCGGACCGTATCTTTTTCTGTCGAGCACTCCTCCAGGTCATCCGCCATGGCCATCTCCATAAAGCTGTCATCGGCTTTTTCAAATCCGTCCGGGAGATGGATCTTAAAGTCCGCATATTCATTTATGTACATGTTCTCTTCTTCAGAATACACGCCCGGCTGATAATTCGTGCCGGCCATAGGGGACCCGAACATCGCCGGATCGACTTCAGATACTTCCGGATCCGGGATATACGAAGGCTCTGCTTTCGGAGTGAATCCCTCCCCGTAAGAAAGACCGTAACCGAGCTCGAACAAATACTCATCTGTACCGATCTTTCCTCTGGCACCATACCACGGCTCGGGAAGTCTTCCTATAAAATCCGCGCAGCCGCAGAGAACATCCGAGATGCCCTTGCCTTCCGAACCCGGCAGATAGCACATGACGACACTGTCCCAGGATTCGTAATCCGTCCGGTTATAAAGGACATTTCTTCCGGCCACGATACAGGTGACCGTGGGTTTTCCGAGTGCTCTAGCCTTGTCGATCGAGTTTCGGTTGTCCGAAAGACCCTTCATTCCGCAAAGATCCAGATCGTCCGTATCGCCGAACCATTCGGCATAGGCATCCTCACCGACACAGAGCAGGACCACGTCCGCATTTTCCGCTTCCTTGGAATCGGTGATCACTTCGATTCCGTAATCCTTTGCATATCTCACGAAAGCTTCCAGGATCGTGGTGACCCCGGCAATATTCTTCGTCGGGCTCTGGTTCCAGCCCATCGTCCATCCGCCGCACTGTGCCCGCGGATTATTCGCGGCAGGTCCCATGACATAGACCTTTGTGCCTTCTTTGAGCGGCAGCGTGTTATTCTCGTTTTTCAGAAGAACGAGACTCTTCTCGACCAGTTTTTCCGCCACAGCACGATATTCGGGAGAACCCACATCTTCCTGCTCTGTCTTTATATTCTCGCAGAACGGATCATCGAAAACGCCTGCTTCCTTTTTCACTTTGATGATGCGTGTGACAGCATCGTCGATGCGCTCCATCGTGATCTTCCCGCTGTTTACGGCATCGATGATGATCCTTCTGGCATCGTCATATCTTAATCCTTCCATGAGCAGATCGATCCCGCAGTTGATCGCAGAGATCACCTGCTCATCAAATGTCTCCGGAGATGTATTCTGGATCGCCATACTGTCGCTCATGACAAAGCCTTCTAAGCCCATCTCGTCTTTGAGTTTCCAGATATAGTCTCCGTTCTCATGCATCTTCGTGCCGTTTAAAGAAGAATAGCTGACCATGACGACCTTTGCGCCGGCGTCGATCTGCGCCTGATATACCTTCAGCAGTTCATTGATCTGTTCTTCGGAAAGACGCGCATCGCCGCGGTCGATGATACGGGGATAGTCAGACTGTTCTCCGGTACCGTACTTGACGTTACCGTCTCCGAAATAGTGCTTCGCTGTCGCGATGACTCCACCATCGACAAGACCTTTCGTGTAGGCCGTGCTCATCCTCGTAATGATATCGAGATCCGAACTGTAGCATTCGTAGTTTCTGCCCCATCTCGGGTCATTGGACTGCGCGACACAGGGATAAAGATTCCATAAATTATGGCACAGCTTCGCCTCGTCGGCCGTGATGCGTCCGAGCTGGTACGCGAGCTCTTCGTCATTGGCCGCACCGACTCCGATATTGTGAGGGAAAATGACCGAATTGATGCAGTATCCGACGCCGTGCACATCATCCTGCGCGACAAGATACGGGATCCCGGCTTCCGATTCGATGGCCTGCTTTTGGAAAGAATCCAGAAGCTCCCGCCACTCTTCTGCTGTCGCCGCTCCTTCATCCGCGTAGATACTGCCATAGCCGTACTTTTTGATCGGTTCTTCTTCGTCCGTAAGGAGCGCATAATGGATCGGCTGGACCATCTGCGCCACTTTCTGCTCAAGGGTCAGCGTGCTGACGATCTCCTCCGGAGTCATCGTGGCATACATCTGGTACTTATATTCATACGTAGGAGCGGGGACCGAAGAAGACTCCTGTGTCTCCGAAGAAGAGATATTCCCGTCCACATATTCGATCAGCATCTGCTGCACATACTGATAGTGATGGCTCTCATAGAACTTCATAACCGCCATCGGAGATCCTTCTTCACAGTGCGAGTTGATCCGCTCTTGCAGATGTCTGACACTTTCTGTCGTAGAATCGCCATCTTCAAAATACTCCGCATAGTCTTCATCTTCCTGGTTTCCGGCAGTGATATAGACTTTCTTTCCGATCTTTTTATTTCTGTCAAAGTATCCGTAGTCGCTAAGGAGGTCGGTGTAATCGCCCATGTTGCGGGAATACGGCGACCAGAATGCCGGGCTTCCGATGATATAGGCGCCGAACGGCTGGTTACTGTAACTGTCGCTTTTAAAGAGTGCATAATGGGCGAATACACCGCCGAGGGAATGTCCGAAAAGGGTGGATCTTCCGTAGTCGATCTTATACTTTTCTCCGAGATACGGCATGAGGTTATCCGTAAGAAAATCGAGGAACTTTTCCTTTCCTTCACAGAAGATCGCAGAGCGCTCTTCGTTATCCGAATTACAGATGGAATAGTCCTGTCCGACCGAGATCAGGATCTGCGGCTGCGCGCGTCCTTCTTCCATCTCGGAAAGAAGAGAGGCGATGTCGTTAAAGCGCCAGACGGCATCTGTCAGAAGAAGTGCCGGAAGGGCTTTATCTTCTTTTTCGCTGCCCTTGGGGAGCGCTACATGCACCACGAATTTCCTGTCGAGCTCTTCGTCATAGAAATGGTATTCACGGATCTGATTACGGAAAGGGCTGACCAGTTCTTTTTCAAAGTCCCAGGCCTTCTCGTCGGACTCTTCGCGGTCCCTTATCATCGTCTCGGCCCTTCTTTCATTCGTCGTGCCGATTGGAAGCTCCTGATAGGTTTTTTCGTCCAAAGAAGAAAAAGCCCGAAGGATATCTTCCTCTGCCAGTTTTGGATCGAAATGATCCGATATATAGGCGTTCTCATATTCTTTTTTCTGATACTCTTTCATAAGATCCGGAAGGATCTTCTTTAAGTCTTCGTAATCCTGGATCCGCCTGCTTTCCAAAGCCCCGTTTTCCAGAACGTAATACCAGCCATAGCTGTCCTCTTTGTCAAGACAGATCGCGACCATGCATCCGTAGTTTCGCCCGTCTACGATGTAGCCGTTGACATACGGCTGGAATGTCTCTTTATATTCTTCTTTTTCTTCTTCTGTCCAGTCGGAATATAGCTCAGGATGCTCCTTCATATGCGTGAGCATATCTTCCTTTTCCCAGATCTCCAGGTACACACCTTCGCCGTACGGATCCTGCTTCGATCCGTTCTTCGAAGCTGTCTTCCAGGGCTCATCGAGGATCGTAAGAGGACCTTCCTCTATACTTGACAGTTCTTTCTCCGTCATGTGGTTTTTGAGTTTTTCCGTCTTTTTACATCCGGAAAAGCACTGTACCAGAATCACTGTGGTCATTATGAGGCTGAGTATCTTTTTTCTTTGCACGATAAAAAACCATCCCTTCATTTCTTTCTATCCTGATATTAACAACCGGACATGGAAACCGAAGGGAGGTTTTATGGATTTTATGTGGAGACGGATCTTTTAGACGGAAAAGATCTTACGTCATGATAGTGGAGTAGGAAGCGATCTCGTTTCCGGTCTTTGCATCGACCAGGACCTGTTCGGAAGCGCCATTTCTATATCCGACATAGACCAGCCGGACAGACCCGTTGTCGTTCATGATCGAAAGTTCTGCAGAATAAAGATCATGCTCCCGGATCACATAATCCTCGGACACTTTCGGTGTTGCGGAAAAACCTGAAGGGATATTCACCAGGCATATGTTGACAGTTACATATGGTCTTCGGTAACTGCTCATCACACGGACGAAGCCGCTTTGAACCCTCACACCCTGATAGTACTGGGCATAGTCATAGACGACATCACCAAGCGAATCGATCGTGCCCGTAAAAACCAGATTATCGAAAATGTCTTCGAAGTGGAATACCCTCTTCAGCGTCGCAATACAGAGGTGTGCTTCTTTCTCACTGTCCACGCGCGCATCCGAGATCTGCCCGCCGATCAGGTAACTGTTCCATCCGTTACCGCACTGGTCATAGACCATCATATTGTCCGGATCCGGGTCGAAGAAAAAAACATCTCCCGGATCAGTGAACAGGAACCATCCGCCTTCTGTGTCTTTGAATTGCGGGTAATATTCTCCGACCATCTCCGGTCTTACATATTCGTCCATGGTAGGAATCGTTCTCACATCTACTCCGTCATACATATCCCGGGCGACGCGAAGCGATTCTCTGCACGTGATACTGCCTTCCGCATCTGAAAAAATAACAGTCAGGATAACAAACTGACTCCGGTCGTGCGGACGGTGGACTTTTCCCGTGGATTCGATCAGGGATTCATCGGAACTGATCCATGTAGTGGAAATGCCGTTGATCTCAGATGGCAGATTCAGATCCTTCGTAATGTTCCAGAATGACTCATTCGTGATCAGACTACGATATTCTCTTTCCGCATTAGCCATCTCACGTGACACCATTCCGGAAGATTCATATCTTCCCTCCTGGACATATACCGGATCGGTTCCGCTTTTATATTCTTCCAAAGGGATCTCTTCCTGATCTCCGCCTTCGCGGTATCTGGTCAGGGTCGCATTCCCGGAGATCCCGACAACATCTGTGCCCGGCACATCAGTATCGGAGGTGTCCGCGGGATCCGAAGCGGGTTCACTTTCAGATGTGTCGGAACTTTCTGAAACTTCTTTTGTTTCTGACGTATCCTCTTGGGATTCAACTGTCGAAGAGGTCGTCTGAGACGTGGCTGTGTCCGAGCCCTCTTTCGATCCTGACTTTCCGGAACATCCCGGAGCCATGAGAAAAACAGCTGCCATACATCCCGCAAAAAACCGTTTCATAAAAATCCCCCTACACCACTATTTCAGATGCCACATCTCCCCGTTCGGCATGATGTGCACATCACCTGAAAGCACTTCCAGGATCTGCCCTGTATCTTTATCACGGATCACTGTCTCTTCCCGGAAGAAAGGATCTTCGAACCATCTGTTGAAATAAAGACAGTTTCCTTCCAGATAGAAAAAGCTTTCTTTTTCTGTGATCTGTATCGTCTTCTTAACCGGCCAGATCAGTTCCAGTGTACCATCATTCGGCTGGCGTGTCAGCGTCAGCGGATGCTCGAAAAGACGAAGATTATAGCAGTTCTCTACAGAAGATAGCGGGATCTCATCGATCAAGCTTACTTCCCGGGAGCTACAGTCGAACTGGTGGATATAAATCTTTTCGCAAGAAAAATCGACCCGCACAAAAGAGATCTTCCCGTCGTAATATACGGGCTCTCCGAGCGCCGACACCGAATCGCTTGGGATCGGCTCGATCACCTCTCCGTCCGGATAGTGGATGAGATACAATTGATTCCCTTCGAAGCTGCTGCCGTTCTCAAAATGGTAGAGCTCCTGCAGCTCGAAAAGATCCCCGTTATCGTAATCCATGGCATAATACCATTCGCTCGTGCCTTCCCGCACCGGGCGTAAAAATGTGATCCCATTGAGGTTTATTTCTTTCATGTTCCTTCCTCCGGTTTCTTCGTTTTAGATGATGCGTGTTCTTCCGCCGCCGGAAGTTCAATCGTCGCGAGTACCGCATCCCCGTCGTTTCGGATCCAGCAGGTGCCGCCCTGTTTTTCGAGGATCAGCCTGGCCAGATAAAGTCCCAGACCAGAACCGCCGCTTCTTCTGTTTCTTGACTGGTCGGGCCGGTAGAACGGCTCGAAAAGATGAGCGATGTCTTCCTTATCGATATGTGCTCCGGTGTTTCTGATCTTCACGCGGATCACGGTGCTTTCGTTCTTCTCGTTTTTCCCGCCGTTTCGGATCTTCTCCTTCTCGGCATCGACCTCGACGGTCTCGCCTTCTTCGGTGTAGAAAGCCGCATTACTTAAAAATGCGCCGAGCGCCATCGAAGTCAGTTCTTTATTCCCTTCGAAAATGAGGTCGTTTTCAAACGACAGTTCCATCTTTATCCCGCGCGCTTCAAAGAGATCTTCGCACTCTTCCATCTTCTCTTCGAGAAGCTGCACCATATCTGTTTCCATCGTGACGATCTCTTTTCCCGACTGCATCTTCGATGCCGTCAGAATGTCGTTGATCAGCTTTTCCATGCGCTTTACGGAGCTTAGTGCATGCGGGAGATATTCTTCGTGATCGGAATATGGACCGACCCCTTCGATCATGCCGCGAAGCTGGCCTTCGAGAACGGTGACCGGTGTCTTGAGCTCATGGGAAGCCGCCGAGAAGAACATGGTCTTCTGGCTCTCGAGTTCTTTTCGGAGCGCAACCTCTTCCGAGAGCTCTTCGTTCTTCTTACTAAGCGTCTGCATCTTCTCTTCGAGCGCCTCGGCCATAACGTCGAGATCCCGCGCCAGATCCCCGATCTCATCTTTTCTTCTCGATGCGCATTTCTTGCTGAAATCCATATTGGCCATCGCCTTGGATACTGCACTGAGCTTCTTTACCGGCTTAGCGAAAAGGAGTGTATAAATGCACGAGCACAGAAGAGATAGTACCGTGATGCACACGATCATGACCGGCATGCTTTTTCGGATCGAAAGCCTCGTGAAATTCTCTTTCGTTTCATTTAGGAAAAACACCAGCTGGTAGCGCGGATTCTCATTGGATTTCCAAAGGGAGATCTCGGTTTGGTACCAGAAGTCAAAGGTGCCCGTATCCGTCTTATCGATGAGCGCTTCCCGCCGCTCATCCACTTCCTTTTTCGTCTTCAGGGAGAGCTTCGAATCTGTGTCCGCGAAGACCTTATAATCGATCGTGGATCTGTCCATGTTATAGATGGCGATATCGATGCCGGTCTCACGGATAAAGTCGTCGATGATCTTCCCGCCCTCGCGCTCCGGCACGCCGCTCAGCTGACGGGAAAGATGGAAGACCTTCAGGTAGCCTTCGTCCTTCGTATCCTGATAGGTCTTCGGCGTACTTAAATAGAGCGTCGCGCAGATCAGGACACCCGCCACGATCTGTATAACGAAGGTGATCAGGAACACTTTTACGGACAGCCGGTTAAAGATCCTCTTTCGCAACTTTATACCCCCGTCCCCGCACCGTCTCGATACAGTTTCCTTCTTCGCCCAGTTTGTGCCTTAAGTTCTTGATATGACTGTCCACGATACGCTCATCCACGAAGGCGTTATAGTCCCAGAGCATGTCGAGAAGGACTTCTCTTGTAAATACACGTCCCGGATGCTTCAGAAGAAGCGCCAGAAGGTCGAATTCTCTGGAGGTAAGCTCCACGCTTTTCCCTCCTGCGATGACTTCCATCGTATCCGCATTCATGGAGATATTTCCATAGACAGTGAGATTACTGCTTTTCCCTGTATCCGCTGCGTCTTCTCTTCTTAGGACCGCACGTACTTTACGAAGGAATACCGGCATGGAAAAGGGCTTCGTGACGTAGTCGTCCGCCATGCAGTCATAGCCTTTAAGAAGAGATTGCTCGTCGCCTAATGCCGACAGGAAAATGACCGGTACGTCCGACTGTTTCTTCACTACTTCGCACACGCCGTACCCGTCGATCTTCGGGATCATGATGTCCAATATCACCAGATCGAATGTTTCTTTTGCAAAAAGAGAAAGCGCGGAAACGCCGTCTTCTGCAGACGCGACTTCATAGCCCTCGTTTTTGAGATAATTCACGAGGAGCTCACAGATCGCCGGTTCATCTTCTACAACAAGTATCTTTTTCATGACTTCATTATAAAGCAGGATTATGAATTTTGTGTGGAAGAGCGAAGAAAACCTTAACCCCCGCTTTACCATTCCTTAGTATTTTCTAGACCCATACTTTATCTTTGTCCGATAAGATGAAACCATCAAGAAGAAGGAAGGTCAGAAAATGGCGAATACATCCGTGACAAAACAGCAGAAAAAAGACACCTGGATCCACTATCAGATCGTGAAGAATTACGATCTGAAGACCATAAGCAAAAGAAATATCGCCAGCCGCACCTTTATTGAATCCCTGGATTTTGACGACAAAACGAGACAGAGGATCCTCGCCCTGGGGCAGAGCGCTCTTCTGAATAACGGCGTCGTTTTCGCATATGAAAAAGGAAAACTCCTCCGCTCTGTCTTTATCGTCGAAAAGCACGAGAAGAGCTTTGACTGCGATTTCACCTTCATCGACGGAGATGTAAGCCCCGAGGATAAAGAGGATATGGAGAAGGATATCATGCGCCAGATCGCGCTTCTCAATTACTACGCCAAATTCGAAAAAGGAACTTATCTCGGGAGGATCGTCCCGAAAGTACAAAAAGTAAAGCGACCGTCCGGATGGGCGATCGCTTTGCTGATCAGTATAGGTTTTGCATTTGCTATGTATCCGGTCACGAAAAACATCGGTTTTTCTATCGCGACCGGGCTTTGTCAGTTCGCATTATGGTATTCGCTTCTTAATAGTAAACTCGTACTTCAAACTGACGGGGAAAGCAAGTGATATTTATTCCTTGCTCTCTTTTGCTTTTTCTGCTTCTTCCTCTTCGGTAACAAACGCTTTGTTTGCTCCCTTATACTCCTTCTCTTCGAGAGGCAGGATCGCGTTAAGGATGATACCTACCAGAGCACCGACAGCCAGACCTGTCAGCTGGAAGTCAACAGAACCGATGGAGAACAGGATCGCACCTGCAGCGTTATGGTACTTCACACCTACGGAAAGACCCAGGATCAAAGCCGCGATGATGATGTTTCTGCCCTTGCTGAAGTCAACCTGATTCTCTACGATGTTACGTACACCGACGGCAGAGATCATACCGTAAAGTACGAGGGAAACACCACCTACAGTTGCTGCCGGCATGGAGCCGATCAGAGCTGCAAATTTCGGTGAGAAGGAGAAGATCACTGCGCAGTAAGCTGCGATACGGATAACTCTCGGATCGTATACTTTTGTAAGAGAAAGAACACCAGTGTTCTCGCCGTAAGTTGTGTTCGCCGGAGCACCGAAAAGAGATGCAAGCATTGTCGCAAGACCATCGCCGAGGAGCGTTCTGTGAAGACCCGGATCCTCGATGAAGTTTCTGTTCGTGGTAGAAGAAATCGCGGAGATATCGCCGATATGCTCGACCATTGTTGCAAGCGCGATCGGCATGATGGTGATGATCGAATTGGCAATCAGGGAACTGTCCGGATCCTTGAATACTTCAAATGCCGTATCCTGCATATCGAACGGAAGTCCGATCCATGCCGCTTCTTTTACTGCTGTAAAATCAACGATACCGAGGATGCATGCTGCGATGTAGGAAACAACGACACCCAGAAGGATCGGTACGATCTTGATCATGCCTTTGCCGTAAATGTTGCAGACCACTACGACCAGGATCGCCAGAATTGCAACGACCCAGTTATCTTCGCAGCTGGAAACAGCAGATCCGGAAAGCGTAAGACCGATAGCGATGATGATCGGGCCGGTAACGATCGGCGGGAAGAAACGCATAACTTTCTTCTGTCCGAAAGCCTTGATGAGTCCTGCCAGGACAAGATAGAGCGCGCCGGCTGCCAGAACACCTATGCAGGCATAAGGAAGCAGCTCCGTGTGAAGGATTTCATTGCCGTCTTCCACGGTCCATGCAATCGCTTTATATCCTCCGATAAATGCGAAGGAAGAACCTAAGAATGCAGGTACTTTACCCTTTGTGAGAAAGTGGAAGAGTAATGTACCCAATCCTGCGAACAGAAGTGTCGCAGATACAGAAAGACCGGTCAGTGCCGGTACGAGAACTGTCGCACCGAACATCGCAAACATATGCTGAAGTCCGAGTACGAGCATCTTGGGATATCCGAGCTTTTTCGCGTCGTATATCGCTTCTTTGTTATCACCCATAAAACACCCTCCTTGTGATTTTTACCTTAAAATAATTGTAACACTCTTAAGGAAAACGGAAGGGGTTTCAGGAAGGATTTTTACTCTTTTTTTCGCAGAGTTTTTTGATTACAGGGAAGCCTTCTTCTTCGTCTTACAGACCTTTTTTCTTCAGATCGGAAACGATCTGTACGAAGGTCTCCCGGACGTCGAATCCGTCGATGTTTTCTCTATTGAGATCGATGACATCTCCGTGAGAGATTCCGCGTTTTCCAGGAGCGGTCCAGAAGTGATAATCCTGTCCCCAGCAGAAAGATTTCGCACCCACAAGACCGTCGTTCGGACCATCGAAATGACCGACCAGAAGTGTGGAAAAATTGAGAGGAAATCTTCCCGATCCCGGACGGTTCAGTTTCGATCCGAAACTTTGGCAGTAGATGCCCTCCGGATCCGGCATTTCTTCGTTTAAGCGGACCGCAGCAGAAGAGGTTAGATCTGTTACCGCGGCGAGAAAATTCGGGTTCGGATCTCCGGCTTTGCGAAGCGCGGCTTCGTACATTCCGGCCACACGGACCTGATGGGATTCTCCGATTCTACTTAAAAGATAATCTGCAAATTCACATCCTCTATGCGGTGTGTTGATGGTCGTAAGACTGGCCACATATGGACCCGCGCCGTACTTGGCGATCGCCATGCGGCAGTCAAGTCCGCCCTTGGAGTGCGCGATGATGTTGACCTTTTCACTTCCTGTTTCTTCGCATACTTTCTTAATGCGCTCGGCCAGTTCTCTTCCCGATATTTCCACCGATGCTGCAGACTGCTGGTTGCCATAGAATACTCTCGCGCCGTTCTTTTCGAGCTGCTCGGGAATACGTCCCCAGTAGTTGAAGAATCGGAAGTCTCTAAAGAAAACACCATGCACCATGAGGATCGGATATTTCGTTTCACAGATCCTCTCCGCCGCACGCGATTCGTTCAGCAGGATCTTTTCGTTTTCCACCTTGACTTCCTTGTCGCAGATCCGGATCAGGATACTAAGCGCGATAAGATTAACGATCGGGATCATGCCACAGGCGATGCCGATGATGCGGTACTTCGCACCAAGCTGGGAAGAAGTCAGATAGATACGGATGATGCCGTTCCAGAAAATAAGATTTTCGATCAGAACGATCAGAAGGATACTGCCGGTCCACTTCCATCCTGCATCGCCGATCGCCGGGATCCCGTGCTCTTCCAGGGCACCGAACATGGCAGGGATATTGAATACGAGATCCAGGACCATCGAGGCAAGGAATATCTTAAGAAGCGCCGTACCGCACTTCGTGTTCTTCAGTTTCGCCGAGTGAATACGGGAAAGAGATCCCGGAAATGATGGAAGGACCAGAAACAGAAGGAACAGCGGGATCAGGAAGATCAGAGACCACACAGGGATCGGAAGCATCACTATGTTTCCGAGAAGAAACGCACACGCAGTGCCGATCAGAAAATACAGAATCTCCAGAACGATCATGAATTCACTTTTCCTCCTTCTTTTACTCCTTCACTCATCAGGTCGAGAAGATCCGCCACGTTGGCGACGATCTCGCTACAATCCTTCTTTGAAGGGGTGTACTGCATGTACGGATGCTTCAGGGAATATACCATGATGCGCCCGTCGAAACGCTTGTCACTGCCGGCCATGAGGATCGCCGCGGCGGCATTGGAGACACCCGGACGGTAAAAGAGCTTCGCCGCTTCTTTTTCGATCTCGACCTTTTCAAAACCGAGAGTAGCCGCCTGGTGCCGGATGATCGCGATATTGGCAAGGATCGTGACCTCCTTCGGGACATCGCCGAAACGGTCGGTCAGTTCATCTTCGAGATCTTCTCTTTCCTTCCTGCTGGCGATGCTCTGGATATGGCGGTAAACGTCCATGCGCTGTCCGTCATCCGGGATGTATTCCGGCGAGATATAGGCATCTTCGCTCATCTTGATGACCGTATCTTCGACCTCCGGGACCCATGTTCCGGAGAGCTTCTTGATCTCTTCGTCGAGCATACGGCAGTAAAGCTCATAACCGATCACATCCATCTGTCCGTGCTGCTCCGCGCCGAGAAGATTACCTGCGCCGCGGACCTCCAGGTCCTTAAGAGCGATCTTGATACCGGAACCGAGCTCCGTAAAATCGCGGATGGCCGCGAGGCGTTTTTCCGCATCTTCATTAAGCACTTTTTCCGGTTCATAGGTGATATAGGCATAGGCCTGACGGTCCGATCTTCCGACTCGTCCTTTCAGCTGATACAGCTGGGAAAGGCCGAAGCGGTCGCTGTTTTCCACGATGATGGTATTGACGTTCGGCATATCCACGCCCGACTCGATGATCGTCGTACAGACGAGGATATCCGCTTCTCTCCGGATAAAGGATTCGATGATGCTCTCGAGTTCTCTTTCGCTCATCTTGCCGTGGGCAAAGACGATGCGTGCGCCCGGAAGCATCGCCGAGAGCTCCTGTGCTTTTTTCTCGATGTGATGCGTGTTGTTGTAAAGATAGAATACCTGGCCGTGCCGCTCGATCTCACGAAGACATGCCTCCGCCACGATCTGCGGATCGTACTCGATAACATAGGTCTGCACCGGTCTTCGATCCTGCGGCGGTTCTTCGAGCACGGAGATATCGCGGATGCCCGAAAGCGACATGTGAAGCGTTCTCGGGATCGGGGTCGCGGTAAGTGTCAGGACATCGACCGTATTTCGAAGCGTCTTCATCTTCTCTTTATGGTTGACGCCGAAACGCTGCTCCTCGTCAATGACCATCAGTCCGAGATTTCGGGGCTGGACGTCCTTGCTTAAGACGCGGTGGGTCCCGACGACGACATCGACCGAGCCGTCGTTGATGCCGGTCACGGCGCGCTTGACTTCCTTCGGGGTTGCAAAGCGGCTGAGCATGGCGATGCGGATCGGGTATCCTCTCAATCGTTCTTTCAGGTTATCGTAATGCTGCTGCACAAGTACCGTGGTCGGCGCCAGAAGGATGGCCTGTTTTCCGTCCATGACACACTTGAAGATCGCACGGAAAGCGACCTCCGTTTTACCGAATCCCACGTCTCCGCAAAGCAGGCGGTCCATGGATTTTTTCGACTCCATATCTTTCTTGATCTCAGCGATCGCCGAGAGCTGGTCTTCCGTTTCCTGATACGGGAAATCGTCTTCAAACTGCGTCTGCCAGACGGTGTCAGGAGAGAACGCATAGCCGTCCACGGCCTGTCTTTTCGCATAGAGTTCAACAAGGTCGAAGGCAAGCTGCTTGATCGAGTTCTTCGCACGGCTGACGGACTTGCTCCACTCCTGTGAACCGAGGCGGGCGAGCTTCGGTGTCCTGCCGTCGGAAGCGACATATTTCTGGATATGGTCGAGGCGGTCCATCGGGATATAAAGATGGTCGTCATTTGCGTAGGTGATCTGCAGATAGTCGCGCTTGGTGCCTTCGACTTCGAGGTTCACGAGGCCGTCGTAGCGGCCGACGCCGTTTTCGTCATCGACGACCAGTTCGCCCGGCACGAGGTCGGAGAAAAGGTCGATGGTCATGCCGCCCTTTTTCTTCTTCTTGATGCCGCGGTCCACGCCGAAGATGTCCTGCGTACCGATGAGGATCATGGAGATCGCAGGATATACAAACCCGCTCGGAAGCGGACGGTTCAGAAGGACCGGCATGCTGTTCCGCTCGAAAAGAAATGTTCTAAGTTTTTCGGCGCGGCTTCCCGTGCCGCTCATGATGTATGTGATCTGTCCCTTCTTATTTCTCTCGGAGATCATCTCCGCGAGGGATTCTTCGTGACCGCGGTAGCTGTTACATGCCGTACCCGGAATACTGATGCGGATGCCTCCGGGAAGTCCGTTACTCGAACTCGGCAGAACAGCCATGGAGACCACCTGTTTTTTATCCAGTTCGATCATGGTATCCGGAATGCTGCCGAGGGCCGTCGAACATGCGGACGGGACCAGTCCTTTTTCAAAGGCTGTGCAGAAGCGCGTCTCGAAATCCGCTGCCACACCGTCCATGCGGGACCGGACCTGTGCGAATTCGTTTATGTATATCGTATCTCCCCTGCTTCTTACGAAAGAGAGGATCGATTCGGTATTTTCCGAAAATACGGAGATCCATTTTTCCCATCCGGAAAAAGATCCGCCGGACCTTAGTGCTTCGCTTTCTTTTCCGATCATGCGGAGCATGGTGTCGATGTTGTTTCTTTCGGCACCGATGGCCGCCGCCTTCGTAGAGGCTTCCTCACCGATATCGATCATCCTGTCGGCGAGACTCTCCCATCTTTTCTGCGGCAGGATCAGTTCGGAGGCCGGATAGACGGTATATTCCTTGAGCTGCTCTTCCGAGCGCTGTGTCTTCAGATTGAAAAGCTTGATCTGGTCGATCTCGTCGTCGAAGAAAGAGACGCGCACGCCCATGTCCGAGCCTGCGGGATAAAAGTCGAAGATATCGCCTCTCTGGGAGAACTCGCCCACGCCCTCGACTTCCCTGACGCGGACATATCCCATGAGGCTCAGTGTCAGTGCCAGATCCTCAGGCGCGATCCTTTTTCCGAGGCGGAGCCGTATGGTCGTCTTCATGAAATCTTCCATCGGGAGCATCTTCGTAAGAAGTGCGCCGGCAGTCACGATCAGGCAGCCGCAGTCGCGGGTGCCGTACTTGATCAGGGCGCGGACACGTCCCTGCTCGATCTCACGGCTAGATGCCGAGACCGCGGACATATGTGTCTCTCTTCCGCGAAGGACCACACTTTCTTTTTCGAAAAAGGCATCCATATAAGATTTCATCTGGCGGGCGGAAAGCTCGTCGGAGACGAGGATCACCGGGATCGGGAATGTATCTTTTTCACTGTTTTCACTCTGATAAAGTGTCGCCGCAGCAATCAGATATGCCTTCTGCGTCTCGGTCATGCCGGTCAGATTGATGTGTCCTTTTTTCGCAGAAAAAGAATCGACCAGCTCCTGAAAAGCAGGGTCGACATATGCTTCTTTCAGCATCTTTTTTATCTGGGGAAGGAAATTCATGAACGGCCTCCGCCGCGGTTTCTGCCGCCCGGGATCGGCTTGCCCTGGAGGATATCCTCTACGGCTTTTGCGCCTTCTTCAAATGACTTATACATCGTTTCCTGTTCATCCTTCGGAATCGTGGAAAGCACGAAATCCGCAAGATCCCAGTGCTCGGGGACCGGACCGCAGCCGATGCGCACACGGGCAAAGTCCTGTGACTCCACACAGTAGATCACGGACTTCATGCCGTTATGGGTCCCGGCGGAACCGCTGGATCTGACACGGATCTTCCCGCGCGGAATATCGATATCGTCGTAGATCACGATCAGGTGGTCGAGCGGGATCTTAAAGAAACGCATGACTTCGATCACGCTCTGTCCCGACAGGTTCATGAAGGTATGCGGACGCAGAAGGATACAGTCCTCACCCTGGATCGTTCCTCTTCCGTACTCACCTTTCCACTTGAGTTTATCTACGCGTATATTGTTCTTTTGGGCCAGGACCTCAAGGGTCATGAAGCCGCAGTTATGGAACGTGGAAGTATATTCTTTCCCCGGATTTCCCAGGCCAACGATCAGCCACATGTTTTCACCTTTCGCCGTCCATTCGTCTTCTTTCGATTTCTTTTTGAACCACATCGGATCACATTCCGCTCGTACGTTTCTTATCCGGCTGGATGACCGTAGATGCACGTGAACGGTTCTTCTTGGCGACCCAGTTCTCCTTTACGACCTGCTGGGATCTGGCGATCGCAAGACCGAGTTCCGGCACGTCTTCCGTGATCGTGGAACCGGCAGCGATGTAGGAATTCTCCTTCAGGGTCACCGGAGAGATGAGGTTGCTGTTACCGCCGATAAATACGTTATCGCCGATGACGCACCAGGTCTTATCCATACCATCGTAGTTACAGGTGACTGTACCGCAGCCGAAGTTAACGTTCTTGCCGACCTTTGCATCACCGACATATGTGAGGTGACGGGCACGGGAATAATCCCCGATGGTGGCATTCTTGACTTCTACGTATGCACCGATGGTGACATTATCCTTAAGGATCGTATCCGGACGCAGGTGAGAGTAAGGTCCAATACGGCAGTTCTTACCGACTTCGCAATCGGAAGCGATGGAGTTATCGATCGTGGAACCGTCGCCCAGGATAACGTTTTCCAGACGGGCATTCTCACCGATGACGCACTCTTCGCCGATCACGCTGTTTCCGAGGATGATGCTTCCCGGAAGGATCAGGGTGTCTCTTCCGATCTTGACCGTATCCGCGATCCATGTCGTCTCGGAATCGACGATCTGCACGCCCTCGCGCATGAACTTCTCGCAGACCCTTCTATTGAGCATCTTGCCGACAGCCTGCAGCTCGACACGGTCATTTACGCCGCGTGTCTCGTTGAAATCCGCCACATACGCACCGACCTTATGGCCGTCCTTGATGAGGATCTCGATGGTATCCGTGAGATAGTATTCCTTCTGAGCATTCTTGGCGTCGATGCGGCCTAATGCAGACAGAAGGAGCGGCGTCTTAAAGCAGTAGATCGAAGAATTGATCTCGTTGATCTTCAGCTCCTCTTCTGTGCAGTCTCTGTGCTCTACGATCTTTACGACATTGCCCTCGGCATTACGTACGACACGTCCGTATCCCTTCGGATCCGGTGCCAGACCTGTGATGATGACCGCGCCGTAATCGCCCTGTTCAAACATGGTCAGGGCCTGGGAGATCGTCTCCGATGTGATGAGCGGGGCATCGCCCGGAAGGACGATGGTGCATCCGTTTCTTCCCTCGAGGAAAGGTGCGGCCTGCATAACGGCATGTCCGGTACCGAGCTGCTGCTCCTGGAATACGAAGGCGACATCCTCGCCGAGTACTTCTCTGACTTCTTCCTGTCTGTGTCCGACAATATATACCTGCTCAGTGGCGCCCACTCCGGAGAGTGCTTCCGCCACCCAGCGGATCAGCGGTTTTCCGGCAGCCAGCTGGACGACTTTGGAATGATTGGACATCATTCTCTTACCTTCACCTGCTGCCATAACAACTGCACAAAGCTCCATATTCATGTATCTCCTTTAGGTAGTTCTGATGCGCTCTTCCGCGCACAAAAGCCCCAATGATCGTGAAAGATGATCATTGGTTTATCCGGCTTCTTCTCACTATTATTCATTATATCCGCTTTTCCCATATCCTGCCACCTTTTCTTTGTCATCCAAACGAAACAGTTTGAAAATGGATTTTTATCTCAAATTCTGTTAATATATTAAAAATGACTCTAAATGCCTGATAGAAAGGAATTTGCCATGATTGCACTGATCTTAGCAGCCGGATATGCGACACGCCTTTATCCGCTGACGATAAATACACCGAAGCCTCTTCTGCCCGTTGGTCCGAAGGCCATGATCGACTATATCGTTGACCAGATCGAGACCATCTCTGATGTGTCAAAGATCGTCGTGGTCACGAACCACCGTTTCGCCGACCATTTCGATAAGTGGGCGAAGGAGCGTTCAGCGGCAGATGCCGTTTCTGAAGGCGATCATCCGTCCATCGAAGTCATCGATGACGGTACCACTGACGATACCAATAAGCTCGGCGCCATCGGCGACATCCAGTATGTCATCGACACGCTCCGGATCGACGATGACATGATGATCATCGCAGGCGACAACCTGTTCACCTACAAGCTTTCCGATATGTATGACTTCTTTATGGAGAAGCAGAAAGATACGCTCGTGGCGATTCGTGTCGATGAGATCGAACAGCTCCGTAAACTGGCAGTGGCCACGCTCGACGAGGACGATAAGGTCCTTAAACTTGCAGAAAAACCTGCAAATCCGACTTCGAACGTAGCCATCTACGCCACGTATTTTTATCTTAGGGAGACGATCCCGATGTTCCGCCAGTATCTCGACGAAGGGAATACTCCGGATGCTCCGGGCAACTTCCCGTCCTGGCTTTATCAGCGGAAAGATGTTTACGCCTTTAGAGCTCCCGGCACGTGCATCGATATCGGCACGCCCGAGAACTATAAAGATGTCTGTGACAACTACCAGCAGATCTTAGGTCTTTAATCAAGCCTCTGTCTCAGCGGTCTTCTCGTCTTCGAAGAAGCGGCGCAGAGGCAGGTATGCGAGGAATGCGACGATGGAGATCGTCACTCCCTTGAAGATGTTGAAAGGCACAAATGTCATGAGGATCACTTCCAGTTTGGAATTGATCGATACGAGCGTGTTTGCCTTGTTGCACATGTCAATGATCGCCGGAAGCGGAAAACCCATCACCTTTTCATAGAGCGGCAGGCAGAAGAAGTAGTTGACGAAAGAGGTGGCGATCGTCAGCGCGACGGTACCTGCAGCCAGTGAAAGAGCAACGCCCTTCTTGCCACGGACGCGACGGTATACCAGTGTTCCTGCGACTACGAAAAAAGAACCGGAAATGAAGTTGGCGACTTCACCGATGTACTGTGTGTTGGTCATCGGCATGTGGATCAGGTTCTTAAGAAATTCCACGACCACACCGGCGATCGGTCCGCAGGCAAATCCTGCAAAAAGCGCCGGAATATCGGAAAAGTCGTACTTAAGGAACGTCGGCATCAGCGGAAGCGGGATCTCAAGCATCATGAGAACCTCCGCAAGGGCTGTCATTACGCCCATAAGCGCGATCCGATAGATCATTTTCTTTCTGGCCTGGTTTTGTTCTTTGAGATTTGTTGTTACTTCTGACATTTAAATCACTCCTTCCATCCGGACTCTACCGTCGGCACCGGATTCACACCGGTTCAGCTCTTCGCTCGCGGGCTCGTATCTTCTCTTGATACATCACCGCCGGTGGGGAATTCCACCCCGCCCTGAAGTTACGACAGGATTATAAGGCTCTGCCCTGCCTGTGTCAATGGAGAATTTTAGATTTCAGGGCCACTCGTAAAAAACCTGATATTCCGGATGCGATTCGATAAAGTCATCATACTGTCTTCGCAACTCTTCATTCATACTGGCATTTTTACTGAAACAGAAAACAAACTCAAAACCCGGCAAAATTCCGTTATCTTCGTAATAGCAAACAGACTGAAGGACGCTTGCCAAAGTCTCTTTGTCTGTTGGAACAAACGCGTTGTCAAAAGTAAAGGATTGAAGTCCATTCAAGTGTAAAAGTGCCTCCGGGTCATCAAAGACAACGTTATATGTACAACTAACAGATTTGAAGGATACATCACAGTCCCGAAAGTCAGATGTCTTTATGCATTCCTCAGTATGAATATACAAGTGTTCCAGTTGATCTTCTCTTGCTTTCTTTTGCACACATGCGAAATAGCAAAACATCTCCCGATCTCGTTTAACCGAACCCTTGGGGAAAAACGTGATTCGAAAATCTATGTCATTCTCGAGGAGAATTGATTCCGGATGTGTTTCCAGATATTGGTTTGCCCGCTCTGCTGTGGAGAACACCTTTTGCAGATCACAATCGCCCCAAAAGTTTAGTTCTATCTCTTCCTCATAAACACGAGTATTCCACAAAGTCATATCTCCAAGGCAATCCGTTTCCTGAAGATACGATAGAATTCTTTTAGTTTCTGCTTTTTCTTTCGGATGCTCGGATCTCCAACAAGAACACAGCAACACACACGATAAGCAGATGGTAAGGTTGATAAGCAATGACAGTTTTCTTTTTTTCATAACTTCTCCTAACGATTGTGTCAATAACAGATTATCATATCCCCGAGATCTTCTCCTGGATAAAATGAAGGAAATTGCCTATGGGCTTCAATCAATTCAAGATATTCCGAATAGAAAATATACTCCTCCCTTCCTGCATCGGAAACTCGCAAATATACATCATTTGAAATATCGTCATAAATCATTCCTGTTAATGAAAAGTAGTGACCTTTGGCAGTACTGCTAGAATAAAAATTCCAGTTTGAATCTCCAAGAACGTGAGTAATTGGATCAATATCACCCTTGTTATCTAGCCGGTAAAACTTCAATTCCTCTTTGGTGAAAACAGAAGTAATAACTGGCTTCCCGCCCTTAATCATTCTTGCAATGCATGATAATAAACCATTTTTCTGATTGGTATTGACAAACACGGGAAAGGCTAGACCTATTTCTCCGTCCACAAAATACAGTTGGTTAATTGCAGTACATAAGCCACCGTAATAATATCCCCATTGTGTGCGGCAAAATGAAAGATAATCATTAGTTTCATGTACATGATTGTAGTATTGATCAAAATCAATATCGCGTATATCAGTAAAGTGATATAAAACCAGATCCGAAAAAGCTATCAAACCGCATCCGTGATCTTGAATATATAAATCATTAGGCTCCCTATTCCAGCCTTCCTTTCCAAACCATTTTTGATTCCCTCCTATACTAGGGTCGGTTGAACCACACCCCGGGTGATTATGAACTTGAACATACCGAAAATTGCTAGTTCTAGGATCATAAACACCCTCCAATCCTATTGCTCTGATATTGGATTTTTTCGGTTTCGGATCAATGCCATCACTATAGAAGTCCCCATCGGTATCCAACACCATCGGTTCAGCTTTCACCCGATAAATCGTCCATCGCCCCTTCCCGTATCTTGTGTAGTGCCCATAGCAAATCCATTCAGGCATGTCACTGAACTTCTCACTATCAATCAGATTTCCGTCAACATACAAGTTCCCTTCTTCATTAACCTCGACAACAGTATAGGATCCCATTTCACTGGCATCAAGCAATCCATCTCCATCTGAATCTTTTGATAAGGGATTTGAGTAGTAGAATTGACCATTACTTCCCAGCATGCCCTGTTCTTCGTATATATCCCACAACCCATCGCCAGCTTCGTGATCGCCGTAGTTATACTCTTCATCCTTTCCCTGACGCTTTTCATACAATTCAGCAAATTCATCGTATACTTCATCCGCGGTTTTTCCTTCACAATCGATCACGCCGCCACCCGCAGCATGATTCAACCACTTTAACGATTCGGTAGTAGGCTCTCCGTTGGACAGAGTAAAGATATATGCTGTCATTTCCCGGACAGTTCTGCAATCAGCACTGTAGTATTCACAATCAATATCCGTCGAGTTATGAAAAGCGATCACTACCAGTTCGTTCTCTGGATCATGGCCATATGAACTGGATGCAATATTGAATATCTCCCGTCCACTCAATTGATTTCCCAGAAGTTCAGGAGTCGTATATGTATACCCCACCCAGGGGTCTCCCTCGTTCCACGGCCATTCACTTACCTGTTTCTTGAGAATATCGGTGTCAGAGGTATAGTCATAAGTATAAAAACCTCCAATGCTATAACCTCGGATAACCATATGATCTTCCTCATGCATATTGTCAATGATCCTATTGGCAATTGCATTCATTTCTGCTATATCCGAAGCATTCATTGTATTTACACATGGGATTTCCAGAACATAGTCTATCCCCTTATAGCCTTCATGAGAAGGTTGAAGATCTCCCACATATTTCATAGAAGTCCAGAACTGATACCATATATACTCATCAACAACCATGTATGTGCTAAAGTGGGTTGTTGTACAGGTGACTGTATGGTTTTCAGTATCCACTTCTGCCCCACAGTCAACATAAACACCATTCTCTTCATCATAATAAAAGATGCCAAGAGTCGCCGGGCGCGTCGTATAGTCGTCGCTTAATGGGAAACTGTCCGGAACATTAAAATCTATTTGGGAGAGCCATTTTTCGTCATAATGGAAAGTGATTTCCGCTTCATCGAAATCTCCTTCATATTCGATGTTCATAGGAACACTCACCAACCCAACAAGGTCGCTAGAATATGTGTCAGCCTTATAGACATCTGTAATAGACATAGCAGTTTCCAGGCAACCTGTTCCTTCGAGAGTGACCTCCACCTCTGTTACAGCTGGTTTTTCTACGTCGTTTATTTCTTCAGATCTTGTCTGAAGAATCCGCTCGTTAGTGTCAGGAGTCCCATCTCCATCACTGTCTGAAAGCAGAGGATTCAGGCCGAGTATTCTCTCATCCCCGTCCCCAATTCCATCACTGTCCGAGTCAGACAGAAGCGGGTCAGAACCAATGGTGTATACTTCTTCGCCATCGGACAGGCCATCACTATCAGAATCAGCTATCCATGGCTTCGTGCCTCTTTGAAGCTCTTCCTCAAGTGATAATCCATCGCTATCGGAATCTTCTTGAGAATCAGGTATTCCATTTCCATCACTATCCGGAAGCATAGGATCCAGTCCCATTGCGATTTCTATGCTGTCGTCGACTCCATCATTATCCGAGTCTTTTGAATACGGATCAGAGCCAATTTGAATTTCAACAGAATCAGGAATACCATCCCCATCAGAATCGATATCTAGATTGCCCTTCAACATATCAATGTAGTCCAAATAATCTGCGATTCCGTTATGATCATCATCCTCTGTCAGATTGTAAGCACAGCAAATGGAACAGAGTGTAACATCTGAAAAAAGAAAGTTCTTATTTGTGTTTTGTCCGTTCCCGTTGACAGTCATATTTATGCTGGAATAAGGAGCGATATTCTGGTTGCTACCATTGTTGGTTACCACAAAATGATCGTTTTCTATTCTCAATTCCGCGCCCGCTACTTCTGTTATTTCGCGATTAGCAGAAAAACCAATCGTCCAATCTTCGATTGTCTGATTTGATTTATTAGTTAACACCAGCGAACCGTTAAACCCGTTACCCCAGTTGGAATACTCGTGATATGTTAAGGTGTATTGAGAAGAATCTATCGGTTTAACTGCTGTATTCAAAAGATAGAAAGAAGGAAGCTTTTCTATCGTTTGACCATCCGATGCGGAAACCGACATGCCAAACTGAATCGTCTCATCCGGAAGAATATCTTGATTCCAGCCGGTATTCTTGAGAGTATATGTTCCCTGATCGCCACTCTCATATACCGCTGCATTCCAAACATTATCTATCGCATAAGGCAGATCAAATGTCAGAAACCAGTTATGTATCACATCACTTCCCAAATTCGTAACTGAGAACTCAAGATTGGCTTGGGTCCCCCAAACAGATACAATCCGGGAATCTGCCTCAAAGCTAATATCAGAAATTACAGAATAACACGGGACTGATTCCGCAACCGCTAAATCTTCTGTCAACGGAAAACACGATAAAAGAACCGCTGACGATAACAGGGTACAGATACCCCTTTGCCATCGACCTCGACGCATAGAAACCTCCGATCACACTATTCATACTATTTGCCATCTATGTTTTGAGTGTAAATAGAACTCAATAGTCTGTCAATTCTTTTCATTCATAAGCAGGGGCGCACCGAAAGCACAAATTAACGAAAGTGAAACACTCCCGTTGCTTTTGCTGGGGTATACTAGACGATGTGAAAATATGTAAGGAGGGGCATTTTAGAAGATGAAGCGCAATTTCATGCCCGTCATTTTAGTAACCGCCATCGTGGCCACATCCTGTTTCGGCACATCCTGTCAGGACAAGAAAAATCTGACTCGTTTGACCGACACGTCTGAAAGCGCCGCGATCTCGTCCTATCTGGAATCTTCAGTAAGCACCGAGACACCGACACCGACAGAAACGCCGACGCCTACGGAAACGCCTACTCCTACATCCACACCGACACCTTCCCCGTCGCCGACACCGGTACCGGAATATGTGGAGCCGATCATCACCGGCGGACCTGTCTGGTATAACGGTTATGTTGACCCCAGAAGTGTCCGCGCCGAAGTCGTTTCGAATCCGGAAGACATCGCCGTTCTCGTCAATAAGTATTACACCACCACTGCCGAATATGTGCCGGAACTCACATTGGCAAAATACTCCGCAGGTCAGAAGCTCCGTCCGGAAGCGGCCGAAGCCTGGGAGAAGATGCACGATGCCTGCCTTTCCGAGATCGGCGAAGATCTGTATCTCATCTCCGGCTACAGAGACTGGGCTACACAGACCTACAGTTTCAATAATGCGATCCCCAGAAGAGGCCTCGATAAGGCCGTCTGTAAAAACGCCTACCCCGGACGCTCCGAGCATCCGCTGGGTCTTGCTTTGGACATCAATATCAAGAGCGACCCGGAGATCCGCGATAATTTCGTCTATACAAAAGCGGGGAAATGGGTCCTCGAACACGGTCATGAATACGGCTTCATCTGGCGCTACCCTGCTGATTACGGCCACATCACCGGATACGGTGTCGAGGGCTGGCACTTCCGCTATGTCGGCGTTGAAGTCGCCACCGAAATGTACGATAACAACATCATGACGCTGGAGGAATACTACGGAAAACCCCAGCTGCTGCCGGACGACTATAACGAGTAAAGGGAGAAGGGCATGCTTTTAAGCCACAACGTAGACTACCAGTTTTTTAGCATCGGAACGAAGATCTATTCGTGCTATTGCGTGACCTACCGCGACAAAGCCGTCATGATCGACTGCGGTCCGCTCTCCGAAAAGGAAGTCATCGAGAAGAATTTAAGCAAGGATTTTCTCTTCGCCATCGACGCGATCTTCCTGACCCATGCCCACGGTGATACAGCCGGAAACGCGGAGTACTTCTCCATGCTTTTCAACTGCCCGGTCTATGCTTCAAAGCCATCCCTTGAATTCCTGAAAAAAGGCGCCTATAAGCGTCCCGGCAAAGACCACCCCTATGTAAAAAGAGCCGGCTCCGCAGGAGGTATCGTCCCGAAGCTTCCGGCTTTCATACCCTTTGAGCCCTGCCAGCACGTCGAGCCGCTCACGAAGGCCGTCGCTGAAGAATATCTGGGAAAAGATGTACAGCTCCTCATGACCCCGGGTCACTCCGAAGACTCCATCTCTCTAAAGATCGGTGACACCGTCCTGATCGGTGATGCCGCCCAGTATAATAAGCGCGTCCTCGCACCTGTCTTTGTCGATAACGAAGCACAGCTGGCACGCACCTGGGAGACGCTGATCGGATTAAAGTGCAAACAGTATCTGAGCGCGCACGGAAGAGCATTCTCCGTCGACGAGTGGATCAATTCCTAAGTTCTCTGGAATCAATAATAATCCTTGCGGATCCCTTCGATGATCTCGTCTGTCATGATGCGTGACAGTCCGATCGCTGTGGTAGTGACCACGACGAAAAGATGCAGGAGCAGTATCACGGCAAAGTACGGGACATTGATATATCTCATGATATTCCTTTCGAAAACGATACCGAATACGCCGAAAGAAACGAACATGATCAGAAGAAGCGTGATCACACTTTCAAAGAAGTAGATGAGGCTTTCCGAAATGACCATGCGGAAGAGCGTTTTTCTGGACATGCCGACAGACATGAGAAGAATATACTCTTTTCGGCGGAAAACGATGTTTCCGATCACCGTCAGAATGAGGTTCAAAAAGCACATGAAACTGAGCATCGCAACATAGCCGTACATGATGATCTCCACGAGGGAATTGACTGCATTTGCCGCTCGTGACGTGATACCTGTATCCTCGAGAGAATCGGTAAGATACAATTCACTTTCGAGGATCTCTTTCATCTGGGCGATCGCGGCGACCGGACGCTTGGCGGCGAACTGGAAGATCGAGTATCCTTCCGAGTGGGAGGATCCGTAATAATTCAGCTGACTCATCGGCAGATAGATCTGAAGTCCCGAAGCATAAGATCCTAACGCCTCCTGCCACGAGACTTCCGCGACAGGCTCGATCGCGACCCAGAATTCGATCTGGTTAGACGGTGTCGTATCTATAAGGATCTGCTCCGGAAGCTCCCGGAAGTATTTTGTTTCATCAACCATACGGCCCGTCTCGTCATAAACTTTCAGGCTGTCGAAGATAAGACACTTGCTCGATCCATATTCCAGGAAAGGCTCCGGGTCGATCCCGTCCTTCTGGCAGAGCTCTCGCCATGTACCATCATCGATAAAAACGAAGTCTGCTTCCAGGGATCTGGGCTTCTCATCCGCATTTCCGGAAAGATACATATCCACAGTATCCGAGAAGAGCCCTTCTCTTTCCTGGATATTACACTCCGTAATGAGCGCCATTGTGCTGGAATATACAGTATCTGTCTCGGAAAGTCTGGAGAACAGCGCTCTGTCCTGCTCCGAGAAACCATCTTTTCCGATGACCTTCGTGTAGCGGATCACATCTTCTCTTCCGATATCTTCGATCTGGTATCTTCTTGTGACGGAACGGACCATCATGTTGGCGAATAGGATCATGAATACACTGGCCATGATCGAAATGACCGTGGCACGGTATCTTTTCCTGTAGCGGAAATAGTTCTTGATGGAAAGTGCGCCGGTAAAACCGAAAAGGCGCATGGTAATGCTTCTGTATTTTTTGCGGTCTTTGCCCTGCGAGAAATTGTCGTTCACGTGGACGGCTTCGATCGGGTAGACCTTCGAGACGTGGATCATCGGGAGCATGATCGCCGCAAATACCGTGATAAGCGCGAGGACCGCCGGCGCGATGATGTTCTGGTAGTCGAGGCGGTACTGAAGATCGATGTTCTTTAAGATAAAGTAATTCGCCGCATAGCTGCTCATCTGATTGAGCGCGCCGAAAAGGAAATAGCTTGTGACCTGGCCGAGAAGAAGACCGATCGGGATGCCGATGATCGAGAAATAAAGAGCTTCGCGCAGGATCAGTTCTCTCACCTGCCGTCTCGTGGCACCGACCGATTTCAGAAGGCCGATGGCGCGGATCCTCTCTGATGAGGAAGTGGAGAAAGAGTTATAGATCAGCATGACAGCCAGTAGGGCGATCATGGCGATGGTCGCGATCGCAATCACGCCGATGGTCATCTCCAGTTTGGAGTCATCTGCGGAATTCTCCAGACGGATGAAGTCCTTGTTATAGAGGCAGTCGTCTTCGTTCTCAAAACGGTCGAGCGTAAACTCCGTATATACAGCAGGATCCTTGAACTCGAAATAGGCGTTCACGGCGGATCCTCCGGACAGTCCCGGAGAATGGGTCAGGATCGTATTCTCGGCGAAGTTTTTCCATCTGGCATATCCCGGCACGACGAAGTATCCGACGATGGTGTATTCTTTCGAGCCGAAAGGATACAGCTGCTCATCCACTTCACCGGTCCCGCTTCTCACCAGATACTGGAGATTCATGACTTTTCGGCCTTCGGAATAACGGGAATAAAGATTCACTTTGATCTTCTTTCCAATCGCCAGATTCTCTCTGTCGTTGGAATACATCTCTAGGGAGATGATCGCTTCGGAATCCGTTCTCGGAAGTCTTCCGCGAAGCAGCGAAAGATTACAAAGCTCCGGGAATTCATCGCTCATGGCGCCTACGAAATAGCGGTATCGCTCTATATACCGGACGGCATTCTGACTTTCGGGATTATATGAGGATCCCGGGTCGTACCCGATCTCCTGCACGTAGGCGACGCTCTTTATGCGGTCATCCTTAATGATCTTCTGGTAGTCCATCGACGTCATCGAATAGGCCTGGACGTGCCATCTTCCGTACTCATCGCTTGCAAAACTTTTGAGGATGTCGATCGCACTCACGTGTGCCGAGGCCACGATCGAGAACATCATGGTCGCCACTACGATGCCGATCAGGGTCAGGATCGATCTGCCCTTGTTGGCAAATACGGTGCGTTTGGCGTACTTGCTGACGATATTGGAGACTCGGCTCATTTACGGATCACCTCATCGTGCTTGATCCGTCCATCCTGGATCGTGATGATCCTCTTTGCCTGAAGTGCCACGTTTTCATCGTGGGTGATCAACACCGTCGTCTGGTTATATTTCGTGTTGGAATACTTGAGAAGATCGACGACTTCCTGGCTGTTCTTCGAGTCTAGGTTACCCGTCGGCTCGTCTGCCAGAAGGATCGTCGGCGCGTTGATGAGCGCACGGCCGATCGCCACACGCTGCTGCTGTCCGCCGGACAGCTGGCTGGGGAAGAAATCCTTTCTTTCCCGAAGTCCCAGAAGGTCCAGCAGCTCGTCGAGACGCTCCTGATTGACGCGTCTGTGGTCAAGGAGCACCGGCATCGTGATGTTCTCCACGACAGATAGCACCGGGATCAGGTTGAAGAACTGATACACCAGTCCGATCTCTCTTCTTCGAAAGATCGACAGCTGCTCATCGTTCTGCTTGAAAATATCCTTTCCATCGACAAGGACGGTGCCGGACGTCGGACGGTCTACGCCGCCGAGCATGTGAAGAAGTGTCGATTTGCCGGAACCGGATGCGCCGATAATGGCGACGAATTCGCCCTTTTCGATAGAAAGGGAGACATCGTTGAGCGCGGCAACGACATTCTCGTCTTTACCGTAGGTCTTGGTCAGATGTTCCGCTCTAAGTAGTTCCATTTTTTACCTCTTCGTTGTATAGAAACGGATCGTGAACTGGGCGCCGTGCTCCGGCTCCTCACGATTGTCCGCGCGGATCGTACCGCTCTGTCTTTCTACGATCATCTTACTTAAGGCAAGTCCGATACCGATACTGGTATTGAGTGCGACCTTGCCCCGGTAGAAACGCTCGAATACGTGCGGGATGTCCTCGGGATCGATACCCGTTCCCGTATCCCGGATCACGATCTCGGTATAGATCGGTGTGTGCTTGACGAAGATCTCGATCATGCCGCCTTCGGGCGTATGCTCCATGCAGTTCTTTAAGATATTGCTGATCGCCTCGCAGGTCCACATCATGTCGCCGCGTACGACGGCATCGTCCGGGACTTCCATCTTAAGTGCCACGCCGTTGATATCGAGCGGCACTGCCAGCGACTCGGCCGATTTTTTGAGCATCTCTTTGACGTTATATTCTTTCGTCTCGAAAAAGACCGTATCCGCATCGATCTTACTCATTTTCAGAAGCGTGTTGATGAGCCACTCGATACGGTTTAAGCTCTGCATCATCTCCGCGAGAAGATCGAATCTTTTCTCGTCGGAAAGCTCGGCATCAGAGAACATGTCCACAATGATGTTCATGGATGTAAGCGGGGTCCTAAGCTGATGGGCGATATCCGCGATCGAGTCGGAAAGGAAGCGCTTGTCGGCTAAAAGCTGGGAAGCCTGCTCGCGCAGACGGATTACCATCTTATGGATCTCCGAACTTAAGATCGCGACTTCGCCTTCCTTATATTCTTCGAACTTCACATCCTCGGCACCGTGCAGGATCTTGTCGATGCTGTCCGAAAGATCCGAGATCCTCCGGTAGCGGCGGATATCTGCGATGATGCGGATCAGCATGAATACCACTGCTGTTAGAAGGACAGCGATAGAAGCCTCCGGCCCGATCAGGGACAGGGAGGCTGCAAGGATCAGTGTAAGTACGATGCAAGTAAGATATTCTCGTCGGACTTCCGCATTATATCGAAACATTTTCACTCTCCGGCTTTATATCCGAAGCCCCGGATCGTGCGGATCAGCTCCGGCATGGCCGGATCGTCCTCGATCTTTTCACGAAGGCGCTTGATATATACTGTCAGGGTGTTGTCGTTGACGTACTCGCCGCCGACATCCCACAGATCCTGCAGGAGTTTGGCGCGGGTAAGGACGACGCCCTGATTATTGGCAAAAAGCAGCAGCAGACGGTACTCGAGAGCAGAAAGGATGATCTCTTCGCCGTTCTTACTGACGTTGGCGCGGGCGGTGTCGATCTTGACGTTTCCGAGTTCGACAACGTCCGAGGACTTATGGGTCCTTCTCATGACGCTCTTGATTCGGGAGAGCATCTCTCTGGGACGGAAAGGCTTGCTGATATAGTCATCGGCACCCATATCGAGGCCCGTGACTACGCTGTATTCATCACCGGAAGCCGTGACGAAAATAACCGGGATGTCTGACTTCTGCGCCTTGATCGCGGCACAGACAGCATACCCGTTACCATCTGTCAGGGAAATGTCGATCAGCGCAAGATCAAAAGTCTCCGTCTCGATCTTGGTAAGCGCTGTCGTCTGGCCCGGAGCCCAGATAACTTCGTATCCTTCCGATTTCAAAAAAGCGGATAATGTCGTTACGATGCTCGAATCATCTTCTACAAGTAATACGCGTCCCATAAACCAACCTCTGTTTCATTTCTCACTCATAGTATAAGTAAATTCTACATTCTTTTACAAGGAAATAGGTGACTAATTTCACACTTTCTGCAGTTTTTTGCGCTTCGTAAGGAAGAAGAGGACGATGAAACCGGCCGCGATCACGGCGGTCACACAAAGGCCGCCCTCCGGTCCGAACCCGCCTCCGGTCAGAAGATCCCTCGAAGATGCGGTGTAGTTCGAAGCCAGGATCGATGCGGACTGCGGGTTACCGCTGACCTCGAGGCCAAAGAAATTGCCCTGGCAGAAATTCCAGATCGTATGCATCGCGCAGACCGTGTAGATATGTCCGTCGTAAAGGGCGATCAGGGCAAAGAGCGCGGCGATCAGCATCAGGTTCAAAAGCGCAAGAAGCGAGAATCCCGCGTTGGCTGCGTGGAGCACCGAGAAGCAGAACGAGGAGAAGAATACGGCGAAAGGAATGCCGAACCGGGAGGCAACTCTCGGGAGCATAAATCCGCGCATCATGACCTCTTCGGTCGCGCCCTGCGGGATCCACATCAGGATGTAGAAGATAAAGAGCAGGATCGATTCCGAAGAAAGGGAGAATCCCTCACAGCTGACCTGTCCGGTAAGAAGCAGGAGTCCATAAACGGAAGAGATCAGAAGAAGTCCGAACAGAAGGCCCCGGAGATAACACTTCAAGGGGGATGTGCGGCCCGCCCCGGACAGTTCTTTTCCCGAAGAAAAGCCCAGAGTCTTCAGTGGATTTCTCTCGATCTTTTTGACGAGCAGGATATATAGTCCGATGATCACCCAGTAGCCGATCCCCATGAAGAGGATGAAGTAATGGTTCTGCATAAATCCGGAAAAGAGGCGGGAAGATTCCGACAGGGCGTCGCTGATTTTCCGGAGCCCGGACATGTCCCTGAACATGCGGAGGAATTCGACCGATTCCGGAGACTTCATGTACGACAGGATCGCGGGGATCATGGCCAAAGGCTGGAACAGCGACAGAAGCGCGAGCGGCAGTACGGCATGCCCGATGAGGAAACGAAGGAGCGGCTTTCTCTTTACCGGCTTATATCCGAAGACATTGGCTCTTGCCGAAGAGACATAATCGTTCTTCTCTTTTCTGGCGCGAGCCGCGGCCTTGCGGAGCTCTTTATCCGACTTGGATTCGACGGCCACCGTGAACATCTCCGTCATGAGAAGACGCCGGGAGATCAGAAGACAGATCGCCGCCATAAGGAGCGAGGACATCACACAGCAAAGGAGCGGCAGGATATCCGATGTGCTCATAAGGCTGTCGCCTATGCCGTAGAAATGACCGTAGATCGGGATATAGCGGTTCACCGGATTCGGCGAGGTGGACTGCATACAGGTCACGCAGACGACGAGCACGATCAGGAAGATCGGCAGAAAAGCCGTCTGGGCCGATACGATGGAATTACTCATGCAGGAGATGAGGATCGTGATCGCCGCCATAAGAAGTGCGAAAGAGATCGTCAGCAGAATAATCTCGATCAGCCCGACCGGCGAAGCCGGGAAGATCAGGCAAAGCCATAGGACCGCCGCAGGGATCAGGGCATGAAGTATGACCCCCAGATAGTTTCCGAGCACGATCGTCCCCCGGGAGATCGGTGTCATCAGGATCGAGGCGAAAGTACCTCTTTCCTTATCGCCGGCGATGGCATTCATGCCGGTAAGCATGCATACGTACATGATGCTCACGAAGAACAGAAGCGGCACCACCATACGGGCGAGTCGTTCCGCTGCGACACCCCTGACCGTCTGTCTTCCGACAGGGATCGTATCCATGTAGGGTTCCTTCCACAAAGGAAGCGGAACCCCGAGGTTCGTCGAGATAAATTGGTAATACCCGCCATCGACGACAGTTTCACAGAATTCATCCTTCTTCGACACATATTCGAGGTGGTCGGACGAACAGAATGTCAGGATCTCCGGCTTCTCCTCCACCTTCCGGAGCTGACACTTGTCATCGAAATCCTCCGGGAATACAAGGACCATGAATGCGTCTTCTTCCTTCATCCAGTTCGAGAAGGTAAAGACGTCGAAATATGCATCTGTCCTCTTGTATGTGATGTCGAATCTTTTAGAAAGTTTATCCAGTTTCGCGTATTTCTTCCAGGAATCCGGCGCGTTGACGATGATGATGCCCTCCGAATAAGTAGGTTCTTCTTCTCCGACAACGACCATGTCCAGGAAACTGTAGAAAAAGCATACGAGTCCCACGATAAACGCAAGGCATACCACCATCGTGATCCCGGAAGCCTGGGCCTGCATGGAGTGGTTTTTGCCAAATGTTTTCCGTATCAGGGCACGTATCGCGCGGCGCATCCTTATCCCTCCCTGTGGTGTTCTGAATAGAGTTTGAAGAAGGCTTCTTCAAATGTCTTACTGCCCGTCTTCTCGGCCAGTTCCTTCGCCGATCCCTGATCTACGATCTTGCCGTCTACAAGGATGGCGATCTCATCGCAGAGCTGCTCCGCCACTGAGAAGATGTGGGTCGAAAGCAGCACGCAGCATCCCTTTTCCCGGAGTTCCAGAAGATAGTCCATAACCTGACGGGAGGTAAGGATATCCAGGCCGTTCGTCGGTTCGTCGAAGATGATCACCTGCGGATCATGGATCAGAGAGATCACGATAGAGATCTTCTGCTTCATGCCGGTAGACAGTTCCGCGATCCGCTTGTTGGCAAAGGGTTCTATACCGAAACGGGCAAAGCTCTCCTGTTTATGCGAAGCGATTTTTTCCTTCGGAATATCGTAAAGCTCACTGAAAAAATCGAAGAGCTGGTTCGGGGTCGAAAGCGGGTCGAGCTTGATCTCCGTCGTCAGGAATCCGATCTTCTTCCTTATTTCCTGGGCAGAGGCTTTGGTATCCAGACCGCAGATCGAAACGATCCCGGACGTCGGCTCAAGGAGAGTCGCGATCATCTGCATCAGCGTGGTCTTGCCGGCGCCGTTCGGTCCCAAAAGGCCGAAGATCCTGCCCTTTTCCACAGTGAAACTAACATCGTCGACCACCATGTCGCGCTTGTTATATCTCTTACTTACGTGATTTACGGATATCATACGTACCTCCTTCAGCGATATGGATCATACCGTCTTTGGTATTCAGGCAGATCATGAAAAGTAATCCCGCGACCAGAATGTTCACCAGCGAGACGATCGCGAAATTGCCCCAGGTGAACGTCCCCAGGAAGATCTCCCGGATGAGCATGATCGAGTTATGGACCGGGATACAGTATTCCAGAGCAATTGCGCTGGACGGGCGGAACATGTTTACGAAGAATTCGAAGATCAGAAGCACGAGCGGCGTCTGTAGATTCATGATCACATCTTCCATCCTTCTAAGCCTAAAGACGATTGCAAAGCAGATCATTGTCATGACAACAGCTGCAATAAGGATCGATATGAAAAACAGCAGGAGCTGGGATCCGGAAAGGAATAATCCGAACGGCAGCAGCGAATACGCACTGTTACTGCGGTTCACCCATGACGATATAAACAGCATGAAATACGTGATCGACGCGCTGACTACACCGATCGTGATGACCATCAGGGCTTTTCCCGTAAGAAGAGCCTGCTTGGAGATCGGAGTGAGATAGACTTTGGTCAGAAAACCGTTCTGGCGGGACGAAGCCAGTGTCTCGGCCGCCAGCGAATAGATGCAGTAATACATCAGAAGGATCATCATCGTCGGAATCGTTCTCGAAGCGCCAAGGTTCGCATTCGCGCGGTTGGAAAGAACGAAATTAAAAGGATTGAAACCATCTCGTTCCCATCGGGAACCGCCGCCGACATCAAGATATTCCTGACCCAGTTCATTCATCAGATACTGGGAATAGCCGTCACCGAGATCGGCCTGGAACTGCTCGGCAAGAAGATAACTCGTGAAGGACTGGGCGTCGTAGAAGATATCGACCATCATCTCGTAGCCGCTCGTCTTTTCTCCATGTGCCAGAGCCGAATAATACCCTCTTACACAGTCATCAAAAGCCATGTCCTTATGCTTTTGTCTTGCGGAAAAAGAAATAAACACCCGTCCTTTTCCAAGCTGACTTTGGAATTCCTCCTTATCTTCAATAAGATCCATGGCGTCTTCTTCTGAGAGCCATGTGAAAGAATAAAGAGAGGATTTGCTGTTGGAATCGATATAGTCCTTAAAAGACTCCGGCGCCTCGATCACCGTGACCGGGCGGCTCTGGATATGTCCTGTGGAAAGATAGTTGATAAGAAGCGGAAACACATTGATCGCTGCAAGGAGGAGCACCGCGGGAAGAAGGAACGTCGTAAGCGTCTTTCTCCAGTTCGCGATGATTTTTTTCATCTCCCATTTAAAGATCGTAAAAGTGTGTCGCATAGCGCTGCTCATCCTTGATGCTTGATGAGTTCATTATAAAAACCAAACGCCCCAAGAGGGTAAAGCAAAGTTTCAGTTTTTATGAACATTCTGAAAACACAAAAACTTTTTCTCATCGGATATGACCCGCATCACAAAGAAGTTCCAGGACCGGCATCGTGACGGAACCCGGGCGTTTATCCATCCGAAGGATCGTGATCGCCGTGTGCGGCATGCGCACGATCGCGCATAGATACGGGAAAGGAAGATTCAGGATCCTCGAGAGCATCGCGGTACCTGATCCGCCATGCGCAAACAGCACGATGGTATGCTCTTCCTCATCTTCCCTCGTGCAGCGGTAGTAAAGGCCATCTCTTTCGTATCCGAGAGTGGCCATCCACTTATCTGTTTCTTCCGCGATCATATCGACATCACTGGTTGCGGCATTTTCTTTAAAGAACGGATGCTCGCGCCAGTTTTTATCTGTGAGGTCTTCGCCTCTTTTCGACATCTCATCCGTTTCATCCCACGGATTTCCCGTCGTGTAAAGATCCATCCCGTATCCGAAACGGATCTCCTGCATGAAATCGAGGATATGCACCGGTTTTATCCCGGACAGGTCCGAAAAAGCCTGCGCGGTCTCTTTCGCGCGTCCCAGACAGGAAGAATAGATCTCCTCTATCCCTTCCGACATCAACCGCTTCGCCACCGCCTCGGCCTGCTTTTTCCCAAGCTCGGTAAGACAGTCCTTCTCATAATCAGGATCGCCGTGGCGCACGATGATTATCCGCATGTTTTCCTCCTATAAACTTTTAAGAAGGAAAGGACTCACTTCTCCCCGGCTCAAACAGCTTTTGCTCCGCAAAAAACTCGCCACTTCGAAGTGATCCTTTCCTTCTTATTTCTTTATGAAATCATTGCGAATAAAATTCGATCCCGAGACGGCGAGTCTTGCGCGAGCAAACTGTCTGAAGCCGTCAAGGGATCGGATTTTTATTTCACTAATTCTTCTGTCTCCTGTGCGATGGCGAGCTCCTCGTTGGTCGGGATGATCGCTACAGTTACCTTGGAATCGTCAGAAGAGATCACAGCTTCGGAACGAACGCCGTTGTTCTTGCTGGGATCGATCTTAACGCCCATGAACTCGAGGCCTTCGCAGGCAGCTGCACGGATGTAGTCTGTGTTCTCTCCGATACCTGCAGTAAATGCGATGACGTCAACGCCGCCCATTGCTGCTGCATAGGAACCGATGATCTTTCTTGCCTGATACTCGAACATGTCGAGAGCCAGAGTTGCGCGCTCGTTACCTTCGCGGGAAGCCTTCTCAAGATCTCTGAAGTCGGAAGATACGCCGGAAAGACCTTCCACACCGGACTTCTTGTTCATGAGGATATCGATGTCATCCGGAGTCATGTTCTCGTTGGTCATCAGGAACGGAACGATAGCCGGGTCGATATCACCGCAGCGGGTACCCATGCAGATACCTGCAAGAGGAGTAAGACCCATGGATGTATCTACGCACTTACCGTGGTCAACAGCTGCGAAAGAGGAGCCGTTACCGAGGTGGCAGGTGATGATCTTGATGTTGTTATAGTCCTTGCCGAGGAATTCAGCTGCACGGCGGGAAACATAACGGTGGGAAGTACCATGGAAACCGTAGCGGCGGATGGAATACTTCTCTGTGAGCTCATACGGCAGTGCATATGTGTAAGCCTTCGGCGGCATGGTCATATGGAAAGCGGTATCGAATACGGCAACTTGCGGTGTGCCTTCCGGAAGAACGGACTCGCAGGCTTCGATACCTGTGAGGTTTGCCGGATTGTGCAGAGGTCCCAGAGGGAAGCACTCACGGATAACGCGCTTTACGTCGTCGTTTACGATAACGGACTTGCTGTAGTACTTACCGCCGTGGAGTACGCGGTGACCGACAGCCTTGATCTCGCCGATATCAGAAAGAACACCATGATCCTTGTCTACGAGAGCGTCGAGGATCATCTTAACAGCGACCTTATGGTCCGGCATCGGATCTGTGCAGATGAAATCTTCCTTACCCGGTGTCTTGTAGGTGAGCTTGCCGTCGATACCGATACGCTCGGCATTACCCTTGGCAAGGACGTCACCTGTAGATGTTTCGAAAAGCTGGAACTTGCAGGAAGAACTTCCGCAGTTGATAACTAAAATCTTCATTTCGTTTCTCCTTAGTTTCTTGATATTTCAAAAGTAAAGCGGGGCAGTTTCCTGTCCCGCTTCTATTTGACTTAAGAATTCTGTGCCTGTACAGCTGTGATCGCGATTACACCAACGATATCCTTCGCGGAGCATCCACGGGACAGGTCGTTGACCGGCTTTGCGATACCCTGGCACATCGGGCCGTAAGCTTCTGCCTTGCCCAGTCTCTGAACCAGCTTGTATCCGATGTTACCTGCATCGAGGTCCGGGAAGATAAGAACGTTAGCCTTACCTGCAACATTACTGTTCGGAGCCTTAGAAGCACCGATGGACGGAACCATAGCGGCGTCAGCCTGGAGCTCACCGTCGATGGCGAACTGCGGATATTCTTCCTTAGCGATCTTGGTAGCCTCAACGACCTTAGTAACATCGTCGTGCTTTGCGGAACCCATGGAAGAGTGGGAAAGAAGAGCAACTACCGGCTCTTTGCCGACGAGCTGCTTGAAGGATGCAGCGGAGGAACCTGCGATAGCAGCGAGTTCTTCCGGATTCGGATTCTGAACGAGACCGCAGTCACCGAATACGAATACACCGTCTTCACCATACTCACAGTCCGGAACGACCATTACGAAGAAAGCGGAAACGAGCTTGGTGCCCGGAGCTGTCTTGATGATCTGAAGGGACGGACGGAGTGTATTTGCTGTGGAGTGGCAGGCACCGGAAACGATACCGTCACCATCGCCCATCTTAACCATCATGCAGGCGTAGTACATATAATCACCGAGGAGAGTCTTCTCAGCTTCTTCCGGTGTCATACCCTTTGCCTTACGGAGCTCGTAGAAACCATTGATGTATTCTTTTGTCTTCTCGTAGGTGTGCGGGTTGATAATTGTTGCCTTGGAAATATCAAGTCCTTCGCTGTTTGCCTTGACCTCATCATCTGTACCGATGATGATCAGATCTGCGATGTCCTCAGCGAGGATCTCTGCAGCCGCCTCAAAAGTTCTTCTGTCCATGGACTCCGGAAGAATGACGGTCTTCTTGTTACTCTTTGCTTTTGCTTTAATTTCGTCAATAAATGCCATAAATCAATCGCCTGCCTTGCTTAATATTTTTCATCCGCGGGTGCCTTAGCGTTTGACTTCAGCACGCGCAGCATTGAAATCGTGCCTAAATATTATACCTTTATAACGGCTGGTTTTCAATCAGATTCCAGTTGGGACTTCAGATAATTGAGCATCCTCTCTTCAAAGTGGAGGTGCGCCGGCGTGATCCTCGGATCCACTACTTTTAGTGCGCGAAGCCCCTGCTCGAGATAGGTCCTGGCCAGATCCTTATCTTCAAGGATATAGAATGCGTAATACGCCAGTTTCCGGCGCCCGTTACAGTCCATATCCGCGTCGATGTTCTTCATCGAATGCTCATAATGCCTTGTCGCCATCGACGGGTTCTTTTCGCGGAAAGAATAATAGCCGAACATGGTAGTATCCACGGAGAAGTGTCCCGCATCCGTAAGCGTAGCCGTATTTAACTTACTGAATGCGTTGGCCGCCTGGGCCAGTGCGGGAAGGTCATTCTTGATCTCCGCACACAGATAGTATGCGCAAAGATAAGGCACTCTCTGCATGACAGGAGCTTTCCCATATTCCAGAAAATCGAAAGCCGGCATCGGAGAAGAAAGCAGTTTCTCTTCGTTTTTCAGAAGATCCCCCAGATCCCGGGTCCGTCCGGCAAGGTTCGAAGCACGGGCCGTATTCTTCAGACCGTAGTAACCCATCGAAACGAACAGGCAGAAGCCGCCTCCGATCAGCCCCTGAAGGATACTGGTGTAAAATGCATCTCGATTCCACGGGATCAGCCCGTAATTCAGCGCAAGACAGAAAATGCCCAGAACGAGATAAATCACGGAGTAGACCTTGATGTGCCTTCTTTCTTTCTCCGGCGGATAGGAATGAGAAAACATCGCGATCTGCGGGTGCACCTGCTGGATCCTCGACGAAGCCGTGACCTTCAGTTTCCCGGGGTTGGCTTCATCGTAATAGTCCCTGTACCATTTCGCAAAATAGAACACGAAAGCTAAAAATGTATATCCCTTGCTCTTCCAGAAAAGATACTCGAATGCTGCCGCAAGCAGCCCGAAAAGCATGCTCCCAAGGAGCATAAAAAGGAAAAATATCAGTATATCCATATCCTCGTCACCCTTCTTCCAGAATGGATTTTATATAGGAAAGCATCTTCTCTTCATTTTCCGTTATGGTCGGGAAGATCCTCGGGTCCGAAACGGAAAGCCCGCGTATGCCCTGCTCCGTAAAGGACCGGGCCGCCTCTTTATCCGAAAGGATATAAAGCGAATAGTACGCCAGTTTTCTTCTTCCACTCGGGTCCATGGCGGAATCGATCTCTTTTCTCGAACCCTGATAATGCTTCATCGCCTTCTGCGGATCTTTGCACCGGAAACTGTAGAAGGAGAAAAGTTCCGAATCCAGCCGGCTGCGGAGATCCGGCTTTAATCCGGGACTGATCAGTCTCTCCATCGAACTGGCGCAGAGCGACATCGCCGTAAGCTCGTTTTTGATCTCTGCCAGCTGGTAGTAACGGACCGCATAATCGATCTTCTCGAGAATACTCGCTTTACCGAATTCACCGACCGCAAATTCGGGCATCGGAGTCTCTAAGAGAAGATTTCTGTTTTGAAGAAGCAGGCGGATCGACCGGGTCTTCCCCGACAGCGGGATGCGTTGGGACCGCCAGCCATAGTTAACAGAAAGTATTCCGAAAAGGAACACGAACGTCAGGCCGGTCAGGATCCCGGCCGCAAAATTCGCGGAAATGCTGTAATCTCCTTGAAAAAAGACCCTTGCCGGTATTCCTGTCGCCGTGCCGCAGAGGAACCAGATAAAGAACAGCACCATATTATGGTTATTCAGATCCTCTTCTGTCGCATCGGCACGGAACATATCGACATGAGGAGTTAAGTGGGAGATACGGCATGTGGAAAAGCGTATCTTTCCCGGATATGTTTCCGAATAAAGGTCCTTTTTCCAAAAAAGAAAAAGATGGGTCAGGCCGAAGAAACTATATCCCTTCAGCTTTCCATAAAGATATTCGATCAGCGCGCGAAGATACCCGAGCACGAAAAAGCCCAGGAACGCGCCGCTAAGCCAGATAAGCATATTTCATTCTCCTGGATGGATATTTCTTTATCAGAGTTTGGCGATCATATCTCCGGCATCGACTCCGCTTGTCACATCGAGGATCAGCCAGGCCGAAACACCGAGAGCTGCTTTTTTCTTATGCATGTTCGCACAAAGCTCCGTGAAAAAATCGACCGAGCCATCGTCCGGGATCAGATCCAGAAGTTTCGTTACCGCCTTGACGACTCCGTCGGAACCTAAAACTACGACCGCGTCGCCTTTTTCGAATTCGCCGCCCTTTACGCTTCCGCTGACGACGATCCTGTTCTCAAGTTCCCTGGAGCGCTTAACACCGACATCTAATGGCTTCGGTGCGATCGGGAAAACTGTCGCACAGGAAAACTGTGATCCGAACGAGATCCCGCTGGATCCGACCGGTGCAGCCTCTAAGAGAGCTTTTGCCTTCGCTTCCTGCTCTGCCGCTTTTTCTTTTCCTTTGCCTAAAAAATCAAACAATCCCATAATGCCAATTCCCGAAGATCCGCCTCGGATACCCCGGGGCCTCCTTATTTCTCAAACTGGTTTCATTATATCATCAGGAGGGCGCTACACCATAGAGGATCGCCTTGTTTTCGAAGATCACGATCCTGTCGCTGGACTTTCTCGAGTAGTCATCGGAAAGGTTAAAGTCGGACCAGTCGCTGTGGTGGATCGAAAACTGCACAATGAGCTTGTCGCCGGAATTCAGTTTTCCCGATCCAAAAGAACTCATCCGGCAGATCGTGTCGGCGCCGTCTTTCTTGGGATCGACCTTCAGGAATTCGCCCTTCACACTGCTGATCGCCTCATATTTTCCATCCTTCCCGTTGATTGCGGAATGGTAGCAGTCATAGGCCAAGGAAGTCTCCTTTTCGTTCGTGAAATAGTATTCGATCGAAAGCGTACTGAGATCGATCGGATCTTTTCCCGTATTCTCGATCGTCATGTTTCCTGCAATCGCATTGCCGGTCCCGCTCATGGTGTAATCGATCGATACAGTGACACTTCCGTTTCCGGAAGGCTGGGAAGACGTTTCCTTCGTCGGATCCGAAGATGTCGGAGCGGGTGTCGGGGTAGAGATAGATCCGGAGCCGTCCGGGACATTCCCATATACCAGCACGCCATCTTCGAAAAGACTTGTGAGCGCCGAAGATGCGGCGTCCTGCGGAAGTCCTGTGATACGGAACTGCACTTCTTTCTTATATTCTTCCTGACCGCCCGGGTAGCAGGAATACTCCTCGAAGACCACCTGCACGCAGGCCGTGTTTCCCGGCCCGTCTAAAAGCGTGATTGCCTTGACGTTCTGTCCGTAGGAGGAAGAGACCGAAAGCCCGTTCAGATCTTTTCCGGAAGGAAGCGTAAAATAGTAGCGGAGCTCCAGGTTCTTCGGTGCTCTGGCCGGCCAGCCGGTCATGTTATATGTAAGTGCCTTGATCTCCAGAAAATCCGCGCCGCCGGCATTAACAGAAGTCTCGACCTTATACTCTTCGCCGGCCTTTTCCCCGGCGCCGAATCCCTTCAGCGTCTGTCCGTGGTAGCGGGTATAGAGCTTGGCGAGAAGCCCTGTGAATCCGGCGTTATAGTCGCAGGCCACTTCGTTGGTATTGTAATTGGAAACGGTATCGGTATATCCGTCGGAGGCGTCCGGGCCCCCCACGAGGGCGCCGCAGAGTACGTGTCTTGAGGTGCCCGGTTCGTTCTGGTTATCACAGTAGGATCCCTGCGCCGTGCGGTGATGCGGATGCTCCGGATAACTCTTCCCGAATCCAATCTGATAGGAAAAGCCGGTGTCACCGAGCGCATAGTTTGCCTGGGAAACAGCGAAATTCCAGTAGGTGTCTTTCTTCGATGAGGAGCAAAGACCTGTTTCGCTGTAAACGGAAGCGAGGAACGCTGTAGTCGTCGCATAGCGGAGAGATCCCCAGCTGTCGAGCCAGGCCAGGCCCTTCGGCGTATAAGTGATCCGTTCCCCGGAAGAAGTTCCGCAAGTCCAGAAATCGAGGTGCTTTTCGACCGCATCCTTATACTTCTGATCGCCGGTTTCCTCGGCCAGAAGGAGCGCCGCGCCGATGTGCACATCGTCCCAGCAGAATGCCCAGTTATAGTCCTGTCCGGCCTTCGGATAGTACTCTTTCGCCTTGTTAAGATAGTTAGCATCTCCGGTTGCGCGGTAAAGCCACACACCTGCCCAGGACAGTTCATCGTAGAATCCGCTCCAGGAGTTATAGAATCCATCCGCCGCCGTATATCCCGCATCGCTCTTGTACTTGTCAGCGAATGCATAAAGAGAGACCGCATGCATAAGACAGGTCTTGCTGAAAGATGGATCGGCCTCTTTATAGAGGATGCTGCAGATGGCAAGAGAGGCCGCCGTTTCCGCTGTTACGCAGGAACCCGGATGATTGCTGTCGACGAAGTAGGACGGACGGTCCATCTGATACTCGACACACTCGGCGCTTCCCCACCAGCCGTGGTCCGCCGAGCCGTTTCCGACCTGGTAGTAATAGAGCTCATCCGCAGGATGGCACTTGATGAAGTATTCATTTGCCCAGCGGATGTTGGCAAGTGCGTAGGAGAGCTGATTGCTCTGTTCGTAAGCATCCTTATCCTCGTAGATCGACCAGCCCAGGACCGAGGCGGTATAGGCCATCGGGAGATTGAACTTGACATTGTCTCCGGCATCGAACCACCCTCCGGTCAGATCGATCCCCGCATCCGAACCATCGCGCAGACAGGAGTCACCGCGCCAGTTGCATCTTGTATCTTCCGGAAGATCTCCGGATCTTTGGAGCTCATAGAAAAGAAGCGACTTCTGAAGCGCTTCGCCGTAGTTATATTTTCCGGTTCCTGGCGTTCCTTCGGTGCCGTTTCCGGTGATGGTCCCGTAGTCCTTCTTCTGCACATTCGAAGAGGGCTTCGTCTCCTTCGTTTCTTTTGTTTCCGAAGTCTCCGCGGAGCTTTCAGACGAGGAAGAATCCTTTTCCGAAGCATCTGTTTCCGAAGGTTCCGTGTTCTCCCCGGGGTCTGAAGATTCCGCCGTGGTCTCTTTCGAAGGAGTGCTTTCAGAATCGCTTTCCTTCTCGTCCGTGACCACTTCATTCACGATCTGGCTTTCGCGGGCTGTCTCCTTATTTTCTTTCTTGCCGAAAGTCTTTTTCCATGCGTAAAAGACCCCCGCGATCAGGATCGCGACGGCCAGGAAAATGCCGCAGAGTGCGGCGATTCTTACTTTTTCTTTCATGTCAGATCTAGCTCCTCGGTCTGTACCTTGGTGTACTTTATGATATCGTCCATTCGCAGGCTCTGGGAATAATTGATAAATGTAAACGCCTGTCCCGTTCTTCCGGCACGTCCCGTTCTGCCGATGCGGTGCAGGTAATACTCATTTTCGTTCGGTACTTCGAAGTTAAAGACCGTGTCGATATCGGACACGTCGATACCTCTGGCTGCGACATCCGTCGCCACGAGGATATTGAACTTGCCTCTTCGGAAATCGTCCATGATGCGGTTTCTGGCACCCTGTCCGATGTCACCGTGCAGGCACTCCGCCTTGTAGCCGAGTTTCTTGATGCCCTCAGTCACGATGCGCACACGGGTCTTCGTGTTGCAGAAAGCCATGACGCGGTGGCAGTCGTAGCGCTCCATGATCTTACCGAACGCTTCCATCTTCTGCCGGTCTTCGAGGTGGAGGAGGTACTGGCTGATCTTCGGCATATCCTCTTCCTTCGGCGCCACTTCGATCTCGTCGGCGCCTTCCATATATTCCCACGTGATGTCCATGACTTCACGGGACATGGTGGCCGAGAACATCGCGATCTGCTTGTCCTTCGGCGTGAGCTTCATGATCTTTCTGATGTCCTTGATAAAACCCATATCGAGCATCTTATCCGCCTCGTCCAAAACGAGTGTATAGATGTCGGAAATGTTGATGTTTTTATGCTGTACATGGTCCAGAAGACGGCCCGGTGTTGCGACGACGATATGCGGTTTTTTCTTCAGCATCTGGACCTGCTTATCCATTTTCTGTCCGCCGATGATGCCGCAGATCTTTAATCCTTTGATAAAAGATCCGAGCGCACGAAGTTCCGTGCAGATCTGTAAGGCCAGTTCTCTCGTCGGGCACAGGATCAGGGCCTGCACGAAGTCCGCATCCATGTTGAGATATTCCAGGATCGGTATTCCGAATGCGAAAGTCTTTCCCGTACCTGTCGGGGCCTTCGCGATGACGCAGCGGTTGTCCATCATGAGGGGGATCGCCTGCTTCTGCACAGATGTCGGTGTTGTCATGCCCATCTTCGAAAGGGCGCGCATGATCTCCTCGGACAAGTCCATTTGGTCAAAAGAAGTGTATTCCAATTTTTATTCCTCGATTTCCGTTTCCTTTTTTTGCGGCACAAAATACACCACGTCGTACATTTCCGACCGCCGCTTCGTGGTTTCAAAAACATTATTGTACGTAAGCGTGTTGTACTCATTTAAGATGCCGGTCTCGTCCGGAACATTCTTGAGCGTGTCATAGCGCTTTCCGTTTGCATCGTAAACTCCCATGGTCGTCAGGATTGGATACTGGTCGTAGCAATCCGCGATCAGGAGATTATAGGCCGGAAGGTCCATCCCCGACATCTGCAGAAGCAGTGTGGAGAGGTAGTTGAGGCTGATGCTCTGAACTTCACATTCCGGAATATCGTAATTGGCCCAGATAAAGAAATCCGTCTTATAGAGGTTCTGCATCTCTGCGCCGGTCAGGTCGAGCAGATCTTTTCCGAGAAGAGCTTCATAGAAACCATTGATCATGCTCGGCAGATGGTCACCGAAGAAGCAGATGAGCACAGGCTCGTCCACAGAACGGAAGTAGTCGATCAGGTCCTGAACGGCCAGATCGCTCTGTCTGGCCAGAGACAGATACTGCTCCGTCTCCGGGAACTTCTCCGGGTATTCGATCAGGCGGACATCCTGATTGAAATTCGGATTCGTGCTGGTATATGATCCGTGATTCTGCATCGTCACGTTAAAGAGGAACAGCGGATGTCTCGGATCTTTATGCTCGTAAAGATCTATAAGCTTCGCGTAGGAGCTGCGGTCAGAGATATAGGAGCGTATGTACTCCGATCTGTCAGAAAAATCATCGATGCTGAGGAACTGGTCGAAAGCCATGCTGGCATAGACATCCGGGCGGTTCCAGCCGCTCGCCAGATACGGGTGGACAGCGATGGTCTGATATCCCTGGCTCTTCAGGAAACGCGGCAGCGATCCTGTGGTGTCGCCGATATACTGCTGGTACGGAATACTTCCTGTCGGGAAGAACGCCATGGAATTTCCGGTCAGGAATTCGAACTCCGAATTGGCTGTACCGCCGCCATATACGGAAACGCAGAGGTCACCGTGCACGACGTTTTCTCCCTGGAACAGAGCATCCATATACGGGTGCATCGGAAGGTTCGTCTCAAAGGAGCCGACCGTGGACATATCGGAATACGATTCGTTCATGATGCAGATGATGTTCGGCTTCTCGCCTTCCTTCAGGATGCGCTTTCCTTCCTCTTCGTGGATGGCTTTTTCCTCTTCGTATTTCTGCATGACATCGTTCGGCAGGATAGAGTGTTCATAGCGGTTCTCTATATTCTCTTCAATGCGCTGCACACGCTCCGCGCTGTAGTCCTCCGGGATCTCGACCGACAGGTGCTGCGCGTTGATCGTCAGTGCGACCATCATGCCGTTCTGGGCAAATGTCGAGGACGGATTATTCTCGTCGTTGATCACGCCCATCTTCTCCGTAAGACTGAATGTGGGGTTCTTCGATTTTCTCGTATCGACTAAAACGAGTACGAGGAAGATCGCGAGCGCACCGCAGAGTGCGCCCATCGTCGCACGCTTTCTCTTCAGCGTCAGCGTGTAGGTGCACTTGGAAATGACGATACCCGTCACTATGAAGAGCAGCGTCGCGATGATCAGGATCGGCGACAGTTCGATGTGATAGTTGTCCGACACATTCATGGCCGTCTTCAGCGTTACGACGTCGAGGAGCTGGACCGGCTCACCTCTCCAGAGGAGCTTGAAATAGTTGAAGATCGCGACAGCGAAAATCAGGGTGTTGGCGATGATCGTCGTCAGACGGAAACGGTTGAAGCAGATATAGAGCAGCAGGTAGATCACGAGGAAGTAGAAGTAGTTGATCAGGAATGCCGCCGGCGTTTTCTTGAGAACGGAGTTATTGTTCAGAAGTTCTGTGATCGTGTACATCATGACCGGCGTGATATAGAGCATCGCCATGGTCAGTCTTTCCTCTCCCCTATCGGAAAGATCCACATGCAGAAGACCTAAGAGTCCGGCCAGTAAGACGAGAAGGATACTGATCGTCATCGCCAGATAATCCATCTGCGTATAACGGATCTGAGTATTACACTGCAGGTTGGTGTAATTGTCTACGCCCGGAAAATCCACGCGGCCGAGCGCGTCATCGACATTCGAGGAGAGCCATACTGTCGGCACTTCTTCACCGATCGTATCCACGACCTGCATGGTGAAGCGGTATGAGCGCTCGAGCATGACATCGAGCTTCACGCGGAAGCGGAGATACTCGTTATCCTTGATGTTCTGGATCGGAACCAGTTCCTCGTAAAGGAGATCCCCGTCATCTTCTTCCACGCGGAAGCGGAGATTACCCTGCGGAGAGACCACATTTCCGAATTCGACATTCGTCGCCATACGGATCTCGATATAGTCGATATGTGTGCGATCCGGAGTAAAGGTCTGTACGAGAGGCATCTCGCCATTGAGGATACCGATCGGCTGCGCGCCCTGCCCGAGATAGGAACGGGTCTTCCGGGAATTGAATACGCCCGAGTCGAAAATAACGATCAGAAGCAGCACGAGCATCACCAGGCTCACGAAGACCCAGCGCGCTTTGTTGCGTGTGAAACTGAGCGGTTTTTTCGTAAACTTGATCAAGCTTTCAGATCTCCTTTTCCCTTCGCTTCTCCATAGGTACCCTATTGTACTTTATGTAACCCTATTATAGAGCGTTTTCACTTTCTTTCAATCAAATTCCCGTTGTTACATTGCACAGTTTTTCTACGCGAACCTCGTTTTGCATAAATTTGTTATCGTTTTTCGATAAAAAATGCTTGCATTTCGATAATGAGCGTAGTAGTATAAGGACAGGACAAAGACATTTTCGGAGGTATTTCGGATATGAATAAATCAAACCGACCCAGTTATTCCATCTGGCTGAATCTGACGCTTCTTACCTGCGCCGTATTCTTCATCGTCTGCCTGATCGGCGACATCTTCGGATATTCCTTCTGCCGGTTCTGCTGGTACGGAGATTTCTTTACAGAGAGTTACATCGGCGCCGCCTCTTTCCTGGGTACGCCGGATGTCCGCTTCTACGTCTTTCTGACATGCTTTTATCTGAGCACGCTTCTTACCTACCCGATCCTCTTCTGTGTGGTGAACATCATTTTGAACCTGAAGAAGGATCACGTTTTTGAGAAGATAAATACACGCTACATGTCGATCATCTCCATCTGCTGTTTCCTGATCTGTCTGATCTGTATCGTCGGCTCCTTCGCGACCTTCTCGCTGGTTGCCGTCTCGATGATCGGACTGTTCGTCGGACTGATCGTACAGTGTGTGCGTCTGGTCATGGATAAAGCCATCGACATGCGCGATGAGCTGGATCTTACAGTGTGAGGTGATAGTATGGCGATCATAGTGAACTTAGATGTAATGATGGCGAAGCGCAAGATCTCTTCCGGAGATCTTTCCGAAAAGATCGGTATCACGCCGGCCAACCTCTCCATTCTCAAGAACCAGAAAGCGAAAGCCGTGCGCTTTTCCACTCTGAACGATATCTGTAAAGCTCTGGACTGTCAGCCCGGAGACATCCTGGAATACCAGCCGGATACGCCTCCTGACAGCAACTGATCTATAACATCCGCAAAGGCTTTTTTTCAAAGGAGTTAACGAAAAAATGAATACGAATCTGAAGCGGGCAGAGATCCTGAAATTTCTCTGCCTTGGGTTAAGTTACGCTTTTTCCTACGCATATGTCTCCATGATCTCCTCCTCCCTGACAGCCGTTCAGACCACGATCTTCGTGTCCTGCCTGTCTGTCGCCGCCATTATCTGGCTGGAGATGACCATGGCGCAGAAACGCTTTCTCGGAAGCTTTGAGACCACTTCTTTCCAGAAGATCGAGGTGCGTTTCTGGGAAGCCATCCTGCTTCTTTTATGCCTCAATACCTACTTCGGACAGATCCCGGAACTGACTCTTCTTTTCATCCACGCCGTGGTCGTCTATATGGTTCTCACAGGCACCGGGCACATGCTGTCCGACCGCTCCTCGGTCTTCCTTCCTTTTGACCTCGTAAACGGCTTCTGCCGGCTGCCGTTCATCAGTTTTTTCGCCCGCTTCCTTTCCGTACACGATACGATAAAAGCACGAAGAGAAAATGCTGTCGGAAAGTCCTCCGGGGATCCTGACGTTCAGCCTTCTTCCGAGGAAAAAGAACCGGTCCATGTCATCGCCATCATCGTAGTGCTCCTTTTTATCCTCGTCATCTTCGGCATCGCCCTTAACAACCTCGCGCTCGCCGATGCCCGTTTCTCGGAAGCACTGTTTTCCATAGACAGCTTCCTCTCGAACATCTCCGTTTCGGAGATCACCATCAAGATCTTCTTCAGCATCCCTGTCGGCGCCTATCTTTTCGGCCTTTTCCAGGGCTGTGTCCGAAATACTTCTTCGAAGGAAAAAGAGTATAGTGAGCTGCTCATCGACAACAGCCGGAAACTCCACATCATGCCGGACTATCTGTTCTGCGGAGTCCTCTCTGTTTTCCTTTTAGTCTATCTGATCTTCTTCATCTCACAGGGAGAGTATATGTTCAGCGCCTTCGCCGGCCGCCTTCCTGAGGAATTCACCGCATCTGAGTACGCCGTCAGCGGCTTTCACGAGCTCATCAACGTCGTTCTCATCAACTTCCTTCTTCTGTCGCTGGTCCGTCTTTTCGGGAAGCATAAAAAGAAACTCCTCAACATCCTGAGCATCGCCCTCATGGCCGAGAGCATGGTCTTTTCCACGATCTCCGCATCGAAGATCATCCTCTACATGACGCGTTTCGGATACACCAGTTCCCGTACGATGGGCCTGTGGGGCACCGCCGTCGTCTTCTGCGGATCTATTCTGGCCATCGTGCATCTGGCATATAAAAAGCGCACGTTCGCTCCGTGGCTGATGTTCTCCGCCGGAAGCTACGTGCTCATGAATTTCATCTGTTTCCCGTTTATCTGAATTTATAATTTGAATGCCTTCGGAAGAAGGTCGGAAAGAGTGGCAACTTCCGCCTTCCCGTTCTCCTCCACGACCACTTCAAAAGCATCTATCTTCACATGTTCAGACAGGACCTGACGGCACACGCCGCATGGATAGCAGGGATCTTTCGGGTCTTCTTTCGCCGGAGCTCCGACGATTGCGATCGCAGCAAATTCTTTCTCCCCTTCGCTGAGTGCTTTGGCCAGCGCCACGCGCTCGGCGCAAAGACTCGGGGCCATTACGGAAGATTCGATATTGCAGCCCCGGAATACCTTTCCGTCTCTGGTCACTAGTGCCGCGCCGACGGCAAAACCGGAGTATGGCGCATAGGCATTCATGCGTGCTTTTTTCGCTTCTTTCAGCAGCTTTCCGTAGTCCATTTTCTCCCGCCTTTCTTCTTTCCCGCAGGAACCTTTCTCACTTTACCAGACGGCTCGTTCCAAGCCGGTCCGCGCCCGCCTCGATCATGGCCTTTGCATCTTCCATATCCTTGATCCCGCCGGCCGCTTTTACCTTCACTTCCGGCGCTGTGAATTTACGGAGGAGACGGACATCTTCGATCGTCGCTCCGCCGGTCGAAAAACCGGTGGATGTCTTGATGAAATCAGCATGTGCCTTGCTTACGAGTTCGCACATTTTGATCTTCTCTTCTTCGGTCAGCTGGCAGGTCTCGATGATGACCTTCAGTACCGCGCCTTCGCAGGCTTCGCGCATCGCGAGGAGCTCGAGATAAATGCGGTCGAAATTCCCGTTTTTCACATCGCAGAGATTGATGACCATATCGATCTCTGAAGCTCCCTGACGGATCGCTTCCTTTGCTTCAAACACCTTCGTGGCGGTCGTCGCATAGCCGTTCGGAAAACCGATGACCGTGCATACGGGAAGCCTCCCTTTCAGAAACTGCGCCGCATCGTTCACGTAGCACGGCGGGATGCAGACGCTTGCCGTCCCCGCCTCCAGCGCCGCCTCACAGAGGGCCCTGATCTCCGAAAGCGTAGCGGTCGTACGAAGGAGGGTGTGATCTACCTTCGCGATGATCTTTTTTTCTTCTTCTGTGTATTCTTTCATAAACTTTCCTCTCTCATTTCCCATTCTTTTTCTGCCCGAAAAGATCCCGTCTTTTTACTTCATTCTCATCTCTTTCCAGAAGGATTCCCCGTCCAGATTCGATGTGTTGATCCCGAAGAAATCTCCGATCGTTTTCGCGATGTCCGCAAAGCTCGATCTTGTCCCGAGATCCGTTCCCGGACGGACTCTTTCCCCATAGGCCAGGAACGGTACATTTTCTCTCGAATGATCCGTTGAAGGCGTGCTCGGATCGCAGCCGTGATCAGCCGTGATCATGAGGATATCGTCCTTCTGAAGACGCGACAGAATCTCCGGCAGACGGTCGTCAAAATACGTCAGCGCCTCGGCATATCCGTGCACATCATTTCGATGTCCGTAGAGCATGTCGAAATCGACGAGATTTACGAAGATCAGACCTTCCTTCTGCATATCCATCGCTCCCAGCGTCTGTTCGATGCCGTCGGCATTTCCGGCTGTTCTGACCGACATTCCGACACCGCGGCCGCCGAAGATATCGTAGATCTTCCCGACTCCATAGACCGGGATCTTCGCCGCTGTAAGATCGTCGAGGAGCGTATCTCTCGGCGGAAGAAGAGAAAAATCGTGGCGGTTCGATGTTCTTTCGAAGTTCGGATATTCCCCGATGAAAGGCCGGGCGATGACTCTTCCGACACCGTGTTTTCCCGTAAGGATCTTCCTTGCGATCTCGCAGTAGCGGTAGAGTTCTTTTACCGGCACGACCTCCTCGTGCGCAGCGATCTGGAACACACTGTCCGCAGAAGTATAGACGATCAGATCGCCTGTTTTCACATGCTCCTGGCCGTAGTCACGGATCACTTCCGTCCCCGAATACGGCTTATTACAGAGCACCTTTTTCCCGGTCTGCTTTTCAAACTCGGAGATCACTTCCTCCGGAAAACCCTCCGGATATGTCGGCAGCGGCTCCGGTGAGATCAGTCCCGCGATCTCCCAGTGGCCGATGGTCGTATCTTTTCCCATGGAAGCTTCCTCGACTCTGGCCCACGCACCGACACCTTTTCCATCCGGTGTATCGTAAGGAAGGGCATCCGGGATGCATCCCATGCCGATCCGTCTCATATTTGCGATCGAAAAAGCACTGTCCTTCGAGCATGCGCCGAGTGTGTGGGACCCTTCGTCTCCAAACGCGGCCGCGTCCTTTGCGCCGCCGATCCCGCAGCTGTCCAGTACGATCAGAATGACTCTTTTACCCATCTTTCATCCTCTTTCGTTAGTGTTTACTAATTCCAATTCATATTATATCGTATAAGTGACTTAAAAAACGTGCCGGAGGAATCACCTATGCGCAAAAACCGTTCCGGACGCCCGCTGATCATGATCTCCCTGGACGCCATCTCGGATTCTGACATCAACTATCTGCTGACACTCCCGAACTTCCGCAAGCTCGCCTCATGGGGCCTTCTGCACAGGAAAGTCGATTCCATCTTTATCTCGAACACCTACCCGGTCCACACGAGCATCTCGACCGGCGTGATGCCGTCAGAGCACGGCCTTTTCGATAACGTCATCTATGACCCGTTTAAAAACTCGGAGAAATGGCGCGCACATAAGAAGCTCATCAAGGTAAAGACGCTTCCCGAACGCGCCCACGATAAGGGCCTTGTAACCTGCGCCATGATGTATCCCTGTACTCCGGGCGAAAAGATCAGTTACCATCTCGCGGAGGTCCCCGGCACCGAGAGCATGTTCTTCCGCGGCATGAAGTTCGTCCACTACAGCTCGACCTTCCGCCTCTGCCCGAAGTTTTTCCGCTACATGAGGAAGTGCAAGTCATTCAACTATTTCGGCATCGACACGTTTATCGCCTACTCTTCGCGCGATTTGATTGCCAATGAAAAAGCCGACCTTTACATGCTGCATCTGCAGGATACCGACCACCAGAAGCACCACACCGGCACGGATTCCGAGACGACGAAAAAATCGATCGAGTACGATGACAAGCTCCTCGGCGTGATGATCGAAGGCATCGAAGAAGCGGAGCGGAAAGCCGGCGGCGATCCCGAAAAGGGCATCGAGCATCTGGATCTTCTGATCTTCAGCGACCACTCCTGCATGAACGTGCACACCGCGATCTCTCCGAACAAGCTCCTGACCGAAAAGGGCATCTCCTTCTCGACTGCCTGGTTTCAGACCGTCAACGGTGCCTGTTTCCTGCATATAAACGAGAATATCTCTTCTTCTGAAAAAGAATCGCTCGATTCGTTCCTTCAGAGTTTTTCGGAAATGCCCGGCGTCAGAAGAAAACTCACCGACGAAGAGCTCCGTGAAAGCGGCGCCATCGATGCCGGCTTCTCCATGGGATTTACCGCGCAGTCCGGCTATACCTTCGGCGCCATCAAGAAAGGCCAGCACGGCTATACCTTAGATAACGACGACTATAAGATCTTCTACCTCGAGATCGGTCCCGGTCTCATCACAAGCGAGCAGAAAGGCACGACCACCGAGGGCGGGTGCATCTTAGAGGTCGGCAAAAAAGCGATCGAACTCGTGGAGAGCACCGACATCTCCGGATAAGTGCGAATATAAGCAGCTATTTAACACAAAAGAAATCCCGAAGGTGATCTTGGCGCTGGTCCTCGACGCGTTGCGTCTGCGGAATCGCGCCTGCGATGATCCTTCGGGATTCTCTTTTTCTTTTAAGTGGTCTTCTTATCTCTGCACTCTGCCGGAGCCGTCGCCTCTCATCAGAGTTTCGACCTCTTTTACGCTGACTCTGTTGAAGTCGCCCGGGATCGAGTGTTTCAGGCAGCTCGCGGCTACTGCGAATTCGAGAGCTTCGGTATCTGTCTCATAGGATCGTAATCCGTAGATCAGTCCTGCGGCGAAAGAATCGCCTCCGCCGACGCGGTCGACGATGTCGCAGATCTCATATTTTCTGCTGACATAGAAAACGGAACCGTTATTGATGCATGCCGCCCAGCCGTTATAGTCGGCGCTGTGGCTCTCGCGGAGCGTGACAGCGACCTTCTTCACATTCGGATATTCCGAAAGAAGCGAGCTCGTGAGCTTTTCGTATTTTTCCGTGTCGAGAGATCCCTCTTCCACGTCCACATCGATCAGAAGTCCCAGAGATTTCTGGCAGTCCTCTTCATTTCCGATCACGACATCCGTATACTTCGTGATCTCCTTCATGACTTCCGATGCCGTAACTCCGTATTTCCAAAGATTTTTACGGAAATTGAGGTCTACGGACACCGTGATGTCACGCTTTTTTGCTTCCTTAACCGCCTCGATGGAAAGCTCCGCTGCGCTTTGACTGATTGCCGGTGTGATGCCTGTGATATGCAGCCAGTCCACATCCGAAAAAGCACTCTCCCAGTCGATGTCTCCGATTCCTGCTTCGGCCATGGTGGAGCCCGCCCGGTCGTAGATTACTTTACTCGGCCGCTGGTTCGCACCGGTCTCCAGATAGTAGATGCCCATCCTTCCGTTTTTGCGGAGGATCTTCTCCGTGCCCACGCCGAAACGGCGAAGTTCAGCGATACATTCGTCTCCGATCTGATTGTCCGGAAGCACACTTAAAAACTCCACAGGCATCTTATAATTTGCAAGTGAAACCGCCACATTGGCTTCGCCTCCGCCAAATGTCGCCTCAAACTCCGGGCTCTGGAAAAATCTCTCGTTGCCCTTCGTCTTCAGACGCAGCATGATCTCACCCATCGTCAGTACTTTTTTCATTGAAAAACCTCCTTAACCTCTCGCCTTCCGGATCGTCTCGACCGCAGATCTACACAGGTCCGTGATCTTATCGAAATCCTCATTCTGGATATCCTTCGACGTACATACGAAGCTTCCGCCGATCGCAATCACGCTCTTTTCTGCGGCAAACTCCGCAAGATTATCCAGATTGACGCCTCCTGTCGGCAGGAAACGCATATCGCGGAACACGCCCGACAGCGTTTTGATGCCCTTGATCCCGCCATAAAGATTGGCCGGAAAATATTTCACGACGGAAAGGCCGAGTCTTCTTGCCCCCATGATCTCCGTCGGTGTCACGCAACCCGGGACCACGGCGATCCCCGCATCCTCGCACCATCTGACGACTTCTTCGGAAAAACCCGGAGAAACGATAAATTCGGCACCCGCCGAGATCGCTTCCTGGACCTGAAGAAGGTCGAGGATCGTTCCGGCACCGACGAGCATTTCCGGAACCTCTTCATTCACTTTCCGGATGGCCTCTTTCGCACACGCGGTGCGGAAAGTGATCTCCATCATATCGATTCCGCCGGCCAGTAAGGCTCTTGCGGTCGGCACTGCATTATCGATGTCCTCGATCACCACGACCGGTACGAGACCTGTCTTTTCTATCCTCTGCATGATACTCTTTTTGTTCACGCGATTTCCTCCCCAAAAAACGTTTTTAGCATCTAACATTCTAGCATATTTTTTGCTGGAAAACTATTCAGACTTTTTGCTGTTTCTGTTATCATTATATCTGAACGAAATTGCGCTGATCCAATTATTTGGAGGTGTTTATGGCCACTTTGATCAACAACCGTTTTATGCTGAGATCCGCCACCGCGGAGAGACTATATTTCGACTGCGCGAAGAACTGTCCCATCATCGATTATCACTGCCACTTAAGTGCCAAAGAGATCGCCGAAGACTATGCTTTTCAAAACCTCACCGAGCTGTGGCTCAATGGGGATCACTATAAATGGAGACTGATGCGGTCCGCCGGGATCGAGGAAAAATATATCACCGGGGACGCTGAAGATTATGAGAAATTCCTCGCTTTCGCAAGTGTTCTCGAAAAAGCCATCGGAAACCCCATCTACCATTGGTGCAGTCTGGAGCTTCTCCGTTATTTCGATATAAAAGAACCGCTCACGATGCAGAATGCAGAGCAGGTCTGGAATCTGGCCAACGAGAAGATCCAAAGCGGTCTTTTCACCGCCCGGCAGCTGATCCTTCGATCTAATGTGGAGCTTCTTTGCACAACAGACGATCCGATCGATGACCTGAATTACCACCGCGCGATCGCAGAGGACCTTTCCTTTTCGACCGTCGTACTTCCGGCATTTCGTCCGGACCAGATCCTCGACATCGGAAAGAGCGACTTTATCGCGTATCTTCAGGCGCTTTCTTCTGTCGCGAACTGTCCGGTCAACAGCTGGATGGAGCTGAAGATCCTTTTGAGCCAGCGTCTGGATCACTTCGCCGCAAACGGCTGCCGTCTGGCCGACCACGGTATGACGAAGTTTACATTCGTCCCGACAACCGATGACGAAGCGGAAAAGATCTTCCATAAGAAGCTTTCGTCCCCGGATCTGACCCTGACGGAAGAAGAAGAAACGATCTATAGAAGTGCGCTTCTTATCTTCCTGGCGGCCGAATACCACGCCCGCGGCTGGACCATGCAGATCCACTTCGGCTGCCGCAGAGACAACAACTCTCCTGCTTTGAGAAAACTTGGCGTGAACACCGGCTTTGACACGATCCTGGGAGATAGCAGTTTCGTATCTCCTCTTGCGGAATACATGAGTCTTCTCACCGAACATGACATGCTTCCGCGCATGATCCTCTATAGTCTCAATCCAAACGACGATCCGATCCTCGACACGCTGATCGGGTGTTTTCAGACCGGACATGAGCCGCTCTGGATCCAGCATGGCGCCGCCTGGTGGTTCAACGATAATGAACACGGGATCCGTGAGCATCTCCGTTCCCTTGCTTCCCAGAGTTACCTTCCGGGATTCATCGGCATGCTGACCGACTCCCGAAGCTTCCTTTCTTATACGCGTCATGAGTATTTCCGCCGGATCCTTTGTGATTTCCTCGGCGATCTGGTCGAAAAAGGAGAGTTTGACAAGAACATGGATACCCTCGGTTCCATTGTCACAGATATCTGCTATAACAATGCCCGAAGGATCTTCATCAAGGAGTAAGGGCTTTCTTTAAGCCTTTATTTCCGGCTCTTTTCCCATATTGAACATAAAAAAGAACTGCTCGCGTGGAAGGACTTGCTGGCAGTTCTTTCTTCTGAAAAAAATGAAAAAGACGGTTAGTCAGATAATGTGGGAGAACATTATCTGTTAATCGTTACGGCACCTCTGCATCAATTGCAGCAGTTACGTCGTTTACGTTGTCATAGTATGCATTCATCTTGGAAGTCGCAGACTTCGCCTTCCCGAGATAAGCAGATACGCTGAACCAAACGACCATAGCGAGAATAACTAAGATAGCTATTACTAATACCATTTCAACGAGAGTAAAGCCTTTTTTTGTCTTGTGTAACTTAACCATACCCCTAACCTCCTGGTGCATGCTGGTTATTCACAGTTCGTTCATATTTATGACACAATTATACTCTCGCTTTCGACAAGATGCAATTGTTTTTTAGAAAAAAATGAAGAAAATTTCAGTAAATTTTGTAAAAAAGGAGCTATCGGCATGCGATAGCTCCCAAAAAGAGATTTTTGACTCTGTTTTTTTACTGATCAGGAGGACTTGGCAGCTCCCTTATAGATCGAGTTATAAAGATCTACGAGTTCCTGACATCTCTTCTCCTGGCAGACCTTGACGTACTCGTCCCAGTCTTTCTCCACATCCTTCTGTCCGGTCACGAACCAGAGTGTCCATGCGTTGACTTCGTCGATGAGAGGTGTAGCGATCAGCGTCATCTGCTCATTCTGATCGTCGTTCGGAGCAATACCCGGAGCGATCGCCGGCTTTTCACGGTTGTTAAAGTTGGAGTCTACGAAGTGCTTAACTTCCGGAATGTAGTTATCTGTCATTTCCGCTAAGGTGTGGCCGTACCAGAAGTTACCGCCGGCATAACCCCACTGCTTACGGATATCGATGTCGCCATCCTTGCCGTTGATACCGAGGCCGCTGCAGCAGTAACCATCGAGCAGTACCTTTGATCCATCTTCAGCGTACTTGAAGGTCTCGCCTTCTACGCCCCACTTATAGAGGGTGTAAGCTTCCGGAGAGTAGAACAGCCAGTCAACGAAACGCAGCATCTCGATGAAGCCGTCTTTTCCGAGTTCGTCCAGCGCCTTCTGGGAGATCATGACACCATTCTCCAGACGGACATCGCCGGCTGTGGAATAGTTATAGAGCTTGGATCTCGGCGGGATCGTGGCGTACAGTTCGAAGTTGCCGGCACCGAGAACTTCTTCGCACTTCTTGACATAGTTCGCGTACTGGCTCTGGTTTACGCTCATGATAACGGTCTTGCCGTTATAGAACTGGTTGGTCGCTGTATCGTCATCCTGGTTGAAAGTACCCGGATCGAGGATGCCCTCGTTTACGAAACGGGCAGCCATAGCAAGGAATTCCTTGTAGTTATCGGATGTCGGGCTGAAGTACCATTCGTCCTTCGCCTGGTCATAACGGATACCATCTGCGATAGCCCATCCTGCGTTTACATCATAGGTGATACCCATGACCTTCAGGAGGTTACCGCCGCTGCTCTGACCGCTCTCGCTTCCGCACCACAGGTCAGACCAGATATAATCTGTTTCTTTGCACATGCCCTGGGAGACCATGTAAGCCTTAACTTTCTTAAGTGCTTCGAGAAGATCTTCCCATGTCCATGTAGCTTCCATAGATTCTACATCTACGCCGGCTGCCTTGAAGATATCCTGACGGATAACGAAGGTGTAGTTCAGGAGGCACTGCTCCAGCATACCCGGCAGACGATAGTACTTACCGTTGCTTCTTGTGATGGTACGGATATCCGGAGCCATGTCATAGGTGTTATAGAATTCGCAGTAGTTCGGCATGTACTCGACCCAGTCAGAGATCGGAACGATCGCGCCGCCATCTACGAAAGCACTCTCGTCGTAGATCTTCGGAATGATGTACGCAGACTCACCGGCAGAAATGTTCAGGGTAACATTCTTCATGTAGTCGTTGGAGTCGAAGGAGATCAGATCAAGATGAACGTTTGTGATATCTTCGATCTTCTTGAAAATACCCTCCGTCTTCCAGGTCGGCTGCATGGAATACCAGTTTGCGTCACTGAAGAACATGCTGTAGGTCGTCGGCTGATCCGCATGGAATGTTTTTCCAAGTCCGAATTCATAGCCGAGGGACGGTTGTTCGGTCTCAGTTGCACTTGTGTCGATCTTGTCCGGTGCGGTCGTTGTCGAACCGACCGTTGTCTCTTTTGTAGTACAACCCGCCGTTGCCAGCAGCATCGAAGCTACCAGCGAAAGACTAACAATTTTACTTTTCATTGTTTTCCTCCTCAATCTCGTTTCATTCATTATTTCTGCTCCGCGCCCACCGGCTCCGACCCCGGCACACACGGTAACATTCGATAAGTTATTCTTTTACGCCGCCGAGCATCATGCCCTGCACGTAATACTTCTGGATAAACGGATATACACAGATGATCGGAAGTGCCGTGAGCACCATGGAACAGGAGCGGATATTCGTTGCCACCTGCTGCGCGTCGGCATCGTTGGCACCCGCACCGCGGATGATGTTCTGAAGGTAATAAGCGACCGGCCACTTATCTTTTCGCAGATACAGGAATGCCTGGAACCAGTTGTTCCAATACATGACTGCATAGAAAAGAGTCATCGTCGCAATGATCGGTTTACTTAAAGGAAGGACGATCCGCATGAACACACCGAATTTATTGAGGCCGTCAAGTTCACCTGCTTCCTCGAGATCCTTCGGCGTACTGGCGAAGAAGGACTTCATCAGGAGGACGTAGTAAGTGCTGATCATCATCGGGAGGATGAAGGCAGCCATGGTGTTATTCAGTCCGAGCTTGACCACGAGAATGTAGTTCGGGATCATGCCGCCGCCGAAGTACATCGTAAAGATGACGAAAGGTGTCAGGATCTTCGTCGCTTTCAGTTCCTTTTTCGAAAGCGGGTAGGCCAGCATAGAGGAGAAGGCCAGCGAGAGCGTAGTACCGACTACGGTATAGAGGATCGTGTTCTTATAATACTTTATAAATTCGCCCTCTGTTATTACATATATATATGTCTTTAAATTAATACCCTTCGGGATTAGGGTAACGTTTCCGGCGATGATCTCTTTTTCCGAAGAAAGGGACTGGGCGACGAGGTACACGAACGGGAACAGTGTCGCCACCGAGATCAGGATCATAATTATGGTATTTACTACCAGGAAGACTTTATAGCCTGTGTTTTCTTTCAGTTTCATCTCATCGTCCTCCTTAGAACAAACTGCTCTGCGTCAGTTTTTTCGACAGAAAGTTCGCCGTCGTAAGCAGTATGAGATTTATAAGACCTTCGAAAAGACCTACTGCCGTCGCGTAGCTGTAGTTACCGGAACCGAGACCCATCCGGTATACGTATGTGGATACGATATCTGCCGAGGAATAGATCATCGGGTTATAAAGCAGGAATACTTTTTCAAAAGCTCCGCCCGATCCGACAAGGCCGCCGATATCCAGGATAAGAAGTGTGGTGATCGTCGGCATGATCGACGGAAGTGTGATGTGCCATACTCTCTGGAAATGTCCGGCACCATCGACCGCGGCTGCTTCATAAAGCGAAGGGTTGATGTTGGACATTGCGGCAAGATAGAGGATCGTGCCCCAGCCCATGCTCTGCCAGATACCGGAGATCGTGAAGATCGGTACGAAGTATTTGGCGATCGACAGAAACTGCTCCGGCCTTCCGCCCATGGAAACGATGACGTTATTGATCGGACCTGTCGTTCCGAGGAGTTCTTTGATGACACCACAGACGATAACCATGGAGATAAAGTGCGGAAGATACGATACTGTCTGCACGAATTTCTTCCAGTGAAGATTTCTGATCTCGTTTATAAGAAGAGCGAAGATCAGCGTCAGTGGGAATCGGAAAAGAAGATACGTGAAATTCAGGATAAGCGTATTTTTGAAAGCTCTCCAGAAAGACTTATCTCCGATAAACTGCCTAAAGTACTTCAGACCACTGTTCTGAGAACCGAAGATCGAACCGCCGGCCTTGTATTTACGGAAAGCGATGATATTTCCAAACATCGGAAGATAACGGAAAACGATATAGTAAACGATCGGTACCAGGAGCATCAGATAGATCTGCCAGTACTGTCCGATATGTCTTCTGAAACGGTGCTTCTTTTTCGCAGGAACCCATTCCCGGTTAATGCTGTTTGTACTCATACCCCACTACTCCTTCATGTGCCATCCAGCATGTGCGTGGAAGCGAAGCAATTGGGGTGCCGGGCATCAGGAGGTCATAAGGCGATTCGCTCTGTGATCTGATCCACAGGACTTATGGATCTCATCACTACCGTGCAGTGCTTGCTTCCACACTTGTATGCTAGTTGTTTACGATGACAGAATACCACCATACTAGTTGCATGTCAACGTCGGATTTGATTTTTTCGCCTCCGTTTTTAGCCAGGATGCACAAAGGAATCACCAATTCTTGACAAAAAGAGATCACGATGATATCATTTCGATATCACCTAAACGAAAGGCGGTAAGAAAAAATGAAAGAGAATTATGAAATCACTGAGAAAGTCCTTAAGGGACGTAAGATCGGAGGACTGGTACTTTTCCTTTATATCCTCCTGACATGTGCCGCTACTGCCGGCATCATCTGCTGCGCCATCAACGGAAGCGACGACGCGCCAAGTCCGATGTGGCTTTTCATCCTCTGCATCGTCTTCCTCTGCGTCGGCTGGATCCCGCTCTGCGGACTGAAGGTACTTAAGCCGAACGAAGCACTGGTGCTGACACTTTTCGGTAAATATGTAGGCACACTGAAGGGCGACGGCTTCTTCTTCGTAAACCCGTTCTGCACAGCCTTCAACCCGGCCGCCGGTACACATCTCGGCCAGAGCGGTGACGTCAGCCAGAAGGGAAATCTCCTGGCCGCTGCAGCTGCTGCAAGCACCGGAGCTTCTGCAAACACGACTATGGAGATGGTCACCCGCAAGATCTCTCTTAAGGTCATGACGCTTTCCAACAGCAAGCAGAAGGTCAACGATGTTCTCGGTAACCCGGTCGAGATCGCGGTCGCGGTCATGTGGAAAGTCGAGGATACGGCTAAGGCTGTCTTCAATGTGGATAACTTTAAGGAGTACCTCTCCCTGCAGTGCGACACAGCCGTACGTAATGTCGTAAAGGTCTATCCGTACGATGTCACGGATAACATCGATACCACCGGCGACGGCGAAGCCGATGACGGTTCTCTCCGCGGATCCACTGAGATCGTTGCCAGAAGGATCAAGGAAGAGATCCAGAGCAAGGTCTCCGATGCAGGACTTCAGATCGTAGATGCACGTATCACCTACCTCGCCTATGCTCCGGAGATCGCCGCAGCGATGCTCCAGCGTCAGCAGGCTGCCGCGATCGTCGATGCCAGAAAGCTGATCGTCGATGGTGCAGTCGGAATGGTAGAAATGGCGCTTGACAGATTGTCCGAGAAGAAAACAGTCGAACTGGATGAAGAGCGTAAGGCGGCAATGGTTTCGAATCTTCTGGTCGTACTGTGCGGCAATAAGGAAGCGCAGCCGATCGTTAACTCCGGGAGCCTGTACTGATGGCCGGCCCTGAGAAAAAACAGATACCTCTCCGCCTCTCGGCCAAACTCTACGATGCGATTGCATCCTGGGCCGAGGACGACTTCCGTTCCGTCAACGGACAGATCGAATATCTTCTGACTGAATGCGTCAAGCAGAGAAAGAAGAACGGCAAATACCGTCCGGAAGAACTCGATAAAGAGATCGAACTGGATATCTGATCTTAATAGAAGATCTTCTTTGCCGCTTCAGCAAGTCGCGCGCCCAGCTCGCTTTTGCGCTGGGGATGAAGCTCCAGGGGCGTCGACAGATCTTTCGCGGATACTACGGCGCAGTCGGGTACAGTTTTTTCCGCCTCTTTCTGCTGGGATTGAATCAGATCCCAGCCGGGAGGCGTTTTTCCTGTCACGGGATCCGTATAGTCCGCCATCTCGACACAGATCAGCGGAAGCTTCTGCCCGAAAAGATCCCGCCAGTTTCTGATCATAGCGGAGAACTTCTCACTGTATCTTTCCGGATCGGAAGAATTGGCTTCTCCCTGATACCACAAAAGACCGCGGAAAGAATAGTCCTTCAGCGGGCGGACGGACGTCTTATAAAGTGAAGTCGGGACTTCCTGTCCCATGAGAAATGCCGGAACAGCAGAAGCCGCTTCTTTTCCAAAAGCCATCTTCCACGTACCCGAAAGCTCGATCTTCTCATCGCCGGATCTTACATAGTACGGATGCTCGGCGACGAAGCCGCCGTCCCCTGTCTCGATGATCAGCCGCACGGCGATGAGATTTCTTCCCTTGCGCAGGATCGAACCGTCGAACGGATATTTACGCGGAGGATAACGATACTCCGTTCTCCCCACGAGGGTCCCGTTGATAAAGGTCTGATCCGCATCGATCAGATCACCGAGATAAAGGAAGGCATCCGAAGACGGCACATCTTCCAGTGTGAATTCCTTATAGAACCAGACGATCCCGATAAAGCCGGTCCCGTCTTCTTTTCGGAGCATGCCCGGAACCGAAAAGTCCGTCGCATCCTCCGGAATCTCCTTATTCATCTTCTCATCATCTTCCGAAGAAAGTGCGTTTCTCCAGGAGGCGATGGAACTGTCGCGAAACTTCAGATACTCGTTCAGAGCGTCTTTTCCCATGAACGGAGCCATCTTCTCTTTATAGTCGCCGAACTTCGAAAGGAGTTCTTCCGGCATCCAGGATTCGATCGTGGATCCGCCCTGGGCACCGAGCACCAGTCCGATCGGGATCTGCTTTTCGTCATAGATCCTCCTGGCAAAATAAAATCCGGCCGCGCTCATCTCGCCGATCCTGCCGGGAACGGCCGCCGTCCAGGGATTCTTCGCAAGATCTGCGATCTCGTCTTCGGCCATATTGTATTGAGGGGTAACGCGGTACTGGCGGATGTAGGGATAGTCCGAGGCATCCACTTCCTCTTTCGACACATCGAGAGTTCGGGATACCGGCAGCTCCATATTCGACTGGCCGGCAAGATAGAATACATCTCCGAAGCAGACATCGGTCAGCTCGATGGTCTCACTGCCGCGAACTTGAAGGGACAGATCTTTTGCCACGGGATGGGCGGGAAGGGTGATGAGGAATTTTCCGCCGGTGACAGGTGCGGTATATGTTTTCCCCTCGAAAAGGACAGACACAGAGCCTGCCCTGTCGTCTTTGCCCCAGATGGAGACGGGGCGTTCCCTCTGAAGTATCATGCCATTTCCGAATATTGGTGCAAGTTCGATCATGTTCTCTTCCGTTTCCGAAAAGGCCTCCGAGCACGGAGCTTTTCCCTTTGATGGTTATAAGATAGCACAATCGGGACGGCTTTTCCACAGCTTTAACACTAGAATGGCAGATGGCGTTTTTACTCTTGCTTTTCCTGTTTTCAGCGTCTAATATATTGGAGAAAAGGAGATATCCCAAGCATGGAAGAATCATTTTACGACCGCGTTTCCAAAAGCCGCCTGTATTCTCTCGGTGACAAACTGGGAGATGTTATGCTCCTGAGCCTCTGTTTTTTCGTCACGAGCCTTCCGATCGTCACGATCGGTACTTCGGCGACGGCGCTTTACTATGCGATCAATAAGAGAGTCGAGAAGAATTCGGCCACTCCTGTGAAGGATTTCTTCCATTCCTTTAAACAGAACCTCAAGCAGGGCATCTCGGTTACGATCGTCCTTCTCCTTTATGCCGGCGTGACCGCTTTTAACCTCTGCTTCGCTCTTTTCGGCTTTAACGGCGTACACCTTCCGTCGCTTTATACCGGTGTGGCGATCCTTCTGATCCTTCCGCTTTTCTTCACGGTGCCTTTCGTCTGCCCGTATCTGGCGAGATTCAAAAACACGGTCAGAAATACGATCTTCCACAGCTTTACTTTCTCGACGATGTATACGAGCCACACCTTTCTCATGTGGCTTTATATCCTCTTATCTCTGGCGCTCATGATCGTCTTTATCCCGTCGATCCTGTTTGTGCCTTTTACCTGCTGCTATCTCTGCCGACGTCTTTGCGAGAGGGATTTCAATTATGCCCTGCTTCTCAAGGATAAGCGTGAGCATCCTGAAAAGTACGCGGAGGACGGTGATGAAGACGCCGTCGAAAGCGAAAATGATGACGACGGAAACGACGAGGATAACGAGCCTTCCGATGTTGACGAAGAGGGTTTCGAGGAATAAAGTATTAATGTACGTTTTTCTTTTTTGAGGTATTCATGGGCACAACACTATCTATCATCTGTACCACCGGAATGCTGATCGCATTGATTGGCGCCATCGTATTTCTCTTTATCGGAATACGCTGCACGACCAAAGCAGTGAAAAAACAGGACGAACCGGAGCCGCTCCCAAGAGAGGTGCTGGTGCGTTCGACCATTTTCCTTCTGATCTCCAATCTATGCATGGGCCTTTGCTATGTCGGCATGCACTACGATGATTACTATAATGGCGTGTGCTCTTTAGGCGAGCTTCTTTTCTCCTGCTTCGCCTCTTCTTTCCGGTCTTACGGATGGATCATCCTGATCCCGTGGCTCATCAATATGTTCCGCAGAAGACCGGGACCGAAGACAGACGACACGGACAAAATGTGATCCTGCCGTTTCCCTTTTGGGAAAAACGAAAAAATAAAAATCTAACGACCTTGACACTATTCTAGTTTGCTAGTATGCTAGTTGCAGGTTATGTTTGATGTGGAAAAGAGGCAATAACTATGAAGATGGTGTTTCGTTGGTGGCCGCATGGCGATGATACGGTAACATTGGAACAGATCCGTCAGATCCCGGGCGTTTCCGGTGTCGCGACGATGTTCTCCGATATCCCCGCCGGTGAGATCTGGCCCAGAGAGACGATCTTCGCGCTTCGAGATCAGGTCCATGCGGCCGGTCTGGAGATGGAAGTGATCGAGAGTGTGAATATCCACGAGGATATTAAGAAGGGCCTTTCTTCCAGAGATGAATACATCTCCAACTACATCACCACCATGAAGAATCTTCACGAAGCCGGAGTCAAGTGCATCTGCTATAACTTCATGCCGGTCATGGACTGGTTTCGAAGCAATCTCGAACTCCCGCTGAAGGACGGTTCTTTTGCCATGGCATACGAGCATTCCTTCGCGAGCGGACTGACCCTCGACCGCATTATCGCTTCCATGATGGACGGTTCGCATGACATGACGCTTCCCGGATGGGAGCCGGAGAGATTCCCTGCAATGGCCAAGGATGTCGAGTTCTACCATAATGTTTCTGCTGAAGAATACTTCAAAAACATCACGTACTTCCTCGATGCCGTTATGCCGTATGCCGAGGAATATGATCTGGATTTCGGCGTGCACCCGGACGATCCGCCGTGGCCGCTTTTCGGTCTGCCGAAGGTCGTCTGCTCCGCAGAGTCCATCAGAAAATATCTGGCGCTCAACGACAGTAAGCGCAATGGTCTTACGCTCTGTACCGGAAGTCTCGGTGCCAATCCGGAGAACGATATCCCGGCAATGGCGAAGGAATTTGCCGCCTTGGGACGCGTGCCTTTCGTACATCTGCGCAACGTCAAGCATACCTCTGAAAAGGATTTCCACGAGAGTGCCCACCTTTCTTCCGAGGGCGACCTGGACATGTACGCCATCATCGCTGCCCTTCAGGAGAACGGTTTTGACGGATACATCCGTCCGGACCACGGACGACGTATCTGGTCGGAGACCTCCCGCCCGGGTTACGGTCTTTATGACCGCGCACTGGGCGCAGTCTATATCCAGGGATTGTGGGAAGCCGTTGAAAAAAGCCGGAAGTGATCTTTTCCGGTCGAAAACTACTTCAATTCAGGAGGCTTCGAACCAATGCTTTCTCTTTCTATGCGCAGGGACAGCCTGAAAAATACAGGAGAATGGTCTGAAAGGAACATCATCCTTCCCTCTTTTTCCATTGACGAAGTGCGGGCAAAGTCCGAAAAAGAACCGACCTGGCTTCATTTCGGCGCCGGAAATATCTTCCGCGGTTTTATCGCACGTCTTTCCCAGGATCTACTGAATCAGGGACTGATCGATACGGGCATCATTGCCGCCGATACTTTTGACTATGAGATCATCGACCGGATCTACCGGCCGTATGATGACCTGACACTGATGGTCGACCTTCGTCCCGACGGAAGTACGGGATACGAGATCATCGGAAGTGTGACAGAATCGAGAAAAGCGGATCCGAATGACGCACCGGAAATGAGCCGTCTTTATGAAATCGCTTCAAGTCCTTCTCTTCAGATCATCAGTTTTACCATTACCGAAAAGGGCTATGCCCTCTATGATATGCACGGGAAGCTCCTTCCGGTCGTATCCTCCGATATGGAAAACGGCCCAAAGAGCGCGCGGCACGCCATGAGTATCGTATGCGCTCTCCTGTGGGAGCGATTCCAGAAAGGCGGAGCGCCTCTCGCGCTGGCTTCTATGGACAACTGCAGCAGTAACGGCAAAAAGCTTCAGAGCAGTATCCTCGAGGTGGCGGAAGCCTGGGAAAAGCGCGGCTTCGTCTCCTCCGGATTTATCGATTATCTGAATGATACGGGCAAAGTTTCTTTCCCGTGGAGCATGATCGACAAGATCACGCCCCGTCCGGATGCCTCGGTCGAGAAGATGATCGAGGAACTGGGGATCTCCGATATGCGTCCGTTTACTACGGCAAAAGGCACGTTCATCGCACCTTTCGTAAATGCGGAAGTTCCGCAGTATCTCGTGATCGAGGATACTTTCCCGAACGGCCGTCCGCCGCTTGAAAAGGCCGGCGTCTTCATGACCGACCGCGATACGGTGAATAAGGCCGAGCGCATGAAGGTCACCACTTGCTTAAATCCTCTCCATACGGCACTGGCCGTTTTCGGATGCGTACTCGGATATACGCGCATCTCGGATGAGATGAAGGATCCGGAGCTGGTCTCCCTCATCACGAAGATCGGCTATTCAGAGGGACTTCCCGTCGTAACAGATCCCGTGATCCTAAAGCCTTCCGAATTCATCAGGGAGGTGATCGAGGAGCGTCTTCCGAATCCGTTTATCCCGGATGCGCCGCAGCGCATCGCGACAGACACGAGCCTTAAGGTCCCGATCCGTTTCGGCGAGACCATCAAGTCCTATATCTCCGATCCTTCGTTAGATGTTACTTCCCTGACCTATATCCCTCTGGCGATCGCCGGGTGGATCCGCTATCTTCTCGGGATCGATGACAACGGCGATCCGATCGAGCTCAGTTCCGATCCGCTCCTTCCGTCTTTAAAAGAGCAGCTTTCCGCGATCCGTTTTTCGGACCCCGATAGCGTGAAAGGAAATCTCGACGGTCTTCTGTCAAACAGTTCCGTCTTCGGATCCGACCTTGTTTCATGCGGATTATCACCGAAGATCGAATCTTTCGTTTCGGAAATGATCGAGGGACCCGGGGCGGTCAGAAAGACCCTGAAAAAGCATCTGGGCTGATATTTTTCTAACTTGTATGCTAGTTAAAAATATTGTATATTTATGTTGTTTGAAACCCGATGTAGTGAAGGAGTTTTTTCGATATGATCGTTCCACCTAAGAATTCCAGTGAGACCAACCGCGAGTATGCATTCCGCGTTATCAGCGAGAACATCATCAGTCTGGAGATCGAACCGGGCAGCATGATCGGCGAACAGGAGATCGCCACGGCACTCGGTCTTTCCCGTACCCCGGTTCACGAAGCTTTTCTGGAGCTTTCCAAATCGAAGATCGTAGATATCCTTCCGCAGAAGGGCTGCCTCGTTTCCATGATCGATTCCGACCTCATCCGTGAGGCGAGATTCCTGCGTATCACAGTTGAGACCGCACTGGTCGAGGATGCCTGTGAACTGGCCAAGGAAGAGGATCTTCGCGAACTCGATGATAACCTGGCACTTCAGGAGTTCTACCTTTCCAAGGACGCCGACAAGCTTCTGGCACTTGATAACGAATTCCATAAACTCATCTACCGCATCTGCAACAAGATGCAGTGCTATTACATGGTCAGCCTGATGAGCATGCACTTCGACCGTGTAAGAAGCCTGAGTCTGCACTCGGTCAAGGATCTCAAGATCGTTTCCGATCACCGCGCGATCTTCGACGCCATCAAAAAGAAGGATCCGGCCGCCGCGAGAGCCGCTTTCCAGAAGCATATGGCCCGCTTCGATCTGGACTGGAACATCATCAGCAGAGAGTATAAGCAGTATATTTCCGACAACAGTAAATGAGTCCGCTTATGAACAGTAATAGCGATATCTGGCAATATCTGACGACCGCCCAAAAGCCGGTCGTTCTTTATGGGACGGGAAACGGCGGTGATAAGATCCTCGATCAGCTGATCTCACGGAATATCCCCGTGTCCGGAGTCTTCGCCAGCAGCGGATTCGTGCGTGACCGCTATTTCCGCGGCTTTAAAGTCGAGAGCTACGAAGCCCTTCACGAGCGCTTTCCCGACATGATCGTCCTGATCTGCTTCGGCACATCTCTTCCGGACGTGCTTTCCAATATCGACCGGATCGCCGGAGAGTGCGAAGTCTATGCACCGGACGTCCCGGTATACGGAACGGATCTTTTCGATATGGAATACTATGCTTCTCATGAAAAAGATCTGTCCGATGTGAGGGAGATGCTCGAAGATGACCTTTCGAAGAAGACCTTCGAAAGTGTGGTAAAATATAAATTGACGGGCGACTATATGTTGCTGCGGTCCTGCGAAGCGCCTGTTTCCGGACTCTCAAAGATCTTCTCTCTTCCGGATCCGGCCAGTTATATCGACCTGGGCGCATATAACGGAGACACGGTTTCTCTTTATACTTCGCTTTTCCCGACGATCCAGGATGTCATTGCCGTCGAGCCAGACAGGAGGAATTTCCGAAAGCTCTCGGAGAATGTTTCACCTCTCCGGGAAGAGCGAAATCTGACCATATCCTGTGTCCGCTCACTCATTTCTGACCATGACGGGACCTCTTTTATCCCCAGAAACCTCGGCCGCGGGGTGCATGAGACCGAAGGCGCCGGCAAGGGCGAAGAGCTTACAGTCGCCTCACTTGTAACACTGTTACAGGACAAAAGGGCCGACCTGATCAAGCTCGATGTCGAGGGAAATGAGAAAAAAGCCATCGAAGGCGGACGGGATATCCTCCTTCGGGACAGACCCTCCCTGATCGTGTCCTGCTACCACAGAAGCTCGGATCTTTTCGAGCTGCCGCTTCTTATAAAGGAGATCGTTCCGGAGTATAAGGTCTATATGCGCCACCACCCGCATCTGCTGTGCTGGGACACCGAATTTCTCTTCTGCGCGAACTGACGGATCCCTTCTCCAGCAGGTTCTATTTTGCCAAATTCACAGTAATATTTGACATAAATTCATGGTATGCTTCATATAGTTATTCCTTTGCCAAAGGAATCTTTTTGGGGAGAATGGGAGGATATATGGCGAAGAATTGTCCGGGGTGCGGAGCCCCGATGGAGTATGATCCGGGGTTCGATGCGCTTGTCTGCGGCTCCTGCGGCAACATCATCGATCCGAAGAGTTTACCGGATGCGAATGAATTTTACCTGAACTATGATGAAGATGAGACCACTGCTCTCGAGGATACGCTCGAGGAGGAAGAACTGACAGGCGAGACGTACGACTGTCATATTTACACCTGCAGCCAGTGCGGCGGCGAGGTCATCGTCTCCGGTACGGAAGTGTCTACCAAGTGCGTGTACTGCGGCTCGACGGCCGTAGTCTTCAACCGCATTGCCAAAGAGCGCCGTCCGGACTATATTCTGCCTTTTAAAGTGTCGAAGGAAGAAGCCGTCGCCAACGTCAAAAAGCAGCTGAAAGCCGGCTTCTTCGTTCCCAGATATTTCAAGGTCACCGAGCCTTCGGTCGTCCGAGGCATCTACGTGCCGTACTTCCTCTATGAGGGCTGGTTCAAGGATACGCAGCGCTTCATGGTCGGTCATGAGACACGTATTTACGATGGTGAATGTGAATTTATCGACCTTCCGGTCGAGGCCTGCAAGAACCTGGCGGACCAGACGACGATGCAGCTCGAACCTTTCCATCTCAATGAAAAAGTGGAGTTCGATTCCTCTTATCTCATGGGTTTTTATTCGAATATTCAGGACCTCGATCTTAAACATGCCAAGGGAAATGCGACTATGAAGGCCCGCGCTTTCTTCGATGAAGAAGTGCTCCGTCAGATCCGAAGCGGTACTGTCCGTAAGATCAAGCGTGTCACATCGGTCCCGAAATCAGAGTTCGCCCGATCTTCTTATGCGCTTCTTCCTGTGTGGTTCGTCTCGATTGAGAAAAAGGGGACACCGTACACTTTCCTCATCAACGGACAGACGGGAAAGGTCGTCGGAACAGTCCCGTGGAACCGCCTTCTGGCCGCGCTCATGATCGGCGTGTCCTTCTTGGCACTGGCTTCGTTTGCGACCTTCTTCTTCATTAAGTCCGGTATCCTTCCGGCCGCAATGGGGTATACCGAAAGAGTATCCAGAGTTTCGAGAAAGACCGGCGGCTATGAAGAGGTCTACGGAGGTCTCGCGGTGATCTCCGCCGCGCTCGGTCTCATGGGCTATGGATTTGCCAGGTTTAAGAAAGTGCTGGACAACCTCAATCTGTCCAGATCCGTCGTAACATTTATCTTTTCGAAAAAGAGACAGGGGGATGCCAAATGATCTTCGTACTTTTATGCTATGCCGCTTCTATCATCGCATCCGTCGGCCTGAGTTTTCTCTTCGTAGGAGTGATCCTCGAAAAGTCCAACAGCTTCGGTTCGAATAAAGAGTCCGTCAGCTGTATGAAGAAATTCAAGCTCATGGATGCAAGCCAGACACCCAAACTGTAAGGTGATTTCCGATACGCTGTTTCTTCTTTAGAAGAGACAGCGTATCTTCTTTTATAGCACCCGTATGCCGCCTCGAGGGCGGATACGGAGGATGTGGCAGGAGCCATTTCCAAAAACGCCTTCCAGTGTCCCGACGTATTCTTTTACTTTCGCCTTTGGAACAAAGGCCTGGATCGTACCGGCAAATCCGCCGCCGTGCACGCGGCAGGCACCCTGATCTCCCAGGACTCTTCTGCTTAAAAGAAGTGCCAGCGGGATCTCCTGATCAGTTGGTCTTTCCGCGCAGTAAAGATTCTGAAGAAGTGCTGCCGAAGAATTACCGGATGCATTGACCAGGTCGAGGAATCTTCTCATATCCCCTTCATCGAGAGCCTTTTCTTCTTCCGGGACGCGCGCGTCGTCAGAAAAAAAGTGAGCACTTCGAAGGATCGCGCGGTCGGTGATCCCGGGGGTCTTTTTCATTTCGGCAAGATTTGCGTAAAACGCCTTCTCATCGACCTCCCGGAGATATTCTTTCCCGAAGAAGGAGGCCACGCTCTGCATCTCTTTCGGGATCGCGGAATACTCTCCCGAAAGATCCGCATGACTTCCTTTGGTGTCGGTGATGATAAGTGAAAAACCGAGCTTATTTAAATCACATTGATGAGTATCTATCTTTGGGGATCGGGGGTCAGCGAAGTCGATCCCGACAAAGCCGCCGACCGACGAGACCATCTGGTCCATAAGGCCGCTGGCCTTCCCGAAATAATTGTTTTCAGCGATCTGTCCGTACTTTGCGATCTCGATACTGCCGGCCTTTCCGCCGTTACTCATATGGTCTATGATGTTTCCGGTCAGGACCTCAAATGCCGCAGAAGAAGAAAGCCCGCTTCCGGAAAGGACATCGGAAGTGACATAGGCATCAAAGCCTTTCACATCGACCCCGCGGGAGATGAACTGCGCGGCGACGCCCCGGATCAGGGACGCGGTCGTGCCCTTCTCTTCTTCCTTAGGGGAAGTATCGGAAAGATCCACTTCTACCTCTTTATATCCCTCGGACTGAAGGCGGATCAGGTGTGTATCATTTTCGGAAACGACAGCGATGGCATCGAGATCGACGGCGGCAGCAAGCACTCTTCCGTGCTGATGGTCGGTGTGGTTTCCACAGATCTCCGTTCTTCCGGGCGCGGAAAAGAGGAACGTTTCTTTTCCCGAAGATGCGGTCTCGGGAAAGACCTCAGAAAACTCCGAAAGAGCGCGAAGATAGCGGTCGCTCTGATAAGAAAGAACTTCTTCCTCCGGACCGTAAAGCTCCGCAAATATACTTCGGAGATCACCGTTTTTTATCTTCGTCATCACATCTTCGATCATCATGGGGCGCCCCTTTTATCTTGAATAAATGCCGGTTAGAACTTCGTTGGCAAACGCATCCTTCATCGGAAGCCCTTCGGTACTAAGGGCGAGGTCTGCGGCTTTTCTGTTATCGTACGGGACAGAGAGGATCGAAAAGCGGATCGTTGTGATCGCCGGAGAATCGATGTCTCCTTCCACCAGAAGCGCATGTGCCCGCGGGACGCCGATACTGTTTCCGACACTTCCTGTGTTCACGGCATAGCCTTCGTGAAGGGAGCGTACATACGGGCGGTGACTGTCCGCACAGATGAAACCATCGAACTTCGTCTTCTTATCCGCGGAATAAAAGCCGGCTTTAAATTTCTCGTCCGGATCATAGCCCTGGTAGAGCTGGTCGATCGGGCGTCCGTGGATCACGCGAAGATGGAGCCCACTTATCCGGATGCTGGCTTCTACAGGAAGAGAATCCAGCCAGTTGAGTCTTTCGAGGCCGATCTGCTCGAAATAGAAACGGTTCTCTTCGATATACGGGTTATCCTTCTCGTCCCGCCGTTTATAGCTCTCGCAGATCCATTCGTCCCAGTTCCCCCTAAGGTGGAAATCGCAATGCTCTTTTGCCCAGTCGCAGGTCTCGATGTTGGACGGTCCTTTTCCCACGGCATCACCTAAGAACCATACCTGATCCGGTGAGATGCGTCTGATCTCTTCGGCCATGGCCTCTGTCGCAACGATATTCCCGTGAAGATCTCCGAGGAAAACGATCCTGTCCATTTCTATTCCCCCTGCTTTTCTGTCAATACGGAAAGTGCCTCCACCCGAAGGCAGAGGCACCTGTCCTTACTCATTTATGATAATACAAATGGTGTGGGAAGTGAAATTCTTTATCGCTCCTTCTTACGAAGACACTCTGTCGTATTTCCGGATCATCAGCAGATCGAGCACAAACAGAACGACCGGCGCGGTTAACATAAGCGGCACATTGTCATAAGAATCTCCGTACAGGATCCCGGCGACGGCCGCAAAAAAGAGAACGACCGTAGTTGTGCAGATACATATAGCACAGGGGATCGTACCCATGTATTTCTGAAGTTTTCCCGTCAGGGAAAGCAGGAATGCAAGGCCCAGCCAGGCCACGATCACCAAAAGGAAGTAAAATGTCATTCCATTGATCTCGATGTTGCTGTATTCGCGGACAAATCTCGTCATCGTATCCGTCAATTCCTCTTTGTAGGAGTATGAAATCCTGTAGAATTTGCCGTCCTTCCAGCCAATACCTTCGTCCATCATATACGTCTGGATCTGGAACAGGATAAACACAAATCCGATGATGAGCGTGGAGGCAAGAAACTTCGCCGCAAAAAGCACCGTCTTCTTACAGGGAACCGCGAACGTCATCTCAGCCTGCGCCCCGTAGAAGTTCTTCATGAGATTCCCTATGCAGAGCGCGACCAGGAAACCACAAAGCATAAAGGAGGCAAAACCCAGACTCGATCTCAGCTGATATAATCCTTCATCAGATTCCATCTTTTCGATGAATTTCATCTCTTTTTCGGTTAGATTGCTGAAGGGATCCACAGTATTTTCACTGGTCACAACTTTTTCGATTATCTTATCGTACTTGACCCATCGGCTCTGCATATAAAGCGCCGGGAGCGTCAGCAGGATCGGGATGATAATGCCGATGATGAGGAGTCTTTTGAGCTCATCGCCAAACGCGGCAAGACCCATTTTCAGATTATTACGTACTTTACTGGTCGCCATATCACTCATTTTCACTGCCTCCTTCTACAAAACGGAATTCCTCCTTGAAGATGTCATTGATGGTCATTCCATACTTGGAACGAAGCTCATCCGCCTCTCCCTGAAGATGTACTTTTCCGTTCTTCAGCATGACCACTTCATCGAGGATCAGTTCGATATCCAGAACGACGTGCGTGCTGATGATGACCGTGTTCTCTTCACCAAAAGATCCGAGGATCGTCTGGACGATGAAATCTCTCGTGGCCGGATCGACCGCCGCCAGCGGCTCATCGAGAAGATAGAGCTTTGCTTTTCTGCTTAGGAACAGGATCAGCTGGACCTGTTCCTTCTGTCCTTTTGAAAGGGAGGCCAGACGCTGATTCGGTTTAAACTTCAGGCGCTTCATGAGAGAAAGTGCTTTTTCCTCGTCGAAATCCGAGAAGTATTTCTTCATGTGCTTCATCGCACCACGGATGGAATGGAATGACCCCAGAATATAGTGGTCCGGAAGATAGCTTACATAACTGTTCGTTACTTCGGACGGTTCCTGTCCGTCGATCAGGATGGTTCCGTCAGATTTTGTCAGAAGGCCCATCACGAGACGGAAAAATGTCGTCTTTCCTTCTCCGTTCGGTGCGAGGAGCCCGACGATCTTTCCGGTTCCAATCGTCAGATCGAGCCCGTCTAAGACCTTCTTTTTCCCGTAGGTACGGGTCAGGTTATCAATCTTGAGCAGATCATTCATTTCTTTTCACCTCCGATATCCTGGATCAGGGAGACTGCATCCTCCTGCGACATCCCGAGTTTTCCCATCTCCTGCAGGAAATCTTCTACTGCGGCCACAGCATATTCCCGCTTGATCCTCTTTAGCAGCTCTTCGTCTGTGGTAACGATACGTCCGCTGGTGCGGTTCGTGATCGCAAGTCCTGTATCTTCCAACTGGGACATTGCTCTTTGCATAGTATTCGGATTCACGCCAGCCTCCTCGGCCATTTCGCGCACAGAAGGAAGCTTGCCGCCCATCGGGTATGTCCCGTTTAAGATGCGGATCACGATCATGTCGTAGATCTGCTGGAAGATCGGTCGGTTTTCTTTAAACGCCCACGGCATGTTCTTACCTCCTGACTTGAAAGGATCTTTTCGAAAAGGAGAATAACCTCTTTCGAAACTGTACTACTTGATTAGTACAATAATACGATTTGTCTTCCGTGTCAACACCTTTTTCAAAAAGACTGAGTTTTCCAAAGTTATGTCCGTATATTGAAATAAGCAATAGTTATGCAACCGGGAATAGATTGTACGCAGAGAAAACCTTTGACAAGCTCTGTGCAGATACATTCCCTAAACTGAGAAGCATTGCGCTAGAACAGTTGGCGCTGATAAAGGCGGCGTAATTAGGCAGAAATTGTGCAGGTTTTGAATTTACACACAAATATGGACTTGACCGATTTTTAAGGATTCCCATGCCTTTTCTGCCCAGAACTGGAAGAGGAAATCATGGGAAAAGAGTGTTCCTAAAGATTCCCATGCCGAAAAAGAGGAAAATCTTCATGGGAAATCCAAGAATATCCGAATCCCCATGCCGGGGAGGTCATGGGGATTCGCGCATTTTTCAAATAGCCATGCATTTTCTCTTAAAAACAGACATGGGGAATAGCGTTTTTTTCAAACACCCATGTTTTTTCTCTTAAAAGCACTCATGGGGAATAGCGCTTTTTTTCAAATAACCATGGTTATCACTTTAAAACAGTCATGGGAATCGCAGCATTTGGCAGAAACAGCTGCCGTATGAAATCGGATTTTGCAAGAATATACGGCAATCGATTCTTCATAACGAGTTCACGGCTACCGAACACAAATAAAAGAGGGGGCACCCCATAGGATTGAGGTAACCCCCTTCGGTTCTATACTTATTGATTGAAATTGATCACATGGAACCCGGTTTATAGGTCGGCACGATCTCCTGAACATACTTCTTGATGTTCTCGTCATCTTCCTGGCTGTCGAGGTCGAGTTCTTCGATCTTCTTTTTGAACCACTCGTCATCCATCTCGATCGGCTTTCCGATGAAGATAAGTTTGTTATCTGTCGTCTGCATGCCTTCTTCATCCATGAGCTTTTCCTCATAGAGCTTCTCACCCGGACGAAGGCCGGTGTACTTGATCTTGATATCGACATCCGGAGTATATCCGGACAGCTTGATAAGGTTTCTGGCCATGTCATCGATCTTCACCGGCTCACCCATATCGAGGACGAAGATCTCACCGCCCTTGGCATACTGGGATGCCTGAAGAACGAGGGAGACGGCCTCCGGGATCGTCATGAAGTAACGGATGATGTCCTTATGGGTAACCGTGACCGGACCACCCTCTTCGATCTGCTTTCTAAAGAGCGGAACAACGGAACCATTCGAGCCGAGAACGTTACCGAAACGAACGGCGACGAAATTCGTCTTCTCCGAGCGGCGGTTCATCATCTGGATGATCATCTCGCAGATACGCTTGGAAGCACCCATGAGGTTTGTCGGGTTAACGGCCTTATCCGTGGAAATGAGAACGAATGTCTCGACCCCTGCAGCTGCTGCGGCTACAGCCGTCTTATATGTACCCATGACATTGTTCTTGATGGCTTCGTTCGGACTGTCCTCCATGAGCGGGACATGCTTATGTGCAGCCGCATGGAAAACGATGTTCGGACGGTACTTTTCCATAACGCTCTCGATACGATGCGTGTTTCTTACCGAACCGATGAGAGTGACGAGATTGAGGCTGTCTCTGTACTTTCGGACCAGTTCCTGCTGGATCTCGTAGGCACCATTTTCGTAGATGTCGAAGATGATGAGCTGTTTCGGCTGATGCGCGGCGATCTGACGGCAGAGCTCGGATCCGATGGATCCGCCACCGCCGGTGACAAGGATCGTCTTGCCTTTCAGCATCTTAAATACTTCGTTGTTATCGATCTCGATCGGATCTCTTCCGAGAAGATCCGTAAGCTCAACATCCTTCAGACGGCTTACGTTTACGTCGCCGTTCGCGATCTGATACACGCCCGGGAGCGTACGTACTTTCGCACCTGTCTCTTTACAGATGTTGAGGATATTCTTAATGTCTTTCGGGGATGCCGTCGGCATCGCAAGGATGATGGAACCGACATTATACTCCGCCGCTTTTTCCACGATCATATCACGTCCGCCAACGATCGGCACACCATAGAGTTCTCTGCCGACCTTGCCCGGGTTATCGTCGATGATGCAAACCGGACGCTGCTTCTGGTGGGTATCTACTTTGAGTTCACGAAGAAGGACACTTCCTGCGGAACCGCCGCCGATGATCATGACATTCTCGACATCACCGGCTCTGTATTCGTTGCTCTTGCTGTACTCATTGCGGATATGGCGGATCAGACGGTAAGAGAATCTTACGGCCACATGGAGTACGAAGGCGATGAAGATGCCGAAGAAATAGAAGGATCTCGGCATATCCAGCTTGAAGAGATATTTCGTCAGAACATAGCAGAGGATCAGGACGAGGTACGCCTTGATCATGGTAAAGGTTTCATCGAGACTGACGTATGACCAGATACTGTGATACAGCTTGAAAAGAAAGAAAACAGCGACAGTGATCACACACCAGAGAGGGATGATCTTAAGGTATGTCTGAAAGTACTCATTCGGGATGCCTCGGAAGTGCATATCGAAGCGGATCCAGAGCGCGGCAAAATAAGAGAACAGTACGACAAGCACATCAGCTACTAGTACCACGATCGAATGGGTGACCCATTGCATATCTACCTTTTTTTTGTTTTTTACCGGTTTTTCTTTTCCCATATCTTTTCGCCTGCAAATAGAGTTCTTATAAAACTCCTGTGTTCCTATGTATAATATCACGTTTATTGCGTGCTTACGAGATATTAATACACTATTTTTTCCCTGTCAATAACGCGCACGCGCGTATCATAAGGAGCCGCTTTCCGGGTGACCGTTTCTTTTCGTAAAGCAGATCCTCTCTTTCATTTCATAAAAAACTTGAAAAATCGCGTTTCCCTATTGTCAAAAAATGAAAAAAGAGTGTTAAGATGGAATTAGTTACAAAATCACATTTCCCAAAACTCGGAAATACGGACCAAGGAGGGTGTCATGAAGAAAAGACTGAGAAGTGCTCTCGCCTGCTTTCTGCTTTCGTTTTTCGCATACTTTCGGTATCTGCTGGTGGTCTCCGCCATTCTGCTTATCGGAAGTATTTTCTTTCATCCGCTGCTTTACGCAGGGATCCTCGCACTTATCCTTGATGCGCTTTTGTCCTTAGCCATCACAGTACAGGTCACGATGGTCGGCCCCACCTTCAAACAGGATTTCATTTTCCAGAAAGATTCCTGATTCCAGCGGCTTTCCACGGTTCCCGTGCTTCAGCTCCACGAAAGATTATACGTCCCTGTGCGCTCTTTCAAGTGACAGTATAGAAATAATCAGGAAAATTGAAACTCCCTGCTCTACAGGGTATAATTTTCATGTAAAAATTTAGAAAATAGACGGCTAGGGTAATGGCATACATCGAGTTTCAGGACGTAAAGAAAATATATAAGACAGGGGATGTGGAAGTGCATGCGCTCGACGGCGCCGATTTCTCCATCGAAAAAGGCGAGCTCTGCGTGATCCTCGGCCAGTCCGGCGCAGGAAAGACCACGCTCCTCAACATCCTCGGCGGCATGGATACCCTGACGAGCGGTACCGTGCTTCTTGATGGTGTGAAGATCTCTTCTTTCCGCGAAAAAGAACTGGCGAACTACAGAAGATCCGATGTCGGTTTCGTCTTTCAGTTTTATAATCTGATCCCGAACTTAACCGCGATCGAGAACGTTGAGATGGCGTCCCAGCTGGTCGCCGATCCGATGGATCCGGACACGGTCCTGGAAGATGTCGGCCTTTCCGACCGCAAAAAGAACTTCCCTGCCCAGCTTTCGGGCGGTGAGCAGCAGCGTGTCGCGATCGCCCGTGCCGTCGCGAAGAACCCGAAACTGCTCCTTTGCGATGAACCGACCGGCGCGCTCGACTACCAGACAGGTAAATCGATCCTGCGGCTCCTTTCACAGCTATGTAACGAGAAAAAGATGACGGTGATCATCATCACACATAACTCCACACTGGCGGCGATGGCGGACCGCGTGATACGTATCAAGAACGGCCGGATCGAAAGTAACGAAGTAAATCCGAGTCCGAAATCCATTGAAGATATCGAATGGTGAACGGCCCATGAAGCGCAGTTACTGGAAGGTCGTTTTCCGATGCATAAAAGGCAGCCTGATGCGTTATCTGGCGATCCTTGCGATCATCGCTCTGGGCGTCGGTTTTTTCGCGGGATTAAAAAGCACGATGCCGGCATTTCTGGCAACCGGAGATAAATATATCCATGAGCGGTCCCTCTACGATTTCCGTATCCTCTCGACCATCGGCTTTGACGATGAGGATGCAAAAAAGATCGGGGAGATAGAAGGCATCCGTGCCTCGGAAGGCGCCGCATATACAGACGGGATCTTTTCGAGAAGAACAGGCACCTCCGGAGGAAACGAAGATCTCGTTTCGGTCGTTCGATTCCACACGATCACTGAAAATGTGAATACCCTGGATCTCATTGAGGGACGGCTTCCGGAGAACGATCACGAAGCCGTGGTCGATGCCTATGCCTGCAAGTCCGATCTGATCGGCGACACGCTCCTTCTTTCTGAGGGCGAAGGCTTCGCATATGAAGAATACGAAGTCGTCGGGCGCGTGCGTTCGCCGTACTACATGAATTTCCAGAAAGGCACCACAGAGATCGGAGATGGTTCGATCGACTACTTCGCCTTCGTGAAAAAGGACGCCCTTGTCTTCGATGCGTATTCCGAGATCTTCGTAAAACTTGATGAAGATCCAAAAGCTTTTTCCGATGAATACGACGACCGAATCGATGCTTTTGAGAAGACTCTCCGTCCGCGCGTTGAGCAAGTCGTCTCGGACCGCTACGACCGTCTGAAGAAAGAAGCCGAAGCGCAGTATTCCGCCCTTCTTACACAGTACGGACTGAGCTCTTCTGATCCCGCTACCATGGAAGCGCTCGGGATCGATATATCCATGGACGACTTTCCTTCTTCGGCTGATTTTTATCTTCTGAAACGCGATACGAATGTCGGCTACGTGAGTTTTCAAAATGACGCGAAGATCGTAGATGGTATCGCATCGGTCTTCCCGATCTTCTTTTTCGCTTTAGCCGCGCTCGTCTGTTCCACGACCATGCAGCGTATGGTCTCCGACGAAAGATCCGAGATCGGCACGATGCGCGCCGTGGGCTACAGCAAGTTCTCCATCATCTTAAAGTACATCGTCTATGCCGGGTCCGCTTCCGTGATCGGTGCCGTTGGCGGTTTTGCCGCCGGGACGAAGATCTTCCCCTTTACCATCTGGAAAGTCTATGACATGATGTACGGCTTTGCCCCGATCACCTTCACGACAGAGATCCCTCTCTTCCTCATTTCACTGATCGTTTCCCTGGTCTGTTCCGTCGGTGTAACCATCGTCACGTGCTTTAGTGAGTTCACGGAGACCCCCGCCGAACTGGTCCGACCGAAGGCACCGCCGTCCGGAAAAAGGATCTTCCTCGAATACATCACTCCGGTATGGAAACGTCTTTCCTTCCTGCATAAAGTCTCCGCCAGAAACATCTTCCGATTTAAAAAGAGGATGTGGATGATGCTCATCGGCATCGCCGGCTGCACCGCGCTTCTCATCACGGGATTCGGACTTAAAGACTCCATAAACAACCTCATTAACTTCCAGTATGATGAGATCATGACGTACGACGTTGCCGTAAACTTCGACCCCGGTGTGGAAAAAGAAGAAATGCAGAAGATCCTGGATGCGGCAGATCAGAAGACTTCCACGGATACCGAGAAGATCCTGATCCGTACCGAGCGCATGAAGCATACCAGCAAGACTGCCATCAGAGATGTCGAACTATTCATCGCAGACGATCCGGAATTTACGAAGTTTATTCACCCGCATAATGGAAAAGAAGATTATTCTCTTCCGAAGACCGGAGCGGTCGGAATCAGCCTGAAACTGGCCGAGAGCAACGATCTTAAGGCCGGAGATAAGATCACGCTCGAATACGGCGAAGAAGGAAAAACGATCACCTGCCCGATCGATTACATCTTCGAGAACTACACCTACCATTACGCGATCATGAGCGATGCCACCTACGAGAGTTCTTTTGGAGAAGAATATAGACCAGGTGGCGCGCTGATCCGTGTCCCGGAAGGCAAGTCCTACGAATACGGTTCCGCGGTCGGTTCTTCGGAGAACATCCAATCCTGGAACGTCATGGATGAAGGCAGGAAGAGCTTTTCCGAAACGATGGAGAAGATGAACTACGTCGTCGTGCTGGTCATCATCTGTGCCGCGCTCCTCGCATTCATCGTGCTTTTCAATTTGAACAATATCAATATCGCCGAGAGGACCCGTGAGATCGCGACCTTAAAGGTCCTCGGATTTAAAAGATCCGAGACCGGAAGTTATGTTTTCCGTGAGAACTTTATCCTCTGCCTTCTCGGCTTTATCTTAGGCATCCCGCTGGGCATCTTCCTGCACCGTTTCGTCATCTCTCAGATCAAGATGGACATCGTGACCTATAAGATCCTGATCCTCCCGCCAAGCTACCTCTACTCACTGATCCTGGTCATCCTTTTCTCTCTGGCCGTCGATCTCATGATGCGCGGGAAGATCCGCCGGATCGACATGACCGAATCTCTAAAGAGCATCGAGTGAGCGGTAAAAACAGGAATCTCAACGTGACGAAATCGTAACGGAAAAACCTCTTTCATGCCCTATAATCAAGCACAAGATAATGAAAGAGAGTGATTTCGATGAAAAAAACACTTAGCATGTTACTTATATTCGTTCTTGCCTTCTCCGGATGTGCAAAAACTGAGTCGGCAAAAGACAGCCGGACAACAGACGCCACTGAAACAAAAATAGAATCGAAAGAAGAAACTTCCGAATCTACTACTGAGGCGACCACCACGGAGACGACGGTCGAAACGACCAAAGAGACCACGGAAGCACCGGCTCCAATTGAGTTCAATCCGCACGTGTACTCGAAGATCCTTTCCGATGAGTTCGTCAAGGAAGAATGGTGGGAATCTTTATACAACATGATCGATGCGATCCGCACCGGTGAAGATTCTTTCAAATGCTCTGATGAAGATGCGTATGCATGGTGCACGGATTCAGTAACTACCAGTGAGCTGTTTCCGCCAGCCTGCACGCTTGTAGAAGGTGACGGCTTTGAAAACGGTATCGCAAAGCTTAAGTATACGATGGATAAAGAGGAGTTCCTTAAAAAGGAGAAGGCGTTCGAGGAAGAAATCACCCGAATGCTCAACGAAGCCGTCCGTTCCGACTATTCCGACTTTGAGAAGATCTTCGGACTTTATGATTATATGACAAAAGAATGCGTCTATCAGCACATTTCGGACCAGAATGAGACATTTGACACCTTCAGTACCTACGCCTGCCTTATGTCTAAAAACGGGATCTGCACAGAATTTGCCGGTGCTTATGCATATCTCCTTCTTCAGGTCGGCGTAGATGCATTGGAGATCGGCGAACAGACGCAGATGTGCCATGCATGGACATATGTCTCTTTAAACGGCCAGGGCTACCATGTCGATGTCACCTGGGGATTAAGAGAATCCTCACCGGACGGCAGCCTGGTTCTGAAATATCTTCTGGAAACAGATGATGAACGTATCGCGGACGGCATGGATGTACCGAATGCGGATCTGTCGCTGGTCAATTACTGGTGCCTGATCCATAATAAAGAGTACGATATGAGCAAGTACAGAGCAACAGATACGACGTTTACCCCGCTTCACAATGAAGTCAGTTTCGAAGGGATCGATATGGAGAATAATGCTATCAAGTATATTCCCATGCACGGAAGTAATGAATGGACCCTCACCTACGAAGAGCAGTAATATCGAAAATGCATAAGAAAAAGAGATCGCGGAGTGACCGCGATCTCTTTTTTCTTATCCTTTTTTCTTTCGACTTACGCCGCTTTTTGCCCGCTGCCGCTCATCTGCGTGGCAAGCTCCTCTTCCCAGAAAGTTTTCTCCGGCCAGGTCGAGTCATCGAAGGCTTCCCGGATCATGCGGGAATAGTATTCTGCCTTCTTTATGGATCCGGATCCAAGTTCCTTGGATTCCATAAGGGCCATCATCAGCTGGGATCTATCCTTCTTTGCATGACGCAAAGCAAATACAGAGACAAAATTGTCTTTGTTCTCTTTAAGGATGGAATCACTTCCTTCTTCATCAAGATATCCGTAATAGCCGAAACCGGGTGTATTAAACTCGTTCCAGACTACTTCTGAGAACTCCGGATCTTCGATATTTTCGAAGTAGTTAAATAGTTTCAGATCCGTCGCCGTGAAGATCGCATCGAGCAGGCGGTCTTCAATCAAAGACAGGTTTTTCTGGTTTCGGCACTCTAGTGAGATATTGTAAATATAGCCTTTTTCCGTCAGATATATAATCATTTCATCCATGATCGGCCAGTTACAAAGGACGATCTCAAATCCTGAATAATACCCGTAATTGAGCTGATCAAAATATCCGTCCGGGAATCTTCCGAGAACATTCTCGACCTGATCAAGCGCCGTCTTCAAAGATGCGGCATCGCTCACATCTCCTCTTTCAAGATACTCCGGCAGATTCTCTCCCAGATAAATATATACACCATACTTGTTGCCGATCTCCGCAGCACGATCGTAAAGATCTTTCATCTCATCAGATCCTGCATACGGGGTCTGCTGATGAGCTTTAGAATTGTCATGGATAAAAGAACCAAGGCGTTCGTCCCGTTCTTTTCCTGCAGGAAGAGGATTCGGTACTGCCGTTGGATAATCAAATTCAACGTATTTGTATGAGATCACTTTTTCGGAATCCCAGTCATACTCGATCTCTATGGCCTCCGGCATGAATCCGTCCGTACTGATCGTCCGCTGCATTCTGGCCTGAAGAGTGATCTTGTCATTGTGGATCATGACACAGAGAAGATCGATATAATCACCTTCCTGGTGTTCCGGGATCTGGTACATCACGCTGTTGCTCCACTGAAACATATCGTAATAATCAGAAAGAATATCCTTCAATTCTTCATGCTTCAGAACAGGGGCTTCATAGAGCCTCGTGTATCCGTTATTGATCAGGCTGAGGATATGACAGAAGACCTTATCCTCTTTCCAGGACTTTCCTTTTTCATGTTCATAAAGATCGACCAGAACATCCTCAAAGCAGATGAACTCTTCCGGCATTTCAGGCTTGCCGTAGGTCTCATAATTGAAGGAATCAAACACTTTGCAGATATCCTCGTTCGAATATCCGATCCCCTGCAGGACCTCAATGAATTTTAAGGTCGAATCCGTAGAGAAGAAGAGATCGTCGAGTGCCCTGCTTCCGAAGATATACTCATATCCGATCAGAAAACAGCTCGGGCTGTAATACGCACGCGGGCTTCTGCCGTAATACTTGCTCATATAAAGCTCCGCGCCGCCCTCAGTAATAAAGCTCGCATAATAACAATCAAAGTATTTTTCCTCAGAAGCTTTTCTTTCTTCTTCAGTAAGATCTGGTTCGTATGCGAAACGTTCACCAGTGAAAAGAAGTCCGTCTGCTTCGGGCCCTTCGACAAAAGCATCGAGGAAATGCGTCAGCTCGTGATTTACCGTCGTGTAAATAGCATCGTTATTGCAGACAACTCCATCACTGTAGATCCTGATCTGGTCACCCGGGGCATTAAAGTCGCCGGCAGCATCTTCTATGGGCTCTGATTTCATACGCAGATTTCTGACTCTGTCGAGAAAGAACTCTTCGTTTTCTTCCGTCAGGTGATCTGCCACAGACGGGAAGAAATGCAGGGCATATCCTCTCCATTCACCCATCTTCGGATTATTGACCACGCAGTCAGCATACTTGATGAAAAGATCATATCTTCCGTGAAGCTCATATTCTTTCACACCGAGCTGCTGCGCAAGTTCTTTGGCCTGCTTTTCGGTAGGATCCATCGGTTCCGGTTCGGTCTCATTGACCGAAGCTTCAGAACTGGTATCCCCCGTTTCTTCCGTTTCCTTATCGCTGTATTCTGTAGTAGAAGAAGTATCCTTCGTTTCTTCTTTTTTCTTGCAGGCCGTTCCCATCAAACCCTGGGAAATCAGAAGGCCCGTCAGGATCAAACATCCTATTTTCTTAGCTTTCACCATATTACAATCCCGCCTTTATATTTTTATCAGTCGGATTATACATGCATAGTAACATATGCAAGTGACAATAAAGAAATAATCAGAAAATTTGAACTTTCGGGCCTTTCATATCAATGAATGTGTCAGAACTTCTTATTCTTTTGAATCTGAGTAATGACCGCGCTCAGGCCTCCATAAAGGACACCTGCAATCACCCAGACGATCCAGGAGATGTGCCAGCTGTCAGCCAGGAAGCTCCAACCGAGATAGATGGCTGTCGCGATCGTCCAGTATAACGGAGCTACACCCTTCAGCAGCGTATTATTCTTCGCCTCCTTGGTATAGTCACCTTCCTGTAGAAGCTTGGAATAACCATCCGTAATTATGCCCGCATTGACAATCAGGAACGCGCCCACTCCCACACAAAACAGCAGAACGCAGAGCAGACCCATAAGCAGCGGTTCATTTTCTTCATCGATGACTGCACCAACGAACAGTGCAATCACGCCAAGGAGCGTAAGGATCGTTCCGCCGGTGATCGCGCGGACGAAATGCTTCTTGAACTTTTCAGACTTAGTCCTCACCATGCCGTCCACACCATATTCCGTATCGAAGACCTCGTTTTCCAGCCATTCCCATTTCCCGATACTCAGACCGGCCGGGATGAAGAAGATCAGGGAGATCGCGACGAAAAGAAGCAGCGCGATCACGCCGAGAGCACCGGCAGAATTCTCCGAAAGTCCGATCACTTCCGCCTTCTGCAGCGCCATAATGGCGATAAGCGGAATCGGGCAGGATACACAGATCAGACAGCCTGTAGCGATCTTGCCTGCAAAACTGCTGTTCTCGGCAAGGAAATCATTTGCTTCTTCCATCGAAAGACGGCGGAGTTCTTTTCCTGATTCTTCCGTGACCGGAGAGGCCGGACGGCTCTCTTCTTCATCTTTCAGAAGATAATCGGTACTTACATTAAAGAGCCTGCTCATCTCGAGGATCCTCTGCAGGTCCGGGACCGACTGGGCACTTTCCCACTTGCTGACCGACTGTCTGGAGACGCCGAGCTTATCCGCGAGCTCCTCCTGCGACCAGCCATTCTTTTTTCTTTCTTCCATTATCTTTTCTGCCAGGATCATATTACTAACCTCACTTCATTCATTATATCAGTTTTCCGGTTCGTGATTTCTCAAGAACGTGTGCACTAGCTTGATTGATTTGACTATAGCAAACCTTCTGATTGCACACTATCAAGTCGGCTTGGAAATATGTCAACTGATAGTTGCAACCGCCAGATATCAGGGTTTACAGTCCCTTTCCTACCTTCCTTGCGAAAAGATCCCGCAGGAAAAATCCTGCGGGATCTGCGATCGTTTTTTCTTCTTTTTGACGCTTTAGCGTTTGGTGATGTCCCGATACTGGAAGCGCTTCATGCAGTTGATGCTTCCCGTGGAGATATCCATATGGACTCTTGCGTTGACGGACTCGGCAAATCCTCTGGTCCCTTTTCGCATCTTCATCTCGTCCTCATCTCCGTAATCATTTTTCTTTTCGATCATCACGGTCACCACAAGGAAAATTATCGCGAATGTCAAAACACAGAGCGCCATCATAATACAGACTGCGTAAACTCTTACGTCTTCCAGCCACATCTCTCTTAATCCATCGCGAAATCTGTCGCCCCAGTCAACATCTGTATCCAGGAGTAATCTATAGAGTATATTCATCATTTGGCACCTCCCTGTCGTCTTCCGACAAAGATCTGTGTCGTTACGGAACCAGTCCGCTTCAGTTTTCTGGTAAGCCTTATAAACTTAGGGATCGCGATAGTTAAAAGGAATCCGGCCAGAAGACTGATTGCAACGATGATGATCTGCATCCGAAGACCGGTAGCAAGTCTTTCTGCCTCATCCAGACTGAGTTTTTCTATATTCGGGAATATCACTTTCGTAAACAAAGCAAAGACCGCTATCCAGCTGGCGATCGTGACCAGCGCGATCGTAGAAAAGACTTTCTTCTTGCTCCATGGCGCCGTTCCGGTACATCTTCCCGACTGTCCGTTTACAAGGAAAGTATATGGGGTGCCTTTGGCGTTGATCGTAATAAACCAGGCCGGAAGAAGTATATATCCCGTCCTGTGCATTTCCAGCTTCGGCGTAGAAGATACGGTCTTGGAGGATTTATTCGGAGACAGCTTTCTCATCTCGGAATTGAATATCGTCCTAGCCTTAAGTTCTGCCGTTCCCTGGGCGCCACGCGGAGTGATATCCTGGGTATTCGAATAAAATCCCATAAGATAGGAAGTGTCAAAATCAACGGAGGCTTTTACATTATAGGGCTCAAGGAGAGCTGTGGAACGGTCATCAAGAGCTTTACAGCATTCGACCAGAAGATTCTCAAATTCGGCACTGCCGTCAAACACATAACTCTTTTCCGTGACCCCGATCCGATGCTGCTGCGTGTCCGTGATCGCGCCATCGTAAGTAAAATACGGGATGTAGATACCGCGGACCAGCTCCGGGTCGATCTTTTTGAATCCTCTCGGCATAAAGATCCCCGAGAGGATCTTCTGCTTCACAGTCTCCATCGCTTCTTCTTTTGTAACAGAAAAAGGAACGATCTTATCCGGCCGGTTCTCCTTCGTGATCCTGGAAAAAACGACCGATGTCGATCCGCAGTAGATACATTTTGTGGAGATCTCCGTGCCGGAAACCAGAACTTCACCCCCGCACTGACTGCACTTATACACATGTCGGTCGTACATCTCGCCGGTCAGTTCTTCAAATTCGGAAAGTGTATCTTTGATATCTTCGGGACCCTCATCGGCATCCTCGTTATTGTAATAGAAACTGTCGGCATCCGGCAGCGTTTTCGGATCGATAATGTTCCCGCACACTGTGCAGACCAGAGAATCAAATCCCGGATCATATTCCATCGGGGCTCCGCACCCCGGACAACTCTTCGCCATTCCCGTCTCCCCACGATAGCTGCTTGATCAATGTCATCCCATTCGTCCAATAAAACTATTATACCATCTTTATCTTTTCCGCATTAAAACGTATCTGTTGGTTTTCCGTGACCGTAATATATCTTTCTAGACCCGAAGGAACGGATCTTTTCGACCGTCTTCTTCTGTACATCCAGATCATAGTAAAGATGACCCATCCCCGGCCGGATCCAGTTATCCAGCGCATCGCCGACAAGGATCGCGCTATCCTGTACCAGAAGGCCGATCGATCCCTTGGTGTGGCCAGGAAGTTCCACGACTTTTATATCCGGAAAGCCGTATTCCGCCAAAGTATCTCCTTCCTTGACGAAGAAGTGATCGGAAGGTCGGATAACTTTAGTTTCCCGGAGCACTTTCAGGGACATCTTAAGGACCACAAATCCGACCGCCCCGTAAGATTTCAGAGGCTGCGCATCGTAATTGTCGAAAAGCTCATCATCCGCTTCATGGTAAGCGACCGGGATCTGAAACTTTTTCGAGATCTCGGACGCATTCTCCGCATGGTCAAAATGCGTATGTGAAAGGACCAGCAGCTTCATCTCATATCGGCTGCATACCTCGAGTACCTGCGGAAGACTTTTTCCACTGGATGTATCAAAGAGGATCGCGTTCTTCCCGTCGGAAACCAGATAACAATTATCTGTTCCGCCTTTGATTCGGGTTATCTCATACTTGCTACTCATTTTTCTGTCACTTCCATAAACACATCGACATCCGTGCGGTCATATTCCCTAAACCCGCACTGCTCATATACATGCACTGCTCTTTGGTTATCCGCAAATACACTTAAGGTGATCCTTTTGAGTCCGGCTTCCTTGAACCCGTAGTCAACAATGCTTCTTATGGCTTCTTTTCCGTAACCTTTGTCCTGCATCTTTGCGGTGATCGCTATTCCCAATTCCGCCTGATCTTCCCGGCGGTTAAAGAACTCGATATTCCCGATAAAGTCTCCGGTGCTCTTTTCCAGCATCGAGTACATCATGGCCTGATTATCGATCCGTTCCTGCACATATTCGCGCTCTTCATCCTCGGTATATATATCGCGTCTGTCACTGATAAAACGAGCCACGTGATCGATATCATTGACCATCTCAAGATATTCCGGGATCAGCTCCATTGTTACTTTTACGAATCTTATATTATCTGATTCAAAAACGACGTCCATCTTTGAGTTCCTTCCCGTATCAGGTCTCATCCGGATAATCCCAGAATCCGCCTTTATGAAAGTTCTCATTTCCCAGCGGCGTTGCCGTTAGCCGGAAGATCACACAGCCGTCAGGACATACGATCGTCTTGGTATATTTCCCGTCCCCGCCGAGGTTTTCGAGATCTCCACCGCTTCTAACAGCTTCCATCAGCGGATATAACATCATCATCGTCTTCGAGCAGATCCCGTATCCGTCTTTATTGACCGGACAGCCGTAAGTACAGGTATACGTATCGCCCGGTTCTTCGCCGTTTCTACAATATCTTTCGGTCTTGTCGCCATGCAGAAAACCTGTTACTTCGATAGTGAATTCATATTCTTCGCTGTACCACTTCTTCATTCTCATCCACCCCCGCTAACATGCTCATTGAGTAAGCGACATCACGTAGATCTGGCAGGGATTCTCCTCTCCCCACAGCTCCTTTATGACCTCAAACTCTTTGAATCCGCAGGAAAGATAAAAGCGGTTCGTAATATCATAATCTTCGTACATGCCCATCTGCACGGTCTTCACCTGCATGAAGGAATATCCTTTTTCCTTTGCCGTTTTTCTGGCCTCCTCGAAAAGCGCCCTTCCGATCCCTCTGCGGTGGTATTCTTTCAGTACGCCCATGACTGCCAGTTCGACCGTCTCTTTTCCGGTTTCCTTAAGACAGAGGAAACCCGCATATTTATCGTCTTCCTTGTCCGCCAGGAAGATCCAGTCGGCACATTCTTCGATGTATTTCTCTCTGCTCTCATCGACCTCAAACCACTCGCGAAGTGACTCGAGGATCGCTCTTGCTATCGCTCTCTTGGTATCTTTTTCTGTTATCTGTTCGACCATTTTTTCTCCTTCATATTCTCCCCTGAAATTTTCCCTACTACTAGTATATTCTATTCGGTCAAGAATCCATACTACTGTAATACCTGCTTTGCGACGATGAGCACGCGTCTTTCGTCGATCAGATACCTGACCCTGCTTTCATCCCTGCAAACTGCGGTTACGCCAAGATAGCCATCCGAGCCGTAAGATATATCTTCAAAACGGATGCATCCTTCACTTATAGGCAAAGGGATGATCTTCGTCACATCCAGGTTTCTGACGATGATCCTCTCAGACTCCAGCGTGTATGTATTTCTGAAGATCCTTGATTTCAGCGTATTCCCGGCCGCATTCCTGTCAAGTTCGACCAGTTTGAATCCGTCTTTTTCCAAAGCGGCAAGAGCAAGATCGAGCTTGAATTTATCATTGACCTGGACCGGCACGTAATTTCCGTTCTTCAGTCTGAAGAAGAAATTCTGATAGAAATTTCTGGCGTTCGTTATATGTCCGTTGTGGACGACCACAGTGGAAGCACCTTCGAAGATCTCATAGACGATCTCGACGACTTCGCTTTTCGGGATGATGACCGGAGTGAAATTGACGAGGGTAAGATTTCCGATGATATAATTCTCCGAAATGCCGATATTATGGCTTTTCAGGAAGGGCATTCCTTTTTCAAGATCGTTCTCGACTTCTTCAATAAAGCTGTCTGATATCTGAAGATACTTTTTTGTGTTGGTCACCACGGCTTTTACGTCTTTTGCCTTTTTGACTGCAAAGATCAGAAGATAAATGCCAATGATCACAAGGGCCGACACGACCAGGGCAATATATAGATATGCCATGCTCGCGCGGTCCTTTTCCGACTTAAACTCATAGATAAAAGGCAGGGATATAGAGGCGATAGCCAGACATCCCCACATCATAAACACAGGGATGGAAAAGATAAAGAGAAGCCTGTAGTCCCGAAGCTTATGAAGGATCGCCTTAAGCTTCAGTTTCTTAGGATCTTTGGGGTAGTATCTGTATTTAGCAAGCTTATCTTTCATCTTCCATTATGCTTCTTCGTTTTTATTCCAGTACGGGGCGATTTCTGAAGCAGTATAAACGAGCTGACCCATATCCATCAGATTGGTCGTTTTCGACAGCAGATCTCCCGGCGTCACAAAGGTCTCCTGAATGCGGAGAAGCTCTTCCAGAACACTCTTGATCTCCTCCGGAGTAGCCTCCTTCTTATCCGGGTATTCCGTTTTGTTTCCGAAGAGTTTGAGGATTCCTTTTCCGTACTGGTAGAAGGAAGCGATGAGTTCTTCAGAGACCTTTTCCGGCTTAGCAGCAAGAAGAACCTTATCCTGTCCCTCATTCTGCTGTGCCTCGATTTGCTTCTGATCCAGATGATCTGCCAGATTCTGAAGATGCATGTCCGCCTCATCCTCTTCCAATTCACCACCTAAGAGTGGATGGTTTTCTTCCAGGGCAACCGAATAGGTCTTACCCTCTTCTTCCTCGGTGAGCTGGTCGATGATCTTTCTCAGAAGATTGGCAAATGTGGAGACATCTTCGTTATAGTGGATCTTATACTGCGGTCCGTATGTCAGCGCCGCTTCATCATAGCAGGAGGCGGCAAACTGCGAGCAGATCATCGGCGGTTCGTCTGTTCCCGGGTGCGTGTGCTTGTTGATCAGCTTCATCAATTCGTAGCTTGCGACCTTCAGTGCATTTTTGAAAATGCTTCCGCCGAGTGAATCCGGGATAAAATCCGAAGCCAGCATGTAAAGTCCCAGGAACGCCAGATTTGACATCGGATACGGGAGTTTCTCCTCTACGTACTTCATCGCGATGGTGTCTACCACGGAAGTATCCGGTTCGCCCTCCAGCCTCCGGATATAGAGTTTTCTGATCCCCGGCTCCGGCAGTGTGATGCAGCTTGCGCCATCCGGGATCTCCTGGATCGAATACCCGTGATTAGGGGCGATCATTCCCGTGTGACTCACCGGTGATTTCGTAAAGAAACAGATAATTCGGGATTCTCTGCCTTCTTTTCCCGGCGGCGGTGAATACAGAACGATATCACCTGTCTTCAGTTCTTCAAGAGTAATTGTTTTTGCCATTTTGAGATACCTCCGTTTCCAAGATAATTTGATTCTATCATATGGATACGTATACTCAGAACAGCAAAAAAGAAAAAGTTCCGTTTCTTATCCTTCGGACGCAGCCGGAGTCGTCTCCGTCTTCATCTGCTTTTTATAAACTACAGAAGTATCCTTGTCCGTGATCTGGGTCTTTCCTGGCGAATAACGATATGCAATATAATGCCATAGCTTATCTTCGACATAACCGAAGGAGATACCGTCATTCTGATATGTTATATCCTGTATCTCATAGACAACAGGATCCACCGTGCCTTCGTATCTCACTTCAAGATAGATTCTTCTATCTTTCTTATAAAGTGATACATATTGCTGATCGTCATCAGGGCAGACATATGTGCCTTCAAAGATATCGTATGCTCTGTCAGTCGCATTTGTCGTATCCTCGTAACCGGAAAGAATATTCTTTATGCTTACAAGTTCAGATACTCCATATATCAATCCGCTATAGATAAATACTCTGCTGCCATTGGTATCGTAAGCACAAAAGCTCCAGCTGTCTCCATCATAGTAGTTGGAAAAATCAAGATCGTACTCGGATTCCTTCTCAAGGAAAGAATCCGCCAAAGCTCTGATCCTCTTAAGATGGGCATAACTGATGTCTTTAGTGACTACCAGATCACCACTTACTTCATAGGTGGTCCTTATCGTGATCTTTCCATTGTAGTAGACGGAAAAAACTGTTCTTGTCCAGTAATCGGTCCCCCACTGGAAAGGACCGCCATTTACGCCGGTTACGGTAAATGCCAGTTGATCCGTATCGAGAAACTGCTCCGGGAAAGTACTATTGACCGTCGTTTCCCCCAGAGGATCCGACTTCTTTTTCCCTAATGCTTTACACGAAGTAATAAGAAAAGACACGATCAGAACATATGCCAAAACAGCACTGATCCTGATGGAAAAACTCTCTTTCTTCATGATCCAACTCCTTTGGGCGGCGTCCATTTATTTCGCGCCAAGAGATCCTGACTTATGACTCCACTTCTTATCCGGTTTGATTGAAATATACTTGTATTTAGTCGCAAAATCAATCGTTTTTTTTACGATTGATTTTATGGTTGTTTCCACGCCGTACATTTGGGAACAAAAACAGTCGGATGAAAAGTCACAAGACATCCAGCTGTGCCTATTTCACTTATCCCAATCCTCAGCCAGATACTGATCACTGATATGCATACTTATGTAGTCTTCATATGTGTATAAGGGTGTGGGAAACACATCACTCACTCCCATGGAAACATTGGCTCCATCCATAATCTTCAACACTTCTTCATACGAATAATCACTTCCGAGATACATCACAAGAAGATAGTCCAGATCATCAAAGAAGATCCCGACTTCCTTGTCATAGGAAAAACCTTCCGGCTTATACATGATATAGCCGGGTTTCCCGTTCACATCCACGATTTCATAGCGTTCTGCTTTCTCCACAGGGAAAGCAAGCGTACCCTCCTGGTCCATCATAATAAGCATTGGTGAAATGCCGAGATTTTCTCCCTCTTTCTCGTATTTGCTTGTATCTCCCGGGTTCTGTTTTACGCCATCAGGCAAGCATCCTAATTCTAAATGCGCAGGCGGTATATCTATGCGGGATCCATCTTTGTATGTCATAACATACTGTGTTTCTCCGTCTTTCTCGAAAACCTCTGTAACACTTTTCTGGCTTCTTCGCCCCTCGTTTTTCGTGTCGTCTTCTGCCGGTGTATATAACACAAATGTATACTGGATCAGATCCATCCTCTTTTCTACGCTGAGTTTGGGTCCCGCCGATTCATTCCCTCTCAGGAAAAAGTATACGGATCGTTCCTCGTTTGTTTCTTCTGTCATAATGGTTTCCACGTCATCCGTCACACTGACAGTGGTCTGAGTCTCACTTTCCGAAGGATTTTCTGTTACGGAAGAATTCTCATTCACTTGTTTCGAACAGGCCGAAACAAATATTGCCATTATAAGCATAACTGCCAGTTTTCTTTTTCCGTTCTTATTCATGGTTTTCGCCTCCCCACAATTTCACAAACTCTTCATAAGTCTTGACTGTAGCCGGCATCTCGGAAAAGCCTTCTTCGCAGTATGGTTTCTCCTCCACCACTACGCCGGCAAGGATCTTTTCGATTTCCTCCTTGCTGATTTCTCTTCCGACAAACATATCTAGCAGAAGATTCCGGTCTTCGAGCACCATTCCAATCTCACAGAATCCTTTCCCGTTTTCTTTGTATACGGCAAAAGCACTGTGACCATTAACTTCAAATGCTTTTGCCCCTTTTCCCGTTAAGTATGGGATTTCCCATTTTTGTTCTTCATAGAGGATGATCAGTATTGGCGTAATAGCGAGTTCGCCTGTAACTGTCTCGTATTTCTGCGGTTCTTCCAGACTCCTTCTGATTCCTTCCGGAAGGTATGTAAAAGAGAGAAAATAGAAGGATTGTTCTGACTGATCGATATCGATCCTCTTCTTCTGGTCACCTTCTTTGATCCATGCTTCTTTTCTTGGATAATATCTGAACGATCCATCCGGATTCTCTTGAACTTCGATGATGGTATTCCAGACAATAGTAGCCGATACTTCTGCCGATTCGATACTTGTACTCATGTCTGACGATGTCTTTTCCTTCTCTATCACCACGGTAAGAGAACCGTCCCGATTCTCGTCTTTCCTGAATGAAATCTTATAAAGACTCGTGACTGCAAATATGGTCACAGGGATCATCATGACAAAGATGCCGACAACAGCAGCTGTCAAAAGCCATCTCCATCTGGGCTTTTCACAGTGCTTTTCGAGCGGAATCGGCTTCGTTTTTTCAGCCTGATCAAGTATTCGTTCTTTAAGGTTCTCGGAAAGACGGACGTCTTTTAATTCTTCATCTATTTTTCTTCTCAGATCATTCATCATCAAACACCCCCTTGAGTTCCGAGCGAAGCATATCTCTCGCCCGTTTCAGACGTGTCTTAACCGTTGCCTCCGACTCACCAAGGATCTCCGCGATCTCGCTGAGTTTCAGTTCCTGATAATAGTGAAGAAGAATGACCTCTTTGTACTTCGGAGGAAGATTTGCGATCTTCCCGGAAATCACGTAGCGATCCTCTGAAGAAAATGACGGTTCAGGTGAGGCCTCGTCCGAAAGATCTTCACCTGACCGGTGTCTCGCCCACGGATCCGTCAGCAAGTCCTTGCAGACATTGATAGCTATACGCGTGATCCATGTTTTGACCGACGATTTCCCTTGAAAATCATCCTGATGCCGAAATGCCCGCAGAAACGTTTCCTGAACCGCATCCTCTGCCATCGCATGATCCTTGAGATACAAGAAACACATGCGAAGCAGCGCATCGCCATATTCATTTACGATTCGTTCTAGATCCAACCGGCCGGCCTCCCGAAGAACAAAAGTATCGTTCCTCTTCTATTCTACTCATTAGACGGTCAAAAGAGAAAAAAGGTGACATTATCTATGGCGATATTTGTTGACATTTTGTTGGCGAAAAATGAAGAAGTTCCGTCTCCGGAACTTCTTCACCTTGTATTTTCAGTGCTTTTCAGAATGTGGAAAACCACCGGCAATTATTCGAGTTCCCTAAGTCAAAACTAATCCTAACTAATTTTGTTTAAGAGCCATGATGCCTATTGATTCCATTTGAGTTCTAATATCCTGTGTCTATAGGGTATCTGAACTATTGTTATCAATTTGTTATCAGCTGATCGTTATCACAGTTTATATCAATGATCACAGCGCATATCATGATGATAAAAAGATTATTCCTGCTTGTCAATTGTTTGCTCTTCTACCAACGCTTTAGCCACACTTCCGTTGACGATCCTCATTTCATCATCATCTTCTCTGATATTTGACACAAGATTCATACTTCCGTACCAGAGTATCTCCTTATCGATAACAGCATATTTCGAAGGGATGTGATCAGCAAACAATAGCTCAATGCCGGCCATTATCAGTTTATTATGGATTTTCTTGATTCGCTCCATAATATCATCAGAATAACGTGATGACGGATAGGTAGTAAGAGAAACCTTTGCACCTTTGTTAACCATCGCTGCATAAGCACGAAGCAGGCGTTCACTTCCGGCAGCACTCACATACGGGCTACTGATCAGTACTTCTGCTTTAGCATTAACGACGTCATCTCGAAAAACGTCAGCATAGGTCTCACTGTCATAGAAGTATTTTTTGTCCGGCTTGCTTTTCGAATCATGTGACAGTTCATAACCGATTCTTTTGTATGTTCGAAGGCGCTTACTATACATGTTGGCAAACATCTCTATGTGATGGTCAACGTAATCGATTACTGTCACCCTGCTTTTCCCGTCATAGCTTCGGTTAAGTCTTCCTGTGTATTGTTCCACATTCCCGTCCCATGCAATCGGCATGGTAAGAAACAATGTATCCAGCCTGGAACAATTGAAGCCCTCTCCAATGTACTGTCCTGTTGCTAGTAGGATCAGAGATTCATTCTCAGGAACGGATGAAAGTTGCTCTCGCATTTCTTTCCTTTCGGATTGTGTTTTGCCTCCAGTCAAAACAAGAACATGGTCGGCTTTGTCTTTTACCTTCTCGAAAAGAACATCAAGTTGTGCTTTTCGCTTCGACAACACTAGCGGAGTGTGCCCCTGATTTACACACGCTTCAATATCAGATGCAATCAGGATGTTACGAAGTTCGCTGTTAACAACGATTTCATATGCTTCATTTGATGTCAGTTTTTCTTTTGTAGAAACGATAGGAGTAAAACGCGGCTCGAGAACATGCTCCATCCCTTGCAAGCGGATCTTATCTTTGGCTGTAAACCTGAAACGCACCGGACCGAACTGCATTAGCACTGTTTTGTCTTTCCCGTCTTCACGCTTAACAGTAGCCGTCAGTCCATAAACATACTTTGCATTTACCTCCGACAGAACAGCCTCTATACTCTCTGCCGCGCCATGGTGACATTCATCCATTATCACCATGCCATACTCTTTGACAAATGATTTTATCGTATCTTTTGATCCCAAAGAAGACACCATAGCGACATCAATAATACCTGTCATGGAATTATGCGACCCGGTAAGTCTTCCTATCAGGCTTTTTCGGGTCTTCACCCGCCCGGTCTTAGTAGTGTACTGCGGATACTCTTCATCAATATCAAGGAACCTTTCAAGATCAGTTATCCAGTTTTGCATGATCTCACTTGTATGAACGAGGATCAGAGTATTTACCTTTCGTTCTGATATCAGATACGAACCTACTACGGTCTTTCCAAATCCCGTTGCCGCAGCAAGTACTCCAATATCATACCCCGATAATCTTCGAACAGCATCATATTGTTCCGGATACAGATCGCCTTTGAAAGAAACATTAATCTCTTTGCCGTTGTTACGTTTATCATCAACATAATATTTGATCGATGCTGCATCAAGATTCTCACAGAGCTTATTAAGGCAGCCTCGCGGGATGGATATGAATTGTTCTGTATCCTCTCCGGAATACACTACCCTCGGTATTCCAAAGGTCGATATTCCCATCGCCTGATTCTTGAAATACTCCGGATTATTATATGCGGCCAATCTTCGTATCTTATTTTGAAGTCTTGGCTTGATGCCTGTCTTATCCACATACACTTTATCTGCGAGTACTATTCGAATAGTTCCTTCTGTGTCAGAACTCTCGAATCCGTTTTTGTTTTCCCACGGAGTATCATTTATCGATATCTGTCTCGGCGATTCGTTATCATTATCACTGTTACTGATACTATACTTATTCCCCCAAGAAGACAATTTGTCATCTATGAATGCTTCACTGAGCTTACCTGTATTCTTGAGTACACCCCACTGATCGTAGTAAGGTTGCCAGTTTTCATCTACAAAGACACTATTTCCGTTTTTCACTGTGCGTCCCTGTAATGGAAGTGCTACAAGGTTCCCGAGACTGCCTTCCGGGAGTTTGTCCTGGGTCGGGATCATTCTATCGTAAGTATCAAAGGACATCTGGTTGACACTCTCAGCTCCCTTGTCCAACAAGGTTGCTCCAAACAACCTTGCCTTCTTAATGCTTATCGCCTTTTCGAAAAAGATCCACACATGCGCACCTTTCCCGGAACGTGATCTCTCGACAAGACAAGGTACATCATTGTCGGCACAGATTGCTCTCAAAGCATTTGCTTCTTCCTGCCATTTTAAAGAGTCTGAACTATCGTCGTGATTATCAAAGTCGAAGACAAGATAATAGCAGGTTCCATCCGGCCAAACAGGGTATAGCCCAACAACATCCGAGCAATCTTCTTTAACCCCCATTAAATGCTCATATATTATCTTTCCAACAAGAGGCTTATACTTCTGATTTGGACATGTCTGACATTTGACATTTTTGCCGTCTCTCTTACCGCAAAGTCCATACTTCCAGAAATTATCACATTGAGTGTAATAACCGTGCTTCCCCGTCTTGGTATTTGGTTTGCCGGAACGGAGACTATAGACATCTTTACGTCCCTTGAACATGGAATAATAGAAATTAATATGGTTCTCGGTAATGGTTTCTTCTTTAATGTTTATTGCTTGCGGTTCGTTATGCTCAGACGTATTGTCTGTTTTATCATAGGAAATACCGGCATCATCCAACAACTTCTTGAGATACTGATTTTCCGCCTCAAGTTGCTTTATGTGCTCAGTAAGCTCATTGAACTGATCATCTGCCAAAATACGCACGTGTCCTATCCTCGCTAAATTGCTTTGAAAACAATTGGTCAGGTACTTCCCATATCGATTTTCATTATATCATCCACCGCAAGCCAACAGACGCATATGCTTTGTCAAGTAATTGTCTCACAATAACGCAGTATCTTGACACATGTTATGTATGTTATGTTATACTTTTGTTATATCTTTTTATACTACGGTGAAATCAAATGAACGAACCAACATCTCAGATAGGAGAACGACTTCGAGAAATCAGAACTAAAAACAATATGAGCTTAGATGAGGCTTCGAAAGTAACCGGAGTCAGCAAACCTATGCTTGGACAGATCGAGAGAGGGCAGTCAACTCCTACTATTACTACATTATGGAAAATAGCAACGGGATTAAAAACTCCATTATCTGCGTTCTTAGAGGAACAGCAAACCGATTATTCTTGTATTAATGTTTGTGGAACCGAACCTATAGAGGAAGACAATGGTCGTATGAGAGCCTTTCCTGTTTTTCCGTATGATCCTATTCGGAATATGGAGATGTTTTTCATAGAATTTGATCCGGGATGTCAACATGCTTCGGATAAGCATAGTGATGGAGTAGAAGAATACATCATGGTTTTGAACGGAAAACTACAACTAATAATCAACGGCGAGGAAGTCACTATCAAGAAAAATGAGGCTATCCGATTTCGCGCAGACGTTTCTCACGAATATAACAATCCTTATAACGGGAAGTGTTCTGTTTACAATATCATTTTTTATCCTAATTGATAAAAGCTTGTGGAGGTGTAATCAATATGGCAATCGAAAAAGTAAAAGCTTTCTTTGCAACACACGGAATAGAAGATCGGGTACAAGAGTTTGAAGTATCAAGCGCAACAGTCGAACTTGCTGCACAAGCACTTATCTGCGAACCCTGCCGAATAGCAAAGACATTATCTTTTATGGTAGATGGATCACCCATCCTGATAGTTGCTGCTGGTGACGCAAAGATTGATAATCCCAAATACAAAGCCCAGTTTGGAACCAAGGCAAAAATGCTGACTCCCGATGAAGCTCTCAGTATGATCGGACATGCAGTTGGTGGTGTTTGTCCTTTTGCTGTCAACGATGGTGTTACCATTTACCTTGATGAATCGCTTAAAAGATTTGAAACCGTTTTTCCTGCATGTGGTAGCAGCAATAGTGCAATCGAGTTGACTCTTGATGAGTTAGAGAAGTATTCATCTTTTGCTTCTTGGATAGATGTCTGCAAAGGATGGAATACGGTTGAGGAATAACATAAATCTTCTTTTCTCCTCATATCTTTACAAGCCAGT
>JAFZKB010000029.1 GCA_017551865.1 Clostridiales bacterium | reverse complement strand
GTTCATTGCCGAGCACTCGATATGCCAGCCCGGACGGCCCACGCCCCACGGAGAATCCCAGAACGGTTCGCCTTCCTTCTTAAACTTCCAGATCGCAAAGTCCGCCGGATTTCTCTTACCTTCGAAGGAAGCTCCGCGCTCACCGGCGCCGGCTACGAGGTCCTCGAGGTTATAGTGCGACAGCTTGCCGTATTCCTTGAACTTCGGTACTTCGAAGTACACACCGTCACCCTCGATGATGTAGGCATAGCCCTTATCCATCAGGTCAGTGATCAGAGAGATGATCTCATCCATCGTCTCGGTCGCTCTCGGCTGATAGGTCGGGCGCTTGATCCCGAGGGCATCGGCATCCTTATAGTACTCAGCGATATAGCGGTCTGCGATCTCCTTTACCGTAGTGCCTTCTTCGTTGGCGCGTTTGATCATCTTATCGTCGATGTCGGTAAAGTTCTGGCAGAACGTCACGTCATAACCTCTGTACTCGAGGTAACGGCGAAGGGTATCAAAGGTTACGAACGGGCGGGCATTTCCCAGATGGAAGTAGTTATAGACCGTCGGGCCGCAGGCATAAAGCTTGACCTTGCCTTCTTCCATCGGGACAAACTCTTCCTTCATTCGTGTCAGTGTATTAAAAATCTTCATGTTGTTTTCTCCTATATGACATAGTCTTCATACGTGTCTTCCGGAAGCTCCGTTTCCGGGTGCTGGTGCTTCACAGCCTGTTCCAGCGCTTCCACGTGACGCGCAAGACGACGGATTTCTGATTCAAGCGGATCTTCCATGGTCGGGTGGTCCAGTTCGTCCGCGTGGTTGACAGGCTGTCCCTGCATGCGGACTACTTTTCCGGGAACACCGACTACTGTGGCTTCCGCGGGCACGTCGTGCAGTACGACGGCATTGGCACCGATACGGGCATTGTCACCGATCGTGACGGGACCCAGTATCTTTGCGCCGGCACCGATGAGCACATCGTTACCGAGAGTCGGATGACGCTTTCCTTTACCATGGCCGGTACCACCGAGCGTCACACCATGGTAGATCGTACAGTTATCACCGATCTCGGCTGTCTCACCGACGACGATCCCCATGCCGTGGTCGATGAAGAGCCCTTTCCCGATCTTCGCACCGGGATGGATCTCAATGCCGGTACACGTCCGGCCGAACTGCGAATTCCATCGCGCCAGCCCGTAAAGGTGGATCTTGTAGAAGAAATGACTTACTCGGTGAAAAACTAAAGCATGGAAGCCGGGGTAAAGAAGGATAACCGAAAGCACGCCCCGCGCTGCAGGGTCACGCTTGGCAATCTGTTTTGCGTCTTTAAATAGCCCCATCTTACTTCCTGTATCAACACAATAATAAAAGCCCAAAACCGCGCCCACTTTTGACACCTAGCGATCGCCAGGTGGGTATCCTGCGGCAGTCTAAGATCTTCCTCTCGGGAGCGCTTCCCTAAAGAAGCGGTAAGGCTTGATCGTCTCTGCACCGACACCGGATTCCCGATTATGTCATGAAGGTTCAAAAACATGAGCATCAGCTTTAGGTTGTCTTTATTATACCAGTATCTCTATTAAAAGGGAAGGAAAAGCCATTACCAAAGTGTAACAATTCTACGTCTTTATGCTTTCGTTTTTTCTAGAAATTCAACACATTTTGAGGATATGATGAAGCGCCGCTCCCGAAAGATCGGAAACGGCGCTTTTTTGATCAGTTTTCAGTTTTTTACGGCAGGATCCGCATCAGATCTGTGTAATGCTTTCGAAGAAAACATCTACTCTCTGATTAAATGTGGCAGCTGCCGCATTCGAAGCATCCTGATCCGTAGCCGACAGGAAGTAGCACATTTCGTAAGTCTTCGGGTTATAGAAAGCTTCCATTCTCATCGAGGCGTTTGTTCCCGCCAGGCTGGCCGAAAATGCCGCATACTGCAGATTACCGATAGTATCCGTCGTATAGAAATCAAGAGTATATCCGGCTAAACCTACAAGTGCAGGCAGCACGCCGATCTCCTTATAAAAATCGAATGTGGACGGATCTTTTCCATCTGCGGCATATTCCTTCTTCACGTTCTGGTAAACAGCCGTAGCTTTTCCAGCAGGATCAGTAAAAACATATGCGAACATGCCTGTCTTGTTATCCGATTGCGTTTCCAGATCCCACTTAACATATGCCTGGAAAGTGAAACCACCGAGTTTATATGTCTTATACAGGATCTTCTTGCCGTAAACATACGGAGCGGTACCGCCGACGATCATCTTGCCGCTGGCATCTTTGTGATACGGGAATACCCAGTAATAGCTGTATTCCGTATGCGGCGCATTGGTATCAATAAATGCTGTGCCGGTCGTCATGCCCTTATACCCGTAAGCGGTAGAATCTGTCTTACCATAGATCAGATAACCTTCTGCCGTGTTTGACTTCACCCAGGTAAGCTTTACACCATCTTCTGTGGAAGAAGCCTTCAGATACGTTACCGCCTGGCAAATGCCCTTGGCAAACACATATTTTTCACAGCCGCCCGGGATCATCTTACCGCTGGCATCTTTTACATAAGCAAATACCCAGTAATAGTTGTAATCACTATCAAGCGCCTTCGTATCCGTGAAGGTCGTACCCTGTGTCGTCATGCCTACATAGGCGTACTTTCCGCTCTTCTGTCCGTAAACGAGATAGCCCTGTGCACCGGAAACTGCATTCCATGTAAGCTTGACCCTGTTCTTACCTGCAGAGACGGCCTTCAAGCCTGTGACTGTACCCGGTTTGGTGACTGCCGCCGCCTGTGCCACAGAGAGCTCAGCATCTGCTTTTTTTACAGTCGGAATTCCCATTACCGAGCTCAGGCAGCAAACACAGAGCAGACCTGCCACGAGAGATAACATACGTTTTTTCATTTTGAGTCCTCCTCTTCGCCCTACTAAATGATTCTGAAGTCATTATATCAAGAATGTTTTCGGATTAAAATGCTCAGCATCCGCTTTAGCTGACTGAATAATAAGCGCCGTCTCCGAAATAGCAGAGACGGCGCCGTTTTCAGTTTGCTTTAAGCAGTACCTGCCTTATGCTTTCTTGATGCTTGCGAAACAAACATCGAGCCTCTTGTTAAATGCAGCAACAGGCACATCTCCAGACTGCGTATAAACCTCTGCTTCAAAGAAATAGCACAGACTGGTCTTTGTGTCATATAAGAGCTTCGAGCGGAAGGTAATGCCACCTTGATAAGTTGTTGTTGCAACGATAGTGGCAATCTTCAGATCACCTGAGGTCTTTGTTTCCGTGGAAATGATCTTGCACTCTTCATACTCCTTTGTTAAGAAACTGTTATATGAAGCTACATAACTATCAAAATCAAAGCTGGCTTTTACTTTTTCATAGCCGAACATCAGGAATCCTGCATCATCGAACCATGCATTGTAATAATATCCGTCTCCACTATGTGCCTCACCATCCATTGTCCAAACTGTTGCATAAGAATAGGTCAGTCCGCCGATTTTAGCGGTCTTATATTCCGGAAGAGCTTTCTTACCATATACGTAAGTACCTGTTCCACCTACGACCATTTTGCCGCTGGCATCCTTGTGGTATGCGAATACCCAGTAGAAGCTGAACTCATTGGTCGGAGCCTTGGTGTCTGTCCATGTAAGACCGGTCGTCATTCCCTTGTAGCCGTAAGCAGTAGAATCTGTCTTACCATAGATCAGGTAACCTTCTGCCGTGTTAACCTTGCTCCATGTAAGCTTGACACCGGATGTTGTAGAGGCTGCCTTGAGATTCGGAACCACCGGGCAAATACCCTTGGCGAAAACGTACTTCTGACATCCGCCCGGGATCATCTTGCCACTGGCATCCTTTACATAAGCGAATACCCAGTAGTAGTTGTAATCGTTATCAAGCGCCTTCGTGTCAGTAAATGTCGTACCGGAAGTCGTCATTCCGACATAAGCATACTTACCGGACTTCTGACCGTAAACGAGATAACCCTGCGCACCGGAAACAGCTGTCCAGGTGAGCGTGACTCTGTTCTTGCCGGAACCAGTGGCCTTAAGACCGGTAACTGTACCCGGCTTGGTAACTGCAGCCTGTGCCACGGTAAGCTGTGCATCAGCGCTCTTCAAGGAAGCTGCCGGAGCAGCAAATGAAGTGAGACAGCAAAGGCAAAGAAGGCCGGCTGCAAACGAGATTAAGCGTTTCTTCATATGAAAATCCTCCCCACTAAATCAGATTTATTTCATTATACAGGAAAACCCATTCGGTTTAAATCCTTTTTATGTTCTGTGTGTCGACGAGACGACACACAGGATCTCGGCCGCACCGCTTTCTTTTAAGATCCGGGCGGCTTCATGAAGCGTCGAGCCGGTCGTCAGAATGTCATCGACCAGAAGGATATTCCATCCCGTAACGTCCCACTCCTTCTCCACGGCAAAAGCACCCTTCACGTTCTTCTCCCGCTCCGCAGGATCGGTGAATCTACTCTGCTGATGTGTGTGTCTGGTCCGTCGTATAACATTGTTACACAGTGGTACGTTAAGATATCGGCAAAGCCCTTGTGCCAGCACTTCCGCCTGATTGAAGCCTCGCGTTTCCATTCGCTTTTCAGAAAGCGGGACCGGGACGACCGCGTCCCACTTTACAGTAAGATTTTGGGGAAATTCCATCCCCATCAGCTCCGAGATCAGCTCTCCTCCGTATCTGCCAGACCGGAATTTTAAGTTTTTCAGGATCGAAGTCACCGGCATCTCATAATGAAAAAGCGCCCATGCGAAAAGATCCGGTACCGGATCTCCCTCGTAGGGATCGGACAAGCAGGGAAACCATCTTTCGGAGGATCTTCGAACCGGCAGTTTTGCAAGGCAGCTGTTGCAGATCTGAAGCTCCTTCGTTTTCTCGCTGCAGTTATGGCCGGGAGAAAGGACTTTTCCGCAGATCATGCAGACATTCGGGAAGAAAAAACGTAAAGTAGTGCCAAGAAGGCTTCGGACAGAGGCGTTTTCCATAGAGACCTCCTTACTCGGCCAGGAAGATAGATAGTGCTGTCTTTCTCGTTTCCGAATACTGCGAACGGATCATGTAGGTAAGTGTCTTCACATCCCCGATGATCCAGAGTTCCTCTTTGGCTCTCGTGACTGCGGTATAAAGGAGATTGCGGTTAAAGATGGGGCTTCTTTCAGGCGGCAGGACCAAAAGCACTTTCGGCCACTCCCCTCCCTGCGATTTATGCACGGTAAGCGCATATGCAAGTTCTAAATCTGTAAGACTTTTTACCGGATAGGCCGCTCTTCTTCCGTCATCAAAAAGGATGTCGAGCGGGAATTCCGACAAGGCTTCGAGGTCCCGAACATAGCCGATATCGCCGTTAAAGACTCCTTCTCCTTCCGAACCGTCCGCCTCTTTGCAAAGAAGACGGTAATCATTTCGGATCTGAATCACACGGTCGTCTTTGGCGAATTTCCGACTCACCCCTTCTTTGATACGGATCGTGGCCGGGCGGATGCCTTTCCTGTTGCTATTGCTCTTCTGCAGCATCTCGTTGATGGACTCTGTACTGACCGGTCCGTTTCGTCTCGGGCAGAGTATCGCCATCTTGCGCCAGGCATCAACATGACCGTCCGGATTGTTTTCCCGAACCCAGGTGGCAACCTTCGCGAGCATCTCGCTCTGCAGGCAGGAGATCAGATGGATATCGGAATCCCCGTCCGGGAATTCCATATTCTCTCCGTGCAGGATGAGGGATGCGTTTTTTACGATCATGCTGTCGTGGATCTGACGGAAATTCTCCAAAAGTGTATATGTCGGGACTTTCTTCGAGCCGATCAGATCCGACAGGACTCGTCCTGCACCGACGGACGGCAGCTGGTGGGAGTCCCCGACCAGTATCACGATCGCATCGTCGTTGATCGCTTCGAGAAAAGACGAGAAGATCACGGCATCGATCATGCTGGCCTCATCCACGAGGAAGACTTTCCCGGGATGGTGATTGTCTTTGGTGAAAAAGAAGAAAGAGCGGTCCGTCTCTTCATCATAGGTCGCGCCGAGGAGCCGGTGCAGTGTCTGTGCGACGGAATGCGTCACTTCAGAAAGGCGCTTGGCTGCTTTTCCCGTCGGCGCACAGCAGAATACCTTGTCCGGGAAAAGGTTGAGATAGTACTGGTATATGACACGAAGGATCGTGGTCTTCCCGGTTCCCGGGCCGCCATCTACAACGACAAAATTCTTCGTAAGGACCTTCTCGACCACCGCCTGCTGATCGGAAGAAAGCTTGAACTTCTCACCGATCTGCGACCACTTCATCACGCGTTCGAGGCAGTCTTTATCGACAGTTCTGTCTGCTCCGCTAATATGGATCCGGTGGGCGATCGCCGCCTCTGCGCGGATCGCCTTATCGTCCGCGACCCACACGTCTTTTCCCGAAGAAATGGCGCGTTCGAATTTCTTATAAAAATGCAGTTTCGATTTTTCTTCATCCCAGTAGCAGAGGGCGATCTTTTCTTCGTCCATCTGCTCCTGAAACCAGTGGGGCACGATCCCCTGAATGAAGGTCTTTCTGTATTCGTTACAGGCCGGAGTATCCTTATAATCGCAGAAGATGCAGGGCGTCTTGAAGTCGCAGGAATTAACGGCAGCACGAAGTATCCGTGCCGCCTCTTCTTTCCATATCGACATCGGCAGAAAGGTGTGCCCGTTCTTTCCGAGGATCCTCTCAAACGAGCGCATCAATTCGTCCGTGACAAAATGATCCAGACACATCCCTTCCATAGAACGTCTCCTGCTGATTTCTTCTTAAAATGAGCGGTTTTTCTCAGATCCCTGCTTTTGCTTTCAGGATCTCTGCTTTATCGGTCTTTTCCCACGGGAAGCCCGCGTCATTTCTTCCGAAGTGACCATAGGCAGCAGTTGCCTTATAGATCGGACGGCGCAGATCAAGATCTCTGATGATGGCTGCCGGACGAAGGTCGAAGACTTCCTCGACGATCTTCGTGATCTGCTCGTCAGCGATCTTACCGGAACCGAAGGTATCTACCATGACGGAGACCGGACGGGCCACGCCGATGGCATATGCGAACTGGATCTCGCACTCATCCGCGATGCCGGATGCCACGATATTCTTCGCGATATAGCGGGCCATGTATGCCGCAGACCGGTCAACTTTCGTCGGGTCTTTTCCGGAGAAAGCTCCGCCGCCGTGACGGGCATATCCGCCGTAGGTATCAACAATGATCTTTCTTCCCGTAAGTCCGCTGTCGCCCTGCGGTCCGCCGATGACGAAACGTCCGGTCGGGTTAATGAAGATCTTGGTATTCTCATCCACATATTCCTTCGGGAGGACCGGGAAGATAACCAGTTCTTTTACTTTGGAAGCAAGCTCCTCATAGGATACTTCCGCAGTGTGCTGGGTCGAGATAACAACGGCTTCGATACGCTTCGGTGTTCTTCCGTCGTACTCGATGGTGACCTGGCTCTTTCCGTCCGGACGGAGGAAATCTACAAGTCCTTCTTTTCGAACTTCGGTCAGGCGGCGTGTCAGCTTATGTGCCAGAGAGATCGGAAGCGGCATAAACTCTTCTGTGTCGTTATTGGCATACCCGAACATCATGCCCTGATCGCCGGCACCGGTGTCGAGCTCGCTTTCATCCTGATGTTCTCTCTTTTCGAGAGAGCAGTTTACGCCCTGAGCGATATCCGGAGACTGCTCGTCGATGGATGTCAGGATCGCACATGTTTTATAATCGAATCCGGAATCGGAACCATCGTAGCCGATCTCCTTTACGGTATCTCTTACGATCGACGGAATGTCGACATAAGCACTCGTGGTGATTTCACCCATAGCGAAGACCATACCGGTCGTACATGTGGTCTCGCAGGCGACACGCGCCTTCGGGTCATCTGTCAGGATCGCGTCGAGAACTGCATCCGAGATCTGGTCGCAGATCTTGTCCGGATGACCCTCCGTTACCGATTCTGAAGTAAAAAGCCATTTTCCCTGTCTGTTTCTGTCCATAATTGAACCTCCATATAAAAAATCAACCTTTCCCGAAATGTTCAGAGGAAAGGTTACGATATCATTAAACTATCCTCATCTTTCAGGTTACACCTGCTGGACTTGGCACCGCTGCTTTACCGCGGTTGCCGGACTTCATAGGGCCAGTTCCCTCCGTCACTCTTGATAAGAGATGCATTTCAATTAGATTGTGCTCAAATGATACCATTGATGTTTTCACTTGACAAGGTGTTTTTTCTCGAAAAGATCCGGTGAAATTTTCTTTCTTCGTCCCCGCAGGGATCAGCGCCGCAAAAGTCGTAATGGTCGTCGTTTTTGTCGCTGTTTGTCGAATTTTCTCTCTGTTTTTTCTGCTTTAATGGTTCTACACAAACGAAAGGAGATGCTTTGGAAAAATGACCCGGACGATTGCCATTATTGATGCTGATTTCTGTTTTACTTCTCTTCTCATCTCACGTCTTCGGAAGTACCTTCCGGATTTTCTCGCATTTCCTGTTTCGCGGGATGTGATCCTTTCACATCCGAGTCTTCTTCTGGATAACGATTTCGTTCTATATAACCAGCACGAGATCTCCCAAAAAGAGGTCCTCCAACATTGTGCACCTGAATGTACCCCGGCTTTGATACCTCTTCTTTCTGAAACAAAGCCGAATCCCCCCAAAGATGTTCTGATGCTGGTGCACGAAGTGGAGTCTCGCGCGGTATTGGGGAGGATCCCTTTGTCCAGGGAATCCTCCGTGCAGACATGCCTCACCCTTTCCTTTGTCCCCCAATCGGAAAGGGAGGCGCATGTCCTGCGTCAGATCGAACGGGCCCGTTCGGATTTTGCACACATCATCCGGCTGGACATCATGCCCGGGATCCTGATGCCGCAGGATCCTCCTTCCTGGGTCATCCCCGGCGGCAAGCAGAGCTGCGGGATCAGTAAGCTCCTCCAGCAGATGAAAAGGGGAAACCTCTCCCCTTCTTCCATCTCCTCCTTCCTGGAACCGGATCCCTACGGGGATCTGCGCTTCGGAAAGCCTGAACACTCGGATGATGTCATCACCTGTCATTCGAGAACGATTCTGACTTTGATCTCCCGCACCTACCAGTACCTTCGCTCATTAAAAGAGCCTTCCCTTCTGATCGTCGTCTGCGACGGGATCAGTTTCGTAAGGATGCGTACGCTCTGCAGAAGACTATCCCATCTGGAGATACTGACACCCATTCACCTGGAAAAAGATTACATGCTGTGCGATGAGATCGATATGCTGCAGAAAGAACACTGCGGTACATCACACATCGACTTTCCTTTTTCCCTCTCCGAGCCTTCTTTATGCAGACGGTAAAAAGATGGGATCACCTTTGTCCGGAAAGGAGGACCTGCCGCGGAACCGGCAGCTTGTCGAAATATGATCAAAACGAAAGAAAAGCAAACGGAAAAAGAAGACATCTCGCTATCGGAACTTACAACGATGATCCTTCAGGCGATGCATTCCTACGACGAAGTCGAAGACTCTACCTTCAAAGAGATCATCGCGGATATCATCAATTCTTCCGACAGATATGCCCGTCTTCCCCTCGAGGAAAAACGCGATCTGGCCATCACACTTTTTAACCGAATGCGGCGTCTGGATATCCTTCAGCCCCTGATGGATGATCCGGCCGTGACGGAGATCATGGTCAACGGGCCGGAGCACATTTTCTACGAAAAAGGCGGACGTCTTTTCGCTTCGGAATTAAAGTTTGAAAGCAGTTCCTCACTAGAGCAGCTGATCCTTCACTTTTTCTCCACCGCCAACCGTCCATTAAATGAAGCGTTTCCTATTGCTGATCTTCGTCTTCCCGACGGCTCCCGTGCCAACGCGGTCCTCCCTCCCATTGCTCCGGATGGCCCGATATTCACGATACGAAAGTTCACGGGTATACGTCCCGACATCTACTCTCTCATGAAGACCGGGTTTATCACAAAAGAAGCCGCCGTATATCTGTCCCATGCCGTGATCGGGAAAAAGACCATTTTTCTCTGTGGCGGAACAGGGAGCGGTAAGACAACTTTCTTGAATGTTTTGTCCGCGTTCATCCCGAAGAATGAGCGTGTGGTGACGATTGAAGATTCTGCGGAGCTTTCCCTTCAGGGGATCGAAAATCTTGTGCGTCTGGAATCCCGTCTCCCGGGTCCTGACGGACATGGCGGAATCGATATCGGACAGTTGATCCGTACCGCGCTCCGCATGCGTCCGGACCGGATCGTGGTTGGTGAAGTGAGAGGCAGCGAAGCTGCCGATATGCTGCACGAACTTCATACCGGACATCCCGGATCGCTTTGCACCGGTCATGCCAATTCCTGTTATGAAATGCTTGAAAGACTCGTCACCATGGTCATGGCAGGATCCAGCCTTCCCTACGATGCCGTGATCCGCCAGATCGCCATGGGCGTGGACATATTGGTACATATCACCCGCGGCCGCAGCGGCCGACGTTTTGTTGATGAGATCTCGGAAGTCGGCCCTATTACCGATAACCGTTTCCAGATCTCGCAGATCTTCAGTTTTAAGGAGGGATCCGGCCTTGTCAAAACCTGATTCTGAAATACGCAACCTGAGCCGGAAGACTTATCTTCTTTTTATGGGGAAGTGCCTTCCGATCCTGCCTGTATGTATTGCCTTAGTATTCATACTTTCCAGTGCGTTTTTACCGCAGTTTAAGATCCGACTTCTGCTGTCGGTGCCGCTCGGGATATTTCCATTTATATCCTGTGTCCGCGTGCTGTACGGGAAAAGGACATCGACACTTCGGGCGCAGAACAAGGTACTCATGCAGTCACTCTGTACTTCTGTGTCTGACGGTTATTCCATCGAGCGGGCTTTCCTCTGTGCGCGGGTAGATATCGAAAAAGCTTTCGGAAGACATGCCCAATTTGCGCAGGCGCTAAAAGAAGTCGAGCATCAGCTATCGGCCCATGAGCCGTTAGATTCCTGTATGATCCGGTTCTGCCATAAACTTGACTACTATGAGACACTTCCGGTACTGCATGCTCTGTCACTTCAAAAGACAGTAGGAAACCAGATCATCTCCATACTAAGGAGCTGCTGCCAGATGCTGTCGGAACTTCATGCGGTCGCCTCTGAAGTCGAGGCAAATAATGCGGGAAAGAACACCGAGGCTTTCCTTTTGTGCCTGATGCCCTTCGGCGTCACCTATATGCTTTCGATCACCAGCGGAGATTACTTAAATCAGGCACAGAATTCCAGCATCGGAAGGATCCTTATGGCGGTCGCATTCATCATCGCGATCTTTTCGTGTACGTATCTCTTTTCTCTCATCGGAGAAAGGCCCTCGAAGAATAAATTCTCCTTTCAGAACTCCTTTCAGAAGATCCCGGAAAAATGGAAAAAGAAGATCCACGGATTTGCGCTTTCGCTGCCTTCGATGTATACGACGAAAGTTCTCGAATGGTGCAATGAGATCTCCTTTTCCACGATGGAAACGTTCGACGGATTCATTTATAAGACCCTCTCCACAATTCTTCTCCTGACACCGGTATTCTTCCTGGTTTTTACAATTCTGTCGCTTCCTGTGTTTCTTATATTTTTCCTCGATCTACTCCTTCTGGTTTTATTCCACGTCGATCAGCAGTCGATGGTCAATAAACGCCGCCTGATCCTAATGGAGGATCTGCCGCTTTTTATCTCCATGCTCTCCACACTATTAGAGTCCGGGATACTTCTTCCGAAAGCTCTTTCGACATGTGGATATGCATTTTCGGACCAAAGCTGCTTACGGGAGGAATTACAGCATATCATCACGACCATCGAAGGCGGTGTCAGCGCCGCGGATGCACTCGAATCCTTTTCCCACAGGATCAGTATTCCGGAAGCACAGTCCGCGCTGCTTTTAGCCGCAAGATATGAGCGGTCCGGAGGAAATGAAGTCCTTGGGCTTTTACGTCTTCAGGCATCCTCCTGCTGGGCACTTTGCAGAAATGCTTCCCGCAAGAAGCGCGAGCGTGAAGCATTCACCATGATCTTTCCGATGATGCTGGATTTTGTCTCCGTACTTCTCGTGGCGATCGCTCCGGCACTCAACACATTTCAACTTATCTAGGAGGTATATATGAAAAGACTGAACAAACATTCACTCACCACATCAGCCCGAGGAATGGGCACAGTAGAAGTAGTAATCATCATAGCGATCCTGGTGGCTCTGGCCCTGGCATTCCGTAATGCACTGACAGGATACGCAAGCTCTGTCATGGACTATGTCTTCGACGAAGGAAAGGTCGTCGGCCAAATCTAAAGAAACAATTTCGGAGTGACACATGAGTACGGAATCTGATCTTAGTGATCGATATGAAAACAGTCCTCTGGGACAGCAATACGTGATCCGTTTACACAGTAAGGAAGAGATCTGTCTGCACGCGCTTTCTATTCTGCAGGCAGACCTTCTTCCCTGCTATCTGCCTGCGTATCTTTCCGAAGATGAACAGGAACTGCTCATCGACTGTAACGGATGCATCCCATTATCCGAATTGAATGGAAAGGATAAGTCCTATGTCGAGAAAAACTACCGAAGGCTCATTACGGAATTTCTTTCAGACCTGATCCGCTCTCTGGACTATTCTCTCAGCTTATCCGGGATCTGTTATCTTGAAGAAAAGCTTTTCTATAACCGTGTCACCCAGAAGATAGTCTGTATATATCTTCCGCTTACGTCACGTCTGTTTAAAAAGGCCGCGCTGGTCTCTAAAATAGATGAAAATGCTTTAGATGAACTATTGCATGTTCCATATGAGAAGAAATGGATCACCCCGGATGCGATGGAAAACCTATATAGTTTCTTCCGTAAAAACGATGAGGCATCGGCTGTACGGTATCTGCAAGCCGCTTTCTGGGAGGATTCCCGCGCTTTTCCGTCGTATCTTCGACGGATCTGCCTGATCTGGAGCATTTTCCTGGTTCTTTATGCTTTCGGATCCCGGCTTATCGAGAAGCGCTTTTCTGAAAACCCTCTTTCTTCTCTTCCGAATCTTCTTTTCCTTCTCAGTACAGGTTCAGTCTTTCTCTGCCTTATCCTGCACATCCGGAAGAGCTCAACTGAGAAACAGGCGATGACGAAAGAAAAAACGAAACGAAGAAAGACAAGAAATGCCCAGATGCTGTTTCCGACATCTACAAAAGAGGAAGATGCCGGATCCGGTAAATATGCTTTTTCAAATGACCCTGTCCAGTTTGAAAGCGTAACGATCGGAACAGGCTCCCAGACAGATCTTCCGCGTTTTACCGTCTGGCTCAATACACTTCTTGTCGGTTCGGATTCCGACTGCTGTGATCTTGCGATCGACCATCCGTCTCTGGCTCTTTGTCACGCGGTCTTTGCCCACGATAAAAAAGGATTCTATATTGAGGCGCTGCAGGAAGCAAAAGGAACTTTTCTTAACCGGAAAAGGCTACCCTTAAATGAGAAGGCATATCTTCAGCAGGGAGATATCGTCGGACTCGGAGATCTGGAATACAGGACTCTTTTTCTACATGAAAAAGAGGAGTGATCACTTATGGAAGGGGTCGTTTTTATGCTTCTTCCACTCGTTTGCGACCGCGATCCTGGCCTTTGCTCTCTTGATGGCATGACGGGCGTAAACGCGCTGTTCTTCGGTACTTGTAACACTGTTATACTTGTTTGTGGCACGCTCTAAAGCCTGCTGGGCACGCGCCATGTCGATCTTTTCAGGCCACTCGGCGGCATTGCAGACAATGATGACGACATGCTGCCCGATCTCGGCAAATCCTTCCGATACCGTGAAGGTCTTTTTCTCCCCATCCATCTCCACACTGGCGATTCCCGGAGTTACCGCAATAACTAACGGGGAATGTCCGGGCATGATGCCGTACTGGCCGTCAAGAGTCGGTATCACGACGCGCTCGACCCTTCCCTCGAAGAAGACTTCGTAGGGATTGACCACTTCAAGCGTCATTTTCTTTTTCGTCTGCTCCTGCTGTGCCATAACTTACCCTTATGCTTCCGCCTTATACGAAGCCAGAACATCGTCCAGATCGCCCTTCATGAAGAAGTGCTGCTCCGGAATGTGATCGAGAGAACCGGAAAGGATCTCACCGAAGGCCTGTACCGTCTTTTCGATCGGGACATAACGCGGGGCAAAGCCCGTGGAGTCGGCCGTTACGAAGAACGGCTGGGACAGATACTTCTGTACCTTTCTGGCGCGGTTAACAAGCTGGCGGTCCTTCTCACCGAGTTCTTCCATACCGAGGATGGCGATGATGTCCTGCAGTTCTTTATATCTCTGCAGCATCTCCTGCACCATACGTGCGACATGGTAATGCGTGCGTCCCACTACGCTTTCTGTGAGGATACGCGAAGAAGATTCCAGCGGATCGACCGCAGGATAGATACCTAACTCTACAACGGCACGGGAAAGAACGATATTGGCGTCGAGATGACCGAATGTCGTTGCCGGTGCCGGGTCTGTCAAGTCGTCGGCAGGAACATATACCGCCTGAATGGACGTGATGGATCCGTTCTTGGTGGAAGTAATTCTTTCCTGCAGTTCACCGACTTCGTTGGCAAGGGTCGGCTGGTATCCAACGGCCGAAGGAATTCTGCCGAGAAGGGCGGAGACTTCGGAGCCTGCCTGTACGAAACGGTAGATATTATCTACGAAGAAGAGAACGTCTCTCTTCATCTCATCACGGAAATACTCCGCCATGGTAAGACCCGTGAGCGGGGCACGCATTCTCGCACCGGAAGTCTCGTTCATCTGGCCGAAGACCATGACAGTCTTGTCGAGAACGCCCGAAGCCTTCATCTCGTTCCAAAGGTCATTACCTTCACGGGAACGCTCACCAACACCGGTGAATACAGAATAGCCGCCGTGCTCCTGCGCGATGTTTCGGATCAGTTCGAGGATAAGGACGGTCTTACCTACACCGGCACCGCCGAAGAGACCAATCTTACCGCCTCTTGCAAAAGGTACCAGAAGGTCGATGACCTTGATACCGGTCTCGAGGATCGTCTCGGACGGATACTGGTCTACGAAAGAAGGTGCGCTTCTGTGGATCGGCCACATGGTATCGGCTTTGACCTCACCCTGATTATCGATAGCACGGCCTAATGCATCGAAGAGTCTGCCGGTATTATTCTCACCGACCGGGACCATGACCGGCTCACCTGTAGAGATGACCTTCAGTCCACGGGAAAGCCCTTCCGTTGCTTCAAAAGAAACACAACGGGCAACTCCCTCACCTCTCTGCTGCATGACTTCCGCAGAGATCTCTCCGTTTTCCGTCTGGATACGTACTTCGGTCTTAATGAGTGGCACTTCGTGCTCGTTGAACTCACAGTCGATGACCGGTCCGATGATCTGGATGATTTTTCCTTCTGCCATGTTTCCTACCTCTATTCTACTTGACTGGCACCATTTACGATCTCGTTGAGTTCGTTCGTGATACGGGCCTGACGGGCACGGTTGCTCATCATCGTCAATGATTTCATCATTTCATCCGCATTTCTGTTCGCATTATCCATCGCCTGCATACGTGCGGTCTGTTCGCAGGCAAATGCTTCTACCATCGCGCCGTACATGACTGCATTCAATCCGGTATCGATAAGGAACGAGAACACGGCATTGGCGTTCGGATAGTAGTCAACGCTCGAGCCCTTTTCCAGAGCGATACCGGCATCTTCCGCGCCGGACACAAAGGTTTCTTTTAAAGATTTCGTATCGATCGGTACCACACGGGTAATGACCGGCTTCATGCTGATAATGGATTCCATCTTCGTGTAGATCAGATACACCAGATCGAACTCCCCGTTTAAATACTTCGCACGAATAATGTTGGCCACGTTTCTGGCCTCGTAATACGTGGGCTCGGAGATCGGGAAGGAGAAGTCCGGATCTACGAAGTATCCGTCTTTCTTCAGTTTCTCTCCGCCCATATGACCGAAGACATAAAGCCTATAATCCGTCTTTATATTCTTCCTGGCATTCTCCATGATCTTCTTCTGGATATGCTCTTCTGTGATCTTTACGATATTGTTGTTATACGCACCGGCTAATCCCTGATCACCCGTCAGGATAAAGTAGGCGATCTTCCAGGTGTCTCCGGCCTTCTTTTCACGCATCTGAAGAAAAGGATTGTCGATATCCTTCGCGTTCGTGTGAAGTTCGACAAGACTTTCCGCGCAGAGCGTAAAGAATGGACTAACCATCTCATGCTGCTGCTTGGACTTTCTCATCTTCGATGCACTGACAAGCTGCATGGCGTGGGTCATCTGGGAAATATCATTGACACTCTTGATGCGCTTTTTGATATCGTTAAGACTCTCCATGGTCCTTACGCCTCACGATGCTGATATTCCTTACGTTCCGCAACGAACATCGAATGGTATTCCGCTTCGAGCTTATCGATCTCTTCCTTCGTTTCATCATCGAGGACACGGGTCTCCGTTATCTTCTTCATGATGTGCGGATGCAGGACCGAGATCCTCTGGAGGAATTCGGTCACGTATTCTTTTGCATCTTCCTTGTCGAGGAAGGTGAGCTTCTCGTTGGTCGCAAGATAAAGCATGACGACCTGCTCGTCCATCTGCATGGGCGAGAACTGCGACTGCTTTAAGATCTCATTTAAGATGATGCCGCGCTTTAACTGCTTCTGCGTATTCGGATCAAGATCAGAACCGAACTGGGCAAATGCCGCCATTTCACGGGCCTGTGCAAGACTGATACGAAGCGGTCCCGCGACCTTCTTCATGGCCTTGGTCTGTGCGGCGCCGCCGACACGCGATACGGAAAGACCTACGTTGATCGCCGGACGCTGACCGGAGAAGAACAGCTCGGATTCGAGATAGATCTGTCCGTCCGTAATGGAAATCACATTGGTCGGAATGTATGCGGAGATATCGCCGCTTAATGTCTCAATGATCGGAAGCGCCGTGATCGAGCCTCCGCCCTTTTCGTCGGAAAGCTTTGCCGCACGCTCGAGAAGACGGGAGTGCAGATAGAATACATCGCCCGGATATGCTTCACGTCCCGGCGGACGGCGAAGAAGGAGCGAGATCGCACGGTAGGCCTGAGCATGCTTGGAAAGATCGTCGTAGACGATCAGGACATCCTCATGGTCGCTGTACATGAACTCCTCAGCGATCGCACAGCCGGCATAAGGCGCGATGTACTGCAGCGACGCCGGCTGGGAAGCACTGGCCGCCACGATGACGGTATATTCCATCGCATTATACTGTTCCAGAGTCTTTGCGACCTGGACGATATTCGACATCTTCTGGCCGATGGCCACGTAAACGCAGAGCACGTTCTTGCCGCGCTGGTTGATGATCGTATCCAGTGCGATCGCTGTCTTACCGGTTTGTCTGTCGCCGATGATCAACTCACGCTGTCCGCGTCCGATTGGTGTCATGGCATCGATGGCCGTAATACCGGTCTGCAGCGGTTCACAGATCGGAGATCTCTCAACGATACTCGGAGCCGGCGTCTCGATCGGTCGTCTGCTGGTGGTTCGGATGATGCCTTTTCCGTCGATCGGATTACCGAGCGGATCGATAACACGTCCAAGCATACCGCGTCCGACAGGAACGGAAACGGTAAGACCTGTACGGTGGCACATTACGCCTTCGACCACATCCCTGCACTCATTCAAAAGAACGACGCCGACGGAATCTTTTTCCAGGTTCATGGCAATACCGTAAGAGGACTCAGAGAACATAATAAGTTCGCTGGCCATACAGTTGGCAAGACCGTCGATCTTCGCCACACCGTCACTTACGGATACGACCTTACCGACCTGCTCCACTTCGGAAGCCTTGGCAAAATCGGCAAGGATCTTATTTCTCTTTTCTTCCTGCTCCGGAGAATCGCCTTCCCACAGGGAATCGTCTTCAAAGAGCATGGCCGGATTTTCTTTAAAATCGGCAAGTGCCGCCGATAAGGAACGATGGATCTCCTTCTTATCGTCGGTCTCGCTTTCGGGGTCGAGCTCGTCCCCTCGGTCTGTCTTTAGGTGCCTTCCGATTCGGAAAAGCTGTCCTGAGACACTATAGTCATACTTCGTACCCTGCGCATAGATCACATAACCGCCGATCAGGGACGTATCCGTCTCCTGTTCGATGGTGTATCCCTGAATATGCAGGTGTTCCGCAAATCTTCTGGCGATCAGCGCCACTTTCTCCGGCGGCATATCGTCAGATGCGGTAACGATCCGAATGACTTCAAAAGCATTGCTGTTATTCACCGGTCTTCACCTCTGCCGAAACTGCCTCATTTACACGGTCGCGAAGCGCTTCTTCGCTTAAGCTCCCGTTATTTTCACTCAGTACGCGACCCGCGATCGATACTGCAAGGTCGGCGACTTCATCTTTCATCTCGCCCAGCATGGCCTTCTTGGAACGCTTGGCATCTTCTTCCGCACGTTCGCGGACTTCCTGCGCTTCTTTTCGGGAAGTCTCGATGATCGTCTCGGACTGTTTCTCAGCCTGATTTCTCGCCTCTGCGATGATCTGCATAGCTTCTTCATGGGAAGCATCCAGACGCTTCGTCGCCTCGTCGAGTTTCTCCTCGGCAAGTCTTTCTTTTTCTTCAGCATCGGAAACAGATTTCGCGATCGCTTCTTTTCTGCTTCTCATGATCTTCATGAGTCGCTTGAAAAGCGCAAACTTCAGGATCAGGTAGGCAACCAGCAGGTTGATGATCGTTACGATACCGGTCGCGAGGTAATGCGCGATCTGATCCGCAGAAAGCAGCGAACTCGTTTCTTCCGCTTCTGCGGCAAGACGGGCAAACACTGCGGACAGTGAAGCCAGATTTGCTGCAGATAGCATCTTCATTGAAAACAACATATCTTTCACCTCGGAAATATCAGAACGTAAAGATCAGGAGCAGGCTGACAACGAGCGAGTAGATAGCGATGGACTCCAGAAATACAATGGAGATCAGGAGCATCGTCTGCAGCTTACTGAACATCTCCGGCTGACGGGCTGCACCTTCGAGTGCACGTCCGGCGGCAAGACCGATACCGATCGTCGTACCGAGGGCACCCAGACCGATGGCCAGACCAGCACCAAAACCGGCAAGGCCCTTCGGATCCATAACTGTGGCATCCAGCAAAACTCTTGATAACTGATTCAACATTTTCTCTTCCTCCTGTTATATGCTCAGGCTGCGCTTTCGGCTTCGCTTGAAGCCTTCGCTGCCGCTGCTTTATCTGCTTTGAGTTTCTTTTTCTCTTCTTTTCTTTCTTCTACTGCATGGGCGCTTTCCACGACCTCACCGATATAAGAGATGGTCAGGTAGCAGAATACGATCGCCTGCAGAATACCGTCCATGAGATCGAACCAGAGGCTAAATGCACCCGGAGCAATGATCGGGCAGACCATACCAAGGAATTCCATCAGGATAAAGGCGCCGAACACGTTACCGAAAAGACGGAGCGCGAGGGACACCGGACGGATAAAGAAGTCGATGATCTTAAATGGGAGCATGAAAGGCATCGGATCGATAAAGGATCTGCCGAAGCCCTTGAATCCGACGAAACGGATCGATGTGAAGATGACGTACACGATCGCAAAGATCGCCATCGCAAACGGGAAAGCGATATTCTTCGCCGGCGGCGGGACCTTGAAGATCGAGATCACGTTACATGAGATCAGGAAGATACCCATCGTACCGACCATCGGCACGACCACTTCAGCCTGATCCTGATTCAGTCCGTAATCTTTGCACACACCGAAAAGAAGATCGATCAGGGATTCCATGACCGCCTGGCCCGTACCCGGGATCTTCTCGCTTTTTCTTCCTAAGATACAGAACCCGACGATGCCGAGGAACACGGCGATCCACGTGACGATGATCGCATCCGTGATCGGAATCGAACGGAAATAGCCTTTCCACTGCAGTATCGCTTCGCGGATCTCTTCACCGATCGATCCGCTGATACCGAAGTGGAAAGCCTCACCCAGTTCTCTGCAAAATGCTTCCCAGAAATCTGACCACCAGGAAGCGGCAAGTAGCACATTCATAGCTGTACTTTACTTTCCTCCTTATTTGGTTCCGAAAAGACGGTCACCTGCATCGCCCAGACCCGGGATGATGTAAGCGTGATCGTTGAGTTTTTCGTCCTTGGCTGCGCAGAAGACCGGAACATCCGGATGATCGTTCTGGAGTCTCTCGATGCCTTCCGGTGCCGAGATGAGGCAGACGAACTTGATGTTCTTGATGCCGCGGTCCTTAAGGAACGTAATGGCTGCGGAAGAAGAACCGCCGGTTGCGAGCATCGGATCAAGTACGATGACCTCACGCTCTACGATATCCTCCGGAAGCTTGCAGTAATATTCTACAGGCTTTAATGTGTTCGGATCTCTGTAAAGACCGATGTGACCGACCTTCGCATTCGGAATGATCGAAAGCATACCGTCGACCATGCCAAGACCAGCACGAAGGATCGGAACGAGTGCGACTTTCTTACCGGCAAGTACTTTTGCCGTGGTCTTTGCGACCGGAGTCTCGATTTCCTTTTCTGTCAGCGGGAAGTCGCGAGTAACTTCATACGCCATAAGCATGGAGATCTCATTGACCAGTTCACGGAACTCTTTTGTGGAAGTGTCCTTGTCGCGGAGAATGGAGATCTTGTGCTGGATCAGCGGATGATCAAATAAGAAAAACTGTGCCATAATTGTTCCTCCCAAAATATATTATTTGAAAAGTTCTTTCTCTTGTTCCTTCATGTCGTTGACGCGTGTCTGGTGACGGCCGCCGTCAAACGGTTCTGTCATGTACGCATCGACGATGCCCAGTGCCAGAGAGCTTCCAACCACTCTTGCGCCCATGGAGAGCACATTCGCGTCGTTATGCTGGCGGGCCATTCTCGCCATATATTCATTCGTGCAGAGAGCACAGCGGATGCCCGGGAATTTATTGGCTACCATGGAAATGCCGATGCCGGTTCCGCAGATCACGATCCCGCGCTCTGCCTGTCCTCCTAAAACATCCTTAGATACCTTCTGTCCTGCCAGAACGTAACTGTACGGAACATCTGCCGCAGTGGCGCCTCCCTCGATGACCGTGTGGCCCTGCTTCGCAAGGTGATCCACAACGATCTTGCGGAGCGGATATCCCGCGTGATCTGATGCAATTGAAATTACCATCTTCTTAACCCTCGTTTCATAAAATATGCTTATGTGTAAATTTTCGGTTGCCGCTTGCATAATCCGCGACGAGATTTCCGTTTCCGCGGACCTTGTACTTATATGTCACCAGTCCGTCCAGACCGACCGGACCTCTGGCGTGAAGCTTCGATGTACTGATGCCCACCTCGGCACCGAATCCGTAGCGGAAACCGTCAGAGAATCTCGTGGAGCAGTTCCAGAATGCGTTACCGGAAGCGACACGATCCATGAACTCTTCGGCGACCGCACGATCCGTCGTCACGATGGACTCTGTGTGGCCCGATCCGAAACGGTTGATGTGGTCGATAGCTTCATCCAGACCCGAAACGACTTTAATGGAGACCTTATAGTCGAGATATTCGTGATGCCATTCTTCGACATCCTGTACCTCCGGCAGGATCGCCTTCGTCTTCTCACATCCGTAGATCGTGACATTCTTCTCGGAAAGTGCCTTTGCAAGCTTCGGCAGGAAATCCTTCGCGATGGACTCATCTACGAGGATCGTCTCGCAGGCATTACATACCGCCACATACTGCGTCTTGCTGTCGACAGCGATGGAAAGCGCCATGGCCTCGTCGGCCTTCTCGTGGATATATAAGTGGCACACACCGTCCGCATGTCCCATGACCGGGATGGACGAATGCTGCATGATGTACTGTACGAAAGAATTAGAGCCTCTCGGGATAATCAGGTCGATATACTGATCGAGAAGAAGCATCTCCGCCACATCTGTTCTGCTTTCCATAAGAACGATCCAGCCCTTCGGAAGTCCCGCTTCAATAGACGCCTTCTCGATCACCTCGAAAAGGATGCGGTTACTGTTTAATGCCTCACTTCCGCCCTTCAGGCAGCAGGCGTTACCGGACTTCAGTGCAAGCGATGCGATCTGCACGAGCGCATCCGGGCGGGACTCGAAGATAATGCCGAGCACACCGATCGGACAGGAGACGCGGGTCAGGACGAGATCATCGTCAAGCTCGGTCTTTAACAGTTCTTTTCCCACAGGATCGGAAAGCTTAGTCAGACTCTTCAGGCCCTCTACGACATCGGAGAGTTTATGTTCATCGAAAAGAAGTCTCTTCTGAAGCGGCATCGGCAGATCCGTGTTCTTCGCGTTTTCCATATCCTGCGCATTTGCGGAGAAGATCGCCTCTTTATTGGCAGTAAGTGCATCCGCAATGGCCAGGAGCGCCTTATCCTTCACTTCCGTGGGCAGGACCGCCATACTGAATGAGGCCTGTTTCGCGTCCTTTGCGCGTGTCTCGAAATCTGTCATGATGTTTCTTAGAGCTCCTTATACACTATTAAATCTTTTCTCTCTATTATAGCAGATAACCTCTTTTTTGAACGGGAATCTTCACTCTTTTTTTACTTTCGGATGTGAAAGGAAACGAAAGCATTTGAAGGTAAAAGATCATCCACAGAAAGCAAAAAGTTTTCCACAGTTTTTCCATTCTTCGGAAGAAAAAACCTGTGGAAAAAGTGGAAAAGTCTGTGGATAACTCAAAGACAAGCGTTTGCGGAATACACCCCTCTCAAACCCTTGAAATTGCGTGGCGAATTTTTTGTCAAGGGTTTTTCGAAAAAACGCCGAAGTTTTTTCGAAAAGAAAAATGTCGCGATTTCAGGGCTTTCGCGACATTCTTTTTTCTGATTTGACAATTTATCTGTCCTTGAGCGGTGGACTATCGTCTCTCATTTTCTTTTGGCGGAAGTTTAAAATAACTTGTCAATTGGCATCGGATGGAACCGTTATACAGCTTTCTTCTTTTATCTGCTTTTCGAATGACCTGACGTTCGAAGGAATCGTCCGGCGTGATGACCGAAAGCCGGATCCCCTTTCTGCAGTATCCGGCCCGGTCGAGATAGGTGTGAGCAATGCTGCAGTAGATCTCTTTAGCCATTTCCGGGGTCAGAAGACGTCCGCCGTACGGGGGATTACAAAGGATCAGCTGGCGTTTCATATGCGTCCAGGAAGAAAGGGCTTCCGGAGTCTGGTCACGAAAATCACTGACCTTAAATCTCGTGAAGTCGTAAACGCCTGCCGCACGGGCATTTCTCTTCGCTGTCTCTACGGCTTTCGGGTCGATATCCGAGCCGTAAAAATAGATATCGTCCATTGGCGAAAGATCAAGAAGATCTCTGGCTTCTTCTCTTGCGGTATCATATGCGGTCTTTCCGATATACGGGATCTTTTCACCTGAAAAAGCACGGTTCAGTCCGGGCGCGATGTTTAAGGCCATCATGGCGGCCTCGATCACGATGGTGCCGGATCCGCAGAACGGGTCGACGAGTGCCTCTTCTCCGAAGAAACGGTAATTGGCCGCACTGACCATACCCGAAGCGAGCGTCTCCTTGATCGGTGCCTCGTGCATGAGCGGGCGGTAGCCGCGCTTATGCAGACCATCTCCTGTAATGTCGATCATGACGCGGACTTCATCCTTTACAATTCCGAACACGACCTTGATCAGACCTGCTCTTTCATCCTCCGGAAGACGGCTGTCTTCCGAAAGGTGGCGGGCGGAAAGGATCGAACGGACGATGGCTTTTTTCGCCAGGCTCTGGCAGGCCGGGATACCAAAAAGCTTCGAATCTCTGGAGTATCCGTTGACATGGAACGCCCATCCCGACGGAATGAAGTTATCCCAAGGCATGCCGGAAAAACCGTCGAAGAATTCTTCGAATGTCTGCGCGGGAAAGGTATGGATCGAAAGGAGCACACGTTCCCCTCTTCGGCACCACAGGCAGACTCGGGCGGCATCTTCCGCCATCTTCTGCGGAGTGGTCTTAAGAAGGATCTGTCCATCGGTGACCTTCATCTGCTCCTTCGAGTAACCGATATTTTCAAGATCCTCCACACAGAAGTGTTCCAGACCGAAAAGGCATGTGATCACGATATGCATATATTTCTCTCCTTTTTTCTCCTCAAAGATTGGCCATGACCTGCGTCCACGGCATAAATACCACCATCGCAAGAAGTACGTGAAGAACGATCAAGGGGATCCCCTCGAGGCACTTCGGCTGCTTTCCGAAAAGAAGCCTTCCGTTGATCGATCTTGCGTAGGCGACTACAGCGGCGGTGAAGAGCCATACGCCCACCATCAGGGCGATCCACCAGATGATCCGGACCGGTGAATCTGTCTTCGACGGAAGGCTCAGATACTGGGTATAAAAGATCATGGGAATGGACGTGGTAATCACGCTAAGAAGCGGGATATAAAAATGCGTATCCATTATTTCCGAAAGATGGAAGAACTTGACGATCAGTGTCAGAAGGATCAGCGAAGTCACCGAAGAGAGAAGAACGATGTGCGCCGGCTTCTGCAGCGACTGCGGTGTATTCAGAAGGATCGCCACTCCGATCCCGCCGAAAAGAAGATCGTAAATCAGCATGCCGAGGCAGAGCGTCACGAATTTCTTTTCCCCGGATGCGGAGATCGGCTGATAGATCCGGTTCTTTTTTTCGGAAGTATCAAGGACCCAGTCCTTCTCTGTCTCGCTGTTTTTATACATAACGAGAAGGATCAGCACACAAAGTACCATCAGCGCCGATCCGGCGGTGTGTCCGAAGAACCGAAGATTCAGTTTTTTCAACGCTTCTATGTGTGTGCCGCAGACGGAAGCATTTCCGAATGCTTCGCGGATCAATGAGATGACCAGCCCCGCAGGCACGAAGAAGAAAAGTCCTTTTCCGATATCCCCGAAGGTCAGTTTTCTCTCGTCTGTGATGTACTGGAACATCGGTGCACTTAAAAACAGGAAGGTCGATGCCGGAAGAAGGAAGAATACGCTGCTCGAAAAGGACTCCGGCAGGTATTCCGAAAGGAAGAAGAATCCTTCCCCGAAAAGGACTGAGATGGAAAGGAAAATGCCCCAGCAGATCCTCTTGTTACGGATCTTTTCAAACACAAGAAGGTTAAGAAGGCAGAACAGGATCGTCTGGACCAGGGCGATCAGAAATGCCGGCACCGTACTCGTTGTAAAGATCAAAAGAAGCGAGAACGACAGCAGGATGCGGTATTGTTTTAAAGAGATACTGTTACTTTCTTTCATATCATCCTACCCAGTTCAAATATTCTCGAATAAACTTATATGCCGAATTGACGGTCGAAAGCAGCGCCGCGCTTCGAGTCGGATCGTCCGGGATCCCGTCGATATAGGCACGGATCTCGCTAAGCGGGATGCCATCCACACTCTCCGAAAGGATGTTGCCGGAATCACCGGATACAACACCGTCCTCACCACCGATAACGCCGATCTCAGAAGGAGCGCGCGTAGTCTCGGCCGGGACTGTTTCCGTCTCCGACGTATTCGAATCCGAAGGCATCGGCGTCGGTGTATTCTCCGTTTCTTTCGTATCTTCCCCGCCCGGATCATCTGAAGATTTCTGCTCATTGAGAGACATGGACTTCGTGATGGAGGCTCGGGAGTTCGCGATACACTTGTTGACCAGCTGTACAAATGTCGAGATATCGATCGTTACACCCTCGATGATCTCCGTTTTTCCATCGGATTTCATCGCGAGCTTCACCGGATCCTGCACAAGGACCAGATGATTTCCGAGGCGGTATGCCTGCTCAGCCCAGATATTGCCGCTGATCTTATACTCCCCGCTGATCGAATCCTCGGAACGGGTCTTCTTCGTCTGTTCATTGACCCCATCCCATGTCACACGGACGATCCTGCCGCCGCTGACCTCGATCTCGCAGTAGTCGAGATATCCGTCGGACGCGGCTTTTTCCGCCTGGGCATAATAGACTCCGTCGTGAAGGCCCAGAAGCGGGTCATAATCGACCTGATACGGAACATCCGAAGGCAGATCCTGCTCGATCGCGATTGGGATACGCTTGCCCTCGATCTGGGAACGAAGAAGCTCCATCTCCTCTTCCGTATAGGAAGGACCACCTTCCTCGGTTTCCACAACACGGATATTCAGGAGGTTTTCACCGTTTTCACTGATGCTCATCTGTGTATGGATATATCCCGCAGCTGTCTGTGTCGCGACATCGACGATATACCCGATCAGACGGCCGGTCTCATCGTAGGCGGAGAAGACAGCTTTTACATCTTCGTGGTTTTTCAGGACATCCGTCGTCAGCGGACGGTATTCGGACGCCAGAAGCAACGATCCGTAGATCTCCTGATACTCCTTCTGCTCCCTCGAATAATTCGCTCTTCTCGTATAGAAAAGACACGAGATCAGAAAGCCGAGGCTCAATATCACGCAGACGCTCGCGCGGAGGGTCAGACCTTTAAAAAACGAACGGGTCATTTCTCCACCTCCCGAAACCAGCTTCCTTTCGAAAATGCGCGTGGGCGTAAATACCGGTCAAAGATCGGGGTAGTCATGTTCATCATGAGCACCGGAAATACCATCGCATAGGTACTGTTACCGAAGCGGTAAAGGACCAGTGTCAGAAGTCCGGTAATAATGCCGAACAGGAATCTGCCGCGCGGATCCATCGGGGTCGTTGTGCAGTCGTTTAAAGCAAAGATGCCGATCAGAAGAAGTCCGCCGACAGCAAGCCAGTAGAAGAAATAGTCGAAACGCATATATTCCCAGTAGAAAGGAACGTATCCGAAAAGGAGCGCCAGGAAATACCCGAGCGGCGCTTCGAAGCGGAACAGTTTTCTTTCGGCAAGAACGAGAAGTCCTAAAAGGATCAGCACGATGGATGTCACGCCGCACATACCGACCAGTCTTCCCGAAAGGGTATAAGACCATCGAAGTGTAGTATCGGCGCCGACCGAGGAAGCGGACGGAGTGCCGGTAAGAAGTGTCGAAAGATTCCATAGTCCCTTAAACGGCATTTCTTTTGCCACCATCTGGGCGGGGAAGGCAAATTCGAGGAAAGCTCTCGAGGCAAGTGCCGGATTAAAGATATTCGTTCCTGCACCGCCAAAAGCCTGCTTAACTAAAAGAGACCCGAAAAGCGCGGCGAGAAGGACTGCCCAGCAGGAAGAAGAAGACGGCACCATAAGCGCCAGAAGAAGTCCGGAAACGAGCGAACTGTAATCGACATGGAAAGGCATTTCCGGGTACATGGCCCGCGAGCAGAAATAGTCGCTAAGGAAAAAGCACGTCATCGAAACGGCAGATAAGAGCACGACACGGATCCCGTAGTAGAAGACTGCACCGAGCCATGCCGGGAGAAGCGCCAGAAGTACGTAGAAGTACCTCTCGGCTGCCGGTTTATCCGCATGGATATGGGGAGCGAGCTGTTTTCTCTTCATGACAGTTGACTCCTCCTTGTCCGGTATGCCGCCTTGGCGATATTGGTGGAAAGCTCGATTCCCGCCGGGCAGACGTAGGAACAGGCGCCGCAGGCGATACACTGTTCTACGGATTCTGCTTTCAGCGACTCGGTCTGCCCGAGTTCGATCAGACGGTTCAGAAGATACGGGGAAAGACCTACCGGGCAGGCACCGACACACTCGCCGCAATGGATGCAGTTGGTGCGCGGAGGCTCGAATTTCCGGATGATCGTAATCGCCGTCGTCGTCTTAATGATCGGTACATCAAGCCGCGAGATCGCGACTCCTGTCATGGCGCCGCCCCAGGCGATACGCTGGGCGGTATGGGCACCCGGAACTCTCTCCAGGATCTCCTCTACACTGGTGCCGATCGGGACAACGACGTTATGGCCCGTGATGGTATCTCCTGAGATCGTGACAATACGGGATGTCAGGGGCTGGTTCTTTTCGATCATCTCGGAAAAGGCAAAACAGGTCGAACAGTTGAAAACAACCGCCGACACTTCCTCTTCCGGATCTTTTCCCAAAGGAAGCTCGACACCGTAGAGGGCCTTGATCAGAAGCTGCTGACAGCCCTGCGGGAAACGTGATTTAAAAAGCTTGACCTCGATATGGCGGTCCATGTAGCGGCTCCTGGCATTCTCGATCGCCTGCTTTAACGCCTCGATCTCATCGGTCCAGGTGTCCTCGATACAGAAAATGACGCGTTTGACACGACAGATGCCGCTTAATGCCATAGCACCCTGAAGGACTTTGCCGGGATTGACACGGATATGGTGAAGGTCGCAGGAAAGGAAGGGCTCACTTTGCGTGCAGTTGACTAAAAGCGTATCGACACCGAGTTTCTCGGCACGAAGGCATTTGGTATATGTCGGGATCCCCTCGCCGCCCATGCCGCAGATACCGGAAGCCCATAAAAGCTTCTTCAGTTCGGAAAGCGGCAGCGACGAATAATCCTTGCGCGGTGTGATCTTGGAAGATACACGTCGGCGAAGGTCGTTCTTGATCGTTACAGCTTTGCAGCTGACTTTGTTCGGGAGACGGATGCTGTCGATCTTCGTGACAGTTCCCGAGATACTGGCATGCACCGGCACACCGTTCATATCTCTTAGCGCGCCGATCAGATCTCCCATCGCGACTTCGTCGCCGACGGAGACTACCGGTTCGCAGGGCGTGCCCCTGTGCTGTTTCATCGGAATCGTAACTTCTCGGGGGGAACACACTTCGAGCAGGGCTTCGCGCATAAACTTGCGTTGATGCACAAAGTCCAGCCCGTCATTTGGCATGAAACCTGTTTTGAAAGTCAGTTTCTTCATGTGCCCACCTTTCGCACAAGAAGCATATTAATCGATATAGTCCTTGAGCTTCTTGCTGCGGCTGGGATGACGAAGCTTACGAAGTGCTTTGGCTTCGATCTGACGGATACGCTCACGGGTAACGTTGAACTCTTTACCGACTTCCTCGAGTGTGCGCTGACGTCCGTCATCAAGGCCGAAGCGCAGACGGAGGACTTTCTCCTCTCTTGCAGTAAGACCCTTCATGGCGTCAAGGAGCTGTTCTTTCAAAAGTGTATAGGCGACCTGGTCTGCCGGGGACATCGCGTCGTCATCCGGAATAAAGTCACCCAGGTGGCTGTCTTCTTCTTCACCGATCGGCTTTTCCAGAGAAACCGGCTCCTGGGAGATCTTCTGGATCTCACGGACCTTCTCTACCGAAAGGCTCATGCGCTCAGCGATCTCTTCTACGGTAGGCTCACGGCCGAGTTCCTGAATGAGAGCACGCTGTTCACGTACGAGACGGTTGATGGTCTCGACCATATGTACCGGGATACGGATCGTTCTGGCCTGATCGGCGATTGCACGGGTAATGGCCTGACGGATCCACCATGTGGCGTATGTACTAAACTTAAATCCCTTGGAGTGGTCGAACTTGTCAACGGCCTTGATAAGACCGAGGTTACCTTCCTGGATCAGATCGAGGAACTGCATTCCGCGTCCGAGGTAACGCTTCGCGATGGAAACGACGAGTCGGAGGTTGGCTTCGATCAGCTGTGCCTTGGCGTCTTCGTCGCCCTCGAGCATACGCTGGGCGAGTTCCTGCTCCTGCTCCGCTGTAAGAAGCGGAACCTTACCGATCTCCTTTAAGTACATGCGGACCGGATCATCCATGCCTGCACCATCGGTAACACTTGCATCCAGATTCAGGTCGCGGATCGCGTCATCTTCTACGCTGGTCTCCGCAACGATCGCGATCCCCTTGGCTTCCAGCTCATCAAAGAGCTTATCGACCATATCCGGATCGCCGTCTTGTTCTTCAATAATGTTCATCACATCAAGTGATGAAATGCTGTTGTTGCTGGCATTTGCCAGGTTTTCCAGTTTCTGCAGAATCGTTGAAAAATCATTTGCCATTCGTTATGCTTTCCTCCCTGCATAATACATGTCATTCGGATGTTTGCCGAACGAACTGTCCTCGCTGCCCAATAAAGTACTCTTACTCTTCGCTTTCCGACTCTTCTGCTTCAGGGACTTCGAACTCCACCTGGTCAATGCCGGCGCCGTCCTTCTTACCCTCGATCGTAAATTTTCCATTCGGAGCATAAACGGTAAGAACTACATTCTTGTAGTAGCGCGAACCTTCATCCGCCTCATATCCATATTCTTCGCCGCGTACGGCACAGTAAGATTCAAATGCTTTCAGGACCTGCTCTTTTTCCACGTCCTTCGAAGAGACCAGTTCAACCTTGTTGTTCCCCTGGCCATATACTTTAAAACCGGTGGAGGAACCATCTTCCACGGTCATATTTACGGTAAGCCCTGCAGCCTCAACACAGGCGGGCAGGTTATCTTCAATGTGGTTTCTGTGCTGGTTGCGGATCACATTGAGCGGGATCGAGATACCGAGCACGAGAAGGATACTGACGGCAGTGCAGATGTACACGATCGTCTTGACCTTCTTCGGTGTCTTGATGTCATCCGGAGAGATCTCGAAGAGCTTTTCAACCTTCTTCGTCTCCTTGTTCTGGGCCTTATCGACCTTCACGGCCTTTTCCACAACATCGTCGAAGACCGGAGTTACGACATGGCGTACAGTATTCCCCTCGCGCTTCGGCTGAGGAAGGTTCGGGAACTCTACACCATCCGGGTGATTAAATATTTCGATTGCTTCCGCACTTGGGAATACGCAGTCGCAAAAAACACATTCGCACAATTCATCAGAGCTGTTCACCATGATAAGGGAACCGCAATTCTTACAAATACCTTGTTCAGTAGCCATTTATTCCTTTTTCCTTTGCATGTTCACCTGTAAAAGGGTATAATCCCACATATAGGCAAAGTACATTATATACGCATTATGATGGAAGTGCAAACAAAATAGTGCACAATTATATCACATCTTCTTCCGTTTTTCTTCGGAAGAATGAGAAGGAGAAAGCCCTTGACCGCCAAAAAGCCCGAAAATGACCTTCCGGTACACGAGAAATTTATGCTCGCTGCGCTCAAAGAAGCGAAGAAAGCATACGATCTCGGCGAATCCCCGATCGGCTGCGTCATAGTAAAAGACGGCCGGATCATCGCAAGGGCGCATAATCTCCGCCAGACCAGACAAGACGCGACCCTTCACGCCGAGATGATCTGTATCTCCAAAGCCTGTAGGAAGCTCTCCGCCTGGCATATATTCGACTGCGACCTCTACGTCACCTTAGAGCCCTGCTATATGTGCTCCGGGGCGATCATCCAGTCGCATATCCGTCACGTGTATTTTGGCGCCTTTGACCCCAAGGGCGGCGCAGTATGTTCTACCAATCACCTCTTCGACCTGCCGCATAACCACCATGTGGAATATACCGGCGGGATCCTAAAAGAGCCGTGCAGTCAGCTTCTCAAGGACTTTTTCAAAGAACTTCGGAATCAGAAGAGCAAAGATCAAAAGCAAGACCGTCCCTGATCAGCCAGATGATCTTCTCTTTCACCGTTTTCCCCGTGGCCGCCGTAATGGCCTGCGCATACATGTCGAGCTGAACCTGATAACGCTTCTTAATCTCCGCCTTTTTTTCTTCCACTGTGCCGTTAATGCGGTCAGACTTATAGTCGATCAGCACCGCCTGTCCGTCAGAATCTAAAAACCAGCAGTCGATCATACCCTGTACCAGCGAGAACTCTTCTTTTTCGTTCGGCCAGGCAAGAGCAAACGGGATCTCACGGTAAGGTCCGCTCTCCGGACGCTTCTCGGAATCCGTCATCCTGCGGCAGAGCTCACTTTGAAGGAACATCTGCATATTCTTCGCAAAAGGCATTAAGATCCCGATCTGATCCTTTTCGATCATGCCGTAATCGCAAAGACCGGAAAGGACCGCATTCCAGTCCGGTGAGGCGTCTTTTTTGAGAAGGCCGGTAAAGTCGATATACTGCCATGCACTGTGTAGGAGCGTACCCAGCTGGGAAGCCGTATATCCGGCGTCTTTCCACTTCTGGTCGGATTCCCGGACGAGCATGTTCACAGCACGAAGATCCATCTGTTCATCCATCTCATCCTGCGGCTCTTCGGAAAGAAGGCGCTTCATCTCACTGACCGTCGTCTTCGAAGGTACAAGTTCCAGGACTGCCCAGTCATGGACATCTATATTCAGAAGCTCCAGGCGCTTCTTCTCTTCGTCGGTAAACTCCACGTTGACCTGTCTGTTCCTGGCCGCGTCATACTCCTCGGCGATTGGGCGCAAAGGCGGTACTCTGTAGTCTCCAAGTACACCGATGGCATCCGAGATCAGAGCCAGATCGCCGCCTGACGGATCTTTTTCATCATGACAGAAATCCAGATCTCCACAGTATACCGGTTCAGGACCTGAGACTGCGCGGCGGAGCGGATAGCCCGGGATACGGACAAGTCCTGCCATGCACTTATTCAGATGGCTCTTAAGTTTACACATCAGTTCCGGGGCGAACTTATCCATATCATCTTCTGCGGCCGTAATCACGGGCTCACAGGACGTGATCAGCCCATCGGCTTTTCTCTTCACAAGAGAGATCACGAATACTTTTTTCTCGGCACGGGTCAGGGCCACATAGAGAAGACGGATCTTCTCCGCATCTGAAGCCCGTTGCTCAGAAAGAGACTGGAGATAGAAATCGTGCGGTTCATAAATCGCGCCAACCTCCTTCAGATATCTTCTTCCTGCGATATCTCCGTCTTCACTTAGAATCAGGTTCGTATCCCTCGACTTTTGGACAGACTGGATTCCGCAAAGGAAAACATACGGGAACTCAAGGCCCTTGCTCTTATGGATCGTCATACAGCGGACGACATTTTCGAGAGGTTCGGAAAGGTCGATCTCTGTACTCTTATCCTTCCCCTGATCGAGTTCATCAATATAGCTGACGAAAGCGGAAAGTCCGGACTTTCGGCCCATATCAAAACGAGTCGCCCACCCGACGAATACCATCAGGGCATAGTAGCGAGCATCGCCGTCTTCCAGCGATTGTATATAAGACGGATATCCCGTCACGGCATAGACATGTTCGAGCCACTTCGTGACCGTCATCTGCATCGCAAGTGTCCTAAGATCGTTGATAAACGAAAGGAAATCCGACACCTTTTTTCCCAGTTCCGTGGTATCTTCCTTTGCGAACCGGATGACCTTCTCACAGAAGGGAAGGTCATGTTCTTTGGGAAAGAAAAGATAGATCTCCAGAAGATCCCGGTCGGTAAAGTTCGCCTGGCGGATCTTCGACTTCATCACGCCGGCTAGCGGAATGTCCTGATATATGTTTTCTGTAAGTCTGGCCAGATCGATCATCACACGAAGATCCGGCTGGGTAAGGATGTTCCCGAGGCTTGGTCCCTGCGCCGGGATCCCACACTTCATAAGGATATCCGCCGCTGCCATCGCCCCGCGGTTGGATGTGGTCAGGATCACGCACTGGTCGTAGGAAAAACCGCTGAGTTTTTTAAGCTCTGAGATCTTCTTAGCGACGATCAGGGTCTCCTTTTCCACCTTCTCAGCTTCCTTCATATCAAGGATCTGCTCGGTGTCGGAATCAAGGCCAAAATCGTCATCGGAACTTCCTTTATCGTCCTCCGCCAGGATCAAAGTGACATCGGCCCCGGAAGAGGTCTCATAGGACTCTTCCGCGCGACCCGGATGCAAAGCGTGGGAATCGTCATATTCGATATCACCATACTCCAGACTCATAATGCTTTCGAAGATCGTATTCACTGTACGAAGGATCCCCGGCACACTTCGGTAATTCGCATTCAGCGTAAAGAGCGTTCCTTCCTGTTCAGCTTCGTAATCATCATATCTGTCGAGGAACATCTTCGGCTTGGCGTGACGGAAACGGTAGATGCTCTGCTTTACGTCACCGACGAAGAATACATTCTCCTTCGAAAAACTCTGCACGATCGCATCCTGGACACCACTGTTATCCTGATATTCATCGATATAGATCTCATCAAAAAGATCTCTGTAATACTCCGCCACCTCCGGATGGGAAAGAAGCTTTAAAGCCACCTGCTCCTGATCCGGGAAATCCATACCGTGCTCGAGCCGTTTTTTCTGCTGATACAGCCTGTCAGCAGAAAGGACCATCTCAAAATAGCGCTCATAGAGCGGGTACATCGACTGAAGTTCTTCTGTGATCTCCTCTTCGGTCTTTCCGAAGAAATAGCGGATCTCGTCTTTCATGGAATCGGCAAATGTCTTCGTCTTCTTGATCCCCGTAAGGATATAGGCAAGTTCATAGATGGAATGCGCCAAACTGTCAAATTCCAGCAGTTCCGGATCATCAGAACGAACGCTGTACGATGGCAGTTTTTCGTCCGGCACTTTATCCTTTAACGCACAGATCTCATTCCAGGTCATACTCTCATCGTTCAGGATGCGCGTAGAATTTTCTTCCAGAAAAATACACCACTCAAGGAACTGATTCTGTCTTTCGGTATTGGTCTTTGCGTTCTTTACAAAAGGCACGTCCGAGATGAGTTTTCGAAGATAGGAGACATCTCCGAGTCTTCGGCGGATCGCCAAATTCGTGGTTCTTCGGATATCCCGGAACAGATGAGAATTGATAAAAGACCTGCTCTCTCTCCTTTTATTCCAAAGCGCGTCTTTCACCCAGGACTCATACTCCGGAAGACTTCGAAGAAAGCTCAGTTTCTCTGCCATATCCGTCTTCAGATCTGTGTCATCCCGTCCGGAACCGAAGGAGGATACCATGGAAAGGAAAGAGTTCTTCCACTCCTGCCCCGTTACTTCGGAGTCGTTAAGAACGCCGACCACATTTTTCTTATCGAGGTGCGGCATCTCCTGACTTTTCAGTTCCGGCTCCACTTCCATCTTCCGGGCATAGCCGTAAGCTTCCGAGAAGACTTCATCAAAAGACTCCATCAGAAGTTTATTGGCATGGACTTCATCGAGGATCATGCTTTTCGGCTCGATCAGGAGCTCGCCGTCTTCATCTTTGCCCTGCGCGGAAAAATTACTGATCACGCGGCTGCAGAAAGAGTCGATCGTCGAGATATAGGCAGACGGCAGCGCCGCGATCTGCTCACTTAAGTATTTTCGCGTTTCTTTATCTTTGGTCTCCGAAAGCTTCTCGCGGAGACGCTTGTCGAGCTTGGCACTCATATTGGCCGCAGCAGCATTCGTAAATGTCATGACGAGAACATGCTCGACAGAGAGCTCCCGATCGAGGATCCTCTTAACGATCCTCTCCGTCATGACTGTTGTCTTGCCCGAGCCGGCGGCCGCACTGACCAGAATATTCCCGGAGGGTGCATCAACGATTCTTCTTTGTTCCGGACTAAGATCCATGATCACTCCTCCTTCTTTCGTAATGTCTCGAAGAAAGCATCTTCTTTCTTCATGGCTTTTCCCTCGTCATTTAGAACAGTAGGGATCGTCGGCAGATAGTTATAATCCGGCGATTTCATATCACCGCTGCAGATCGGACTGAATTCACAGTCTACACATTTCTTGAGCGGATCTTTCTTAATCTTTCCGGGGCGCGCATCGAAGTGTCCGCCATAGAGTCTTTCGCAGTTATCCCGGATGCGGGAGATCGCAAACTCGCCCATCCTTCGCATATCTTCTGTCTCCTTACGGATCTCATAACCGCCCGGTCCGAAGGTCTCCTTGACCGCATCGTCATGGGCATTTCGGAGCGTCTCCTCATCCAGAGACTCGGCCAGGCCCTTGCTTCTCTTCTTCAGACTCGCCACATGGATATACGAGACCCCGTCCGGTTCGACCTCCGGATGCTGAGAATCATAAACATGCATATACGACGGCAGCTGCACGCTTGAGCCCGCATAAAGCGCATCATAATCGATCGATTTGTTGCCGGTCTTATAGTCGAGGATATTGAACTTCTTCTCCTTTTCGTTTACATCGACACGGTCGATCGTCCCGTTAAAAGTCACGACCCGCCCATCTTTAAGAGGCATGTCATATCCGGGGATCGAATCCCCGCCGAAATGCCACTCGAAAACGGTCGGCATATTCTTTTCCGGATCCATTTTCGAAAAGATCATGGCCAGCGTCTCAGATGTGCCCGAAAGAAGTTTCGTATCCGCCGACATTTTCAGTGCCGGATCATCGCAGTACGCATAGTGTTCCTCTTCCTGCGCGGCCAGAAGGAGATCCCGGCTCCATTCGTATTTATCTTTGTTTCGGAAAGACAGAAGGACCATCGCTTTCTGCTCTTCTGTCTCTGCTTTCTTATACGCATCCCGGAACTCCGTCAGCGCCCTCTCCATTACAGTATGGGCCAGAGAACCCATCTCGGTGGCCTGGACCTGCTGGATCTCTCTTTCCTTTATGTGAAGGACCTTCTCACAGAAGTAGTGGTACGGGCAGTACACATAGCTCTCGACCGAGGACACGCTCATCAGGAGCTTATCGCCGTATCTTCTGTCCATCTGGTCTTTCCCGATCGTAAGCTCTGTTTTCGCCTTATTCTCTCTGGAAAGATCAGATGCGTCGAAATAGGTCTTCCAGATCTGCACGGCCTCCTCATATTCTTTATCGGAGACCTTAAGTCTTCCGGAGACGACTTCACGCAGGTAGTCTTCCATCTTCGAACGGATCAGTACACGCGGATCGGAAAGAGACAGGTGGTGAAGGACTTCGCTGCCGATCCTGGGATAGGTATCGCGAAGAAACAGTATCACGGACGACGGTTCCACGGAATTCTGGATCGTGAAGATCAATCGCTCGGAGGGCGCGTCAAGGAGCGCATAGGCGGTAAAGAAATCCGCATACGCCTGGTCCTTCGCATGGTTCGGAAATTCCATCGAGAGCTTCTCGGAAAGAAGCGTTCTCTCTCTGTTCCGGAGATATCCTTCGGAAGGAGAGGTGTACGGGAAGTTCTTTCTCGATGCACCGACGATAAACATCATCCGGCAGGGACGGCGGTAAGCATTGGACGGTGTCGTAATGGTCACCTGATCGACATAGGAAGGAATGGCGTTTAAGGTCTTGCTCTCCAGTGCCGAAAGGAGCGCCTCCTTGAAGTTGCCAAGCGAGATCGGAAAATCTCCGAGTTCCTGCGTCATGGCAAGGAGGGCTTCGTCCGCGTAGTTATAGGAAAGCGCAAGGGCAAGAGCCGCCTGCTGGTTCCCGGCCTTCTGCCACTCATCGATAAAGTATTCGACAGTCTCCTTCTGCCCGAAGACCATATCGTGAAGCGCTGCGGCACGTTCCTTACAGGTCTTTGCCTTCTCCAAGGCCGAAAGCTCTTCGGAAAGCTTGGAAAGGACCGGCAGTACCTCTTTTACGACATTCTTCTCGGAGATCGTAGAGACGAACTTATCACACGACAGCATCTTCTTTTTCCCCTTGATGCCATGTGCCAGACAGAAGTTTTCAAACTTGAGGATCAGGTCGGTCTCGACCGTCACGAAACCGGACTTGAGATAAGAGATCACGGAAGGGATGTCCCAGCGGTAAAGCGCTATGTCGAGGATCGACGTCAGATAACGCGTCCAAATCGTGCCCATAAGCGGCTGCTTTGAATCCACGAATACATCGAGACCATATCGGGAAAAAGCTGCGTGCAGGTTCGTACTATACTGCTCCATATCGCACATGACGACCGTGATGTCCCGGTAGCGAAGGCCCTGGAACTGCACGGCCTCCTTGATGCGCGCCGCCACATATTCCAGTTCATCCGAGATCTGACGGAATACCTTGATCTCACAGGGAACATCGAGGTCCTCCCAGACTTTGCAGGAACGGCTCGCATAGTCGGCAGAAAGCGTCCAGAGCGCAGCATTTCTCCCCTTTACCGGGCCAACTTTTTCGGACGAATCCAAGGGCAGGACCTTAAGAATATCCCGGATCGTCTTCTCTCCGAAATGGCAGATATCCTCGCCCATCTCTTCTTTCGTGACCGAACTTCCCACACAGGTCATAGTGACCTTCGAGGCGACAGATGCAAGCTTTGTAACAATGTTAAACTCTTCAGGAGTGAAGTTTCGGGTCTCGCCGAAGCCTAAGATCCAGCAGGAAGCATCCCTTAGGAAAGAAAGGCGCGACAGCGGCCACTCCTTTGTCTTCGGATCCTCCTCCATAAAGAGCTGTAAGACCTCGTCTAACCTTTTCATGGAATCGCGCTCGGGGGCATATCCCATCTGCTCTCTAAGCTCATCGAGCTTATGAATGAGTTTTCCGAAATCATGGATCTTACTTGCCGTAAGGGGACTCTCGCCGGAAAGATCGAGTTCCTCGAGCATCTCCCCTGTGATGCCGTAACGGTAAAAGTCTCCGAGGACTTCATCGAGCTGTGCGACAAAACCTACACGGTCAGCAAAATTGCCGAGGACTTCCAGTTCATCTTTATATTCGGAAAGAATTCTGTGGATCAGGATCGAACGGGCTGCCGGGCTTAAAGACTTGCCGCCCATGCCGCCGACTTCACTTAACACACGGTAGGCAAAACGGGAGAAACTGACGACGTCGATCATCATGAACGCGGACGATGCGCCTTTGCCGCCCTTCTTCTCCTGAAGGATCTCGATATAGCGGCGTTCCACTTCCGCTTTCATTTTCTCCGGGACGATAATATACCCGCGGCGCGTCGGCCATCTCACGGCCTCTTCACAGATCCGTGAAAGACAGGTATCCAGAAGCGAGATAGGATGCTCGCCGTAAAGCAAATGAAACGCCATGGTATCGACCTCCTTATGTATTAGAGGGTATCCAGATTCTGTCCGTTCGCTGCTTTCATCGTCGTATTGGCATCAGCAAGCTTGCCTTCGATCGCCTGCTGCTCTGCCGGACGTTTTACCTTAAGAGTCGTCGTCTTCACCATCTCAGTCTCCGAGAAGACGAAATAGTGGATCGCCTTATACGAAGGCATCTGACGGTTGACTTCCTTCATCTTCGCACTCAAGTATTCCCGCACCGCGTTATCTCCTGCGGTGGTATCCGGGATCGGAAGGTTCTCACCGATGACCTTACGGTCGATGAGAAGCTTGGCGCAGATATCCACTGCGTCCTTATCGTCCTTACAGCCCCAGACAAAGGCTTCCTTAACACCCGGGATGTTGTTCACGAGGGACTCCATCTCCTCCGGGAAAGCCTTCTTGCCGTTGGTAAGCACGATCATCGACTTCACACGTCCGGTGATATGCAGACATCCCTTCTTATCGAGGTAGCCCATATCGCCCGTGTGGAACCATCCATCTTCTTCGAGCACTTCTGCCGTAGCTTCCGGATTCTCGTAATAACCCTGCATGACACAGTCACTCTTAGATAATATCTCACCAACTGTCCCAATTTTCGGACTGTCTGTATCGATCTTCACTTCAATGCCGGTAAGCGGTCTTCCGACACTGCCGTAGACATTGTATTTCGTCGTTGTTACGGCGATTACCGGAGACGTCTCCGTAAGACCGTAGCCCATGAGGAATTCAAATCCCCAGTTATTGAAATCTTCAATATAGTTTCTGCTGATGCCGGCGCCGCCGATAACGATCAGGCGCAGATGTCCGCCGAGCTTTTTGATGATCGAGCTGAAGAAAACTCTCCGAAGATCGATCTTAAACTTTCTCAGGAAATTGCTGACCGGGATCATCACGGAGATCAGAGATTCCTTTCCTGACTCCTTGATACCGTCCTTGATTTTTCCGTGGATATTCTCGAAAAGAAGCGGCACAGAGATACATGCCTCGACATGCCATTCATTCAGGTTCTTCACGATATATCGAAGGCCGTCCGAGAAGCAGATGCAGCAGCCTCTCGAGAGCATGAAGTATTCACAGGTATTCTCGAAGGTGTGGTGCAGTGGCAGGATCGAGAAGACTCTCTCTCCCGGACGAAGTGTCAGGATCGTACTGATCGCATACACATTGGTCATGATGTTCTTATGGGAGAGCATAACGCCTTTACTCATCGCCGTCGTACCCGACGTAAAGAGGATGATCCGGGTCTGCTCGGGATCGATCTCGGCCGTACGCATCAGGCTCTTGCCGCCCTCGACCGCTTCTTTTCCTTCGGCAAGCCAGGTCTTGATATCGACGAAACGTTCATCGTCTTCCGGCCAGGGGAGATTCGGTGCGATGTACTCGGTGCACATGCAGACGTATTTTGAAACCTTTACGCCTGTCTCTTCCGCATTCTTCGCGATACTCATGATCATCTCGTGATGTTTCTGGTGATAGAAAAGAACATCCACCTTGCCACGGATCAGAAGACTGACCAGCTCGTGCTCCGGCAGGAGACGGTCGAGAGGAAGTCCGACGGATCCGCTCGAAAGGATAGAGGAATAAGAGACCATCCACTCATAGGAGTTCTCGCCGACAACACCTAAATGCTTGCCGGCAAAGCCATTCAGATCGATGGCTTCGACCAGATATTCAATATCCGAAGCGAAATCAAAGTAGGTCTTGTGGATCTCCGCCTCGTTCGGTTTTCTTCTGAAAATGAAAGCATCCCTGGTCTCAAATTTCTCCTTGGACCCCAGGATCAGGTCACGCATCGTATCGTAACGAATGCCTTCATGTAATGGTTTTCCGACTATGCTCGACATAAGTCCTCCGTAGCGGCGAAAAAGTTCGTACAGGGTCGGACGACCGCAACTGTACGCATTTAAAGATGATACCACTTTCTGTTCAAATCGTCTATCTTTTCGGAAAATTATTTGAAAATCAAAATAATTCATTAAAACCCCTGTCATTTCGCCCTAAAAAGGACTTTCTTCATCTATAAAATATAGTAGAAAATCAATTGACATTCTACCTGATGTGGTCTAGCATATCGTAGAGAAGAGAATGGTATGAGGAGAATAGGTCATGTCTGAGAAAGAAAACACAGCTTCAGCTTCGCATTCCACAGAAGATCTGAATAATAAATATCCGACACCGCGCGGGTTCACCGGCTTTTTCTGGTACCACGTGTCGATGGCCATTACCCGTATCCTCGTCAAGCTCCGCGGCGCCGGCAAGGAGAACATCCCGGAGACAAATCCTTACGTCATCTGCTCTAACCATCAGACCTATGCCGACGGCATGTGGATCATGAGTGAGCTCCCGAGAAAGCACAGAAAGTATTTCTGCGCCCTCGCCGCTTCCGATCTCGAGACCAACTACGGCCGCCTCGGACGTGTCATGATGCACGTCGGGAGAGGTATCGCCGTCGACCGTTTCGGCAATCCTGTAAGAGGCCTCATCAAGGCGAAGAAGGAAGTCGAGAAAGGAAACATCATCCTTGTTCATCCGGAAGGCACCAGAACCTCCGACGGCCGCATCGCCGAGTTTAAGGACGGTGCCGCATATATCTCCGTGAAATCCAATTCCCCTCTTCTCCCCGTCTATATTGAGGGCGGCTATCAGGCCTGGTCCCGTCACATGAAGAGACCGCAGACCTGGGATAAGAAAAACCACAGAAAAAAGAGGATAACGATCCATTTCGGGAAACCGCTTATGCCACAGGATTACGACCGCGACGCGCATAAGATGACCGACGCCGTCTATGCCTGGATGAAAGAGATGGAAGCAAAGGACGTTAATCTTCTCTAAAGAATGCCATCTGAATGGCCTGCGGGATGACTTCGAATCTCACTTTATGTCCGAAGAAATCCTCGCCGTCATAGTTTCCCTGCATCTGCATATTGCTGTTCAGAGAATTGAAGATACCACTTGTAGAACGATAAAAGGTAAAGCCCGGCTGTCCGATGTGCTTGCCTTTTTTATATTTCATCAGCCTCGAAAAGGCCTTCGCGCGCGACATGTGATCGACGATGCAGACATTTAACACTCCGTCGTTGATCTCGGCATCCGGAGCAGGACAGAAACCGCCGCCGTAGTATCTGCCGTTACAGATCGAAACCAGCGTATAGGACACATTTTTCTTTTCGATCATCTCACCGGTTTCGAGCTCGATCGAATAATCCATGGCATACCGCCAGCCGTTCATAAGGCAGGAGATCGCCGCAAAAGTATAGGCGTTGTTTCGGAAGAAAAGGCTCTTCGGATGCTTCGCCACGATGCTCTTCGCCTTCGCCTGCACGAGCGTATCGAGGCCCATCGAAGCGATGTTGAGGCTGTAGCGGCTCCAGGAAGGAAGATGGTTTCCGAGGTAATCGTAACTGTCGATACGCAGAAGATCGATCGGCTGGATCATCGGGTTTTCGAGCCGTCTTAAGATCTGAAGCGGATCCTTATAGAGCTCCTTCGGAAGGATCGTCCGGGCAAAATCGTTTCCGGTCCCGAGCGGGATCACCCCCATCGGGGAATTTCTGAAAGCCAGTGCATTGGCCACTTCGTGGACCGTACCATCTCCACCGCAGGCGAAGATGATGCACTCTGAACCATACTTCTCGGAATAGGTGACCGCCAGTTCTTCCGCATGCCCGGCATGCTCGGTATAGACGACATTCGACTTATAGCGCAGATCCCGCGGAAGACCATTTACAGCCTTTTCGAGGGCCTTCTTCCGTCTCTTATGGATATTCGAATTCACGATGAAAATGTACTGCAAAGTTCGTCTCCGCTATGTCGTTTTCTTATTTTTCCGCATTGGCGATCATGTCCACCACATCGCCGACGGACTGGATCTTCTCGATGGCTTCATCGGGGATCCGGATAGAGAACTTCTCTTCGAGATCCACGACCAGTTCATAGAGCTGAAGCGAATCCAGAGGCAATTCTTCGAAGATCATGGTATCTTCCGAAAAGGACTCTTTCTTCATATCCAGAAGTTCCGAAAGCATAGAGCTTAAGACATCGAAGATCTCTTTTCTGTCGAAGCCTGCTGCTGGCTTTCCGCCCTCTTCCGAAGGCTCTACCGTCTTTTTCTTCGAGTTATCCATATCATACCTCCGTATCGTCACGGACGATCTTCTTATACTGTTCTCCGCTGCTGTACTTCTTATACTGTTCCTCGACAAAAGAATCGATCTCCGTGATCGTTCTTGTAAGGATCTTCCTCTCTTCTTCCGAGAGCGGGTCCATGATACGCTTGACGAGGACTCTGTGGAACTTGGAATGCATGCGGTACGCGAGTTTTCCCTGGCGGGTCAGGGAGATGCGGACGATACGTCTGTCCTTCGTATCTCTCTGGCGCTCGACATATTTTTTCTTCACGAGGCGGTCGACCGCGACCGTCAGTGTGCCGATCGTAATGCCGAGGATATTCGCCGTCTCGGTCATCGTTCTGGCCTCATAAGGACCTATGGCATTGAGGGTATGCAGTTCCGCGATGGAAAGATCGGAAAAATAGCCTTTCGAAAGAGCCATTTCCTCTGTAAGCAGAACGTTGTCGAATATATGAAGCAGGCTTTCCGCGAAATCTTTCTCTACCGCATCCATCTTATTATCCCCTCTTTCACACATAAGAAAATCATACACGAAACCGCGCTAAAAAACAATGTAGGCGTGATTTACCGCACCTCCACGTCCGAGATGGGAACGATGCGCGGATATTCCCCGGAGAAAAGACCGAGACGGATAACTCTTGCGTTCTCCGCTTTTTCCGGATCCATGCCGCAGTATCTACTTAAGCTTCCTAAGATCAGATCCGGTCTGACGTTTTTTTCGGAGCCGGCAAACGCATAGAATTCCACGCTGTCTGGATCCCCGTCGCTGGCCTGCGAAAGCGAGATCAGAAGCGGACGGATATCCGTCTGCTTCTCTTTTCCCTTGGCGATCTTCGTCACGATCAGTGTCTCCTCACCCATCGCTTTTTTCATCGCTTCGCGGATCCCTTTGACCTCGAAGCGGTAAAAGGCCGTCGTTACGATCGACATGATGCTGTCCTTCGGTTCCGGGATCGCCTTCGACTTTAAGATCCGAAGCCCGTCAGGAAGATAATCATTCAGTTCCTTTACGAAAAGATCCGCATCGTAGGGGCGGTTCAGAGATACGTCGAGATAGTCACACCTCGTCTCAATGCCGACACCTAAAGGAAGCGCGAAGACCATCATGGGACGGGGGTTATAGCCCTGAGAATAAAGGATCGGGAGCTCTGCCCTTCTGGCGGCTCTTTCAAAGCAGGTCATGAGGTCGAGATGCCCAAGGAAAGTCGTTGCGCCTTCCCGCACGAAGCTGGCCCGCTGGACATAGGCCGTCTGGTGCGGCTGCATGGTCATCATCTTTTCGCGTTCACTTTGCAGCATCAGGCGTCACCTCCTTCCACCGAAGAAGCGTCTTCGCCTGCATTTTCGGCGGGCGCGTCTTCTGCCGGGGCCGTGCCGGCGGATCCCGCAGGCGCGGTCCTTTTCGCGAAGCATTCGCCGACGCCCCAGGTTGCGGCTCCGCAGCCGGAGCAGTGCTCGCGGCAGGATGGTGTGGTCGTCTCCTCGTGCGCCTTATGTCTTTCCGAAAGCAGGAACTTCTTGCTGACACCCACACTCACGTGGTCCCAGGCAAGGATCTCCTCCTCGGAATATTCTCTGGAAAAATCTTCGATCTTCATGCCGTGCTTTTCTAATATCTCGACCCACTCACCGAAGCGGAAATGATCGTCCCAGGCATCGAAGAAATGCCCCGCCTTATAACCCTCGAGGAGGACCGGCGCCAGACGTCTGTCGCCACGCGCGAGCACGACCTCCCATACGGAAGAATCAAAATCATGCCATGCATAGCGGATGTTCCTGCTGCGGATATGGTCTTTGAGAAGCCTTTGCTTTCGCATGAGTTCCTCTTTACTGTTCTGCGGTTCCCACTGAAAAGGCGTAAACGGCTTCGGAATGAAAAGCGACGTACTGACCGTGATCTCGAGTCTTCGCATCTTCTGGCCCGTCTCTCTTCCGATATCGTAATAGAGCTTTTCGATACGCGAAGCAAGATCTGCGATCCCGAGGACATCCTCGTCTGTCTCGGTCGGAAGACCGAGCATAAAGTACAGTTTTACCGTGCTCCAGCCGCCCATGAAGGCCAATCGGAGCGCCGAGAAGATATCCTCTTCTTTAATGTTTTTGTTGATGACATCGCGAAGACGCTGCGTACCCGCCTCCGGCGCGAACGTAAGGCCCGACTTTCTCGTGCTCTGGACCTTTTCCATAAGATCGAGAGAAAAAGAATCGAGACGAAGAGACGGAAGTGAAAGGCTCGTGTGATGCCCTTCGAATGTCGAAAGAAGATTCTCGGCAAGTTCCGGGAATTTCGTATAGTCGGACGTGGCCAGTGAAAGAAGTCCCATCTCATCGTAGCCCGTGTTCTTCTCAAGGAGCCTGCCCTGCTCACAGAGGACTTCTACCGACTTCTCTCTTACCGGACGGTAGATGAATCCTGCCTGGCAGAAGCGGCAGCCGCGGATACAGCCGCGGAAGACTTCGAGATAGGAGCGGTCGTGGACGACACGCATATTCGATACGACCGGCGAGGTCGGGTATGTGCAGGTATCCAGGTCCTTGATGATGCGCTTTTTGATCGTCTTTTTCACGTCGTCGAAAATCGGCTTGACGTGAGCGCCCGCAGGGATGTCTCCGTCTTCGGAGCCCTGCCCGGGACAGGAACTTTTCGAATAGGACACTTCATAGAGCGACGGGACATAGATGCCTTCGATCGCATCACAGTTCCGGAGAAGCTCAGCGCGTGTCATCGGATGATCGGTGTTTTTCGAAAGTTTATATTCTCGGATCTTTTCGCAAAGCTCGAGGATCATCTCCTCGCCCTCGCCCATCATGGCGATATCGAAAAAGTCCGCCATCGGCTCGACGTTATACGCGCACGGACCGCCGCAGCAGATGACCGGATCGTCCTCGCCTCTGTCTTTGGTCAGAAGAGGGATCCGCCCGAGATCTAACATCTGTAGCACATTGGTGTAGCACATCTCGTAGCCGAGCGTGAAACCGAGGATATCAAAATCGCAAAGCGGCGTCTTCGTCTCCTGAGAATATAGCGGAATATCCTTCTCCCTTAGGATCTTATCCATATCGAACCACGGCGAAAAGGCGCGTTCACATGCAACGAAATCACTCTCGTTTAACACGTGATAGAGGATCTGAAGAGCAAGGTTGCTCATGCCGATCTCGTAGATATCCGGGAAGCAGAATGCGAATCGCACATAGTCCGTGCGGCCCGTCTTCTCCAGCTGCTCCATCATGTCTTCCTTGATGACAGCATTAAACTCCCCGCCGACATATCTGGCGGGACTTTCGACCGACATCAGGTCGGATTTACTAAGCGGCACGGGATAATTCTTCATGTACGGATCTGTTCTCCTTCGATTTCTGCTCTATATTTTACAGCAAAACGCAGGCATTGTCCTAATCGTTTGCGGCATATGTCCACAGGAAAAGAAAAGGGTGCCTCATGGAAGACACCCTTTTCTGCAATTCTGTGATAAGCGTAAATTACTTATTCTTCAGGCGCTTCTCGAGAGCCTTCTTCTCTGCCTCATAGCCCGGCTTACCGAGAAGAGCAAACATGTTCTTCTTATAAGCTTCTACACCCGGCTGGTTGAACGGATTTACGGAATTGAGGTAACCGGAGATACCACAGGCCTTCTCGAAGAAGTAGATGAGCTGGCCGAGCCAGTATTCGTTCAATTCCGGAACGTGGATGATGAGGTTCGGGACCTTACCGTCAACGTGCGCAAGAACGGTACCCTGCATCGCCTTGAGGTTCACTTCGTTCATGTCCATACCAGAAAGGAAGTTGAGGCCGTCGAGGTTTTCCGGATCGTTCGGGATCTTGAAGGAACGGCGTGCCTTATCGATGACAACAACGGTCTCAAAGAGCATTCTCTTACCGTCCTGGATGTACTGGCCCATGGAGTGAAGGTCTGTCGTGTTATCGACACCGGCCGGGAAGATACCTCTGCCGTCTTTACCTTCGGACTCACCATAGAGCTGCTTCCACCATTCAGTCATGAAGTGGAAAGAAGGCTCGTAGTTGACCATGACTTCTGTGGTGTAACCACGGCGCAGCAGGCAGTTTCTGGCGATTGCGTACTTGTAGCAGTCGTTCTCCATATCTACCTTCTTAAAGTCACGGGAAGCATCTCTCGCACCTGTCATGAGCTGACGGATGTCGATACCTGCCACCGCGATCGGCAGAAGACCTACAGCTGTCAGAACGGAGAAACGTCCTCCGACGTCATCCGGTACTACGAATGTCTCGTAACCTTCCTTGGTAGCAAGACCCTTCAGGGCTCCCTTTGCCTTATCAGTCGTCGCATAGATTCTCTGACGAGCCTCTTCCTTACCGTACTTTTCTTCCATGTAAGCACGGATGATACGGAAAGCGATCGCCGGCTCAGTTGTCGTACCGGACTTGGAGATGATGTTTACGGAAACTCTCTTTCCTTCGAGAAGATCCATCAGGTCAGCAAGGTATGTCGCGCTGATGGAATTACCGCAGAAAAGAACCATCGGAGCTTTTCTGACTTTTTTCTGCGCTACATTTGCAAAAGAATGGGAAAGAAGCTCGATCGCAGCACGAGCGCCCAGATAGGAACCACCGATACCGATGACTAAGAGAACATCGGAATCCTTTCTGATCTTCGTCGCTGCCTTGCGGATACGGATAAACTCGTTTTTGTCATACTTACTGGGAAGCTCTACCCAGCCAAGGAAATCACTGCCGGGGCCGGTCTTCTTGTGAAGCATGTTGTGTGCCACTTCGACCTGGGGCAGCATCTTTTCCATTTCGCCTTCAGAAATAAAAGGCATAATGTTGGATGTATCAAGACTGATCATAAAAATTCTCCTCATTCTCATTTTTGAAAGTTTCGGTGTCCTCACACCGTTTTCAGTATACCATGAAAACAAAAGAGCGCACGGCGCAAAGCGCTGAAAAACCGTAAGAATTCATTAAGAATTTCGTGCAAACAGCGAGTTTTTATAATTTGTCAAGAAAAATTGGGAGTCGAAATCGGTTAAGTGATTTCTCATTTTTCGAAAAGTTCCGGTCCTTTTCAGCGGTTTTCGGAAAGGAGCCGGATGATCTCCACATACGTTTTTGCTGTCGCTTCCTTCCACCTTCTGCAGGTCCTTTCCGCCGCCTCTTCCGAAGGGGCGTTCCAGTTCAGGGAAAATGTCGTCGCTCCGTTTTCAATAAGGCGCAGATCGACCTCCCAGGTCCCCTCATCGTTCGGAGAATACTCGGCATACACGCTCTGGGATTCTTTTGCATCGTGACGCCAGGACTTCGATGCGGAACTTAAGTACGCACGGATCCCGGCCGGAACCGACGGCAGAAGACGATTCAGGATCTCCGAGCCCTCCGGCGTGATATCGCAGGAAAGGACCGTCTTTCCCGAAGCATCTTTGCGCATCTCGCCTTTTCTCTCACCCTCGGTCATCAGGTGCTGATCGAGAAGTTCTTTTTTCGCCTGGGAAAACAGGAAATAGTCCATGTAGAGCGATTCGACCGCGCAGTCCATCAGCTTCGATGACGGGATACTGCTGACCTTCGACAGGATGTAAAGGATAATGATCTTCGCATTTGGCAGATCTGTATTGGCCATGAACTCGCTCCTTCAAAAACGTGGTACGGTCTATTATACGCTCAAGTTGTTACGAATGCCACTTGTGCATCACTTCTTCAAAGCAAAAAGAGATGCCCCGCGGTAAAGCAGGGCATCTCCCTTTCTTCTTTGCAAAACCGGTCAGGCTTACTTTGCCCTGCCGTAGACGTACTTCGGCGTTCCGCCGACAACCATCGTGCTGCCGTTTTTGTGGTACGGATATACCCAGTAGTAGTTCCAGTCAGTCTTGCTGGCATTCTTATCCGTATAGGTCGTACCCGATGTTGTCATGCCGATGTATTCGTAGGATCCGCCCGGATGGATACCGTAGATGAGATACCCTTCCGCGCCGGAAGATGCATTCCAGGAGAGCTTCACGCCACCCGTAACTGAGGAGGCCTTAAGCCCGGTCACAGCCAGACATACACCCTTGGCATAGACATACTTCTCACAGCCTCCGGGCACCATATTCTTCTGTGTATCTCTTGTGTAACCGAATACCCAGTAATAGTTGTAGTCAGTATCCAGGGCTTTGGTATCGGTGAATTTCGTATTTTTCGTCATGCCTACATAGCCGTACTGATTGTTCTTCTGGGCATAGATGAGATAACCTTCCACGCCATCTACCGGATTCCAGGTAAGCTCCACCTTGTTCTTTCCTGCAGATGCGGCTTTGAGTCCCTTGACCGTGCCCGGCTTATTGACCGGAAGAATAATGGTAATAGATCCATACCCCGTTCCCGCCAACGAAGAGCCGGAGAAAGTGATCTTGCCTGTGACACTAGATTCTGCAGATTTCTTAAGCGACATGGTACCATAGTAATGGTAAACGATATCGACGTGACCATCTTTATCAAGATCGTAATAAATCTTCTCATCATCGAAAGTGCCGGAAATCAGATTCTCAGTCCAAAGCGTACCCAGAGCCACAATGTAAAGGTTATCAGGACTTGCTGAACCTGAGGAAAGATCGATCTTGACATCCGCATTTTGCGGAAGGACCGTAACCTTAAGATCAACCACATTCGAACACGTATCCGTTCTCTTATCCGGCTGCCTGTTTTCCGTGAAGACTTTGAAAGTATACTCTCCAGTCGGAAGATCTTTCGGGATCGTCAAAGAAGCAAGTCCGCTGTTACTAGAATGTGCAATATAGCCATATTTCAGAGCATTTCCATTTTTGTCAGCAATGATCACAGAAACAAAATCGTTCGATCCGGTAAACGCATTCGCATAGCTGATGTTCACGGCATCTCCGGCGAAGATCGTTCCCGTGTTCTCCAGCTTAGCAGTAAAACTATTCGTGGGTCTATTTATCACGGTCAACTTCCATTCATTTCCGGAATAGTTGTCAATGTTAACCATGTTACCCAATCCGATATCTTTGTCTGGTTTTCCACCTTCCGCAGCAGAAATAAAGGCTACTTTAGACAGATCCAGATTGAAAGCCGGACGAACAAACATCGAAACTTCAACATCAATTTGAGCGATTGCGTCATCGAGCATGATGTACGTGGACTGCGTACCGGAATTCTGCTCACGCAGTCCCCAGGAAAGCGGCATCGTAACACCATTTCCGTAATTGATTCGTCTTAATGAAAAGTCCAGCAAGGACGCTTCATACACATTCAGAGGCCAATATTTGCCGATGCCTGCTCTTTCTGAAATCGCTTCTCTTTCAGAGTACATTGTGCCGTTGTCCACCAAAGCATCTACATAAGTTTTCAGGATCGAATTCACATAAGCATAATTATATGTACCAGAGATAAAATTCGCATACTTGCTCTGTCCCAGACAATGTCTGCTGAAAAGAGTCGCGCACCCCTTATTCGATCCACGGCCGACGCCGGTATCATCAAATCCAACAACATTCCAGTCTAACGGATTTACGGGAGAATCAAGAAAGCCATAATACACACGCGCTGAATCTCCTGTGTTGGCATTTGTTTTCAGGATCGTCTTCATGTTCTCGCCGAATGCCACGGTCTTGTTTCCACTAGCTGCATTCACGGTAGCTTCTTTCTTCGGGATCGCTGTCACAAAGATACCTGCTGTCATCATGGCACTTAAGATCAGTGCCGTTGCCTTTTTCATTACGTGTTTCATTAAAATACCTCCTGTTTCACAATCCCTTGCTGATATAAAAAAGCAACACGTTCGGAAGCGAGCGCGCTGCGTTAATACATGTCATTTCCCAACCAGAACCTGCCTGTATTTTCGCACAGGGAAATATATTTGTAAAGGATTATTGATGTCCCTCACTTCGCGATCCTAAAAATCAGACACCTTTGGCATAGGCATAGTTCTCATATCCGCCGGTGGTCATAACTCCATATTCATCTTCCACGAACGGGAATACGAAATAGTAGTTAAACTCCGTATCCAGCGCCTTTTCGTCCAGATAGGAAGTTCCTTTTCTGGTCATGCCAAGATAGTTGCACTGGCCGCTCTTCTGAGCATATACGAGGTAACCGTCCGCACCCTCGACAGCATCCCAGGTAAGACGGACCTTGTTTTTACCGGCACTACTCGCCTTCAGATTCCGGACATCGGAAAGCTCGTGTGCAGGTCTTGCGATCGTGATTGTAAATGCGGAAAAAGAAGAGGCAAGGTCCGGAGTATCCGATGCATTGCATTGCTCGGAATAGATCATGAGAACATACTCGCCGTCCTCCATCTCGTACGGGATACGCAACTGCACGATGCCGCTCTCCTGCCCTTTTGCCAGCCGTCCGTAGTAAAGGATATTGCCGGAAATGTCGGAAAGGATCGCCGAGACATATTCGTTCTCCGCCTCTTTTCCACCGGTAAACGAGATATCTACAAAATTACCGGGGATGAGGGTCCGATCTCCGATCATCGAAGCCGTGAAATCAGATCTGTCTTTATCTCTGATCGTCAATTTCCATTCGTTCCCGGGATTCTGGACCGGTTTTACCGAAACAAGCGAGTAGGCACCTACGGCGTTCGATTCTTTTCCACCGGAAAGAGGGGTCGTCAGAAGGACAGAGGACATGTTGAGATTAAAGGCCGGACGGACATAGTCCTCGGTCGTCACTCGCGGGAAACTCTCATCATCCACAACGCCTGTGTTATTCACGTTATAGACTCTCGTGTCGAGAGGCCCCGGGGACCTTAGCCAGTACCAGTGATTGATGGCGCGGATGCCGTCACAGACCTCATAAGCTTCATTGGCAGAAAGAGGCCACAACTTCGCATTCTCGACCTTTCTTCCGGCAACACCGTCAGTATAAGGAAGTTCTTCCGAATATTCACCTGAATAAAGAGTCCTTCCGCAGATCAGACCTGTCCCCTGAATATCGAGGTCCTTAAGATCATCTTCGTAGATGCCGTTGACCGTACTCTGAAGGACCGACCCCGCATAGGCATTTCCGTCCTCGTCGTTTCTGTTATATACGCCGATTTCGCCGATTTCGTGGCTCGCCAAAAGAGTGACGCACCCTTCGTTTGAAGAAGCGGCGACGCCTTCGCCGTTATAGCCGATTACTCGCCAGGAAAGTTTTTCGGAATCATGTGTGCCAAGAAATACAGTCGCCGCCTCCGAAGTATTCATATTCTCGGAAAGCGCCCGGGTCCCCAGTACAATGCCCGGAGTCTCGGCGATCGCGCGCACAGTATCCTTCTCCAAAGGAGTAAAGGAAAGAGCGATACCCGCCGATAAAGTCAGCGTGATAATGATCGAGATGATCCGGCTGTACTTGCTTTTGAGCACAAATAATCCTCCAATTTTACGTAAAGTAAAGTCACACTTCCGAACATGCAACTGATTACTTTTCGCAAATTGGAGGGCTTTTGCAAAAAGAAAAGAACTATACTATCTAAATTTCCATCCCCACGAGGCATGATATGCACACCCGAGGACATTGTACAACCTTCTCTTACTTACGGCAAGACTTTTATTCTTTCAGCCAGCCCTTTTCCACACCTCTGTCGAGGTTTTTGACGATCCAGGCATAGACCTCCGGCATGAATTCCTTGACGATTTGCGCGCGTTCCTCGACCTGGGGCCTGACCGCACCGCCATCGCGCCAGGTGTGACCCTCAGTCAGGGTGTTGTGAAGGAGCGGCTGGGTCCGGTCAAGGCAGGCGGCGTATTTTGCATCTGTCGTCTCCATCGCATCGAATTCTTCCCAGAGGGCGCGAAGCTCGGCTCCCTGCTCCGGCGGGAGCTGGGAATAAAGCTTATCCGCGGCCGCTTCTTCGCGCTCGGCCTTGCTCGCATTCCCTTCCACATCGTAGGCGAATGTATCGCCCGCATAGATCTCGATCAGGTCATGGACGACGAGCATCTTGATGGCGCGCTCGACGTTCGGCTCTTCAACGCAGTACTCCTTAAAAAGCAACGCCATAACGGCGATATGCCAGGAGTGCTCCGCATCGTTTTCGTGACGGACTCCCGAGATCAGCATCGTTCTTCTATAGATCTCAGTCATCTTATCGATTTCCGCGGTAAACTTCAGTTGCTGGTCAAGTCTCGGATTGCCCGAACTTAAGAAATCTTCAATACCCATTATTTTCTCTCTTTCAAAACATGTCTTCTTATTTCGCCAAAGAGGCTCCAATGGCGATTCCGACCACGACAAGGCCGATCACGATGCAAAGCGCGACCAGTTTGATGATTGCTTCCTTCTTCGGATTCGTGCGGGTCCTCTCCGGATGCTCGCGGTCGAATTCTTCGACCTGGCGCTTTAAAAGCTCGCCACTTGCCTTGCGCTCATCTTCCGCGATCTGCGCATCGAGTGCCTTCTTATCTTCAATCTCCTTGTTTCCTGCCGGCGAACCGCCACAGTGCGGGCATGCGCCCTTTAAGGAGTTATACTCTGTTCCACAATACTCGCAATGAATGATCATAGCTGTCACCTCACTTCCTCGCAAAAAGCACCTGTGCCGTTTCTGCGGCGCTCCTGTGCTTTAGTTTTCTCAGTTCAAACCTGATTATATTATACACGAGCTGCATGATGAATCTCGCGCGTTTGGGTATTACACTTTCTTCAGCACGATCTCGACAGTAAATCCGCCGCCATCGCGGTTACGTACCTCAAGTCCTCCGCCCATACGCTCCATAAAGACAGCTGCAAGATAAAGTCCGAGACCGGAGCCGTCTTTGCCGGCAACACCAGATCCCCGGTAAAACTTCGAGGTCAGAAGAGGGATCTCTTCCTCCGGAACGCCCGGCCCCCTGTCGGAAAACAGAACATGCACGGTCTTTTCATCCGAGGAAAACTCGACTTCGAGCGGAGTTTTTGCATACTTAAAGGAGTTTCCGGCGATGTTGTCGATGACCTGACTGAGGCGGAGCTTATCCGCGATGATCAGGCACTGCGGGATATCTCCCCGGACCTTGACCTCTCCATAGAAGCGCAGATCGTTGAGCATGTCGGAAATGATGAGGGAGCTCTCTTCTCTTTGCTCCACCTTCAGTTCTTCCATTTCTTCTAAGGTCGCCTTGAAAAGATTATCCACCAGCTGTTCGACAGAGGAGGCCTTCGACTTGATCACATCGACCTTTTCCAGCATATCCGGATCTTTATACTTCACTTCCATGACCTCGCAGGTCGCCTTGATGGTTGCCACCGGAGTCTTAATGTCATGCGACAGCTCCGCGACAAGTTCCTTCTTGCTGCGGTTGGCCGCATTTTCACGGTCAGAGGCTTTCTTCAGTTCTTCTCTCATACGGTCAAAGGATTCGGTAAACGCACCGAAATAATTATGGCGGGTCATCTGAAGGGGCAGATCCAGATTGCCTTTACTTACCGAAGAAGCAAATGAAGAAAGCTGCCTGAAAGGGCGGATATAAAAGTACCAGATCACTAGAATCAGAAGCATGCCCGCCAGATAGGCCGCTCCCAAAGAATAAAGAAGCTGTGTTTTCTGTTTCTGCGCTAAGTTTTTCGTTTCCGGAGGCCTCGTGTCAAAAGCGATCTTCCCGACGATCACACCGTTTTCCCGGACATCGAATACCGACATGCCATCTCTGATCCAACGGCTATTGACCGATTCATAATTCTTATCCGAAAGAAACGTGATCCGGCAGTCATATTCTTCTTCGATTTTTCCGACCTCGGATTGAAAAGATTCCTCCGCCGTCATATCGAGAGCAAGAATCTCCTCCGATATTTTTCCGGCTTTCGTATTTAATTCCAGCATATCGATGGAAAAACCGTTCTCTTTTCCGATGCGGTTCCACAGGAAAAGTCCGCTGAGAAGCAGAAGAAGCGTATAGACGATGGCAAGGTAGCGTATCTTCATGAAGGGATCTCCAGCATATACCCTGTGCCCCAGATGGTCCTGATCCATCGTGGCGAATTGGGATCTTCCTCGAGCTTCTCACGAAGCCTGCGGATATGTACATTGAGAGTTCCGTCACTATAGAAAGAATCTCCCCACACCTCTAAAAAGAGCTGTTCTTTGGTCACGATCGTATTCTTATGGGTATAAAGGCACGACAGAAGTGCAAATTCCTTCGCTTTCAGCGGGATGCTCTTGCCGTCGAGGATACAGCTCATGGTGGCTTCGTCAAGTGAAAACCCGTCCAGGCCTTTCTCTTCCGCAGGTTTTTCCGAAGGACGGTTCTTCAGTGCCTCAAGGCGTTTTAGATGCACCTTCACCTTGGCAAGAAGCACACTTAAGGTGTAGGGCTTTTTAATATAGTCATCGCCGCCGATATTCAGGGCAACCAGAACATCGTCATCGCTCTGGCGGGCAGAGATAAAGAGGATCGGCGTATCGTAAGTGTTTCTTAAAGTCTTACAGAGGGAAAACCCGCTTTCGTTTCCGAGATTGATATCCAGAAGGAAAACATCAGCCGTGTTTTCTTTAAGAAAATCCAGGCACTTCTCCGCAGAATCCACACAGGCGCAGGAGACATCGAACATCTCGAAATACTCCTTCGTCATCTTGGAAAGATCGATCTCATCGTCGATGATCAGACAATTGTAATGCACAGGCGCCGCTCCTTTTTAAGATGAACTAGCATCAGTATAGCACAGATTGGATCTCTGCTTCCCGAAGAAAAGGAGATCCTCATTTAAGAAAGCCATGTAAGAAACAGTTAAGGATCTCATAAGGTTTATGTAAAGCATTCCGGAAAGAAGAATCGTACACTAAAATCGTTAGATCCCAAAAGTGAGGGGAAAGCGGACGCGCAAAACCATCACTACGGTACCAAAAGAGAATAAAGCAAAAGGAGATTCAAATAATGCAGACTATGAAAGAAAAAAAAGAAACTGATCTTCAGAAAGAAGATGTTCAGATCTTAAACACCAAAGAGATCCTTCTGGAAGCCAAAGATCTCTGTAAGACTTTTTCCAATGAGAGCATCCAGCAGCATGTTCTGAAAAATCTGAACCTTCAGATCCGCAAAGGAGATTTCACCGTCATCATGGGTGACTCCGGCGCCGGCAAATCCACACTTCTCTATGCTCTTTCCGGTATGGACCGTCCGAGTCTCGGAAGTGTGCGCTATGGCACGGAAGATATCACCGGATATAGCAACGACCAGCTGGCTCTTTTCCGCAGGAAGCACTGCGGATTTGTGTTCCAGCAGAACTACTTAAACGATACGATGAGCGTTCTGGACAACGTTATGGTCAGTGGTTTTCTTAAGCATAAGGACCGAAAAGCCTTGGCGGAAAAATCTAAAAAGCTTCTTTCTTCTGTCGGGCTTGATGAAAACACCTTCAGAAAGTTCCCCAGTCAGTTGAGCGGCGGTGAGCAGCAGCGTGTCGCACTCATCCGCTCCGTCATCAACGATCCGGAGATCCTCTTCGCCGATGAACCGACGGGTGCCCTGAACTCCCAAAATACCAATGCGATCCTCGATGTCCTCTCCGAGATGAACGGACGCGGACAGAGCATCGTTATGGTCACCCATGCCCTGGCCGCCGCTGAGCGCGGCAACCGTATCCTGTATCTTCGTGACGGCGTGATCTGCGACGAGATCGAGCTTGACCCATACTCCGGTCCGGATAAAGACCGTCACCAGAAGATCCGCACATTTCTCTCGAATATGGGGTGGTAAGATATGTATTCTTTATTCTTTATTGCAAAAAACAATCTCAAAAAACATAAAGGCGAGGTCGCGATCCTCTTTATCCTGATCTTCCTTGCCGCCTGTCTGCTCTTTTCCTGTCTTTCCCTGATGCTTTCCTCCGATAACACCATCAAGGAATGCGACAGCAAATACCATTTTTCCGATCTTACGGCCTTTGAGCCGTCTAACCTTCTGGAAGCCGGATCCTCTTCCGGTAAGAGCAGCTCGGAATTCTTCAAAGATACGATCGCTTCGCTTCCCGGTACAGCGCTTTGCGAATCCGTACCGATCGTACAGTGGTCAGCCGATTACTACTACGGCAATAAATCTGCGGAAGATGCGGCCTCGTATCAGTTCTTCCTTCAGGACAGCTCCGTACGGACATATCTCAATTCCTATCCCGAAGAATTCCAAAATCTTCAGGACAATGAGATCGTGATCCCTTATCACCTTTCTCCCACGATCAAAGTCGGGGATCCCCTGACGCTCCGTGCCAACGGGATGACTTTTACCTTTACGGTCAAGGGCTATGTGGAGCACATCTATTTCGCCACGACCATGAATATTTCCGGGTACTACTGCCTGATAAGCCCGAATGTTTTCTCGACACTGTCTACCACTCTGGAACCTGAATACACAGGATCCTTCGTATACTGCAATGTCGAAGAAGGAGTCGATCTGGATCAATACGACAAGTCCGTCCAGAATGCCTTCCCGGGGCATGCCCCGACCACAGTAACCAGAGACATCATGGAGTACGGCAGTTTTGCTGTAACGGCTACCGCTTCCTCCATTATCTTGCTCTTTACGATCATGCTGGTTGGTCTGGCACTCATCATCATGCACTTCTCGATCAAAAACTTCATCGAGATGAACATTCAGAACATCGGTATTTTACAGGCCAACGGCTATACCGCCAAAGAACTCCGCCGTTCCTGCGTGATCGAGGAGATGCTGATCTGCGTCGTGGCTACGGTCGCTGCCGTGATCATCGGTATATTGATCAGCCCGCCGCTCAGCACACTTCAGGGATCTCTCATGGGTCTTACCGGTTTTTCCGGGATCTGTATCCCCGCTCTTATTTCCACTTTGATCGGTATCCCGCTCATGGTTTTCCTCGGAACTCTTCTTGCCACCAGAAGTTACAAGAAGCTCACCGTTTTGGATTCACTCCGTTCTGGAATCAGCAATCACAATTTCAAGAAGAATCATTTCTCTTTTGATAAGACAAAACTGCCGACGGACCTGGCACTGTCGGGAAAGAGTATCCTCGGACGTCCGAAGAAGAGTATCTTTATCGCACTCATCGTCGCCCTTCTCACCTTCTCCACGGTGACCGGCTTTTCTCTCCTTCAGAATTTCGCACTGGACAGAACCGCCATGCTGAAACTTGTCGGATTTGAAACAGGCGATGTACAGATCGGAACCGGCGGAGATCAGCAGATCCTTTCTGTGCTCGAATCCGATCCGAGAGTCGAACACATTATGACATCGACCAGTTTGGCCAGTATCGAAGTGACCTGCCGTGACAAGACGACCACCCTTGGAATAGACACATATAACGATCTTTCCCTTCTGCAGTATGAATATCTTCTGGAAGGACACCTTCCGGAAAACGGTAACGAAGTTGTCATTACCTATATCGAAGCTGAGAAACTCGATGCCAAAGTCGGAGATGTCATCAACATTAAAAGCAGCAACGGAGAAGACTCCGTCGCCTACACCATATCCGGCATCGACCAGAAGATCAACAACATGGGAAAAAAGGCCCTCATGTCCGAAGAAGGCATCAAACGAATCAAGCCGGACTACAAGTATGGCAGTGTAGTCGTCTATCTCAAAGATTCCTCCGAGGCAAAGGCCTTCGCGAAAGATTGGGCAGATAAATATCCGACCCACGGCGTTATCCTGGTCCAGAACCTCATCGGTGCCACGATCGATTCCCTGACCTCCGCGATGGTCGCCATCTGTGTGCTCTTCGTCTTCATGACATGTTTCGTCGTGATCCTGACCGAGATCCTCCTTACGAGATCACAGATCATCCGCGAAAGGACCGAGATCGGTGTGAGCAAAGCCCTCGGCTACACCTCCGGAGAACTGATCAGACGGGTCATGCTCACCAATATTCCGATCATCGTCATCGGGGTTCTCTTCGGGTTCCTCATTCAAATCTTGATGTCAAATGATTTCATGCTCATAGGACTGAGCGCCTTCGGCATCAAGCAGAACAACTTTACGACAAGCCCGATCTGGTTTCTCCTGACGTTCCTGATCATCCTGGTCTGCGCACTTGTAACCAGCTATCTGAACTCACGGTCCATCAGCAAACTCGAGCCGGTACGTATTCTGAAGGAAGAGTAATTGCGATAAGCTACCTTGCTTTTCCGTAAGTATACTTGGCAGTTCCGCCGACGATCATGTTCCCGCTTGCATCCTTGTGATACGGGAACACCCAGTAGAATGTGTAGTCCGCTTTCGATGCTTTTGTATCAGTAAAAGTCGTGCCCTGGGTCGTCATGCCGATATAGCCATATGCCGCTCCCGGACGGATGCCATAGATAAGGTATCCGTCCGCTCCGGCGGAGGCTGTCCACGAAAGCTTCACATAGCCGGTTCCGGAAGACGCTTTCAGGTTCGTTACCGCCAGGCAGACGCCCTTGGCATACACATACTTCTCACAACCGCCGGCCACCATGCTGCCATCGATATCTTTTACATAAGCAAATACCCAATAGTAGTTATAGTCTGTATCCAGAGCTTTCGTATCCGTAAAAGTCGTGCCCTGAGTAGTCATGCCGACATACCCGTACTTCTTATCCTTCTGGGCATAAACAAGATACCCTACTGCACCATCGACGGCATTCCAGGTCAGTTTCACTTTATTCCTTCCGGCAGAAACAGCTTTGAGGCCGGTCACTTTTCCTACAGAAGGACCTTTTGTGATAAGAGTAACACTTTTATCGTACCCGAAATAATCATCATCTTGGGAAGATCCGTAATAGTAGGAATCAAAGAAATCCGTCTTTTCTTCCTTCCTTGTTTCCTTAGTGATTAGTTCAAGAAGCTTCGGGCAAAGATGGATATCGAGTTTCTTTATCTGATTTCCTTCACAAGCAAGGTAAGTAAGTTTTTTGTTTCTTGTCACATCCAGCGAAGTCAATTGATTCCGGTAGCAAGACAGACCGTCAAGTTCCGAGTTCTTACTTAAGTCCAAATTTGTGAGTTCATTACAACCACAATTCAACCACTCAAGTTCTGTATTTTTGCTTACATTAAGTGTAGTCAGATCGTTGAAACTGCACGTCAACCCTTCAAGAGAGAGGTTTCTGCTCACATCAAGCGAAGATAATGCGTTCCAATCGCAGTTCAAAGACTTAAGAGAGAGATTCTTACTTACATCAAGTAAAGTCAGCTGGTTAAATGCACAATACAAAGTGATAAGCTGCGTGTTACTACGCACATCAAGCGAAGTGAGCTGGTTGAAAGTGCAATCTAACCATCTAAGAGATGTGAAATATTCGATGCCTTTGAGATCAGATATGTTCATGTCGCTACAGCCGATCTCAGTCACAGATTTGATCTCACTTGCACTTAACCCGCCGCTTTTGTCTTTATCGTACTTCGATACAAAGCTTAAGAAATTCGCATCCGGAAAGTTTGTTTCGTTGAGCGCAACTTCTCCAGCAGGCACCGCACATTTCTGAAGTGTGATGGTCTCGGCCACCTCTTCACGAAAGATCGAAAATCCTGTAAACGCAACTTCGGAAATAACAATCAAAGTAGCAAAAACTATAGCCGATAATGCTTTCTTTTTCATAACGTACCTCTTCCATTCCATCTATCCCCAATACGAGTATATGGACGTTTCAGGCGCATGTCAATTTCATTCGCAGCTCAGTTTATTGGCAGCACAAATAAGATCTCTTCTACCTTGCTTTTCCGTAAGTGTACTTAGCAGTTCCGCCGACGATCATGTTCCCGCTTGCATCCTTGTGATACGGGAACACCCAGTAGAACGTGTAGTCCGCTTTCGATGCTTTTGTATCAGTAAAAGTCGTGCCCTGGGTCGTCATGCCGATATAGCCATAAGATGCTCCACCCGGACGGATACCATAGACGAGATAACCGTCCGCTCCGGCAGAGGCTGTCCACGAAAGCTTCACATATCCGGTTCCGGAAGACGCTTTCAGGTTCGTTACCGCAAGACAGACGCCCTTGGCATACACATACTTCAGGCAGCCGCCGGGGATCATTTTGGCATGGCTGTCTTTGGCATAGGCAAAGACCCAGTAATAATTCCAGTCATTATCCAGTGCCTTGGTATCTGTAAATGTCGTACCCTGTGTGGTCATGCCGACATAAGCATATTTTCCGTTCTTTTGTCCATAAACAAGATATCCATCTGCTTCACTTATCGGATCCCAGGTAAGTTTGACCTTGTTCCTTCCGGCAGACACGGCTTTCAGCTTGATTATGGTACCCACCAAAGCTCCGTCTGAGGTGATGAGGGTGACATTTTTGTCAAAATACAAAAGGGCAGTAGAAGAGGAAAAATAAGAATGATCTTCGAATTCTCGCCTTTCACTCGCCTTCACTAATGACTCAAGCTTTGGGCAAAGATGAATATCCAGAGATGTCAGTTGATTGTCTTCACATCGTAACCTCTGAAGTTCCGTATTCTTACTTAAGTCCAAATATGTCAGTTCATTACAACCACAATTCAACCACTCAAGTTCTGTGGTTTCGCTTACATCAAGAGTTGTTAGTTGATTGTTGTAACAGTATAACTCCCTTAGAGCAGTATTCTTGCTTACATCAAGGGATGTTAGTTGATTGTCGTAGCACGACAATATTTCGAGTTTCGTATTCTTGCTTAAATCAAGGGTTGTAAGTTGGTTGTCGCTACAATCAATAAACTCTAGAACAGTATTCTTGCTTACATCAAGAGCCGTAAGTTTGCATTTGTAACAATGCAGATTAGTAAGTGACGTGAAATACTCGATACCCTGAAGACTATATATCTCTCCCCAGCAATGCATTTCTTTTACAGCCTGGATCTCAAGCAGGCTTAATTCTGAATCATTGCCACTTATATCAAATTGTGTAACTAAAATTCTGTAATTGTTATCCGGGAAGTTTGTCTCGTTGATCGCTACCGGATATACATTACAATCCGGATTTACGTAAAGTTCGATAGGCAGATCATTCAGTGTTCCTTTAACGAATTTGTAGGAGTTTCGGACACTAAATGGTATATTCCTTATAATGTTGTGCAAGTACTGGCAGTTCTCTACATCCAGTTGGCTGATTCCCGTTTTGTAGCAATACAGGTATCTCAGGCTTGGATTTTTGCTTACATCCAGTTCCGTTATTTCGTTGAAGCTGCAATACAGATATTTGAGTTCCGTATTCTTTTTCACATTGAGCGAGGTTAGTTTATTGGAAGTGCAGTCAAAATTGTAAAGCGCCGTATTCCTTTCTACATCGATGGAGGAAAGCTGGTTGTTTCTGCACTCCAATATTCCGAGCCTGGTAAGGCCATTCACATTTAGTGATGTCAGTCTGTTATTGCTGCAGGATACAGTTTGAAGTGCGGTATTCGAACGCAGATTTAATTTGGATATCTGGTTGTCTTTACAGTTCAGGGTCTTCAGCGCGGTAAAATAGGAGATTCCTGTCAAATCAGATATAGAATTGGAACTGCAGTCGATCGCGGTCACTGCACTGATCTCACTTGTACTCAATCCGCCGCTGTTGTCTTTATCGAACTGAGATACATAAGTTCTGAAATTTGCATCCGGGAAGTTTGTAGAATTGATCGCTACATCTCCCGATGGCACGGCATAGGAGTTCTCAACGTATACTTTAGATTCGTCTGCACGAAGTGCCGGAAGTTTTGCAAGTGCCACAGCGGACACGGCTACGGCTGCGGTCAGTATAACCGCAGATATTGTTTTTCTCATGAATAATCACCTCTGAAATCCTTCTCATCCCCACATAGGCCCATCTGTTCTTTATGATTCAGAAGCGGTTAGTTTTCTGAAAGTCCCCCAACCAAACAGATCCTTTACCAATTCCAATTTTGAGTATATGGGTATTCAGGACAGGTGTCAATTTGATTTGCTGTTTTGCTTTTTTGTTTTCGCAAAAAGAAAACCCTGAAGTTTTTCGCTTCAGGGTATATTCTTTCGTCATTTTCAGACGCTTTACAAACTCATAAAACTTAAAGAGAAACTCTTTCTGATTCTTCACTCAAGCAACTGGAGGATTCGCCAAAACCAATTGCCTGAGTTGTATGTTCATCCTGCATCGGTCTGTCCTCCTTTGTTTCTTTCTATGGCTTTATTCTAAAGAAGAAAAGTGTATGGACTATGGCACATTTGTTAACAAAATAAGAAGGATTGCTTTACTTTGTGAAAAGATCCGTTCGACCTGATCTTACTTCTCTTCTTCAGCAGGCTTGTTCTCCTCATCTTTTTTCTCGCCTTCGACCTCCGGATGCTCGCCATGCTGCGTCGCGTCTTCGTTGAGCTGGCTCTCATAATATGCCTCAAACTGCGGGCGGGCCGCCACGTAGTACTTCTCTAGTGATGGGTCGAACTGCGTGCCCATACCTTCCATGATGATCGAATCGGCTTTCTCAAAAGGCATCTTCGCCTTATAGACACGTTTACTTACGAGTGCGTCATAGACATCGGCGATCGCCATGATCCTGGCCTCGAGCGGGATGTCGTGGCCGGAAAGTTTTTCCGGATAGCCGTTTCCGTCCCATCTTTCGTGATGGTAATGGGCGACGTTGGCAGCGATACGCTTGAAGTCTTCGTCATCCGTATCCTTTAAGATCTCTTCGACGACGCGCGCGCCTTCCGCGGAGTGCGACTTCATGATCTCATACTCTTCGGGTTCATATCGTCCCGGCTTAAGAAGCACCGCATCCGGAACTGCGATCTTTCCGATATCGTGCATCGGGGCCGCCTTGATGACATATCCGCCGAACTTCTTCGAAAGATTTAAGACATTATCTTTCTCCATCTGTTCGATGATCATGCGGACGCCTTCGCTCGTACGGCGGATGTGACCACCCGTGAACGGGTCTCTGCTTTCAACCATGGTCGCCATGCTGAAAAGCAGGTGGTCGTTCATCTGGCGGATCCGCTCGGTCTTCTGGTCAACTTCGTAGCGAAGAACAGTCGTAAACTTTTCCTGGAACTCGATGTACTTGATGTCTGCCGTGTCATCTGTGATGAAGATCTGATACCCCTGCCGGCGCTGTGCGTCGTAGAGATGGTTGACATCGACGAGGAAGACCTTCTCCCCGTCTGCACTCCGATAGTGAATCTGGTTGTCCTTGTCAATCTTGCCTTCGTTGAACTGCTGGATCCACGAAAGGATCGTCTCTCTATGTTTCGGATCCTTGTTGATAAAGGAATCGACATGCAGGTCTTTAAGGAACGGCAGCCATTCCTTCGCCGTTTCGTTCGAGCCGAGATAACGCAGGCGGTAGTCGATCGAGATAAAGCCCGTATCGCCCTTCTGGACAAGTGATTCGAGGCCCGAGTCATTGATATCGTAAAGTTCAAGTTTATAGGCGATCAGCAGGTAAAAGATCTGGGCAAACACATATGCGGCAGGGATCAGTTCGATCTCCTTGGTGATCATTCGTCCGCCGAAGAAAGAGACCATCGCCACGATGACGGGCACCATAAGAAGATAGATGATCTTATGAGAAACGTCGTTTCTTCTTATATGGCTGTAGATCAGGGAGATGATACATACGGTAAAGCATATGAAGATCCAGACATAAAGGATCGTATGGAAGACACCGTATTCCTTTCCGGTCAGCATGGATACGCCGTTTTTTGTCGTGTAATCCACACTCTTATAGAAGATATCCGAATCTCCGATCGTAAGTACAGGAAGGTAAAGGAGCATCGAAACGGCAACGAGTGTTCCCTGAAGGGCTTTGGGGATCGTAAAGTGGCACAGTTCGAGGATCGTGAACATGATAAAGAGGATCGTAAAACACCCCGTGATATAGGTGATCTTCGTTCCGAGGATCGCTTCATTGATGTTCTCGGATCTGGCCACGGCCACATTGGCCAGATTGCTTAATGGTACAAGAAGGAAGATCAATGTGATATTCACATCGAACCTCTTGTGCCAGATATATGCATAGATCAATGTAAAACAGATCGACAGTCCCAAAAGGAACTCATAATAGAAAAGCATGATCTCTCCCCCCGTGTACAATCATCCTCTATCAGTTACCCTCAAGAAGTATTATAACACGGAAGAAAGATTATTCGATAAAATCGAACTCCAGATCGTAGATTCGAACCGGATCGCCTTCTTTACAGCCGGCTTTTTCCAGTGCATCGATAACGCCGTTTTTGCGAAGCGTTCTCTGAAAATATGCCAGCGATTCCGGATCGTCGAAGTTTGTGGACTCGAGGACCACATGGATCCAGTCACCGAGCACACAGTATACACCGTCCTCGATCTCGATTCTAAACTTCTCTTCCGGCTTGAACTCGTAAAGCGTTTCTTCCTTGGCGGCCTCGACGAGGATCGTCGGCGGGAGCTTCTGGATCTCAGAAGCCACATAGTTCACAAGTTCCTTCGTACCTTCGGCGATCGCCGCGCTCATGAGGAAGACCTTGTATCCGCGGCTCTCCATTTCGTCTTTAAATGCCTTCACGACCGTATCGTCGGCCTGGTCGATCTTGTTGCCGACCACGACCTGCGGACGTGTCTGCAGAAGCGGATTAAACTGGCGCAGTTCCTCATTGATTCTATCAAAGTCGGAGATCGGCTCTCTTCCGTCCTGAGCAGAGACATCCACCACATGGATCAGAAGACGTGTTCTCTCGATGTGACGGAGGAAGTCATGACCTAAGCCGTTTCCTTCCGAAGCGCCTTCGATGAGACCCGGAATATCTGCGACAACGAAACTTGTGTCATCGACAGTAACGACACCGAGCATTGGTTCGAGCGTCGTAAACGGATAGTCCGCGATCTTCGGTCTGGCGGAAGTGATGACGGAAAGAAGTGTGGATTTTCCCGCATTCGGGAATCCGATAAGTCCGACATCTGCGATGAGTTTGAGCTCAATAGAGACATCCTTCTCCTCGCCCGGAACACCGGCACGTGCGAACTTCGGCGCCTGCCGGATGGCATTACTGAAATGGATATTTCCCTGCCCGCCGCGGCCGCCTTTGCAGACGATCTCTTCCTGCCCGGGCTCGGTAAAGTCCGCGATGACTTTTCCGGTCTCTAAGTCCTTCATGATGGTCCCGACAGGAACCGCTATGCGAAGGTCTTCGCCGCCTTTTCCGTACATTTTCCGGTTCATGCCGTTGCTGCCGTTCTCGGCGACGAACTTGTGCTTGAAGCGGAAATTCGAAAGCGTCGTCAATTCCTCGGAGGCGTAAAAGATCACGTCACCGCCCTTACCACCGTCGCCACCGTCCGGTCCGCCGTTGGTAATGTATTTTTCGGTATGAAAAGAAACCATCCCGTTTCCGCCGTCGCCGGCCTTGATGTGGATCTTCGCATGATCGATAAACATGGCTTTCTGCCTCCTTCTTTCTTATCGCGCCAAGGGGACTGGCGCGGGTTTAATATTTCTCCGCACAGGGCGATTGGTATGCCGCCGCGCGCGGCGGCTCTTTTCGCGCCCGAAGAGCGGGAAAAAAAGGTCTGACCGGACATTTCTCAGGTCAGACCTTTGATCAATTCTTATCCAATCACAAGGGAATGTCCCCGAAATATCTGGTAGAGATTACTCTGCCGGATATACGCTGACCTTCTTCTTGTCCTTGCCCATACGCTCATACTTAACATGGCCGTCGATACGAGCATAAAGTGTATCGTCGGAACCGATGCCAACGTTTGTACCCGGGTGGATCTTCGTGCCGCGCTGTCTTACGAGGATGTTACCGGCAACTACCAGCTGTCCGTCACCCTTCTTAGCACCGAGACGCTTAGATTCAGAGTCACGACCGTTTTTGGTCGAACCCATACCCTTTTTATGAGCGAAGAGTTGCAAATTCATCTTTAACATGGTCAAGCCCTCCATTTTCTCATTTTCTCTTTGTTGTCACCTGTAAGTAATCCTTACCGTAATTCTCTCTGACACTCTCTTCCACGTCGAGGAGCCCCCGCACGATGGTCTTAAGGATCACATTCGCGGTCTCCCGCTCTTTTTCCGTGATACCTTCCGGTGTCCATACCTCACAGAAATTCTTTTCGTTTCCTGTGACCATATAGAAATCTTTCCAGGAAAGCTGCTCTTCCAGGGCATTTACTGCTGTGGTGAACAGTGTCGAGATCGAAGCACAGATAATATCTTTTCCTTCTTCCTCATATCCTGCGTGGCCTTCCGTTGAAAACCCGAGGATGTCACCTTCCGGACTTTTCCATATGACGATTCGTATCATGATACAGGTACAACCTTCTAAGTTTATCCGATATCAGGCATTGATGCCGGTGATGCGGACGCGTGTATACGGCTGTCTGTGGCCATTTGTTCTTCTATAGCCCTTCTTAGCCTTCATCTTGAATACGACGATCTTCTTGTTCTTGCCCTGCTTAACGATCTCGCCCTCAACGGATGCCTTAACATCAGCTCCGGCCTTGATACCGTTATCGTCAGCAACAGCGATGACCTGATCAAATGTGATCTTCTCACCAGCTTCGCCAGCGAGCTTCTCTACGAAGATCTCGTCGCCCTCGGCAACCTTGTACTGCTTGCCGCCTGTCAGAATAACTGCATACTGCATAAAAACGTTTCCCTCCTGTTCATCCAGTCTCGCTGTCTCATCCTAGGCACTGTAGCCTTTCCCGTTTCAAAAGATCCGAAAAACGGCACAGATTTAGAAGCCCGGCACATGCGGTCACCGCAATAGAATACCATGCGTTTGGGGGTACGTCAAGCATTAATATTATATATAGTAGTGTATATTTTGGCGGCGCGGCGCTTATTTCAACTTCTTCACTGAAGCGCCGAAATCGATGACGGCCTTCAGGCGTACGTTTCTCGGCTCGCCCGTGTACTCTTCCTTCATGCGCTCGAGGAGCATCCGTACAGCGGTCTGTCCGATCTTGCGGATCGGCTGGATGCCGATCGTGAGCGTCGGGTTATATACATGCGCGATCGTCTGGTTCTCAAAGCCGACGAAAGAGATGTCATCCGGGACCTTCAGGTTCTTCTCGTTCAGATACATCACCGCACCGCAGGTCAGGTCGTTACCGCTGGCAAAGACGGCCGTCGGACGGTCCTTTTTCTGCATGAATTTGAGCATGCCCATATAGCCGCTCTCTTCGGAAACGTTCTCGAGATACAGAAGGTCCTTATCGACCGGTATCTTCGCTTCTTCGTGAGCCTTCTTATATCCGAGGACGCGGTCGTCCGTCGTGTTAAAGCCCGTAGCACCGCCGATGAAGCCGATACGGGTATGACCGTTCTCGATCAGGTGTTTGGTGATGCGGTACGCGATGTCCACATTGTCGATGGTGACGGAATCGCAGGAGACCGTCGGATACTCCATGTCCACAAAGACGATCGGCACGTCGGCCTTGGCCGCGCGGTCGATATCTTCCTGGCGGACGTTCATGGGCTGCATGATGATGCCGTCGATCTGCTTATTGATCAGAAAGTTGATCTTGTCGGACGCTCCGAGCGGATCCGTCTGGGAGTAGTCGCAGATGATGGTGCTGTAGCCGGAAGCATAAAGCTCCTGGTCGATATAGGAGAGAATGGAAACGCCGTAGTAGTCCGCAAGGCTCGGGATCAGGACACCGACCGACATGGTCTTCCTGGTCTTCATGCCGCGAGCCACGGTATTGACCTGATAGTTTAAGGTAGAGATCGCATTTTCGATCTGCTGGCGGTTCTCCTCAAGGACATTGCCGCCGTTGATAAACTTCGAAACTGTCGATATCGATACCCCCGCCATTTTTGCTACATCTTTGATCGTTGATGACATAAGCCTTCTCCTCCTTAAGTCATATCAAAACAGCATCCAGTAGAGGCAGGAAAACAGGACCACTGAGAGAGTCTCTCCGAATGCGCCGCGGCGGATCATCCTCCGGATAAACGAGGCACCCGCCAAAGAAGCGATCAGTATAAGGACCTGCACCGCACATAGTTCTCTTCTCATTATAATCGAGAAAACGAAAACTATCACCATCGGAACGAAACGTATCGCGGAAAATTTTACAGAATCGAGGATCAAATGCGGTTCCTCGGTCAGATTTCCGAAAAAAGCATCCGTCAGCTGCAGCATCGTCATGGCCACTCCGAGCATTACGGAAAGAAGAAGCGCCACGGCTAAAAGAATGTCCGGCTTTAAGAAACCCGCGCCCTTCCAAAGAAGCGTCAGCATAAAGATGTCAGCGATCAGAAGCGCCGTAAATCCAGTGTGAAGGAGCCACATCCTCCGGCTCGATCTGACCTTTCTCCCTTTGATCTTCCGAATAAACGGAAGCATGAAAAAGGCGGAAGTCAGAACAGACATACAGATCCATACGAGAAGGACGATCCGGAAAGAATCGCTCTTCCGGATAACGAAGATCCCGGATGGGACCACGAAAAGAAGTCCCAGGAAGATCTGCAGTGCGATGAGATGGTTATAGCGGCTCCGATACTTATCGGCAATAGATCTTCCCTTCTTCTCTTTAAACTCGCCCGCCGGGACGACTTTTTTCCCCATAGGAAGTGTGGAGGCGTAAAGGAAGAACGTCGCGATCAGGAGGATCGTGCAGACAGATTTCACGATCCAAGTGTGGAGAGGAGCACGCGAACCGCCCTTTTCTCCGAGCGTGTAGTTCTTAATATAGTTGGCCAGATACGTCTGCATGACCGGGCTGTTTAGTACCGAGGCCGAAGCGATCTGGTCATCCTTCCAGGATCCTTTTTTCGCATAGTATCGAGAAGCATCCGCGGAAAGATAGAGTTCCGGCGCGCCGGAATCCGCCTTCGCGCCTCTCGTAAAGCGGGTATCCTCACCTGACAGCCGCTCATAGAGATTGTCCGATGTCTTCGAGGACGTCGAGAAGATCGCCACGCGGCAGGAAGGTGCGCCTGCACCGAATTCCCCGAGTTCAGCGGAATCATCCAGTTTCGGCGCGATAAGTATCAGGTCGGAAACAGAAGAGTTTTCCGCCGCAACAGAAAGGCCGGAAAGTGCATAGTCCCCTTCACAGAGAAGGAGCACGGAACGGTTCTTTTTCGAGATCTTTTCGACCTTCTCCTTCATCTTTTCGCGGGAAACGGAATCCTCGATCACATAGTACGAGGTGATGTCGAGATCGGAGAAAAACTGCTGGTAGTCCATCTGCGGGAAGAGCCTTCCCTCATGCACGAACATGATCGCGGCATGTCCCGTCGAGCCGTCGTTTCGGCGCGGCAGAAGAATGTCCAGGGACATGAAGATCAAAAGCGCGGCAAGAAGGCAGACGCAGACGATACGAAGCTTCTTTTTCTTATCCATGGATCACTCCAGAGCGACGAGGCGGTCACCGAGAGAACGGATGTCTTCCGGACCTAAGATCAGGATCATGTCGTCTTTTCCGACGACTTCAGAAAGTTTATCGATGATCTCGTCCTTCGAGTTGAAGAAGATGGCGTGGCCGCCTCTTCTGTTGATCTCGTCCGCGATGTCTTTCGAGGAGATATCGCCGGAATTGACTTCTCTGTCGGAGAAGATCTCATCGAAGAAGACGTCTTCGCACGGAAGCAGCGAAGTGACATAGTCCTCGAAAAGGACTTTCGTACGGCTGTAGGTAAGCGGCTGGAAAACGACCCAGGTCTTATTGTGCGGCACATGGGAGGCCGCATCGAGAGTCGCTCTTGCAGCACTCGGATGGTGGGCGTAGTCAGTCACGACCATCGCGCCCTTATAGGTACCCTTGATGGTGAAACGTCCTTCGGCGCCGGTGAATTCGGAAAGCGCCTTCTGTGCCGCTTCCTGATTGCCGCCGGCCAGCGAAGCACATGCGATCGCCGTCAGGGCGTTATAGACATTATGCGTGCCCGGGATCGCCAGCTGGATATGTGTGTACGGACGGCCCTTAAAGAGCACGTCGAAGCCGGCTTTTCCATCGGTATATACGATATTTGCAGCGCAGAAATCCGGTTCTCTTCCGAAGAAATCCACACCTTCACCGGAAAGACCGGTCGTCAGGATCCGAGGCTCTTCAAGGCCGATCTTCGCACGTACGGAAGGAATGCGCTTAACGCACTCCTGCACGTTCTTATCCCCGGCCGGTATGACGAGCGTGCCTTCCGGAGAGAGCTTCTCGGTAAACTGTGCAAACACATCGATGACCTCGTCGATCGAACTGTAGCAGTCAACGTGGTCGTAGTCGATATTCGTGATCGCCGCGATCGTGGAATAGAATTCCAGGAAAGATCTATGGTACTCACAAGCTTCGGAAACGAGGAGCTGGTCCTTCGATCCGAGATATACGGAACCGCCGAAAGCATCGAGTTCTGCGCCCAGATGCACGGTCGGGTTCGCTCCGCTCTTCAAAAGGATCAGGGAGACCATCGATGTCGTCGTGGTCTTGCCGTGGGTTCCCGAGATATTGATAACGTTGGCAAAGTTTCTCGTGATCAGGCCCAGGAACACGGATCTTTCCATGACCGTAAGGCCGATCTTCCTCGAATACTCCAGTTCCGGATTTCCGGGCAGGATCGCCGCCGTGTGCACGACGATATCCGGAGCAAACTCCTTTATATTCTCTTCGCTGTGATGGTCATAGACCTTCACGCCAATACCTTCCAGTTCCTTTGTGCGCTCGGACGGATGCATATCCGATCCGCCGACGATCAAGCCGTAGTTACATGCGATCCTTGCCAGACCGCTCATGCTGATGCCACCGATCCCCACAAAAAAAACGCGCTTACCGGAAGGCAAGTCTTTCATTCCCGTAGTCATACTATTTCGCTCCAACTATGATGATATTTCGGGAAAATCTAAAATAAAAAAGATTACCCCGTGTCAAATGACCTGCATTTGCCCTATTATTATACCCTTTTTCCAGAAGAATATGATGATTATCCATAAAAAATATGATATGCTACATTCTAGTGGGCACATTGGGTAGAAGATATTAAGTGGCATACATGGAGGCATTTATGGAGATCTCAGACATCGTTATTCGCAAATTATCTTTGGAAAGCAAGATGAAGGCAATCGTTTCTATTACGTTCGATCAGCAGTTCGTCGTGCATGATGTCAAGGTCATCGAAGGCAATCACGGTCTTTTCATCGCGATGCCGTCCCGCCGCACTCCGGAAGGCGAATACAAGGATATCGTTCATCCGATCAACTCGGCATTCCGTGACCAGATCTCGGCGCAGGTCCTGGCCAAGTACAAGGAAGCAATCGAGCAACTCTCCCAGCAGGTAGCAGATATCGCACCGCTTTCCGAGGTCTGAGCCTCCGAGAAGGGAAAGAAAATCCGGAGAAAAGAACGGATCTTTTCGAGAAGAATAATCGTAAAAAACAAGAAGACCGGACATATATCCGGTCTTTTTTGTCTATTGCGCTCATTCGACAACCAAACCCTGTTGGAATATAATAAAAGAAATTTTAAGGAGGAAGTAGTATGAAACGATTAGTATCAATCCTTCTCACGCTTACTATGGTCATCTCCCTTGCGGGATGCTCGAAGAAGAGTGAAGAAACAACCAAAAAGACAAAAACCAAGAAAACATCTGAAACCGAAACCGAAGAGACTCTTCCGCCGGAATCAGATACAGAAGAAACAGAAACTGAGACAGAAGAAACTGAAGAACCTACCTCTTCTGAAACAGAAGAATCCACAAAGCCTTCCAAGTCCGGTTCCTCCGGCCTTTCTGACTATACCATCTCTCCGGATTTCGCCATCCGCTCGGATCTGAAGAAACTGGATTACATCATGACGAAAGAATACCGCGCTTACGGCTTTGTTGCCTCCACCGAGGACAACAAGATCTATTCGGTAACCAAGGACGTGGATGTTCTTACGATCAAGGACGAGGACAACTACTCTCAGCTTTGGAATTCCCTCGACGGCATCTACCCGGCTTTGAACACCAATTACGATGATCTCTACGATCAGAAGCTCCCGAGCTATGTTGACGGCTCCGCAACCGGTTCGTTCGCTGCAACGAGCCATACATATGTCGTCCGTTCTGACAGCGATGTATTCTCCTTCATAACATATCAGAACACTTATGATCTCGCATCCAGTTCCGATAAAACTACTTATAAAGTATGGAACTACCGTTCCGGCGACTCGATGGAATACAACCTGAACGACATCGTTTCCGACAGACCCGGATTTGCCAATTTCTTCGCTGAATACCTCGATGGTGCAAAGTCTATGCAGGAGAACCCGCACTTAATGCAGGAAGTGGAGTATCTGGCAGGTAAGATCAGTGATCCGAACGCTGAAGTTCCCTTCCTTATCACCTATGACGGTCTCTTCATTATCTATACAGATGATTATGAATTTAATATGTTCAAGATCCCGGCCTGCTATGCCGGTGATTACATCGACATGAGCCTTTTCGGAACTACTCCGGAAACCTATGCTCTCCAGTCTGATGTATATGATCACATCATCTGGGATGTCGACGGTGACGGCAAGATGGATAAGATCATCGCCACTTCCGAAACAGATGAATACGGCTGCCTTATCAACTTTGGTATCGCTTTTAATGACAAGGTCGAGAGCATTCCGGAAGATGGGCTCGAGATCTCCGGTCTGATGCTGGATAAGATCTATCTGCTGAAGACTGACGACGGTTTCTATGCTTATGCCGATATGTACTCGGAAGACGCATTTCCAACTGTTGCCGTTTTCAAATTTGACGGTTCTTCCTTTAAGTTCCAGAATTACTTCAATAATAGCCTGCCGAGCATTCATATCGACGGCTTCTTCTTCGATCCGGAAAACTTTACGATCGTTTCTTCCACCGACATCATGGGCACCGGTTATGTAATCGAATATGTTTCCGTCAAGGGCAATAACGGATTCCCGCAGAAGACACAGAATCTGGGCGGCAGATACACGATCGCCGCTACGAAGCAGGAGCTTTCTGTAGACAAGTTCAACAGCAAGGGTGCACCGGACGGTAAGGCTACTCTTCCTGCAAACGCTGTATTCGTCGTTCGCGGCATCGATCTTGAGAGCAGAACACTTCTCTGCGAGTACCTTGATGCTGATGCATCCAAGAACTTCTACTTCCAGCTCACAGTTGATCCGGCTTCGGGCGAAGCCGACTGGAGTCTCAAGTATAACGGCATTGAGCAGAATGATCTCTTCCAGGGCATCTTCTACGCCGGATAAGATCAAATAGCTAGTAGCTGATGGCCGCGAGGATCCGGAGTGACGGATCCGACAGGCTGGATTCCGAGATGACAGATTCGGCCGCTATCGCTTTAATGAAAATCCAATTACCGCCCGGGGCGCGATATTCCGCATCCCGGGCGGTAATCTTTTTTCTTGAAGCAGGGCCATTTATCTCGTCTTGGTTTTAGGTTAATGGGGAATTTCAATATCAGCAGAATCCCATGACTGGTTTTGAGACACGAAGCATGGGTATTGGGAAAAAGCGCGATTTCCCATGCCTGTTTTTGAGACAAAAAGCATGGGGCTTTGAAATATTAGTCATTCCCCATGACCACTCAGGCATGGGGATTTATAAATTATTGAAATCCCCATGAAGTTTTTCCCCTTTTGGGGCATGGGAATCTCACGAAACACAATTCCCCCATGATTTCTGCATCTTCATCAGGTCTGAAAATGGCATGGGAAGTCTTATGAATCGTACTTCCCCTTGATTTCCTTTCTACGCAAGCAGAAGAAAGGCATGGGAAAACAAGGTAAAGCCAGTTACCCATGATTCACACCAAAGCGAACAGATACAGGGAAACAATAGACCAGATCCGAATCAAAAAAAACGGCTCCCGCTAAAGATCCCAAGGGCACAGCCCCGAGACCCGCAGCAGGAACCGGATCGGTCTACAAAGTAAATTACGCGTTGATCGTCGAGATGCCCGGGATCGTCTCCTCAAGAACATCCAGCAGAATCTTAACGGTATCCAGAGATGTGAAGATCGTGACACCGTTCTGGATCGCGCAACGGCGGATCGCCACACCGTCCTCGTAATGGACACCCGAGAGGATCGCACGGGTGTTGATGATGTAGCTGACATAACCGGCACGGATGGAATCGAGGATCTCGGTGCTGCCTTCACTGAGCTTGCCGCGGACACGTGTCCTGATGCCGTGGTTTTTAAGGAAGTTGGCGGTACCGATCGTGGCCTCGATATTGAAGCCGAGTTCGTAGAAACGCTTGATCAGCGGCAGTGCCTCTTCCTTATCTTCATCTGCCAGGGTAACGATAACGGTACCATAGTCCTTCATCTTAATGCCGGATGCCTGCAGCGCCTTAAAGAAAGCACGGTTCAGGCTCTTGTCGTAGCCGATGGCCTCACCGGTGGACTTCATCTCAGGCGACAGATACGCATCCATGCCGTCGAGTTTTTGGAAACTGAAGGCCGGTGCCTTAACATACCAGCGGTCGGTCGTTTCCGGCGGAGTCAGGCGGGTGATGCCCTGCTCTTTCAGGGACTGTCCGAGCATAACGCGGGTCGCGATCGTAACGAGATTCTGGTCTGTGGACTTGGAAAGGAACGGAACGGATCTCGAAGCACGCGGGTTGACCTCGATAACATAGACGCTGTCGTCCTTATCGACGATGAACTGGATATTGAAAAGACCCACGATGCCGATGCCGAGGCCCAGACGTGTGGTGTAATCGCAGATGGTCTCCTTGACCTTATCGGAAATGGAGAACGGCGGATATACGCTGGTGCTGTCACCGCTGTGAACACCTGTACGCTCTACAAGTTCCATGATTCCCGGGATAAAGACTTCTTTGCCGTCGCAGATCGCATCGACCTCGACTTCTTTACCGACTAAGTACTTATCGATCAGTACCGGCTTATCTTCGTCGACTTCAACGGCGTTCTTTAAGTACTTCACGAGCATGGTCTCGTTTGCAACGATCTCCATGGCACGGCCGCCCAGTACGAAGGAAGGACGGACGAGTACCGGATAGCCGATCTTCTCGGCGACTTTAATGCCGGTCGGAATATCGGTAACAGCTTCACCCTTCGGGTTCGGGATCTCAAGGGATTTGATGACCGCGTCAAAAGCATCTCTGTCCTCGGCCTTTTCGATTGCTTCGGAATCGGTGCCGATGATCTTAACACCACGCTTGGTCAGCGAATCCGCAAGGTTGACGGCCGTCTGTCCACCGAGGGTAACGATAACGCCCATCGGGTTTTCTAGGTCGATGATGTTCATGACATCTTCTGTCGTCAAAGGCTCGAAGTACAGCTTATCCGCCGTGGTATAGTCAGTGGATACCGTCTCCGGGTTATTGTTGATAACGATGGCCTCGTAGCCCATCTCACGGATCGTGCGGATCGCATGTACTGTTGAATAGTCGAACTCAACGCCCTGGCCGATACGGATCGGACCGGAACCGAGTACGATGACTTTCTTTCTGTCAGAGACGATCGACTCGTTCTCTGTAGCGTAGGTCGAGTAGAAATACGGAACATAGCTTTCGAACTCGGATGCGCAGGTATCGATCATTTTATAGATCGGAGCGATCTTGTTCTCTTTACGCATCTTGTATACTTCGTCTTCTGTTATCTTCCAGAGCTCGGCGACATAAGAATCAGAGAAGCCCATTCGCTTGGCTTCGATGAGGTGTGGAAGAGATCCGACATTGGCTTCCATCTCACGCTCGAAATCAACGATCTTCTTGATCTTGTCGAGGAAGAACATGTCGATGCCGGTGATGTTACAGATACGGGAGTGGTCGACGCCGAGCCACATCAGCTGCGAGATCGCGTAGATACGGTCGTCGGTACCTTCCTTGATGTAGTCGAGAAGATCATCGACACTCATATGCTCGGAGTCGAACTTCGGCATGTGGATGTGGTTCTTGCTGTCCTCGAGAGAACGGATCGCCTTAAGAAGGCTCTCTTCGAAGGTACGGCCGACACTCATGACCTCACCCGTTGCCTTCATCTGCGTGGAAAGCTTATTCATCGCGGCCGGGAACTTATCGAACGGGAATCTCGGCATCTTCGTAACGACATAGTCGAGGGCCGGTTCAAAGCACGCCGGGGTATTGGCCAACTGGATCTCGTCGAGGTTCATGCCGACGGCGATCTTCGCGGAAACTCTTGCAATCGGATAACCGCTGGCCTTAGATGCCAGAGCGGAAGATCTCGAAACACGCGGGTTGACCTCGATAACGTAGTACTTGAAGGAATGCGGATCCAGTGCGAACTGGCAGTTACATCCGCCCTTTACATCGAGTGCGCGGATGATCTTTAAGGCACTGTCACGGAGCATGTGATACTCCTTATTTGTTAGTGTCTGGGAAGGCGCAACTACAATGGAGTCACCGGTGTGGATACCGACCGGATCGAGGTTTTCCATATTACATACCGTGATGGCCGTATCGTTGGCATCACGGATGACTTCGTATTCGATCTCCTTATAGCCCTTGATACTCTTCTCTACAAGTACCTGATGTACCGGAGAAAGCGCAAGGGCGTTCTTCATCATGGTGCGGAGTTCTTCCGGATCGTTGGCAAAGCCGCCGCCCGTACCGCCGAGCGTAAATGCCGGACGGAGAATGACCGGATAACCGATGTTTTCAGCAGCTTCCAGAGCTTCTTCGATGCTGTAGGTGATCTGGGAAGGAACGACCGGCTCGCCGATCTTCTCGCAGAGTTCCTTAAAGAGCTCTCTGTCCTCGGCGCATTCGATACTCTTGGCATCGGTTCCGAGAAGTTCGATTTCACACTCTTCGAGTACGCCCTTCTTGGCCAGCTGCATCGCAAGGTTCAAGCCCGTCTGGCCGCCGATACCCGGAACGATGGCGTCCGGACGCTCGAGACGGCAGATACGTGCCAGGAACTGCAGTGTCAGCGGCTCCATGTAAACTTTATCCGCAATGGAAGTATCTGTCATGATGGTCGCCGGGTTACTATTAGCGAGGATAACTTCATATCCTTCTTCTTTCAGCGCCAGGCAGGCCTGGGTGCCGGCATAGTCGAACTCTGCCGCCTGACCGATAACGATCGGACCGGAGCCGATCACGAGTACTTTATGAATGTCGGTTCTCTTAGGCATGGACGTTCACCTCGCTCTCTTTCTTCTCACAGTAATCCTTCATGATCGAGACAAACTTCTCGAAAAGATAGGTGCTGTCCTGCGGACCCGGTGCACTCTCCGGGTGATACTGCACGGAGAAGACCATATCTTCTTTGCACTCGACACCCTCTGCGGTGTTGTCGAGAAGATTGATGTGCGTTGCTGTAAGCTTCGTATTCTTCAGGCTGTCGAGATCCACCGCGTAACTGTGGTTCTGGGAAGTGATCTCGATCTTTCCTGTCTCTAAGTTCTTGACCGGGTGGTTACCGCCACGGTGACCGAACTTAAGCTTATAGGTCTTTGCGCCGTAGGCCAGCGAGATCATCTGGTGCCCGAGGCAGATACCGAAGATCGGGAACTTGCTGGCAAGGGCCTTCACCGTGTTGATAACAGGCGTCACATCCTCCGGGTCTCCCGGGCCGTTACTTAAGAAAATGCCGTCCGGCTTCATGAATTCGATCTCCTCCGGAGTCGTATCATAAGGCACGACGGTTACGTTGCAGCCATAGGAATTGAGCTTTCTTATAATGTTGAGCTTGATGCCGCAGTCGATCGCGACAACGTTATAGCGCGGGTTCGGGGTTCTTGAATACCAGCGCTTCTTACAGGAGACACGGGAGACCTGGTCGTGCGGCACCGGAGTTACCGTGATCTTGGCAAGGGCCACTTCAGTCGGTGTATCGATCGAGGTCATGATCACTCTTCGGGAACCTAAATCTCTGATGCTTCTTGTAATCTGGCGGGTATCGACGCCGTAGATGCCGGGGATGTTGTTCTCCTCCATCTCCTCGGAAAGCGTCTTGGTGTACCGGAAGTTACTCGGCATATCGTTATAGTCGCCGACGATCAGACCGCCGATGCTCGGGTTTTTGGTCTCGAAGTCATCGTCCGTGATGCCGTAGTTACCGATCAGCGGATAAGTCATGACCACCATCTGGTCTGTGTAGGATGGGTCTGAAAGGATCTCCTGATAGCCTACCATCGAAGTGTTGAATACGATCTCGCAGACTCTCTCGGTGTTCGACCCAAATCCGTAGCCTTCGTAAAAGCTCCCGTCCTCAAGAACGATCTTCCGGTCTTTCTTTCTCATAATGCCCTCCGCTTTCTTACAAAAAAAAGACGTCCCCTACGTGCTCTATATCAAGCACATGCGAACGCCTTTGTCCTTATATTCGATAACCGTTGTAATCCCTGTATGTTTTTCATTAGCAGGAATTATAGTAATCTACTTAAGATCTGTCAATGCACAGCGGACATTTTTCCTTATCGATTTTTATCCATTATGCTCCCGCGGAATCATAGACCTCCCAGAGCTCCCCGCCCAGGGTCTTATACTGATTCTTCGAAAGATTGTTCTGGTCTCCGAAAGCGCAGACCGTCATGAATCCGTCGAGCGCCTGTCCGACCGCATCTCCCACGCTCGGGTCCTTGCAGTTTTCCGAAGGAAGGAAGTAGAAGGTGCCGTCTTTGATCACGGCCGCATCGTAGGATCTTTCGTGGCCCAGGGTATTGAACAGGTCAAACTGTACAAACAGCGGTTTTTCCCGATTCTCTTCCTTCTCGAAAAGATCCATTCCCGTAAGCCTTATGCCGTTCTTTTCCGCAAAAGTCTTAAGATCGTCATAGTTCTTAAAGATGTAATTGCCGCTGCTGCCTTCCGGAAGCTCGAAATAGCCGCACTGGATGGTCGTCATCGGAAGATCGGAAGATCCGTATACAGACATTTTCTGGTAGTCCGTGCCCGCCTTCATCTTCATCAGAACTGTCGTCCAGAGGGTCTCGACCTGCGAGATATTCGGATCGTCGATGATATAGTTATTATCTCCCTCCGATTTGCAGATGACTTTCGATCCGTCTTCCGCCCAGTAATAAAGCGTTTTCTGGCCGTAGTCATACATGACGTGTTCTTTTTCCACATTTGCATTCGGATCGACCTGATCCGCGAAATAATATAGATCGTAGACCGCTTTCGGATCGACGGTAGCTGCCGGCTCGAGCCTCAAAAGCAGGTCGATCTTAGCTTGAAGCTCATCGCTCATGGTCGTGATCGGGCCGCCGAAAGCGTATGCAAATGCATCATTGGAGCATAGATAGATCCGGCCATCCCCGAAGAACAGGTATGTCACCTGCTGAGATCCCCACGCGTGGTTACTTTGTTCGTAGGTAAATATCAGACGGTCCGCCGGAAGCTCCGCCTTTTCTCCCGCGGCCGGATCGGATGTCGGGTCCGTCTTATCCGAAGTCGGGTCAGTTATATCCGAAGCCGGAGCCGTCGTATCGGAAGTCGCATCCGTTTTCTCTTTGCCCGGAGCAGTCGCATCATCTGTCTCCTCGTCCCCGGAAGGAAGATCTACCGGAACTCCCTCATTTCCTTTATCCCCACTTGTCTCTTCCATCTCCTGGCTTTCGGACGAAGGAAGCTTCCCGCTCCCCGCGCGGTCCTTCCCTTCGCTTTTTTTGCAGCCGCATGCTCCGACGGCAAGAATGCCTGCCATGACTATACTTATTACTTCCTTTTTCATATCCTCGTTCTCCGTTTTCTGAAAACAGGCATAGTCTCCCCCTATGTCTTCTACATATAAAACGAGGCAGGAAGTGATTCTGTTGCAGTTTTTGGCGAAAATTTTTCTTTCTCGAAAAGATCCGTTCCCCGGGCGCGGCCGGACGGCCTTTTCATGCAGATACGGGCCCGGCCTTACCGATCAGGTCTGTTCCATGTAGATTCGAAGCTTTAAAGACTTGTTCTCCTGGGCATAACGATAGGATTTCGAGTTTCTCACATAGTCGAAGAAATCGCCCTTGATGCGGCTGTCCCAGGCCGACTCGAAAAGCTTTTTATTCTCTTTGTCCGCAGAGAAGATCAGTTCCATCTTGACCTGGAAAAACTCATCCGCTCCGTCCGGATACTGACGTGTCAGGGAAAAGGAAAAGTAATCGCCCTCCCAGGGATAGATCCCGCACTCGAAAAGGAGCATGTCGTCATCGATTGGATCTTCACAGATCTTCTCGAACGCCCGAACGCATTCCTCGACGGTGCTTTCGTCCGAGAGCTGCTCCTTCAGTTTCTGAATGCAGATCTTTCCCGAAAGCGCCTCCGGGATCTCGAAAAGCTCCTCGTTGTTCTTCTCGATCTCTTCGTCCATGTCAAAGCCGTACATGCTCGGGTGGTTCTTCTGACCCATCTTGAGGAAGACCCTTACCGATTCGATAAATGAGGCGATGAAATCAAAGAGCACCAGGCCCATACCGGTCGCCAGAAGGAGCCGGTTGTCTGATGCGAAAATGCAAAGCAGGCCTCCGATAAGCAGTGCCCAGCCGAAGCGCAAAAAGAAATAGAAAAAATAGGAAACAACAGCGAACTGCAGTCGGATCTTATTCATGAGACCTTCCTTTTCTTTGTTCGGAGAATCAAATCCTCCCTTTCTCCCAGCAACATAATACCACGAACAGGAAGATCCCGCCACGGAGGAACTGCCGGCCGGGACCCAATTCTTCTGTCGAATATCTTTAACACGTAAATTTCAGGACTTTCCTCTCCGAAAAAACTCGAAATTACAGGACCTGCATTGCCGAAAGTTTTTGAAGCACCACCTCAGCGAAGATCCGGTGACCTTCTTCGTCCAGGTGCTCATCGTCGATCTCGGACGGAAGGACGATGTCCGATCCGGCCAGAAATTCGCATCCAAAAGATCCGGCGATCTTCTCATATACGCTTTTAAGTCCGTAGCTTATGGTCACAGACTCTTGCCCGAACTCCGGGTCTTTTTCCGGAAGGAAGACATTCTTCCCGAAAAGGATCGGCGAGATCAGGAGGATCCTCTCCTTCGGGATCTCCTCCATGAGCTTTTGCAGGCAGCGCCGAACTCCGGAACCGATGATCTCCGGAGTGGCGTGATACATGGTCTTACAGTCATTCGTACCGAGCATGAGGACCGCATAGTCCAGCGGACGGTGCTTTTCCAGGATCAAAGGAAGCGCATCGATACCGGACCTGCCCGGCCGAAGCTCATCCTCAAACACCGTTGTTCTTCCGCATAAACCTTCCTCAATGACATTGAGCTTTCCGGAAGCTCTCTTCTGAACGATCGATGTCCAGCGGATACCGCGGGGATAGCGCTGATACGGATGCGTCCCCGGGATCAATCCCCATGTATTTGAATCTCCATAAAAGAGTACCTGTTTCATCTCATTCTTCCTTGCTGATAAAAAGTGTCTTATACGGGTCTTCCAGATAGGGGGTGATGTAGTCTTTCCCCGCGATATACTGGCTCAGGAACAAAAGCGACGATGCGCATCCGAGGCTTCCGTGATAAAGGCCCGCGTATGCCTCTGATTTTTCCGGTTCATGCCGGTTCCAGGCGGTGTACCACTTTCTGAGAGGATCCGTATATGTAGATTCTCCGATAATGATCTCTGCAGCCTCATAGGCGGCATACAGATACTCTTTTTTGCCCGTGAACTTATGCATATTGATAAAGTGTTCCAGTATGCCCGGTGCACCGCAGCAGTAGCAGTTCGTACGCCAGTACCCCTCCGAGTGCTTGGCCGGAGCACCCGTGGAAAGAAGTCCCCGAGTCAGTTGTTCAATAAATTCTCTGTACTTTTCCTCATGGGTAAGCTCATAAAGCTTGAAGAAAAGCCTTGAGGTTCCGACCGGACCCTGGCATACGCCGAAATAATAAAGATCCGTATGACTGTTCTGGTCCACCCACTTTTCCGTCTGGAAAACAGCTTCCAGAAGTTTGTTTTCATCCAGCGGCTCAAATCTTTTGATCCAATTTACACGTCTCATATTCTCATCTCACTTTTCGCCTATCAACTTAGTAGGTTTTTATCATAAGAGAATCTTATCACCACACGTGCTGATTGTATAATCGGAAAATACTATTACGGGTTATAACCCGAAGTCAGATAACGCTTAAAAACCACATTCTCCGTTATTCAAAAAAGCCTTCCTTCTCGAAGTACTCCTCGCGCGGGAACTTCGCGTAGGATGTCCTCATCTTCCGGAAACCCCAGTGCTCGTATAACCCGAGATGCTTCGGATGTGTATAAAGCACGACATTGCATCCTTTCAGCCGGGAGAGGATCTCATCCACGATCAATTTCCCGATCCCCCGGCCGCGATACTCATCCCGGACGGCGATGTTATATATGGCTCCCTGGCAGATGCCGTCTGAGATCGCACGGCCGACGCCGATCAGGCGGCCATTATCCTTCACGAAAACAGTAACATAGCTGTTCTGAAACACCTGCCTTTGGATATCTCCGTCAAGATCGCTCAAACCATAGTATTTCAGAAGCGCACTTACCTCATCAAAATCGATTCCGTCACACGAATCGATGATCTCAAATTCCGTCGTATTCATTTTGAAATGCTTCCCCGTTTCCAGATAAATGAAGAGACTGCAGGATCGCAGTCTCTTCTAAGTGAGATTATTTGACGGATGGATCGTTCCGTCAGTTGTTGTCGTAGATGTCTTCCGTAAATGTCAGACTGCCACGATAACCGGCATAAGTACGATTGAAGATCAATCTCTCGCTCATCGGGAAAGCTCCGAGGATGAACTGGATATCCTTTTCCAGCGCGACCTCCCTGTCATTGCTGCTTCCCACAAGAAGCGTGATCTCCTCTTCCTCCTCCCGGATCGCCTGATTGATCTCATACTGATCCGACAGGAAAAGCACCTTCGGCGGTCTTGCATACTCGAGATCTTCGATCTCTTTGATGATCGTTTCCTTATCTTCCGGACGGAAGATCGGTTCGGAAATGATGACCAGCACTGGAGTAAAACTATAGTCATTGGCAAGATACCTCGTGAATCCTACCGCATTATTCGCATCCGCAACTACTGCGAAACGCTTCCAGCTCAGGACACCGATGGCCTGTCCCAGGTAGCTATATACATATTTTTCTTCATCTGCGATAACTTTTTCCACCAGATCCTTATCGAGGTGAAGCGCTTCGGCTACCTTGCGGACGAACTTCGTCGTATCCGTAGCCCCAACGAAAAGCCCCGGAATACGAAGACTCGGTACACCGAATTTGCTTTCATATTTAGCAGCCGGGCCCTTAAAAAGCCACGGATTCACGATGATGTTCAGTGCGGCGCCGGAAGATTTTCTGATCGTCTCGATCCCCTGTCCCTTGGTGAAAAAGGTGTTGACCTTAAGACCCAGCCGGGAAAGGATACGGTCGATCTCTTCGAGCGTTCCGCTCCAGAACGGATCGTGATACGGGATGATGCCGAAGATATTGACGAGTTTATCATCCTTCGGGACATCCTTCTCGATCACCTTATCCAGGAAGGTATTCCATACCGTTTCATATCCGAGATTGCTGTCGCCGGTAAAGCCGGGCGTCTCGATCGGATAGACCGGAATTCCTTTTTCAAAGAATTCATTGGTCACGCTGGCGATATCGTCTCCGATGATGCCGGCGGTGCAGCCGGTCAGTACGAAATATGCATCGGCATCGATGATATCGACGGCTCCCTGGATGGTCGTACGAAGCTTATTCGTTCCGCCGAAAACGACCTCTTTTTCAAGCATATTGCTGGAAGGGATGGAAACGGCGCTGACAAAGCACGAAGACTTATGACCGGACTGGCCTGCATCGGATGCCGTCGTCTGCATGCAGCAGCCTGGGCCGGAATGAAAGATCGGGCATACTCGATCGATCGCACTTAAGACCGAATTGATACCGGCCAGAACACATCCGCCTTTGGGAAATTCTGTTACATTCGACATATGTCAGTTTCCTCCTTCCCGAATAATATATTTGAACGCATCTTCCTTATACCAGGACTCCTTATACGGGAGTTTGACGTGTTCGGCAAGTTTCATATTAAAGCCCGGATTTTCGAGCTGATCGGCGATCTTGTTTCCGAGGAAAAGGAGGCCGTCATATCCCATGGTCGGACGCTTGCCATCCAGAACATGCGTCGTCGGAACACCGAGTTTGGCTGCCCATTCCGGAACTCCGATAAAAGCATCCGGCTTGAGTTTATTGACGAGGTTGACCTGTTCAAACGGCTGCATGTTCGCGATATCCACCACGAATTCCTTATGGATGCCGTTCAGATATTCGATATCTACCTGAGCATCGTCATCGTAGGTCGGTGTCTCGAGTCCTACAAGTTCCATACCGAAGTCATCGATCAGGGCCGCGGCCGCAAAGGAACGGCCGGTACCACCGCAGATGAATACCCGCTTTCCAGCAAGACGGTCACGGAGCTTTTTTACGAGAGGTTCGATCCTCTCATGTTCTTTTTCGATGATCTCTTCGACCTCTTTTTCTTTTCCGATGACCTTCGCGATCCCCCTGTACCACTTATCGGTATTTCTTATACCGATCGGCATGACCGTATGAGAGTAAGGGATCTCATATTCTTCCCAGAGTGTCTTCATGAACTCATCGGCGAACACTTTACAGATAGATGTGGAAGCTTCCGCTGCCGGGATCTTCCGGATCTTTTCGAGCGAACTGTAGAAAGGAATATAGTTCACTTTCGCACCGAGGAGCTGGAGCATTCTCTCCATTTCTTTCTGATCGGCATAACTGACCGTCGTCGGCGCGAAAAGATTGATCAGACCGGCTTCTTTTTCTACCTTCTGATGCTTAAGGATATACTTGTTGATCGAGATGAACGCCGCATCAAAGCCGGAAGCGCAGATCTTCGACTTAAAGCCTTCGCAGTGGATCGGGATGATCAATGTATCCGGATACTCTGTCTGTAGATCCGAGCAGATGGCATCGATGTCATCACCGATGATGCCGGATGCACAGGATGCAAAGACAAACGCAAGTTTCGGAGCATATCTCTTTACCGCTTTATCCACGGCTTCCCTAAGTTTCTTCTCGCCACCGAAGACAACACTCTTCTGATCGATATTCGATACGATCAGATGAGGATTCTTTACATTACGCACGCCGCGGTGGATCTGACCGACGCGGTACATATCGACCGCCATGATCGAGCAGCCCACACATCCTTGTGGAGAATGAGAGATGAAGACTGCGTCCTCGAGGGACATGAGCGCGGCAAGGCTATTGATCTGCTGGCACTGAAGGCCCTGGGCAAAAGATCTGTCCGCACGCTTTAAGCATCCTTTTTTGAAATTTTCACTCACCTCTTGTCCGGTTGAGCCTAAATCATTGAGTCTGCCCGGTTTACTTTCTCTTACACCGGAATAGGTTACTTTCGCCATACATTCAGCTCCTTCTTATGCTTCTTCCGGCACAGCCTGACTCTTTCGGAGTGACTGCCGGCTGTCGATCTTATAGTAGTAGGATGAGATCTTATCCAGCGCATCCTCCACGCTGACATCCACATCGAAAACGGAAATGGCTTTTTTCTCAAACTGCTTTTGAGCCTGAAAGCCGATTTTCCGGCAGACTACCGCCCGGCAGTCTTCGATCAGCGCGACTTTACCAAGGACTTCCGTCCCACCGCCGCAGCCATGTCCATTTCCTCCGCATCCGCCGCCGTTTCCTCCGCAGGAACCCGTGCCTTTCTCCCCGCAGGAAGCTGCGCGTTCCGGTTCTTTTCCCGCATCAGAAGAGGGATCGACATGGCGGACCTCCAGGAACTCCAGATCCTGACCATCCACACGATAGATATAGAAGCGGTCAGTCTCGCCGAACTTCAGATCCACATGGATCCCGTTGGATGAACCAAACGCGATTTTATATGCCATAACCCAGGCTCCTTTCCTGTTTTAATGAATATACCGGGTACGCTTTACTGCACCCGGCATATTCCACACACATGATTTCTCAGTTGAATCGCGAAACAGCGATCGTGTAGATATCTTCGATCAGCCTGATGCCGCCGGCATATCCGGCGTAAAAGCTGTCGAAGACGACTTTGTCCTGTACCGGCCAGGAAATGTTCAGGAAGTTGCCCTTAAGGTTTTCGGTCACTTCCTTCTCGTAGTATCCACCGAGTACCAGCGGATAACCATGGTAATCGTGGTTCCTGATCTCTTCATGGATCTTATAGCCGTCTGTCTCAAAAGATACTTCCGCTTCGATACCGAAGTTGAGTTTTTTGAATTCTTCCGTGATTCTTTCGCGATAGTTCTTCGGCGTATCATCCACGACGAACTGCTTTGCCGGGATCAGACCGAGATCGTTTACGAGAAACTTCGTGATGGCCAGAGAATACTGGGCATCCGCCACAACGGTGAACTGCTTGTTGATAACACGGTTCTCCAGGAAAAGATCCGCATAACGGGAGATGAGATAGTAGTAGTAATCCTCATGCTCTTTGATGACGGCTTCCACCTTCTCTTCCGTGACTCCCGCAAACTTTCCGACTTCACGCAGGAACTTGCTGGTCTCTGTGGCACCGATCGGAAGATTCGGATAGTGAAGATACGGAGTACCGAACTTTCTCTCCATCTTCTTTACGTTACTGAGGCCCACCCACGGAGATACGAGAAGATTGAACTCCGCTTCCGGGATCTTATTGATGTTCTCTATACCACGCTTATAACCGAAGATCGTATTCGGAGTAAGACCCAGTTCAGCGATCAGCTTTTCCAGTTCTCTTAAGTTTCCGAGCCAGAAAAGATCCTGATAAGGAACATCCGCCCAGATATTGATCAGACCCTTCTGCTTCTTGTCCGACTTCTTCAGATACTGGTCGATGATGGCATCGACGACCTGCTCGTGGCCCTTATAGTTGTTGCCCTTAAATCCTGCTGTCGGTGCATAGACGACCGGTTTTTCCGCATCTTCGTAACGGGATACGACCTCACCGGAATCATCGCCGACGATCTCCGGGATACATCCTGTAAGAACGACATACAGATCTGCATCGATGACCTTCAGTGCATTCCCGATCGTGGAATCCAGTTTCTTCACGCCACCGAAAACAACGTCTTTTTCGTTGATACTGGTGCACGGGAAGATGTTCGGAGAGAAATATCCGGAGCTTCCTGTCGATTCCGAAAGTTTCTGTGCGCAGCCCGGGCCGCTGTGCAGGATCGGGAGTGCCCGATCGATCGCCTGAACGGTCTGCATCGCGCCCAGCGCACATTTATATCTTTGCTTGTCTAGAAGTTTCGCCATTATTTCGTCTCCTCCAGGAACTTATCTACATTCTGCTGATACCACCAGTCGGTGTAAGGAAGCTTGGTACGCTTCGCCAGATTCTCCTCGAAGCTTCTGTTATTGATCGCATCGAGAACGGTCTTGGCAAATTCGAGCGTATGCTTGTATCCGAAGATCATGTACTCATCTGCCACATAGATGGCCGGTGTGCCGTTCTTGATCGCCCATACGGTGGAACCCGGATGGCGCGAAAGATACATATCCGGCTGATACTTGTGAAGGATGTTCATGACCTCGAAATTCTGCTGGTCCGCAACACTTGCTTCAAAGTCGATATCGTTATCCAGAAGATACTTCATGGACGGCGGAACATCGCCGTTTTCATACTTCTTGTCATAATGCCATGCCAGAGCCCATACTACCTTGATACCGAGTTCATTGAGAACACGGGATACTTCAAATGTATAACCCGGACCCATGCCGAGCACGGCCGTCTTTCCTTCCAGCTGCTTCTTGATCTCCTCGATCTGCGGAAGATAGATCGCACGCTGCTCCTGGATATATTTCTCGATCGGTTCGGATCTTCCTGTGACCCGTCCGATCTCGCGGAGCCATGTTTCAAAGCCTACGATACCGCACTGGTTGATCGATCTGACATACGGGACACCGTACTTTTCTTCCAGGGCATTTCCGAGATAGTTACCGAGGGTTCCGCAGATGCAAGTCGTCGCAAGGCTCTCGGAAATATGTGAAAGTTCTTCGACTGTTGAGTTGCAGTAGAGGAATACCGGATCCAGATCGAAGTTTTTAAACATCTCGATGATCTCCGGACGGGCGCTTTCGAAGAAGTTCTTGAAGTTGATCTTATTCGTTTTCACGCCTTCTCTCGGCGGCTGTACGATCGACTGAAGGACCGCATGGTCGGAGATATCAAAACCGGTCGCCCATATACGGGACTTAAAGCCTTCGCAGTGAACCGCCACGATCGGCACACCGACTTCATCTCGTACTTCATCCACGATACTGTCGATATCCTCACCGATGATACCTGTTGCGCAGGAACTCGATACAAAGATCGCCTTCGGGGAATATCTTTTGTTGACTTCGAGGATGACGTTACGGAGTGCATTCGTGGAACCGAATATCGTATCGTTCTCGTTCATATCGGTTCCGACATAGATAGTGTTGCTGGTCACGCCACGCTTCTTGGACATAACCTTAGCCATGTAATAGGCACCCGCTGCAGCGACCGAGCATCCTGCCGGTCCGTGATGGATAAGTGCGATATCACGGATACCGCAGAGCTGACCCATTGCGCAGGACGAAAGACATGTACTGGACTGGGAGAAGCAGCGCGAGCAGCCTTTCAGCGTGCCGCATTCGCTCTTGGTCGCTAGGTCCTTGAGTGTACCTACATAACCGGTAATGGAACCGATGCGGTTTTCTCTTGTGGCGACATTCGAATTAGATAAGTTGATAGCCATGTATTTTCTCTTCCCTTGTTAGAATCCAGCTTTTTCTTCCACTTCCGGACGGATCTTCTGAAGATCCTCGGAGAGATAACGCTCGCCGTTATCCGGGAGAAGCGGTACGATCAGTTTTCCGTCGTTCTCTTCTTTTTGTGCCAGCTTGATGGCAACTGCCAGAGAAGCACCTGCGGATGCACCGACGAAGATACCCTCGTACTTTGCAAGAAGATGGATCGCACGGAGCGTCTCTGCGTAAGAAATGAACGAGTATTCATCCGCAAGATCGCCGTTGAAGTTTGTCGGAGCCATTGGTGTCAGACCCTCATCATTGTGTACCTGATGGATACCGTGAAAACCGCCGTCCTCAACACCTTCGAGGATCGGGTGTACTACATCGTTCGGATCCGGCTGTGTGATAACGACCTTCACCGACGGGTTCTTTTCCTTAAGGAACTTACTTACACCATGAGTGGATCCGCCTGTACCTACACCACCGACGAAGATATCTACTTTTCCGTCTGTATCTTCCCAGATCTCCGGACCGGTGTGCTTGTAGTGAGCATTGATGTTGTCCGGATTATCCAGCTGACGGGTAGAGAACGGGTGATCGATACCCTTTTCCATGTATTCGATGACATCTGCAAAAGCAGCGATACCCTTTTCAAATACGCCTTCGATCAGCTCATTCGGTACTTCAGCGATCTCTGCCTGATAGGCTTCCAGGAGCTTCTTTCTCTCGATCGACACACCATTCTGAAGACCGATCTTAAACTTATAGCCCTTTGCCGCGGCAAATGCAGCCATGGCAACACCAGTGTTACCGCTGGTGAACTCTACGAGAGTTGTCTTATCCGGACTGATATCACCGCGCTTTTCAGCTGCTTCGATGATCTCCAGAGCCATTCTGTCCTTATGAGATCCTGCAGGATTGAAGTATTCAAGCTTACCTGCGATACGGCCCTTCAGGCCGAGTATTTCTTCGAGTCTTTTGAATTCTACGATCGGTGTATGTCCGACCAGTTCTGTAATGGAATTATAGATTTTTCCCATGGTTTGTGTTCCTCCCTGTGAATGTTTTATTTCTGTTTAGATCTTGTAATCGTCGGCCAGCTCCATCATGCCGTATTCCATGAGGATCTCCTCAAGTCTTTCCTGTGTCATCGGAGTCGGGATCACGAAATCCGTATTCTCGATAACGGCCTGTGCCAGGTTTCTGTATTCCTGCGCCTGGTTGGAATCCGGGCGGTATTCAATAACAGTTTTCTTATTGATCTCCGCGTGCTGGACGATGTTGTCACGTGGTACGAAGTAAAGAAGTTTGGTGCCGAGCTCTTTGGAAAAAGCACGGAGAAGATCAAGTTCTCTATCTACGTTTCGGGAATTGCAGATGATGCCGCCGAGTCTGACTCCGCCTGTTCTTGCATATCTCTGGATACCCTTGGAGATATTGTTGGCAGCGTACAGGGCCATCATCTCACCGCTGGCTACGATGTAGATCTCTTTTGCCTTACCTTCACGGATCGGCATTGCGAAACCGCCGCAGACAACGTCACCGAGAACATCGTAGAAAACATAATCCAGATCATCAGTATAGGCGCCTAAGTTCTCCAGCATGTTGATGGAAGTGATGATACCTCTGCCGGCACATCCGACACCCGGTTCTGGTCCGCCGGACTCTACGCACTTCGTTCCGCCGTAACCCTCTTTCATGATCCGGTCCAGGGAGATGTCCTCACCCTCTTCACGGATGGTATCGAGTACTGTCTTCTGAGCAAGACCGCCAAGGAGAAGTCTTGTCGAGTCTGCCTTCGGATCACATCCGACGACCATGACTTTCTTCCCATGCTCCACGAGTCCCGCGGTCAGATTCTGTGTGGTTGTAGATTTGCCGATACCTCCTTTTCCGTAGATCGCAATCTGTCTTAATTCGCCCATGTTCTTTTCCTTCCTTCACTTAAATAATTCATTCACTTTTTCGAATCGGATCATCTTATCGATCGATTCAGAGATCACTCCCGGGATCTCATAAACATTGATTCCATATTGTTCCAGTACTGCTCTTGCTCCGTCTCCGATCCTGCTTGCCAGAAGATGCGTGCAGTCCGAAAGTCTCTCTACATTTTCTTTCAGTCTTGCCTCATCGTGTTCTCCTGTTTCACAGACCGGCGGGAGCTTCCTTACTTCCAGAAGATCCGGCCCGGCTTCTTCATACTCATAGATGTAGAATGCCCTGGCCCGTCCGAAGTGATTATTCACTACGATCCCGTCGCTTGAGGCCACCGCGATGCGGTACTTTTCTTTATCCATGAGAGAATGTCTCCTTTATTCCGAGCCTTTTCTGGTAGATCCGGTCACCGTATTCGCTCTTTCCCGGTACTCCGACCGCATCTGCACGACAGTGCTGGCAGTGACGGAAAACATCGATATACTTGGATGCTCTTGTCCTTGCCGCATCGATCTGCGCACAGGTCGGTGCCGGTTCATCACGGAGCTCATGCTGCGGGATCAGGGGGATGATATTGTAGATCTTCGCTCCGGCTTCTTTTACCGTCTTAGCGATCTCTTCGATATGATCTCCGTTGATACTCGGTACCAGCACGGTGTTGACCTTTATGGTGATCCCCGCGGCTGCTACTTTACGAATACCGGCCAGCTGGTTCTCAATCAGGATCTTCGCTGCTTCCACCCCTTCGATCTTTTTCCCGTGATAGATAATGTAGGCGTTCAGCTTACTCTCTATCTCAGGATCGACCGCATTGACGGTCACCGTAAGAGAATCGACTCCGACACGGATCACATCTTCTGCTCTTTCATTCAGAAGAAGGCCGTTAGTACTCATGCACTTGATCAGCTGTGGGAATTTCTCTTTCACGATTTTGAAAGTCTCAAGCGCATAATCGGAAGCCAGTGTATCTCCGGGGCCGGCGATACCGGCCACTTTGATCTCCGGACAGATCTCCAGTGCTTTTTTCAGGATCTCTTCCGTTTCTTCAGGTTTCAGTACTTTGGATGTCACTCCCGGCCGCTGCTCGACATCGTTGATGGTCCGGTCACAGAACCGGCATGCGATATTGCATCCCGGGCTTACCGGAAGATGGATCCTTCCGGCATTGTTCTTATGACCGCCGAAGCACGGAGGGGAGTGCTGAAGTTCCTCGTATGTATTACTCATCTTCAGCTCCTGCTGTATCAGGAATTGAACAGCGGAGTAGAGAGATAACGGTCACCGGAATCAGGAAGAAGTGCAACGATCACTTTACCCTTATTCTCCGGTCTCTTTGCAAGGATCTCTGCAGCCTTAAGAGCTGCACCGGAAGAAATACCGACGAGGATACCTTCGGAAACGGCGAATGCTTTTCCTTCTGCAAAAGCATCTTCGTTAGCGATCGGGATGATCTCATCGTAAACCTTCGTATTCAGTACATCCGGAACGAATCCTGCGCCGATGCCCTGGATCTTATGTGCACCCGGAACACCGGTAGAAAGTACTGCACTTGTGGCCGGTTCTACAGCGACGACCTTCACGTTCGGATTCTGCTCCTTGAGGTATTCGCCTACACCTGTGATCGTTCCGCCGGTACCTACACCAGCTACGAAAATATCTACCTTACCATCGGTCTGCTTCCAGATCTCCGGTCCTGTTGTTTCCTTATGTATCTTCGGGTTTGCCGGGTTCACGAACTGGCCTAAGATGATCGAGCCTTCGATCTCCTTATTCAGCTCTTCCGCCTTTGCGATCGCACCCTTCATGCCCTTGGCACCCTCTGTAAGTACGAGCTCGGCGCCGTAAGCCTTAAGAAGATTTCTTCTTTCCACGCTCATCGTATCCGGGAGAGTAAGGATCGCTTTGTAGCCCTTCGCTGCTGCAACTGCTGCAAGTCCGATACCTGTGTTACCGGAAGTCGGTTCGATGATCGTCGCACCCGGCTTCAGAAGGCCCTTATTCTCTGCGTCTTCGATCATGGCCTGTGCGATTCTGTCCTTCACGGATCCTGCCGGATTCAGATACTCCAGCTTACCGAGCACAGTCGCCTCTGTGATCTCTCTTTTCTTGGAATACGCATTCAGCTGAAGAAGCGGCGTATTTCCGATCAATTCTAATGCACTTTGTTTAATCTCACTCATGGTTATGTCCTCCTAGACAAAAAAATTAGCTGCCACCTTCCAAGGTAACAACTACTAAAAAATTGTTGTTTCCATTCAAAAGGGTTTTTATGATCCTGTTTTTAAACATGTCGAACACATACAACACATGCAACACATCTGCTTGAGTTTTCGATCCATCATATTCTTCATGTTTGTTTCCTCCCTCTTGAAGTTTTCGTGTTCCCTGCTTGGGATGAGTCAATAGTAGCATGACATGACTCCTTTGAAAAATCGTTCCTTTTTATCGTCTGTGATAACTTTTGTTTATAACGTTAAAACCCTTGTGGCAAGGGCCTTTGAGTGTTCGTCATGAGTGGCAGCGAGGATGATTTTTCCGGATTTTGCATACGTATCCAGAAAGCGGAGGATAATATCTCCAGTTACAGCATCAAGTCCGGTCGTCGGTTCATCTGCAATAAGGATCTCCGGATCCATCAGAAGAGCGCGGATCAGGCAGACCCTTTTTTGTTCTCCGCCGGACAGTTCATAAGGAAAGCGGTCAGCAAGATCCGCGATCCCCATCTCCGACAGAATCACTGCCGCCTTCTCTTTCAGCACCTGCTCTTTTTCTCCATCTGTATATGGACTTACTATGTTTTCCATGACTGTATAATTCTTAAGAAGAATATTGCTCTGCGGGACATATCCGATCCTGCTTCTGTGAACGGAAGAAAGCTCCTTATCCGAAAGTACGTACAGATCTTTTCCGTCAAGAAAGACATGTCCTTCGTCCGGCTTAAGGAAACCGGCCACCACCGCAAGAAGAGTGCTTTTCCCGGAGCCGGATCCGCCCATGACCGCACAGAACTCTCCCTTTTCCAAAGAAAGGTCCAGATGATCCAGGACGGTCCGTCCGTTTTTTTTGAATCTCTTACTTATCTCCTCGACTCTAAGCATCCTGCTACTCCTCCCTTCTCAATGCCAGATACGGCTGGATATTCGTGACCTTCAGAATAAAGAAGACCGATGTCAAAAACGAGATAATGACCGCACTTGATGATATTACGCCGACAAGAAGCAGCGTCTTTAAAGTCCCCGGCCCCAGATACGGCATTGAGAAAGACCGTCCGATAAATGTACCGAAAGGGATGACGATCAGTGCGCTTAGAAGGCATCCGGAAACCGCACCGGCAAGGCTTACCGCACCGACTTCGGAAATAAGTGCAAGCGCCAGTTTTCTCTTCGTTTTTCCGAGGATACGGAAAAGCGCCACTTCCTGCTTTCTCTGATTCATGATCAGACTGCTGATCAGAAGAAGGATCAGGAAAAGAAGCACGGTCAGCGATATCGAGAGGATGCGGACGATGCCCGTGATATTGGAAAGACTTCCAGCCAGAGACGTGTTCAGCTGTTTCGGATAGACGACATCGAAGATATCACCAACGGTCTGATGGGCAGTCTCGATGACCTTTTCCAGTTTCACATCCGAACTCACATTGACAAAGACCGAGGACAGGATCTCACCCTTCTTCTGTTCTTCTGTCAGAAAAGAACCTTTCTCTTCCGCATGAAGAAGAACATCGCTTTTCGCCGAGGAAGAAAAATACACGGAACTGTCCAGTGCCGTTCCGGTCTTTGCCATCTGGGAGACAACCGGATATTCCTTTCCGAAAAGACGGATCACTCCGTTTTCGATCGTGATACTGCTCCCGACGATGACCTGATCCTGCGATAGTTTTTTACTGTATTCTGTCTCGATCCAGGGTCCGACCACGAAGTCTGTTTCCGGATCAAAAAACACGATCTGCACTTCACTGCTGCAGCAATCCGCAGAAAGAGACTTCAGAAAACACTGCGATGTGATCTCCGAGATCCCATCGATCCCAGAGATCTTCTCAAAGATCGAATCATCGAAGTAAAAAGAACTCCTGCTTCCTTCCAGAAGCATATTCTCTGCATTCTCCTTCGATCCTTTCGGTACGAACATGATGTCCGCACCGAGCCGTCTTTCCATATTTCTGACACCCTGGTTCAGGCTTTGACTGATCACGGAAGCGGCAAAAAGGATCGACGAAAGAATAAGGATCGTCAGAAGAAGACAGAGATTATAGAACCTCTGTCTCCGGATATTTTTCAAAAGATATCTGGTCTTCCGGTTACTCATTCTGTTTTCCCGAATTTTGCAAGATAGATGACGTTCGCAGCAGCCGTTCCTCCGAGGACCACTGCCAGAACGATCAGAGCCGGAAGGGTCTTGACCCGGCAGTCCATCTCACTGTTTTTGCAAAGACCGATAAGCTTCAGAGGATATACCAGCACCAGAACTGCATTGAGAAACTGAGCGATCGAAATGCCGATGCGTGTGCCCTTGTTCTCAAAGAAGAAGTATACGGCACCGAGGGCAGCGATCAGAATGCCGAGGCCGATCTCAGCACCTCTTGTGTAGTAGCAGGCCATCTTCATCTTTTCCGTGCTGCACACCTTAAAAAGCACAGTCGGTGCAAGTGTGATCAGAAGACCTGTGAGAATAAAAAGTAATGCGATCGTGATTCTGTTTTTCATGTGTTTTTTCCTTTCAAAACTCTTTTTTATTTACAGATAGTATTCGACTTCATCGACCTTACCGCCCAGGTTCAGGACATTCAGGATCTTCGTTCTGTACTCCTGGAATGTATCCTGCGCTCTGGCGCGGGGGCGCGGAAGATCGATATTGATAATAGCTTCCACCTTAGAAGGTCTTGCCGACATGACCACGACCTGATCGGACATATAGATGGCCTCATCCACATCGTGTGTGACCATCAGCATGGTCATGTTATGTTTCTTCCAGATGTTGATGATCTCATCCTGAAGATTCATCCTCGTAAAGGCATCCAGCGCTCCCAGCGGCTCGTCCAGGAGGAGCACGTCGGGGTGTCCGACAAGAGCTCTGGCCAGAGATGTTCTCTGCTGCATGCCGCCCGAGAGCTGATGCGGATATGACTTCTCGAAGCCCTGAAGGCCGACCATCTTGATATATTCCTGTACGGCATCTTTCTGTTCCTTGAAGATATGCCGCGCCTTCAGTCCGAAGGCGATGTTCTTCTCCACCGTAAGCCAGGGAAAAAGATTCGATCCCTGAAAGGCAAAGCCTCTGTCGCTTCCCGGTTTTCTGATCTCCTTGCCGTCGATATAAAGCTCGCCGGACGTGGCCTTATCAAGGCCTCCGATGATACGGAGAAGTGTCGATTTACCGCATCCCGACGGTCCGATCAGGCTAACAAAGGATCCCGGCCGGATATCCAGTGAGAACCCGTTCAGAGCGACGATATCCTCTTTGGTCGGATCTGTATTGGGAAATTTCTTATATACATCTTTGATCGTAATTTCGCCTACCACTTGATGACTCCTTTCTGCCAGGTCAGTACCCGGTCACGGACTTTAAACAGAATCGTCAGTGTCAGAGAACAGATCACGGCGATGATAATGAGTCCGGCATATACACCGTCATAGAGCATGACGGATTTCTGCCAGTTGATGTACCAGCCGATTCCGCTGGCATTCCCGTTCATCTCGACGGCCATCAGTGTGGCAAAAGAAGATACTGTCCCATAGAACACACCAAGGAAAATACTCGGCATGGCTGCCGGTATCGCCACATGGATGATCTGGTAGAGAGTGGATGCACCGAGTGTTCTCGATACTTCAAAGTTGACATTGCTGATGCTCTGAATGCCGGAGCTGGTCATCAGTGTGACTGGAAACCATACAGCAAAAGCGATCAGGAAAACGTTCGCACCATGTGTCGTTGGGAACGTAGAAAGTGCCAGCGGGATCCATGCGGTCGTAGGGATCGGTCCGATGATCTTGGTGATCGGATTCAGCCAGTAGCCGACGATCTTGAAATATCCCAGTGCCAGGCCGGTCAGAAATCCGACGACAGCTCCCCAGATAAATCCTGTAGCGAGAAGTCCAAGCGAATCCCTGACATTCTTAAGAAGGAATACCCTACTTTCTACCAGAAGTCCGACGATACGGTCAAGCGACGGAAAATACAGTGTCGGAAGCATCGTCGTCTTCGTTGTGACATAATTCAGGAACATAAGAAAAACGATGACTCCTGTCAGGAACGGCGCCTTGTGAAGGATACGTTTTTTTATACTCTTCACAAAGAGACCTGCGATGATCTCTATAAGGATCACGATCCCGATGACTGCCAGCAGATACAGATAATACGGATGGGCAGTCTTCTTCTGTTTTCCGTTATCTTCAATGGAATAGTACAGTAAAACTGAAATTGCTATTGCGATGAACGGCAATAGCAATTTCGATACTGCAAAAAGTTTTTTTCTCATACGAGACCTCTTTTCACAAGTTGCTATTTCACCTCGGTAAATTTACCGTTTTCATATTTATAGGAATCCGGTACACCCTCAAACTTCGTGAAGGCTTTATCGATGAATACGTTCGGATCGTCTGCTTTCAATTCACCGATCCTGTTCAGCTCCGATGCTGCATTTCTGATCGTATCCGCAGCAATGCTGACTGACGGCGAGTAATTATATGAGGCTAAAAGTGAACCGTTTGTCTTCAGGTCACCGGAACACTGATTGTTTTCGATCTGGATACGGGCCGCTTCTTCTGGATTTGCCTGGACGAAAGCACTGGCCTTCAACATGGCTCTTGTATATGCAGCTGCCGCTTTCGGGTTTTCTTTTGCGAGCCGCGTGGTAACGAATGCCATACAACAGTATTCTCCGGAAAACTTCTCATCCGTACTCAGATCCAGGATCTTCTTAAATCCGTATTCCTGCTCGGCGCTGTATGCGACCGGATCATGAAGAGCGACGATATCCACCGCGCCATTTTCCAGAGCCAGCGGAAGATCCGTAAGTCCATATACGATCCATTCCACTTCCAGATTCTCAGTGGTCACGCCGATGCCCTCATCGTAAAGAAGTCTCTTCAGTGCGATGACCGAGGAATCTCCGATACCCGGAACACCGATCTTCTTTCCCTTAAGATCCGCGACCGAATTGATACCGGAACCTTCTTTGGTATAGTACTTCGTACAGCCTGTGTGAAGTCCGCCGGTAAAGGTGATCTCCAATCCGTTATCGATCTGCGGGATCATCGCTCCGGCAAGCTGTGTGGATGCATCGACCTTATTGGATGCGACCAGTTCGGAAAGATTATTCAGATCGATCTCTTCGACTCTCCATGACACACCGGCCGCCTTGAATTCTTCTTCAAAATATCCGTTATCGATAGCGATGTGCAGAGGTGCCAGACAAAGTGATCCGTTTGCGGTCCCGATGATAATATCTACATTTCCGGAACTCTGACCACCCGAAGAAGATGATGATCCTTCACTCTTTTCCTTTTTACTACATGCGGAAAGCCCGCCTATACTCAATGCCGTAACCAGTATGACTGAACATAATTCAACTGCGAATTTCTTCATGTTTCATTTCCTCCCTTTTCGTGCTTGGGAAAATCATATCATTGAAATCCGCAGTTGAATAATGCTTAAGTTTTATCGTTTGCAATAACCTGTTCTTATCGCTCTAACTCTTATATTTCAGCAGTTCCTCGACATATCTTCTGCCGATCTCACTGAGCGTGTGATTAGATCTTACGATATATCCGATCGTAAGCGGATCTTCCTCTTTCAGTTTGACCGTGACGAATCCCTCTTTCAGTGTCAGACTGTCGATCATGACGCCGGTACCGATCGCATATCCGTTCAGCGCCGCCATGATCTCTGCCGAGGTGGCGCGGTCATTTGTCTTGATCAGTTTGTCATAATCATAGTTTCCGAGAGCTTCTTCCGTCAGATAGAAATCATTTTCGCTACTCTGATCGAAGGACACACACGGGTAGTCTTTAAGATCGGAAAGAGACAGTTCTTTCTTCTTTGCCAGCGGATGATCTTTCCATACATAGACAAACGTCTCTTTCGTGGTCAGTGGAGTAAACTCCAGCTGGAACTCACGGAAAAGCTTCTTTAGGATCTTCTCGTTACTGCTGGAAAAAGCGATCACTCCGACTTCACTTTTCCGGTCTCTTACATTGGTAAGCACTTCATCCGTCCGTGTTTCGTGAACGGAAAAGACGTATTTCTGAGGATCCGATTCCGAAAGGACATGAATAAACGCATGTACGGCAAATACATAATGCTGCATCGATACACTGAAATGCATCTTGTCCTTGTCTCTATCCAGATAGCGGTCCTCGATCAGTTCATACTGACTGACCGCTTCCTTGGCATATGCGAGGAATTCTTTTCCGGGTTCTGTCAGGCTGATTCCTTTATTCGTCCTCTCAAAAAGAGCGATCCCGATCTCTTCCTCAAGCTCCCGGATCGAAGAGGAGAGGGCCGGCTGGGATACAAACAGGCGGCTCGCGGCTTCCCGCAAAGATCTTGAATTGGCAATCGCGATCACATATTTCAGCTGAAGGATCGTCATGGTCGTTTCTCCTTTCCTTTTCTCCACATTATTTCTTCGTCTTCTTACTTACGTATTTCAGCTCCTGTTTCTTCGCACTGACTCGTGTCCCCTGTTCGACAGAATTTACAAGGAACGTATTACCTCCGACAGTCACATCGTCTCCAATCACGGTCTCTCCTCCGAGTATAGAGGCCCCGGAGTAGATCGTAACATTGTTACCGATCGTCGGATGGCGCTTGACTCCGCTCAGTTTCTGGCCTCCTCTTGTCGAAAGGCCTCCGAGCGTCACTCCCTGATAGATCTTGACATGCTCACCGATGATCGTCGTCTCACCGATAACGATCCCCGTGCCGTGATCGATAAAGAAATATTTCCCGATCGTCGCTCCGGGGTGAATATCGATGCCCGTAATGCCGTGGGCATATTCCGTCATCATGCGGGGGATCATCGGCACATGAAGAAGTTCGAGTTCGTGCGCGATACGATATACCGAGATGGCAAATAGTCCCGGATAGGAGAAGATGATCTCTGCCTTGCTCTTTGCCGCCGGATCTCCCTCGTATGCCGCATCGATATCCGTCTCGAGGATCCCTCTGATCTTCGGGATCTTGCTCATGAATTCAATTGTGATGTCCTTGGCTTTTTCATCCAGCACCGCTTCATCTTCCGATTCGCCGGCATCTTCGTATTTCAGAACGATCGCCACCTGCTTTTTCAGGTGGAAGATAACATCTTCGATCGTGGCCGACATGTTGTTTTTTAAGCTGTAGATCTTATATACTTTGTCACTGTAATAGCCGGGGTAAAGGATCTTCAGGAGCTTATCCACGATATCCGTGATAGCTTCCTTATCCGGCTGATTATGGATATCGATCAGGTTCACGGTCCGATCGTCTTCATAATCCTGTAAGATCAGGTCAACGATTTTGCTGACCTTCGGATCTATATAATTTCCCATTTCATTTCTCCTTCATCATTCGTATTTCACCACATGTTTCCTTATGCGGTCCATACACTCCCCGATGATGCTTCTCGGCGCCGCCACATTGATCCTCTGGAATCCTTCTCCGGTCGCACCGAATATCATTCCGCTGTCAAGCCACAGCTTCGCTTCATGGATGATCCGCCGGTCGATCTCCGTATCGGAAAGCCCTGTTCCCCGAAAATCCAGCCAGAGAAGGTACGTCCCTTCTCCATCGATCACCTTGACTCCGGGGAGATATTCCCGTGTATATTCTTTTACAAAAGCAATGTTCTCTTTCACATAAGACAGCATCGCCTGATACCATTCTTCTCCTTGCTCATATGCGGTCTGCGTCGCGACTATGCCAAGTGCGGACAGCTGGCTCATGCCGGATGCTGCCACCTGGAGACGGAACAATCTCCGTGTCGTCTGATTCGGGATAAAGATATTGGAGATCAGCATACTGGCCAGATTGAATGTCTTACTGGCCGAAGTACAGATGATACAGTTGTCGGCAAATTCCTTCTTTACTTTCGCGAAGACCGTATGCTCCCCGTAGAGGGCAAAATCATTGTGGATCTCATCGCTGACCACGAGCACGTGATGCTTCAGGCAGATGTCACCCAGTCTTTCCAGTTCTTCTTTCGTAAAAACACGTGAAGAAGGATTATGCGGATTGCAAAGAAGAAATAGTTTGATCCTCTTTTCCACGATCTTTCTCTCAAAGTCTTCAAAATCAATGTGATACCGGTTATCCTCCCCAAGGACCAGATCATTACTGACGGTGACACGGTCATTGAACTCGATCGTCTGCGAGAACGGATAATAGACCGGCTGCTGGATCAATACCGGATCTCCCGGTTTCGTAAAAGCCTGGATCGCCATAGCCAGCGCAAATACCACACCCGGAGTCTTAATGAGCCAGTTGGGCTGTATCTCCCAGTCGTGGTGTTTCTTCATCCATCCAGCCACCGCCCGGAAATACTCATCTCCTGTTTCCGTATATCCGAAGATGCCGTGCTTTGAACGTTCGATAAGTGCATCCTCGACATAAGAACTTGTCCTGAAATCCATATCCGCGACCCACAGAGGAAGCACATCCTCCGGCATGCCCCTTCTTACCGCAAAATCATATTTCAGGCTGTCCGTATGTCTTCTTTCGATGATCTCATCAAAGTTCAAATTCCGTTCCGGCATATCTTTTTCCTTCTTCCTTTTCCATTTACTCGTCAAGTCCGGCAAATACTTTCTCCAGTTCGCCGATCAGATCTTCTATATCTTCGATCCCGGTCGAAAGACGGAGCGTACACGGGGTGATCCCGTTTTTCAGCCGCACCTCTTCAGGTACATCTGCATGTGTCTGCGTCGTCGGATATGTGATCAGCGTTTCGGTACCGCCGAGACTCTCCGCATATTTGATGATCCTTACATCTTCCAGGATCTTCAGTGCATGTTCTTTCGTATCTACATCAAACGTGATCATGGATCCGAATCCTCTGGACTGTTTCTTCATGATCCCGTATCCCGGATGCTCAGGAAGACCCGGGTAATACACTTTCTTCACAATTTTCTCTTTTTTCAGCCAGTCTGCCAGAAGGAGCGCGTTCTTCTGCGCCTTTTCCATACGGATCCCCAGCGTCTTGATCCCCCGGATCAGAAGCCAGCTGTCAAATGGTGCCAGTCCTGCTCCGGTCGTCTTGATGAGAAACCGGAGTTTCTCACTGATTGCCGGATCTTTTGTAACGATGAATCCTGCCAGCGTATCGTTATGACCGCCCAGGAACTTCGTCCCGCTGTGGATCACTACATCCGCACCAAGCAGAAGCGGGTTCTGGAAATACGGAGAAAGGAAAGTATTATCGACGATCAGAAGAAGTCCATGATTCTTACATATCTCCGAGATCTTCCCGATATCCGATACATTCATCATCGGATTGGTCGGTGTCTCAATATAGATCGCCTTCGTTTCCGGTCTTATTTCCTTTTCCAGGTCCGTCCGGGCACAATCCACGTACGTGAAAGAATACCCGTTTTTCTTCGATATATTATCGAAAAGCCGTATGCTGCCTCCATATAGATCCGCTTCGGAAATGATGTGATCTCCCGGTTTAAAAAGTTCAAACAGCAGGGTGATCGCCGCCATTCCGGTAGAAAGTGCAAATGCTTCTGTGCCGTATTCCAGCCCCGCCACGATTCTCTCAAGATGTTCTCTTGTCGGATTCTGCAGCCGGCTGTAATCATATCCGGTGCTTTTCCCGACTCCCGGATGCGCATAGGTCGCCGTCTGATAGATCGGATAGCTAAGTGATCCGAAGTGCTCTGTTCTTTCTTCATCGAGCAAGTGAAGACATCGTGTATTGATTCCTCGTTCCATTTTCTTCAGTTATCTCCCCTTATCCCGAAACGGATCCCGTTCAGGTTCTTTTGTATAGGAATATAACATCCGATCAATTATTTGAATAATCGCCTTTTCGTATCACGCTTTATAAGCAAAACCTATAACGGATAGATCATTTGAGCACGTTCTCTTTGTACTTGCTTAATTCCGCCACGTATTTTTCGGCCAGTTCACTTAGGACGGCGGACTTTCTCGAGATATATCCGATCGTCATGGTCTCCTTCGTATCGAGCTTTACTGCGCAGTAATCCGAACCATTCAAATCTTCACAGATAATGCCCGAACAGAGTGTATAGCCTTTGATTCCGACCATCAGGTTGAGAAGTGTCGCACGGTCATTGGCGCGGACGATCTGCTTATAATCATAGGTACTCAGTACTTCTTCCGCATAATAGAAGGAGTTATAGTCTCCCTGCGCGAACACCAGACACGGGTACTCATCAAGATCCGAAAGGGTCACTTTCTTCTTCTTGGAAAGCGGATTCGTCTTACTCATATATGCATAGATCCCGCAGTCAAAAAGCGGCGTAAATTCCACCCCCGCTTCACTGAAGATCTTCGTCATCACACTTCTGTTAAAGTCATTGATATAAAGAACACCGATCTCACTTCTCTGATTCTTCACGTTCTCGATCACTTCATGTGTCTTCGTCTCGTGGATCTCAAACTCAAACTCATCCATGCCGTACTGCTTGATGACTTCCACAAAAGCGTTCACGGCAAAGGTATAGTGCTGCATGGAGACATGAAACTTGTGCTTCACTTTCGCGCCGGAAATAAACCTGGCTTCGAGCATGTCATACTGCTCGATGACTGATTTCGCATACCCCAGAAACTCACTTCCTTTTACAGTCAGTGAGATGCCGCTCTTGGTACGAAGAAAGATATCAAACCCGACTTCTTCCTCAAGAGATTTCAGGGCCGCTGTCAGCGCCGGCTGTGAGATAAACAGTTTTTTCGCCGCATCATTAATGGAGTTTTCCTCCGAAAGTGCGATCACATATTTTAACTGGTTCAGTGTCATAGTTTCACCTAACTATCTGTAAGTTTTCTCCTCATTATACGATATATCCCGATCAGAAAGTAATACGCATCTGATTCCAGGGAACTCCGCCATGAGTTGACTTATCGCTTCTGCCTTCATTTACAAAACCGAACCCGGCGTAGTAGTGCACCAGCTGGTCTTTGCATGTAAGGACAACTCCCCGCCGTCCTTCGTTTTTTGCCTTCTCGATCATCTTTTGGATCAGTAAGCCTGCATAGCCCCGTCTCTGATAGTTCGGATGTGTATTCACCCCGAAGATCATCTGCCATTTTCCATTCGGATCATGCATGGAGGCATCCTCATACATCTCATCTCGAAGATCCGGTTCATCAGTGATCATTCCATCTACAAAGGAGATCAGTTTTCCCTCTTCGAATAACAGAAGGAAACAGTCGCCGTAATACCGGAGCCGTTCCCGAAAACTTTCCTCTGTCGCCGCTTCCGCTGCCGGGAAGCACAGGGCTTCCAGATCCGTAACGGCCCGAAGGTCGTCTTTTTCAGCTTTTCGGATCTCCATTTACTGCTCCGCTTCCATCTCGGAATTGATGAGATCTTCATTTGCTGCCATCGCGGAAAGCGTCATTGTCAGGAGTTTATCGAGTTCCCATCCGAGCTGGTCTGCACCGCGCTCGATCACTTCTCTCGAACAGCCCGCGGCAAATCCTTTGCTCTTATACTTTTTCTTCAGGGACTTGAGCTCCATATCTTTCGTGCTCTTCGAAGGACGCATCAGTGCCGCAGCCCAGATCAAACCGGTAAGTTCATCCGCGGCGAAAAGAACCTTCTCCATCTCATGAACGGGTTCCACTTCGATCGTAGTTCCGCAGCCGACAGTAATACCGTAACCATGAGAACACACAGCGTGAATGATGTCCTCTCCCACACCGTTTTCAGAAAGAAGTTCCGGAGCTTTCAGACAGTGCTCATCAGGATATAGTTCAAAATCGATATCATGAAGAAGTCCGACGATGCCCCAGTATTCCGCATCCTCTGCGTAACCGAGTTCTCCCGCGTACCACTTCATCACCGCTTCCACCGTCAGCGCATGCTGGATATGGAAGGGATCCTTGTTATATTTTTTCAGAATAGTAAATGCTTCATCTCTGGAAATCATAGTTCCGCCAACTCCCCTTCGAGCAGAATTATGCTTTCTTTCTGCTCTGATAATCTTCAAGCGCGTTCTTGATCGCCTCTTCTGCCAGAACGGAACAGTGCATCTTATGGGCCGGAAGTCCGTCGAGGGCTTCGGCAACTGCCTTATTTGTGAGTTCTAAAGCCTCAGATACCGGTTTTCCCTTGATCATCTCGGTCGCCATCGAGCTCGAGGCGATTGCCGATCCGCAGCCGAAAGTCTCGAACTTGACGTCCGTGATGATGTCGTCATCGATCTTCATGTAGATCTTCATGATGTCGCCGCACTTGGCGTTTCCGACTTCGCCGATACCGTCCGCATCCTCGATCACACCGACGTTTCTCGGGTGAAGAAAATGATCCATTACTTTTTCACTATATAATGCCATGTTATGTTCCTCCGGATATTAAAGAATGAATTGTTTTTTCCCTGCTACCAGGTCGCGCCAGATCGGCGAAAAGCTTCTTAAATATGTCACTACTTCTTTTACCGCGCTGATCATGTAATCGATATCTTCGTCCGTAATGTCTTCACCGAGGCTTAGTCTCAGAGAACCATGCGCCACATCGTGCACACGTCCGATCGAAAGAAGCACGTGGCTCGGATCAAGAGATCCCGATGTGCAGGCACTTCCCGAAGAAGCCGCGATGCCCTTTTCGTCGAGAAGCAGGAGGAGCGATTCGCCCTCGATACCCTCGAAGCAGAAGTTCACATTACTCGGAAGTCTCTTTTCCGCATCGCCGTTCAGCGCGGAGTGCTCGATCTCAGAAAGACCTTTAATCAGGCGGTCACGCTTCTCAATGAGATACTTCGCTGTCTCATCGAGCTTGTCGGAAGCTTCTTTAAGAGCCACCGCCATGGCCGCGATCCCCGGCACATTTTCGGTACCGGCACGCTTGCCTCTTTCCTGGGCGCCTCCCTCGATCAGATTACTGAGCTTGATGCCCTTTTTCGCATAGAGGAAACCTGTGCCCTTCGGGCCGTGGAACTTGTGTCCCGAAGCCGAAAGCATATCGATGTTCTGCTCGACGACATTGATCGGAACATGCGTGATTGCCTGCACCGCGTCGGTATGGAAAAGGACACCCCTTTCGTGGCAGATCCTGCCGATCTCCGCGATGGGCTGGATCGTACCGATCTCGTTATTTGCGTACATGATCGTAACGAGCGCCGTCCTATCTGTGATTGCAGCAGCCACTTCCTCCGGACGGACCAGACCGTCTTCATGAACATCAAGAAGAGTGATCTCAAAGCCTTCCTTTTCGAGCTTATCCAGAGTGTGAAGCACGGCGTGGTGCTCAAACTTCGTCGAAATGATGTGGGTCTTTCCCTTCGCCTTACCGATCAGGGCCGCGGAACGGATCGCCTGGTTGTCCGCCTCACTTCCGCCCGAAGTGAAGATGATCTCCTTCGGATCGGCACCAATTACGGAAGCAACCGTTTCTCTTGCTTCCTCAAGCGCTTCCTTCGCCTTCTGGCCGAAACGGTAAAGGCTCGAAGGATTACCGTATGTATCATTCATGAGAGAGACCATTTTCTCAATGGCCGCCTCACTCATTTTCGTTGTCGCTGCGTTATCTGCGTAGATCATGTGAATACTCCTTTTTCGTGACTGCCCACATTATATTTCCTATTCGCCTACCGTGTCAATAGGTAAATATACTTGATTTGCCTATTCACCTTGCGGTATAATAGGTAAAACATCACAAAAGTGAAAGGTGGCAATTTATGATTTCTACTAAAGGACGTTACGCGATCCGTGTTATGATCGATCTGGCTGAAAACAGCGACGGTAACTATATACCTCTTAAAGATGTTGCCGCCCGTCAGGAGATCTCGAAAAAATATCTGGAGATCATCGTAAAGGATATGGTAAATGGCGGTCTTCTTAAGGGCGCCAGCGGCAAGGGCGGCGGCTATAAGCTCGTGAGAAAGCCCGAAGAATACACTGTAGGTGAGATACTGGAACTCATGGAAGGAAAACTCTCCTCTGTTGTCTGTCTTTCCGACAAGAACTTCATCTGCCCGAGAAAGGATGGCTGCCAGACCCTCCCTCTCTGGACCGAATACGATAACATGATCCATGACTTCTTCTACGGAAAGAAATTGAGCGACCTCTGCCAGAAGAAATAACAGAGGACGCATTTCACCTCATTCAGAAGATACATTTCTTCTTTTCAATCGAAAAACTCAGACGGTACGGATCCCTTTTCGGATCAGTACCGTTTCTTTTTTTCAAAAAAAGCAGAAGATCCGCTAAAAAAGTGCAACAGATCTCCTTTCTTCTTCGTCTATTATTCAGAAAGCGGGAAAGCGCGAACGAACAAACGCCTTTCCCCGGCAAGAAAAAAACGGCCGAAACGGTCGAATAAATAGGAAAAAGCGGCCGGACCGGCCGTGATGAAAAGGAGTTTTTACTATGAAAACCAGAAAACTGACGGTACTCTTACTGACATCTTCCCTTCTTCTTTCCATGGGCACCGCCTGCGGAAAAAAGGCAAATACCACCAGCAATCTTCGGACCAGAACGGCCGAGCGCCCGCAAAACCAGACGGCGATCTTCGATCTGGTCAATAACGGGGCCGGCAAGAACGGCACCATGACCGAAGAAGAACTTCGAAAAGCATATTCCGAGTTCGTTTTCGGCGTCATGAAAAGATGCCTCGCGGCAGCCAAAGGCGACAATGTCCTGATCTCCTCCGACTCGATCCTTTTCGCGTTGGAGATGTGTGCGGCCGGCGCCTCGGGAGATACTCTGGACCAGATGCTTCAGACCATGGTCCCGGGAGCTTCGAACGAAGAAGGCTTCCAGTTCGCCGTAGAGCGCATGAAGAGCCTGAAAAATGAGCAGCTCCGGATCGCGAACTCCGCATGGATCAACGACAGCCTCAAGGCTTCTGTATATGATGATTATCTTTCCTATGTAAAAAGACACTTCAACGCGCAGGTTTCGAATATCAAGTTCGACGGTTCCGCTGTGAAGACCATCAATAAATGGGTCAGCGATAAGACGGACGGCATGATCGAAAATCTCATCGACAACATTTCCTCCGAGTCTCTCATGGTCCTCGTCAACGCGATCACCTTTGACGCGAAGTGGGCAAATCCCTTCGATGAATCCGATGTCATGGACCTGGTCTTCCATTCCGGTGACGGCTCGAGAAAGAGCACACCCTTCCTCTGCGGCGGAGACGACGGAACCTATCTTTATAACGAGAATGCCCAGGGCTTCCTCAAATACTACGAAGGCGGAAAGTACGCTTTCATGACGATCCTTCCGAACGACGAAGAAGTGGATATCAACACCTTCATGCAGGAGATGACCACAGAAGAGTACTGGAAATTCTGGGAAAGCAGAACGACAGAATATAACCTCTACTTCCAGTTCCCGGAATTTGAAACGGATTATTCGCAGGAGCTTCAGAACTACCTTGCGGATATGGGCATGAAGGATGCCTTCCATTCCGTAAAAGCCGATTTTTCCAACATGACCGATATCGGTGTATTCATCAGCCGGGTCATCCATAAGACCCACATCGAAGTCAACCGCAGCGGCACCCGCGCAGCAGCGGCCACAGCGATCGAAATGAAGTGCATGGCTGCCATGGAACCCGAAGAGATGAGATCCGTGATCTGCGACCGTCCGTTCGCCTACGCGATCGTCGATGTTGAAAGCGGACTTCCGGTATTCCTCGGAACACTAGAGACCATCTGACACGAAGCGCCATATGTGCCCCTTCAGCGCTTTGAAAAAAGAGGCTGCCCCGAAAGGCAGCCTCTTCTTTGTCTTTTTGTATAAAACTAGTTGTTTGGCTTTTCTTATAACACATTATTGGAAGGTCGTTTGTATAAGACCAATGGATTTGCTTTCCTTATAACAATTGGGAAATACTTGGTGTTATAAGAGACTCAAAAAGCCCGATCTTATACAAAGAAACTGCATGTTTGTTGTTATAAGAGAATGCTTTTTTGTGATCTTATGCAAAGTCCCCATTCTTTTGTTGTTATAAGAATGCGTGCCGGTACGTTCTTATGCAAAAATCCTCATTCTTCGACCATTCTCCCGCGCGCATTCATCTCATCGATCAGCCGGAGGACATCCTCTCTGGTTTCCGCCTGCGGAAACTCCGGATAGACCGGACACGGAATATGCGGTTCATAGGCTAAGGGACGGAACCAATCGCACTGCACAGCCGTCATGCCGGCTTCCCTGGCCGCCTGAAGCTCACGCGAACCGCCGTCACCTACATACATGCACTCCGAAGGATCAGCACCGAGCTCTTCGGCGATGCTGAAATACATCCGCAGATCCGGCTTCTTGATCCCCTGCTCATACGAAAGACGGACCGCATCGAAATACGGCATCAGGTCCGAAGAACGGATCATATCTCTTTCATCAGAAAAGCAGTTACTGATCAGACCGATCCTGATGCCCCGCTTCTTAAGGCCCGAAAGAAGCTCGAACGTTTCTACCGGAATGGAAGAGAATGTATCTTCCTGGCTTTCATGCCTCTTGGAAAGAAGAAGCTCCACAGCTTCAGGCGTATAAGCGCCGCACTTTTGAAGCGCCTGCGCCGCCCCTTCTCCCAAAGTCATCTGCCCCATGGTCCTGGCATCTTCCGTCTCGTGCCAGTAAGCATAGTACGGATCCCCCGGGAGATTGAGATCTTTCATGAAATCCTCAGAGAAATAGACCCTGCCCATAAAGAGGGAGACCAGGGTCTCATACATATCGAAAATACAGACTTTGATCAAGTGAAAATCCTCCGGTATCAGAAATTACTGCCGTTCCAGCCCCAGTCACTGACGGGGTGGTAAGTAATATAGACACTGTCACCGGGAATACCATATTTTTCAAGGAGCATCGCGCAGATCGCACCCGTCATCCGGTTATAAAGATCGGAAGGAGCGTTGCCGAGAAGACTTACCGCGATGTAGGCACCCTTTTCCAGTTTCTTTCCGCCGAACCACAGGTCACATCCGTCCTCGATCCCGACCATCAGGTAGGACTCGGGCTTATTGAGCGTCGTGATCAGTTTTCCGAATTCACTTTTCAGTTCTTCCTTCTGCTCGAAAGACAGCTTGAGCGTTGTTTTTGCATCGATAAATGGCATAGAAAAAGCACTCCTTCGTTTTTTCTTCATTATAGCATTACGAAAGAGCGCTTCTTCTGATTTACTGTTCTACTGCTAGTATAACGCGATAGTTTTTTCTTATCGGTTGTCCACCTTTTCCGGATACATATCGTGGTTCGCCATTCTGTCAAAGGCGACTTTCTCCCAGGGCGTTCCGGCTTTTCCGTAGTTGCAGTACGGGTCGATGGAGATGCCTCCGCGCGGTGTGAACTTGCCCCACACCTCAATATATTTCGGATCCATGAGCTTAATGAGATCCTTCATGATGATGTTTACGCAGTCCTCGTGAAAATCACCGTGATTTCTAAAGGAGAACAGATAGAGCTTCAGGGACTTGCTCTCCACCATCTTGATGTTCGGCACATACGAGATCGTGATCGTCGCAAAATCCGGCTGCCCCGTGATCGGGCAAAGGCTCGTAAACTCCGGACAGTTGAACTTCACGAAGTAATCGTTGTCCGGATGCTTATTCTCAAAAGTCTCCAGCACCGACGGATCGTAATCGAAAACATACTTTGTGCCCTGGTTCCCCAGGAGCGTCAGCTCTTCTCTTTCTCTCATGGTCAGGTCCTCCCTTATCCCTTGATGACGTTGTACTTAACGTTATAGTCGAAAGTATCGACGCCTTCCTTTCTCTTGACCCAGCGGACGACAGCGTACGTCACCGGCGTGAAAAGAACTTCGTAGGCGACTTTGAAGAGATACTGGAACAATATCATCTTCAGCACTTCCGAATTCTCCATCGTTCCCCAGAAAGAGATGGTGATGAAGATCACGGAGTCGAATCCCTCGCCGACCACCGTCGAAAGGATCGTGCGCATCCAAAGATTTTTGCCCTTCGTCTTGACCTTCATTTTCGACAGAATAATGGAATTGGAAAACTCACCGAAAAGATATCCGGCAAAGGAAGCAAGAGCGACACGCGGCGTCGTACCCATAACGGTCTCATAGGCGCTCTGTCCCTCGAAGAACCCGGGGTGCGGAAGTCCGATCGTAACAAGGTAGATCAGAACAGCGAAAAAGCTCATCGCAAAGCCCATCCAGATCACAAAACGCGCCTTCTTAAAACCATATACTTCCGTGAAGACATCGCCGAAGATATACGTCAGCGGGAAAAGAATGACCGCCGCCGGAAGCGTGATGGAATCCGTCACCGCCCACATCTTGCCTGCGATCAGATTCGAAAGCAGAAGGCAGGACACGAATATAATGCCGATGCACATAAAAAGCTTCGACATCGGCTGTTCCGCCATCGCCGGCTTTTCCTCAGAAGCATCCGTCGTGATCTTCGAAAGCTCCCCATTTTGAAGTTTCATCAGTTTACTCATAAAACACTCCTAAAACAAAAAAAAATAGCTTGCCTTTTCAAAAACGCAAACTATACCAGAAAGCGCGCAGCACCTGCGCATATATGCTCGATATAGTCCTGGTTTTGTTTAACGACAGGATGGCACAAACGAACTGTCGGCAGGGTTCTCCGCGCGAATTTTCAGGAGACCATGCGCGTTAAGGATACCAGTTTTCCCTGAAATGTCAAGCATTTCCGCCCGAAAAGATCCGCGCCTTTTGGGAAAATGCCATGGCACAATCCATCAATCTGTGATATTATAGTCGGCGGAAGCTTAGCTCAGCGGGAGAGCATTCCCTTCACAGGGGAGGGGCCATGGGTTCGAACCCCATAGTTTCCACCAGACATACAAAAACCTGAAAGCAGGATCAACTCTCGCTTTCAGGTTTTTTAATCTCATTAATACCATGTCAGACTCAATCGACAATATGATGTGCCTCTTCGACGAAAAGCTCGTCATGTCCGTCTCTGAAATGGGTGATACGCGCATGGGCAAACAAGCCGTCTTCTGTTTTTATCCTGAAATCGAACTAGTAATCATATTCGTCTTTCAAGTATTTGATCTCGGTTCCCGGATACATAGCAGCATACTGTTCTTTGAAGTACTCATACAGTTCCTCGCCACTTCCGTCATGCAGATCCCCGAATCGAGAGGAGTCCCGTACCCGTAATCCAGGCTGGCATCCATGCTCACGGAGTAAGGATGCCTGTCCATCTCTACTACAGAAGGAAGTCTTTTTTCAAGGTCCTCAGAGCTTTCGCCATCGATCAGTTCCAAAGTCAATGTTCTGTGGCAGAATTCGAAGATCTCCTGATCCGACAGGCCGTCTAACGGTAAGTCATACTTCGCCAGCGGGTCTTCACTCTCTGTCGGCTCTGCTTTTTCTTTCGACGTTTCAGTGAATTGATCACTTGCAATGATCGGAAAATCGAAATTGATTACATAGTCCGCGATTTTGTTGACTTGCAATGTGCAGGTCTGCCTATCTTTTTGAAACCCTACATACCAGGTGTCTTCATTCTCGCCGCTTTTCCTGTTTAGATGGATCTCATAACCTTCCGACTGGATCCTCTCTACGATGGCTTCCGCCACCTCGAAGGCATACTCCTTTTCTTCAATATGCAGCTCCAGGACGACCCGGCCGGATCCGACAAAATCAGGATCACACTTCATGCCGGAAAAGACAGAGATCCTACTGATATAGCGAATGGTGTCAGAAGAGTCTTCAGTGAAGAACCAGCTGAAATCGTCATTTCTCTTATTGAAAAGCCTGCAGCCATCTATAATGACCCTTTCGTAAAAGTCCTCGCTGTACATGCCTTCTTTTACATGGGTCGCCTTCCACAGATTCTCGACGATCTCATCCGAGCTCATCCCATCCAGACGAATAATGATTGAATCGTCGGTGATCGGCTTTTCTTTCTCTTCTACCGTTACATCTTTTAGGCCGGACGTATCCGCTGTATCGTCAACGGTGAGATCATTTGTTGAGATCGGATTCGAAATCTTCGTGGTGTTTTCCCGATCGTCCTTTCCCGCCGATTTACAGCCTGCTGTTCCTGCGAGAGACCCTACTGCCACTACTGCTGCAATGATTCTGATGATTGTTTTCTTTTTCATAATTCCCATCCTTTCTTGTTCACTGCTATTCGCTTCTGCCCTATAGACGAATAACTGATGTGAATTATTGGATGGTTCGAGAAAAATTTTTCAAAACCGGATTTTTTCTCCTATGAGCGGAGAAGATCATCCTATTTTCCGATAAGTGGAATCCTCATTTCGATCACAGGGAAGGATATGGAGTATCTATGCACTTCAAACGTCCTTCCGTATCCCGCAAATTTTATGACTCTCCGAAACGAATCGGGTCCGGTATCCTGTTTGACTTCGTACCCTTCTGCCTGATACCGCTCGATGATCTTTTCGAGCAATTCATCAGTGAATGCCTCGTCATCCAGATGGATCGCCAGACGGACATGGGAATACTCATCTCGGGTCATGCCTGTATACACATTCGTGGTCTTCCAGATGTTGTCGACACACTCCTTTGCGGTCATACCTTCCATGCAGACATAGATCGAATCGCCCGAGACCACCCCGGAAGGTTCTGCGTGATGAGTGACTCCGTTATCCGAAGCGGTGATCGCTCCCTCTTCCCGGTCATTTTTCCCGCGACCGTCGTTTTGCTCCGTTATGCGCGCATTCTTATCATTCTTTTGGGGGGATGTATGCTTCGCATATCCTACGGAGATTCCGATGATGGCGCCGGCGGCAACGACAGCGATGAGGCTTCCGATGATCACTTTCTTTATCGTGCTTGATGCCCCTTTTTTCACGGTTTCAGAAATGACAGTAGACGAGGCTTTTCCTGCGGCAGCTTCAGCAGATGCGGACAGTTGGCTGAGCAACGAAGCAGGCATGGGCTTGAATAGCACCTGTTCCGCTTCTTTTGTAAAAAGCTTCGTTAAGAACGGCACGACCATAAACAGTTTCGTATCATTATCTTTTTCATATTTCTCGACCTCCTTCTTGATCTTCTTCTTGGCGTAGTTAAGACGCCACAGAATGGTTCCCTGAGGAACACCAAGAACTTCGGAGATCTCTTTTGTCGTCATTTTATCGAAATAGTAGAGGATGAGCGTTTTTCTGATCTCTTCCGACAAAGACTTCTCGATGATGTCCATGATCACTTTTCTCATCTCGGCCGATTCGACGAGGGAGTCCGGAAGGAAATCCTCCGCCACATCTTCGACATTTTCGAAGAATTCGTCCTCCACATTGACCGTCTTCGTCAGCTTGATCCGGTCCAGACACTTATTGGCTGCCGTCTTCTTCAGCCAGGCGTTTACCTTGCTCTTATCGGCGATCGTGTCGTAGGACTTGATCAGGGCGAGAAAAGTTTCCTGTACGATATCTTCGGCATCGGCCTCGTTCTTAAGAAAAGACATGGCCGTCCAGTACACCGCGCGGTATGAGTCATTGTAGATCTTTTCGAGTTCCTGGTTTGTCATGTTGATTGCCTCCTGTTTATCCGCATCTGCCCTTTAGACGAATGACGGAAGAGGTTTATTGGGTGGTCAGAGAAAAGATTTCAGCATCATTTATTGCAGAAGGTACACGATTGAAGTGCCGATGGTAAAGGACACCAGATTCAGATAAAACGACACTCGGTAGGGAGAGAATCTTTTAAAGTCGAGCAGGTCTTTATAGATCTTCGCTTCCACGAAAAAGGCGATGAGCTCCAGCACACCGATATAATGTACCCACGGAATCGGCGTATAGCTATAGAACACCATGCTCAGGAAAACCACTGCCGGATTGGTGAGCATGTTTACCACAAAGATCATGAAAAAGTCCATTTTCGTCCGCACGCCGAGGATCAGCGCGGTGAGCTCTTCGAGTATCACCGTCAAAACAAAGCACAGGGCGAAAGTCTTTACGATCTCAACCATTCATATCCCCGTTCGTCTTTTCAGCGGCGTCCGCATTCCCCGCCGCTTTCGCCTTTTTCTTGCGCACAGCGAGCGTGATGGCCACACCTGCCACGATCAGAACCGCGACAACGATTCCCATAATGATGATCGTCGTGTTATCGCTAGAAGTTTCCTTCGGCCTCGGGGCAATGTCCAGTAAAACACGTAACATATTCGTTCCTCCTTAGATGTCTCTTTCTTACACGGTTCGTCCATGCATTGTTCTTTTATATGCTTCTTCCCGAAAAGATCCGTGATCTTACTTGTTCTTCCACTTGTTCTTTTCGTTCTTTTTCCTTGTACAGAGAATGATAACAAGCGCGATCAGAACCGTGACTACCACTCCGCAAAAAACGAAACCCAGCAACATAATGGGGATGAGCGCTGCTCCCGCCGCATCCAGTGTTACGTTACACATAATCTTCTTCCTCCTTATCCGGTCGTAAGATATAATGTGCCAATAAGAAACATACCGCCGAAGCGAGTACGATGATCATACAGTTCATAAGTAAGCTGTCGGTCTTAAGGTATGCCGCGATCACGGTCCCCATGAAAAGACCGACCGTCGTAACACCGAAGGCCGCGCCAGGTGAGATCTTCAGCACGGAAAGGATCATCCCGAGTGCCACCGGCATCGTCATGCTGAAGAACATGATCCCGATCAGGGAGATGATCATGATGCGGTCGCCGAACACCAGGAACGGCATCGCGCCGATGATGCTGATGAATGCGGTCTTTCTGATGCCGATCGTATCCGATAAGATCCCGCCGAGGGCTTTCCCGATCCCCATAAATACATATAGCAGCACCGCCTCAACAAGTGTCGTTTTCCAGGATACGGGGATCCCGTATCCCACATACGAGCGGATGGTCACGATCACAAAAGCGGCGGCGATGACGACGATGGCCACGCGCTTGGGGACCGTATAGTTAAAGCCCGAGCACTCTTCATTTTCTTCCGGATTTCCTTTATAAAGGGTCTCTCCGATAATGACCAGCGGCATCATGATTGCCGCCGTAAGTGCGATCCACCAGAAAGAAAGTCCCGTGCCCGCGAGGACCTGGCCTGTGATCAGGCCGAAGGAGCCGCCGCTGACGAAGATCGCGACCGGCGAGAGTTTTCCGCCGGAAGTGCGGATCGTCAGTTCCGCGCCGGAGATATGGACGAGTGCATTTCCAATACAAAGAAGGACCAGTGATACCCAGAAGAGGATGCCTGTCGCATCCAGAATAAAGTAAAGGAGGAATCCGGAAAGAAGAAACGGCACACCCACGATGCCCGGATGGAACTTTTGAAGAAGATCACGAAGCGATCCGAAAAGAAGCTGCGGCACGAAAGCGACCGCGTTATAGATCGTCGCGACTACGGAAATGAAAACGGGATCGCCGATGATGCGGTACAGCATAAAGAAGCACACCACTTCCAGCATAAAGTGGATAAAAAAGTACAGTAAAGCGGCTTTCCCTGCCCTTCCTGTCATGTGCGCCTCCTGCCGGCCCAAAAGGCCGTACTTTCCTAAAAGAGTCTTCTCCTAAACAACCCCCATGCCTAAATTATATACCATTGCCGGAAAAACATAAAACGCCGGAATCGATGGCGCATAAAAAAGTGATCCTCCCCGAAAAAACGGAAAGGATCACTTCATTTACTTTTTTATACCGAAGCACTTATTCTTTTACCAGCGGAGTATCATCGCTGTCATCTGTGTCATAGCTCGTCATGATCACATCTTCCGCTTCAAAAAGGATGATCTCCAATTCTAATTCACTGTATTCTTCCTTACGCATTGTTACTTCCTCCGTTTGCACCGTATTTCACCGTCTCATGGTAATAGTAGACCAGCGATCTGACCGTATCCTTCAGAAGATCCGAATACTCAGAAGAATTGACCACGCTGTCACAGTAGTTCAGGATACTGTACTTCACAAGGCCGGTATTCGTACCGCGGATCGCCTTGATCTGGAAGCTCTCGCCGATATCTCTGGCGTTGATGTTCCTGACCACCACGACTTTATACTCGCCGTCCGTGATCGTCTCAATATCGCCATTTGCGCAGGAGAACGTCGTATCGTCTTCACAGAGGAAGTAAAGCTTGAGTTCGGTCTCCGATCGAAGTGAAAGCTTTGCACCCACGAATGTCACACCCGGAACATTATCCAGAGCGACGATCTTCTCCGGTGCATTGATCACAACATTTCCGATCTGGAAGAAATTCTTCCATTCGTAATCAAAACGTTCACGTGCAACGTTGAAATAATCCTGAGCACATGTACAGTAGCACATCAGAGCATCCACAAGGTTGGCCGCGCGCGCATACTCCGCATTCTCAAATCTGTGTGAATAGAGGAACTCGGCATACTGTCTAACGGAATAGGCAAATACCTTGCTACCGTTTTCTCCGTCGATAATCTGTGCTTTGATCAGAGATGACGCATCCTTAGGAGAGACTTTGCACTTAAAGACGTGGCAGGTCTTTTCTCCTACCATATCTTTTCCGGCATCTTTTACATAGACTATTTGTTCGCGGGTACTATTTCCATTCGGAACAGTAAACTTCACATATGCATCATCACTGAGATCCGTTCCGGAAAGATCCATGTAGAAGTTGACTCCGATATCCCCTTCCAGACTCAAAGTGTAACCATAAAGCACCGCTCCAAGATTCATGTTGACAGCTTGGTCAAGATCTCCGACAAAAGTAACATTTACATAGTTCTCGAAATTGTTGATGTATTTTTGGAGGAGTGAAGAAAGAACATGACACTTTGTTGCTCTGTTACTTAGGAACTCATAACTTCCATTTCCCGACCAGGAGAAGTGATCCGGATTCGCATAACAGTAAATATCTGTAATAGCATCACAGTATTCAAAAGCATCATAGATCGTCTTCATGCTTGCCGGGATCGTTAATGTCGTAAGGCTGACACAGGATTCAAATGCGCAGCTTCCAATCTCTGTGACACCTTCGCCAAGGATCAGTTCCGAAAGATTTCTGCAATTAAAGAAAGCATATTTTTCTATAACTGTCGTACTTCCTTCAATCGTTACAGATCCCAGTTTTCCGCAGTCGTAGAACGAGTAGCGCTCAATCCTAGTAATGTTTTCGGGAATATATATGGAAGTGATCCCGTCACAATCGTAAAATGCGTAAGGCCCAATCGAAGAAATGCTCTTCGGGATCGTTATTTGGGTGATTGCATCAAGATCAAGGAAAGCACTGTCTCCAATATATGTTACTCCTTCTCCAAGTGTGACATCAGAAAGCGCATAACAGTATTTGAATGCAGCTGCTCCAATACTGCCACTTGGAATCGAGACGCTCTCGAGTTTAGAATCACTCATGAAAGCCTGATTTCCAATCTCTTCCAGACTCTCCGGCAGGTTCATTTCCTTCAAATTAGGACATTGTCTGAACGCTTCCGAACCAATGTACTTGAGCCCCGAACCAAATATGACTTCTTCGAGGATATCGCAATCAGCAAATGCATAAAGATAGATGTACTCCACGCTATCCGGAATCGAAATGCTTTCCAGTGCGTCACAGTCACGAAATGCTTCGTTCCCGATACTCTCGACCGTATTCGGTATCGAGACGTTCTTCAGGTTTTTGCAATAGTAGAAAGCGGAAGAATCAATACTCTCCACTCCATAAGGAATAACTATATCTGTGAGTTTTTGGCAACAAAAAAATGCGGAGTAGCCAATCTTTGTTACACTTGACGGGATCTCAACGCTGGTCAGATTACTGCAGTATTGGAATGTTTCCGACAATATACTGGTCACACCATCGGGTATCTTGATACTGGTCAGTTCATAACAAGATTTAAATGCATATGTTCCAATATATGTCACACTGTCCGGGATCTCAACCTCCGAAAGCATAGTACAATAATCGAAAACGCCATCGCCCAAATAAGTCACACCTTCGGGGATCGTTATGCTGGTAAGCGAGGTACATCCGGAGAATGCACGATCGTCAAATATCGTTATTCCGTCGGGAACCGACACACTGGAAAGAGCCGTACAATACCCGAACGCGCCACAAGAGATTTCCGTCAAGCCGGAACCGAGCGTTACATTTTCCAGATGGTCACACCACGCAAACACCGAACTGCCCATCTTCGTGATATTATCCGGAATCACAATGGATGTTAATTCCGAACATCCGTAAAAGGCAGTGTCTCCCAAAGTCTCCACGCCATTCATGACAGGAAGATCAGCAAGGGCTGTACAGTAATAGAACGCATATCTGCCAATACTTTTCACGCTATCAGGAATCGTTACTGAAGTGAGATACGGGAATCTGTAGAATGCATATGAAGTGATGGTGGTAATACCATCTTCCACCACGACGGATTCCACCTGATCCTTATAGATCGACCACGGAACGTAATACTCACTCGATTGCTCAGCCATAGGTCCGTTACCACTGAACGTCAGAGTTTTAGTGGTCTCATCATAAGACCATGTTGCATTATCTCCACAACTTCCGGAAGTTCCGATCATTGAAATACGGATCGGCAAAACAATCTCTTCCGATCCGTCAGGCAGTTCGGCATTCAGTACGACAAAAAGATTATAAAGTGTCCCTTCTTCCAATTTTATGAGTAAATGGAAGTTGCGGTCGCTTTCATAACCCCAACTGGCATCGATTATAGCTGACCAATTAGTATCGGGATCAAACTCCGAATTGCCGATCAAGCCCGCAGTAATCGTATTCCCAATCGACTGGATATCGTAGTACCCTGTTGTATCCGGAGTAAATGTGCACTTCGTATAAGTCTTTCTGAATGGAACCGAGCACTCTCCCTCAGCGAGAGTGTAGACCTCTTCATCCGCGAGAACTTCTTTATCAGAAAACAAGCCGGAAAGACCGACGACTGCAGACACCGAAACGGCAATCATTAAGACCGGCAAAATAAATGCCAATAAAAGTCTTGTTGACTTCCTACTCACAAAACCACCTCCAAATATATATCCATCCCCACTACACAGTATAACATGGTAAAAGGGAAATGGCAGTAAAAAACGGGCGCTTTCGAAGATTATGACAGGTATTTTTTATCTTGTTTCGCAAATGTTTCGGAGATGCTGATATAATTGACTCGATAGTTTTTCGAAAAACGATAATTCTGATTCTTTTCGAAAAGAGTGTGACGCTCGGCAGAAAAGAATTGATTAGCAGGGTGAAGAGAAAAAACTGACGGATGAGTAAGGAGAGCATAAGCCATGGATGACAGCTCTATCGTAGACCTTTTTCTCGATCGTGATGAAAGTGCGATCCGGCATACTTCCAGCAAGTATGGCGCACGCCTGCGCTTTATTTCGTACGGGATCACTTCTTCCCATGAGACTTCCGAGGAGTGCGAGAACGACACGTACATGGAAGCCTGGAAGCGGATCCCTCCTCACGAGCCGAGGACCTATCTGATGCCTTTTCTGACGAGGATCGTTCGCGCCATCTCGCTCAACCGGTGCACAGCCGATAACCGTCTGAAGAGAAAGGCCTACATACTGGAACTCACCTCGGAGATGCAGGAATGCCTCCCTTCTTCCGCTTCTGCGGAAAAAGAACTGGAAGGCAGCCTTCTCGCCGAGGCCATCAGCCGATTCCTTCACGAACAGACCGAAGAAAAGCAGACGATCTTCATGAGAAGATACTTCTACCTTGAAACTGCAGCCTCTCTGGCAAAAAGATACGGGTACAAGGAGAGCAAAGTGAGGATGATGCTTATGCGTATGCGTCAGGATCTTTCAGAATACCTGACAAAGGAAGGGATACTATGAACGGCAAAGATCTTCTCGACATCATGGAACTGGTAGATGACGATCTGATCGCAAAGGCAGAAGTGCTTCCCGAAGGATCTTCTGATCTCTCCGAACGCCCTGATACCAGCATAAAACCTGTCCGTAACAATGTTACACGGAAAGTCGTTTTCAAAAGAATATGGACCGGTATCGGGATCGGAATTGCCGCGGCTACGATCGCCGTCATCGGATTCGCTTTATGGAAGGCCGGCGGATTGGAAAACGAACCTGCCGGCTCCACACGTCCGACCGGGGTCGAAGTCAGCACAGGTATGACCGGGGCCGACATCACCACAATGCCGACAGAGACCGAGACCTCTATACTTCCGACAGAATCCACGTGGGATTCCTCCGGCATCACAGAATTCACCCAGGCACCGGGAAGAGTTCTTTTCGCGCCGGATAAGAATGCTTCTCTTGTCCCCAATGAAATGGAAGGTGCATTGCCCGGAGATGTCCTGCTACCTGTTGCGCTCAAGGAAGAGATAGAAAAACCGGAGAATCAGGAGAAGTATTTCGCCGTGAGGATCATGGTATGCCACTTCCGCTGTGTCGATGAATATGTCGCCACTCATGAGTCTTCCGAGGATCTTTCCGAAGAGCGCATCATCGAGCTTTTCGACAAGGAGATCCGCGAAGAGATCGAAGAAGAGATGCACCGTCTGGAATCTGCCGGCATCTATCTGACGCGTGTTCCGAACTCTCCTTCCGACGAATGGGATGATTACCATATTTATAACGGATTTACCGTCGAAGGCTATCTGACCGGAAAGGAACTTTCGGAATTTACCGGCGATCCTTCTCACGGATACCGCTTCTCCTGGCTCGTAGAAGGTGAAGAGAACCTTGCCCCGCTCGAGTGATCCTTCGGGTCCGAAAGGCCGTCTTCCTCTCCCCTTCCGTTTGAAAAAAACCTCCCTGTATGTTAAGTTGGAATCAGCTTAATATACGGAGGTCCGAAACATGTTCAAGTTTGGAATCTTTGCAAAAGTACTCGACGAAAACCGGAAATTCTTCATCAAAAACTGTATCCAGTCAGATACCCCGCGCATGGAAGCGACCGTCTTCCCGGAAGGACTTACGGTTCAGGAGAATATCCCGTACGCCGAAGGAAAACCGCTTCCCGAACCGTTGGGAAAAGATGCGGCCGAAGAAGGCCAGAAGTTCTGTAATTCCGACCGTATCCTCGATCTATATATACCGGAGGGAGCTAAAAGCGATGAGATCTTCCTGCTCATCCACGGCGGCGCATTCGTATATGGATGCAAAGAACTCGATAAGGAGTTCGGCATGCACCTGGCGCTCAAGTCGGGGATCACTGTGGCGAACATCAACTACAGACTCTTCCCGAGGACTGATCTTCAGGGACAGCTTCAGGATATCTTCTATGCGATCGGTTTTCTCTGTGAAAAGGGCTATAAGACATTCCATACGACCGGCGATTCGGCCGGCGGCTATCACTGCCTCATCACGGCGATCCTTCTTAATTCCGAAGAAGGAAGAAAAGAATGCGGGATCGAGTTCCCCTACCAGGCGACCTGCAAGAGCACAAGCCCGATCTGCGGCGATCACAAAGAAGACCCGAAGAAATTCGCAGGCTGCTATTTCGATCCGGACAAGAAGATGCCATCCTACATTTACGATCTCGGCGAAGCGGCGAAAAAACTCGGCTGCCCTCCGACAGTACTCACCACAGGCGATCAGGATATGATGCTTCCGCAGAACGAAGAACTCAGAAAGAAGCTTCAGGATATCGGTATTCCGGTCGAATACTACTGTGCCGTCACCACGGAAGAAAACCGCCCGATGCATCATGTATATGCCATCGCACATCCGACCTGGCCGGAAGGCATCAAGACCATCGATCTTACGATCGAAAATGCCAGGCGATAAGACCGGATCTTAAATAGAAAGAGCAAAAAACGGGGTGTCTCAGAATAATGAGGCACCCTCTTTCGTTGTAATAGGAGGCCGCCTTGCGAGACGGCCCCTTCCACACTCAAAGAAGGTTATATGGAACAAACAACTTACTGGAGAATACGATCTTCCATGAAACTCTCATTCATTCTTCATGCCGGTATCACCGAACGGGTCGCGCGTGGAACGGCATATTCATAGTTCGGATCCCGTGGAGCGGGACTTCTTCTCGTAGCTGTTGCAGGAACACTTCTACGAGGCGCAGCAGAAAGAGCATATGCGCGAGCAGGTGTAGAAGCATTTCCGCGACGCATGCCCGCATTCTTCGATCCGTATGGATCCTGTCTTCTGGAAAGCTGTGCAGCCCGGTTCTGTGCACGACAGGCCTCATAACTTCTTACACGATTAGCTGCCTCTCTTCTTGCGCGAGAAGCAGCGGCGCTCCTGGCACAATTTCTTCTCTGTCTGCATCTTCCCGCCTCTTTTTTATTCATATCCCGAAATGCCATCTTAAGAAAAAACATTCCCGCTAAGAAAATCATCACACTCCACATAAACTTAACCCTCTCTCTTCCTTTTCGCTGAAGCCTTTTCAGCTGTTTTTTCTTCATCGTGACTACATGGTACAAAAAATGCTGTCCAATTAATCGGACAGCATTAGAAGGGTTCGAAGGGTTCGATTTAGTTTTACAAAACCGCAAACGCCTGTATTACAGTGCTTTTCGAGGATTACAAGACGAATCCTGTGCAGGATCCGGAGCAGAACTTATGCCTTTTCTCCACCCCACTCGACCCGGTCTTCCGGGACTGGAGTCGGCGTCGCATTTTCAATTGCAACACCGATCTCATCCTCTATCTTTGGTTCGAGTTGGATGCCTGTCCAGTCAGCTTCCTTATAGGTAGGCTTCAGGTAGCAGCGGACAAGTTCGTTCTTTATTAAGAAAAAGAATATGAGGCATACTACCGTAATCACGATCACGGTGATAACTGCCTTGATATATTTTCCCTTATACTCTGTAATCGTTGTCATAAGTTTTTCCCCTGCCTCCGTTTATCTCGGACTTTACTTATCAGACGATTTCATCAGTTCTTTTGTTACAAAAAGCGGCAGACCCGGTATCGGTCCTGCCGCCTGTGCTTACACTTTTTCCGACGTTATTTCCGGATGATTTCTACGACCTCACCGATATACATATCGTGTGGCGCGTCCTTTGAATAGAACTGTTCGGCGATTTCCGGAAGCATGTTCTTCGGATCGAGCTGCTGCATAAAAAGCTTTCTACAGACGAGCGTTACTTCCGCTTCAGAAAAAGAAACGGAATCGCCGGCTTTTTCTGCGGTCATGCCCGGTACATGCATCTTATCGATCTCGCGGCCGGACTTACTGCCCAGAACGCCTAGGGTCTTCTTCATCTCCTCCGGATAAAAGCTCACGGTGAAGTAGTCGCTACCATCCATGAATTCATGGGTATAGCGCGACGAGCGGACATAGACGGTCGCCACCGGCTTTCCCCAGATGGTGCCAAGTCCGCCCCAGGAGATCGTCATGGTGTTGAACTTCTCCATATCCCCTGCGGTCAGAAGCGCCCACTGCTTATCGTATGTCTCGAAAATATCTGTCGTAAAGTTCATAATTTCCTCCGGAATCTACGTGATCCTTCTGATCAGTAGTTCTCTGCGTTGATCTCAAAATAGGACTGCGGATGGTTGCATGTCGGGCAAACGTCCGGTGCCTTAGTGCCTACTACGATGTGACCGCAGTTTCTGCACTCCCACACCTTGACCTCGCTCTTTTCAAATACCTGAGCGGTCTCGATGTTGTTAAGAAGTGCACGATAGCGCTCCTCGTGGTGCTTTTCGATCGCGGCCACAAGACGGAACTTCTTGGCCAGATCGGAAAATCCTTCTTCTTCCGCGGTCTTGGCAAAGCCTTCGTACATGTCGGTCCACTCATAGTTCTCTCCATCCGCTGCTGCAGCGAGGTTCGCCTTCGTGTCGCCGATGCCCTTGAGTTCCTTAAACCACATTTTCGCGTGTTCTTTTTCATTCTCAGCGGTCTTCAGGAAAATCGCCGCCATCTGCTCGTAGCCTTCTTTTTTCGCCACGGATGCAAAATATGTATACTTGTTTCTTGCCTGGGATTCACCTGCAAAAGCTGCTTCAAGATTCTTCTCTGTCTGTGTACCGGAGTACGGATTCGGGTTTGCCATTTAATTCACCTCATTTACAAAAAAGATATGCCCTCCGATATTCGAAGAACATATCCATTATAGTTTTTCTCAGATGGTTTTTGAAGAGTCTTCCAGGCATTTCTTACGGGCGCTTACAGCCGCAGTTGCTGCAGAACTTACCTTCGTTTCTGTTTCCGCATGCGCAGGTCCACATGGAAGCATCCGTGTCATCAGGCACATTAGCAGAAGCCGTATCCCCGCCGGGCTGAGTTGTCATAGCCATGCCCATGAATCCGTTTGCCGGCATGCCCATCATCCCCGAAGACGACGCCGAGAAGCTGATCCGGCCGATTTTACTATAGTTATAGTTCCCCATAAGTCAGTTCTCCATTTTCCAGATCGCGCAGGAATAAGGCGGCAGGAGCGAGCCTCCGCCGAAGTCGTGGACCTTCCCGGTAAGAAGGTCGACGGCCTGGCCGCAGCCGGCATCAAAATGCGCGGTATATTCGTAGTCACCTGCGTTGATGGCCACGAGGATGCGCTCGTAGGTAACGCCTTCGCGGCAGCCTTCCCGGCTTTCGCCTTCGAACTTCCGCTCGAAGATGCACTGCTGGTTCGTAAGCACTACGCTTCGAAAAGATCCGTAGTTTAATGCGGGGCTTTTCTTCTTTATTTCGGCAAGCTTTGCGATATGTGTCGTCAGGTCATTCCATTCAGGTTTTCCAAAGCACGGGCGAAGTGACGGGTCGCCGTCTTCTTTTCTTCCCAAAGCTCCCCATTCGGATCCGTAGTACACGCACGGGAATCCGGGCATGCCGAAAGAAAGCGTATAGATCAGCGGAAGATGCGCGGGATTATTTAGATTCGACGCGATCCTCGTGACATCGTGGTTATCGACAAAGCTCATCAGGTGAAGTCCCCTAAACCAGCTCCAGTTCTCGGGACCGAACTGCTGGATCAGCGTATGGATCACCTCGAACATATTCATGCTGTTGAAGCTGCTGAAAAGGCCCTTGTAGCAGGCATAGTTCGTGCACGAATGACACATCTCGGGATTGACCCACATCTTATAGTCTCCATGCAGAAGTTCGCCGAGCAGAAGAAACTCCGGTTTGAGCGTATCCGTGAAGCTTCGAAGGCGCTTAAGGAAGTCCCGATCGAGGCAGTAGGCCACGTCAAGGCGAAGCCCGTCGATACCGAAATACTCGACCCAGTAGCGGATCTTGTCGAGGATATGGTCGACGACGGCGGGATTTCTAAGATTGAGTTTAACCAGATCGAAGCATCCTTCCCAGCCTTCGTACCAGAACCCGTCGTTATAGTTCGAGTTCCCGTCAAAAGAGATGTGGAACCAGTCCTTATAGGGAGAATCCCACTTCTTCTCAAGAACGTCGTGGAAGGCCCAAAAGCCTCTTCCGACGTGGTTAAAGACGCCGTCGAGGACGACGCGGATGCCCGCTTCGTGGAGTTTTTCGACAACATACTTAAAATCTTCATTGGTGCCGAGACGGCGGTCGATGAGGCCGTAGTCTCGGGTGTTATAGCCATGGGTATCGGATTCGAAAACGGGCGAGAAATAGACGGCACTCACGCCCAGTTTCGAAAGATGCGGGATCCATTCGATCACCTTTAAGATCGGAGAAGAAGACTTCGCCGAAGCGGTGTCCTTCCCCGAAGAAGAAGGCTCCTCTGAAGACGCGGGAACGGATCTTTTCGCACAGGAAAGGCATACCCCCTGATCGTTATACTCGGCCGGCGCATTCTCAAAAGGCGCGCCAAGAAGACCCAGAGGGTATATCTGGTAAAAAACGGATTCTTCAAACCACATGGATCAGAATGTCTCTACTTCCGGAGCTTTGGTGAAAGAAGAATAAGTTGCCGTCGCGTTCTGGATATAGAAGACCTCGGTATTTCCGTCGTCTTCGTTGTACATGCCGCGCAACTGCGGATATGCGTCGAGCATCGCGGTCTTCGGTTCTCTTCGATCGTCCGCGATCAGTTCGCATGCGATACGGAGCCATTCACCGTTCATGAAAGCACAGATCTCCGCCTTCGGATTGATGTGGAGCTGCTTGGATGTCGGCTTGATCTTACCGGTCTGGATATAAAGCTTGCCCTCGAAGATATTGGCCGTTCCGAAAGGACGTACTCTCGGCTGGTCACCCTCAACGGTCGCCAGATAGTAAGTACCGGCCTCCTTTAAAAACTTCTCGGCTCTCTCAATATTTCCCATAGTGATATCTCCTGTCTGATAGATTCTGTCTATAGAATAAATGTTACCTTTTCAGGTCTTGCAAATCAAGAATGGAAAAGCTCCGCTTTCAGGATCCTTCCCTCACATATTCCTTCTCGGAATAGATCGCAAGATCACCGACTTTACCGTTTCCTTCGTACTGGACGAGATAGTAGTAACCGCCGTTTTCATCCACAGCATCATAGATCGAACTTGTCACCTTGTGATTGCCGCTCGGAAGCTTGATATAGTAGGTCGTGTGCTCATCCCCGTCAGAATCCCTCGTCGTATCCTCGTACTTGCCGTTGACAGTGATCGCATATACCTTGAGCTCCACCTCTTCCGGCTTCGGGATCATGGCCATACTGCCAACTTTATTGAAGATGACCATGCCGCTGATCAGGACGGCGACCAAAACGCCGACGGAGGTAATGCTCCGGAGCTTCATCGATTTTCCCTTCATGATCGACCGGATCACTTCGGAGACACTACTGATGACGCCGATGGCGATGAACAGGATGAAAAAGAGGATGAAAATGGCCTTAAAGGCCTTCGCTCCGCCTTTTCTCCCGGCATAAAAAGACTTATATTCCTTCATCAGGAAGTTCTTCGTCAGGATCTTCTTGCCTGTCTCTTCATCGATATTATTTTCATGGAGCTCCGTATATTCAGCTTCGATCTTCTCTCTTTCTTTATCGATGGAGCTGCTCGTATCTTTTAAGATGTGCGCTCCGGCATAGATCGCGACCGCAATCGCCAGAAGGCATAAAACGGTCGTACCGGTCGCGATGAGAATGTGGACGATTCTGCTCGAGCCCATATTTTCCTCCCCAAAAGATGATTCTTTCAAATACTAAGTGCGCGGTCTTACTCAGTGAATAAATACCGCGTTTTACTCGGTGACCTCGGTCACTGTCATGCTCAGATCCTCAGACACTTCGATCGTATAAAGGTAGGTCACTTCTTCAATGATCGGCGATGTACCGTGGACCATGAGCTCCGTTATCCCCGGAGCCTTGGGCGTCAGGACGACCACATAATCGTAAGACGAACCGTTCATCTCCTCGTGGTTCGGGTCATTGTACGCGCGGTAGGACGTCCACTCGACGATATCCGGATCGGCGATCTTCACCTCATATTCGTGTCCGCCGCCATCAAAGGACTCAAAGCTCAGCGAGATCCTCGTTTTATCGTCCGGTGCCGGCTCGGTCGTAATCGGGGCCGATATATCCATCACATCCGAAAACTCTTCCAGCGCATCTTTAAAGCGTGCCATGTCGGGATCTCCTTTACCTTCGCTTTTCGGGCAGCCGGAAAAGACCAGCGCCGTAGATACGATCAGCGCACATATTCCAAGACTTCCCGCTTTTGTCCTTTTCATCGTTTCTCTCCTTTTCTTTTCGGATCGATTCTGCCTTCTCCATTATACCATTTCCGAAAGAAGATCCTTCCCTTCCGGATGACCGTCCTCATGCGGTCTATCTCGTCTTCTGTGATAAAATAGAGCAGAAAGAAAAAAGGAAAGGAGCCCCCCATGAGATTGAGCAGGATCGATCTACACATGCATTCGACGGTATCCGACGGAACGGATTCCCCACTTGAACTGCTCCAAAAAGTTCGGGAGGCCGGGCTTCTTTATTTTTCTCTTTCCGATCACGATGCGATCGAAGGCAATCAGGAGATCCTCTCTGCTCTTAAAGAAGACGACCCCAAGTTCCTTACCGGTGTCGAGTTCTCCTGTAAAGATGAGGTCGGAAAATACCACATCCTGGGATACGGCTTTGATCCGGAGCACGAAGCGATCCGAAAGGTCGTAAAGGCCGGTCACGATGTCCGTATCACCCTCCTTCACGAAAGACTTCTGTTTCTAAAGGACAATTTCGATATCACTTTCCCGAAGGAAGAACTCGATGCGCTGTTTTCCTTTAAGAATCCCGGGAAGCCCCACTTGGCTGCGCTTCTCGTAAAGGCAGGGCACGCCCGGGACAAGAAGGATGCCTTCGAGAATTTCCTTAACAAGATCCCGAATAAAGACCGTTACACGCACCCGAAGGATGCGATCGACGGGATACTTCTTTCCGGCGGCATCCCCGTGCTGGCGCACCCCTTCTACGGGACTTCCACCGAGTGGATCGCAAGCGCCGATCTTGCGGCGCGTGTCCGCCACTTAAAAGATCTGGGACTTATGGGCCTTGAGGCCTTCCACTCCCGCTTTTCCGCAGAAAACAGCCGGGAAATCTTAGAACTATCTTCTCAGCTCGACCTTCTCGCCACCGCAGGAAGCGACTACCATGGGGATAACAAAAAGGTAGCTATCGGCGAGATCACCAGAGAAGAAACGCCTTATACCGGGGCTTTCTTCGAAGGAAATATAGAGGAGCTCCCTAAGGGGCTGCAGGATTTTTTTGCCCGGAGGATAATGGGATGAAGAAAGAAAAAACACAGAAAGAAAAGAAAAAACTGACGAAGAAGCGTCTGGCGCTTCGGATCGTGCTTTGCACCCTCGGCACGCTCCTTCTGATCGTGATCGGCTACGTCATCTACGTCTTTGCCAGCTACCACAGGATCCCCGATAACCAGGTCCTGACCCCACAGCCGGATTCGCTCTCTTATGCTACTATGGGCCGCGTTCCTCCGCAGAGGATCGGCGTTGTCCCCGGCGAGCAGACCTATTCCATCATGACATATAACATCGGATTCGGCGCCTATACGCCCGATTACAGTTTCTTCATGGACGGCGGCAAATACTCCTGGGCGAGAAGTGAAGACGGTCTTAAGGAGAACCTTAAGGATATCGCGGGCCTGATCAATGACTGTGATACCGATTTCGTCGTCCTTCAGGAAGTCGATGAAAACGGCACGAGGACCTATCACGTCAACGAGGTCTCTTACATGCAGGCCACCGACTACTACCAGTCCGTCTATGCCCGAAACTTCGACTCGCCGTTTCTTTTCTGGCCACTCAATGAACCGCACGGTGCCAATAAATCCGGTCTTCTTACGCTTTCTAAGGCCTACATCAGCTCGGCACTCCGTAGGAGCCTTCCGGTCGCAGACTCGATCACGAAGATCGTCGATTACGACCGCGCCTACACCATCTCCCGCATTCCGCTGGGCGAAGCTCCGGAGGGCGCTGCCGCGCTTAATTCCGCCGCTTCTTCCGATCCTTCCGGAAAAGAACTGGTCATTTTCAATGTCCATCTGTCCGCCTACTCCACGGGATCTGTCCGTGAGCAGCAGCTCGGCATGCTTTTCGAAGATCTCCAGAAAGAATATGCCGCCGGAAACTACGTCATCTGTGGCGGCGACTTTAACCATAATCTCCGGGACGGCGGCAGCGACAAAGCCCCCGGCTGGGCCCAGCCCTTCCCAAGAGAAGTATTCCCGAGCACCTTCTCCTTCGGTTTCGATCAGGAAGGCGTCGATGTCAACATCTCTCACGACAGCTGCCGAAATGCCGATGAGGCCTATAACCCGGAAACCACATTCACCGTACTGGCCGACGGCTTCATCGTCTCCGACAATATCGAGGTCATAAAGTACGAAGCTATGGACCTGCAGTACGCCTACTCCGACCACGACCCCGTCGTGATGGAGTTCCGGCTGAAAGGGTAAACAGCCTCCTATGGCTTCCCTGAATGGAACATGCCGTAAATTCTTGCAAAGTCCGATTTTATACGGCAGCTAAATCTGCCGACTGCCGTACAAATTGAGAATATCTCATTTTGTACGGCAATTTTATCTCTTTTTTCCGTGTGAAAAGCACTTTTCCGTTTTCATACGGCAACTTTCTTTCCCAACTGCCGTATAGATTTAAGTTTTCTCATTTCATACGGAAAATCTCCCTGAAACTGCCGTATAAAAAACACTTTTTCATTTTTATACGGCAACTCCTCTTCAGACCTGCCGTATGATTTCGGAAATCCCGTTTTTATACGGCAGATTGCCAATCACGAACCTACTCAGCCAAGAATACAAAAAAGGGCGCCTCCCTCTTTGGGAGATGCCCTCGCTTTTCCAAATTATAAACCTCAGATACCGAGCTCAAACTTCAGGTTCGGCTTCATCGGATCGTAGTTGATCATCTCAAAATCCTCGACCTTGATGTCCTCAAGCTTACAGTTCTTCTCTTTATTCAGCACGAGCATCGGTCCTTCGCCGTCATTTCCAGATGCGGCTTTCTCTTCTGCTCTTCTTAGCATCTCATGCGCGTTATCGACATGTCTGTCGTAGATCTGCTCATTGGCCACAAAGTGAGTAAATACACCCGGCTCATACCCGGTCACGCGCGCGATCATCATGAGGAAGGCCGCGTACTGGATCTCGTTGATGCCGCCGGCGCCGGAAGCCGTCAGCATATCACCGGAGCGCTGGACCATGCACATATCAAGGTACTCGCCGCGTACATTCCAGATCGTTAAGAAGGCACATGGCGCAAGGCCGGGCGTCTCACGAAGGTCCGCTTCCTGCCAAAGCGACATGATCTTCCTTCTGCCGTAGGGGTCCTTACGGATATCTTCGATCAGGCGGTTCACCAGATCGTAGCGCTTTACCGTCGCGCCGTATCTTTGGCCGATCGTTCCGTCGCCGATATCCCAGGGCGTCCACCAGGTGACCCCCATCTCTTCCATCTCGGAGAGCACATTCGTCGGATTCTTATAGATCGTGAAGATCTCACGGATACCGGTCTTCCAGGCCTGATGGCGGAGCGTGCAGATCGGGAATTCTCCTTTGCTCAGATCGTATTTTCTCGTGACATGGTTGACGCTGATCGTATGCGCCGGCGTGCCGTCCTCATATTTCGGTCTCGGATCGATGTCCTTATAGCCGTTTTCGAGGATATTCTTAATATCCTCCACCAGATATCTGTCCGCCTTGGTCATCATGTCATAGCCCCCCGTTTCACTTTCTAATGAATTCTACACCGTTTGCTTTCAGCAGCTCTTCGCCGAAAAGCTCGTCGATCATCCTATTCATCTCTTCTTCCGAAACTGTTGGAAGATTCGTGTCGTCCATCACCTGCAATATCCCATCGCTTAATTCTACACCCTCTTCATCTGCCCCGATCACATAGACCGGTTCCATCCGCGGGATCTCGATCTTGATCACATGCATCTGAAGGTCCGGTTCCTTCTCTTCACGATAGACATCCAGCGCCTTTAAGGCCGGATCCAGAACTTCGAAATAGTAGTAACTCGTGGTGATGGTCATTTTTTCGTAGTACTGTCCATCTCCATCAAAGAAGCCCTGCATGGTCACATACGAAGTCGCGCCATCTGCTCCGCCGACCTCCACGACACCGGACTGCCGGATAAATACCGAGCATCGGCTCCAGGACTCAAATGTATAGACGATCCGAAGGTCGTCTCCGAAACGCTTGATCACGACATCCAGCCTGCCGTCGCCGATCCCGTCGATCTTATAAATCAGCTCGGGATCCCCGTCGAGACCGCAGTCCGCATATCCGTACTCGACAAAACGGTCGGACGGGGTCTTCGACCAGGCGTGCGCCCAGATAAAGGCCGCAAGTTCCGAAGCGGTCAGAGTATCGGAAGTTAAGTCATCTACGACAAAATCGATGAGCACGGCATCTTTCAGGAGTTCCTTAAGAGGCGACACATCGATCTTGATCTCGTCCGCTATAAAAGATCCGTACATCGATAGTGACTTTTTGCCTTCTTCGGTATAGTATTCCTCCGATGCGGGATCGGTAAGGATCACCTTCGTCGTTTCCGTCGGGGCTTCTGTCGCTTCGGTAGTTACTTTAGCTTCCGTGGTTTCCGAAGAAGACGAAAGGGTCTCCGAAGAGGTCGCCTCCGTAATGGATTCGGTTTCACTTTCTGTGGCCGAAGTCACAACACTCGGGAGCTTTCCTTCTCCCGGATCTTTATTTGTTTTTCCAGCTGTGCAGCCGCTGAGCATCAAAAAAGACAGCGCAGCGGCGATCAGCCGTACCGCTTTTTTCATGGTATTGACCTTCCTTAATGTCCTTAAGGAAAAGTATAGCACAACATCAGCTTACTTTGCTTTTCCGTACACATACTTCGGTGTGCCGCCGACGATCATCTTATCTCCGTACTTGTGGTACGGGAATACCCAGTAGAAGTTCCAGTCGGTCTTGCTGGCATTTTTGTCCGTAAAGGTCGTTCCCTTCGTCGTCATGCCGATATAGCCGTACGATGCGCCAGGATGGATACCATATACGAGATAGCCTTCCGCGCCGGAACTTCCTGTCCAGGTGAGCTTTACTCCACCCGTTACAGAAGAAGCCTTAAGTCCTGTCACCGCAAGACACACGCCCTTGGCATAGACATACTTTTCACATCCGCCCGGGTACATCTTCCCGTTTTCCTGAACATAGGCGAATACCCAGTAATAGTTGTAGTCGTAATCGAGCGCCTTGGTATCGGTGAAGGCCGTTCCCTTCGTCGTCATGCCGACATAACCGTATTTTCCGTCTTTCTGTGCATAGACCAGATAGCCGTCCGCATCTTCTACCGCACTCCATGTGAGCTTGACTTTGTTCTTCCCGGCCGAAGTGGCAGAAAGACCTGTGACCTTCCCCGGCGCCTGGATATCAACAACGATCGGGATACGCTCCTCAATATTCAGATGCGCTTTAGTCGATTTTTTGGAGTAGCTCGAATATACGTAGCCATCGTTTTCATCTTGCATCTTCGTTCCGGTCTTGATCAGATCGATCATGATCGGACAGTTATGGATATCCAGCTTTGTCAGTTTATTGCCGTAGCAGAACATCTTTCGGAGAAGCGCATTATTTCGAAGATTGAGTTTTTCGATATAGTTGGCCTGACAATAAAGTTCCTCAAGAAGCGGGTTATGACTTACATCGAGTTTATCGAACTGGTTATAGCCACAGGACAGATACGTTAGATTCGGATTATTCGACAGATCCAGTTCTGTGAGCTGGTTTTTGAAGCAGACGAGTTCAGAAAGCTTCGTATTACAGCTTACATCGAGTTCCGTAAGTCCATTGACGGAAACCCGGAGTTTCGTAAGCTCCGTAAAGAATTCCACGCCCTTTACGCTTGTGATATTTCCATCCGTGACGTTGATCGAAGTGACTGAAGCGAGCTCCGTGTCGTCCAGTATTCCGTCATTATCTCCATCTGCCAAAAAGCGGATGTATTCACGGAAGTTCTCGTCCGGGAAATTATTCTCGTTGATCGCGATCGATTGAGCCGGTACGAACGGAAGAATATCCGAATCCGCTAACACAGATGTTTTTGCTCGAAAAGCTCCGCCCGGGACCAGAAGGGATACTGCAAGCGCGGTCATGGCAAGTGATGTCATCATTTTCTTTTTTGTCATTTCCCGAAATCTCCTTTGTTGCGATACGAAAAGACTATTCTTATTTTGCCTTTCCATATACGTATTGGGGTGTTCCACCGACTACCATCTTATCCCCATTTTTGTGATATGGGAATACCCAGTAGAAATTCCAGTCGGTCTTACTGGCATTTTTGTCTGTAAATGTCGTACCCTGGGTCGTCATGCCGATATAGCCATACGATTCGCCCGGTCGGATACCGTAGACAAGATATCCATCTGCGCCGTCAGATGCCGTCCATGTAAGTTTCACACCGCCTGTCACAGATGACGCCTTAAGGTTCGTTACTGCAAGCGTTACGCCCTTCGCATACACGTATTTTTCACAAGATACAGCGTGTATAAACCCGCCATCATCTTTGGCATAAGCAAATACCCAGTAGTAGTTGTAGTCAGTATCGAGAGCTTTTGTATCCGTAAATGTTGTTCCCTTTGTCGTCATGCCAACGTATCCGTATTTTCCGTCCTTCTGTGCATAGACGAGATAGCCTTCCGCTCCATCGACAGCGTTCCATGTGAGCCTGACCTTATTCTTGCCGGCAGATTCGGCTGTAAGGCCGGTTACTTTTCCCACAGAAGGAATATATGTGATCAGGATGACATTCTTATCAAAATCAACGAATTCCCCTGATTCATTTGAATAATAGTAATACTCCTCTCCGAAATTTCTGCCGGTTTTTCTTTCATTATTCTTGACTACATTTACCAGTATCGGGCAAAGATGAATATCTATGACAGTTAGATCGTTATACCAGCAACACGCTTTTGCAAGATTCGTATTCTTGCTCAAATCAAGTGAAGTCAGTCTGTTCCATGAACAATCCAGGTCCTCAAGAGCAGTATTCTTTCTCAGATCGATCGATGTAAGGCCGATATAGGAGACGTCCAGGCGCTTAAGAGCAAGGTTATGGGTCACATCCAGTTCAGTCAAACTGTTCCCTTGGCACTCCAATGTCTCAAGTGCTTCGCAACTACTAACATCGAGGGTAGTCAGACTATTGTAATAGCAATACAGTGATTTCAGCGATTTCATCTTGCTGAGATTTATTCCAGTCAGCTTATTATGATCACATTCCAAATCTCTCACCTTCGAATTTTCATCAAACTTCAGGGTCGTAAGCTGGTTCCAACTGCAGACCACATCCGTAAGAGCCGTATTTTTCCGAAGGTCCAGAGTTTCTAATTGATTCCAACGGCATTGCAATTTCGTAAGAGCCGTATTTTTCCGAAGATCCAGAGTGGTAAATTGATTCGACTCGCAATACAAATTCGTAAGAGCAGTGTTTTTTTGAAGATCTAAAGTAGTTAAGAGGTTTTCAGAACAGCCCAATGTTGTAAGAGCAGTGCAGGCCCTAACATTCAGTGTAGTCAACTGATTTCCAGAACAGCTCAATGTCGTAAGTGCTGTACACTTACTCAGATTCAGCGATCCAATCTGGTTCGACGAACAATTCAGAAGTGTAAGATTCGGACATCCGGTCACATTAAGCGAAGTCAGCTGGTTATTAGAACATCTTAACTCCGTAAGGGCGGGAAGCTTACCTAACGTGAGAGACGTCAGGTGGCTATCAGTACATTGTACACTTTGCAGCGCTGTGTTTTTACTTAGGTTCATAGATGGTAGATAGCAATTAATAATCTCTAATCTTTGAAGATTCGTTAAGTATTCAATTCCTGACATATTTGTAAATTTTTCGCCTCGGAAGTACAAGCTTGTCAATGCTTCAATTTCGCTGGAAGATAAGTAACCATCACGATTTCTATCTGCAAATTGTGCAAGATAACTTCGCAAATTAGCATCCTTGAAATTCGTATCGTTGATCTCTAGACCGGCCACATCTGCTTTTACACCAGCCGCAGGTATAGATATTAATAAGCCCAAAATGGCAGTAAGAAGTAAAGCGGCGCATTTTTTCATCCGTAACATAAACGACCTCCAACACCTTTTTCCCATGTCCCGACCCATTGATCAGAACACGATTTTCCAACCTTGTATCCTTTGTGTTATAACCCATTTCGAAACCGATTTCGATTAGATTATACCTCGGGACGCCCTATTTTGAATATCCGAAGTTTTCCAAATAAGAAAAGGCTATTTCTCTTTTTGCCAATGAAAAAGAAACAGCCTTTTGATGTGTCTATATGTTTTTTGAGGGGCTTTTTTATGCCGCGTACGGGAAGCGCATTTCATCTCCGTGGAAGCTCAGGTAGATGACTTCGTGGCTTTCTCTATCCATACCCTGGTAATATCCGTCCCATAGCTCCTTATATCGATCGTCGGATGCCTCGAAGGTAAAATACTTTCTAGTCTGATCTCCGTATGCCGCAAGAGAGTACTCTTCTCTTGGGAAGCTGTCGCGCTCCTCACGGACATCGTCCGTAAAGAGGAAATACCCCAGGGAAATGCAGTCCGAAGTTTCCGTAAGTCCCCAGGTCGGATCCACGTGGTACGAGACGCCATCCAGCGTCACATATACCCAGGAATGGCCTTCTGCCGTTCCGTCGGGATTGTGCATGGAGCCGGCGATCTCATCGGAGTCCACACCGAGCTGCAAAAGAAGATAGTTATAAAGTCCCGCGATCTCATTACAGATGCCCGTTTTCTGGGTAAGCAGGCGATATGGAGACTGCTCGTCCATCTTCTCCAGACAGACCTCATACATATCGTAGTCGTAGGTATAGGTGGTGGTCATGTACTCATAGAGCGCCAGCGCCTTCTCGAAGTCGTTATAGTCATCGGAGACGCAGTCGTCCAGGATCGCCACGATCTGGTTTTTAAAGTCTTGCGCCTTCTTTACGAACTCTTCCTTCGGGATCTTATACTCGATCACGCCCTTGCCGTTCTTCCAGCCCGTCTTCTCGCCTTCGTAGGCATTACAGATGAAATCACATCCTACCGGAAAGAACCAGTTCATGAGTCTTCCGAGGATCCATCCGTAGGCTTCCTCGTCGCAGCACTCAAAAGAGTCTTCGCCGGCCATGGCCGCATCGACAAAGTTGAAGAAACTGTCGCGGGTCGCTTCGCCGAACTGCTCCAGATACCATTTACTAAAGATATGCGGCTCAAAGGTATGGTGTCCATCCACATTCGTATGGATATTCTCATATTTCGGCTCAGGTTCAGTCGTTTCGGTGGTTTCTGTTGTTTCGGAAGTAGTTTCGGAAGCGGCAGTGCTTTCTTCACTAGAAGAAGAGATCTCCGAGACCGCCTCCTCGCTTTTCGTATCCGATATAGATCCTTTTTTCTCGTCAGTTTTCTTCCCGCAACCCGAAAGAACGATCGTGGTGACCAGAAGAATAGATAATAGTTTATGTGTTTTCATGTTCGCTCTTTCCTTTCTTTACATCCCCATTTAGGTCATGGGGTATTCTAGCACGGGGAAAGTGCGGTGCGGATAACTATTCCGTCATTTTGATCGCGAATTCCTAAGCTTTTCATTAGCCCAATTGTCGGCTGCTTTCTCATCCTCTTCCGTTGTCTCGCCTTCTTTTGTGACGTGACCAAGTATAATGTGTCCCAGCTCGTGAAAAAGCCCGAATCGGAATTCATCTGCATTTTCAATGTCAGAGGCAAGACCTACCACTATGTGATTCCCGTCTATAAATGTAACACCTTTTAGAAATGATCCTTTCAAATACGGAATGAGCGCAAGCGCGATACCGTTTTCTGCCAGTTTCTTGATTAGTTTTGTATCGGATGCGGAAGTTCTTTTTCTTGTTAATTTGACTATCTCTGGTAATTCTTCCTGTAACCCTTTTAAGTCAATGGTTGAGGTGCTTATGTCCCGGGCTTTGATCTTCGCCTGCTGCGCCCATGCGACAAGCGCCAGATCACTTTTATCCGTTAGCTTAAGTCTTCGGCAGGTGATCTTCGTGATCTGCTGTTTCTCCAAAAGGCCAAGCTTCACTATTTCAAAATATCTCCGTAGATTACTGACTTTTTCCGACTCACTTCTGGTCACCGGTACCCATCCATATTCCGCCATATCTTTATATGGAAGTTTTTTCGCCAGTTCTTTATCAGAATCCATGGTATTCTCAGACTCTGCTTTGATAATCTTCTCGCGGTAAATAGCCTCAAGATTATTCCAGAATTTCGCCGGCACACCCAACACTGTTTCCAAACGGATAGCCATATCCGGTGTAAGCTGCACATCACCATTAATGAGTTTGCTGATGTGCTTCTCCGACATATCCATTCGTGCGGCAAACTCTTTCTGGCTCATACATCTATCGCTCAACTGCTCCTTGATAGTTGCTCCCGGTGGTATAGCTATATAGGTCCTGCTTCTCATATTTCTTCCCCCTCTAAACTTGATGCTTTAGTGATAATCAACGATCTCTACTATGTAAGCAATCTGTATTTCATGTCCTTTTTTCTCAAATACCAATCTGTATGGATGAACTAGGTCCATCGCATATTGCCCCTTACGGTTCATTGAAAGTGCATGACACCTTCCAATTCGATACTGAATCAACATCTCAACTGTATCTGCAGCCTCAATCTGATCAAGACGAAGATGGATTTTCTCCATATTCTCTCTGCCATACATTTTCTCAGCATATTGAGCGTCACAGCATATTTTTCGCATTTTGTTATTTCGATATTCAATGTCCAAATAGCCGTCACCCCAATTTACCTTAGTGGTACATTTATTATACTTAGGATACCGCGCAAAAGTCAACATCAAATTTACCTCGCAGGTAAATTTCCATAGTGAGCAGATTTCTAATTCTCTGATTGTCTGATGAGGACTATTTCTCTTCACCCTCAAGATCGCAGCGCAGGGAGTTCGGCACGCCCCGGGGACCGCGGATCGCGAAGATCCCGTACTCCTCCCCGAGCTTTTTGAAGGTAAATTCATCCCTGTTGTAGCGTTTGATCAGGCGGATCGACATGAGAGAACGGATAGTCAGGTTCTTATCTTTATTGTCATACGGAATGTCGGTCTTTAAGACCTTGCACTTATAAAGGATCGCGGAGACGGGAGCACCCACATACATATAGACAGTATCTCCCGTATTGATGCCTGCGCCCTGCTTCCAGTCGATAACATCGTCTTTAGAAAAAGCCGCCTCCACATCGTAGTATTTCGGATTGGCCGGTATGATCCATGCCTTGGCGGGACGCTCTTTCTTCTTCCTTCTTCCGGGAAGGGTCGCCTCAAAGCTTACAGAAAGAAGATCCAGCACTCTTTCTTCCGGCACTGTCCCGTCGAGAAGCACCGTGATCCAGTGCATCTTATTCATGTGATATGCGGGCATGATTCCTTCTTCGTGCAACACGATATCGCGAAGAAGGATGTCGTCGATCTTAAGGTTCATGACAGAGATCACTTCCTTGCCGGAAAGACCGATCGTCTCTTTTTTCAGATCCATGATCAGTGCGAACCACTTCTTATTCTCCCGATGACGAAATACCGCACTGGTACTATCTCCCTCCCAGGGGAATTCCGGATCCACCGCATATTGATCCGAGATATACTTCGTGATACGTTCTCTTAGATTTGCTTTCTTTCCCATCTTCCTATTCTCCCGTTTAACTTCATCGTCTCCCAAGAGGTACGCCCCCGCACACATTATATAACAAAAGGAACATATTTTCTACTATATTCCCAGCAAAATCCGAGCGAAAAAGAAACTCGGCACGTGATTAGCAGATGCTCGTTTGTGATGTCATTAACACTTCGCACTTTCTCCTGGAGAACCCATAGACAAAGCCCGCCGCAAATCCGACGGGCTCTTCGCTTTTGGGTGTATAAGAAGCAGCTAAACAACTGATCTTTTTCTTTATGTCATACTTCTTATCAGGGACGAACCGGCGTAGTATTCAGTATCGAAGGCTTCTTCCTCCCAGGTTTTGAAATACTCCAGTGTATCCTTATCCTCTACGCTGGTGCGGAAGGAATACTGAGTACCACTCTCGCTTTGCGCCTGAATGAGGAACCCGTTGTCCTTGGTTCTTTCCATACGGCTGATCTTATCTGCACGATCCATGACAAACTTATCGTCTTCCAGGTGTCCGTACTGGATCTCCTCGTCCGTAAACTGCACATAGTATCTCGGAGCATCTTCACCAATCGATATGCTATGCCACAAACCGTCTAAGGTTGCTGTATCAGTTTCCGTCGAAGGATTCTGCAGAGCCTGTTCTTTTTTATCTTCAGTAGTCTTAGCGTCCGTTGCCGCCTTTGTATCTTCCTTGGTCACCGGCTTAACTTCTGATTCTGCCTTTTCAGAATCCGTATTCACGGAGACCGGAGAATCTTTTTGGGCAGTATCTTCTGTTCCCAGGACGATGCTCGTGGCCTCTTTCCTGCTTTCTTTTCCTTTCGTAGTTCCTTCTGAATCATTACCACATCCGGCAAGTCCGAAGACCAGCATCGCCGAAAGTAATACTGCAATTGTCTTTTTCATGTTTTTTCCTTTCACAAAGTAAGATTAACTTCAACCGAAAAGCACCTTGCTGCAAGCACATTCAGGTTAGCTAGATTCTACCATCGGCTCTTTGTCACCAAGTGAAAGATGGGTTATATTACAGTATTGAAATAATGAGGCATGATAAAGATGATTCCAGCATCCTCGTCAAATTCGGAATGCATTCTACCGCTTATGCACGATCCAGTCGTTTCCTTCGACGGTATATTGGAATTCACTGTATTCGTCATTTAGCATGACATCGATAAGATCCTGGAAGTCTTCCACCAGATTGACGTTCGGAAGATCCTTCTTTTCGACCCAGTGCATCTTGCCCTCGTCGGAAGATACGATTTCTCCTTCAAAAGAACTGGTCTCGTAGAGGAATACGAGATACCGTCCATTTCTATAGTCTCCGTCCTTTAGCGGGAACTGTTTAACGCCGCAAAGTTTCGGCGAACGGATCGTAAGTCCGGTCTCTTCTTTCATCTCACGGATCACGGCCTCGACGATGGATTCGCCGGGCTCCACATGCCCGCCCGGAAGCGTATATCCTTTCCAGTCATCACTCACACGATCCTGAAGAAGATAGCGTTCCTCATCGTGGATCAGGCATAATACCGTCAGTTCCGCATTTTCCGTTCTACTCATGGACTCTCCTTTACCCCTTCTGTTTTCCGCCGATGCCCCAGTTTTCAAGAGGCGGTTCCTGGATCACGATAAAGACGTCCGAAGGATCGATCGAAAGCCTTTCTTTCAGAAGCTCCGTTATTCTCTCGATCAGATCTTTCTTCTGCTCCTTAGATCTTCCGGGAAACAGATCGATCTTTATGATCATAAACGCATCGGTCTTAAACGACGGGAATTCAAAATCCTCCCGGTCATATTCCGTGATCCGCTGAAATCTGTCCCATTCCTCGATCCCGATCGCATCGACCAGGCCCTGATGGATACAGTCAAAAACGGTCTTCTTATATTCCGGGGATCTCCCCGCTAACATTTCTACACTAACTAACGGCATATATATTCCTTTCCTGTAAGAAGTCCCGCCATCTTCCAGCCGGCGCGGTTTTTAAGGAAGTTTTCTTTTTCCGGTGAAAACCCAAGATCAGTATACACCTTACACGCGAGCCATGTATTCGTCTGTGTGTGGATCTTCGTGCGCGTATACCCGAGATCTTTCATGACATGAAGCACATTTGTAATCAGCGGCTTGGAAAGACCTTTTCCCTGTTCTTCTTTCTTTATCGCCACCCAGTGTAGCTGCCCTTCGGTCGGATCCGCATTTCCGTGGATATCGTAGAATGCTGTCGCGGTCGCGATCTTCTCTCCCGCTTCGTTTTCGATGAAGACCATCCTGCCGGGAAGTTCCGCTTCTCTTCCTCCGTAGTAGCGTGCCCAGCATGTCTCCCCGTGTTCTTTATTTAAGACCTCTCCGGCCGAGAATTCGATGTCGATCCATGCCATCTCATCTCCGCTTCTGTAATGCACGAATCGGTATCCTTCCGGGAGCGCATATTGAGGTATGTCCGAAAGTTCTCCTTCGAAAATAAGGTCGATATAGCAGAGCCGGTCATCGTGGGTCATATATCTCGAAGGATCCGGTGCGGGAAGTTTTTCCAGGACCTTCCGGACCTCTTCTTCGATGTCATGGAGATACTTTATCCTGCCGATCGTATTTCGTACTTCCGCTTCTCCCAGATGGATCTCTTCTTCTCTACTACTTTCCAGCCCCAGGACGCGCCGGAGATTATACTCCAGCCATCCTACCCAGGAATACGCGATGCCGAATAGATCCTCATACGAACGGAATCCGTTGTCATAGGCATGTAGATACCCATTGAAAAACGATTCCAGATTTCCGTGAAGGAAGTTTTTCTCCACTGTCCCTGACCACTGAAGCGCAAGGTCCAAAACTGTGGCGATCGGGTTTCCTCTGCTTAAGCATTCCAGATCGATCACATGGGCTTCGCCGTCATACCACATGACATTTTTCGGATCCATATCTCCGTTATCGATGGCGCGCATCGCCGGAAGACTTTCTCGCGCACGGTTTAATTCCTCCTGCGCTGTTTCCAGAAGTTCCAGGTTCTCTTTAAGGCAAAGCGCGATCGTACTTTCTTTCTCTTCCGCGATCTTCATAAACTCCCGGAAATCGACCTCACTATTTTCCGGTTCTTCCGGCGCCACATTCTGCGCATCGATTCCATGCATCCGCCCCAGGATCTCCCCGGCCGTATAGCATTGCTCCGGGCTTATCGCATGTGGATCAGTGATCCGCCCTTCCTGCCAGCGATAGAGATAGAAATATCGACCCTCAAGAGAGAGCATCTTCTTTCCGTCAAATGTAAGTGCCGGGACGATGGGAAGGCCATTTTCTTCCAATATCTGTTCCAGATCTTCTGCAACGGCATAGTTCTCCATAACACCAGGGCGCTTCATGATCTCCGGATTTAAGGATTTGAGCGCATAGGTACCGGATTCCGTCTGCACTTTATACATCTTGTGCATCAGGCCCCCGGACACCGGTTCGATCGAACCTTTTATCTCTCCCAATCCGCATCGTTTACATAGAGCGGATGCAGATTCCATTATCTCGTTCAACTTTTTCTCCTCTTTTCCAGCTTTCGTTTACAGCTGTACTTTTCCTTTTCTGTATCTTCCGAAAAAGATCCCGTCATCGACGTATTTTTCTGTCTCGGACACCCACATCGGAAACTCCCCTTTTTGCAGGATCGTCTGTCCGTTCAGCATCCCTGTATGAAATGAGATGTGCCGGAACTGCCGCAGTATCAGTTCTAATCTCGTATATCTGCTTCCAGCAGGCTTTTCGGAAAGCATTTCGTCTGTCAGTGTGTCAAGATAGGCATATGTCTTTTCCTCGATCTCATCGAGATACTGTAAAAGCTGCTCATCGGTAAGCACCGCATCGCAGGGCTTTTCCGGATCATCCATTCCCTCTACGTGAAAAGAAGGCTCTTCGTAGTCGAATGGATTGATGAACCACTTATCCGCGGAGTGAAGTGCGTGATAGACCCATCTCCAGCACGGCGCACCATAGCAGATCGCGTCTCTGTCATAGGTCTGGATCGAAGACCGGATATTCAGGAAATTCGGTTTCACTGTTTGTTTTATTATCTTACAGAGATCGTTCATAACACATCTCCCCTTCACATATCAGTTACCTGCATTATAGCATTCACGATGAGAAGGAATTGGTCTCGTTAGTATAACGGGGAAGAAGTGTTGCGATGTGATGGGGAACAGGACAAGCAAAAGGCCACGATCCGAATGGATCGTGGCCTTATAAACACTCACTCAAGTATTACTCATAACGGCTGGGTTTCCTACTCTTTACCAGTTATAAGATGTACCTCTTGCGATAACTTTATAATCTGCTACGTCTTTGGTCGAAATCTCAGTATTACCCATTAGCGTAGAAACTTCAAAACTTGTCTTTGCACCTGGTGCCATTTCATCAGGATAGGTATGAGCTATGTCAAGAATCTTTCCATTGCTATCATAAAAGACTGCTATTACCATGACACTAATGCTTGATGTAGACTCATTGGTAGTATTAGTTACTCTTCCCGTTACTTTAACACCAAGTCCATAATCACTATCTCGAAGATCCAAATCAGACACTTCGTATTCGACTATAGCATCTTTACCTTTCTTAGCAATCTCAATGGTAAAATTCGGGACAAGATTAATTCCCTTTTCAAGAGATACGCCTTCGTCAATAAAGCCATTGTTAAAGAAATAGCCTTTCTCACCGGGAGCAATAACATCAGGTGCGCTTGTCACCATTTTATCAGTTTGAAGAAGATGACCATCATCGTCCTCTAAATCAAACGAACATGAACCAAGATACAGATAAGAAGAGCCAGTATTAGAGATTTCTACTATTCCACAGTATTCCTCTCTCTTTAAGCTATTAGTATAGTGTGTAAATGTAGTATTAGTGATTTCGTACTCGATCTTCTTCTCTTCTTCTGTAGCCGCTGTTGTTTCTTTTTTTGCTTCCGTGGCCTTTGTATCATTATCAGCGATCTTGACACTGGCCTTTTCAGTTGTTTTGCTTGATCCGGAAGCAATGGCCATCGATGCGAACAAAACAATAGCCAAACAAGTACAGATTATTCTAATTCTTCTGTTTTTCTTCATAATTCTCCCTCCGTTCTAAAAATATCAAACAGATATATGCAATCACTATTGCAATCAATTCCACAACAATATCAAATACGTCAAACGTTCCCGGAACTCGTTTTATGATTTGCAGCAATTCCAGAACTATTGCGACAATGGTAGCAACAAGCAAAGCATTGATGCTATTCACGCCTCTTAACTCATCTCCTAACGAAAGCCGAATGCCAAAGAATAAAGAATACGCCCACAAAAAGTCACAAGCATAAAATCTAATCAAAGGTGGATAATTGATATGTTTATTCACTATATGGAAAGCAGAGAAAAAACCTGATATATATGTACTCTCAACCTTGGTCAAGTAAATTATTAATCCACCAATCAGAGGAAAGATAATGTTCAATAGATAGATGGCATTTCTTCGGCGAATAGAATAACACCTCCTCCCACAAAATGCGTTCGATGCATATTTTATATAGCAATTATGCTTTTAAATTATTTCTATATTTTACAAAAAGATGTAAAAATCTGTGAACAACTGCAATCCATTTCTACGTCAAATCACAAGCACCGAACATTTCTGCTCATCTGACATCATCAAAGCCAAGTATACTGGAATCCAATAACAGAGATTATTTGTAGGTCTTCATCCACTTCCAAATTCCGGAGCAGAAAATATACAAGAAAACCAAAACGTAGGTCATACTGACACCCCCTGTTCTATACGATTCATGCCTTTTCAGGCGGTCTGTTGTTCTTTGTTAATTCCTACAATTCAAGGATACACTGGAGGCTGTCCAAATAAATGGACTGGATCATATTCGTTCTGTTATTCGTTCTGTTCTTAGAGTGAAAAACTAACACTGAACTTTGACAACAGAATAATGCAGAAAAAGTCTAGTTTACTCTTGCAATGAGAAAGGGAGTACCAGCCCAGCCGAGGCTGGGCTGGTACTCGGCGCCGAAGCGATATATAGTTTGGGGTGGACGTTGCCATCTGCTGAAAGGAGCGGAGAAGATGTTTTACTACGAACAGGGTCACTTGGATATGTCCGACAGGATAGCCATAGAGACCGGAATTTGCAGAGGTGAGTCATT
>JAFZKB010000028.1 GCA_017551865.1 Clostridiales bacterium | reverse complement strand
TTCGCGAGGGGTATCAAAGTACTCAATACGGTTCCTCACCTCGGCGGGACGACTTAACGTTTACGATCGCTCTCCCGCTGTCTTCAGCAGTGGATATTTTATTAAGTTAGGATATCCATCCGAAACAAGATGTGTTCCGGTTCGGGAGTGGATACGCCCCCTAGAACGTTCTATTCCTTAGAGCTTAGCCGGGTTCACACGGATACCGGGACCCATGGTAGCGCAGATGGAAACGTTCTTCAGATACTGACCCTTAGCAGCGGCCGGCTTTGCCTTGATGATAGCATCCATGATGGTCTTGAAGTTCTCTTCGAGCTTCTCCTGACCAAAGGAAACCTTGCCGATCGGGCAGTGGATGATGTTTGTCTTATCGAGACGGTACTCGATCTTACCGGCTTTGATGTCTGTAACAGCCTTAGCTACATCCATGGTAACTGTACCGGCCTTCGGTGTAGGCATCAAGCCCTTCGGGCCGAGGACCTTACCAAGACGACCGAGCTTCGGCATCATGTCCGGAGTCGCGATGAGAGCGTCGAAATCGAACCAGTTCTCATTAGCGATCTTATCGATGTACTCTTCAGCACCTACATACTCTGCGCCGGCAGCCTGAGCTTCATCAGCCTTCGGGCCCTTAGCGATAACGAGTACGCGCTTTGTGCGGCCTGTACCATGAGGGAGAACTACAGCACCACGAACCTGCTGGTCAGCGTGACGGGAGTCAACACCCAGACGAACGTGAAGTTCTACCATCTCATCAAACTTTGCTTTACCTGTTTCTACAACCAGACGAACTGCTTCGGAAGGATCGTAAGAAACAGATCTGTCTACGAGCTTAGCGAGCTCTTGATATCTCTTTCCTCTTTTCATAGTAACTCTCCTTCAAATCAGTCCTCAGTAACAACGATACCCATGCTTCTGGCAGTACCAGCTACCATACGTGCGCATGCGTCGATGTCTGCGGCATTTGTGTCAACGATCTTGATCTCCGCGATCTTCTTGCACTCAGAGAACGAGATCTTAGCGACCTTGTCCTTATTCGGCTTACCGGAAGCCTTCTCAATGTTGCAAGCCTTCTTAAGCAGTACCGGTACCGGCGGAGTCTTTGTAATGAAAGAATAAGAACGGTCAGCGTAAACTGTGATGATTACAGGAATAATGAGACCTGCATCCTTCGCTGTTCTTTCATTAAATTCCTTGACGAACTGGGCAATGTTAAGTCCATGCTGTCCAAGGGCTGGTCCAACCGGCGGCGCTGGTGTTGCTTTGCCTGCAGGGATCTGAAGTTTTACGTACCCTACAACTTTTTTAGCCATATGTGGCCACCTCCCAATAAATTTCTCCGATCCGTCTTATCCCGGACCGATATATTTCTTTCATCTCAAAAAGAGATGTTGATAAGCTATTAAACTCTTTGTGAGAGTTCTATCAAACTCTCACTACCTGAGCGAAATCGATCTCTACAGGTGTTTCTCTTCCGAACATCGAGATACGTACACGAACCATGTGCTTCTCGAGGTTCATCTCTTCGACTGTTCCCACGCAGTCTCCGAAAGGACCGGAGATGATACGTACGGAATCGCCGACTTCGTAATCCACGGACGGAACCCAGCTGGACTCCAGACCCATGAGAGCAAGTTCCTCGTCAGAGAGCGGCTGCGGCTTGTTGGCATTCGGTCCGACGAATCCTGTTACACCACGTGTATTTCTTACGATGTACCAGATCTCTTCGGTATAGACCATCTTGATCAGGACGTAACCCGGGTAACGCTTCTTCTGCGTGACCTTCTTCTTACCATCCTTGACCTCAACGCTCTCATCCATCGGGATGGATACTTCCTGGATCATCTCCTGAAGACCACGGTTCTCGATCACTGCTTCGAGTGTGCTCTTGACCTTGTTCTCATATCCCGAATAGGTATGTACGACATACCACTTAGCCTCATATGCCTGTTCTTCAGCCATGTTTTGCTCCTCGTATATAAAACGTTGACTTACGCTTCAGATGCTGCAGTTGTCTCAGATTCTGTTGCATCAGCAGCAGAAGCATCAGAAGGTGCTTCTGTCTCTGTCGGCTCAGACTCATCGGACGCTGCAATCGTTGTGACAGTCGTCTCTGTATTCTGCTTATAGAATCCAACCTTCTCAAGTACCCAACCGGCACCCTTGCCGATCGCGGTCAGAAGGATCGCACATACAGCGATAACTACCAGAACCACAGCAGAATTCTGGATCAGCTTTTCCTTTGTCGGCCAGATTACTCTCTTGAGCTCCAGACGAACATCATTGAACTTCTGTGCTATACGTTTGAAGATGTTCGGTTTCTTCTTCTTGTCAGCCATTGGTCATACCCTCTATCTTGTTTCCTATCGTTAAACGATATTACTTGGTTTCTTTGTGTACAGTATGCTTACGGCAGAACTTGCAGTACTTCTTCACTTCCAAACGATCAGGATCGTTCTTCTTGTTCTTATACGTCTGATAATTTCTCTGCTTGCACTCTTCACAAGCCAGTGTCAGCTTGTCACGTGCTCCTGCTTTGGTTGCCATGTTCGAACACCTCCAAAATATCTGTGCTTTTCCGCATCTCATCATGCGGTTTTTCGCGCATAAAAAATAGACCTAAACGGCGATAGCAACGGATATGATACCACAGGGTCAAGTGTATGTCAACGAAAAAAACGAGTTTCCACCAAATGTTTATGTTTCAATTATTCCTCTGAGACAGTTCTTCCTTTTTGACCAGAAAAACTTTGCGGGGAATATGATGTCTCTTGTCTGATTGGTAAACAAAAACCATTATTCCATTCTTCCTGGGAAAAGACTTAATCGAATATGGTCTTTTATCATCGCCATGAAGAACAAATACGCTTGGTCCGTCGAAATAGATATTCGAGTCAATCTTACTAAGACACTCAACTATTCTTTCTTTTGATATCGAAGTAGCCATCAGTACTTCTCAGCGCTTTTTCAGTTCCTCTTCCACTTCCTCAGGCGTAATGCCGAGCTGCGCCATCATTACCAGCGCGTGATAGAAAAGATCCGCCAGCTCAAGAACTGTGTTTTCCTTGTCACCCTTGGATGCGGAGATGATCGCTTCGATGGCCTCTTCGCCCACCTTCTTGCCGATCTTCTCGATGCCCTTGTCGAAGAGATAGTTGGTATAAGAACCATCTACCGGATTTGCTTTTCTGTCGAGGATCAGATTATAAAGATCTTTGCTTACGTTTGTGCTGTTTGAATCCATCTTCTATTTTTCCTTTCTTATATATCCAGTTCCGTAAAGAAACAGGAGTGATTTCCCGTGTGACAGGCTGCGCCGTCCTGGTCAATGTAGAATAACAGGGTATCTCGGTCGCAGTCAAGGAAAGCTTTCTTCACATGCTGGAAGTGACCGGATGTCTCGCCCTTGAGCCACAGGGAATTTCTGGATCTGCTGTGATAGTGCATCAGCTTCGTTTCCATCGTCTTCTCTAAAGACTCGTAGTCCATATAGGCCATCATGAGGACATCCTTACCGGATTCCTCGACGACGATCGCCGGAACAAGACCGAGGGCATCTTTTTTCAGGGACTGCCAGAGTTTTAAGGCCGGGGAGAGTTTTCTTACCGGGATACCGCGGCCTTCGAGATATTCCTTGAGGTCTTCGATCTTGATCTCTCCGAAGTGGAAAAGGCTGGCCGCCAGGACTGCGTCCGCGCCGCCATCCACGATACCGTCATAGAAGTCTTCCATCTTTCCTGCGCCACCGCTGGCAATGACCGGGATCGATACGGCATCCGCGATCATGCGGGTGATGACGTTATCAAAGCCGCTCTTTGTGCCGTCACGGTCGAGGCTCGTCAGCAGGATCTCACCTGCGCCGAGTTCTTCGACTTTCTTCGCCCACTCGAGAGCGTCAAGGCCCGTCGCCTTGGTACCTCCGGCCACGACGACTTCGTAACCGGACGGGAATTTGCTGTTATCTTCTTCGCTGGCATTTTCGTCGATGCCCTTAAAATCGGCGTCCACGCTTGCGATGCGGATGTTGCCGCCTGTTCTTCCGCGAACGTCGATCGCAACGACAACGCACTGGGAACCGAACTTCTCACTCGCACGGCGTACGAGTTCCGGATCTTTTACCGCAGCGGAATTCAGAGAGATCTTATCCGCACCGGCATTTAAGATCTCGCGGATATCTTCGAGGGAACGGATGCCGCCGCCGACCGTGAACGGGATGAACACCTGTTCGGCCACGCTTTTGACCATGTCGACCACGGTCCCTCTGCCCTCCACGGTTGCGGAGATGTCGAGAAATACGAGTTCATCGGCACCGGCTTCGTTGTAGGCCTTGGCGCACTCGACCGGATCACCGGCATCACGAAGCGCGATAAAGTTCGTTCCCTTTACCACACGGCCATTCTTAACGTCCAGACACGGAATGATTCTTTTACTGAGCATGAGGTCGCCATCCTTTCTCTTCATGACACCGCTTCATCGCAGGTGCCGTACCGTATACTTCAGGCGCAACAGCGCCCCTGTTATTTTTCAGTCTGCTTCGCCCAGCGGTTCAATATCCTAAGACCCGCTTCACCGCTCTTTTCCGGGTGGAACTGGCAGGCGAACACATTCTTTCTTCTGACACTGCAGCAGTACTCGATCCCGTAGGTAACGGTCGCTGCGATGTCTTCTTCATTTTCCGGAACACAGTAATAGGAGTGCACGAAATAGACGAATTCCTTATCCGGGAGGATCTCATTTCTCGAGGAAAGGTCGTTCCAGCCGATCTGCGGGATCTTCAGTCCCATGTCAGAGGGAAACTTCACGACTTTGCCGGGAAGTACCGACAGTCCTTTTACCGGTTCTCCGCCAAAAGACTCCTCCGAGGTGTCAAAGAGCATCTGCATGCCGAGGCAGATCCCGAGGAACGGCTTCCCTGTCGCGATATACTCGTGTACTACCTTATCGAGGCCCCTCGTGGTCAGCGCTTCCATCGCCGCGCCGATCGCACCGACGCCCGGAAGAACGACACCGTCCGCTGCCATGACAGTGGACGGATCGTCCGTGATCTCACTTTCGAAACCTAAGAAGGCCAGCGCCTTCTGCACGGATCCCAGGTTTCCCATTCCATAATCGATAATGGCGATCATGCAAGTTCCTTTCCGGTCAGCAGGCGATAGCACTCTCTGTACTTCTCTGCTGTCTTGTTGATGATCTCGGTAGGAAGTGTCGGAGCCGGATAGGTCTTATCCCAGTCCAGTGTCTCCAGCCACTCACGCAGGTACTGCTTGTCGAAGCTCTTCTGCGCACGACCCGGCTCGTAATCTGCAAGATCCCAGAAACGGGAGGAGTCAGGGGTGAACATCTCATCGGCCACAACGAGCTTTCCGTCGATCTTACCAAACTCGAACTTCGTGTCGGCGAGGATCAGACCGCGAGTAAGTGCGTACTCGGATACCTTCGTATAGAGCGCGAGTGCAGCGTCTTTCAGAGCCTTCGCGTCTTCTTCACCGAGGAGCTCGATGAGCTGCTCGTAGGTGATGTTGATATCGTGTCCTTCGTCCGCCTTCGTAGAAGGTGTGAAGAGAGGCTCCGGGAGCTTATCGCCCTGGCGCAGTCCTTCCGGCATCTTGATGCCGCCGACGGTACCATTGGCCTTATACTCCTTAAGAGCAGAACCCTCGAGGTATCCTCTTACGATGCACTCGGCAGGGAGCATATTTACCTTCTTGACCAGCATGGAGCGGCCGCGGAGTTCTTCCTCGTACTTATCAAGGCCCATCGGATATTCCTTCGGGTCGGTCGTGATGACATGATTGTCGATAACATCCTTCGTGAAATCGAACCAGAAAGCGGAGATCGAGCTTAAGACCTTGCCCTTGTCTGGGATGCACTCGTCAAATACCACGTCAAATGCGGAGATGCGGTCGGTCACGACCATCAGGAGCGAATCTCCCAGATCATAGACGTTTCTGACCTTTCCTTTGACGAATACCGGAAGATCGATAAAATCAGTGTCTCTTAATGTTGCCATGTTACTATCCTCTCTTTTCTTAAGATACTTTCTTATTCGGCGCGAAAAGATCCTCTCCCCCGCCTTATTCTTCCTCAACGAGGTCATCGGATATTCCGCCGAACACCTCTCCGAGGACTTCCATGTTATCGAATTCATCGACGAACATGCTGACTTCTTTTTCAATACCGGGAGCGACGATCCCGACGATGAGGTCTAATGCGATCCCGTCACCGGTCATCTCCGCGTAGCAGCGGAGCACCGCGATCTCCGCGGGACGAAGCTCGATCCGGTTTTCCCCGTCTACGGTCAGATCCTCCGACGAAAGAAGATCACAGATCTCCTGTCCCTTATCGTTCAGCCATTCGATCCTCTGCCGAAGCTCGACAGATCTTTTGATGAACTCCATCTCATCCGGCGCCTGCGCCAGGACGGTAACGGATTCATCGAGGATCGTGCACTCTACTTCCCATGCTTCGAAATCTTCGTTATACGGGTACTTTTCGAGCATGATCAGAGTACTCCCTTCGTCGAAGGGATCTGGTCCTTGAACTTCTCATCGATATCCACTGCAATACGGAGCGCTCTGGCGAATGCCTTGAACATCGCTTCGATCTTGTGGTGATCATTGGCGCCGTATTCGCACTTCAGGTGCAGCGTCAGTCCGGCGTTAAAAGAAACGGCCCGGAAGAATTCCTCTACGAGCTCGGTTGCAAACTCGCCGACATACTCGCCGCCGAATTCTGCCTGAAGGACCAGGAACGGACGTCCGGAGATGTCGAGGGAACACTGGGCCAGCGCCTCATCCATCGGGATGGAAGCAAAGCCGTAGCGGTTGATGCCGCGCTTCTCGCCGAGCGCCTCACAGAGCATCTTGCCGATCACGATGCCGATGTCTTCCGTGGTGTGGTGTCCATCCACGTTGAGGTCACCATCGCAGCGTATACTTAAGTCCATGCCGCTGTGACGGGCCAGAAGGTCCAGCATGTGGTCTAAAAAGCCGATTCCGGTCTCGATGTCGGAAAGGCCCTTGCCATCAAGCTCCAGAGAACCTTTGATCTTCGTCTCTTTCGTATTTCTTTCCTGTGATGCGCTTCTGCTCATTTAGTTTCCTCCCGCGATCTCGTCGACCGCCTTAAGTAATGCGTCCATCTCCTCATCCGTACCGATGGTGATGCGGAGATACTCGCTGATCCTCGGCTTATTAAAATACCTTACCAGTATACCTTTCCCGCGCAGATTTGTGTAGATAGCTTCCGCAGTCAGGCCCGAAGGTTTCGCAAAAAGGAAGTTCGTCTTCGATTCCGGTACGACCCAGCCGCGGGCGCGGAGTTCTTCCGCGATGCGGTCACGGGTACTGCAGATCTTCCGGACATTCTCCATGACCCAGTCGTTCTCGGAGATCGCGACGGCTGCGACTTTCTGAGCGATCGCGTCGACCGGATAGGAGTTAAAAGAATCTCTGATCCGGGTAAGTCCCTCGATCAGTTCCGGATCACCGACAGCGAATCCGAGACGAAGTCCCGCCAGAGAGTGGGACTTACTGAGGGTCCCTGTCACCAGAAGATTCTTATACTTCGGAAGAAGTGTTCTTGCGGTAACTCCGGAGAAGGCCGCGTATGCCTCATCCACGAGGACCACGTGATCCGGGTTTGAGGAAAGGATCTTTTCGACATCGGAAAGATCCATAAGAAGCGACGTCGGAGCGTTCGGGTTGGCAAATGCCACACCTCCTCCGTTTCCTTCGCAAAAAGCATCGACATCGATACTGAAGTCGTCCTTAAGAGGGATCTTCCTGAGCGGAATACTGTAGAGCTCCGCATAGACCGGATAGAAGCTGTAGGAGATATCCGGCACCAGAAGAGGGGCGGCGCTTTCTCCGGATTCGAAGAACGCCTGGAAAGAAAATGCCAGTACTTCGTCGGAACCGTTTCCGCAGAAGACCTGTTCCGGAGTGACATCAAGCACCTTCGCCAGCTCGTTTCTTACCACGAGGGACGAAGTCTCCGGATATCTGGCAAGAGATCCGATCTCCACTTCGGAGAGGACCTCCCTTACCTTCGGAGAAGCCGGATAGGGATTCTCGTTCGTATTCAGTTTGATGATCTTCTGCCCCGGTTTCGGCTGTTCGCCGGCCACATAGGGCTCGATGTTTCTCGTTTTCTCATTCCAGAAACGGCTCATGGTTTCTTTTCCTCATTTCTAATTCTGATTCTTACTTTTCAAATCTTACACGTACGGCGCTCGCGTGGCACTCAAGTCCCTCGGCATCGGCAAAGGCCGCCACGTCCTTATAGCATTCCTTTAAAGACTCCTCGTTATAGCGGAGTACCGAGATCTTCTTAAAGAAGTCACCGGTGTTGAGCGGAGAGAAGAATCTCGCGGTACCGGATGTCGGAAGCGTGTGGTTCGGACCGGCAAAATAGTCACCGAGCGGCTCCGGTGTGTAGTTGCCGACGAAGATCGCGCCGGCGTTGTTGATACGGTCGATGTAGTTGTCCGGCTCGGAGACACAGAGCTCTAAGTGCTCCGGTGCAAGCTCGTCGCTGAAGGCAAGTGCCGCTTCCATATCGTCAACGACTAAGATCGCGCAGTAGGTCGGAAGGGACTTACTTAAGATCTCCTTTCGGAGGCTCTTTTCCGAACGGCGGTCCACAGCCTCGTAAACGGCATCGGCCAGTTTCTCACTCGTCGTCAGCAGAATCGCGGATGCGAGCACGTCGTGCTCCGCCTGGGAAAGGAAGTCCGCCGCTACGAATTCCGGCACAGCGGAATCGTCTGCGATGATCAGGATCTCACTCGGACCTGCAAACATATCGATGTCCACCTGACCATAGACTAAGCGCTTCGCGGTATTTACGTAGATGTTTCCCGGACCGCAGATCTTATCGACACGCGGGATGGATTCTGTTCCATACGCCATAGCCCCGATCGCCTGGGATCCGCCGACCTTATAGATCTCGGTCGCGCCGGCGATGCTGGCTGCCGCCAGGATGACCGGAGCAATGGAGCCATCTGCTCTCGGCGGTGTGCAAAGTACGATACGCGGAACACCGGCCGCTCTTGCCGGGATCACGTTCATTAGGACAGTCGACGGAAGCGGAGCTGTACCACCCGGTACGTAGATACCTGCAACAGAGATCGGGCGGACACGCATGCCGATCTCGGCGCCCTTTCCTACATCCATCTTAAAGCCGGTCTCGACCTGTCTTTCGTGGAAAGCAAGGATATTGGCCGCCGCCTTCTTAATGACCTCGACCAGATTCGGATCGAGAGAAGCGATTGCCTCGGCGATCTCCTGGTCGGTCACGCGGACATTTTCAGAAGTAATGTCGGCCTTGTCGAACTTTTTGGTGTACTTAAATACCGCCGCATCGCCGTTTTTCTTAATGTCATCGAGCACATCGTTTACGACATCGATGATCGGGCCGAGCTCCATCTTGCCGCGCATGCCGAGCTCTTCACATATCTTTTTCAGTTCTCCCTTGGGAGCCTTGATCTTCTTACACTTCATTTTTCTTCCTCTTTCTTCGCATTTAAGATGGCGACCTGTTTTCTCAGGGCATCGAGCATCGGTACGATCTCGGATTCCTTCATCTTCATGGAGACGCGGTTAACGACCACACGAGCACTGATGTCTGCCACGACTTCCAGTACATCGAGTCCGTTCTCCTTCAGCGTGCGTCCGGATTCAACGATATCGACGATGACTTCCGACAGGCCGATGAGCGGCGCCAGCTCGACGGAACCGTTGAGCTTGATGATCTCTACGCTCTCCTTCTTCGTTCCCTCGAAATATGCACGGGTGATATTCGGGTACTTTGAAGCGACACGCTTATTCGGGATCTGGTCGAGCTTATCCTTAAGAGAGACCGGACCGCATACGCACATTCTGCATGCGCCGAATCCGAGGTCGATCACCTCATAGAGATTTCTTCCTTCCTCAAGGAGTGTGTCCTTACCGACCACACCGATGTCAGCGGCTCCGTACTCGACATATGTCGGAACGTCCGACGGCTTGGCCATGATGAAGCGAAGTCCTGACTTTTCATCTTCCAGTATCAGTTTTCTGGATTCCTCACGGCCCGCGGAAACGTCATATCCCGCAGCCTCGAGAAGATCCAGTGCTTTTTGTGCCAGACGGCCTTTCGATAAAGCGATGGTTATCATGTATCTTCCTCCTCTGTATCTTCCTCTTCATCCACGAACACGACCTGATCGATGCCATGCTCTTCCGCGTAAGCGTCCAGTGCCTCTTCACTTAAGCCCTGGGTGTCCACGATGACCTTAAGTCCGGTCTCTCTGAGTGCATTCGCTGTCGCAAAAGCAGCTTTTCTCATGCCCTCGCCCTCGGCATATCCGACAATGGCGTCGACTTTAACGAACTCCGGCAGCTTATCCTGACGTCTCAGAGCCGTGAGGCAAAGATTGATGCCCAGGCAGAAGCCGACGGCGGAGAGTTCTCTTCCGAACGTGGAGACGACCTTGTTATATCTGCCGCCGCCGAGGATCGGGAATCCGACTTCATAGGTAAAGCCCTTGAAGATCATGCCGGTATAGTAATCGAGGCTTCGAAGCATTCCAAGGTCGATGCTTACATACTGCAGTAGCTCATAGTCGGAAAGTGCATCCAGGATCGCTCGAAGATTCGAAAGCGCCGCTTTCGAGGTCTCATTTTTTACCTTCTGATCGAAAGCATCGAGCACGTCGTAGGTGCCGAAACGGTTGGAGATCATGTCGAGCAGTTCTTTTGCATCGTCAGAAAGACCGAGTCTTCCGGCTGTCTTTTCGATGCGGACGATATCCTTCTGGTCGATCGCCGTCGAAAGCTCCGCAGCATCCTCCGCGGAAAGTCCCCACTCTTCGACGAGTCCTCTGAAGAACTCGACCTGGCCGATGGAAATCTGAAGATCCGTAAGACCGGTCTTCAGCGCGGCCGTGATGCCCAGTGCGATGACTTCCGCATCTGCTTCCGCATTATCGAGGCCCAGAAGCTCGACGCCTCCCTGGGAGAACTCACGGAGTTTTCCGCCGCCGCTTTCCTTGAAGCGGAACATGTTCTCGATGTAGGAAAGACGAAGCGGTGGCTTTTCATCCTTAAGGAGTGTGGCCGCAAGGCGCGCTACCGGGATCGTCCCGTCGTAGCGCATCGCGATGATGCGTCCATCCTTATCCGTCATCTTATACATATCTTCTGTTGCGACGAAATCGCCACTGGCATATACGTCATAGTACTCGATCCCCGGCGTTTCGACTTCGCTGTAGCCGTGCTCGGAGAAAAGCTCCCGCAGATCCGTCTCCAGTTTTCTTTTTACGCTGCACTCCTGCGGCAGAATGTCGATCACGCCGTCCGGAGTATGAAACCGATAATTACCCATGAGGTAGTCCTCCCTAATATTTTCATATATAATAGATGTACTGCGTGGGAAAGCCCTTTTGCAGGCACCCTTCTTCCTGACGCTTTATCGCTTTATCTTGCTAAAGCGATAAAACACCATGTGTGTATTGTATTCGAGGGTGCCGTATTTGTCAAGGAAATTTCCTATATTCGCGGTATAATGGGGTCGTGGTATGAAACGGAGGCGCAAATGAAGTTTATTTTCGAATTCCTATATGAGCACAGCTTTATGTTCGTGGTCCTTTTTTTCCTGATGAACCTCGTCACTTTTGCGCTTTTCCATTCGGATAAGAAAAAGGCCGAGAAGAATGCTTTCCGCATCCCGGAGCGCGACCTTCTTGGATTCTCCGCCTGCTTTGGTGCCCTCGGCGGCATCCTCGGCATGATCGTCTTCCACCACAAGACGAGAAAACCGAAATTTTATATCCTGGTCCCCTTCTTTGCGATCCTTCAGCTGATATTCATCAACCTGATCTTCAAATGGGGCCCGAAAGGAACCTGATCATGAAATACTTTATTGCATCTGATATCCACGGCTATCCCGACTCCTGCGAGAAGATCCTTTCCGCCTACGACCGGGAGCAGGCCGACCGCCTCGTGCTTCTCGGAGACCTTCTCTACTTCGGACCGCGAAATCCTCTCGGAGACACCTATGACCCGAAAGGCGTAATCGCTCTTTTGAATGCCCGAAAAGACTCGATCCTTTGCGTCCGCGGCAACTGCGATTCTGATGTCGACCAGATGGTCCTGGAGTTTCCGATCCTCGCGGACTACGCCGTCCTTTCCTTAGGAAAAAGACTCGTCTACCTGACACACGGTCACGTCTTTCACCCGGCGCATCTTCCGCCGCTCAAAAAAGGGGATATCCTTATCACGGGCCACACCCACGTCGTCGCCTGCGAAGAACTTCCGGAAGGGATCCTCTACTTAAATCCGGGCTCCCCGACCTATCCGAAGCAGAACACCCACAGGGGCTACATCATTCTCACGGAAGAAGCCGCCACCTTCAAAGACCTCAACGGTAACACCTTCATGGAAAAGAGACTCTGATTCCGGCAGATAAAAAAGCAAACGAAAAAGCCTTTTGGCACCTCCGCAGGGCTTGCCCGAGGACCAGTGCCGAAAGGCTTTGTTCGTTTTAGTTTTCTTAAAAGCCGGAATCAGTAGCCGCGCTTACCTTCCAGGGATTCGTCGTTATCGATCCAGTCCTGCACATTGACGATGCGGTATTCGTCCTTGTTGTCACGGACGATGACCTTTTCGATGCCTGCGTTGATGATCATCTTTTTGCAAAGCGAGCAGGAATTGGAATTCGGAATATAATCGCCGGTCTTTGCATCGTATCCGGAAAGATACATCGTGCCGCCGATCATCTTGTCGCGGCTCGCGGAGATGATGGCATTCTGCTCGGCGTGTACGCTTCTGCAGAGCTCATATCTCTCGCCTCTCGGGATCTGAAGTTCCTCACGGACACATGTTCCCGTATCCGAGCAGTTCTTCCTTCCTCTCGGTGCACCCACATATCCTGTGGAAATGACCTCATCGTTTTTTACGATAACAGCACCATAATGTCTTCTCAGACACGTGCTACGCTTGGCTACTACCTCAGCCAGATCCAGATAGTAGTTGATCTTGTCTCTTCGCTCCATGCTTGACCTCTCTTATTGAAAAGTAACTCAGATCTCCGTGATCGTGATCGTGACGGTCGAATCATAAAGTCCGGACGGGCCGCTATAGCTTACTGCACTTCCGTCTCCTGTGATCAGGAACGAACCGGAGTAAGTTGCCGAGGAGTTCGTGGTCGTGGTTCCACCCTGGCCATCATCCTCGATCGTCGCCGCCGGCCATGTACCGGTCACTGTCTGACCTCCGCAGGTCACGCCCGTAGTAACAGCAGATGATGTGTCGTTTTGACCTGTGATCGTGATATAAAGCATGTACTGTTTTCCATCTTCCAGCGTCACGCTCGGCGCAGCATCCGTCGCGGACCAGGCCTGCTTATTGACCGGAGCCTGCGTGATTACATTCATGTCGCCCAGTGCGCAGAGGTATTCCCATGCAGAATCCGGAGCATCCTTCGGTTTCCACATATACCACTTGCCGGCCACGATACCTTCATTCGGATCATCCGGACGATCTACGACCTTAAGGTCGATACCGGATTCGAGTTTACCGGTCTCACCACGCTCACCCTTGAGCTGGGAAGCGAACAGGAGATGCCGCCACTCGGTCTCGCCGACATATCTCCATCTGATCGCCGGAGCCTGTGCCGGGGAACCTGTGCTTTCCGGATCATTCGGGTCTGGAGTTACCGCAGGAGCACCTGGGAAGAGAGTAAGTTCAACTTCTCTACCATCAGCTCCAGGTACACCGGAAGGACCCTGATCGCCCTTGTCACCCTTTTCACCGCGAATCGCTTCGATATCAATGATATCGACCCACTTATCTTCACCGTAGTAAGACCACTGGATCGTCGTCTTGGTGTCACCTACATTCTTACGGATCTCCACGGTTTTACCATCGATACCGGCAGCGCCCTGCTTACCTGTAAGTGTATCGAGAGTGATGAGCGTCTTCCACTGCTCGTCACCTTCATACCTCCACTGGATCTCCGTGTCTGTCTTCTGGATCTCAACGCATCTGCCGTCAGCACCCTTCGGGCCGATATCACCCGGATCACCCTTGTCGCCCTTGTCACCGGGATCGCCTTTGTCGCCCTTATCGCCGGGAAGTCCGGGAATACCTGTCGGGCCTTCTTCACCCTTCAAAGCAGCGATCGTGATGATCGTACGCCAGTCGCTATCGGATTCACCGACATATCTCCATGCAATCGCATTTCCTGTATTCGTTACTTCGATTGAACGACCGTCTGCACCATCATGGCCATCGACACCATTCATACCAGAGATTGCAGACATAGCTACAAGATTCTTCCAGTCCTGATCGTAACCGGATGTATATCTCCACTGGAGGTATCCGCTGTTGGAACGAAGTTCTACCGAACGACCATCCTGACCGGATTCACCCTGCAGACCAGGAATACCCTGTGCACCCTGTTCACCTTTGACACCGGCCTGGCCCTGAGCACCCATCAGGTCTCCTGTGGATACCAGTTTCTGCCATACGCCATCCTTATCGAGATAAACGATGAAACCGTCCTGAACATCAAATTTTGTATTGGAGTCTGTTTTCGGGAGCTTATTGACATCTACGAGCTCTCTCCACATCGTATCATCTTCATCCTCATACTTATAGACGACGACGTTTCCGCGCTGGTCTGTGACGATCTTTCTCTCTTCAGTTTTTTTATTCTGGGAAAGAAAAACATAAACGCCGGCGGCACCGACGATGCCAAGACAAACAATACATGCAATGATGATTTTTATTGAATCTCTCATAAGCCCTCACGCTCCACATACTTTCACTTACTAATCATTGTATAATAACGTTTCAAATGTGAAAAGAACTTTTTCTTAAAATTCCTTGCCTTCTCCTGCAATTTCTTTGTATTTCACATTTCACTTATGGTATTTCTCGTTAAAGTGAATCTTAAAGGCGCGATAGACCTGTTCCAATATGATCAGTCTCGTCATCTGATGCGTAAATGTCATCGGGGAAAGACACAGTCTTTCATTGGCCCGGTCCGTGATTTCTTTCGAAAGCCCGTTGGAGCCGCCGATGACCAGGACAAGCTCCGATCCGCCCTTTTCAAAGCCCGATATCACACGCTCCGAGAAGACTTCCGAGGGCATTTCTTTTCCGTGAAGATCCAAAGCGATCACATAGGCTCCGGGGCGGATGCGCGAGAGCATGCGTTTTCCTTCCTGATCGAGTGCCTGTTCGATAGGGATCGAATCTGGAGCGTCGGCAACTTCCGCGATCTCCACGGAAGTATATTTCGACAGACGCTTGATATACTCCGCGATGCCGTCGCTGAGCCATTTCTCTTTAATCTTCCCTGCACACACGATCACAAGTTTCATATCTTTTCTCCTGACTTTGAACCTGCGTGTTCCTGTTTTCTCAGATGTCCCCGAGGAAAAGGGGCTCCGTCGGGGTATATCGGTTGGCAATTCTAAGCGTAAAGTCGCGGTCTCTCACCAGATCTTCCGCTTCCAGAGCGCGAAGTACCGCTCTTTCCGCAACCTGCGGAAGGTTATTCTCTTTGCTTAAATGACCGAGGATAAAGTGGCGGGTGCCTTTTCTGCAGAGCTGTGCCACCGTTCGTGCACAGTCATCGTTACAGAGGTGTCCGTACTCGCCGTCGATCCTTTTTTTCAGATAGTATGGGTATTCTCCGTTCCATAGCATATCCTTGTCATAGTTCGCCTCCAGCAGGATCCCGTCGCAGCCGGAAAGATGCTCGAAGATCAGCGGGGTCATATAGCCGATATCCGTCGCGATCGCGGCTCTTTTCGATCCGCTGGAAAAGCAGTATCCGCAGGAACCGCTGGTATCGTGAGGCGTATCAAAAGCGGTAACCTCAAAATCTCCGATCGTGACTGTCTCCTCCGGAACGATCTCGTTATCGAGACTCGGCAGATGCGGTTTCTTCTCCGCACTGTGGATGCCCTTCCAGGTCGGTCTGGTCGCATAGATCGGGATCGAAAACTTCCGCGTGAAAACATCCAGTCCGGAGATATGGTCGGAATGGTCGTGGGTTATAAGGATCGCCGTCAGGTCAAACGGATTGATCCGGACCATGTTCAGCGCCTCGACGATCTTTTTGCAGTTCATGCCGGCATCCACGAGCACATACGTATTCGCGGTAGAAACGAGGATCGCATTCCCGCTGCTGCCGCTGAAAAGTGGTGTGATCGTTATGCCCTGATTGATTTTGTCGGAGGTCATTTTATCTAATTACTCATCGTCGATCGGAACGACGTGATCTTCATCCTCATTGATGTGTTCGATCGAAGCGCCGATACCACGGAGCTTTTCCACGATCTTCTCATATCCGCGCTCGATACGGTTTGCGGAAGAGATCGTCGTTACGCCTTCTGCCGCAAGTCCTGCGAGCACCATGGCTGCACCTGCACGAAGATCAAGTGCCGTAACGCGTGCGCCACAGAAATGGACCGGTCCGTTGATCAGCGCAATGCGCTCCATGACCGTGATCGAAGCACCCATGGACTGAAGTTCGGATACATACTGAAAACGGTTGTCCCAGACATTTTCGTGCATCTGGCTCTGGCCATTGGCCTGGCAGAGCAGAACAGTCGCCTGCGGCTGCAGGTCGGTCGGGAATCCCGGATACGGGCGGGTCTTAAAGTTGGCCGGCTCGAGTTCCTGATCATCATCAATCGAAACGCGGATCCAGTCATCGCCCTGGTCGATATTGAAGCCCATCTCGAGCATCTTTACCGTAAGCGGCTCCATATGCTTCGGGATGAGGTTATGGATCGTGACATCGCCTCTCGTCACTGCGGCGGCGATCATGTAGGTACCGGCTTCGATCTGGTCAGGAATTACGGAATAGGAATATCCGCCCGGAAGTACCGGTACACCCTTGATACGGATCGTATCCGTACCGGCGCCCTTGATGTTGGCGCCCATAGCATTTAAGAAGTTAGCAACATCAACGATATGCGGTTCTTTTGCCGCATTCTCAATGATCGTCATGCCGTTGGCCTTAGTCGCGGCCAGCATCAGGTTGATCGTCGCACCTACACTGACGACATCCAGGAAGATATGTGCGCCCTTGAGTTCGTCGGCCACAATGCGGATGATACCTTCGCGGATATCCGTCATCTTTGTGCCCTGCGCGCCCATCTTCCTAAAGCCCTTTAAGTGAAGGTCGATCGGACGGGTGCCGAAATTACATCCGCCCGGCATATACATCGTTGCTTTCTTAAAGCGCGTCAGAAGTGCACCTAAAAGATAGTAGGAAGCACGGATGTTCTTTACCTTCGGATGGACCGCTTCATATGTATTGATGTTGGTCGGGTCGATCTCATAGACACCTTCTCCGCAGGGCGTGATCTTCGCGCCGATCGTCTCACATATCTCCAGCATCGCCTGTACATCGACGATATCCGGAACGTTTTCGATCTTACACGGGCCATCGAGCATCATGGCTGCAGCCAGGATACCGAGTACGGCATTTTTGCTTCCGCTTATGTTTACGTCTCCCTGCAGTTTCCTGCCACCAACGATCTTATAACTTGACATATTACTAATCCCCTCTTAATCCTCTATATCAGGTCTTTGCCTGCTCACTCCTCACTTCTCCCGGCAGGTGGCACGGGATCTGTCATCTGACGGAGGAGGCTCCTCGTGGCAGGCGGCGTTCCTGAAGATGGCGTCGGAGGAGTGGCTACCACATTCACTTTTTCTTCCTCCGAAACGGCTTTGGTCTTCTTCGCCGTTCCCTTCTTCGACTGACGCCGTTTTTCCGCATTCTGTGCACCGATCTGCATCTTGCTTAAGATCGGCTTTTTCAGCGCCGGCGGATCCGGCACTAATACCGTTGCCCCGCGGCTCGTAAGAGGTACCCAGGTACTCTCTTCTTCTACGGGCTGGACCTTTTCACTTCTTACCGGTTCCGGATCTTCGACGATCTCCTGAACCTCCGAAGACGCGACCTGTTCCACGGCAGGAACGATCTGCGGCTCTTCCAGTATGACCGGCTCCGGGATATACTCCTGCGGAACCATCTGCTGCATCACGAGCTGAGGTGCGATCTGCGGTACAGATGCATCAACTTTCTCCTGTGGCACAGATGTTTCGATTCCTTCCTGCGGCATCTCCGTGACCGCTTCCGGTCGCGGCGCAGTCGGAACCTCATCTATGATATCACATTCATCAATAAATATCAGATGTGAGATGAGAAGTTGCTGATCCGCCGGGTCGTCTATATTCTTCAGATCGAATCCGAGATCGTAATCATCGTCATTGATCTTCTCGATATACTGCTTGGCCTTACGGTAGAGAACCTCTTCTCTTTCGGCGTTATCCCGGATACTCTCGATGGTCTCACGGAAAGTCGCCTCCGCAGTCGGCACCGTGATATAAAAGTCGCTTCCGATCTCTGATCTCTGGCTGCCATCGTCCGAAGCGGTACGCGTCACGAGGCTGACTTCGCCTTCCTGCACCTCCGCCATCATCTTCACGATCGCAAGTCCCAGTCCCGAACCGCCGGCAGCTCTTGCACCTGACTCATCTACCCGGAAGAATGCCTCGAAGACCTTCTCCGCCGCAGGTTTCGGGATGCCCTTGCCCTGGTCCTGCACCTTGATGGTGACGGTGTTTTCATGCGCCTGGATGAAGACCCAGATATTCTTATCGTTCTCGGAATATTTGAGCGCGTTATTGATAAGGTTTCCGACCATCTGTTCCATCATGCTCTTACTTCCGAAGATCGGCGGCATCGAACGTGTCAGGCTCTCATAGTAAAGCCGGATATTCTTCTTCTCGGCCTCAGGCAGATATTTCCGGCACACCTCCTCCACCGTCTTATCGATGCGGTAGAGTGTCATGTTGATCTTATCCTTATTATTCTCGATCTGTGAAAGGAACGTCAGGTTCGAGATAATGTCCGTAATTCTGTGGCCTTCCTCATTGATCTTCAGTATATCGTTAAAGATCTGGTCCGGGCTCTTTTCGCGAAGGCCCCAGTCGATCAGGGATTCCGAGTACCCGTTGATGGTCGCAAGCGGCGTCTTCAGTTCATGCGATACTGTCGACACGAAAAGCCGTCTCTGCTGTTCCTGCCGGGCTGCTTTCGTCACGTCTTCGAGTACCACGACCCAGCCACGTACAGTGGACTGCGGGAAGAACGGCTTACTGAAATGGAACTGGATGATCCTGTTTCTGATCTCGACACGGGTGGTCACGGACTCGAGCTTCTCGCTTTCCGGCATGTCGTCCTCGGATTCCGCAGGTCTTGTCTTTGGAAGGAGATCCTCATAAAGACGCAACTGGATCAAGATGTCCTTATCCTCCACAAACTGGGAAACGAAGTCGGTAAAAGACTGCGGGAGCTTTTCGACACGAAGCTTTTTGAGACATGTCCGGTTATTAAAAAGTAGCATTCCGCTCTCGGTAAATGCGACAACGCCCATCTGGACGATGTTGAGCACCGAGTTCGAAACGCCGTTGGCTGCATTCAGAAACTGCAGTTTTCTCTTGGTGTTATGTACGGAGAGACGCAAAAAGTTATAGACAAGCAGACCTGAGATCACCGCGCCGATCACAAGTCCAATAAAAAGCATGGGAACGGGTTGGAGAACCCGGTCCCATATGGTAAGTTTCACCCATGTCGTCTCCAAATGTCATACCCTCGCATCAGCGGATCACTGAGCTTTGTCGAAGTAATACCCCACTCCACGCTTGGTGAGAATATAGCGATAGTTGTTCTGATCCGGCTCGAGCTTCTCACGCGTACGGCGGACAGTAACATCTACGGTTCTGACATCGCCGTAATACTCGTAGCCCCAGACATGCTGCAGGAGATTCTCTCTGGAGAAGACCTGACCTGCATTTTCAGCCAGGAAAAGGACCAGCTGGAATTCACGGAATGTCAGAGCGACATCCACTCCGCCGCGACGGATCTGATAAGCACTCTTATCGATCTCCAATTCGCCGATCTTAATGATATTCTCTTGTCCTGCGGACTCTTTTTCTACATAGGAACCGCGGCGAAGCTGGGCCTTGACTCGAGCCAGGACTTCACGCGGACTAAAAGGCTTGGTGATATAGTCATCGGCACCCATCTCCAGGCCGAGGATCTTATCGATCTCTTCACCCTTCGCGGTAACCATAATGATCGGAGCTTTCGTTTTCGGACGCAGTTCTCTGCAGACATCCAGACCGTTCTTCTCCGGCATCATCCAGTCGAGCAGGATCAGGTCAGGATTCTGACGTTCAGCCAGATCAATGGCGGTATCACCGTCATTTGCCGTGATCACTTCGTAGCCTTCGCGTTCCAGATTCTCTTTCAGTAACTGTACCAGCTGCTGTTCATCATCAACGACTAAAATCTTCGCGCACATAACAATTCTCCCATCACTAAATATCCACAATATATTGTGTGTCAAAGAGATCCTAACACAATAGTTATTACAATTATACCATTCTTATTGCGTTTGCAACCCCGATTATTACATTTTTGTGAATTCTTCGAAGGGAGAGGAGGAAACAAAAAAGAAGCTCAACTACGTTTCCGTAATTGAGCTTCATATAATCCGGCAGCGATCTATTTTCCCGGGCCGTCTCCAGCCAAGTATCTTGGACACTGACGAGCTTAACTTCTGTGTTCGGTATGGGAACAGGTGTGGCCTCGCCGTAATAACCACCGGAATGGTTGAGGGTCTTTAAG
>JAFZKB010000027.1 GCA_017551865.1 Clostridiales bacterium | reverse complement strand
TCGTTGCCAGAATCAAGGCGGTCCTCCGCCGTGCTTCCGGGAACAAGGAAGAGGAGACACCGGCAGATATCGCTCTTCTCACAGAGATCCGCGATCTTCTCAAGAAGGACGCATAAGTTTCTAAATACAAGCAAAAATATATCCCTCTTGCGACTCGAACAGTTTGCTCACGCAAAACTCGTCGCAGGAGGGATATTTTTTTGCTTTGTAATTTTTGAAATCTGTATTCTTTTGGATTAGAGTTTCTGTTGTGTATTCTGCTTGCTGAATGAGCGGAAAACATTCATTTTTCTAGCCTTTTGCAAGGTTGATTTATATAGGGTCGAATACTATAATGCATAATACGCAATAAAATATCAGGAGGAACATATGGCTAAAGTATCTTTTCAAGAAGATCTGTGTAAGGGCTGCGGCTTGTGTGTTTATGCTTGCCCAAAGAAGATCCTCGTGCTCGATAAAGAGCGTCTGAACAGTAAAGGCTATCATCCTGCTTCCTGTACCGATCTTTCCCAGTGCGTTGGCTGCGCCTTCTGCGCGACCCAGTGCCCGGATTCTGTGATCACGGTAGAAAGGTAAGGTGGAGACATGGCAAAAAGAGTATTGATGAAAGGTAATGAGGTAATCGCAGAAGCGGCGATCCGTGCAGGATGCCGTCATTATTTCGGTTACCCGATCACACCTCAGACAGAAGTCATGCACTACATGGCTCGTGAGATGGTAAAGCACGGCGGTACATTTGTACAGGCCGAGAGCGAAGTTGCAGCTATCAACATGGTTTATGGTGCGGCAGCTACAGGTGAGAGAGTACTCACATCCTCCTCTTCTCCGGGAATCTCCCTGAAGCAGGAGGGTATTTCCTATATTGCCGGTGCTGAGCTTCCGGCGGTCGTTGTTAATATCATGCGTGGCGGTCCGGGTCTGGGCGGTATTCTCCCGTCTCAGGGTGACTATTTCCAGGCAACAAAGGGCGGCGGACATGGTGACTACAGAAACCTTGTTATTGCACCTGCTTCTGTTCAGGAACTTTATGAACTGACAGTAAAGTCATTTGACCTTGCTGATAAGTACAGAATGGTCTGCATGATTCTCGGTGACGGTACTATCGGTCAGATGATGGAACCAGTTGCTTTTAAAGAGAAGGAAGATACTTTGGAAGTAGCAAAGCCTTGGGCAACCACAGGTATGCATGGCCGTGAAAAGCACAATACGATCACTTCGATCTATATCGATCCGGATGATCTCGAAGCAAAGAACAGAGAACTTCAGGAGAAGTACAGAGAAATCGAAGAGAAGGAAGTTATGTTTGAGTCTTCCAATCTCGAAGATGCAGAGATCGTAATCGCAGCATATGGTACTTGCAGCCGTATCTGCAAGAATGTTATCCGTCAGGCTGCTGAGCTTGGTATCAAAGTCGGCATGGTCCGTCCGATCACCCTGTGGCCTTTCCCGAGTAAAGAATTTGCACGTGTTGCAGATATGCCGAGTGTAAAGGGCTTCCTCGATGTTGAACTTTCTTCCGGTCAGATGATCGAAGATGTCCGTCTTGCTGTCAACGGCAAGAAGCCGGTCTATTTCCATGGCCGTATGGGTGGTAACCTGCCGACCCAGAAAGAGATCCTGGATGAGATCGTAAAGATTCATAAGGGGGAGATGTAAGATGGCAGTTGTATTTCAGAAAACAAAGGGTCTTACCGATAAGCCGTTCCATTACTGCCCGGGCTGTATGCACGGTATCATTCACCGCCTCATCGCGGAAGTAATGGAGGAGATGGATATCCTCGACAAGACCATCGGTGTTGCATCTGTTGGATGCACATACAATAACTACGATTATTTTTCCTGCGACATGGTACAGGCAGCTCATGGTCGAGCTCCGGCCGTAGCTACAGGTATTAAGCGCTGCAAGCCGGAAGAAATGGTCTTCACTTATCAGGGTGATGGTGACCTCGCTTCCATCGGTACAGCAGAGATCGTTCACGCCGCAGCTCGTGGTGAGAAGATCTGCACATTCTTCGTAAATAACGCCGTTTACGGTATGACATCCGGTCAGATGGCTCCGACCACTCTTCTGGGTCAGGTTACAACAACCTCTCCTCTCGGTCGTGACGCAGAGACACGCGGTTATCCGATCAACGTCAGTGAGATGCTCTCCACACTTACCGGTGCTGTTTATATCGAGCGTGTAGCACTTTTCGACTACAAGCACATTCAGGAAGCTAAGAAGGCGATCGCAAAGGCTTTCCGCGTTCAGCAGGCCGGCCTCGGTTTCGCGATGGTTGAGTTCCTCTCCACATGCCCGACGAACTGGGGCAAGGAGCCGATCGAAGCTCTGGAGTGGTGCAAAGAGAAGATGGTCCCGCAGTATCCGCTGGGCGTCTTCAAGGGCAAGGATCTGGAGGTGTAATGATATGATCGATTTTTCTATTATTCTTGCCGGATTCGGTGGTCAGGGCGTTCTTTCCGCAGGTAAGATGGCGGCAGAGTCTGCTTTGATCGAAGGCAAAGAGGTTTCCTGGTTCCCGTCCTATGGTCCGGAAATGCGTGGTGGTACAGCAAACTGCTCCGTCGTTATTTCCGATGAGCCGATCGGTTCTCCGGTCATCAACGAGCCGGACGTTCTTATCGCACTGAACCAGCCTTCTCTTGAAAAGTTTGAAGATACCCTCAAGCCGGGCGGAATCATCATCATTGACTCTTCGCTCGTTAAGGTTGCTCCGAAGCGCACAGATATCCGCTTCATCCCGATCAACTCTTCCGAGATTGCTTCTGAACTTGGTTCCATGGCATATGCGACCATCGTACTCCTTGGCTGCGTATCCGCGGCAACAGGCGCTTTTACCAGGGATTCCTTTGAAAAAGCACTGTATGACGTTCTTCCGGAGAGAAGACATCACATGATCCCGAACAACCTGAACGCTTTCGATAAGGGAGCCGAGTTCGCCAACAAGTGATCTCCCGACTTTGGGTTGAGGAGTTCACAAAATCTTTACAAATCCCTATATATATTGATATTAAGGGAAAGAATTGTGACATGTTATAAAAGAGAGCCGAGAAATCGGCTCTCTTTTGTTAATTATGCTAGAAACTTTCTCAAGGTTGATTTATAATAAATGAAATGGAAGAAATGGGCTGTCATGCCCATGTATGTAGGAGATATTACATGGACCAGGCGTATCTTTTCAATACGGGCAAAGATTATAAGAGTTATAACTATCTTGGGTCCCGTCCATTCGTGCGCGACAATGGTGAGAAAGGCTTTCTTTTCAGGGTCTGGGCGCCGAATGCCACCGCGGTGAGTATCGTCGGTGATTTTAATGACTGGAATGCGCAGGCGTACTACATGTACCGGATCGGGGATTCCGGCATCTGGGAAGGGTATATCGTCGGCGCGAAGCAGTGGGACCGCTACAAATACCACGTGTATGGAGCGGACGGAAGCGAAGTGAACAAGGTCGATCCGTATGCCAGACACTGCGAGACGAGACCTGCGGACGCATCGATCCTTTACGATCCGAATGACTATACCTGGCACGACGAGGCTTTTACCAGCAAGCGCGTGCATGCTTGTTCCCCGAGACCGATCTCAATCTACGAGCTCCACTTAGGATCCTGGCGCCGCCACGATGACGGCAATTTCATGAACTACCGTGAGATTGCAAGGGAACTTGCGAAATACTGTAAGAAAATGGGCTATACTCACGTGGAACTTATGCCGGTCCTGGAGCATCCGCTCGATGATTCCTGGGGCTATCAGGTCATCTGCTATTATGCGGTGACGAGCCGTTTCGGAACACCGGCGGACTTTAAATATTTTGTGGATCATCTCCATAAGAACGGCATAGCCATTATCCTCGACTGGGTACCGGCGCATTTCCCGAAGAATTCAGAAGGCCTTGTCCGTTTTGACGGATCTCCGTGCTATGAGTATAAGGACCCGAGGATCGGTGAACACAAGGAGTGGGGTACTTTCGTATTTGACTATGCAAAGGCTGAAGTCCAGTCCTTCCTTATTTCCAATGCCGTATTCTGGATCGAGGAATTCCATCTGGACGGTATCCGCATGGACGCAGTTTCCAGTATGCTCTACCGTGATTACGGAAGAACCGAGTATATTCCGAATATCTATGGTGGTACGGATAACCTCGAAGCGATCGATTTCATCCGTAACCTGAATACCATCGTTTCCGAAAACTATCCATATGTCATGATGATCGCCGAGGAATCCACGGCATGGCCGAAGGTCTCCCATCCGGTAAGTGATGGCGGACTGGGCTTCACGCATAAGTGGAACATGGGCTGGATGCATGACACGCTTGATTATTTCCAGACGGATTCGTATGCCAGAGAATGGCATCACGACCAGTTCTGTTTCTCTATGATGTACGCTTTCTCGGAGAACTTCATCCTGAGTCTTTCCCACGATGAAGTCGTACACGGCAAGAAGAGCCTCATCGATAAGATGCCGGGCGACAACTGGAGAAAGTTTGCCAATCTTCGACTGATGTACATGTACATGATGGCGCATCCGGGTGCTAAACTCAATTTCATGGGATCTGAATTCGGCCAGTTCATCGAGTGGAGATTCTATGAGCAGCTCGAATGGTTCATGCTGCAGTATGAATCCCATAAGCTCCTACAGGACTATGTAGCTGACCTGAATCACTTCTACATCAAGAATGCGCAGTTCTGGCAGGACGATCACTCCTGGGGCGGCTTTGAATGGGTCGATGCCTCAGATGTGAAGAACAACGTCTTCGTCTTTAAGAGAAAAGGCGTGGCCAATCAGGAAGATATCTATGTGGCGCTGAACATGGTGCCGGTACCGCTTGAAAACTACAATATCGGTGTGACCGAAGGCGGAAGATACAAGATCCTGATGAACACCGATGACATGAAGTACGGCGGTTCCGGATATCCGGACGGCACGGACAGCAAGGGCACATTTAAGGCAGTAGAAGAGGGATGGAACGGAAAACCGTATCACATCGCCGTCAATCTGCCGCCGTTAGGTGGTATCTACTTCCAGAAAGTGAAGTCTTCTTCCGCAAGATCGACCAAGGCTTCCACAGGTAAGTCCGAAAAGACACCCGCAAAGTCCACCAAAACTACTGCGGCAAAGTCTACCAAAGCTCCCGCAGCGAAGTCGAAAAAGACGGAAGTAAAGCCGAAAGCAACGAAGAGCACAAAGACAACGAAAACTACGAAGAAAAAATAGAGATTAAACGGAGGTTCTCATTATGGCGAAAGCGCAAGTAGTCGCAATGATTTTGGCAGGAGGACAGGGTTCCAGACTGGGCGTGCTGACAAAGAGTATTGCAAAGCCGGCCGTTCCATTCGGAAGCCGTTATCGTATCATCGATTTCCCGCTGTCTAATTGCGCAAACTCAGGAATTGAAACAGTTGGTGTTCTGACACAGTATCAGCCGCTGGCGCTGAATACTTACATCGGTAACGGTCATCCTTGGGATCTCGACCGTAATAACGGTGGTGCATTTATCCTTCCTCCTTTCCAGAAGACGGGAAAGAGTGACTGGTATAAGGGTACCGCGAACGCGATTTACCAGAACCGTGACTTTATCGATGATTGTGAACCGAAATATGTGCTGATCCTTTCCGGCGACCACATCTACAAGATGAACTACGCCGAGATGCTCCGTCAGCATATCGAAAATGAAGCAGATGCGACTCTCGCGGTGCTTGAAGTTCCGTGGGAAGAGGCTTCACGTTTTGGTATCCTCAATACCAAAGAGAATTCCGATGTCATCACGGAGTTTGTCGAAAAGCCGGCCAAGCCGGAGAGCAACCTTGCATCCATGGGCGTGTATATCTTTACATGGGATGTTTTAAGAAAAGCACTGGTGGAGGATGAGGATGATCCGAAATCGAATAACGACTTCGGCAAGAACATCGTGCCGCTTCTTTTGAATCAGGGCAAGAAACTCTGTGCATATCGTTTCTCCGGCTACTGGAAGGATGTAGGAACGATCTCTTCCCTGTGGGAATCGAACATGGATATCCTGGACCGTCCGCATGAGATCAATCTCATCGACCGTTCCTGGAGAGTCTATAGCAGAAACCCGGTCAAGCCGTCCCAGTTCCTTGGAGACAGTGCAGAAGTCCGCGGCTCCGCTCTGACAGATGGCTGCCAGATCTTCGGATCGGTACTTCATTCCGTTCTTTCCAACTCCGTTACTGTGGAGAAGGGGGCGTACGTAAAAGACTGCGTTCTCTTCCCGGGCGTTACGGTCAAAGCCGGTGCCCATCTGAACCGCTGTATCGTTGCTTCCGGCACGATCATCGGTGAGAACGTCAGAGCCGGATCTGATGTGACCGGCAAGAGTCCGTATCTGAATGAAAAGATCTGTCAGGAAGGTATCGTCGTTATTGAGGGCGGTCTCCGTATCAAGGACAACGCCGTGATCCCTGCCAATTGTCAGGTGGACAAAGATGTCAATGTATCTGCGAAAGACAATGTGATCGCAGAAGTCTTTCGGGTATGACGAAGTAGGGAGGAATTGAAAAATGTTTATTGATGCAATGGGTTTGATCCTTGGTGATAACAAAAAGATAACGCTTGGTGAGCTTTCCAAGCCGAGAGCTCTGTCCGCGATCCCGTTCGGCGGAAGATACAGAATCATCGACTATATGCTTTCGAATATGGTGAACTCCGGTATTAAGAATATCGGTATCCACACCTACACGAAGTATAAGTCCCTGATGGACCATCTGGGAACCGGTTCTTCCTGGGATCTCGACAGAAAGAATTCCGGCGGACTTCATATCCTGCCGCCGTACGTAAACTCCGAAGCGACCTCGGTACAGGGTGATGAGGAGATGGCCGGCCTTCTCGATTTCGTAAGATCCAGTAAGGCATCCTACGTGATCATGGCCGCAAGTAATGTGATCCTGAATACTACATTCACGGATTTCGTTGAAGATTTTAAAGCCAGTGGTGCAGACATCTCTGTCATGTATAACCGTGACGGCACGAAGTTCGGCGGACCGAACTATATCCTTGAAGTGGATAGAAGAGGCTGGGTAAAGGATATGCTCTTTAATCCGGAGAAAAGTTCTTTTACCAAGAGCAGCATGGGTATCATCGTTATGCGCCGTGAGCTCCTGATCGATCTGATCGCAGAGATGATGGCACGTGGTACGAACCATGTAGGTATCCACTCTTTCGTAAAGAAATATGACACCCTCCGTGTACATGCTTATGAGTACAAGGGACTGGTGCTCCGTATCAACAACGTACAGTCTTACTTCAATTCGTCCATGATGCTTCTGAATAACCAGATCCGTGCCGAGCTGTTTTGGAACGGCATGCCGATCTTTACGAAGGTCAAGGATGAAGCGCCGACACTGTATTCTGACGACTGTAAGGTCACCGATGCGATCGTATCTGATGGCTGCCGCATCTCCGGTACAGTTACAGAGTCGATACTTTTCCGTGGCGTTGCTGTCAGCAAGAACTGCACGATCAAAAACTGTGTTATCATGCAGGATGTGCATATTTCCGATAACTGCTATCTGGAGAATGTCATTCTTGATAAGAATTCTGTGGTCCGCCCGGGTATAAAACTTGTAGGTCACAAGGATTATCCGGTCGTGATCGGTAAAGGAGCGATCGTATGAACAAAGTGAAGGTCCTGTTTGTTTCCTCGGAGGTCTATCCGTTTGCGAAAGTCGGCGGACTGGCGGATGTGGTAGGCGCACTGCCCATCGAACTTCAGCATCACCACTGTGATGCGAGAGTCATCATGCCGCTTTATAAGAGCGTAAAGGAAAAGCAGATACACAATCTCGACTTTATCGGCTGGAAAATGATCAAGATGGGCTGGAGATCCCTCTATGCCGGTCTTTATACGCTGACATTAAATGGCGTTAAGTTCTACTTCGTCGACAACGAATACTACTTTAACTTCGACCAGGTCTATGTCGAGTATGTTTTCGATATCGAGCGTTTCTGCTTCTTCCAGAGAGCTGTGCTGGATTTTATGGGCGACTTTATGGGATTTGAACCGGACGTTCTGCACTGTAACGACTGGCAGTCCGGTATGATGCCGCTTCTGCTCGATGCGCATTATAAGAAGAACGGATATCACACCAACGTCAAGACGGTCTATACGATCCATAACCTGAAGTATCAGGGTATCCACGGCATCGAAGTAATTCAGGATCTTCTGGACCTTCCGAGCGAGTACCTCACGGATGAACTGTCTATCAAGGACGGCGCCGTCAACTTCATGAAGGCCGGTATCGTTTACAGTAACTCCGTAACGACGGTATCTCCTACTTATGCGTATGAGATCATGACGGATTACTATGGTGAGGGTCTGAATCATACGCTTCAGCGCTATGCCTACAAGGTATCCGGTATCTTAAACGGTATCAACGCGGATGAGTATAATCCGGCGAAGGATAACATGATCCCTTCGAAGTATTCCATCAAGAACTACGTGGAAGGAAAAGCCATCAACAAGAAGTCCGTTCAGGAACAGCTGGGTCTTGAGGTAAATGCCGGTGCACCACTTTGTACCATGATCTCACGCCTCGTTGACCAGAAGGGTCTTGATCTTCTGCTCCGCGTTGTAGAAGAGATGCTCTACGATGGCATGCAGATCGTGATCCTCGGTACCGGTGATGCTTATTACGAGAGAGCGCTTGCAGATATCGCGGCCAGAAATCCGGGCAAAATGTGTGCCTGCATTTCCTTCGATAACGGACTTGCGCATACTCTTTATGCCGGTTCCGATATCTTCCTGATGCCGTCGCTCTTTGAGCCATGCGGACTTTCCCAGCTCGTTGCCATGACCTATGGTACGATCCCGATCGTTCGTGAGACCGGTGGTCTCCGTGATACCGTTATCCCGTATAACGAGTTCACAGGAGAAGGAAACGGCTTCTCGTTTGCCAATATCAACGCACATGAGTTCCTGTTCGTCACCAAGTATGCCTGTGATCTGTACCGCCACAACAAGGAGGTATGGAACAAGCTGATCGAAGAGGGCATGAAGGCAGATTATTCCTGGAGAAAATCCGCAAAAGAGTACGCCGGTCTTTATTCTTTCATTACCGGTATCTCTATTGAAGAAGAGGAAGAACCGCCGAAGAAGAACCTGACGGAAGAGATCCTCGATATGCCGGCTCCGAAGAAAAAGGAAGCGGCGAAGAAGGAAGTTGGCAAGAAGACCGCGAAGAAACCGGCTGCGAAGAAAGCCGCGGAAAAGGCTCCGGCAGAAAAGAAAGAAGCGGCTAAACCTGCTTCCGAGAAAAAGCCGGCGGCTAAGTCCACGAAGGCAAAGCCTGCTTCTAAGTCATCTAAACCGGCCCCGAAAAAGACATCTTCTGAGACGGGGGATAACAAGAAGTCATGATGTCTCGGATCGCCAAGAATACGGACTGCGTCGTTCACTGTTCCAGACTCCCGGAATACCGCACACCATTTGGTGCACAGAAAACAGGCGGCTATGTGGATCTTTGTATCGATGTTTCCGTATCGGTGGATGAGGTCGTCCTCTGTTATACGTACGGTCTTTATGACCTGTCCTATAACGAGATGAGATTAACTAAACAGGAAAAGGTCCCGAACCGATGGAGCTGCCGTCTGCGCATGCCCGCCGAGTCGGGACTTCTCTTTTACTGGTTCTGCTTAAGAAGCAGAAGCGAAGACATAGAAGCGATCGTCGATCCGGAATTCCACGATCTTTTATACAGAAACTACGAAGAGGGAAGGACCTATCTTTACTATGTCGCCTCCTGGGAAGGCGAAAACGGCAAGGGCAAATTTGCTTTTTCCGCTCCGAAGGTAGGTGTCCATGAAGAAAAATACCCACATGCTTTTCAGATCACGGTCTATGAGGAAGACTTCGTTACCCCGGACTGGATGAAGGGCGCAGTGATGTACCAGATCTTCCCGGACCGTTTCTTCCGGGGATCCGATTATTCCTTCGACCTTATGAAAAGATCTGAAAAGGAGCGCCCGGAGCGTGTCCTTCACGAGGACTGGGACGAAGATGTCGATATCGAAGGAAAGCCGGAAACAGGCTATCTGGCCTGTGACTTTTACGGCGGGACTCTACGCGGCATTGCCGAGAAGGCAGATTATCTATCTTCTTTAAATATAGATGTTTTATATATGAATCCGATCTGTGAAGCGAGATCGAACCACCGCTATGACACGGCGGATTATCTGAATGTAGATCCGCTCCTTGGCGGGAAAACGGGCTATAAGACTTTTTCTTCCGTAATGAAAGAGCACGGGATCCGCTATATCGTCGATGGCGTATTCAGCCATACCGGTGCAGACAGCCGGTATTTCAATAAATACGGAAGATATGAAGAGCCCGGCGCGTACAGTGCTTTTTCGGAAGGAAAGGACAGTAAGTATTCCTCCTGGTATGCCTTTAGAAGGGGAGAAGACGGCTCGATCCAGTACGATTCCTGGTGGGGCTTTCCGGAACTTCCGAATACAAAAGAAAATGATCTGAGCTACAGAGACTATATTCTGGGTCCAAGTGGCGTGGTGGCCAGCTGGATCAAAGGAGGAGCAAGCGGTGTACGCCTTGATGTCTCCGATGAAATTCCGGATTCTTTCCTTCGCGAGATGAGATCCTGCGTCAAGAAAGCTTCTGACGGGGACGGATTGGTCTTAGGTGAAGTCTGGGAAGAAGTGACCACGAAGATCAGTTATGGAAATTACAGAGATTTCGCCTTCGGTCGGACGCACGACACCGTCATGGGATATCCTTTCCGGGAAGCGCTCCTTTCTTTCCTAAAGGGCGAGTTCTCTGCGCGTACTTATGCGCTTACGATGGAAAAGTACCGTGAAAACCTTCCGGATCAGATGTTCTACTGCATGATGAACCTGATCGGAAGCCACGATGTACCCAGAGCCATTACCATGCTCGTCGGTTCTCCGGATCCGGGAAACAGAGCGGAGCAGAAGGAACTATCGATTTCCGAGGAGATGAAGGGAAGAGGCGCGGCGCTCATGAAGATGGCCTTTGCCATCCAGATGATGTATCCGGGCTGTCCGTGTACGTATTACGGCGATGAGATCGGCATGGAAGGGTATAGGGATCCTTTCAACAGAAGAACTTATCCATGGGGAAAAGAGACCAAGTGGCAGAAGGAGCTTCTCGAATCTTTCCGGAAGGTAAGCGGATTACGGCGGAAATATGAAGTTCTGCGCTGTGGAGAGATCTCCATGGTCCATGCAGAAGGAGATGACCTTATTTTCGAAAGGACGCTGGATGAAAGTGGAAAAGATCACTTCGGGCGGTTCTGCAGTAGTCCGAAAAAGATTTTGTTAATATCGAACCGAAGTGATAAAATGAGGTTGTTGCTGGATATAAATGCGAACGGAAAAGTGACATCTTTAGAACATATTCCTGATATCTTTTCTGGAAACGGTGAGACTTCAATTCAGATTTCTTCTGACAGGGAAGATAAAAAAGTGGAAGTTCCACCACTTTCGACCTGCATTTTCGTTATAAATGAACAGATTACAAAATAACAGATCATAAGGAAGCATGGGAGGTATTTATGGCTGATTTTGATGAGAATGGACAGCAGATCCAAAATGAGATCACTGAGGACGTAACCAATAAAAAGTGTCCGAACTGTGGTGCGACCGTTGTTTTTGACCCGGAATCCGGCGGAATGCTCTGCGAATTCTGCGGTTATAAGGCAGAACTGCCGAAGGCCGATGCAGATAATGCGATCGTTGAACTCGATTTCGAATCCGCTACACAGACAGCAAGTTTTGAGTGGGGCGCACAGAAGAAATCGGTCGTTTGTAAGCAGTGCGGTGCCGAGACGATCTACGATGCTCTCGAGACCGCTGCAGTATGCCCGTTCTGCGGATCCACAAGCGTAATGCCTGCTTCCAGTTCCGATTCCATGGCACCGGGTGCGGTTTGTCCTTTCGCGATCTCCAAAGAGAAGGCCGGCGAGCGTTTCACTTCCTGGATCAAAGGAAAGCTCTTCACGCCTTCAAAAGCTAAGAAGAGCGCCCGTCCGGAATCTTTCCAGGGCGTATATCTTCCGTACTGGACATATGATTCTCAGACGACTTCTTCCTTTACAGCCAGAGCCGGTTTTGACCGTCGCGTAAAGAGAGGAGATACCTACGTTACTGAGACCACATGGCGTCCGGTAAGTGGTGTATATCAGGAATTTATCGACGATGAGACCGTAATGGCCAGTAAGAGAAATGAGAACTCTGTAGTGAAAGCATGTGAGCCGTTTGACTTTAGTAAGCTTGTTCCATATTCTCCGCAAGTGGTAGCCGGATTTATCGCTGAACGTTATTCCATCGGGCTCAAGGAAGGCTGGGGAATTGCCCAGGAATCCATTAAGAGAAGACTGCAGCAGAACATTAATCAGTACATCCGTAGAAACTGGAGATGCGACCGCGTAGATTCGCTTCATTTCTCCACACTCTATACCAATATTACTTATAAGTATATTCTGGTTCCGGTATGGATCTCCTCGTTCAAGTTTAATGACAAAGTCTATCAGTTCGTCGTAAACGGACAGACCGGTAAGGTCGGTGGACATGCTCCGGTTTCCGTTCTCCGTGTACTCGCTGCGATCGGTCTTGGTCTTTTGGCGATCATCCTGTTCTTCAAGCTTACGCATTAAAAGTAAAAAACAATTTATTTGTGAAGAAGGTCGTAATTTTATTACGGCCTTTTTTATAAATTGTGTCTAAATTGTGAAATTTGTACAATGTGCACAAACAAAAATTGTTGAGCAAATAACCTAGGTATTATATTATGATTTCGGTGGGCCTATATATAGGCAAATTATGTTCAAATTGGGAAACCGACGGAGGGTCAAAATGACAGAAGACAAGACACATCAGGTGACGAAAGGTCATCGTTTCGGCCGATGGGCGAGAACTCTTTCTTGCACATTGGTTCTAGCTTTCCTGGGAACACAAGGAATCGCAGCTTTGCCATTCGGTACAGCGAATAATCATCTATCTTACGAAAGCGGTTCAGGTGTTAATCCACAAAATCCTTTTAACTATGCAATTTTCTGCTTTGGCGATTTCGAAGTAGGTAGTGGTCAAGGACATCACTCCAACGGCGCAATGGCCATTGGCGGAAACGCCACATTAAGTGACTACTCCTTCGCAGGAGACAATACAGCTCCAGGTGAGCGCGGACTGTCCCAGCTGGTAGTCGGTGGTGATCTGAACTTTAGTGCACTTTACACACTTCGTGGTAACCTTGAAGTTTCCTCCGCTTCGAAGATCCACAGCACGAATTTCTCTTTCTCCAACAACTCCTACCACGTTGTTGAGGGAGTATCGATCAACTTTGCTGACAGAAAGTCCGCAATGGTTTCCCGTGCAAACAGTGCAAATTCCACAGCTCAGAAGAGTTCTAACGCGATCGTCACAAAGAAGGGCGGCGGCGGATGGCTTGAAGTAGAAGCTAAGGCTCCGCAGGGTTTCAACTCCGAAAACGACGTGCTCATCTTTAATCTTCCGGAAGGCACAAACAAGCTTTATATCCCGGAAGGAATCGATGTCATCATCAACGTTCGCGGCGATTCCGTGAACTACTTCCCGCAGCTGATGTATGGTTCTTTTAACAGTGCAAGTACTCCGAACGACGGCGGCGACACACGTGACGCAAGAGTTGTATGGAACTTCGCTGAAGCAAAGAGCATCTATATGCCGGACAACCACGCACTCCATGGTGCAGTTCTTGCTCCGAATGCTTACATCAAGAAGCTTGGTGGTAACTCCAACGGTGCGATCATCTGCGCATCCATGTTCACCACTTCTGAGTTCCACTCGGTATCTAACAGAGTAAAGTTCCCGACGCCGACACCGACTCCGTCTCCGACGCCGACAAATACACCGACACCGACGAACACACCTACACCTACAAATACACCGACGCCGACAAATACGCCGACTCCGACGAATACACCTACACCAACGGCAACTCCTACGCCGACGAACACGCCGACTCCGACGAATACGCCGACCCCGACAAACACGCCGACGGCTACTCCGACAGCGACACCTACGCCGACGAACACACCTACTCCGACAAATACACCTACACCGACGCCGACTGACACGCCGACGCCGACACCGACAAATACACCAACACCTACGCCGACGAACACGCCGACCCCGACGCCTACGCCGACGCCAACACCTACACCGTTGCCGACGCCAACACCTCTGCCGACTCCGACTCCGCTGCCGACACCGACACCTGTTCCGTCGCCGACACCGTCTCCGTCTCCGACGCCTACGCCGACTCCGACGAATACGCCGACACCAACTCCGACAGAGACGCCTACGCCGACTCCGACGAACACGCCGACGCCGACCAGCACACCGACACCTACGCCGACTCCGCTGCCGACACCGACACCGCTTCCGACGCCGACGCCGTTGCCGACACCGACACCTAATCCGTCGCCGACACCGTCACCGTCACCTACGCCGACGCCAACTCCGACAGAGACGCCTACACCGACGCCGACGGAAACGCCGACACCAACTCCGACAGAGACGCCTACACCGACTCCGACGGAAACACCGACTCCGACCGAGACGCCTACGCCGACTCCGACGGAGACACCGACTCCGACCGAGACGCCTACGCCGACTCCGACGGAGACACCGACTCCGACCGAGACGCCTACGCCGACTCCGACGGAGACACCGACTCCGACCGAGACGCCTACTGCAACTCCGACGGAAACACCGACTCCGACTGAGACGCCAACAGCGACTCCGACTGAGACACCGACACCTACGGAAACCCCGGCACCGCTGCCGACGCCGACGAACACTCCGACACCGACACCTCTGCCGACTCCGACGCCACTGCCGACACCGACACCTTTGCCGACTCCGACAGTTGCACCGACAGTAACACCTACACCTTCGCCGACGCCGACCGTAACGCCGACACCGACGAACACACCTACGGCAACACCTACACCGACGGATACTCCGACACCTACGGAGACTCCGATCCCGCCGCAGGAATCCGAAGTACTCGGAGCTTCCCGTGTACCGAAGACCGGTGATACTGGTTCCGCAGTCAAGATGCTCGCAGGATTGTTCTTCCTGGCAGTATCTGCAGCTTCCTTCACAGTAGTTGTAAGAAAGAAGGAAGAAGAGGAAAACTGATCAGATAACTGATTAAAATAGAGAGCTGCCTTTCTTGAGGCAGCTCTTTTCTTTTCCTGAAATATACGTATAGAAATGTACAATGGGAGGGGTTTGAAAAATCATTCATCTATATCTGAAAAAGGATATTGACACACCCTCATTGTATCAGTATAATTATTCATGCTTTACAGCCATGCGGCGGTGGCGGAATTGGCAGACGCGCACGTTTGAGGGGCGTGTGGGCGACCATACGGGTTCAAGTCCCGTTCGCCGCACCAAGACTTGAGGATCTGATCCTCAAGTCTTTTTTTGTCTTATTTGATTTGTAAAATTTCTTATAGTATAATTTTTAGTTGCGATAAGCAATTAAAGGAAAAAGAACGAATTTTATAAATGGAGGATGAACAATGAACATGAAAGTTAAGAAACTCGCTTGTGTTGCACTTTCTTTCGCTATGGTCATCTCTGCCGCAGCATGCAGCAAGAAGTCCGGAAAGAAAGAAGCTTCTCCGGCAGGTGAAGCCGCTGAGAATGTCCTTGAGGCTGTTACTTCTCTGAGTGTCAAGAAGCTCAAGAAGATCGAAGGTATGGAGGAGACGATCGAGACTTTTGAAGAGATCGCTTCCTGCGATGCCATCAAGGCCGTAATGGACAAGGCTTCCTTTGAGATCAACGAAGACGATATCAAGGAAAAGAAGAAGAAGGCTACCGTTCCGGTTACTGTAACGATGCCTGACTATGAGGCAGCTGCTGAGGAAGCTGACGGTGATGAGGATGATTTCATCGAAGCAATCGAAGCACAGAAAGAAAAGAAGTATATCTCTGTTGATTGTACTCTCGAGTTCGAAGTAGAAGATGACGAGTATACTCTCACAAATGGTCCTGAGTTCTGTGAAGAGCTCCTCGTACCGGTAATCGAAGCTTGCGAAGATTTCCTTTCCATCTCTTCTCCGACGACAGAGATCTCTCTGGAAACCGATGAGACCGATGCGACAACAAAGGCACCGACAGACGATACAAAGGAAACCACAGAGGCGACAGAAGATACCAAGGACACCAAGGAAACTAAGGCTCCGACAGATGATACTTCTGCTACATCTGCTGCCGGCCCGGCTGCAAAGCTTGAAAAGGTAACACCGAAGAAGATCAAGGTCGACAAGGATGTTTTCGAGAAGATCCTCAAGGAAGCTGATCCGGATTCTGCAGGTTCTATGATTGCTACCGGTGCAGGTTCTGTTGGTTCTTATGCTACAACAGAGACAGTTGTTGCTTATGATGCTGAATTCGAACTGATGTATCAGTACTATGAATTCTCTGATACTGCTTCTGCAAAGGCTTACTTTGATTCCATGACAGGATCTCTCAAGTCTATCTGCACAAACTATGAAGTGTCTGATGACTGGGGCTATGTATCTTATCAGTATTCTGATTACTCCTGCATCTACTATTTCTCTGAAAACGGCATGATCGTTGCTCTTTCCATGAGCTCGGCTGCGGAGAAGGTAGAAAAGATCAATGCATTTGCAAAGGCTCTCTGCAAATAATCAGATTTTCTAACTGCAAAAGTAAAAGAAGGAGTTGCCCATTAAAAGGCAACTCCTTTTCTTTTCGGTTATAATGAAAGAAGATAAGCTTTAAAAGGAGATCGTCTGATGAAGGTCACAGTTCTTTCGGAAAACAAAAGCCGGCCCGGGTTTCTTTCTGAGCACGGATTAAGCCTTTATATCGAGACAGAAAGGCATAAGATCCTTTTTGATTTCGGAGCGGGCAGTAACTTCTTAAGTAACGCCGAAAAACTCGGGATCGATCTAGGGAAAGTCGACGTGGCTTTCCTTTCGCACGGACACTATGACCATGGCGGCGGTCTGCTTTCTTTTCTGGATGTAAATAAGATCGCGAACATCTATATGAATGAGCTGGTGTTCGAACCGCATTATAACGGACAGAATAAGTATATCGGCCTGGATGAGACACTCGACGGGCACCCGCGATTTATTAAGGTCAGAGACGATATTACGATCGATCCGGAGCTTTCCTTCGTAAAGATCGGCAGACTAGTAAAATCCATCGATACGCACGGCCAGAAGGTTAAGCGCGGTAAGATCCTGGAAAAAGAAAAATACGAGCATGAGATGTATCTTATGATCAAGGAAGGGTATAAGACCTATCTGATCAGCGGCTGCACGCACAAAGGCCTTATCAATCTCGTGCATGCATTCCGTTTTAACGCGTTCGTTGGCGGCTTGCATCTTATGAAATATGACCCGATCTGGGATGAGGATCTTCTTTTGGAGGCAGTAAAGGCCATGAAGGATTCCTGTGCGGAGTATTATTCCTGTCACTGCACGGGAGAAGAGCAGTTTCAGTTCCTGAAAGACGAACTAAAAGATAAGGTCCATGATCTGATCTGCGGACAATCCATAACTATCGAGTAGATTTTTCCCTGAAACGCCGAAAAACCCTTGCATCTTTTCGTTTCTCTGTTATCATGGGAATGTAGTTTTTATGCCCTTTTGGGCGAAAGTAAATTGTAGGGCTGTCAGAAACGGCAGCAGAAGGATGGTAGAATATGGATTCTCTCGACTTGTTGTATGGGATAGTCATTGTCGTGTTCTTCGCAATGATCATCTCGGTAGGAGTGTACTCGAGAAAAAACACCAAAGATGTTTCTTCTTTTGTACTCGGCGGTAGAAAGGTAGGACCGTGGCTTACAGCTTTTTCATTTGGCGCCACGTATTTTTCCGCAGTTATTTTCATCGGTTATGCCGGTAAGTTCGGTTGGGACTTCGGTGTTTCTTCGCTCTGGATCGGTCTGGGCAATGCCTTTATCGGTTCTCTGGCCGCATGGGTCATTCTCGGTAAACGCTGCCGTATCATGACCAAGACACTGAATACGAACACAATGCCGGACTTTTTCGGTAAGCGTTATAATTCCAAGTCCCTGCGTATTGCGGCGGCGATCATTATCTTCATCTTCATGATCCCGTATTCCGCTTCCGTATTTAATGGACTTTCTTATCTCTTTACATCTGCACTTCGTCTCGACCGTATCTCTTACGGTTATGAGCTCTGCATCATCGTGATGAGCCTCCTTGCGGCCACCTACGTTATCCTCGGCGGCTATATGTCCACAGCCATCAACGACTTTATCCAGGGCATCATCATGATCGTCGGTATCACGATGACGATCATCTGCGTACTCAACTATCACGGCGGTCTGATGGATTCCATGACAGAACTGTCTAAGATCCCGGCAGCAAACGGTTCCTCTTTCCAGGGCGTATATTCCTCGCTCTTTGGACCTGAACCTCTTAACCTTCTCGGTGTAGTTATCCTGACTTCTCTGGGCACATGGGGTCTTCCGCAGATGGTACAGAAGTTCTACTCCATCAAGGACGATAAGTCCGTACATACAGCTACGATCGTTTCCACGATATTCGCTGTTATCATCGCAGGTGGTTCTTACTTCATGGGTGGTTTTGCCCGCATCTTCGTGACAGCAGACGATATCAAGACCGCTTCCGGCGGACTCAACATGGATAAGATCATGCCGATCATCCTCGATCAGGCGATCCCGACACTTCTCGTCGCGATCCTCGTTGTTCTGGTACTCTCGGCTTCCATGTCCACACTGACTTCTCTGGTACTGACATCCAGCTCCACGATCACACTCGATGTGCTCGCAGACAATGTCATCAAAGATATGAATGAGAAGAAGAAGGTCACCATTATCCGTATCCTTCTTGCGTTCTTCGTAGTAGTATCCATGCTGCTGGCTCTTTACTCTTACCACAGCAACGATGTCTACATCACCAAGCTGATGTCCATCTCCTGGGGCGCTATGGCCGGTTCTTTCCTGGCTCCGTTCCTCTATGGTCTTTTCTGGAAGGGCGTTACGAAGGCAGCTGTATGGGCTTCCTTCATCAGTGGTGTCGGCATTACCGTCTCCCACCTGATCTTAAGCAATGGTGCTCTCTTCGGACATAACTTCAAGTTCCCTACAGGTCTTCCGGTTAATCTGGCATCTCCGATCAATGCAGGCGCATTCGCTATGCTGTTCGGCATCGTCCTGGTACCGGTCGTATCCTGGATCTCTCCGAAGCTCGATAAGAAAGTCATTGACGCGGCCTTCAAGGATATGCCGAAAGACATTCCGGCGAGAATTGATGATCTTAAAGACTAAATCGTGATACAATAGACGGGTGCTAATTCTAGTGAACACTAACTGAATATAAGTGAGGTATGAAAAGTGAAACAGATCATGTTAGGTAATGAAGCTGTTGCACGTGGTGCCTATGAGGCAGGAGTGAAGGTAGTGTCCTCCTATCCGGGTACCCCGAGCACAGAGATCACTGAGACGATCGCCACCTACGACCGCATTTACTGCGAGTGGGCGACGAACGAAAAGGTAGCATCCGAGGTAGCGATCGGTGCTTCTATCCGTGGTGCACGTGCCATGACATGCATGAAGCATGTTGGGATGAACGTAGCGGCCGACCCGATGTTTACAGCTGCTTATGAAGGCGTAAACGGCGGTCTGGTATTCGTTGTAGCTGACGACCCGGGCATGCACAGTTCCCAGGACGAACAGGACAGCAGAAACTACGGACGTGCAGCCAAGCTCATGATCCTCGAGCCTTCTGACAGCCAGGAGTGTAAGGATTTCGCCAAGATGGCATTTGATCTTTCCGAGAGATTTGATACTCCGGTCATCTTAAGAATGCATACCCGCGTTTCCCATTCCCGTTCGCTCGTCGAGCTTTCCGATCCGGAAGATATCGTCGTTAAGCCTTATGAGAAGAACGTTAATAAGTATGTTATGATGCCGGCCATGGCCATTAAGCGCCACGTAGTGGTCGAGCAGAGAACACTGGATATCGCCAAGGCTTCGAATGAAGAGTTCCTCAGCATGGGCATCCATAAAGTAGAGATGAATGACACCAAGCTCGGTATCATCACCGCAGGCGCTTCCTATCAGTATGTGAAGGAAGGTGTTCCGTCTGCTTCCGTCCTGAAGCTCGGCTGCGTATGGCCGCTTCCGATGGATCTGATCCGCGATTTCGCATCGAAGGTAGACCGTCTGGTCGTGGTCGAAGAACTTGATCCGTTTATGGAGACAGAGATCAAGGCCGCCGGCATTGCCTGTGAGGGAAAAGATCTTTTCACGCTGCAGGGCGAATATAATTCCCGCATGATCCGTTCCGTACTTTCTTCGGAAGCTCTTCCGGAGAAAGCACTGGACCTTGATAAACTTCCGAAGGCTCCGGGCCGTCCGCCGCTTCTTTGCGCCGGCTGTCCGCATAAGGGAATGTTCCTCGCATTAAATCGTGCGAAGGTACAGGTCATGGGCGATATCGGATGCTATACGCTGGGTACGCTTCCGCCGACAGCCGCGATGGACGTTTCCGTCTGCATGGGCGCATCAGTCGGTATGGCCCACGGTTTCGACAAGGCTTCCGATGGGGAAGACAGTAAGAAGACCGTAGCCGTAATCGGTGACTCGACATTCCTGCACTCTGGTATCACAAACCTTATCAACGCAGTATATAACCAGAGCGCGATCACCGTCATGATCCTCGATAACTCCATCACAGGCATGACAGGACATCAGCAGAACCCGGCATCCGGAAAGAACATCCGTCTGCAGCCGGCTCCGGCCATCGACCTGGAGACACTCTGCAGAAGCGTCGGTGTTACATCTGTAAGAACCGTTGATCCGGTAGATACCTACGAAGTCGAAAAGATCGTTAAAGAAGAGATCGCGAAGGATTGCGTATCCGTGATCATTGTACGCCGTCCATGCGCACTGATCCCGACCGGTAAAAAGCCGAAGGGCGTGTCCATCGTCCTGAATGAAGATGCCTGCAAGAAATGCGGCGCCTGCTCCCGTATCATGTGCCCGGCACTCGTTGCCGGTGACGATAAGAAGCCGGTGATCGATCCGGAGGCCTGCAATGCCTGCGGTCTTTGCATCAACATGTGTAAGTTCAATGCACTTTCCAGAAAGGAGGAGCAATAATATGGCAAAGGATATTTCAATCGTACTCGCCGGTGTCGGCGGACAGGGAACCTTGATCGCCGGAAAGCTCCTCGGCATTCTCGCCATGAAGCTCGGCCTCGATATCAAGGTATCGGAAGTACACGGCATGAGCCAGCGCGGCGGTTCCGTAATCACATATGTAAGAATGGGTGAGAAGGTCTATTCTCCGATCATCGAAGAAGGCATGGCCGACTATGTCCTCGCTTTTGAAGAAGTAGAGGCAGTCCGCTGGGCAAATCTTCTGAAGAAAGATGGAATTCTCCTTGTAAACTCCCAGAAGATCAAGTCTCTTCCAGTCCTTCTCGGTAATGCCGAGTATCCGGAAAACATCAAGGATTCGCTCGATGCTTCCGCTTCCGGAAATGCCAAGATCGTGGAATTTGATGCACTTTCCGCTGCTCTTTCCTGCGGCAGCAGCAAGGCCGTAAACATGGTTATGGTCGGTGCTCTTTCTGCAGGTATGGATTTCCCGAAGGAGCTGTGGGAAGAAGCAATCAACGAGGCTTTCGCCAGCAAGGCAAAACTCATCCCTATGAATATCGAAGCTTTTAACAAGGGCAGAGATTTTGTATCGTAAAAATCCGCTTTCTTGCGATATAATAGAAATATAAAATCCAAGGAGGGTTTTCCGTATGTTAGTCAAGCAGATCAATGTATTCCTTGAGAATTCTTTTGGCCGTCTGGCTGAAGTGACGAAGGTTCTTGGCAAGGCGAATATCGATATCCGTGCTCTCTATGTGGCAGATTCGACGGATTACGGTGTCCTCCGTATGATTCTGGATAAACCGGAAGAAGCGGTTACAGTGCTTACGGAAGCTGGCTTTACGGTAAGCATGACACCGGTCCTTGCGATTGCGATCCCGGATAAGCCGGGTACGCTGGATCACTCCCTTACGACGTTTTCCGAAACGGGCGAGTCGATGGAATACATCTACGGGTTCGTCGGAAGAAAGTCCGATGAGGCAGTGATGGTGATCCGTGTGCAGAACTTCGATCCTGTGATCAAGAAGTTTGAAGAGGCCGGTATCAGGATCTTAAAACCTGAGGAGGTTTACGGTATCTGATGAATCAGGATCCATTCAAAACAATGTATGGAATCAGTGATACGGTGGTCAGCATGGCAGATGAAGCGATGACCGCCGTTTCTGCTGTTTTCTCCAAGATCGATGAAGTAAAGCAATATAACCAGCTACGTGTCCTTCAGGCATTCAGAAATGCCCGTTTTGCCGAGGCGCATTTAGGCGCGACTACCGGCTATGGCTACGACGATATCGGAAGAGAGAAGATCGAGCAGATGTATGCGGAGATCTTCGGCGCGGAAGCCGCCTATGTCCGTATTCAGGTCACCTGCGGTACGCAGATCCTGGTGGCTTGCCTTTTCGGTATCTTAAAGCCGGGAGAAGAGATGCTGGCTGTGACCGGACGTCCTTACGATACGCTTGCATCGGCACTCGGTGTCGAGAAGAAGGACGATACGTTTACAGGCTCTCTTTTAGACTATGGCATGAAGTATAACGAAGTGCAGCTTCGTGCTGACGGATCGCCTGATCTTGAGGCGATCAGAGCGGCCATTAAGCCGGAAACAAAGGTCGTTTTCCTCCAAAAGTCGAAGGGCTATACCAGCAGACGCTGCCTTCTCGGAGAAGACATCAAGGCGGTCGTCGATCTGGTCAAGGGTATAAGAGAAGACATTATCGTTTTTGTAGATAACTGCTACGGCGAATTCGTGGAGACGCAGGAGCCGTGTGCACTGGGTGCGGATCTTTGCGCCGGGTCTCTGATCAAGAATGCCGGCGGCGGGATCTGTCCTTCCGGTGCCTATGTGGCCGGTCGAAAAGATCTGGTCGAGAGAGTGGCGGAGCGTGTTACCGCCCCGGGTCTCGGAAGCCATGTCGGACCTTCTCTCGGCTTTAACCGGCAGATCGCACAGGGCCTTTTCCTGGCGCCGCATGTCGTCGCGGAAGCCATGAAGGGTGCGGTCTTTGCCGCAAAGCTCCTCGAGATGGCCGGATGCCAATGTGCACCTTCTTCGACGGACCTTCGCGGAGATATTGTGCAAAGTGTGGCTTTCCCAGATGAGCAACAAATGGTAAACTTTTGTAGAAAAGTACAATCCTGCTCCCCGGTGGATTCTTTCGTCTCGCCGGAGCCGTGGGACATGCCGGGATATGACGCGCAGGTCGTTATGGCGGCAGGTGCTTTTGTACAGGGCGCATCTATCGAGCTTTCCGCCGATGGCCCTGTAAAACCGCCGTACCTCGTATATATGCAGGGCGGTCTGGTATTTGAACAGGTGAAACTGGCGGTCATGATGGCCGTTTCGGATATGTTGGAGAAGAACTGATCGATGGCCAAGGGCAAAAAGAGCAATAACGGCAACCGCATGAATAATATGCAGAGAGCCGGGGACAGACAGAAGGTCGATCCTTCCAAGTCTCCCGTGAATCCTTCTGTGCCCAGAAAAAACATCCCGTCTTCTTCCAATTCCGCTGTTAAGAGAAATGTTCCGCAGGGAAAAATGAATCCGCGTGCGCAGATGAATTCCGTATCCCGGGCAAATCCGGAAGGCAGAAACGTATCTTCGAAGACGGCTCCTTCAAAAAATGCTCCGGCGAAGAATATCTCCGCCATGCCGAAAAAAGGCGTGTCCGCAAACCTTAAGATGAAGCAGAAGGGCAAGGCACCGACAGTCGTCAGAAGGAATGCCCCCAATACTCAAAATCCGAATCCGGCTTCTTCGAACAATTCGCTTAAGGCCGATCCGGTCGCACCGCAGTTCCGACGTCCTCTTTTCGGGGATGAACAGGAACCGACAACTACCGTTGTGGAGAAAGAAGCTCCGAAGGTACAGCCGAAGAAACTGTCCTGGTGGAGAGTCCGTCAGATCGATAAGAGAAATCAGCTGATCCAGAAGCAGAAACTCGAGAAGGAAAAAGAAGAGGCGGCGAAGAAGGAACAGCAGATCGTGCCAGATGTCCTCGAGGAGACACGTCCCGAGGTCGGTGAAGAGAGAAGAAAGCACATGGCGAAGATGCGTAAGAGAGATTCTCTGCGCGCCGCTTTTAATGCTTTTCTTTCGATATTGATCCTGACCGGCATGATGATCATCGCGGTCCTTTACGTAGAGGATTATGTCTCTGCCAAGCCGACATATGCATTTGCAACACAGGGAACGATCGAGCATACGATCGGTACCAATGCTCTCGTTGTAAGAAATGAATCCGTAATCAATTCCACGCACACAGGTGCTCTGCTTGCACAGGCGACTGAAGGCAGCCGCGTGGCGAAGAACCAGCTTCTGGCGCTGGTCATCCCGGACGGAATGGAGTCTACACTTACGGATCTTCAGAACGTCGAGCAGCAGATCGTCGATATCGAACGACAGCTCATGAATCAGGGAAAAGGCGTAGCGGCGAAAGCGATCTTTACCGAGACCAATGAAGAGATCCACCCGATCATTACGACGATCCGGCAGGATGCACTCCTTAATAACCTCAACAACATGACCAGTTATTCGTCTTCAATCCGCGTACTGATGGAAAAGCGTGATACGAACCTGAAAGATATCGATTTTGAAGACGAGCAGTTAAATACGCTCCGCAACAGCGAGAGCAATCTTCAGACTCAGCTGAAGAATCGGGCTAACTCGATCAGCGCGAATGAACCGGGCATCGTTTCCTATAAGCTCGACGGACAGGAAGAGATCATCACCCTCGACCTTCTCATGAATATGGTAGATACCAAGTGCGAGCAGCTTATCAAAGACAGTAGCAGCATTATTACCGGTGACCTGCAGATCAAGCAGAATGAGCCGGTCCTTCGTATCGTGCAGAACGATGAACAGTATTTCGCCTGCCTTCTGAAAAATGCGTCGATGGATGAGTTTAAGGAAGACTCCGTCCATGTGATTCGTATTCCTTCGGAAGCCATCTCTATTGCCGACTGTATCGTCATCCGCTGTGCCGTTACCCGTGACGGCCTGATGGTCGTATTTAAGACATCGAATCAGGTGGAAAGACTTCTGGACCGACGTACGGTAGATATCGAGATCGTCCAGACATCGACGAGCGGTATCCGCGTTCCGGTTTCCTCTCTGGCAGACGCAGATTACGATCGCGGAATCGCTACAATCTATGTCAATGAGAGCGGCTATGCCAAGGGCTATACCGTGCAGGTCAAAGACTATGACAGAGAGTATGCGATCATTGCACCGATCGATGATAAGCAGACTGTCCCGAGTATCAGTACGATCGTTATTACGAATCCGAGTACGGTAAAAGAAGGGGACAAGGTGGAAAAATAACATGAATATGTTTAGTCCGGAAGAAATGCTCGAAAATATCAACCGCGTGAGAGAACAGATCCGTGAAGCTGCAAAAGAGGCCGGCAGGGACGAAAAGGAGATCACGCTGATCGGCGTGTCGAAATTCTTCCCGGCAGAGTATGCTGCACAGGCCTTTTCCCTCGGCTTAACAGATCTTGGGGAGAACCGCCCGGAAGAGATGCATGCCAAGAAGCAGGCCCTGGATGAGAAGGATCTTCATCCGAACTGGCATCTGATCGGCACGATCCAGAGCAGAAAGGTAAGGACCATCGTCGGTGATCCGTATCTTATCCATTCCGTGGACACGCTATCTCTTGCAAAAGAGATCAGTAAACGCTACCAGGCCAGGGATCTGACCGCCCGTATCCTCCTTGAGGTCAATGTTTCGGGAGAAGAGAGTAAACACGGTTTTTCTGAAGAAGAAGTGAAGGCGCAGTTCGAAGAACTCTTTTCTCTTCCGAATCTCGATCTCTGCGGCCTCATGACGATGGCGCCGATCCAGCAGCAGGAAGGGCAGGCGCGATCCGTTTTTGAAAAGACACGGGTCCTTTTCGATCAGCTGAAAAAAGAAGGTGCGGATGAGAAGAACTGGAAGTATCTGTCGATGGGAATGAGCGGGGACTTCCGTGAAGCGATCGCCTGCGGCGCAACTCATGTGCGTATCGGAACAGCGATATTCGGAAAACGCGATTATCCGGACCCGGTTTGATATTTTCACCAATGATGACATAAAAATATCCTAATATTTCAGAAAAATTACACGGCAACTTATCAAAGTTACATGTTATTTACCATTCCCCCGATTCTATTGAAAGCCAAAGTTCGTAGACATATACTAGCCTCATAGTGAAATTTGCAAGTGCTTCGACGCACTGTAGCAGTAAATTTGGAGGTAGTTATGGCAGGTTTTTGGAATAGTCTCGTAAACAAGATCGCAGGTGTAGACAACGACTATTATGAGGGCGACGAAGAAGGTTACCAGGATTATGAAGAAGAGAACTTCGAAGACATCCATGAGATTGACGGAGATTATTCTTCCCCTGAACAGGAACCACTTCCAATGCCGGAGATGAATTCCCGCATCGTTCCGATCAAGAGCGTTTCCGCAGCAGACACTCAGGTAGTTATCCTGCAGCCGGACAGCATCCGTTCTTCGCAGCAGGTTTGTGACCACATCCGTGCAGGTCACACAGTTATCTGCAACATCGAGAATGTGGAAAGAGCAGTTGCACAGAGAGTTATCGACTATATTTCCGGTGCCGCTTATTCTATCGATGGTAACGTAAAGCCGATCGATCAGAACAGAAAGACATTCGTAGTAGCACCGAGAACTGTTGCTCTTATGGATCGTGAGACTCTTGCTAAGCAGGAAGAAGCTCAGAATCAGGCAATCGCATATCGTCAGGTACTCTGATTTATTCAATTTCAAAAAGAAAAGGAACTGTCACTTACGCGGCAGTTCCTTTTTTGTTGGGATAAATATTAGACATATAAAAATGGAGCATCTCATCTTTGACCGGATCGTCACTCCTGAGGTGCTCCATTTGCGTTTTTATATCTCTTATCTTATGCCTGTGTGGCCGGCTTATAGCTGTCCTTCAATGATACGCTTCGGTTGAATACGAGCTTTCCGGGCTTACTGTCTTTTGTATCCATGCAGAAGTATCCGAGTCGTAAGAACTGGAAGCGGTCTGCCGGTTTCGCGTCTGCAAGGGAAGCCTCCACTTTCGCGCCTTCTACGACCTTCAGGGAATCCGGATTGATGAAGTCGAGATAATTGCAGTCGGCAAGATCCGGAGCTTCTACGGTGAAGAGACGGTCGTAAAGACGTACAGTCGCGTCAAGTGCCGTCTTCGTATCCACCCAGTGGATCGTGGCCTTGATACGGCGTCCGTCGGCCGGATTACCGCCGCGGCTGCTTTCCTCATATTCTGCATGTACAGCGATGACTTTGCCGTTTTCATCCTTGTCACAGCCCGTGCATTTGATGACATAGGCGGACTTCAGACGGACTTCATTACCCGGGAAGAGACGGAAATACTTCTTCTCCGGAACCTCCATGAAATCATCTTCCTCGATCCAGAGTTCTTTCGAGAAAGAAACTTCACGTGTTCCGTCTTCGGGTCTTTCCGGATTGTTCTCGACAGTAAATGTCTCCGTTTTTCCTTCCGGATAGTTGTCGATGATGAGCTTTACAGGATGTACGACGCCCATGACACGCTTCGCGGTGGCATTTAAGTCCTCTCTCAGGCAGTACTCGAGGAATGCGTAGTCAACGACTGCATTGACTTTGGAGATACCGTTTCTGGAGTGGAAATTGTGAATAGATGCCGGAGTATATCCGCGACGGCGCAGACCGCAGAGGGTAGGCATACGTGGATCGTCCCATCCGTCAACGAGGCCGGTCTCGACCATGTTGCGGAGCTTTCTCTTACTTAATACCGTATGTGTGATGCCAAGACGTGCGAACTCGATCTGACGCGGCTTGGAAGGTACCGGACAGTTTTCGATGACCCAGTCATAGAGCGGTCTGTGTGCCTCAAATTCGAGGGAACAGAGGGAGTGCGTGATACCTTCGAGTGCATCCTCGATTGGGTGTGCGAAGTCATACATCGGATAGATGCACCACTTGTCCCCGGTATTATGGTGACGCATGTGGTTAATACGGTAGATCGCCGGGTCACGCATATTGAAGTTACCGGAAGCCAGGTCGATCTTGGCACGAAGTGTCATCGCACCATCTTCGAATTCGCCGTTCTTCATCCGCTCGAAAAGATCCAGGCTCTCTTCGATCGGGCGGTCACGGTACGGGCTGGTTGCAGGATGCGTAAGGTCGCCTCTGTGCTCCTTCATTTCTTCCGGAGTCAGCTGGCAGACATACGCCAGACCCTTTTTAATGAGCTCGACGGCATATTCATACATCTTGTCGAAGTAGGAAGATGCATAGTAGAAGCGGTCGTCCCAGTCATGTCCGAGCCACTTGATATCTTCCTTGATCGCTTCGACGTATTCTTCGTCTTCTTTGGTCGGGTTGGTGTCATCCATACGGAGATTACAAAGGCCGCCATACTGCTCCGCCATACCGAAGTCGATCTCTAATGCCTTTGCGTGACCGATGTGAAGATATCCGTTCGGTTCCGGTGGGAAACGTGTATGGACGGTCTTACCTTCGTAACGTCCGCCCGGTCCGATATCTTCTTCGATCGCTTCATGGATAAAACTCTTATATTCACTCATTTTCTATTACTCTCACTTTCTTGCACACGCCTTTGTGTGCGGTTATTTTATCGATGGAAAAGAACCGTAGTCCTTTCCTTTATCAGGACAATGCAGCGGAGAGTCGCTGTCGTCCGGATTCGATGCGCTTCAGGGCTTCTTCTTTTCCGAGGAGAAGCAGGACTTCGACAGCACCGCCCGGGGTAACTGCCGTACCGGAAGCTGCAATTCTAACCGGCCACATTACGAGTGCGTTCTTGACGCCCATGCCTTCAGCAAGACCGGTCAGACACTCGGAAAGAGAATCCTTGGTCCATTCGATCTCGTAAAGCATCGGGAGCACGATGTTAAGCATCTCGAGAGAGCCTTCCTTCGTGGTCTTGCTCTTCTTATGCACATAGAGCTCCAGGTCGTAATCGGCAAGCTCCAGAAGGAAACCGAGCTTTTCGGAGATCTGCCGAAGACGTGTGATACGCGGCTGCATGATCTCGGTAAACAGCGGATACAGATCCTCTGTGATCATCGGGAACTTAAGAAGTTCAGGCTTAGCGAATTCGATGAACTCTTCTTCGGTCATTTTACGGATATACTCGCCATTGAACCATTCGAGCTTATCGTAGTCGAATACCGACGGAGATTTGCTGATCCCGGAGATATCGAATGCTTCACAGAGCTCAGGGAGAGAGAAGACCTCCTGATTGTCCTTCGGGCACCAGCCGAGAAGGGCAATGTAGTTGATGATGGCTTCAGGAAGGAATCCCTGTGCGACCAGATCCTCAAAGCCTGTGGCGCCGTGACGCTTACTGAGCTTACTGACTGTGCCGTCGTCGTTCTTTCCCTGGATCAGCGGGAGATGCACATAGGTCGGGATCTCCCAGCCGAATGCCTCGTAGCAGAGGTTATACTTCGGTGTGGAGGAAAGATACTCGGAACCACGTACGACGTGGGAGATCTTCATGAGATGATCGTCGATGATATTTGCGAAGTTATATGTCGGATAGCCGTCGGCCTTCAGAAGGATCTGATCCTCGAGCTCTTTGTTCTGCACGGTGATGTCGCCATAGACACAGTCATGGAATGTCGTCTCGCCGGTAAGCGGCATTTTCTGACGGATAACATAAGGAATACCGGCTTCCAGGTTCTTCTTGATCTCTTCCTCGGAAAGATCACGGCAGTGACGGTCATAGCCGCCCTCGACACCGCCTTCCTCGTGAAGGGAAGCGAGACGCTCTTTGCTGCAGAAGCAGTAGTAGGCGTGCCCTTTTTTGACGAGCTCCTCGGCGTAAGGCTTATAAAGATCCATACGCTCGCTCTGGACATACGGTCCGAAATCTCCGCCGATGTCCGGACCTTCGTCATGAACAAGACCTGCGGTCTTAAGTGTCTTATAGATAACATCCACGGCACCTTCCACATAGCGTTCCTGGTCAGTATCCTCGATACGAAGGACGAATGTACCGCCTAGGGATTTTGCGATAAGATACTCGTACAGCGCCGTTCTTAAGTTCCCTACGTGCATGAAGCCCGTCGGACTCGGCGCAAAACGTGTGCGGATAGCCGGATTTGTGATTGGCATGGTAAATGACCTCTTCCTTTTTTTATAACAACCTATTTTATCACATATACTTTGGGAAAAGCACTTGTCTTGAGACTTTTTTGTACAAAGTTATGCGCAAAAGTGTTATCATATCAAGGGTATATGTCGAAAAGAAAGGAGAAGGACGTACCAATGACCTGTGTCAAGCGTGTAGAGAGTTTACGCCGTTATCCGATCGAGTGCGGTCGGCAGATGGCACATACCTGTCTGATCGATCTTATCAAGCAGCGTTCTTCTTCTGCGCCCGTTAAGGTGGCGATCGTGACCGATAAGGAGGTCAATGGTCTTCACCATGCGGGTTTTATCACGGAACTTGAAAAACGGGAAATCGCCCCGACGGTCATCCAGATCGACGGAAGACAGTCGTCGAAGAACTTTGACGTGGTCATGCAGGTCTTCGAGCGCCTGATGGATATCTCTTTTACTCCAGATGATCTTCTGGTCGGCTGGGGCGGAGGAAGCATCATGGACGTGACGGCCTTTGTCGCATCCACTTTCCTCGGCGGGCTGACCTACTGCCTCGTTCCGACGACGCTTATGAGTATGCTCGAATCCGCCGAAGCGGATACTTCATATCTGAATTACATGAGCCATAAGGACTGTGTCAGTGTCAAGTGTGAACCGGTTGCTGTTTATATGGATGTGGATTTTCTTCCGACGGTTCCGGAACACTTTATGAAGAACGGCTATGCACAGATCATCCGGTATGCCATGCTCGACCAGATCACGCTTTTAAACCGGCTCGTAACAAAAGCCGATATGTTTATTACCATTGACGAATGCTATCTTGCTAAAGCCAGAATCAGAGAACAGGATCCGTGTGCGTTTGATTTCGGAAAAGAGATCAAGGAAGCGATCCTCGAGCATTTCCGTTTCCTCCGTTATTCGGAAGGTGAGGCACTGGCATTTGCGGTTGCTGCGATGAATCCGTCAGAAGCCCTTTTCCGGCTTTATGATATGCTGGGATTCCCCAGAAAACTCGAAGGCGTGTCGAAAGAGTCCCTCCTTCGGAGGATCATGAAGAATCTTGCGCCGTATAAGGACGATGTCACCGTGATCTCGGCCCGCGGCACCGGCACGATCGAAAAATTAAAGATGACCCAGGCAGAGGCACTCCTGTTTTTCTCGGAAAAACTCGATGTCATCTGTGATCTTCACGGACATTGACCGTAAAGATCGGAAAACACCCCGGGTCTTTTAGGAGAAGAAATGAAGAATACGACAAAGAAGTATATCAAACGGATCTTTTCGGGCATGATCTGCCTGATGATGATCACAGCCCCTTCCTGCGGAAAGAAAAAGGAAGAGAAAAAGATCGCCGATTTCGGTTCATATGGAGCGGATTTTGCCCTTGAACTGGCTACCTCCTTCCCATATAGAGATGCTTTCTCTTCGGGCGAGCAGGGCGCAGGTGTCATGATCAAGAACGAACTGGAGAAGATCGGTTATACCGTAGAGACGCAGTCCATCCGGTCAGCCGGTGCCGCGGAATCCCATAACTATATCGTGCGTATCAGTGGAGAAGGCTTCATGCAGAGAGATTCTTTTGGTGAGTATTCTCCTGTCCATAAGACCGTCGTGATCGGTGCGCATTATGACAGTCCGGTCGGATACAGCAGCCGAGGTTCCTATCCGCAGTATGACGGTATTCAGAATAATGCCTGCGGTATCGGATCTCTTCTTACGATTGCAAAAGAAATGTTCGGCAAAAAGTATGGTTACGATGTCATCATTGTGGCGTTTGGTGCTTCTTCCAGGAATTACCTGGGTGCGGAGACTTTTGTGAATAGTCTTTCCGAATCAGAATTAAAGAGTATCGAGTGCATGTACTGCATCGAGAGTATCTACGCCGGCGACAAACTCTATGCACATGCCGGTCTGACTTCGCTTCAGGAAGGGAAAAAGTATTCCTATAGAAGAAAACTCTATGAAGCCTACGATGTGGCGTATGAGAACAGTCTGCAGTCGGAAACGGGTGTGGACCTCTATTACAATATGTCGCTTCTTAGCTTTGATATCAACGGGGATTTCACTGACGACATGTATCGCGAAGTGACGCAGGTGACTTCGGATTATACGGTATTCGATCAGCGTTCGGTTCCAATCGTTTTCTTCGAGTCGTCGGATTATAATTTCACGAAACTTTCCGATATGAAAGAAACGAAAAACCTTGAACTGCAGCAAAACGGCGGCGCGATACGCGGTACCTCGCTGGATTCGTCGCTGATCCTTGAGGCGTCTTTGGATGAGAAGCGACTTCAGACACGCGTGAATGTCGTTTCTTTTATCGTGGAAAAAGCCGTCGAGAAGGGTTCGAAGGATTGCGTGCCGATGTCAAAGTATAACGAAGGTGAACGGCTTGTTCCGACAGTGGCTCCGAAGAAAAAAGAGAGCCTTGCATCCGCATCTACATCGGAAGCAGATACATAAGAGAAAAAGAAGAGAAGAGAGAATCAGACATGGAAGAAAATGAAAATGGAAATATCATCCGCGGGGATCTTTTTACCGGGATCGTTGTCAGTGAACTGGAGGACCGGGATTACCAGCTGAATATTGACGGGACAGATGTTACCGTCAGTCAGAGAGTCAGCTGCCCGAAAGAAGACAGAAAGGTCATTGGATTTCTTTTCCTGATGGATCAGCCCTCTCGCTTCCGCCTGGATATTCTTGTTCCTGCTGACTGCAAAAATGCGCAGTTTTCATTAAACGATAAAGAACTGCTCGGATTCTTTTCCAAAGATATACCGGAAGATCCGGAATATGTCATCACGACCCACTGCAATGATGAAGCGAAATATACACCTCTGAAACCTGGGGAGTTTCAGTCGTTGAATTTCCGCTGGGAATCCGGGGATATACTCAAGTGCTTCTTCTACTATTGAGGCGGTAAAGCGTATTTGACGCATATTTTTGAGAGTGTTATATTGAAAATATAACAGGAGGGTGGATATGAATACTAATGCTTCAATGTTTGACAGACTTTTTGCTGTCTTTTTAGATCTTCTTACGTTTATCGGCTGCGCCTGTGGTCTGCTCATGGTGCTTATGGATGAGTCGGAGATCGCAAATGTATTTAATCATGAACTTCGCATCAGAGATAACCTGATCAAGACACTGATCATCGCTGTTGTTATCTATTTCGTCTTGGACATTTTCCTTACGAGGATCTTTGCTACGACACCTGGAAAACTGTCGATGAACTGCGATGTGGATTTCCACATGGGCAACTCCATGATCTACTGCATCATCCGAAGCTTCTTTAAGATCATCTGCCTGTTTACAGTTATACTTGGTCTGGCTTCTTATATCTTTGCTTCGAACAATATCGATTCAAGATCTTTCCATGATCTTATTGCGAAGACGAATGTAACGAACACCACGAGGATCCCGCGTGTTGTCGGAGTACTCGTTGTACTTATAGGTATTTCTCTTCTAATTGTGTTTGTTGTGAGATATCACAGCATACTGGGAATCAATCCGAGTCTCGGACTTTCCAACTTCAAGATCTTCGAGTTCTAATACCCGTTTATTGAATCCGTTTTACAATTGCGTGAAGATCTGTTTTTGACACTTGTTATTTTATCAAATACGTGGTATTATCTTCACAGAAAGACGGAGAAATTGTCCGGATTTTGTAACTACAAGAATGGCCATCTGATTTCGTTCAGATGGTTATTTTTGTAGTTAGCGGAAACGGCCTTCCTACAGGGGCTTTGGCCAACAGATCAACGTACTTTTCTCCACAGATTTAGGAACTTGTTTTGCAAAAAATACCCCCTCTTTTTCTGCACTTTATGTGAGAGAAAAGAGGGGGTATAAATGTCTTTTTTATCCTTTAAAGAAGGATCAATCTACCTTCGTGATCCAGTTGAATTTATCTTCAACTTTACCACTCTGGATACCTGTGATCGTATCGTAGAATTTCTGTGTGATCGGACCGATCTCACCGTTGTTGATGTGGATAACAGTATCTTCATACTTGAGTTCGCCAACAGGAGAAACAACAGCAGCGGTACCGCAACCGAAGCACTCCTGCATGCGGCCGGACTTACCAGCTTCGATGACTTCCTCGATGGAGATCTTTCTTTCTTCAACTTCCATGCCCATGGACTTTGCGATCTCGATGCAGGATCTTCTGGTGATACCCGGCAGGATAGAACCGGCTGCCAGAGAAGGTGTAACGAGCTTGCCGTCGATGATGAACATGATGTTCATAGCACCAACTTCTTCGATGTATTTCTGCTCAACGCCGTCGAGCCACAGTACCTGCTCGTAACCGGAATCATGAGCGATGGTCTGAGCGATCAGGGAGCAACCGTAGTTACCGGCGCACTTGGTAAAACCAGTACCGCCACGTACAGCACGGACGTACTTGTCTTCTACATAGATCTTTACCGGCTTGATACCGTGCGCATAGTAAGCACCGGAAGGTGAGAGAAGGATGAAGAACTTATAGGTATTGGAAGCGCGTACGCCGAGGAACGGGTCTGTTGCGATAACGAACGGACGGATGTAGAGAGACTCGCCTTTGCCGGACGGGATCCAATCCTTGTCGAGTTCAACGAGCTTCTTTGTAGCATATACGCAGAAGTCAACATCTACCTTCGGGATAACAAGACGGTCGTTACTGTTATTCATTCTTTCGAAGTTGCAGGCCGGACGGAAAAGGTTGATGGAACCGTCTTCGCACATATATGCCTTCAGACCTTCGAATACAGCCTGGCCATAGTGGAATACCATGGCGGACGGCTCGATCTCGAACGGGCCGTACGGAACGATCCTCGGGTTGATCCAGCCCTGACCCTCAACATAGTCCATTACGAACATGTGATCAGAGAAGATGTGACCGAAAGGCAGCGGCTGACCTGGCTGCGGTTTTTGTCTTGGTGAGGTTGTCTTAGTAACCGTAATTTCTGGGAACATAATAATCCTCCTATTTACATTGATGATTTCCTGACCTTGATTATAGTCTCTTTTCTGTATAATGGCGCATGCATTTTGCGATTTTCGCAAATTCGTGTCTTTTCGTGAAGAAAAATGCCACGTTTGCGATTCAACGTCTCATTTCGTTCAAAGTTGTTGTAAAATACTAGTTGAGGTGTACTTTTGGAAGGGCGCCTCAGGGAGGTTTTGGTTATATGCGTCTGAATCATGTTGATCTTGTGGATGAGGCTTTTTCGCTTCAAAAAGACATGACTCTCACCGTGGACGGTTCGCGGATCTCCGGCATTGGAAAAGAGATACTCTCGGTCCCCGCAGATGAAGAAGAATATGATCTTTCCGGGTTGATCCTGATGCCCGGATTTATAGATCTTCATATCCATGGTGCCATGGATAAAGATACATCCGACGGAAATGTCGAAGCGCTCTCAACGATCTCCAGATATCTTGCTTCGAAAGGTGTGACATCTTTCTGTCCGACGACCATGATGATCCCGAAGGAACAGATCCTTCGTGTCCTGATGGCAGCCGAGAGCTTTTCGGAAGAAGAAGGAATCGGCGCAAGAATGCTGGGCGTTCGCCTCGAAGGTCCTTTCCTGGCGAAAGAAAAATGCGGTGTGCAGAATACTGAGCACGCAATGCTTCCTTCCACTGATTATCTATCTGAGATCACGGCGGGTTTTTCAGAAAAACTGATCTCCATTATTGATATATCTCCAGAGCTTTCCGGTGCCAAAGAATTCATCTCGGAGAATAAAGACAAGTACGTCCTTTCCTGCGCCCACACCGCGGCAAGCTATGCCTGTTGTAAGGAGGCGATCGGAAATGGTATATCTAATGCAACGCATCTTTTTAATGCGATGGAACCTCTGGGGCATCACGAACCTGGGGCAGTCGCCGCGCTTTTGGAAGATGATTCGGTCACATGCGAATTGATCTGCGACGGGCTGCATGTGCATCCGGCAGTGCTTCGTCTGGCGATAAAGATCCTGGGTGAAGACCGAGTGGTCGTTGTATCTGATGCCATGCGTGCGGCAGGAATGCCGGACGGAGAATATGACTTAGGGGGAACGCCGGTTAGTGTTATAAACGGAAGGACCGATTTCGGCGGCGGACGGCTGGCCGGATCTACCACAGACATCCATGCGGAATTTCTGAATCTTTTAAAGCTCGGTCTCCCGCTTCGTGTAGCACTGAAAGCATGCACGCAGAATCCGGCGAAGGTGCTGGGACTTTCTGAGGATCTCGGCACATTGGAAGTCGGGAAGATCGCCGACATGGTCGCTATGGATATGGATTACAACGTGAAAAAAGTCTTTGTTTCGGGAAGACTGGTTTTTGATGCTGATAAAGAATGAAAAATATGAAAGGGAGGTTAGGATCACATGAAAAAAGAAGAACTTTTGAAAGAGGTTGCGCTTTTTTCTGGACTTCCGGAGGAATGTATTGACAAGTGTGCGGGTTTCCTTCGTAAAAAGACATTCAAAAGAGGTGAACTTGCGGTGACGGAAGGTGATATCTGCAAGGGCATGCTCTTTCTTTCCAAGGGGGAAGCGGCCGTGCAGAAATATGCTTCCAACGGCGATTATGTGACGCTTTATCTTCTTGAACGCGGTGACTGTTTCGGCGAAGAAGTGGTCATCTTCGACAACAAGCATTATCCCTACGCACTTGAGGCGCTGACGGATATCGATATTTTATATCTCCCGCTGGAGGATCTGGCTGTTCTTGCGTCGGATTTCCCGAAGCTTAGAAGAAATTTCGTACGTATTATGCAGGACCGTATCAAGAAGCAGGACAACCGGATCACGCTTCTTTCGCAGAAGACGGTACGTCAGAAAGTGGCGTTCTATCTGCTTCTGCTTTCGAAGCGTCAGGACAGTCTTACGGTCAAGCTTCCGGGCTCAAGAGAAGTCGTCTCCAACCTTCTTGCGCTTCCGCGTCCGAGTTTTTCCCGTGAACTCCTGGCAATGGAAAGCGAAGGAAGGATCAAGGTCAATTCCCGGACGATTACGATCCTTGACAAGGACCTCCTCGAAAATGACGTCGGTGGCGTGTAAGAGACGAAGTATGCTATAATGAATAGAAGTCTTAAAAGTAGGGGGAGCGACCATGTTTGAAAAGTTCACAGATTTTATCCGTGAAATTTTCTCCAGTCTGGACAGCGGTTATATGTTTTTCGGCGGTCCGCTGGATCTCGTCCGCTATGTCATCGACATCGTCCTGGTCACGATCATCCTCTACAATCTTCTCCGCGTACTCCGTGATACCCGTGCATGGCAGCTTCTGAAGGGTGTACTTCTTATCCTCGTATTCATCCTTTTCTGCAGCTTTCTGGGTCTGGAGATGGTCGGATATATCTTCGATAAACTCCTTTATATCGTCGCGATCCTGTTCGTCGTCATCTTCCAGCCGGAGCTCCGTCATGCGCTTGAGACGGTGGGCTTAAAATCCTTCTCGTCCTTTTCGAATGTGCTGATCAATGATGATTCGGACGAACAGTTCCGTTATGTCACGATGGTCGATGAGATCGTCAAGGCATGTAATGAGATGAGCCGCACATATACCGGTGCGATCATGCTCCTAGAAAGATCTACGAAATTAGGTGAACTCCTCAAGCAGGAAAATGTCGTAAGACTCGATTCTTCCGTGACCAATTCCATGCTCCAGTCGATCTTCTATAAGGGCTCGCCGATGCACGATGGTGCGCTCCTGATCCGTGACGGCAGGATAATCGCGGCGAGATGTCATGTTCCGCTTTCCGAGACCTTCCACATGATCGAAAGATATGGCACACGTCATAGAGCGGCCGTTGGTGCCAGTGAGATCGGTGACACCGTGGCGATCGTTGTATCCGAAGAGCGCGGTACGATTTCCATTGCCGTGGACGGTGTACTTTACGAAATGAAGGACGGACAGGAACTCCGTAAGAATCTTTACTATCTGCTGGGTCTGGCCTCTGCGCCGAACCGACTTCAGATCCGTGGCAAGAAACATACGAAGAAAAATGCAAAGAAAGAAACTTCCGAAGAGAAGGTTACTTCTTCTGAGCCGGTCACCGCAGCCGCATCTGTCGCAACAGCTTCGGTGTCTGAAAAGAGTGAAGAAGAATCTCTTCCGGTCGTGGCCCAGAAGAAAAAGACCAGAAAGAACGGAAAGCGTTCCCGAAGCGCTGTGCTTCTGCTGATCTCTTTCCTGTTCTCGCTGATGCTGTGGATGTATATCCAGGTAACGACGAACCCGGTCACCGACAAGACCTTCACTCTCCAGCTTCAGTATGCGAATTCTGATGTCATGAAGGACAAGAATCTGTGGTCCGGTTTCCCTGTAGAGACAGTCACCGTCCGTCTCGTCGGACGTAAGAGTGTCATGGATAAACTGACCTCCTCCGATCTTTCCGCCTATGTGGATATGGCGAATGTCGATCAGGCGGGTTCTGTCAGACTTGAGGTCAAAGTGAAGTGCGATAAGACCGTCTACTTCCGTGTAGAGATGCAAAGACCGGATGAAGTGCCGGTATCCGTTTACACTCTCGAGTCGGAAGAATAGAAAAATATCTCTTATAAACTGGAAATGAAATCAGAAGCCTGTTCGATGCACTCAGCAATGGACAGGTTTTTGTAACATGCGATCCTGCCTAAAAGATGGAGGGAAGAATACTTCTTCGCAAGGTCGAGATATTTGCCGTAAAGCTCAAGATTCTGGGTAGTTATCTGCGGCTCAAAAGGCGTGCTCAGGTTCTTGGCCTGTGTCATGAAAGGTCCTTCAAGACATAGACTCGTCTGTCCATCCAGAGCCTGGAGCGTCAGATACTTGCTCTCAGTCATACGGATCGTCTCTTTGTCTTTTGGCGAAAGGATCACGGCGCATTCATTCTGAAAGTCCGTCGGAATATCCTTGAAAGTGATCGTTCCGGCACGGTAGGGAAGTGCGCCGAAGCGATATTCGAAGAGTTTATCAAGTGAAGGAGTATAGACAACAGGTCCTTTGAACGGAATGCCGTCCAGAAGGATCGAATAGTCATCCTCGTGAAAAGACAGACGAGAAAGTGCATTCAGATTCAAAAAAACGGTGATGGCAGGATGATCGATCATTCGCTCCATGACATCTGTAAAGCCCTGCATAGGCATGGCCTGGATCTTGTCGGTATAGTAACTGTCATCGGAAGTCGTTTCCACGAAAGCGTCGTTCATAAAAGAGTCGTCAGCCGGGAGAAAGGAACTTCCATCTATTCGGTTGAGATCGAGCGACAGGATATTCTCGATCATGAAACGCCCGAGGTCGATCAGTTTCGGATCACCGGAACTGGTCAGCTGATCCACGGAGACCCTTCGCTCTTCCGGAAATGCGGAGGCGATACGGGAAAGAAGAGAAGATGCCTGCTTCTCGCCGAAAAGAATCTCAAGTGAGCGCGGGTTCAGGGGGAGAGGGACGCGCTTGCCGCCGATCGATACGAGCACATGGTGCTGATACGGAAAAAAGGAGCCGAAACGCTTAAGGAAAGAGTAGACGTTCTCGTTGTTGGTGTGGAAAATATGCGGACCGAAGCTCTGTACACGGACACCGTTCGGGCGGAGTTCGTCAAACAGGATACCGCCGATACGGGACTCGCTTTCAAAGCATGTCACAGAATACCCCGCGTCAGCAAGCATGCGAGCTGCTGTACAGCCGGATATACCCAGACCTATGACGAGTGCCTCTTTATTCTTCACGTAAAACTTCCCCTAATACATACAATGTATCTATTTTATACGATTTAGATGAAAAATTCAAAACAATTTTACATAAAACTAAAGAAAACAGAGATTTTGGTGAAATAAAGGGATGAAGCGCGAAAACAGACCATTTCCTGTAATAAAAGAAGCGCAAAGATGTAAATTCTCTGCCACATGTCGTGTGATAGAATCTATCCTGAAGAACTGTGATGAAGGGATAATCCTATGAGTACTGGTGAAGGAAGACCAAATCAGCCGAAGGGAAGGCCAAACGGAAGACCGAACGGAAACAAAGTTCCGGATCTGAATGAATTTATGCATAAAGATAATGCATCTGCCAAGGATGAACAGGTAGATGTACAGGCATTGATCTCAGAGATCCGACGCGTTCCGACAAATGGAAATTCCGCGGTGCCTTCAAAGCTTTCTTCTCAGCCATCTGATTCAGTAAATAAAGCTTCTTCTGTAGCAGCTTCTTCGTCGCAACCTGAAACGCAGGCGATGAGAAGACCTGGGAATAATCAAGGAACTTCCAGAGCAGCGACCCCGAAAACTGCATTGAATCCTTCTGCGCATCCTTCCAACAGCAATCCGCAAACAAGACGTGTCTCGTCAGCTGCTTCCAGAAAAAGAAGACAGCAGATCGAAGCCAGAAGAAGAATGGTGTCGATCTTCCTGATTGCGACCATTGCTCTTATGCTTATCGCTCTTGGCCTCGGAATCTTCTTCCTTGTGAAGAACCTTCCGAAGGAAAAGAAAAACGATACTTCTGTTACCAAAACGGAAACGACCACTCAGGTATCCACCTCTGATGACTCTGCAGCGGTAGAGCCGGAGACCACTTCGGAAAGTACGGAAGAGAGCACTGAGCCTTCTCCGACACCGACGCCTGACGTGACACCATTTCCCGGCGGCGGTCCGAACCTTTCAGGTTACTGCGTCGTGATCGATGCCGGCCACCAGGCGACACCGAATACAGAGCAGGAGCCGATGTCTTCTTCCATGAGCGGATCCAAGGACAAGTCCGCTCAGGGATTTAAGGGGGTAGTTACAGGAACAGATGAATCCGAGATCGATCTTTCTGTGGCGCTTCTTCTCAGAGATTACCTTACTTCTTTAGGATGTGAAGTGTATATGACTCGTGAGACTAATGATGTCGATATCTCGAATAAAGAACGTGCCGAGCTTGCCGTATCGCATGATCCGGATCTGTATATCCGTCTTTTCTGTAATGCGGCCAACGATTCCAAGGCAAGCGGCTGCTTCGTGATTGTTCCGGCGGGTGGAAAATACGCATCCGATATCCCGGCCTGGGGCCAAAATCTCGGAAAAGAGATTGCTTCTGCGACAGGCTGTGTCGATAACGGCTGCAAGGCCAGTGAAAAATACAGCGGCCTGAACTGGGCACAGGATGTTCCGTCCTTTATGGTGCGCATGGGATACTTGAGCAATAGTGACGATGAATTGGCACTTCTGGATGGAGAGTACCAGTTCAAGATCTGTCAGGGCATCGCACAGTTTATTTCGACCATGCCTAAGCGCTGATCTGATTTGTTGAGTTTTTCCGTTTGTGTTAGAATAAAGCAGTTACAGTTTTAAAGCGGAGGCTCATCTTTTGAAAAAGTCAAAACTCGTAAAGGTCATCGCCATTCTTCTTTGTTTCATGCTTCTTGTTCCTTCCTGCGGACTCCGTCGAAAGGATTCTACTACTGTGGAGGAAGAAGACGAAGATTTCGATGATGAGGAAGAAGAGGAAAAGAATACCAAAAAAAAGAATTCTGATTCCGATGATCCCACCGCGAATGTAATGATGTATGTCAGTTCACTGGATCAGTTCATCAGTGACGGCAGCATTTTTGCCGAGAACATGCCGGTTGCGACTCCGACGCCGATCCCTGTCCAGCAGAGCCTCCTCGGGCTTACCAACGACGATGACGGATATTTCAGCGGCCCGCTCAATAACGCAAGTATCGTGGATAATGAGAATTTCCGCTTCACGATCATTTCCGCGGAGATCGAAGATACCGAAGATTCCGGAAAACAGTATGTGATCAGGTTCGAGGCGGAAAATAAGTCGGATGTGCCATACGCGTTGATCTTCAGAGATCCGGTACTGGATAATATGTGTACGCATTTAGATTTCCAGACAGATCTTGATACTGCCATCGAACCGGGTGCAGTCTTAAAAGACACTTTGGAATACAGTTCTGCATTTGATGACTTTGATCCTTCGGTTGAACCAACGCGAATCGCTTTTGTTCTGCTCGCGGCACCATCCGTGAAGGGAACGAAGGCATATCTGTCCCCTACAGATCTTGAAAGGAATTACGTAACGGTAACTCTTTTCCCGCAGGGCGAATCTGCTTTTGAATATAAGCCAAGAGAACTGAGCGATACTTCAGAGATCCTTTACGATAATGATGGAGGTCAGTTCGCGATCAACTACTTTGAAACTTCGAGTTACTATCTTTACATTCACTATACTTATACGAATAAGACAAATGAGTATGTCTATCTTATGGTCGATGGAGATATCACGCTCGATAAGAAGATGTTTAATGCTACAAATCTATATAGTTATATTGCACCTTTTTCCCAGGAGGAAGGGAAATATGCGATAGCTTTGAGCGATATCGAAGCAGCCGGAATGAATGTTACGGATGTCAAGTTCGTATCGATCCCGCTGCTCGCAGCTTCCCTGAATGGGCTCTCGATCCTCTGGGATGCGGATGTAAAGTCAAAAGTAATTATGGGCTAAGGAAGGAAAAAAGAAATGGGTTTATTTGACAGGAAGAACAATGCAGCCGATAACGGCAGTTCTATAGAGAAGGAGAACGAAAACACATCAGGCAAGTTTCCCATCGTCTCCCTTGTGGTAGAAGAGGTCCTTTCCATGACCTCGACCGAAGTTTCGGTGATCGGAAATGTACGTGGCGGAACGATCCGTCAGGGAGATGAGCTGTATCTTCTGGGAAGAGGGGACAAGTCCGTGAAGACACGTGCGCTGATCCTTCAGGATACCATGATGAATAAGATGGATAAGGCGGAAGAAGGTACCAATGTTTCGGTCGTACTCGAAGGACTTCGTGCCGGCGATGCGGAAAAGTATGACGTGCTTTCTTCCATGAACTGCATGGAAGGTGAGATCAACCCGGAAGAACCGTGTAATCCCTTCCTTGTCGCACTTCTTCGTGAAGCGAAGAATCTGCAGTCAGATCGTGACTTTATGGGCCGGATCATGGAGACGATCGCGACAAAAGCGATCTTCCTTTCTCCGTGCATGCACCCGCCGGGACAGGAAAACGATGAAAGCAAGATAGGCTTTGCTGTTCTTAAAGGAAAAGACGGCAAGAATTATCTGTCTGTTATGACGGATATCTATGAGCTTGAGCAGCTCGAAGGACTGCCGGAGAAGCTTGTCCAGCCGCTGGATTTCCCGAAGATCGTTTCCGTCTTTGCCCAGATCCCGGTCGACGGACTTCTGATCAATCCGAAGTCGGAAGGATTTGTACTGAGCCGTCCGCTGATCGAGGCACTCGCGCAGCATAAGAGGAAAGTGGATAATCATCTCGCGGAAGAGAAGATCGAGAAGGGCAGCCCGATGATGCTGGCTATCCCGGTCGAAGAACATAAGCCGACAGAGCTTTTGAATGCACTTTCCGAGTATATGAAGACAGAACCACGTATCATCCGTGCATGGTATGCGGTCATGATCTTCCCGAAAGAAGATAAGAAGAACCATCTGGTCGTAGTAGATACGCTTGAAGATGTTCCGGAGATCTACGGCGCGATCGGCAGAGCCGGCACACCGTTTATCGGGGACATGAAGCTCAGCATGCAGTGCTCCGCCAAGTTCGGAAAGAATGTGGAGAACATGCTGCTCTTCTACGAGAGAAATGATGAGCTGAAAGTGTGATATAACTCACCTCAATTGTTGTTTTTTCGCTGAAAACAAAACTGCCTCGAAGCGCATATTGCATCGAGACAGTTTTTTTCATTGATCTGGTGGAGGCGAGGAGAATCGAACTCCTGTCCGAAACCACGTTAACAAGGACATCTCCGGGTGCAGTTCGTGTATGGAGTATTCCCCTCATCGGCGATCCCACGAACAGGAAGCTGACTCCGGTAGCTTCATAGATACATCAGTGACGCAAAGCTTTGCCAAAGACGTTGTCCCGTTTAACCTGCCGACAGGTAAGGTCTGTCATCTTACATCTCCGGTCCGGCCGACAGATAGACCGGGGAGATGGTAGCTAAATTAAGCAGCTACGAGTTGATTGTTGTTTGCAATTACTTGCAGTTCTCGTTTTTTAAAGAGGCCAACGAGAATCCTCTACCCGCTTTCCCAGTCTCCACGACCCCGTCGAAACCAGTGCGCCCCCACATATTCAACTCTCATTTGTGGTTCTGTGATGGAGAGTATACATGATATATGGGAAGATGACAAGGGCTTTTCCGTTATGTTCAAAGAACTTATACAAGTGATATAATTACACTATGTATGTAGTTTTTACAAAAGTAGAGGAGAAAAAACTATGGCTTCTGAATTTGTATCTTCCCTGATGAAAAAACTCACTGTGAAGCAGAAAGCGTCGCTTTGTTCCGGATGGGACTTCTGGAGGACGCAGAGACTTCCGATCAATAATGTGCCGTACATCATGATGACCGATGGTCCGCATGGTCTTCGTAAGCAGGATTCGGAAGAGGGAAGAAGAGGAAGCGGTGACAGCCGGGAAGCCACTTGTTTTCCGCCGGCGGCAACGACGGCCAATTCCTTTAACGAAGAACTGATGGAAGCGATCGGACGCGCCATCGGTGAAGAAGCCATCGACCAGGATGTATCTATCGTGCTGGGCCCGGCGATCAATATCAAGAGATCTCCTCTCTGCGGAAGAAACTTCGAATATGTTTCCGAAGATCCTCTTTTGGCCGGAAAGATGGGCGCCGCGTGGGTGCGCGGTGTGCAGAGCATGGGAATCGGAACTTCGGTGAAGCACTTTGCATGTAACAGCCAGGAGAAATACCGTCTCATCAATGATTCCATCGTCGATGAGCGTGCTCTCCGTGAGATCTATCTTTCTGCGTTTGAGACAGTCATTAAAGAAGCAAGACCGTGGACGGTCATGTGTGCATATAACCGCCTGAATGGGAAATACTGTTGTGAAAATAGAAAGCTCCTGACGGACATTCTGCGTGACGAGTGGGGCTTTGATGGTGTCGTCATGAGTGACTGGGGCGCGACCAATGACCGTCTGGATTCGCTTGCGGCAGGTCTTGAACTGGAGATGCCTTCCTCCGTCGGTGAAAGAGACCGCCAGATCGCGGAAGCCGTTGAATCGGGAAAACTTCCGAAGGCGCTTTTGGACCGTGCGGCGGAGCGTATGCTCACGCTGATCGAAAAGGGTATGAATAAGCCGAGCCCGACATCGTCTCCGTATCTGAATCACCAGACCCTTGCCAGACAGGCGTTTGAAGAGTCCTGTGTCCTTTTGAAAAATGACGGTCTTCTGCCGATCCAGCCGAGACAGAGCATCGCTGTACTTGGCGCCATGGCGAAGCAGACGAGATTCCAGGGAGGCGGAAGCTCCCATATCCACCCGACGAATGTCTGTGATGCTTTCTCCGGTTTCTCGGTAGACAGTGAGAATTTTGTCTATCAGCCGGGTTATTCTCTGGAAAAAGATGTGGTTGATGAGAAACTGTTGAAAGAAGCGGTAGATGCAGCCAAGGATAAAGATGTAGTCATCATTTTCGCCGGTCTTCCGGACAGCTATGAATCCGAGTCCTATGACAGGAAACACATGCAGCTTCCACCGTCCCATACGAGACTGATCGAAGAAGTCGTCAGAAGAAACAGCAATGTCTGCGTAGTCCTTTATGCCGGATCTCCTATTGAGATGCCCTGGGCAGCTCACGTGAAATCGATCCTTATGGCCTATCTTCCTGGTCAGGAAGGCGCAGGCGCGATCGCGGATATCCTGTATGCGAAAGTGATCCCGTCCGGAAAACTCGCGGAGACATTCCCCATGAAGCTTTCCGATACGCCGGCATATCTTAACTTCGGTGATGAGAGACAGACTCTTTACTGCGAGAGCGTCTATGTCGGCTACCGCTATTACGATGCGGCGAAACTTCCTGTTCTGTTCCCGTTTGGTCACGGCCTTTCCTATGCGAAGTTCTCCTACGGAGACATCCAGCTGTCGGCTACGGACATCACGGAAGGTGACGAATTGATCGTAACTCTTGATGTGACGAATATCAGTGATTACGACGCAAAAGAGATCGTGCAGGTCTATGTGGCCCCGCCGCCGTCCCGGATCTATAAGCCGGTCCGCCAGCTGGTCGGATTTAAGAAGGTATTCATCCAGCGCGGAGCGACGAGAACGGTCGAGATCAAGCTCAATAAGCGTGCTTTTGCTTACTATAATGCGCAGATCAAGGACTGGCATGTCGAGACAGGAACGTATCAGATCGAGGTCGGTGCGTCTTCAAGAGATATCCGCGGCACAAGATCTGTGAACGTCACAACGAAGATGGATCAGGTCGTAGCTCCGGATTATCAGGAAAAAGCACCGCAGTACTATCACCTGGATTCATCTACGAGAGTATTCGAAAAGAAACAGTTTGAGGCTGTTTACGGACAGGAGATCCTCGAGGAGAAGCCGCCGAAAAAGGGCGAATTCAATTTGAATACGAGCGTGGAAGATCTAAGAAGAGGTAACTTCATCGCCAAGGCTTACTATCACATTATGATGCTTCTCGTTAAGTGGACCAACCGTAAAGAGACGCAGGAGCATCTGCGTGTGATGAACATCGCCATGACGAAGGAAATGCCGCTTCGTACGCTGGCATCGTTTTCGATGGGCAAGGTCACGATCGAGCAGATGGAGGCCTGGATATTGATCTTTAACAACCACATCTTTAAGGGATTGTGGCGCATGAGAAAAGCGAGGAAGAGAAAAAAGGATCTCAATTTCATCTGATTCCTTTAATTGTTGCAATAACTTCTCTAATATGACATATCTCTGATACATGAAGACAGGGAGGCCGTGCTACAATAACGTTAACAGACTGCATACGTATGCAGAAAATTAATGGAGTAATGCATGCCACAACTGCCGTCACAAGGGTATTTCTATCCATATGACTCGATCGACGAGCTCTATTCGGACAAGCAGCCGCCGGAGTTCGGACGTGTAAAGTCGCTCTGGAGACTGGATCTTCCGAGCTGGCGGTTTTTCCATGCAAAATTTAAGGAAGACATCCCGGAGAACTGGACCGAGCCCGGTTTTGACGATTCCTCCTGGGATCTTATGGATGTGCCGAGCTGCTGGCAGATGGAAGGCTACGGCTATCCGAGCGAACTCATGTATGAGAAGAACGCTCTCCTTTCGAAAAAGACCAGTAAACTGCAGCAGAGACTTGCCGACGATGCCGGTATGGAGAATACGAATGACTATGGTCTTTACCGAGTATGGGTCAATCTCCCGGCACAGTTTATCAACCGCTTCGTATACTTTGTGACCGATGGGATCGTCGGCCATTATACGATCTTCGTGAACGGGCAGCAGATCTCCTCCTCAAGAAGTACATTCTCCACGACGAAGTGCCTTCTGAGCGAAGCACTTCGCGAGGGACCGAATCTTATTACCATAGCCGTCCGTCGTTTTGATAAGCGTGTGGAAAAAGGAAAGACGAAGAAGACCGTCCGTGCACAGGGCGCATTCGGTTTTTCGGGCCTTTTCCGTCTGCCGTATCTGATCGCGGAATCGCCTGTGGAGATCTCTTCGATCCGTCTGACCACGTCCTGGCTTACGGATACCCTTGCCCGTGATGTCGTTCCGAAAACCGCTCTGGTGTCGAGCCTTTACCGCTCCGACAGAGAAGACCAGCTGACGGAAAGAGAAAGAGAGATCCTGCCGAATGCAGAGATCCGGCGCGATGCGGGCATCAATTTCATTGTCGAGCTTTATAACCATCTTCCATATGATATGGAAGTGACCGTCAATGTGCGCCTTATGGAGGCCAGAGACGAATACGATCTTTATAATCTTCCGGAGCACCGTCTTTCCCAGCGAAAAGAACTGTCGGCCACCGTGCCGAAGGACGGATTCAAGATCTTCGGTACTGAACTTTATGCCAAGCTCGTGCTTCCGTGGACGGATCAGACACCGAATCTTTATGATCTCATCATCGAGGTCACCAATAACCGAGGCGAAGTGATCTGCGTCAAGAAGCAGAGATTCGGTTTCAGAACGATCACATATTCCGAAGGCATCTTCCATCTTAATGATGTGGCTGTTCCGCTTCACGGTGTAAAATACTATGAATTCGATCCGCAAAGCGGTATCTCCGTTCCGCTTGAGCGTTTCCGTCAGGACATCCTTCTCATGAAAAGTGCCAATATCAACACCGTCTATGTGGTGCATCATCCGACGGATTCTAGATTCTTCGATCTTTGCGACCAGTACGGTATGTATGTCATACTGCAGTCGGCGGCGTCCATGCTTCCGAAGGCCGTATATTCCCTTGTGAATCATCCGTGCATCGTCATGTGGTCCATGACCGGCAGAAAGTTTGAAGAGAATGCCTATCTTGATGTGAAAGAACGCATCCATGCCTTCGATTCGAAGCGTCCGCTCTACTGTGAGATCGATAAGACCGGACGTGTTACCGATATGCCGCCTTTCCCGAACAAGGCGGGACTTCTTTTCGGTGAATGGTGTGACCTTTGTGTCAACCGCCCCTATTTACGAAGCAAACTGAAAGAAGATAAGGTGCTTTTCGAGTCGATCCTAGCACGCCCGAGAAGAGAAGAGGATACGATGGATCTCAAGTATATCCATCAGGGCGACCTCGTCGAGTATTCCGAGCAGATCGGTGTTTCGATCGCGCAGGGTATCGTAGATGCGAACCGGCGCCCGCATCCGATCTTCTTCGAAGTGAAAAAACAGTGCGAAGGGATCAAGATCTTTGCCGCTGCAGATAATCCGGCAAACCTGAATGTGCATAATGCGATGCAGTTTGGCGCCACGCCTTCGATCGAGCTCAAGTGGCAGCTCCTTCTTGGCGGAATCCGACTGACTGGCGGTTCCGGTATCGTTCCGCCGATCCCGGCCATGGGATCGAAGACCATGCAGTTTCCGATCCAGGTAAATGACTTCCTGCTTCCCACTTGGGCGGACCAGTATCCGAAGGGCGTGGATGTCTATAATCAGGCGACTTGCAAAGAGCTGATCCTGGACATCCGCCTGACGCTTGAGAAGGATACGCTCTATGCGCGTGCCGGCTACGAAATGGCCTTTTACCAGCAGGTCCTCGTAGATGAGGTCTGTGATCCTTCCGAAAAGCCTATGGGCTGGGAGGAGCAGGATAATGAGCATCCGTCTATAAAGATCATTGATGCGGCTTCTTTGGAGAGCGGGCTGATCATCGACGAGAAGAAGGATGCTGTACAGATGCTGACATCTCCGGCGCTTCTTTTCGCGCAGACCAAGCATGTCAGATATGCATTCAGCCGTCAGGAGGGCGGACTCTGTTCGATCCTGATCGATGGAAAAGAATATATCGACGGACTATTAGAGCCGAGTTTTTACCGTGCGGCCTCAAACATCGACCGTGCCGATAAATCCTACGTTCTTTCACAGACGGTATTCTCTCATGAGACGGACTGGAGAACGATCCAGGGCGAGATCCGCTTTGTCGGAAGTTTCTATGAGATGGATCATGAGGATTTCCATCTGATCAGTAAGTACGAATCCGCCGGTATGAAAGGACCGATCCTCGTGGAATACCGCGTCAAGCCGGACGGAAGGCTCTTCGCGACATTGAACTTCGTGCCGAAATTCGATCTGGTGCGTTACGGTTTCCGTGTGCCGATCGACAGCCGCGCGCATGTCGGCTGGTACGGACGCGGTTCCGGTGAGTCCTATTCCGATAGAAAAGAATCGCAGCGTATCGGCTGGTTTACTTCTCTGGACAGTCCTTTGTATCATGAATACGCAAGACCTTCGGAGAATGGCGGTCATGCGGATACGAGATTCCTTCTTCTACAGCATGACGATATTAAAGGTCTGAAAATATATAAAGATAAGATGGATCCGTTCTCATTTTCATGTCTGCCGTATATGCCGGAAGACATCGATGATTACGCGCATCAGGAACTGATCCCGTCGGATGGCAGAACGCATCTTTATCTGGACTTTTATATGAAAGGGGTCGAACGAAGCCCCGATGTGCTCGCAAGGCGCGGACTGCAGAAGAACGTCCGCTACGAGGAGACGATCGAATTTGCTCCAAAATACTAATTTCACTATATGATCTGGGTCTTCGGCAAAAGCCGGGGACCCTTTTCATTTCCTGTTTTTATCAAGAATGGAGAAGAGATCAGATCTTTCCTTCGCCGTGAGCTCCCTGTACTGTCCGACGGGAAGAGAGCCCAGAGAGATGTTGAGGATACGGATCCTTTTCAGCTTAACTACCCTGTATCCCAGATACTCGCACATTCGGCGGATCTGGCGGTTTAAGCCCTGGTTCAGGATAATGTGGAAAGTGTTCTTCGATGTAAGTTTCACTTTGCAGGGGAGAGTCACGGTATCGAGGATCGGAAGTCCGCCCTCCATCTGCTTTTTGAATTCGTCATTTACTGGCTTATCTACCGTGACGACATATTCTTTATCGTGGCGGCCCTCAGCGCGAAGGAGCCGGTTAACGATATCACCGTCATTTGTAAGAAGGATCAGTCCTGTAGAGTTCTTATCAAGACGCCCGATCGGGAAGATCCGTTCCGGATATCCGATGTAGTCAATGATGTTGTCTTTATCTCTCTTGTCTGTTGTACAGGTGATCCCCAGAGGTTTGTGAAAAGCAAGATAAATGTGGTCGTCGGTCGGAAGGACGACTTTGCCGTTGACACGGACGATCTGCCCTGGGAAGACCTGGGAGCCGGAGACCGCGGGGATACCGTCGATCGTGACGGCGCCGCCTTCAACATATTCATCGGCTTTTCTTCGCGAACAGAAACCGCTGGAACTGATGTACTTATTGACGCGAACAGATGCGCCTTCTTTTGGTAAAGATCCGTCCATAAGGGTCTCCGATCAGTACCAGACGGAGCCGGTAACGCGCTTTAAGGTAAAGGTGAAGGTCGTACCTTCGCCGTATTCGCTCTGTACCGTGATCGTCTCACCCATGTAGCTCAAAAGCTCCTTGGCGATCGCCAGACCGAGGCCTGTGCCTTTCTTGCCTCTGGCACGGTCTGCCTTATAGAAACGGTCGAAGATATGGTCGATATCGTATTCGTGGATACCTTGACCGGTATCGCTGACGGAAACGAGCACCTGATCGGTCTCGTCGCTGTATTCCGTGGAAATAGTGATCGATCCTCCCGGCGGGGTATATTTCTTCGCGTTATCGAGAAGGATGACGATGATCTGCTCGACACGGTCCGGGTTACCCATAACGGTCGGAAGAGTACCGGTCTTATATTCGACATGGAATTCGAGCTCAGCATCTTCCATGACCGGTTTAAACTTCGTCTCAAACTCGGAAAGGAGTTTATTGAGGTCGAACGGGAAGGTCTTAAATGCGAGGGTTCTCGCCTGAAGTCTTGAAAGCTCGAGCATGTCGTCGATGAGTCGGGAAAGACGCATGGTCTCGTGGAGGATGATGCCGTAGTATCTCTGCCGGTCTTCTTCCTTCTTTACCATGCCGTCGGCCAGCGGCTCGACAAGACCTCTCATGGCAGTAAGCGGAGTACGAAGCTCGTGAGAAACGTTCGCGACATAGTCTCTTCGGGTCTGCTCGAGACGCTCCTGCTCGGAGATGTCACGGAAGAAGCCTGTGGCACCGATGATGACCTTTTCGTTATCAAGGATCGGCACGATCGTCGAAGAATAGGCGCAGTCTTTAGCCTCGATCGTGCGCTCGTATGTCTCGCCGGTCTTCAGGCAGTTGTCGAAATCTTCCCAGACTTCTTCAAACGGGATCAGCTGAAGCTTCTCTGTGAAAAGATTCTTTCTCGGGACCTTTTCGAAAAGTGTGGCGATCGCGTTGTTGGAGTAGTCCGGCTGCAGGTCTTTGTTTACGGAAACGATACCCTCGGATATGATGTCGAAGATCTCTTTAAGTCGGTTACGCTCTGTGGTGACACTTGTGATCGATTTGCTGAGCTTTTCGGCCAGCTCGTTAACGGACGCGGCCAGGTCACCGATCTCGCCCTTCGTCTTATCGTTCGCACGTACGGAGAAATCGCCGCGACCGAGAGCATTTGCGACATCGGTAACGCGGTTGAGCGGGCTGATCAGACGCTTGCTCGCGAAGTAAACAGGGATCAGCATGAACATGGAAACGAGAAGAGTGGACAGAAGAAGAACTGAACTGAATCCGGAATCAAAGGCGCTCTGGTTCGAGATCTCTTTGGCCACGATCAGATAGGCAGTCAAGGTGCCTTTGGCATATATCGGCACCTGAACGATCGTAAGGGTCGCGTGCTTATCGGAAAGGGTGGGAGTGCCCATGAGATTCTTGTTATCGCTGTTGGTCAGCATGTTCTCCCGGACATACTTATCGATGATGTTTATCATGTTGAGCTCGTCCATCGTACGGGCATTCGTATAGTCTACGGGAACTTCAAGAGTATCGTAAAGTTCGAAATACGCATTCAGGACGGTATAGTTAGTAAATCCGGCGGTCACATTCTTCAGAGAAGCGACACGTTCCTGATAGTCGCCGGCTTCCGATTTTTCCGCATATTCAGAAAGAATAGAGGCCATCTCACGTGCCTGTTCGATGACCATCTCCTGGGAGTTGTCACGGGAGACTTCATTGGCGGCATAGTTAAAGAGCGTAGCAGAAAGAAGTGCCGATGCGCAGAGCGCCACCAGCACTAAAAAGATCATCTTGCGTAGAAAAAGACTACGGAACATTACGGATTGACCTCGAATTTATAACCGACACCATAGACGGTGATGAGCGACCACGGCGCGCCCTCGTAGTAGATCTTCTGACGGATACGCTTGATGTGGGTATCTACGGTTCTGGTATCACCGAAATAGTCATAGCCCCAGATCAGGGAGAGGATCTGCTCACGGTCCATGACCTGTCCGATGTGGGAGGCGAGAAGATGTAAGATCTCGACTTCCTTCGGTGTGCAGGGGACCAGTTCGCCCTTGACCTTGACCTGATAGTTATCCAGGTTGATCTCAAGGCCCTCGAAACGAAGAAGAGAAGTATTCTCCTGCGGCTCGTTGATACGGCGGAGAACTGCCTTGATACGGGCAATTACTTCACGGGGTGAGAAAGGCTTCACGATATAGTCATCAGCACCGAGTTCCAGACCCAGTACACGGTCGATCTCCTCGCCCTTCGCGGTGAGGATGATGATCGGTGTGGAGAGCGTCTTTCTGATCTCACGGCACACTTCGATACCCGTCTTCTCCGGCATCATGACGTCCAGGATGATTAGATCGGGCTTGTCGGAAGCCACATGCGCCAGCGCGTCACGTCCGTCGTAAGCACTGGAGTATGTAAAATGTTCATTTTCAAAATACAGACCCAGGGACTCGTGTACCACCGGATCGTCATCGCAGATTAAAATATGAGGAGCACTTGCCATTCTCATTACCTCGTCTTATAGCAACATTACTTCTATTATAATCTAAAAAATGGTTTATAAACAAACTTTTTTCAAAAGAAAGAAAATGCTATACTGAATCCAAGCGTCTGACCATGGAAAAGACGCATTTTTGCGATAAATAGAACGGATTTTATTTATGTTTCTGGCAAATAGATGGAAAGATTTCGAATTACTTTACTGCGGCGAGGGAGAAAAATATGAGCGCTGGGGAGATATCTATCTTCAGCGTCCGGATCCTCAGGCGATCTGGCCGAAGACCGGTTATCCGAACATGAGTGAGAAGAACTGGCCGAAGCCGCACGCTGTCTATCACCGAAGTGAGAGCGGCGGAGGTGCATGGAGCCGCGAAAAGCCCATGCCGCAGAAATGGAAGATCCATTACGATGCCGTGGGAAGACCGCTGACATTCATTATCGAGCCCACGAGCTTTAAGCATACGGGTCTTTTCCCGGAGCAGGCCGCGAACTGGGACTTCTGCGGCAAGATGATCCAGAAAGCGGTAAGAGAAGGCCGAAAACCGCGTATTTTAAATCTCTTCGCCTATACAGGCGGAGCGACTATGGCTTTTGCTGCGGCAGGAGCTGCCGAGGTCGTGCATGTCGATGCCAGTAAGGGCATGGTCGGCCGTGCCAAAGAGAATATGGAGGCATCCGGCCTTACGGACTGCTATATCCGGTTTATCGTGGAGGACTGCGGGCGTTTCGTTGACCGTGAGATCCGGAGAGGCAGAAAATACGACGGCATCATCATGGACCCGCCGGCTTACGGAAGAGGTCCGTCAGGCGAGATGTGGAAGCTTGAGGACGCACTTTTCCCGCTGGTCGAAAAGTGCGAGCAGCTCCTTTCCGATGATGCACTGTTCTTCCTGATCAACTCCTATACCACGGGGCTTTCGTCTCTTGTGATCGAGGACATCCTTCGTCTTTCGATCGCTTCCCGCCACGGCGGAAAAGTCGTGTCCGAGGAGCTCGGACTTCCCTGTACGAAAATGGACTGTATCCTTCCCTGCGGAAGTACGGGAAGATGGACGTCCGCGGAGGTGTAAGATGGGGGAGGTGCCGAATATCCTCTTCGAGGACAACCATCTTCTGGTGGCGGTAAAGCCTTCAGGGGTCCTCTCGCAGGAAGATCCTTCGGGCGATCCGGATATGCTTACGCTTCTGAAGGCGTATCTTGTGGAAAAGTATAAAAAGCCGGGAGAAGCGTATTTAGGGCTTCTTCATCGGCTCGACCGTCCCGTTCGGGGCGTGATGGTCTTTGCCAAGACCAGTAAGTGTGCGTCGAGGATCTCCGAACAGATCAGAAACCGCACAGTAAGTAAGAAATACCGGGCCATCGTGTACGGATCTTTTTCCGAGGAAAAAGGACAGATCCGCTCATTTCTCCTTAAAGACCCCAAGACCAATCTGGTCAAGGTCTTTGCCGACAGAAAAACGGCCCCGAAGGAAGCCAAAGAGAGTTTTCTCGAATATGAGGTCCTCGGAGAAGGGCGGATCGCCGGCGTTCCGGTGACGCTCCTATCTATCGACCTTCACACGGGACGGTCGCATCAGATCCGTTCCCAGCTGTCCTCCATCGGGCATCCGATCGTCGGGGACAGAAAATACGGCAAGGGGCCCAACCGTTTCGCAGGCGATATCCTTCTGGAATCTTATCACCTCGAGGTGGACCACCCGGTCAGTCACGAAAGAATGGTCTTCGAACTGCCACTTGCAGACGAAGAGCCATGGAAACAATTTGCAAAGGAGTGAGGCAATGGCAGAAGAATTTGTAATCACGAAAGAACAAAGAGACGAGAATCAGAGGAAAATCACGGAACTTCTCCTTTCGACGAAGCGTCCGGGCATCGAGCGGCTGGTGGAATGGATCGTCACCAAGACGGATTTTTTCACGGCGCCTGCTTCTACGAAATATCACCTGCACTGTGAAGGAGGACTGGCACTTCACAGTCTTCACGTGTATCAGCGCCTTTCGGAAAAAGTCAGCCAGGGTCTTATCTCGATCGAGCCGGATACAGTGATCATCACATCGCTTCTTCACGATCTTTGCAAGGTCAATTTCTACGTCAAGGAAGTGAAGAACGTAAAAGAGGGCACCAAGGTGAACCAGTACGGAAAAGAAGTGGCCAACTGGGTCGAAAAGGAAGTCTGGGGCATCAAGGACACCTTCCCTGTAGGACACGGGGAGAAGTCCTGCTGGTATATACAGAATTTTATCCGCCTGAAGGCTGAGGAATATGCCATGATCCGCCTTCACATGGGCCCGGACAAGAATACGTATCCGGATCCGTTTTCCGAGACCGCGAAGATGTACCCGTCCGTCGTGGCGATCTTCACATCCGACATTGAATCAGCATATATTTTGGAGGAAAACCAATGATCTACTATGTTGACCAGAATACGAAGTCCCAGGGATGCGGGACGAAAGAGCATCCGTTCCTGACGATCAGTGCTGCCGCAAAAGTAGCAAAGCCAGGGGATGAAGTCCTCGTTATGCCGGGTGTGTACCGCGAATATGTCGATCCGGCAAATGCGGGAACAGAAGACGCACGTATCACCTATCGTTCCGTCGAGCCGCTCAAGGCCGTAATTACCGGTGCCGAGATCGTTAAGGGCTGGGAAAAGTATAAGGGAAAGACCTGGAAAGTCGAGATCGACAACGGCATTTTCGGTTCCTATAACCCCTACGACACCAGGATCGGCGGCGACTGGTACTTCTGGCACCGTCATCCGCATACTGGCTGTGTGTACATTAACGATGTTGCACTCTATGAGACGGATACGCTGGAAGACTGCCTCAAAGGGGAGAAGGATATCTCTTCCTGGGAACCGGAGAACTCCACACGCAAGTGGTACTGTGAGCAGAAAGACGGAAAGACTGTGATCTATGCCAATTTCCAGGGAAAAGACCCCAATAAGGCAAAGGTCGAGATCAACGTTCGAAGAAACTGCTTCTTCCCAAGTAAGACCGGTGTCGGTTATATCACATTTTCCGGATTCACAGTAAACAAAGCCGCGACCACATGGGCTCCCCCGGCCGCTTTCCAGGACGGCATGATCGGCCCGCACTGGAGTAAAGGCTGGATCATCGAGGACTGCGAAGTCTCCCACAGCCGCTGCTGCGGTATTTCGCTCGGTAAATACCTCGATCCCGAGAACGACCATTACTTCACCAAGTACCGTGTAAAGAGCCCGACGCAGATGGAGCGTGACGCCGTCTGCCGCGGCCAGTTTCACGGATGGCTCAAAGAGAATATCGGTTCCCATATCGTCAGAAGATGCCACATCCATCACTGTGAGCAGACCGGTATCGTCGGAAGAATGGGCTGTGTATTCTCGATCATCGAGGACAACCACATCCATAACATCAACAACATGATGGAAGTCGGCGGCGCCGAGATCGCGGGCATCAAGCTCCATGCGGCGATCGACGTCATCATGAGAAGGAACCATGTCCACCACTGCACGATGGGCCTTTGGTGCGACTGGCAGGCTCAGGGCACGATCCTTTCCCAGAACCTTCTGCACGATAACCATACACCGGATTTCGCCAAGAGGATAAAGGGCACCATCATGAGCCAGGACATCTTCATCGAGGTCGGTCACGGTCCGACGCTTATAGACAACAACATCATGCTCAGTAAGGCCTCCCTGCGTCTGGCAACAGAGGGCGTGGCCGTCGTAAATAACCTGATCTGCGGTACTTTCCAGGCGATCGGTGAAGGTACGGATGAATTCGTATCCGGTAAGAACCAGCCACGATATACACCGTATCACTTCCCGCACAGAACGGAAGTCATGGGATTTATGAGCATCCTTCACGGTGATGACCGTATCTACAACAATATCTTCATTCAGAAGTGGCCGATCGAAGAACGTCCGGAGGATGTCCCTGAGCAGTTCTTCGACAAGCAGGAAGTCGGTACCTTCCAGTTCGATGAATACCCGACCTATCAGGAGTGGATCGATTCTTTCCATCTTAATGAACCGATGGCGTATGAGCATAAGATCATGGAAAAGCACTTCCAGCACCTGCCGGTATGGATCAATAGCAATGTCTACTTTAACGGCGCCAAGGCCTGGAAGAAGGAAGAGAAGAACCTGATCGTCAAGAGATTCAAGGCGACTGCGGATATCGTGGAAAAGAACGGTAAGTACGTACTTGTCACGAATATCTTCAGGAAGATCGCGGATTTCTCCTGCGGTATCATCAACACAGATATCCTGGGTAAAGCCTTCCAGCCGGATCAGCGCTTCGAAAATACTGACGGCTCCGATATCATCTTCAATTACGACTATTACGGAAAAGACCGGGGCGTTTCTACTATCGCCGGTCCTTTTGCCGAGGCAAAGGAAGAGTACGAAGTCTAAAACTTTGGCCAAAATCGTAAGTGGCAATTAATGAACGTTCCCGTGGGAAGTCACCATCGGGAACGTTTCTTTGTCATTTTTGACGAAATTGTCTCTATAATATAAAAAATATACTCACAAATGGCATCGTATGTTATAATGACGGGAGCTTTTAGAGAAATAGAGGTTTTACTATGTATAAAAAAGTATCGCCGGACATGAAGTTTATCGATCGCGAGAAGGAAGTGCTGGCCTTCTGGAAAGCAAATGACATCCAGAAGAAGTCGATCCGCCCGGAAAAGGACGGAACACCAAGCTTTACGCTGTATGACGGTCCACCGACCGCTAACGGCAAGCCGCATATCGGACATATTAAGACCCGTGTCATTAAGGACGTCGTTCCGAGATATCATTCCATGAAGGGTGAGCACGTGCAGTTTAAGGCGGGCTGGGATACCCACGGTCTTCCGGTCGAGCTCGAAGTCGAGAAGATGCTCGGCATCAACGGCAAGCCGCAGATCGAAGAGTACGGCGTAGAGCCTTTCATCAAGAAGTGTAAGGAATCCGTCTGGAAGTATAAAGAAGAGTGGGAACAGATGTCTGACCGCGTTGGTTTCTGGGCAGACATGGAAAACCCGTATGTTACCTACGATAACACCTATATCGAATCCGAGTGGTGGGCTCTTAAGACCCTGTGGGACAAGGATATGCTCTACAAGGGCCACAAGATCGTGCCGTACTGCCCGCGTTGCGGTACTGCGCTTTCGAGCCACGAAGTTGCCCAGGGCTATAAAGCCGTAAAAGAAAACTCCGTATTCGTACGCTTTAAGGTCGTCGGAGAAGAAGATACCTACTTTGCTGCATGGACCACGACGCCGTGGACACTTCCGTCGAACGTCGCGCTCTGCGTCAGCCCGACAGATGAGTATGTGAAGATCTCGGTCCCGAAGGACCTCGACGGAACCGAGAAGAAGGTCATGTACTACATGGCCGGCTGCCTCGTACCGCAACTTTTCGATGAGTATGAGATCCTCGAGAGATATCAAGGCACAGACCTCGTCGGCAAGAAGTATGAGTCTTTGTTCCCGTATTCTGCTGACGCAGTGGCCAAGAGCAGAAAAGAAGCTTTCAAGGTATGCGCAGACAGCTACGTTACCATGAGTGATGGTACCGGTATCGTCCATATCGCACCGGCTTTCGGTGAAGACGACGCAAGAGTCGGCCGGGACAATGATCTTCCGTTCGTACAGCTCGTTAAGGAAGACGGTACACTTCCGGAGGATTGCGAAGAATTCGCGGGTCTTTTCGTAAAGGATGCGGATCCGCTCATCATCAAAAAACTCAACATGGAAGGCAAGCTTCTGAAGAAGATGCCGTATGAGCACGATTATCCGTTCTGCTGGAGATGCGATACTCCGCTCATCTACTACGCAAGATCTTCCTGGTTCATCGCTATGACCAAGGTCAAGGATCAGCTCGTCAAGAGCAACCGTATGGCGAACTGGTATCCGGAGACGATCCGTGACGGCCGTATGGGTAACTTCCTCGAGAACGTGGTTGACTGGGGCATCTCGCGAGAGCGTTACTGGGGTACTCCGCTTCCGGTATGGGAGTGTGAGTGCGGACACCGTCAGTGCATCGGATCGATCGCTGAATTAAAAGAGAAGTCCACGGACTGCCCGGACGATATCGAGCTGCATAAGCCGTATGTAGATAACGTACACGTTACCTGCGAGAAGTGCGGTAAGCCGATGACACGTGTATCCGAGGTTATCGACTGCTGGTTCGACAGTGGTGCGATGCCGTTTGCCCAGTTCCACTATCCTTTCGAGAACAAGGAGTTCTTTGAGTCCCACTATCCGTGCCAGTTCATCTCTGAGGCACTCGACCAGACACGCGGATGGTTCTATTCGCTCCTGGCGATCAGCACACAGCTGTTCGGAAGATCTCCGTTCGAGAACGTCATCGTTATGGGTCTTGTCCAGGATAAGGACGGCATCAAGATGAGTAAGCATAAGGGCAACGTAGTCGACCCGTGGGATATCCTCAATCGTCAGGGTGCCGATGCGGCAAGATGGTATTTCTACAGTGCGAATGCACCGTGGCTGCCGTCCCGTTTCGACCACAGCAATGTAGATAAGATCCTCGGTAAGTTCATGGGTACTCTGTGGAACACATATGCGTTCTACATCCTGTATGCGGAGATCGACCAGTTCGATCCGACCAAGTTCAGCCTCGAGTACGATAAACTCTCCGTTATGGATAAGTGGATCCTCTCAAGACTGGCTTCCCTCGAGAAGATCGTGGACAGCAAGATGCAGAGCTATGACATCACCGGCGCATCCCGTCTGATGGAGAATTTCGTGGATGATCTTTCCAACTGGTATGTCCGTCGCGGACGTGAAAGATACTGGGGCAAGGAAATGACTCAGGATAAGATCAATGCGTACATGACGCTCTACACTGTACTTGAGCAGTTCACACGTCTGGCCGCACCGTTCATCCCGTTCATGACGGAGGCGATCTATCAGAACCTCGTCCGTTCCGTAAATGCAGATGCTCCGATGTCCATCCACATGTGTGACTACCCGGTAGCTGAAGAAGCATGGATCGACGAAGATCTCGAGAGAAATATGGATGATGTCCAGCAGATCGTTACTCTGGCACTTTCCTGCCGTCAGGCAGCGAACCTCAAGATCCGTCAGCCGCTCAGCAAACTCTATGCGGTCTGCGAAGATGAACTGCCGGAAGAGTATCAGACGATCATCAAGGAAGAACTGAATGTTCACGAAGTAGCATTCCTTAAGGATGCATCTTCGCTCCTGGATTATAAGTTTAAGCCGCAGCTGAGAACTCTCGGCAGAAAGCTCGGTGCGAAGCTCAATGTGGCGAAGGAAGTCATCGCGGCTCTCCCGGGTAAGGAGACCATGGCGGCACTCGAGAAGGATGGCAAGATCAATATCGAGGTCGATGGCGAGACATTCGAACTTCTGACAGAAGACCTGCTCGTTGAAAACGTTCAGCCGGAAGGTCTCTCTACGCAGGCGGATAAGGGCTTTACGGTATCTCTGGATACGAAGCTTAATGACGCACTCATCGAAGAGGGTTTCGTACGTGAGATCGTTTCGAAGATCCAGAACCAGAGAAAGAAGTCCGGATTTGAGGTAACTGACCGTATCAGCATCAAGTATGCATGCGGTGAGAAACTGAAGAATGTATTTACCAAGTTCGGTGAGAGCATTGCATCCGATGTTCTTGCGACAGAGATCTCCGAGGGTACGGACGATCAGTCTGTTGAACTGGATATCAATGGTGAGAAGGTAAGCATCTCACTTACGAAAAACTAAGTAGGAGTAAGTAACTTATGTTATTTGACATCATCCAATCCGGTGCCTCTGTTCCAGAGATCGTCATGCTTTTGACGCTCCTGATCATTGTGCTGAGTTTTACATTCTCGGTACATGAATTCATGCATGCGTGGGTAGCCGTGAAGATGGGTGACGATACGCCGCGACACCAGGGCAGGGTCACACTCAACCCGATGGCACACATCGATCCGCTCGGTGCGATCATGCTCCTTATCGCCGGATTCGGCTGGGCAAAGCCTGTCCAGTATAATCCGAATAATCTTAAGAAGTTTAAGCGTCCTACCTGTGAGCGGCTGATCAGTCTGGCCGGTGTTACAGCTAACTACATTACCGCGATCGTGGCGTCTTTCCTGTTCGTATTTGCGACAGCTTACTTCGTTAAGCATCCGGCGGATTCCGAAAAGAGTGCTCTTTTCCAGAATCTGATCATGAACTTCCTTTACTACTTAAGGGAGTACGGATTCCTCTTCATGGCCTTTAACCTGATCCCGATCCCGCCGCTTGACGGATACCGTTTCATCTCGACTTTTGTCCCTTATAAGTGGAGACAGCAGTTTGAGACGATCTCGCAGTACAGCTACTATATTTTCTTCGCGCTTGTGATCGCGGGAAGATTCGGAAACGGCAGAATCAGTATCTTAAGCAAGATCGTTCAGTGGATCGAATATCCGTTCCGCTGGCCGGTCAACCGGATCTGTGCCGATCTGCTATGGAAAATGATCACGTAATCTTATAAAAATACATATAACGATAAAGAGGGTAAACATGGAAAACAAGATCGTACTTTCAGGAACACGTCCAACAGGAAACATTCATCTGGGAAACTATTTCGGCGCTATCGAGAACTGGGTGCGCCTGCAGGATCAGTATGAGTGTTATTTCTTCATCGCTGACTGGCATGCTCTGACGACCGGTTATGCGGATACGGATGTGCTTCGCAAGAATACGCTCGGTCTTCTTGCCGATATTCTGGCAAGTGGTGTAGATCCGGAAAAGGCGACGATCTTCCTGCAGTCCGATGTAAAGCAGCATGCAGAGCTCTATCTTCTGCTCGGCATGAACACTCCGCTTTCCTGGCTCGAAAGATGCCCGACATATAAGGACATGATCGCCAACATGTCTTCCGAGAAAGACATTATGACATACGGATTCCTCGGTTATCCCGTCCTTATGGCAGCGGATATCCTGATGTATCGCGCCAACTACGTACCTGTAGGTGAAGACCAGCAGGCCCACCTTGAGATCACACGTGAACTGGCCCGTCGTTTCAACTATCTTTATAAGTCGGAAGTCCTTCCGGAGCCGCAGCCTCTTTTCACAAAGGCGAAGGTGCTTCCGGGAACTGACGGAAGAAAGATGAGTAAGAGCTACGGCAACACGATCGCGCTTGCTGATACACCGGAAGAAGTAAAGAAGAAGGTCATGAGCATGATCACTGACCCGGCCCGTATCCGTAAAGATGACCCGGGCCATCCGGATATCTGCACAGTTTACGCTTTCCAGAAAGTGTTCAACGAGGAGAAGGTCCCGGAGATCACGGAGCAGTGCAAGGGCGGATGCATCGGATGTGTAGCCTGCAAGAAGATGCTTCAGGAAAAGATCGCCGAGTTCCATACGCCGATCTACGAGAAAAGAACCGCTCTTCTTCAGGATGAGCCGAAACTTCTTGAGATCCTCCGTCAGGGAAGAGAGAAGGCAAGCAAAAAGGCTGAAGAGACGATCCGTGAAGTAAGAAAAGCCGTTATGATCGGCTTTGATCCGGAAAAATAAGGGAAACAGCTTGAGGTAGGAGACCGTGGCAGCACTGGAGAATCCACAAGTCAGACTTCGTAAGTTTGAAGGTCCGCTGGACCTTCTGTTTCATTTGATCGAAAAAAACGATATCGATATCTATGATATCCCGATCGCAGAAGTGACCGACCAGTATATGGAGTATCTCGATAAGATGAGTTCTCTGGATATGGAGGTTGCTTCTGAATTTTTGCTGATGGCGGCAACGCTCGTACACATCAAGTCCCGTATGCTGCTTCCGGACAGAAATGTCGCAGATACCTCATCGGAACCGGACCCGAGAGAAGAACTTGTCGTCAAGCTTCTGGAATACCGCCGCTGCAAGATGCTCGCAAACGATCTCAAGGACCGTTACCGCGATTTCTCCAAGTGTATGTACCGTCTTCCGCAGACCCCTTCTTCCATCGGGATCAAGGTAGAGAGCGCACCGGCTCCTGTTGATGAGGAGGCCCTCGGGAAAAGCATCGAAGACATCTGCAAGAGAAACAAAGTCCGCTTTGCGGATATTGCGTCCCGTATTACGCATATCCTCAAAAGAGATAAGTTCTCCATTCGTGATAAAATAAGATACGTGTGGGACCATTTGAAGGGTAGAGGAAAAGTCTTTTTCCACGAGCTCTTTCCCGCCCACCAGGCTGAGAAGATGGATCGGATCGTCGGATTTCTGGCGGTACTCGAACTGCTTCGCGGTGACCAGATCAAGGCAGAACAGGAAAAGCCGTTTGACGTGATCCTGATCGAGCCGAAGAAAGAGGATCTGGATGAAGAACGTTTCGGACTGGATCCGAGCAAGGAATCAAAGGAGCTTGCCGCATATGACTGACGGCTTTGAGCGTGAAAACAAGATCACAGTACAGGAACTTCCGGCTGCGCTGGAAGCGATCCTGTTTACCCATGGCGATCCAATCTCCTGCGACCGTCTGTGTGAGATCACACAGATGCCGAAAGAGGCTGTGGAAGAGACTTTGGACCGCATGATCAAGGATTATGAGACGAACCCGTGGGGCGGTCTTCTGATCCGAAAAGCCAACGACAGTTATGTGATGTGCACCAAGCCTTCCATGAAACCCGTTTTAGAGCGCCTTTTTGCGCCGAGAACACGCCCGCCGATGTCCCAGGCGACCTATGAGACACTTGCGGTCATCGCGTACAACCAGCCGGTCACGCGTGCCCAGATCGAAGCTGTCCGAGGAGTCAGTTCCGATTCGATCGTGACCCGTCTGATCGAAAGAGGGCTCGTCGAAGAATGCGGTAATCTGGAAGCGCCCGGAAGACCGACACTTTTCAGAACGACACAGCAGTTCCTTCTCGAGTTCGGTATCTCGTCTGTTTCGGAGATGCCGGCGATGGAGCTGATGATGTATAAGACGATCCGTGACCTTCAGGATTCTCTGGAGGAAGCGGCAGGTAATAAAGATAACCGCCAGATCACTATCGAAAGCTGGATGGATGATCAAAAAGGAGAGGAAACGACATGAATCCGGATGATAAGAAAAATGAATCCCTGGCCAGTGTAGTGGAGCGAATCACCGAATCTCTGGACTCGATGAGTAAGGGACAAAAGGCAATTGCGAATTATATCCTTTCTAATTATGAGACGGCCGCCTACATGACGGCAGCCAAGCTCGGTGAGGTAACGGGTGTCAGTGAATCCACGGTCGTCCGTTTTTCCATGGAACTCGGCTACGAGGGATATCCGCATTTCCAGAAAGCTCTTCAGGAAGAACTGAAAGTGAAGCTCACATCTGTCCAGAGACTGAATGCGGCCAGCCGTTTCTCGGACGATGCTTCGATCGTAAAGTCTATTATTCAGGCCGATCTCGACAGTTTGAAGTACACTTACGAGAATCTTGATGAAGATGCTTTCAGTTCCGCCGTCGAGATGATCCTCAATGCCAAGAAGATCTACATCATGGGATTGCGCAGTTCTTCGCCGCTTTCTTCGTTTATGCATTTTTATATGACACCGCTCTTTGACGATGTCCGTCATATCCACAGCAACAGTGCCAATGAAGTCTTCGAGCAGATCCTCCCGATTGGCCCCGGAGATGTCATGATCGGCATCAGTTTCCCGAGATACTCCACGAGAACGATCCAGTCCATGCAGTATGCGAGATCCCGTGGGGCCTCTGTGATCGTCATTACCGACAAGGCAGACACTCCGATGACCGAGCATGCGAACATCTCGCTTTTTGCCCGCTCCGACATGGCTTCCTTCGTCGATTCACTGACGGCGCCGCTTTCGCTGATCAATGCGCTTCTGGTCGCTCTTGGAATGCATAGAAAGAGTCACATCGAAGAATCTTTCGAAGCACTCGAGAAACTCTGGAAAGAATATAAGGTATATGATACCGGCAAAGACCGGGATATCACTTCCGAAGAGAGCAAGGAGGAGAACACATGAAAGAGTTGATCGCCAGCAGTAAACTGACCGCATCCGCATCGATAAGGATCGCGCTGACCAACAGCCGCGAAGAAGAAGCCGAGCTCAAGGCTGCATTGAAAGAAGAGAAGATCAATGCCACGGCAGCTGATTTCGGCGGAGAGTTCATCTCCTCTGTAAGCAAGATCATCGAAAGATGTGTTGTTGCAGCTCAGAGAGAAGGCATTATCGGGAACAGCCATAACGAAGAAGGCGCTTTAGCCGGTGCGGCAAGAGAAGCGATCTCCCAGATCACTTCCAAGGCTATCGGCTTAAATGTCGGCGGCAAGATCGGCATCGCACGTTTTAACGACCATATCAGTGTGTGTGTCTATTTCGGTATCGGTCTTCTGCATTTAAATGAGATCGCGATCGGCCTCGGACACCGTGCTATCTAATATAGGAGGAATTACCATGAGTGAGTTTTATCAGATTGCTGTAGACGGACCTTCCGGTTCCGGAAAATCCACACTGGCCAAGGGGGTTGCAAAGAAACTGGGCATCCTTTACCTGGATACAGGCGCTATGTACCGAGCCTGCGGCCTCAAAGCTTTAAAGTGCGGCATTGATACCAAGGATCAGGAAGCTGTGGAGAAGATGATGCAGGATATTCGTATCGACATCACTCATGAAGAGGGTTCCCAGCACGTATGGCTGGACGGAGAGGATGTTTCCACAGATATCCGTATGCCGGAAGTTTCCATGGCAGCCTCTGATGTTTCCGCGATCCCGTGTGTCCGTGAGGCCATGGTGGATCTGCAAAGAAAGATCTCTGAAGGCAAGAACGTGATCCTGGATGGACGTGATATCGGATCCAAGGTATTCCCAAATGCCAAGTATAAGTTCTTCCTGGTCGCTGCGGCAGAAGAGCGCGCCAGAAGAAGGCTTCTTGAACTTCAGCAGAAGGGTGTGACAGATACCACCTATGAAGAAGTCCTTCGTGACATCGTGAAAAGAGATGAGCAGGACAGCACACGTGCGGCTTCCCCGTTGATCAAAGTGGACGATGCGATCGAGATCGATACGACGAAGATCAACATCGAAGAAACCCAGGATCTTCTCCTTTCCTATATAAAAGAGTGAATAGAAGGGTAGGAGATAGACGATTTGAAGAACTGGAAAATAGAACTTGCGAAATCTTCAGGCTTTTGTTTCGGCGTAGAAAATGCGGTCAAGACGGCATACTCTGTGATCAGGGAGCATCCGGACCGCAGGATCTATATGCTTGGAGAGATCACCCATAACGAGACGGTGGTCCGTGAGCTTCTTTCTTCCGGCATGCTTCTGATCCACGAACCGGGCGAAGCGGAGGAAGGAAGTCTCGTTCTTATCCGCGCGCATGGTGTAACTCCTTCCGTGATCGAAGAGCTGAAAAAGAGAAACTGTGAGATCATTGACTGCACCTGTCCCTTCGTTAAGAAGATTCATAACATAGTAAATAAGGCGGGCAAAGAAGGTTACCCGGTATATATCACGGGGACGAAAGGTCATCCGGAAGTCGTCGGGATCTGCGGAGAAAGTGATGGAAAAGTGACTGTGATCTCCTCGCTTGAGGAGTGTCAGGCCCTCGAGAATATTGAATCTGATTCAGTTTTTGTTTCGCAAACGACCTTTTCCAGTAGAGAATTCCAAAAAATTTGTGAATTCGTGCAGAAAAAAATTGCAAAAGATCAAATATTTGGTACAATATGTTATACGACTGAAAATAGGCAGAGTGAAACTGCGGATTTGGCTGACGTTTCCGATGTTATGATCGTCATAGGATCGAAGACCAGTTCAAACACAAAGAAACTCTATGACATATGTTCAGATCGTTGTGCGCTGACTTATCTTGTTGGCGACGCCGAAGATGTGAAACCTTTGATTCCTATGTGGAGGGAAAAGGGGGTGGAGCATATCGGAGTTACCGCAGGGGCATCAACGCCGGTGAGTATTATCAGGGAGGTTATCCAAACCATGAGTGACAATGGGGTAAACACGAATCAAGAGTCTAACGACATTAATTTTGGCGATTACATTGAAAGCATTCCACAGCTTAGAAAGAACGCTACAGTGAAGGGAGCAATAACGACCTACGACAGCGATTTCGTTTATGTAGATGTCCATGATAAGTCGGAAGGCAAGATTCCAAGAAGTGAGTTTGAACCTGATTTTGACTTCGAAGCGGCAGCCAGAGAGCACATGGAAATTGAAGTGTATGTTAAGAGCATCCGCAACACTGATATGGGCAAAGAGATCATTCTCTCCAAGTCTCATGTAGATTTCAGCAAGAACAAGGCGGAGATCGAAGCAGCTTATGAGAATAAGACACCTGTTACAGTCAAGATCACAAGCGTAGTTAAAGATGGCGTTATCGCCAGCTACGGCGGTGTAGATATCTACATCCACAGAACACAGCTCGAACTGAACGTTGTAAATGATCTCGAAGCTTATAAGGGCAAGACCATAGAGATCCTGATCACACAGTTCGATCCGGACAAGCGCCGTCTGAGAGTTTCCGGTTCCAGAAGAACACTTCTCAACAACGAGCGTAAGGCAAAGGCTGAAGAAGTATGGAATTCCATCGAGAAAGATAAGGAATATGATGGCGTCGTAAGAAGCCTCACTGATTTCGGTGCTTTCGTAGATATCGGCGGTGTAGATGGTCTCATCCACGTATCCGAGCTTTCCTGGAATCATATCCATCATCCGTCTGAAGTTCTTTCTGTGGGCGATCAGGTTCATGTATATGTTAAGGATTTCGATCCGGAAAAGAAGAGAATCTCTCTCGGCTACAAGAAGGCTGAGGACGATCCGTTCTATAACATCGACGAGCGTATCCCGGTAGGTTCTATCGTAAGAGGTAAGGTCGTCCGTATGTTCCAGTTCGGTGCATTCGTAGAGCTCGAGCCGAACCTTGATGCTCTGTGCCACGTATCTCAGATCTCTGATGTACGTCTCAATAAGCCTCAGGATGTCCTGAAGGAAGGCATGGAAGTAGAAGCGAAGGTCCTTGATGTAAATCCGGCTGCACGTCGTATCAGCATCTCCATCAAGGAAGTTGCTCCGATCAACCCGCAGCCTGAAGATGCTCCGGTTGAAGAAGAAGCTGCTCCGGTAGAAGAAAAGCCGGTAGAGGCTCCGGTCGAAGCTCCTGTAGTGGAAGAGGCTGCTCCGGTGGAAGAAGTAGCTGCTGAGGCTCCGGCTGAAGAGTAATCTTTCAAAAGATCTGAAGAAATTCGTGAAGGAACTGTCATCAAATGGCAGTTCCTTTTTTATGTTATATAGCTTATGAGGCGAAAAGTTGCAGAAAATTGTCATAGATGGTTGCCAAACTATAATCTTTGATAGTCAAAACGTTTGCAAATCAGCTTAAAACAGATTTGAGGATATGTTAAGAATATCGTCATCGAATTACAATTATGTCACATTTGTTTTCAAGGGGGTACTGTTACGATATAATTAGAATGCAATAACGTGTGAATGTAAATGCGTACTCGCAGGAGGTAGTTTTGAAGAAGAACGAAGAGCATCTGAAGATCAGTGAAGAACTTCTGGAAAGAAGGGCGCAGCGCAGACTGCATCGCGGACTGAAAATGACATCGATCATTATGGTCGTTTCTATGGTCACGCTTCTGTTCCCTATTGTTCCGCTGGGACATGCTTCTGATATCTGTCTACAGGTTCCTACAGAACAGACATTATCGGTCCCGAGTGAAGATGTTACTGTTTCTTCTCCTGTGATGTATGTCCAGTTGATCGAGGAATCCGCTCCGGTCATTTCTGATGCTCTTCTTGCTGACACCTTCGTTATTCAGGAACATACGAATCGTGATGGTGTTGCCGTAGAGATGCTTGATGTGGAAACATTTGAGCTTTGTGAAGAAATCCTTTATGCCACGAGAGGTGCATATGTATATGATGAGCCGAGCTCTGAAGCGAATATCATCGGTTCTTTGAAGTATGCAGATAAAGTTAGACGTACCGGACGTGGTTCGGCATGGTCTCTGATCGAGTTCGTAAATGAGAATGATGAAGTTTTAAGTGGATATGTGGTATCTTCCCTGATGACTCAGGATGTCCTTGCTACACCGACTCCTGTTCCGACAGAGACTCCGACACCTACACCGGAACCAAAAGAAAAGAAGAAGACTCCGACTCCGACGGAAGCTCCGAAGAAAGAAGAAACTAAGTCAACGGAGGAGACGAAGAGTGAACCTACTCCGACACCTGTACTGGAGATCACTGAAGAAGCGATGAGCGGCACATATTATTCTGCCGGCGAAGTCAATGTCAGAAAGGGACCTGGCACATCGTATTCTGTTATTCGCAAACTCTCCCGAAACGATAGCGTGAATGTTGTCGCCAAGACAAGTAACGGATGGTATAAGCTTGATGATGGCGGATATGTCCGTGCAGATCTTTTAAGTGCCGAACCGATCCAGACAGAGGAAACAAAGCCGACGAATACTCCTGAGCCGACTAAAACTCCGGATAAGCCCCAAGAAACTACTTCCAATGAAGATACTAGTGAGACAGAAGCTCCTTCAGAGACTACACCTACACCGACGCCGGCTCCTGTAAAGAGAGATATCCCTGATCCTGGCTCCTGTGATCTGCTTACCTACTGCAGAGCATTTATCGGAATTCCTTATGTGTACACAGGCGCTGATCTAAACGGCCTCGACTGTTCCGGTTTTGTTATGTATGTCTATGCTCACTATTATGGCATTTCGCTTCCGCATCAGTCTGCATCGATTGCGTCTATGGGCAACGATGTTACGAATCAGGAACTGAAGGCAGGAGATGTTATCTGCCATGACTATAACGGTGACGGAACGGTCGATCACGTGAGTCTCTATTGTGGAGAAGGTGTTGTTATCCATGCTTCGACAAGCCGTGGCGGCATCGTAGAAGACTGGATCCCGATGTCGGCAGTCGTCTGTGTCAGAAGATTTATCTAGTAAAAAACTAAGCCATTACGCTTCCGAGTAATACGAGTGCCTCTTCGTACATTGGTACGAGGAGGTACAAGTTTTCTTTAAGGATGCTTTCGTTTGCCTGATGACACTCATCTTTGGCCCAGGGCAGCTGTGGACCGAAGGCAACAATATTCGGCATGGTTCTCGCGTATGTTCCTCCGCCGATCGCCAGTGGCTCTGACGGGGAAGAGATAAATGCATCACGAGCTTCTTTTTCTTCAGATGTATAAACGAAGCAGTCACGATAACGGTCAAAGATGTCGAGCATCGCAGCAATCTGCTTTGAATCTCTATCTTTAAAGAGAGGAGCCTGAACAGAATCATCTACGACAGTAAGACCGAATTCGGAAGCGATCGATTCCAGTTTCGCTCTGACTTCTTCCGGTGAGTATTTAACAGGGAAGCGGATGTCAACATGAAGCCTTGCCGTATCTTTACTGATGTTTACGATGCCGACATTGGTCGTCATGGCTCCCGATACATCGCTTTCAAAGAAAGAAGAGAACTTCGTCTTCGAATCATTTCGAAAATACTTATCCATTAAAGAGAGAAGACCGGAACTCTTTTTGACCGGCTCAGGAATTTTATCAAGCATCAGTTCGATCGCGTTGATCCCCAGATCCGGATGGGACGCGTGAGACTGAACGCCTTTGGTGCAAAGTCCGGTGCAGGTCGTAAGATCGATGAATTCACAATATGGCGGCACCATGTTGGCGGCGTCTCCGCCATGCAGTGTGAATTCTCCGGAAGGCTTTTCTTCAAAATGCATCTGGTAAATGCCTTTTTCCGAAAAGATGCACGGAAATTCCGCATCAGGAGTAAAGCCGATATCCGGAAGCTCTTCTGTTTCACAGTATCTGGCCATACAGGAAGACCCGTGTTCTTCGTCGGTTCCGACGATCAGACGAACGCGATTCGACGGATCCGGATTCTTTTCCTTAAACCGGAGCATTGCCATGTAAGCGGCAACGACAGGACCTTTGTCATCGATGACACCTCGTCCGACGAAGCGGTCATCGACTGTTGTCAGCTGGAAGGCATCTGTTTTCCAGTCCGAACCTTCCGGTACGACATCGAGATGTCCGAGAATACCGAGAAGGGGACCCCTGTTTCCCCATTGAATATATCCTGCTTTATTTCCAACGTTTTCGGTAATGAAGCCATCTTCTTTCGCTCGGTTGAGAAGATAGGTCAGTGCCTTCTTCGGTAACGGACCGTATGGCGCGTCTTCTTCAGGATGGCCTTTGACGCTGGGAATGGCGATTAAGTCTTCAAGGATCGATGTAAATGTGCGGATTTCCTGTTCAGAAAGTGTATTCATAAAGGTTTTGCCCCCGATTTCTATTAAAAATGCCGATTTTTCAAGAATTTCTTTCATAAAAGTCTTGCCAACACGGCTACTTCATTGTATCATTTTATAGGCTAAAAATCACACGGGGTGTAGTCTTTTGTTCTTCGGAGACACCGAAGTAAGCCTCGTGGAAGAAAAAACAGGAGGATTTTTTATGTCAACTATTTCTATGAAGCAGCTTCTTGAAGCCGGTGTACATTTTGGTCACCAGACCCGTCGTTGGAATCCGAAGATGGCGGAGTATATCTTCACGGAGCGTAACAACATCCACATCATCGACCTGCAGAAGACCGTTAAGAAGACTGAAGAGGCTTACGATTTCGTACGCTCTATCGCAGCTGACGGCGGTAACATCCTTTTCGTAGGTACTAAGAAGCAGGCTCAGGATTCTATTTCTGAGGAAGCCGTACGTTGCAACATGTTCTATATCAACAACCGTTGGCTCGGTGGTACTCTCACAAACTTTAAGACAATTGAAAAGCGTCTGGCTCGTCTTGCTGAACTCAAGACAATGTCTGAGGACGGTTCCTTCGATCTTCGTACAAAGAAGGAAGTCGCTAAGCTCAAGCTCGAGATGGAAAAGCTCGACAAGAACCTCGGTGGTATCCAGGGCATGAAGAAGCTCCCGGCTTGCCTGTTCGTTGTAGACACCAAGAAGGAGCACCTCGCTGTTGCTGAAGCAAAGCGTCTCGGCATTCCGGTAGTTGCTATCGTTGATACCAACTGCGATCCGGAAGAAGTAGATTATGTTATCCCGGGTAACGATGACGCGATCCGTGCGGTAAAGCTTATCGCTGGTCACATGGCTGACGCTGTTCTCGAAGGTCGTCAGGGCGAGCAGCTCGATGTTCCGGCTGAGGTAGCTGAAGAGGCTGAGGAAGCTTCCGAGGAAGCAGCTGAGACTGTAGAGGCTCCGGCAGAGGCTTAATCTCCGGTTCTTTTCAAAAGAATCAATTCAAACTATTCATCAATAAATTAGTGGAGGAAATAACAATGGCTGAAATTAGTGCTGCACAGGTCAAGGAACTTCGTGACATGACAGGTTCCGGTATTATGGATTGTAAAAGAGCTCTTCAGGAATCTGAAGGTGATATCGAGAAGGCGGTTGCATGGCTCCGTGAGAAGGGTATTGCCAAGGCAGAGAAGAAGTCCGCAAGAGTTGCTGCAGAAGGTGCTGTAGTTGCCAAGATCGCTGATGACAAGAAGTCTGGTGTTCTCGTTGAGATCAACATCGAGACAGACTTTGCTGCGAACACAGATAAATTCAAGGCTTTCACAGATGCTGTTGCTTCTCACATTCTTGCAAAGAAGCCGGCTAATGTTGAAGAACTGATGGCTCAGACACTTTATAATGATGATTCCAAGACAGTAGAACTCTTCCAGAAGGAAGCTATTGCCGATATCGGAGAGAATACTTCTATCAGAAGATTCGTAGTATATGAAGTAGAAGGCAACGGTGCGGTTGCTTCTTACATCCACATGGGCGGTAAGATCGGTGTATTCGTAGAGTTTGGCACAGATGATGATTCCATCATCACAGAGTCCAAGTTCGCTGATTTTGCGAAGGATATCGCTATGCAGGTTGCTGCTGCGAACCCGAAGTGGCTCACACGTGAGGATGTTCCGGAAGCTGATCTTGAGAAGGAAAAAGAGATCATCATCAACAAGAACCTCAACGAAGGTAAGCCGGAGAAGATCATCAAGGAAAGAATCCTTCCGGGTAACATCGAGAAGTTCTATAAGGAGAACTGCCTCGTAGAGCAGGAGTTCGTTAAGGATGACACAAAGTCGATCGCACAATACACGAAGGAGTTCGGCCAGAACGTTTCCATCCGTCGTTTCACACGTTTCGAAATGGGCGAAGGTATTGCCAAGAAGGAAGAGAACTTCGCTGAAGAAGTCATGAAGCAGATCAAGTAATTTGTTTTAACTATGCTTTTCAAAGGACAGTCGAAAGACTGTCCTTTTTTTCTCCTGATACGTTTCTTTCGAATCAATTTTGAACAAATATAAATTTTTCAAAAAACATGTAGCGAAGTGATAAATTTTGTTGATATATTAAGTACACGGCATAGTGACTCAAAAGCATTATGGACAAAACGGGTGATATAGGATCGATCCTGTTATCCGAATAAATAGGGGGTACGATATGAAGAGAAAGAATTACGTGAAAAAAGTAAAGGGTTTAATTTCATTATTCCTTGTGGCGCTGCTTCTCCTTGCAGAACGTTTTCGCCTTCGCACATCACTTCGGATAACGAAGCTTCTGAGCCATACAAGACTGGGGAAACAAAAGGTCACTACGTATTCACCCTCATGAATACTGGATTAGAGAACAAAAATGTTTATAAATCTGACCGAAATGGAGCGCTAGGGATAGTAATTAGATTTCAAAAAAGGGGGATCAAAAAATGAAAACATTGTTGAAGAAAAAAGTCTTTTCGCTATTTGTGGTTTTGGCTCTGATGATATCCTGTATTCCGGCTGCTGGCTTGATTGCAGACGAAGGTGGGGAAGAGCATGAACATGTATGGGGAAGAACGACAGATCTGAGCGGATGGTTCTGTAATGATCCGGACTGTGATGCCTTTACGACTGAAACACCTCCAGCGTTAAATGAGGTTCTTGACAGTGTCTGTGTCGCACCATATTTCAAACTTCCTGATGTGACTTTTACAATAACAAATGTGTTTAAAGGCGCATCAATTGGAGAAATGTCTCTATCAGTCGCTTTGACGGAAAACTCGGTCATTACACCCAGTAAAGTATATCGTCTTGATAATGAAATGTATGAGGCAGGAACTCCTATCTATGCATCTCAATTTACAAAAACAGATGGATCTTTTAAGACCCTGTGTCTAAATGTCGGGATTGATGGTAGCCTTGTGATGGGATGGGATGAAGACCCCTATCAGGCAGGAGATTATTTAGATTATTATTCCTGGAGTTTCCATATCTCATCGACTGGTGGTATTGCTCCGATCACATATTGGTGCAAAAACTCCGAGTCGGAATTGTCGAGAGCTGGAATGTTCCAGTGTCTTGAACAGTTAAAGACAGAGAGTGTCAAAGCAGTGACAGGTGGAGCCAATCAGGTAAAACTGTCTTGGCCTGCTTCTTCTGGAGCACAAGGATACCTTGTATATGGTGTGAAGAACGGCGGTTCTTACGGTTATGTGGGCATGACGACCCAGGGAACGGCGTTTACAGATTCAAAAGCTGTTGCCGGAGAGTATAACTTCTATTGGGTATTCCCATATATCAAAGATGCATCCGGAAAAATGCGTACTGGTAAATGTCAGAACTATGTATATGCCAAAGGAGGCCTTCCTGCAGCATCTAATCTGAAAGCCGCTTCTGTAAGGGGTGGCGTGAAGCTTACATGGGATGCAGTAACTGGTGCAGATGGATATCTGGTATATGGCATTGTTGCCGGAAAACCATACGGATACGTCGGAATGACGACTCTGGGAACGACTTTTACGGATAAGACAGCATCATCGACTGTATATAATTACTACTGGGTATTCCCGTACTTTAAAGATGCAAATGGGAAGATGGTTGTCGGCCAGACAGGAAAGTATATCTACGGAAGAGCGCTGTAATAAATCACATAAGAAAGAGTTTAGAACTAGTATAGAAAACCTTCTGTGATCCGCCTCCTGGTATCACGGAAGGTTTTCTTTGATAGAAACAGATAGATGATGTAATGGTTTGATTAACAAATGAATTGCATCAATTTGTTTCGCGATGTGTTTGTCACCTTATATATGTTTCAAAAATGTAAACAATATGCTTGCTTTGTTGCGCATGAAATACTATCAATATATATTGAATTTATAGACTGGGCATTTTATTGGAAAGGGTATAGGTGATTGCATGAATAGACGGATAATAACCTCATTGCTTGCCGGACTTCTTGTGGTTTCTGTTATAGGTTCATCACTGGTCGCAGATGGGAATAACTCAGGTGATCAGAATCGTCCGGGTTCTACTCAAGGTAATGAGATCGATCCTGATCTTAATCAGAAGCTTCTTCAATTTTTAGAAGATTTTGATGAAACAGAACTTGATCCTGACCGCAATGTCGATACATCTGAACATCTTTCGGATGAAGAGATCCTTCGTGAAGGATATCAGGAGGAATACGAAAGATATCAGGAGCAAACACCAAAAGACGGATGGAAAGACCAGTATGATACTGTCGATCCGCCACGAACAGATCCGACAGGTTTCTTTTCTATCGGAAGTGATATTTACTATACGGATCCGGTCACAAATGTAAGATACTGTAACACGACACTTACATATGAGCATATAGTCTTTACCTTTGGATCTGACTACAAGGTGACATCCATTGCAGCGCAAACGGGGTATGCCAATACCCGGCGAGTGAAGATACTTTTGGAAGCATTTTCCCAAATCGGAAAACCATATGCACTGTATGCTGAACCACCACAAACATTTTCCTGTGGTTCATTTGTACAATATGTGTATCTTACTGCCCTTGGTGTCCGTCAGAGAGCGGGTTCAGACAGACAAGTCCAGGATTTTGAAAACGGGATCTGTGCATATAACAATTCCAATCTGGCTATGACACCGGAGTACCTTGATTATGAATCAGACATGCTTCCGGGTGACATTATCTACTGGTATAACGCAGATTGTGCAGCAAATCATGCTAACTGTCCGTTTTTAAACAACTGCGATCATTACAAAGGAGTTCATCACACGGCTATCTATATCGGAAACGGGCAAGTGATCGAAGCGGCAATGAATAACACGGTAAGCGGAGTTATTGTAGGGGATATCCGGCAGATGAACGGACTTCAGATCTATAAATATGTCCGTTTGATCAATGAGGATGTTACACTTCCTTCTGTAACAGATCTTCAGGCAAGTCCAGCAGGAAAATACAAGGTTTCTTTGACCTGGACAGGGAACAGGTATACAGATGGATACCTGATCTATGCCAGAAAGAATGGTGTATATGGATATTGTGGAATTACTTACGGAACAACCTTGATAAATGATAATTATGTAGGAAGTTTCACTGATATTAACGCTTTGTCAGGCACAAATGATTACTATGTATTTCCTTTTGTTACTGATTATGGAGGTACAATGTATCCAGGAAGCGTGAGTGTAATGGTATCTGCGGCGGGTGTGTGTACAGCTGTCCAAGATCTTGTGCTAACAGAGCAACTAGGGTCAATAAGATTGGATTGGTCGGTAAAGTCTGATGCTGATGGTTACCTTATATATGGATACCACAATGGAGCTCCGTATGGACTTATTGCTATGACTTCTCTGTATCTTAACACGAATTATATTGACACTTTAGCATCTACCACACAATTGAACCGGTATTGGGTATTCCCGTTTTTCTATGAAAGTGGGAATGTTGTTCCAGGTGTTGTTTCTGAAGAAGTAAACGGATATGCTCATTAATGGCTATTCTGATTTTGGAAAGGAGAATGAATGATGAGAAAGCTTATCTCCATATCTACTGTAATATTGGGTTTGATGATTGCGGTTGTCTTATTGAATCCGACGAATAAAGTATTTGCGGCATCTATTGTTGATTCAGGCACCTGCGGGGATTCTCTCACCTGGACTATTGACAGTGAAGGGACTTTGACCATATCCGGAACTGGAAGCATGAATGATTATAATTTTACATATATAAATAATACTGTGTATAATGATTCGAGACCATGGAAAGAATACCGGCTTAGTATTAAGAGAATCATTGTAAATTCAGGTGCAACCTCAATAGGCAAATATGCTTTTACTTCCTGTACCGCTCTCGGAAGTGTGACACTTCCATCTACCATAACAACGATTGGTCAGTTTGCATTTAGAGATTCGTCGATTACTTCCATAAACTTTCCAGAAAGTCTGAACAATATAGATGATGCGGCCTTTTATCAGTGTACAGGACTAAAGTCTGTTTCTATTCAAGCTCCATTAACCGAGTTAAAAACTACTGTATTCTTTGGTTGCAGCGGGTTGACTTCAGTGACTCTTCCTTCTGGTTTGCAGACATTAGGGAAAGGCGTGTTTTCTGGATGTACTGGACTTACATCTATCACCTTGCCTTCCGGTTTAAAGACGATAGGCCAAGCGGCTTTCTCCGGATGTACTGGTCTTACTTCAATTGATCTTCCGCAAAGTGTTGAAACGATTGAAATTTTGGCTTTTGCTAATTGTAAGGGTTTAAAGACATATACGATTCCGCCAAAGGTTACTGTCATGAATGACGGTATCTTTTTCGGCTGTACGGGATTGACTTCATTTGAGATCCCTTCCCATGTTACGAAGTTTTATGCTCCTTTCAGAGGTTGCACAAATCTAACTGAAATAGTTATACCGGATAATATCACAAGATTGGGGAATGCCCTTTTTTCTGGTTGCAGTAATTTAACAAAAGTAACAATCAAGGGGACAGCGACAGAGTTACCAGGCGAATCTTTTCAGAATTGCACGAAATTGAAGACTGTAATACTTCCAAATACAATGGAGACGATTGGGGCAAGGGCGTTTCAGGGATGTACATCTCTTCAATCGTTGGCTCTGCCGTCTTCTGTTAAAAATATTGGAAATAATGCTTTTATTGATTGTACGGCTTTAAAATCCTTCACATGGCCTGCATCTTTGGAAAGTATCGGGGAAGCAGCTTTTTGGAACTGTCCCGCGTTACCGGATCCGGTATTTCCCAATGGACTTAAGAGCATAGGTGCGAATGCATTTGCCAAATGCTCTTTCAAGAAAATTACGATACCATCTGGAGTTGCAGAGATCTCGGAGGGCGTGTTTAAACAGTGCTTTTCCCTTTCCTCGGTCTCTATATCAAATGGCGTTACTAAGATTGGCAACCAATCGTTCTATGCTTGTGAATCTCTATCCAGTATATCTTTCCCGGGAAGTGTTACTGAAATTGGCGAGAGTGCTTTTATGGGATGTACAGCTCTGAAATCTGTTACAATACCAGATAGTGTAACAGAAATAGGTCACTCCGCTTTTTGTGGATGTAGTTCGTTGGAAAAAGTAATAATGTCTAACCAATTGACATCGATTCACTCCAGAACTTTCTCGAACTGCACGTCGTTAAAGAGCATCACGATTCCTTCCACCGTAACTAGTATTCTGGGTTATGCATTTTTCGACTGTAATTCTTTGACCGAGGTAAATATGCCGGATTCTTTCGAGCATGAAGATGTAACCTTGGGAGTATACTGTTTTGCCAAAACAGGTATCAATCAGATTGCAATCCCTACAGGTGTAAAAGAACTGGGGGAAGCGGCGTTTTTCGGGTGTAATTCCCTTTCTCGGATTTCCTTACCTGAGGGGCTTAAGATATTGGGTGAAAGCTGTTTTGCTTCATGCACATCATTAAAGAGAATTACCATTCCTGAAAGTGTTATTTCAATAAGTGGTTATACTTTCTCTGGTGATAGGATACGAATACTGCTTCTTTGTGGTCCTACCAGGCAAAGTGATGAGGATTTCTTCGGCGTAAGAGGAATCATTGCTCTTGATAACGATAGTAAGATATATTATCCGTCCGATAAGTGGGCAAGCGATCCGTCTCAGATTGGCCAAAGCGGTTGGATTCCATATAACAAAGCGTATAAAATTGAATACAAGTTATCCTCTACAGCTCCGGCTGTGTTCTATGAGTGGGCAGCTGATGGTGAAAAGTTTACCATTGAAGCCATCTCCCCTGAGAAGACCGGATATACCTTCCTGGGATGGGCAAGGACCAGTGATGCGACGACTGCCCAATATCATGCGGGAACAGTGTATACCGTATCCAGAAATCTGACCTTCTATGCTGTATGGAAGAAGACTACGGCGCCTTCAGCCGTGACGAATCTCACAGCAACAGCGGCAGGAAAGGAAAGAGTCAAACTGACCTGGAAGGGAAGTGCCGGAGTAGAAGGGTATCTTATCTATGGTCAGAAAAACGGTAAGTATAGTTATGTGGGCATGACGACTCAGGGAACAACGTTTACCGATACAAAAGCGATCTATTCCGATTACAATTACTACTGGGTATTCCCGTATGTTAAAGACAGTACTGGTAAGATGTTTCCGGGATCCTGTACGAAATACGTCTTTGCCAAGGGAATATGCCCTGCTGCAGCAAATCTGAAAGCCGCATCTGTGAAGGGCGGAGTGAAACTTACCTGGGATGCGGTAACTGGAGCAGAAGGATATCTGGTATATGGTATTGTAGCAGGCAAGTCCTATGCTTATGTAGGTATGACGACACAGGGAACTTCTTTTACGGATAAAACGGCATCTACAACACAGTTCAACTACTACTGGGTCTATCCCTACTTTAAGGACAGTAATGGGAAGATGGTTGTCGGTCAGACGGGAAAATATACCTATGGAAGGGCGCTGTAAGCATCGTCTTATTTAAAGGGCACATAAAGAAATAGTAAAACTTCCGTGTTATCAATTTGTATTTCACGGAAGTTTTTTCTGATTTGTTGTGTCTCAAGTTCCTTTCACTTAACTGATGGATAGATCAAGACATGGTTTGTATCCGCAGTTTGCGGTATTGGTTCAGCCTTTGGTATTATTGAACATATGAGAATTTGTATAACCATGTAGCGACGAGATAATATTTATTGATATATATATTAAAAGACATCGTCGACTGTCAAAAATGATTTGAACGAGATGAGAATAGACAAAGTATTAAATAGTGATGACAGCAGTATCGTAGATATGTTCCTGAATCGCGAGGAAGAAGCGATCAAAATTGTATCTGCTAAATATGGTGCGCGTATCCGGAGTATCGCTTACGGAATCACTGAAAATACGCAGACGGCAGAAGAGTGTGAGAATGACACATATATGGAGGCATGGAACAGAATTCCTCCACATGAGCCGAGAACCTATCTGCTTGCCTTCTTGTCCAGGATCGTTCGAACGATTTCTATCAATCGTTGTGTAAGGGACCGCAGACTGAAGAGATTTGCGTTTATTTCTGAATTGACTTCGGAAATGGAACAGTGTATAGCTTCTTCTATCTCTGTTGAAAACAAGATAGATGAGGATCTTTTGATAGAAGAGATAGGGAAATTTCTAAAGGAGCAGCCGCCTAAAAAACGATTGGTATTCATGAGACGTTATTACTACCTTGATAAGATGGAGACGATAGCAAAACGATTGGATATGAAGGAAAGTACGGTTAGGACACTTCTTACTCGTATGAGGAAGGATCTTCATCAGTACCTTGAGCGGAGGGAATTATTATGAACGGAAAAGATCTATTGAATAAAATGGCGGATATAGATCCTGATCTTATCATTGAATCAGATATTCCAGAAATACATAAGAGGAAGGAGACACGAATTAAGATAGTTGTCACCTCCGTTGTTGGACTTGCTGTAGCGGCTGCATCCCTTCTTCTGGTAAACGCCGGGTTGATGAAGAGGACGAAGGATAATCAGTTAGAGATCCGTAACAGAAAAGAATACTCTTCCTCGCGCATGCTCTTTATAGATTATCAGGACGATCTTGTCTATGTCGGCTTAGCGAATGCGGAAGATCGAATTCGTTATGGTCTGCCTGAAAATCTGGATGATGAAGTCATAACAAAAGAAGACATTGGAGAATACGCGGGTGTGGTGACTGGTACCAAAGATGATGAAAACGGAAATGACGTCGGAAGAAAAGTGTATCATTATTCGAAGTATCCGGAGAACTCCTCCATACTCATCCTTGAGGAAGACGATAGGTATTCCTTCATTTCAACGATCGGGTATGAGATCGAATTCGAAGAGGGAGACCTGTCAAATTCCATTTTTACGAAGTACGGATTACCAGAAAAAGGCATCAAAATTGAAGTTTATGACAATGATGATCAGCTGATCCATACGATTACAGATATGGATAGAATTGAAAAAGTTATCGACCTTCTCAATAAATGTACGAACATTGGACTTACTGAGAATAATCGGCGACTGGTGGAAGCTTGGAAAGAGCAATATGGAAATGATGCAGTATATGTGGATGAGAGCACTGGGCTGATTTCTTATCGGCCGGAAGCCTTTTACCCTGCCACAGAAACCGCTGCGGAAATATCCACGGAAACGAGCACGGATGTGACTACTGATGTGCCCACAGAGCTAACAACAGAAACGACTGTGGAAGAGACTACGGAAGTGTCTATTGAGCAAACTACGGAAACAACTGCGGATGAATCATCTGAAGTGATTGTTGAGACAACGGCAGATGTGATCATGGAAACAACTGATGAAATAACTACGGAAATGACCACAGAAGAATCTTCAGCATCGACTACTGAATTTGCTTCTGAAACCACTTTAGAGTCAATTTCGGAAATGAATGCGGAACCGGTCACGGAATCTGCTGAGGAAACCGCTGCTGAAGTACCCGAAGAGATGATTAGTGAATCGTCCAAGGAAGAAACGGAGAAAATCTCTGGAGAAGTAACTGAAGAACCAACTTCTGAGACGACTACGGAAGTTAATGAGGGAACAATTACAGAAGTCCCTTCTGAGACGACTACGGATTCTGTGACAAACACTATTGCTTCTCAAAGCACAGGAAAGTCTTCGGAAGTTGAAACAGAACAGAAAAAGTACGAATTATCAGAAATTAAGGAATTTGCGGATGCCTTATGGAAAAAAGGATCGCTGACTTTTGTTATTGAGGTAAGAGAAGGGTACCGGATCCGTATTCATTATTCACCGGTCTCCCGCACTTATTCAGCATTTAATGGTTTCTTTGATATGACATTAGACAAGATGAGAGAATTGGAATCGATTCTTTTGTCCCAATAATGGCAGGAGGGACGAATATGAGGTGTTTGTTGAAGAAAAGAGCCGTTTCGATATTATTGATTTTGGCTTTGACGATATCCTGTCTTCCTGCTTCCGGCCTAATGGCGGACAAGGAAGAAGATCACGATCATGTATGGGCGAGAGCAACAGATTTAAGCGGATGGTACTGTGAAGATCCGGGTTGCAATGCATTTACGACAGAGCATCCGCCAGTTCTAAATGAAGTTCTTGACAGTGTCTGTTTTGAGCCGTATTACAGAATTCCTGATATTACATTCACATTAACGAATGTGCATAAGGGAGTTTCTCTTCTTGAAATGATGATTTTAATCTATCTGACAGAAGACTCGGTCATAACTCCAAGTAAATCTTATCGGATGGGAACCGAAATGGTAGAAGCTGGAACACCGATCCATGCGTCTGATTTTGTCAACGATGACGGAACCAATAAAATTTTGTGTGTAAATGTCGGTTTTGATGGGAGTCTTGTGATGGGATGGGATGAAGTTCCATATCAGCCAGGGGATTGTTCATGGTTTTACAGTTTGCGCTTCTATATTTCTAATAGCGGAGGAATTGCACCGATTACATATTGGTGTAAAGAATCTGATTCGGAAATGACCGGCTATGCTATCTCCAATATTCTTTTGCATCTGAAAACAGAGGGACTCAAAGCTGTGCCCGGCGGCGCAAATCAGGTAAAGCTTTCGTGGACGCCTTCTTCCGATGCACAAGGATACCTTGTATATGGTCTGAAGAATGGTACTTACGGTTATGCAGGAATTACGACTCAAGGTGCAACGTTCACTGATACAAAAGCCATTGCCGGAGAGTATAACTATTACTGGGTATTTCCATATATCAAAGATGCATCCGGGAAAATGCGTGTTGGAAAATGCCCGAACTATGTATATGCAAAAGGCGGACTTCCAGCTGCAGCTAATCTTAAAGCTTCATCTGTAAAAGGTGGGGTAAAACTTACCTGGGACAAGGTGATGGGAGCTGAGGGTTATCTCGTTTACGGGATCGTGGACGGAAAAGCATATGCATACGTCGGTATGACGACCAAGGGAACGACATTTACGGATAAGGCGGCGTCTTCAACAGAGTATAACTATTACTGGGTATTCCCGTACTTTAAAGACAGTAACGGGAAGATGATCGTCGGACAGACGGCGAAATATACCTATGGACGCGCACTGAAGTAGTTCGACATATGAGATTTGTAAAATCGTGTAGCGACAAGCATTTGTTTATTGATATACATAGTGAAAGACATCGCCGGACAGACGGCAAAGTAACACACGGAAGAGCATTATGGCATAGCGAGATAATTGGGAGGTGTTTTTATGAAACCAGTATTTAAGAAACTGTTAAGTAGTTTTCTGTCAATCGTTATGTTGACCACTATCGTTCCGGCGACATGCATTTTTGCGAGTGGATTACGCAGAATTGATGATCAGACGAACCAGGATACTATTGATCAGTTAAAAAGAATGAATCATGAGCATTATTGGGGCGAAGAGTACACAGATGAGCAGGGAAATGTCGTTCGTCATTGTCTTTACTGCTCGGAAGTCTCATCGGATTATGCTCCCATCAATGAGGTGTTCGGGAATATGTATTTCAAACCACGAGAGGATTTGAAAGCATTTTTCCTTATTCAAAATGCGTATAAGGGCTTCTCGATCGAAGGATCTACATATACGATCCATGTTAGGGATAATGTAGCCATCCGGACGATGCAACCCATTACGGATGGCAGTAATGTGATTCCAACCGCTACAGTATTCCACGCTTCGGACTTTACGCTTGATCCTGATAGCGGGATAATGACGCTTTGTCTTTCGTTTAATTCGGATGGCAGTCTTGCCTGGGGAAAGAAAGCCGTTTCCGGTTCATCCGACACCGTGGAGAATTTGGTCTTTGCCATCAGCAGCGAAGGAGGAATCTCTTCTATTGCAGATTTTCTTGTCAATGCCAGCCCGATGAATCTTAAGGCTGAACCTCATGGTAACAAAAGTAAAAATGAAGTAATGATTTCCTGGGATGAACCGAAATTGGACAATTTAAGCAGATACTTTGTTTATTCTTTGAGAAACGGTCAGAAAAAATACCTTGGAGTGGCCACAGGAACTTCCTATTATGATAAGACGGCCGATCCGGATGCCTACAATTATTACTGGGTATTCCCGGTCGTGACTGACGCGAATAAGACGAATTATATCGGATCTTGTCCGCATTATGTCTATGCCAAGGGTGGTCTTCCTTCACCAGAAAGAATCCGCGCTAGAAACGCACAGGGATATGTACGGATCTACTGGGATCGTGTTGCCGGTGCAGAGGGTTATCTCATTTATGGAATTGTAGGCGACAAACCTTATGGTTTCGTTGGTATGACCTCTTCGCTCGGTTATTCGGACTATACGGCATCTTCTGAGAAGTATAATTTCTACTGGGTATATCCCTATTACAAGAATGCGAATGGAAAGATTATAGCCGGAACGTGCGCCGATAAATATGTTTACGGTATTGCGAAGTGATCGAAGACAATTAGATGATTCTTTTGGTTTGACGCGCCGGGAGCAGAGATGCTCCCGGTTCTCTTTTTTGTTCCTGATGACGATAACGGTCTTTCTACAGATATAAGTCAAGTCTTTTTCTTCTCTGACATTTTGATAAAATATTAGGCAATCAGAAGAAATGAGGAAACTTGGTATATGAAGATCCTTATAGTACGGCATGGTGATCCGAATTACGAGAATGACTGTCTGACGGAAGTCGGGAAACGAGAAGTAGAACTTCTTTCGGAGCGCATGAAAGGGATAAAGGCCGATTACTGCTACTGTTCTCCGCTTGGCCGTGCGAAAGAGACGGCTACTCCGTGCCTTGAGAAAATGGGGATGGAGGCAGAGGAGCTTACCTGGCTTCGTGAATTTGCTCCGAAAGTCCAAAGAACAGATAAACTGGGCGTGGCCTGGGACTGGATCCCAGCTGACTGGATGACCATGCCCTATGCCTTTGATTTTGACAAGTGGACGGAGTATCCGGCACTTCAGGATGCACATGTGCGCGAAGAGCGAGACTGGGTATATTCGGAGTTTGATAAACTTCTGAGAAAACACGGGTATCAGAAAGAGGGGAAATGGTTCAGAGCCGTACATCCGAATAATGACACGATCGTTTTGTTCTGCCATTATGGTCTGGAAGCGGTCCTTCTTTCCTATCTTCTCAATCTTTCGCCGTTTGTTATGTGGCATGCGATGATGGCGGCACCGACTTCTGTCACCACTGTGGTCACTGAGGAAAGAAGAGAAGGGATCGCCCAGTTCCGGATGCTTTCTTTCGGAGACTGTTCGCATCTTCTTGCTGCGGGAGTGGAACCTTCTTTTTCCGGGCGTTTCCGCGAATGCTATACAAATGAATACGAAAGAAAAGATTAAATCGGTAAAAAATCCGTCTTTTATCTTTTCATAATCCGTAATTAACGATAAAATGATTTAAGTAAATATGTTGGAGGAAGAGTTCAATGAGTGAACCTGTCTATAAGAGGATCCTTCTGAAGATCAGCGGTGAAGCGCTGGCAGGGGAGAAAAAGGTCGGTATCGACGATGCGACCGTCAAGAAGATCTGTGACGAGATCAAGAAAGTGGCTGACCTCGGCGTCGAAGTTGCCGTAGTTGTCGGCGGCGGAAACTTCTGGAGAGGCAGATCGAGCGAGAATATGGATCGTGTTACAGCGGACCATATGGGTATGCTGGCCACACTTATGAATGCTCTTGCAATCTCTGATGCGCTTGAACAGGCCGGAGCCGTAACACGTGTCATGTCTGCGATCGATGTTCGTCAGATGGCAGAACCTTATATCAGAAAGCGTGCGGTAAGACACCTTGAGAAGAAGAGGATCGTCATCTTCGCCTGCGGAACCGGTAACCCGTTCTTCTCTACAGATACAGGCGCCGCACTTCGCGCTACCGAGATCGAAGCGGATATCTTCTGTAAGGCGACCATGGTCGATGGCGTATATGACAAAGACCCGCATCAGTTCCCGGATGCCATCAAGTATAAGACAGTTTCCCATGATGAAGTCCTGTCGAAGAATCTGAAAGTCATGGATGCTACCGCTGCAGCACTTTGCCGCGATAATCATACGAAGATCATGGTATTCTCCATGGAAGAACCCGGAAATATCGTCCGAGTCGTGTTGGGCGAAGATATAGGCACGATCGTTTGCTGATCGAATACAAAGCTTTGAAGGAGGTTTGATCTATGCCAATGCAGGAAATCACAAAGGACGTATACGCTTTTTATGAGGAGCGTATGAAGAAATCAATCACAAACCTTACGGAGAACTTTAATGCGATCCGTGCAGGCCGTGCGAATCCGCATGTTCTGGACCGTATTACCGTAGATTATTACGGCACTCAGTCCCAGCTCAATGCAGTTGCGAATATTCAGGTACCGGAACCGAGAATGATCACGCTCACTCCGTGGGACCCGTCCATGCTCCGTGAGATCGAAAAGGCGATCCAGTCCTCAGATCTCGGCATCAACCCGAGCAACGACGGTAAGATGATCCGTCTGGTGTTCCCGATTCTCACAGAGGAACGCCGTAAGGAACTGGTTAAGAACGTTATGAAGTATGGCGAGGAAGCCAAAGTCGCCGTCCGTAACATCCGCCGTGAAGGAATCGATAAGTACCGCGGAATCCACAAGAAAAAGGAACTGACAGATGACGATCTTGCCGAGTTTGAAGAGCAGATGCAGAAACTGACAGACCGCTACATAAAAGAAGTGGATAAGTGCTGTGAGGCGAAACAGAAGGATCTCATGGAGATCTGATCGACCATTTAGGTAAAATTCGGGGTTGTCTCTTCACGCAGGCCGTAAAAGAGACACCCTCTTTTTTTGGAGAAGTATATGTGCGCAGCTGAAGATTCGAAGTTTTCGATCTTTTCGAGAAAAAAGACGACGGAAGTGGATCCGTCTAATCTGAAGATTCCGACCCATCTGGCCGTTATTATGGACGGTAACGGAAGGTGGGCGAAAAAGCGCATGCTTCCGAGATCCGCAGGTCACCGCGCCGGTGCCGACAATTTAAAAAACCTCTGTAAGAACTGCGGTCACTACGGCATCAAGTATGTGACTGTTTATGCTTTTTCTACGGAGAACTGGTCACGCCCCGAAAGTGAAGTCCATACGCTGATGGAGCTTTTCGTCGAATACTTTGACCGGTATGATCCGGAACTCGAAGAAGAAGGCATCCGTGTCCGTTTTACCGGCGATATCGCCGCGCTTCCGGAGAACATCCAGGAAGTCTGCAAACGCGCGGAAGAAGGAAGCAAGCACCGTGAGAGAATGACATTGATCGTGGCATTTAATTACGGTGGAAGAAGAGAAATCGTACAGGCGGCGCAGAAACTTGCCGACAAGGTCGCATCCGGTGAGATAAAAAGTGAAGATATCACGGAGGATATGTTCTCGAGTCATCTTTATCTTCCGGACGTACCGGATCCGGATCTGATCATCCGTCCGAGCGGGGAAGAGCGAACATCGAATTTCCTCGTGTGGGAGGGGGCTTATTCCGAACTGTGGTTTTCTGATGTTTTATGGCCGGATTTCGGAATGAAAGAACTGACCGATGCCCTGATCGCATATACGAAGCGTGACCGCCGTTTCGGCGGACTGTCGAAGGAAAAGAAGGAAGAAGAGTAAAAGATGTTACAAAGGATCGTTACAGGAACTATATTCACGATCGTCGTACTGGCGCTGGTCATTCCCGCGTATTTTTTTCCGGCGATCCTTCTGGTGTTTACTTTTCTCGTGACCTGCCTTGCTCTCTATGAGCTCATCAAGGCCGCCAGAGAAAAAGAAAGAGAGATGTCCATTGCCGTGACGGTGATCGGAGGCTTCTTGGGCTTTCTCCCGGTGACCCTTTGGATCGCCAATTATGGTACAGCGGCGCAGGGCTTTACCCTGTATGCGCTCGTTACTCTAATCTACTGCTTTGTTACGACAATGTTCCCGCCTTTGGCCAAAGAGCATCCGGAAGCGATCCGTTCCGGATTTGCTTCTTCCATGATCGCTTTATATGTTTCTTTCCCGATCGCCTGCACACATGTCATGATGTTCCTGATCCCGAAGGGATGGTTCTTCATGGTGGTCGGCCTTTTCGCCCCGTGGGTATCGGATGTATTTGCGTATTTCTGCGGATCTTTCTTCGGTAAGCATAAGATCGTTCCGCACATCAGTCCGAAGAAAACATGGGAAGGCTGTATCGGAGGTGCTGTTTTTACTTCGATTCTGACTGCACTGTTCTTCGCCTTTGTCATGAATAATGTCATAGATGTGGAAATGCCTTACGCTGTGTATGTGGCTCTTGCGGGATTCTTTGGATTTTTCCTTTCGTGTGTTTCCCAGCTTGGCGACTGGATGGCGTCCAGCGTCAAGCGTCTTGTAGGGGTCAAGGACTTCGGCACGCTGATGCCCGGACACGGCGGAGTCATGGATCGCTTTGACAGTGCATTCTTCACACTTCCGGTCGCTTTAGGACTTGCCTTTGTCGTTTTGTATGGAGGAGTATTATGAAATCGCTTTGTATCTTAGGTTCGACAGGTTCTATCGGTACTCAGACTCTCCAGGTCGTACGCCATTTTCCGGAAGAGTTTAAAGTTATTTCACTGACCTGCGGATATAATATCGAAACGCTCCTTGAGCAGATCATCGAGTTTAAACCGCTTTGTGTCAGTGTGGCGACCAAAGAGAGAAAAGAAACGCTGAAGCGTATGCTTCCCCGTGATTCTAAGGTCAAAGTATATTGCGGAGATGATGGAAACCAGCATTGTGCGACACTTCCCAAAGTGGACTGTGTGGTAGCAGCGATGGTCGGCATGAGGGGCCTTCCTTCGGTCGTCGCCGCGATCCATGCGGGCAAAGAGATCGCGCTGGCCAATAAGGAGACTCTTGTAGCGGCAGGATCGATCGTCATGCCTCTCGTAAAGCAGAAGAAGATCTCCCTTCGTCCGGTCGATTCCGAGCATTCCGCTATCTGGCAGTGCCTCTGGGGACAGCCGGAAGGCTCTCTTAAGAAGATCCTTCTTACCGCATCGGGTGGACCGTTCCGTGGGTACTCCCGTGAAAAACTCGAGAAGGTCACGTTGGATGAAGCTTTGGCGCATCCGACATGGAATATGGGCGGAAAGATCACGATCGATTCAGCCAGCATGATGAATAAGGGACTTGAGGTAATAGAGGCCTCGTGGCTCTTTGATGTACCGGTGGACCAGATTGATGTCGTGGTACATCCCCAGAGTATCATCCATTCCATGATCGAGCTTAAGGACAGCTCGGTTCTGGCACAGATGGGCTTCCCGAATATGATGATGCCGATCCAGATCGCGCTTTTCTATCCGACAAGAAGTCCCGGGATCTGCCAGCCGTTCTCGCCGTTTTCTGAAAAGGCCGGAACGCTTACATTTGAGCCTTGTGATAAGCAGGTGTTCCGACTTCTGGATTTTGCCTATCATGCAGGTCTTGTCGGAGGCACGCTCCCCGCGGCGATGAATGCGGCCAACGAGATCGTTGTTGCGGACTTCCTTAATGGTAAAGCCTCTTTCCTTGATATAGAGAAGACGGTAGAACGTGTTATGGAACGCCACGAAAGAGACGGTGTGATCCAGAATCCTTCACTGGCAGAGATCTTCGCTGTCGATGAATGGGCGAGACTTATTACACAGGAAATCAGAAAGTGAGTTATCAAAATAGGAAATGTCACTGCAAAGTATCATCATCTGTATATTTGGTTTAGGAATACTGGCGGCCGTTCATGAGATCGGCCACTTTATCGTCGCTCGGCTCCTGAAGATCAAGGTATATGAATTATCTGTCTTTGTAGGACCGAAACTTTTCTCGTGGAAAAGAAACGATATCGAGTACTATATCCGTCTGATACCACTGGGCGCGTATGTCCGCTTCTCGGAGATCGATGAGGAGACTGGTGAACTTAAGGACGATAACCCAGAAAACCTCATTAACCAGGCCCGCTGGAAGCGACTTCTGGTCTCATTGGCCGGACCTTTCATGAATGTTATTCTCGGAATCATCATCTTCGTGATCTGTTTTTCGAATTTTGGTTTTCTTTCTCTTCATCAGGATGTGATCGTTCCCGGAACTCAGGTTGCGGCAACGAATATCGAAATGGGCGATACGATACTGAAGATGAACGGTCAGAGGATTTTCAGCCAGATGGATCTTTCGTACTACCTCGGACAGGTCAGTAATGTCGATGAGATCACACTTACGATGCGTTCTGCGAAGACGGGAGATAAATACGAAGTCGTACTCACTCCGGAGATCACGGAGCAGTATATGCTCGGAATCACCCATTATGCGGATCTGGATGAAAATGACGGATGGAAAGTCATGGATGTGGATGCCTCGCAGAATCAGGGAAATCCGGTCATTAAGCCCGGGGATTCCGTACTTTCGGTCAACGATGTCCCGGTGAGCGATCCGAATATTTCAGATCTTGTTAGAAACTCTAATGGAGAGATATTGAAGATCCGGCTCATCCGCGGAGGGGAAGAGATGACTGTCGAGATGGTCGCGACCATGATCAAGTCCGCCAATCTTCGCGGCATCTATCTTCAGGATGGTAAAGGTATCGGTGCATGCATAAAGGAAGCAATCGTTTTCCCGATCTCCTTTATCCGTATCTCCATCGATGCGCTGGCGCAGGTCTTCACAGGAAAAGTAAAGGCATATGACGTCGTGTCCGGTCCGGTTGGTATCGCATCAGTCGTTTCTGATGTGGTCGATGCACCGAAGACCGATAACAGTGAAAAGATCGAGATGCTTCTTTTACTGGCTGGCGGCATCTCTACGGGTCTTGCTTTTACGAATATGCTTCCGATTCCGGGACTTGATGGTAACGCCATCGTGCTTACTGTCGTAGAGATGATCCGTGGTAAGAAACTGTCGAGAAAATCCGAACAGGTCATCAATGTCATCGGATTTGTCATGATCATCGGGCTTGTAGTATTTGCGCTGGTATCTGACATCATACGGCTTTCGAGGTGATGGATATGATCGAACGTTTTGAAACAAAGAAAGTAAATATCGGCGGTGTGATCATCGGAGGAGATGCTCCGGTTGCGATCCAGTCCATGAATAATACTGATACCCGGGATGTCGAAGGCACACTCCGGCAGATCTCGGAACTGAAGGATGCGGGATGTGATATCACACGTGTGGCGATCCTTAATATGGAAGCGGCTCAGGCGCTTTCGGAGATCACGAAAAGAAGTCCGATCCCGGTCGTGGCAGACATCCATTTTGACTACCGTCTGGCTCTGGAGGCCATGAAGAACGGGGCGGCCAAGATCCGCATCAATCCCGGAAACATCGGGGGGATGGACCGAGTTAAGGCTGTAGCAGATATGGCTAAGGAAAGGAATATCCCGATTCGTGTCGGAGTCAACTCCGGATCCATCGGAAAGGATATGCTTTCAAAATACGGCGGGGTCAATGCGGATTCACTCTCGCAAAGTGCCCTGGAAGCGATCGGAATGCTCGAATCCTGCGGCTTTTCCGACATCGTCGTCAGCATGAAATCTTCGGATGTTGTCCTGACGATCGAGAGCTACCGGCGTCTTCGTTCTCTGGTCCCGTATCCGTTCCATGTTGGTGTGACAGAGGCAGGAACACTTCGTGAAGGTGTAATCAAGAGCAGTGTCGGTATCGGATCTTTGCTTTCAGAGGGGATCGGAGATACGATCCGCGTAAGTCTTACCGATGAACCGAAAGAAGAAGTGTATGCTGCTACTTCGATCCTTCGTGCATTAGGCCTTCGGACCGGCGGCATGAGAATGGTCTCCTGTCCGACATGCGGAAGGACACAGGTGCCGCTGATCGAAGTGGCCAAAGAAGTAGAAAGCCGGATCCGCGATCTTCCTTATAACATGACAGTTGCTGTTATGGGTTGTGCGGTCAATGGACCGGGCGAAGCGAGAGAAGCAGACGTCGGCATTGCCGGCGGCATCGATGAGTTCCTCCTTTTCAAAAAGGGAGAACCGATCGGCAAAGTCCCGAAAGAAAAAGCGGTGGATGAGCTTCTTTCAGTAATCGAGGAAATGAATAAAAGTAAGTAATATGACCGGTGTTTTCCGGTCTTCGGAAGGATACGATCTGTATGACGTTATATGAGTTTGCTATCGAAGCTTCGTCGGATGAGGAACTGGCGAAGATCGCGCAAGCTATACCAAGTGAAGTGCGGGAGATCCGCATTGATGAGAATTTTGAAGGGATGGAGCTGAAGATCTCTCTAACGGGTCCGATCCAGTCTTCGCGCGCACTGAAGGCGCTGGAGATGGAACTCCGTGCATTCCTTCATCTTTCGCATGTCCGCATTTATATCCTGAATATGCAGGAGGAGTGCGGGATACAGTCGATGCCCTCTGTGCTTCAGTGGATCAAATGGGTCATGCAGACCAAGACCGGATATGGTGTGCTCGTCGATGATCTGAGTCCGGAAGGCAGCAAGGTGCGCATCGTGCATTCCAATACACTCTCCGAACAGGAAGAAGGGGAGATCTCCTCCTATATCCATCAGTTTACGACCACATATCTTCTTATAAAGCCGGAGCTTGTTTTCGAGGAGAAGAAACTTGAAGTCTCCGATGATCCGGACTTTTTCCTAAACCAGATGCGCGAACGTGCCAGTAAGCATGCGAAGAAGGCACTTGAAGAATCCATGTCCTCTTCGGGCGGATCAGACGATGTCGAGATCACGGTCAGAAGTGACAGCAAAAAGGGGAAGGAAGCAAGTAAACCGGATACGGAAAACCTCGATAAGAACTCCTGGGAATATAAGTCCATCATGGAAAAACAGGCCGTCAAGAAGGAAAAGAAGACGACTTTCCAGCGGGGCGGTCAGAAGTTTGAGGATTCAAATGAAAAAGGAACCGTCATCTGGGGCCTTGTGCCGCAGGAGACGAAAAAGTATAAGATCTCCGATGCCGTATCGATGTCGGGAAGCGGTGCGCTTGCGCCTGATCAGCTGATCCGTATGGAAGGTGAAGTCAAGATCCTCGACGGACAGCGTCTCGTCGGTAAGAATAAGAACATGATCCTTTTCAAGTTTTATCTGACCGACAGTTCCTACAGTATCGACTGCGTGGCATTTCCATCTCCGAGAGATGCGGATCTTCTCAATAATAAATTCCCGAAAGGAACAGGATATATCGGTGTCTGCGGCACGGTGGCCTACAGCACCTTTGACGGGCAGATCAGCACGACCGTAAAGGGACTTTACTGCGCCGAACCGCCGAAGCCGAGGATGGACTTTGCCGAAGAAAAGAGAGTCGAGCTTCACGCCCATACGAAGATGAGCGAGAAGGATGCGGTCATCGATCCCGGTGTACTGATCAAAACGGCCTACCGCATGGGGCATCCGGCCTGTGCTATTACCGATCACGGTGTCGTACAGGGTTTTAACGATGCGTATGCGGCCTGGAAGGAATGCAGGAAAAAGGGCGATGTTCCGGGATTTAAGCTGATCTTCGGTATGGAAGGCTATCTCGTGGACGATGGTCCCTGCATCGCTTATCACCTCGAGGATAATGATATCTCCCTGGATTCTTTCGTCGCTCTCGATGTGGAGACAACGGGGCTCGACTGCACGACAGACGGTCTTTTGGAGATTGCCGCCATCCGCTATGTAAAGCAGGAGGATGGTACCTATAAGGAAGCGGACGTTTTTACCACGATGGTCGATCCGGGCCTTCCGATCTCGGATAAGGCAAAAGAACTGACTGGTATCACTGAAGAAATGATCGAAGGAGCGCCGAAGCCGTTTGATGCGGTCACGGAACTTGCGAAGTTCCTAAAGCCTGAAGATGTTCTCGTCGGCCACAATATCTTTTTTGATATGGGATTTATACGGGAAGCGGGCTTTCAGATCGATATCGAGCAGCTTGACGAAGATAAGCACCATCCGTACCGCGTGAAGTTCTATCAGGCCGAGATAGATACCGTATCGGCCGTGACATTCCTTTATCCGGATATGCAAAAGCACGGCCTTGCCGATGCCTGTGAATTCTTAGGGATCGTCAACGGATCCGCGCATCGCGCGATGGGAGATGCAAGAGCTTGCGGACAGATCCTCCTTCGCGTTATCTCCGATTTCGGATTTACCTCCTGCCGGCAGATGAATACGCATGTCGGCATGCTTCCGAAAGAGGAAGTCACGAAGAGGAAAACACCGTCGTATCACATCATTTTCCTCGTAAGAGATACGCTCGGCTTATATAATGTGTACCGCATGGTCTCGGAAGGGCATACCGAGTATTTCTGCATGCGCCCGAGGATCCCGAAATCCGAGGTCAGATATCTGAGTGCCGGTGTGATCGTCGGCGGGGCATGTGAAAGAGGTCAGATCTTCCGCGTCGTACACCATGCTTATGTCGAAAACGGCTGCAATATGGACAAGACCCTCGAGTTCTTAAGTTCGGATTCATCCTTTAACCGCATGATCCGTCTATACGATTATTTCGAGATCCAGCCGATCTGCAATAACGAATTCTATCTGCGTGACGATGCGTCCGGACTAAAGTCGAAAGAAGACCTTATCAACATCAATAAGATCATTTCCGTGATGGCGGATCGGGTGGGAAAACCCTGCTGTGCCACAACGGATGCGCACTTCCTCGATAAGAAGGACGGCGAGTTCCGTAAATACATGCTCATGGATATGGGCTTTAAGGATGCGGAGCTTCAGAGCGACCTGTATTTCCGTACCACAGACGAGATGCTCGAAGAATTCTCTTATTTAGGAGAGCAGCGCTGTAAGGATGTCGTCATCTATGCCCCGGGTAGAATAGCCGAGATGGTAAGAGATGACATCAAGCCGTTCCCGGACGGCACATTCCCGCCGGTCATCCTGTCTGCACCGGATGATCTGCGTGCGATCGTAAATAAGACCATGAAGGAGATGTACGAGCATGAGGGCGTGATCCCGGAAATCGTCCAGAACCGTGTCGATAAAGAACTCAATAGTATCATCGGCAACGGGTACTCCATCATGTACTATATCGCCTATAAACTGGTAAATAAATCCAATTCCGACGGCTATGTCGTCGGCTCGAGAGGATCGGTAGGATCTTCGCTGGTGGCGACTTTATCCGGTATTTCGGAAGTCAATCCACTGGCCCCTCACAGAAGGTGCCCGAAGTGTAAGTATTCCGAATTTGACCTTACCGGTACTTACGGCTCCGGATACGATCTTCCGATCGAGCCCTGCCCGAAATGCGGCACAACGATGATCTCTGACGGACAGGATATCCCGTTTGAGACCTTCCTCGGATTCTACGGAGACAAACAGCCGGATATCGACCTGAACTTCTCAGGTGAATACCAGCCGAGAGCCCATAAGTATGTTGAAGAGCTTTTCGGAAAGCACCATACTTTCCGGGCCGGTACGATCGGCTGCTTTGCAGATAAGAACGCGATCGCTCTGGTGAAGAATATTTGCGATGCAAAGGGTGAGACGGTCACGGACGCAGAACTGAACCGCCGCGCTTCGGGACTGATCGGTGTTAAGAGAACGACCGGACAGCATCCGGGCGGTATCGTCGTACTTCCGAAGGAGATGGATATCTACGAGTTCACTCCGGTACAGCACCCGGCGAATAAACTTGACTGCGGTATCACCACGACGCATTATGACTTTAACGCGTTGCACGATACGATTTTAAAACTCGATATTCTGGGTCACGATGATCCGACCATGATCCGTATGCTTACAGACCTTACCGGTGTCGATGTCCAGAAGATCCCGATCCCTGATCCGAAGGTCATGTCGCTTTTCACGTCGACAGAAGCGCTCGGGATCCCGGATGGAACGTCTCCGGCCGGCGCTGCGACGCTGGGTCTTCCGGAGCTCGGAACCAAGATGGCGCGTGAGATGATCAAGGAGACGCAACCGTCCCGCTTCTATGATCTTGTCCAGCTGATGGGTCTTTCCCATGGTACGGACGTATGGAACGGTAATGCCCAGGACCTGATCCGAAACGGCACATGTACGCTGGAGACGGTTATCGGATGCCGTGACTCCATCATGACACGCCTGATCTACTGGGGACTTCCGAATAAAGAAGCTTTCGACATCATGGAGGCCGTAAGAAAAGGTAAGGTCGCTAAGGGAAAAGAACCCAGATGGCCGGACTTTAAACAGCATATGCAGGAACACGGGGTACCGGACTGGTACATAGAGTCCTGTAACAAGATCAAGTACATGTTCCCGAAGGCCCACGCGGCAGCTTACGCGATCTCGGCTCTTCGTATCGCCTGGTTTAAGGTCAACTATCCGGAGGAGTATTACTGCGCGTTCTTTACGATCCGTGCAGATGAGTTCGATGGTGATCTTCTTTGTAAGGGGATCGAATATGTCACGGCCAAGAGACTGGAACTGGATAACGGACTTCAGAGACGTAAACCGAATGAGAAATCGCTTTATTATCTCTGTGAGCTTGTCGAGGAGATGTATCTAAGAGGGATATCGTTTGTTCCTTATGATCTGAATAAGTCGGATGCCGTAAAGTTTATTAAATTGGAGAAGGGCAAGATCCTGCCGCCGTTTAATGTTATCAACTCGATCAGTACCTCCATGGGTGAAGCGATCGTTGCGGCAAGAAACGAGCGTCCGTTCAGTACGCAGGATGATCTGGCGACCAGAGCACATCTGGGCCCGTCCGCCATGCAGAAACTCGAGGAGGAAGGACTCCTTTCCGGTCTTCCGAGAACCAGACAGATGGATCTTTTCGATCTGCTATAATATCGGTCATGAAGTCGTGTCTTAATAGAGAATGAGGGAAGAATATGATCGCCGAAATCGTCCTGCGGGAAAGTATCTGGCAGACCAATAAAATATTCGATTATATCGTGCCGGAGGAGCTTTTGGAAAAGATCCGGGTGGGACAGTATGTGCGCGTTCCTTTCGGTAAAGGGAACCGTCCGAATGTGGCGCTGGTCCTTTCCTTAAAGGAGACATCGGACTCGAAAGTAAAGCTTAAGAGTATTGAATCCCTCGTGGAAGAAGAGCCCGTATTAAACAGCGAACAGCTGGAACTTCTTAAGTTCGTTGTAAAGCGCTATGCCTGCACCTACGGGTCTGCCATGCATCAGATGGTACCGGCGCTCGTTACGAAAAGAACGGGAAGATCCCAACTTATGGTGTCTCTTTCAGATCCCGAAAAGGCGAAAGAAGCCCTCGAAAGCGAAGCGGTCGGCTCGATCCAGCAGATCCGCGCGCTGGAATGGCTTTTGGATGTCGATGAGATGACGCTTTCCGATATCATGCAGGAACTGTCGATCAGCCGATCCCCGATCGATACACTGGCGAAAAACGGCCTGGTGAATATCCGATCTGTACGGATCTCCGCGGAAGAACTTGCGGAGAAGGAAAAAAGGGAAGAAGAGCTCGAATTAGTCACCCCTCCCGAAGTCACGCTCAATGAGGAGCAGGCGCTTGCGGTCAAAGAAGTCGTCGAAGCAAAAGGAAAGCAGGAATTCCTGCTTTTCGGTGTCACGGGAAGCGGAAAGACCGAGGTATATCTTCAGATCACGAAGCAGATCTTAAAAGAGGGTGGGTCTGTCCTTTATCTCGTGCCGGAGATCTCCCTTACTCCGCAGACTGTAGCCCGTATCCGATCGCACTTTCCGAACCGGATCGCCGTTCTTCACAGCCGCATGACCGCGAAAGAGCGCTATGACTCCTGGAAGATGATCCAGAAAGGGGAAGTACAGATCGTCGTCGGTGCAAGGTCAGCTGTGTTCGCGCCGGTCCAGAACCTTAAACTCATTATTCTTGATGAGGAACATGATTCCTCCTATAAAGCCGATACGCTGCTTCGTTATTCCGCAAGGGATGTGGCGAGATTCCGTGCGGGTAGAGCCGGTATTAAGCTCCTTCTTGGCTCGGCGACACCTTCGGTCGAGACCTTCTATGCCGCAAAACATGGTTACATGAAGCTTCTGACGCTTAAAAACCGCGCCGTGAGCGGAGCAGTGCTTCCGCATGTCGAGATCGTCGATATGCAGAAAGAGAGAGATACGCATAACCAGTCGATCTTTAGCAGAAAGCTTTATACCGCGATGAAAGAAGCGCTCAGTAAGGGCGAACAGGTCATGCTGCTTTTAAATCGAAGAGGTTTTTCGCAGAATGTGTACTGTACGTCCTGCCGTTCCATGATCCGCTGTCCTGACTGCGATGTGCCGATGACACTTCATACCAAGACGATGGGACACCATAAGCTCCTGATCTGCCATTACTGCGGAAAAGTCATTCCTTCTCCGCAGACATGTCCCTACTGCACCAGTGAATATCTGGCGGTAAGAGGCGACGGCATCCAGAAGCTTGAAGACTGGACACTGCAGGATTTTCCGGATGCGAAGGTCCTTCGTATGGATCAGGATACGACCTCTTACCGGGGAGCACATGAGAAGATCATCAACCAGTTTAAAAACCACGAAGCAGATATCCTCGTGGGTACGCAGATGATCGCGAAAGGTCATGATTTCCCGAAAGTCTCTGTCGTCGGTATCCTGGGCGCGGATAGTGTCCTCTGGCAGAGCGATTACCGTGCCAGAGAAAGAGCTTTCCAGCTGCTGGCGCAGATCAGCGGCCGTGCGGGAAGAGGAGATGTTCCTGGAAGAGTCTTTATCCAGACAGTAAGTCCTGATCAGGAGATCTATGCCTACGCTGCGACACAGGACTACGAAAAGTTCTTCGAAAGCGAGATCAAGTACAGAGAGCAGCTTTCCTATCCGCCGTTTAAGGCGATCGGCGGGATCCTCATCACGCATGAAGATGAACAGGCCTGCTCCGTACAGGCCACGATGGTCGCCAATACTCTTCGTGAGATGGCCGTAAATCTCGGCGATGACATGATGATCCTCGGTCCCTGTCCTGCGGGGATACCGAAACTTATGAACCGTTACCGCTACCAGATCGTGGTCCGCGCGAAGACGAAAGGACTTCTTTCCGACGGATTTACGAAACTTCAGCAGTCCTATGCGGGATATGGCTTTTCCATCTCTACGGATATCGACGCGATGTGGTAAAATGTATAATCATACTTTATGAGGTGAAAAGATATGGCATTACGTGAAATCGTTGTGGACGGCGATCCGATCCTTCGGAAGAAATCCCGCCCGGTAGAGAAGTTCGACGATAAACTGAAGATACTCTTAGACGACATGGCCGAGACCATGTATTACGATAACCGCGGAATCGGTATCGCTGCCGTACAGGTCGGCATCCTCCGCAGAGCTTTTGTCGTGGACGTCGGAGATGAACATGGAAAACTCGAGTTCATCAATCCGGAGATCTATGAAAGAGAAGGATCAGCTCTTGGAATGGAGGGCTGTCTTTCCTGCCCGGGCAAGAACGGCTATGTCGAGCGCCCGACGCGTATCCGCGTACGTGCACAGGATCGAAACGGCGAATGGTTCGATATGGAAGCGACGGAGCTTCTGGCAGTCTGCATCTGCCATGAATACGATCACCTCGACGGTATCCTTTTCATCGATAAAGTCGTGGAAGTGGAAGAAGATGAATTCGACGACGAGGAGGACGGCGAGTCTTAATTATGCGTATAGTCTTTATGGGTACGCCGGATCTTGCGGCGACAGTGTTATCCCGTCTTATTTTGGAAAAGTATGATGTCGTGCTTTGTGTCACCCAGCCGGATAAGCCGGTCGGAAGAAAGATGATCCTTACCGCGCCGCCGGCCAAGGTCGAAGCGGAGAAAAACGGGATCGAAGTCTGGCAGCCGACGACGCTCCGTAATGAAGAAGCGCTTCAGAAGATCGCGTCATACGAGCCGGATCTGATCGTTACGGCTGCATACGGCAAGATCCTCCCGAAAGAGATGCTCGAGCTCCCGAAATACGGATGTATCAATGTCCACGGATCGCTTCTTCCGAAGTACCGCGGAGCCGCTCCCGTGCAGTGGTCGATCTTGAATGAAGACGAGAAGACGGGTATCACGATCATGAAGATGGACGTCGGCATGGATACCGGCGATATCTTAACGCAAAGAGAGATCCCGATCGGAAAGAGAGTCCATACGCCTGAACTGATGGACCAGCTCGCGCATATCGGTGCTGATCTTCTGATCGAAACGATCCCGGGATATATCGATGGCACGATCCGTCCGGTTCCGCAGAAGGAAGAAGATGCGACCATGTCTCCGCCGATCACGAAAGAACAGGGGAAGATCTCCTGGAACCGTCCCTGTTCCGCGATTGCCGCACAGGTGCGTGCGCTTTCCTCCTGGCCCGGTGCCTCCACGATGTGGAAGGGCGGGAAACTGAAGATCTACGATGCATGTCCTGCTGAGGACGATGCTTTACTTAACAACTACGAAGCAACCCACGGGAAAGCCGGACCCGGCACCGTGATCTACGGAAAAAAGGGCGTTCTCGCTGTGATGTGCGAAGACATGCCGCTCCTGCTTTTAGAGGTACAGCCCGCATCCGGCAAGCGCATGAAGGCGATCGACTGTGCCCATAACTTTGAAGTCGGAGCGAAGATGGAGGACGAAGAGTAATGACTCCACGTTCGGACGCATCCAGAAACACGGCATATCGCTGTTTGCTGGAAGTCCTCGAGAATCAGGGCTATTCGAATCTTGTTCTGAAACGGGAACTGCTCGGGTCAGACCTTCCGGAACAGGGCAGGTCTTTTGTTACAGCCATGGTCTACGGGACCATTACCCGTGTATATACGATCGATTCGATCCTTTCGACTTTTCTCAAAAAGAACCTTCATGACTTAGATCCGTCTGTCCGCACCTGCCTTCGCATGGGCGCGTGGCAGATCCTCTTTTCCTATGGGGTGAAAGACTATGCTGCCGTATCTTCAACCGTGGATCTGGCGCGTGAAGTCTGTCCGAAAGGCTCGGAAAGCCTGATCAATGCGGTCCTCCGTAAGATCGCATCTTCCGGTAAGGATCTTCTTCTTAAGATCCCGGAAAAGAAACTTGACCTACGATACTCCGTAAAAAGCGAGATCTCCGGCTGCTTTATCAAGTGGTACGGAAGGGAAAAAGCGGAGAAGATCCTCTCATCTTTCCTTTCTGTCCCGCCGGTGACCCTTAGAAGAAATGCACTTGCTGTCGGATCCCAGGAGGAGCTTATGGAAAAGCTCTCTTCAGAAGGTGTTCCTACGCGGAAAAACGAAATACTCCCGGACCTTTGTCTGGAACTTACGGAAAATATAACGGATATCGCCTCGCTTTCCTCGTATCAGGATGGAGACTTCTCGGTTCAGAGCACCTCGGCGATGCTCGTCGGTGTAATCGCAGATCCGAAAAAGGGAGATAGTGTCCTTGATACTTGCAGCGCCCCGGGCGGAAAGACGGCCCATATGGCGGAGATCATGAAAGATCAGGGACATATCGATGCCCTCGATGCCAATGAAGTGCGCCTCCGCATGGTCGATGAAACGGCAAAAAGACTTCATATTACGAATATTTCGACCCTCGCCTATGACGGTACTTTTCTATCGGAAGAAAAGGAGAAGCTTCTTAAAGAGTACGATCTGGTGCTCTGCGATGTGCCCTGCAGCGGTTTAGGGCTCCTTCACAGAAAACCCGATATCCGCGTTTCCATGACCTATGAGAAGATGCAGACACTTCTTCCAGTGCAGGAAAGCATCCTTCAAAATGCATCTCTTCGCGTGAAAAAGGGAGGATTTCTGATCTACAGCACATGTACCGTCAACCCGAACGAAAATGAGCTTCAGGTCGAAAAGTTCCTGAAAACGCACCCTGAATTCTCAGAGGTTCCGTTTACGGATCTTTTGCCGGAGAAACTGAAGAAAAACCCGAGGCTTTTAGAAGAGAGCCGAAAGGGAAGGATGACCATCCTTCCGGATGAAGAAGGTATGGACGGCTTCTTTATCGCGAAACTGGAAAGGAGAAACGGATGAGTAAAAGATTTGTTCTCGATCTCGATCTTCCCTCCTGGGAAGAATATATGAAGGAGAAGGGATTTCCGAAGTTTCGGGCTTCCCAGATCTACTCGTGGTACAGCAAAGGCGTACTCGATATGGATAAGATGAGTAATGTCCCGGGTGCCGTAAAAGACGCGATCCGGGAAGACTTCGTCTATGAGAGCATGAGTATCGATAAGCATCTGGTGTCAAAGATCGACGGGACACAGAAGTTCGTGTTCCATTTATACGACGGACACTGCATCGAGACGGTGCTCATGCGCTATAAGACCGGACTTTCGATCTGTATCTCTTCCCAGGCCGGATGCAAGATGGGCTGCCGTTTCTGTGCCTCCGCCCACGCCGGTTTCGGAAGATCCCTGACCCGCGGTGAGATGCTCGGACAGGTGCTCCTGGCCGGTTCTTTTGCAGGAGAGAGGATCCACAGCGTGGTCGTCATGGGGATCGGCGAACCATTCGATAACTATGACGAACTGATCGGCTTTTTGCACCTCGCCAATGACGAAAAGGGCTTGAACTTGGGCGCCCGCCACATCACCGTGTCAACTTGCGGTCTTGTGCCGCAAATGATACAATTTTCGGAGAATGATATGCAGGTGAACCTGTCGGTCTCCCTACATGCGCCAAACGATGAACTGAGAAAGAGCATTATGCCGATCGCGAATAAATACAGCCTTTCGGAGCTCCTCGACGCCTGTCGTACTTATGAGCGCAATACGAACAGGAGGATCACTTTCGAGTATTCTCTTTTTGACGGGGTCAACGATACACCGGAGTGCGCCAGAGAACTGGCAAAAGTCCTGAAGGGCATTCACTGTCATATCAATCTGATTGCTGCCAATGAATTTGATGGCAGCCCGTTTAAGAGAAGCAAGCCTGCGTCGGTCCGCGCCTTCCAGGATCTTCTCGAGAAACTCGGCATGACCGTGACCATCCGAAGGGAAATGGGCACGGATATTATGGCCGCCTGCGGTCAGTTGCGCAGAGGTTTGCAGGAGAAGAAAGAGACATGAAAGTAGTGAGTGTATCCGACAAAGGTCTGGTGCGCACAAACAATGAGGATTGTCTTTCCGTGTTTTCCGTGGGAAAAGACGAGTGTTTCGTCATCGCGGACGGCATGGGCGGTCATGCAGCAGGGGAACTGGCCAGCCAGACGGCGGTCGAATATGTGACCCAGTCTTTGAATGACTATCTTTTCGAAGCGGACGATCCCCAGAAACTTTTAAAACTCCTTTCTTTTACTTTGGAAAAAGCAAACGTGAAGGTGTACCTGGCATCTCTCGGCAGCTTCCGTTACCGGGGCATGGGTACGACACTTACAGTAGCTGTCCTTCGCGATAAGACACTTTATCTTTCGCATATCGGCGACTGCCGCGCGTATCTTCTTCACGGACAGAAACTGCAGACACTGACGACCGACCATACGCTGGTGCAGCGGATGGTGGAAAAGGGCATGATCACGAAGGATGAGGCGAGAAGTCATCCGAAGCGTCATGTGCTTCTTCGGTCCCTTGGCGTGAATGAGTATGTCAAGCCGGACACCTTCTCAGTTGCAATTAGTAATGGAGATGTTATACTTTTGTGTTCAGATGGCCTTTACGGCTGTGTGGAAGACAAAACGATACGGGCGGTGCTTCGTAAGCACAAGGATCTGAACTACTGCCTTCAGCTTCTGAAAGACCTGGCCGAAGCGGCCGGCGCCCCGGACAACATATCGATGATCATCGCAGAGTGCGAGATACGAAAAAATAAGGAGAAAGCATGAGTACGACAATGAGCCCGGAGGGCATGATACTAGGTGGAAGATACAGGATCATTAAGCTGATCGGTTCCGGGGGTATGGCAGATGTATATCTCGCCACGGACCTTTCTTCGGGAATGAACGTAGCGATCAAGATCCTTAAGCAGGAATTTGCTACCAATCTGGAATTCATCAAGCGCTTTGATACGGAGGCCAAAGCCGCTTCATCGCTTTCGCATGCCAACATCGTTCATGTATTCGGTGTCGGTCAGGAAGGGAATATCCGCTACATGGTGCAGGAATATGTCGAAGGCATCACCGTCAAGGACATGATCCTTCAAAACGGACATCTTGACTGGAAAGTTGCTGTCCCGATCGTTATCCAGGTCGGTATGGCGCTCGATACGGCGCATCAGAACGGTATCGTGCATCGTGACATCAAGCCGCACAATATCCTGATCACCCGTGACCGTATCGCGAAGGTAACGGACTTCGGTATTGCACATGCCTCGACGAACCATACGATCACATTGACATCCGGCGGTGCGCTGGGATCTGTTCATTATTTTTCACCGGAGCAGGCCAGAGGCGGTATCGTCAGCCCGAGTTCCGATATCTATTCTCTCGGTGTTACACTGTTTGAGATGGTGACCGGACGTGTTCCTTTTGACGGAGAAAACTCTGTAGCGATCGCCGTGAAACATCTTCAGGAGCCGGTGCCGTATGCATCCTCCTTTGTTCCGGGTATCCCGCAGGGTCTTGATGCGATCATCCAGAAGGCTATGCAGAAAGATCCGAAACTCCGTTATAAGTCCATCCGTGAGATGGTCACCGAGCTCGATTCCCTTATGGTGGACCCGAACGGCTCTTATGGTATCGTGGATACCAATCTTGAATCCCCGAAGGAGAACTTCGACGTGACGGGAGTTTCCCCGTCGATCCGTCAGGAGCCCAATTACGGAAAACTCAAGGATATCGAACGTTCCATCAAGACGAGAAGAAGATCCAGATGGAAGGATAACCTGATCGTCATCGCGGTCGTTATCCTGATCGTCGGCCTTCTGATCGGTCTTACGTACCTTGTGACGGATACATTGAAGAAGTTCGTCAAGCAGGAGACGCAGAATGTGTTTATCATTCAGGATTATGTCGGTAAGACCATCGTCGAAGTCCAGCAGAGTTTTGAAGAACATAGCTTCACGTCTTATAAAGTCGAATATGAAGTCCGGACCGACTATGCTGCCAATGTCGTCATCAAGCAGAATATCCAGCCGGGTATGGAGATGAAGAATAACAGTTCCGTAAATGTCCTGATCCTGACCGTAAGTAAAGCACCGGATGCCGTTGAACTTGAGGACTTTACCGGTAAACTCTATTCCGAAGCATATGAGAAACTCAAGGTGGACGGATATAACGTTTTCGTTCATCCGGAGATCGATAATTCCATAGAAGAGGGCCTCGTTATCCGTACTGAACCACCGGCGGGCACTCCTGTGAAGCCGGGTTCGGACATTACGATCGTATTCGCCAAGAAGTCTTCGGAGATCGAAGTGCCGAATATCATTAAGAAGGACTTAAAGACCGCCAGAGAGATGATCGATCAGGCCGAACTTATACTTGGAGAGATCGAGATCAGTCCGGAACTGCAGGAGCAGGGATTAAGCGAGACAGAGCTTTTCGTGCTGCTTACAGATCCGAGACCGGGAACGAAGGTACAGAGAAAGTCTGCGATCCGAATTTATGTCGGAAATGCAGAGGATCTCGAACGTGGCGGTACGCCGACACCAACGCCTGAGGTCATTGGATTTGACGTCATGCTCTCCGTTCAGGGCGAAGGCTCTGTGACCGGTGACGGACTCTATGCGCAGAATACACCTGTAACGATCACGGCTGTGCCGAGCATCGGTTATCAGTTCGTGGCATGGGTCGATCTCATGAATAACCCGATCAGTTACTCTGCATCCTACACATTCGTGATGCCGGGCAATGATGTGTACCTGACGGCTGTGTTTGAGCCGGTTCCGTCGGCAACGCCTACTCCGGAACCGACACCTACTCCGACACCGGAGCCGACACCGACACCTGTCCCGCCGCCTTCTGAACCGAGTGACCCGAATCCGCCGGATCCGCCGGCGGGTGGTGATCAGCGAGGTGAAGATTCCGAAAATGGCGGACATCATCACTTCGGAAGAAGTCATGAACGGCATTGAAAGGGCAGATGTTCATGGGGGAACAGAAGAATGGCAGGATCACAAAGGGCATAGGCGGATCTTATTCGATCCTTCTTGAAGAAGGATCAACTGTACTTGCCTATCCGAGAGGAATATTCCGGAAGAGTAAATTGACGCCTACGGTCGGAGACTTCTGTACGGTGGAACCGTCAGGAGATCCGGATATTCCGTATACGATCCTCTCCATTAAGGAGAGGAAGAATCTTCTGATCCGGCCCAGTGTCGCTAATATCGACATTCTGATCATCGCTGTCTCGACGTTTAATCCTGAACCGGACCTGAAGCTTTTGGATAAGCTTCTGACGATCTGCGCCAAACTTCACATCCAGCCCCTGATCTGGCTGACGAAGACGGACCTTTCGCGCGAGCGCGCGGATGAGCTTTCCGAAGAATACAGGAACGCGGGTTTTGAAGTAGTCGAATCTTCTGAAGATACGATGCTCCCGCAAAAGCAGATCCATGAGATCTTTTCCGGACATACCGTGGGTATTGCCGGTCAGTCCGGTGTCGGGAAATCCACGCTCTGCCACCGATTGACGGGCATGGATCATATCGAAGTCGGTAATATCAGTGAACGGCTGAAAAGAGGAAAGCATACGACGCGCCATGTTGAGCTTTTCCCGTATGAGGGCGGCTTTTTGATCGATACGCCCGGTTTTTCTTCGCTCGATGTGGATCGGATCGGCCTTCAGGAAGAAGATCTTATCGGCGGATACCCGGAGCTTCAGGCTATACACGGGAAGTGCCGTTTCCTCGACTGCCGCCATAACGGGGAGCTCGGATGTGCGGTGGACGAAAGCGGGATTTCTTCAGGAAGACTTGCGCGCTATCGTGAATTTTTGGATATAATAATAGAGAATTCGAAAAGATACGGGAAATAGAAGGAAGGTTTGTTACATGAACGATGTGGTGATCGCACCATCCATACTGGCTGCTGACTGTGGCCGTCTCAATGAAGAGATTAAAGAAGTGGAGGCGGCGACTTCGTATCTGCATATCGACGTAATGGACGGCCATTATGTTCCGAATCTGACTTTCGGTGTCCCGGTCGTGGAATCGATCCGAAAAGCAACGAACATGATCTTCGACGTGCACCTGATGGTCACGAACCCGATGGACTTCTTTAAACCCTTTGCCGATGCCGGCGCGGATATGCTCACTTTCCATGTGGAAACAGTAGAGGATCCGGATGCGGCCATCGAAGCGATACGTAAACTTGGAAAGAGAGCAGGTATCTCGATCCATCCCGATACGCCTATTGAAAAAGTACTGCCTTACGTGACCAAGTGCGATCTTGTGCTGGTTATGTCTGTCCGCCCGGGTTTTGGCGGCCAGCACTTTATGGAGGAATCTCTTTCGAGGATTGCGGCGGTAAGAAAAGTCATCGATGAAATCGATGCCGACACCATTATCTCGGTGGACGGCGGAATCTGCGATGAGACAGCACCGCGTGTCGTTTCTGCCGGTGCCAGCTATCTTGTGGCCGGATCTGCCGTGTTCTCTAACAAGGATCATGCCAGTGCGGTAAAGGAGCTACTCTCGTGTGCGTTGTCGTAATCGCCGGCGGTCCGAATAAGAATATCGGGAATCTCCTTCCGATCATTAAAAGTGCGGAATCGATCATCTGCGCAGACAGCGGCGCCGATTCTCTGATGCCATATAACATCGTGCCTGACACAGTCTGGGGCGATATGGATTCCATTTCTGAAGAGACCGTTTCCTGGCTGAAATCCAATGAGGTGTCCCATAAGCTCTTTCCTGTCGAAAAGGATATGACGGATTCGGAGCTTTGCCTTTTAAGTGTTCCGAAAGAAAAAGAGATCATCTTCGTGACCTCCTTAGTAGGCCGGCTCGATCACGTGATGTCGAATATGCTCCTTGTGATGCGTCTTCATGAGGAGGGCTATCACATAAAAGCTACAGATGGTATGACATGGGTCTATCCGCTCCTCGGTAAGGCTTCCTGGCGTGTTTCCGAAGAACTTCGAAAGAAAGAAAACACCTGTTCGCTGATTCCACTGGGAAAAGGTGCTTCCGGTGTATCTACTGTCGGCATGAAGTATCCTCTTTCTGATCAGAATATCGTGCCGGGCAGTTCTTTTACCGTAAGCAATGAATTTGATATGACAGAAAAAGAGCATGGCTTCGACATGAAAGACGGAACCATGCTCGTGATCGTTACTCCTAAAGTCTAAGGATATAAGGTTTTACTTCTTAAGCCCCAGCTCTTTTGCGATAGCTTCGAAGGCATCTTTGGAACCAGTAATCGTCTTTTCCGATACGCAGAATGCAAGACGGACATATCCCTCGCGCTTAAATGCCGAACCCGGAACGACTAATACGTTATACTTCGCACAGACTTCACAGAAAGCCGTATCCTCGATCGGTGTCTTCATGAAAAGATAAAGTGCTCCTTGCGGTTTGGTGCAGGTGAAGCCTGCTTCCGTGATGATATCATAAAGCAGATTTCTTCTTCTCTCGTAGTTCGGTACATCCACCTTCGCGTTCAGCGCCTTGGCAACGACACGCTGCATAAGAGCCGGTGCGTTAACGGCGCCCAGGATACGGTTGCAGAGAACAAGTGCCTGGGTAAGAAGAGCAAAGTCAGTGTGCTTCGGGCTTACGCATGTGTAACCGATACGCTCCCCCGGAAGAGAAAGAGATTTACTCCAGGAAAAGCAGATGATGAGATCGTCGAAGCAGGTAAGGGAAGAAGGGACTTTCATGCCATCGTACGCAAGGTCGATATACGGCTCATCGGAAATCACGTGGATCACATGATCCTGCTTTTTAAGAAGTGCGTTGAGCTCAACAAGTACTTCCTTCGGATAGATCGCACCGCTCGGATTGTTCGGGGAGTTGATGATGATCGCCTTCGTCTTCGGTGTGATGGCCTTTTCGATCTCGGACATGACCGGAAGGAAAGTATCCGGATCAGTATTAACGATGACCGGAACTCCTTTGACATTGGATATATAGTTCAAATACTCAAGGAAGAAAGGGGCAAGTAGCAATATCTCGTCGCCCGGCTCAATGATGGCACGAAGGATGTTGTTCATGCCGGAGGCCGCGCCGCAGGTCATGCAGATCGAATCGATCCCGATAGATACGCCGCTCTCGGCAGAGAGCTTATCTGCGATCGCCTGTCTTGTCTCAGGGTAACCGGCATTGGCCATATAGCCATGCATGCCCGGGATGTTCGCATTTGCAAGCTCGATCAGAGCATCCTTTACTTCCTTCGGAGGCTCGAGGTCAGGGTTGCCGATGGAAAAGTCGAATACCTTATCGTCGCCGTAGATCTTCTTAAGTCTTGCGCCCTCATCAAACATCTTGCGGATCAGGGAACCGCCGGAAAGTTTTGCTTCTATCTCTTTAGAAATCATCTTGTCCACTTCCTTTTTCTTTGTGCACTGCACGGATTTGCTATATGGGATTATAGCATAATAAGGAACGACTGGGATATTATCTGTCAAGGTATGGCGCGGAGATCGATTTTCATGTAAAATATGTGAGGCTGCAAAAGATCCCGTAGAAAAATGGATTTTTTGCTTGACAAGCCTGTGACTAACGATTATTATGTTGAAGTTACAGCAAGTAGGAGTTTCCGCTTCTCACCTCAAGTTTCGATGAAGAGGTTCACTAAAGTGGCTTATTTTGAAGTAAGTTTTGACGGAGTGAAGCGGAATGTTTCACTCCGTTTTTGATTTGAAGGAGGTGTGTTCTTATCGCCAGACAAACGAATGGGCAGCCGATCAACGAAGAAATTCGTTTTGAGAAGGTGCGACTGATTGATGCAGATGGTACGATGGTCGGTATCGTTCCGATCGAGCAGGCCAGAAAAGCCGCTGATCTTGCAGGACTTGATCTTGTACTGATCGCAAATAACCCGGACAACCCGGTCTGCAAAGTAATGGATTACGGCAAGTATCTGTTTGAGCAGGCTAAGCGTGAGAAGGAAGCCCGTAAGAACCAGAAAGTGATCGAGACAAAGGAAGTCGGCATGAAGCTGACAACAGAAGATCACGATCTGAATGTCAAGACGAAGAACGCATGTCGTTTCTTAAAGGATGGAAACAGAGTCAAAGTAATCGTGAAGTTCCGTGGCCGTGAAATGGCTTACCAGAATCAGGGTTACGCTGTAATGGAGAAGTTTGCGTCACTGTGCGCAGAGTTCGGCCAGGTAGATAAGCCGGCCAAGATAGAGGGTAGGAACATGGTCATGTTCCTTGCTCCGAAGAAAAACTGATTGTGAATAAGGAGGAAATAGAAAAATGCCTAAGCAGAAAACACACAGTTCGTCTAAGAAAAGATTTAAGGTAACGGGTACAGGTAAGGTTTTATACTCCCAGGCTTTCCGTCGCCACATCCTCAGCAAGAGACCGAGCAAGAGAATGAGACATCTCCGTCATACTGCGGTCTGCTCTGCTGCTAATGCGAAGATCATCAAGACAATGGTTCCGTATAAATAATCGGTGCCGGATGGATTTCAAAGTAAGTTAGTTTTTAAGGGAGGATTAATACCATGTCCAGAGTAAAAAGAGGTATTCGCACAAGAGCGCGTCATCATAAGATTTTGAAGCAGGCTAAGGGCTATTTTGGTCACAAGAGCAAGCTCTTTAAGGTTGCTAACCAGCAGGTAATGAAGTCCGGTGCTTATGCTTACCGTGACAGAAGAAATAAGAAGAGAGATTTCAGAAAGCTGTGGATCCAGCGTATCAACGCTGCTTGCCGTGTAAACGGTCTTTCCTACAGCCGTTTCATGAATGGCCTGAAGAAGGCGGATATCGCTCTCGACCGTAAGGTCCTGTCTGATATCGCTATCTCCGATCCGAACGGATTTGCAGCTCTTTGCGAGCAGGCAAAGAACGCGCTTTAATTTCGCGTGGATCGCTACTTAGAGATAAAAAGCAGAGAAAACCCTCGATTCCGATCACTTGCTGCCCTGCATGACCGTAAGGTCGCGCGGGAAAGCGGGAAGGTCTTTATCGAGGGTTTGCGCTTGTGTGAAGATGCGCTTTCTTCTGGCATGATCCCCGAGACCGTTCTTCTTAGGTCCGGTCAGGAGGAACTGATCGCAAAATGGAAGAAAGAGTTCCCGGCGGTAAATGGCGCGGAGGTGCTTATCTTCAGCGAGCCGTTATTTGCGAAGCTTTCCCAGACGAAGAACCCTCAGGGGATGGCACTGGTCGTATCCGTACCGGACAGTCTTACGTCTTTTCCTTACGAAGAAGGGAAGAGCCGCTATATCGTCCTTGAGCATCTTCAGGACCCGGGGAACATGGGCACGATCATCCGTATGGCGGATGCCTTTGCCTATACCGCTGTCCTTTATACGGAGGATTCGGTCGATCCCTTCAATGAGAAAGTCCTTCGCGCATCCATGGGATCATGTTTTCATATCCCGCTTCTGTCCTTTTCAAGCAGCGAAAAGATCTTTTCGGTGCTGAAAGAAAAGGGCATTCCGTCCATTGGCGCCCATCTTCACGGAAAAGATCTGAAAACAGCTTCTTTCCCTAGATCTGCCGCTTTGTGGATCGGAAATGAAGCCAACGGATTATGTGAGTTGACTTCTTCTTGTTGTGATATACTGATTAAGATACCGATGCCGGGTCGTGCGGAATCGCTGAATGCAGCTTCTGCGGCATCGATCCTCGGCTATCTGCTGGCGAATACGCCAGATATATAGACATCTTGGAGGCAATATCATGCAGATCATGATTTTGGGAGCATCCCGCTCTAGCATCTCGCTGATGAAGCGTCTGATCGAAAAAGGTCATACATGCGTTCTCGTCGATCCGAAGGCGCAGGAGATCGAACAGCAGTTTAACTTAGGTATTCTCACTATAAATGGAATCATCATCGATATCGATGTTCTAAAAGAGGCAGACATCGCTTCTATGGATATGGTCTGTGCGATGAGCGAAAGTGAGAATCAGAACCTCATGGCTTCCCAGATCGCCAGAGATGTTTTCAATGTTTCAAAAGTTTTTACCCGTGTATTTGCTTCGGAGGATTACCATCTCTTCGATGATGCCGGTTTCCTTTCGATCTCTTCCACTGTTCTTACGGCCGACGCATTCATGCGCGCGATCGACGGAAGGATCAAGAAGGAAGAATATGTTGGTCAGTGCATGGCGAATATCTTCGGAAACAGCCTTGCTTTTACGATCCTGGATATCGATGAGAGCTTTGTCGGAGCTAAAGTAAGAGATGTGGAGGATACGGAAGGCCGCCACATTTTCGCGGTGGTTCGTCATGATCAATTCATTACCACACTTCCGAATATGAAACTGGAGAAGGGAGATAAGCTGGTGCTGGCCGAGAAAAAGGTCTGACCGCTTCGTATTTGATATGAAGATCGTAATCGTAGGTGCAGGTAAACTTGCTTTCTATCTGATCCGTGAGCTGGAGTCCACTAACGAGATCGTTATTATCGATAAAGATCCGAGTGCCGCGACGAAGTTTGCGGATGATCTTGTCTCAGAAGTCATTAATGGTGACGGATCCTCTTATCCCGTTTTAAGTGAAGCCTGTAAGGGAGCTCAGATGATCGTCGCGCTTACCAATCAGGATGAGACGAATATCATCGCGTGCCAGATCGCGAAGAACCACTTAGGTGTGTCCAAGGCGATCGCCCGTGTTAATAACCCGAAGAATAGAGAGATCATGGAGAGGTTCGGCGTGGATCGCGCCTTTTCCGGCACCCAGATCCTCGCGAGCATGATCGAGCAGGAGATCGATTTTCAGGGCCTTCGTATCGTGCACCGCATCAAGAACTCCGATCACGTGCTGATCGAGTTCACGCTGTCCGAAAAATCGGACGCATGTGAGAAATCCATGATGCAGTATAAGTTCATCCACGGTGCCCGTGTCGTTGTTATGGCAGGGGAGAACGGGGAGACCATCACACCTACCGGTGAAACAGTCATGCATGCCGGTAACCAGATCATGATGGTCTGCTCGAAGAAAGATATCGAACAGATCTGGAAAGAGATGGTGAAGTAAATGCTGGTTCGAAGAAGCAAGACCAAAAAGATCATCGAATGGATGCTCGAAAGGCCGGCCCGCGTTATCGTAGCCAGTTTCCTTTTGATCATGATCGTGGGTACGATCCTTCTGATGATGCCCTTTGCGACCAACTCCGGTTCGAGTATTGGTTTCTTCGATTCCCTGTTTACCACCGTTTCCGCTACATGTGTGACGGGACTTGTTGTTAGAGATACCGCTACGACTTTCAATAACTTCGGCAGAGTCGTTCTTCTTTTGCTGATCCAGGTCGGCGGACTAGGCCTTGTCACGATCTATTCTTTTGCGATCAGTATGTTCCGGTCTAAGCTTTCCGTACGTTCCCGTGTGCTGGCACAGGAGAATACCGGCAGCTTTTCTTTTGCAGAATTAAAAGGCCTTCTTAAGACGATCTTTACGATGACATTTGGCTTTGAATTCATCGGTTTTATACTTCTGTCCACACAGTTTATTCCTGAGTTCGGTACCGGGACCGGCCTTTTCAAGGCTTTATTTACCTCGGTCTCCGCATTCTGTAATGCGGGTTTTGACCTGATGGGCGATACGGCTTCCGGTCCCTACTGCAGTTTTACCGCATACAACGGAAATACGCTTGTCATGCTGACTTGTACCTTCCTGATCTTTTCCGGCGGACTCGGCTTCCATGTATGGAAAGATCTGATCGACTATTCCGTCAAAAAAATCAAGACCATTATCGGGCATGATAAGAAGGAACGTACCAATATCCATATGATGTTCCATACTCGTCTGGCTTTCTTTATGACTGTCGGTCTTCTCGTGATCGGTACGGTTCTTATTCTGGCGATGGAGTGGAGCAATGACACGGGGCTTACGATCGGTAATCTGCCTCTTTTCGAAAAGCTCAATGCTTCGCTTTTCCAGTCTATGTCACTTCGTACGGCAGGTATGAACTCCATCGATCAGCTCGCGATGCGCGACTGTACGAAAGTGCTCTGCGTTATTTTCATGTTTATTGGCGCCGGTGCCGGTTCTACCGGTGGTGGTATCAAGGTCCAGGCCATCGCGCTCCTGATTGCTGCGGTGAAGGGTGATATCACGGGCAAGACGGAGGTCATTATCCATAACCACCGCGTGACCCGTTCGACTGTACAGCGAGCGCTGACGATTTTTACACTTGGTTTTTCTCTCATGCTGATCCTGACCTGTGTGCTCTCCGTGACGGAACGGCAGTTGATCGCTGACGGAAAGTTTACTTTCCTCGATCTTCTTTTTGAGTCGGCTTCCGCTTTCGGCACCGTTGGACTTTCCTCAGCAGCCACTCCGCAATTCTCGATGTGGGGACAACTGGCCATTATTCCGGTCATGTTCCTTGGTCGTGTCGGTCCGCTGACTTTCGCAATGGGATTGGTCATGAAAGAGAAGAACAAGATCAAGAGCGTCTATCCGGAAGCGAAGATCCATCTTGGTTGATATTTTCAGTTATTAGAGGTTGTTATGCTTAAGGAGATATTCAGTTTCTGGCCTATTTTCCGTGTGGCCACGTACTTTTTCTTTTTCATGCTTTTGTTCTGGGGCGGGAAGAACCGCTTCGGCACTGGTGAATTCCATGATGATTATGCAAGTCTTGAGGTGATGAAATCCCTCCGAGGTTTTGCGGCGATCGGTGTCATCATCCACCATATCTCCCAGGAAGAAGTATTTAAGCAGCAGAAAGTGCTGACTCCGTTTGTCAATGCAGGCGCCTTTTTCGTCGCGATCTTTTTCTTCTGCTCAGGATATGGCCTGATCAAGAGCCTTGATACGAAAGAAAACTATCTTAAGGGATTTGTGAAGAACAGGATCGTAAAATCCATTCTCCTTCCGTTTTACATTAATATCATCCTTTACGGCATCTACGCATTCTTTATCGCAGGTGTGAAATGGCCGGCGCAGAAATGGATATTTAATTTTTTCGGCCTTACGATGATGAATACCTTCGCATGGTTCCCGATCGTTCTGGCGATCCTTTATCTTACTTTCTTCCTTTGCTTCCGCTTCATAAAGAAGCGCCCGGTATGCTTCCTTATTATCGGCGCCGTAATCATCGGTCTGGGTCTTTTGTTCTGCTATAACGGGCATTTTGCCTGGTGGTACGGAAAGAAGAACTGGTGGCTCGAATGGAATAAGCTGAACCGGATCTGGTGGAGAGAGCAGAAGGTGCTCTGGTTCAGCGGTGAATGGTGGGTCAATTCCGCGATCGGATTCCTGACCGGGCTTCTTTTTGCAAGTTACGAGAAAAAGATCGTTCCCTGGTTTCAAAAACTGTATGCCCTGAAGTTCCATATCCTTCTGCTTCTGACATATCTTGCATTCCTGCTGTCAGAATACGGACAGGCGCACTTCGGATACTGGACCGAGTGGTCCACTCAGGGTCCGGGCGTCTATTCCAAGATCCGCACATATTTCTGTCAGGTTCCGCTTTTCGCCCTTTTAGGACTTCTGGTCATCGTCTTTATGATGAAGTACCATGTGGTCAATCCGGTGACGAAGTTCTTCGGGAAGTATTCACTCGACACCTACCTGATGAACCTGATGGCGCTTGATATGATGCGTTTCCTGATGAATAAGAAGTATTTCCCGTTCAAGGCGGGTAAATATAATCTTTTGATCTTTGCGATCACGGTGTTTATTGTTTCGATCCTTCTCGGCATGGGAGAGTATCACCTTACTTCGGCTGTAAAAAAGCTCCTTTTCCGAAAGAAAAAGAGCTCTGACAGTCATTTTGGCGATACACCCCCGAAAAAGCCTTCCGAGGTCACCGCTTAAGATTTTTACAAGAACCTGCTTCCTGTCAACGGTGCAGGTTTCTTATTTCCTGGGATAGATCAAACGGCTTTTTGATGCGAAGGTCTCCGAAGAAGGTATCGACCATTTTCAACCAGTCCTGATTGACTTTTGTCAGGTCTTCTGCGCCGATGACGATCGCTGCGAAAATAAGGACGTCTTTTTCGACATACAGGCATTCAAAAGTGAAGAGCATACCGTTCTGCTGGGTTAGTACGATGAGATGGTTGTCCGCCGAATCGATCACGTGATCCGTGTCAGAGTTTTCGACCATGGTCTTTTCTTCAGAAGCCAGTTTGTCAAAGAAGCTTCTCGCATCGCTTTCCTGCTGATAGTCGTAATAGATGACATAAAGATTTCCGGCGGTGGAGCCTTCTGCCTGCGAAAAGACCTGTGCATAGTGGTCTTGCTTCAACTGTGTTTCGTCCGTGTTATCGATGGTGTTATCCATGTTGTAAAAAGCATTACTGGAGCTCTCTTCGCGGGCTTTCTTTTCCAGCTTGAGATCGGAAAGCGCATATTTTTCAAAGGAATCATAATCCACTCTCGGCTTTTTTGAGCAGCCGCACATCGGAACAAGAAGAATGGCACTTAGTAAAATACAGAGAGTTTTTTTCATAAAGACCTCTTAATAGTTGATGTTGTGTACGCGTTCCATCATATCACAAGTGATCTTTATATGTGTTATAATTTTGCTGAAAAGAAATGGAAGAAGGGTCGGAAAATGAAGAGATTTTTGTCGTTGCTTTTGACACTTGGCATGCTTATATCGATGCCGCTTTGTCTGGCTGCCTGTAAGTCGGAAGAATCATCGAAGAAGAAAAAGAAAAATATGAGCCCGAAGATCACGATGACACAGCCTGAGCCTGAAACGGAATCGGAATCTCAAACAGCCGTGATGACGGAGACGGAAGGTCCCGCGGAGACCCCGAAGGAGACGGAATCGCAGGAATCAAAGGATCCTACTTTCGGTAAAGAAACGACAGAAGCGCCTACGAGCACGATGGAAGGCCCGGTCGAGACCATCGGACCTCATGAAGCGCCTGAGTATTCATATCAGGAAGTCACTTTTGACCCTGTGGAGATCAGTAACAGAGACGGACTTACGATCACAGCCACCGGTTATAAGATCGGTATGGGGACGATCCGCACGCTGACACTGCATATCGAGAATAAATCCGGACATACTGTCAGGATCAACAGTGAGATGATCGCGGTCGAGGATTTTCAGCTCCTTCCGATGTATCTGATCGATGTCGGGGATCAGGCAACTGTCGATGAGGATTATGAGTTCTTCCTGACTCTCGGGGATGAGATCGGACTTTGGAATCCCGGCAAGATCGATCTGATCTTCAGCGTGGAGTATAAGGATAACGGAGAACGGTATTTTACGCAGAGAGCGTCGATCAAGACGAATCTTTACGACGAGAATAAGACCTATGACTTCTCCTATGCGGCTCCGATATTCAAAAACGACGATATCTCGATATCGGCACTGGATTATCGCATGACGGATTATAACGCCGAACTCGTTCTGCTCCTTGAGAACAATTCCGAAAGGACGCTCCGTGTCGAAAAAGAGACGGTATATGTCAACGGGATAGATATTCTCTGTACCATGATCTGCACGCTTGAACCCGGAAACAAGTCGGTCTATACACTGGATATCTCGAAAACGAGACTTCAGGATGCAGCAATCAAAAAAGTCGAGACCATCAGTCTCCAGCTTTACTATGCGGAAAAGGATGATTACAAAAACAAGAACCTCTGTGATCCGGTCAACATTAAAGTCGGCTGACAGGTGAGATGAAATGAAACTTGTAGATATGACATGCACCGGATGTGGTGCGAATGTAAAAGTGGATGCCGCGGTGAAGGTCGCGACCTGCACGGTGTGCGGAAAGCAGATGCTGATCGAGCACACCGGTGAATTCGGTGCGGGCTACGAGCGCGAGATGGGGCGCATTCAGGCCCAGCGCGATGTGGAGGAATCCTGGAAAAAGGAAAGAGAAGAGAAGATCCGGATTGCCGAAGAAGAGAAAAAGAGAAAAGCGGAGCAGCAGGAGATGGACCGCATCCGCCAGCAGCTCAACAAGATCTGCATTATTGAAGCGATCATCTGCTTTATTTTCCTGATCTCGCCGATCGCCGTCAGAGACGGGGTCGCTGTCGGGAGCATCCGTTTTGGCGCCGGCTTCATCCAGCTCGGTCTGATTGCATTCGTGACCTTTTTCTTTACGAAGGATAAGTGGTACGGCAAAGTGATCCTGGCCTGTCTGGTCTGTGCCATCTTAAGTATCATTACAACATTTCTCGCAAGTTCAGTGGTGTGGTTTCTGATCTTTAATATCCTGAAACTCATCTGGATGATCCGTGTTGAGCGTGTCCGCTATTCCTGGAAGGAGATCGCGGGGCAGGTCGTGGGAAAGAATTGACCTTTCGCTTCGGCGCCGTCTTTCTGCTATAATGATCCTATAGGGAGGGTTGCTTATGGATAAGACGTTACTTCCGGAGAATCTAAGAACTGCCGTATCTGCGGCTGAAAGCAAAAAAGACCGTATCCGAGGATGTCTTCTGGGCGGTGCGATGGGCGATGCGCTCGGCTATCCCGTGGAATTCATGTCCTTTGAATCGATCCTTTCCCAGTACGGATCTTCCGGCATTACTTTCTTTGTAAAAGACCCTTCCGACGGGAAGGCATTGTTTTCCGATGATACACAGATGAGTCTGTTTACAGCCAACGGCATTCTTTATGCCAGGACTGTTTCAAAGATGATCGGTCGTGATTTTGATCCCGTGCATTATGTCTATCTGGCCTATCTGGACTGGCTGGAGACGCAGCGGGGAGACAGACATGGCGAGCGTATCTGCTGGCTTTCCGAGATCCCCGGGCTCTGGAGCCTTCGCGCTCCGGGAGCGACCTGCCTGGATGCGCTTTCAAGTGGTGAGAAGGGTTCTACGGAGCACCGGATCAACCACAGCAAAGGCTGTGGCGGTGTGATGCGTGTTGCTCCCGCTGCACTGGCGCTTCGTGATGAAGATGAGAGATATGCCGCGATGGAAGGCGCTGAAATTGCGGCACTTACGCATTCCCATTCGCTCGGCTTCATGCCGGCCGCATTCCTTACCCATGTGATCCAGCGTATCGTTAACACGGAAGGCCCGGTAAAACTTCTGGATATCGTACTGGAGACCCAGGACCTGATCCGGGATCTTTTCTCTCAGAGAAAGCATCTCGGAGCTTTTATGGATCTGATCGACAGAGCCGTGGAACTTTCGAAAAATGATGATCCCGATTCTGAGAATATTCCTCTGATAGGTGCCGGATGGTGCGGAGATGAGGCACTCGCGATCGCGGTGTACTGTGCTCTCTGTCACGAAAATGACTTCTCCGGTGCGATCATCTCCGCAGTCAATCACAGCGGTGACAGCGATTCCACAGGTGCGCTTACCGGCAATATCGTAGGCGCGATCTGCGGTTATGAAAAGATCGGTGATCAGTGGAAAGAAGATCTAGAGCTTTCAGAAGTTCTTTTAGAGATGGCGGATGATATCTGCTATGGATGTCTGATGGATAAGGATTCCGATTACCGGGACGAAGACTGGATCAGGAAGTATGTGAAAGAAGGCGGGAAGTGAGAAATGTCTGACCACGTACCTTTCTATAGGACCTTTAACTTCTGGAAGAATGTCGCCGTGATCCTTTGCGCAGCAATCGTTATTGCTGCTGTCGCAGGCGGTGTCGGATATATGATCGGAAAAGATAAATCCGGGACAAAAGACAAAGAGACTTCTCCCACCGTGGATGTGATCGATGAGGATTCCATCTGGGGCGACGATGAGAAAACGGAGAAACTGACTTTCTATGAGAAACTCTGGAGACTTCGCCCGAAAAAGGAAGAACCTATTCCGGAAAAGCTCCATATCAATGTTTCCGAGGTAAGGGCACTTTGCGAAAGTGAAGGACTTTCCCCGATAAAGGGCGAGACAGGGACCGGTTTTATCGCTCTCGATGAGTCCATGATGATGATCGTAACTGTCGAGGAACTGCAGGGAAAGACCCTGGATACGCTTGTGGAAGAGTATCTGACATCCAGTGCGCCATTAGATACGAGAGATATGGTGAAAAAGCCTTACATGGCTCTTTATGAGGGCTATCTCGACGATAAGAACCGGTCGATGGGCTACTGCTATCTCGAAATCATAGTATCGAACGGCTACTATGTCATGGTGCAGGGCCTTTCGAACGATCCGTCCGATCCGGTCATCGCCAAGACAAGACTTTTCGCATTCCATCTGGAAGAAAAGCTGCATATCCATTGAGTCTTTATACAAAAAGGGTATTGCAATTACGGAAACGATGGAATAAACTGTGTTCAATTAAGGACGTTGATGAGGACATGTTTTCCATAACATCAGGTTCCTGCCAGAGAGAAAGGACCATCGGCTGGAAGTTCTTTTACAGGAGCAAAATGGGAAGTACCACCTCGGAGTCGCGCTTCGGAACGAGTATTCAAGTATGAAGCAGCCGCTGCCTACAAGCGTTACCAGGGGTTATGAGTGGTCCGGGAAGTTTTCCGGGCAATTAGGGTGGAACCGTGCAGCCATGCATCCCTATGATCGGGATGCGTGGTTTTTTGTATCCCGGGAAACTCTAGTGAAACCATAAGAAGGAGGAAAGCGAAATGGTTGATTTTGAGATTAAAGAAGAGAGAAACAGGTATCGTCACAGTACGTCCCACATCATGGCGCAGGCCGTAAAGAGACTGTGGCCGGAGACAAAGCTTGCCATCGGTCCTGCCATCGACGACGGTTTCTACTACGATTTTGACCGTGATGAGGCTTTCTCGGCAGACGATCTGAAGAAGATCGAAGAAGAAATGAAGAAAATCGTAAAGGAGAATATCCCGATCGAGAGATTTGAGCTTCCCAGAAATGAGGCCAGAGAACTGATGGTGAAGATGGATGAGCCGTATAAGGTAGAGCTTATCGATGACCTTCCGGACGACGCCGTCATCTCTTTTTACAAGCAGGGAGATTTTACTGACCTGTGTGCTGGTCCTCATATGGAAAAGACAGGTGATATCAAGGCTTTCAAGCTTCTTTCCTGTGCCGGCGCCTACTGGAGAGGCTCTGAAAAGAATAAGATGCTGCAGCGTATCTACGGTACATCTTTCCCGGATAAGGAGCAGCTCAAGGCTTTCGTTGCGGCAAGAGAAGAAGCGCTGAAGCGTGACCACAACAAGCTCGGCCGTGAACTCGAATACTTCACCACTGTCGATTATATCGGTCAGGGACTTCCGATCCTGCTTCCGAAGGGTGCACGTGTCGTACAGCTCCTGCAGCGCTGGGTAGAAGATGTCGAGCAGTCTAAAGGCTGCCTTCTGACCAAGACACCGTATTTTGCCAAGCGTGACCTCTATAAGATCTCCGGTCACTGGGATCACTACCGTGACGGTATGTTCATCATGGGCGATGCCGATGATGAGAGCAAGGAATGCTTCGCTCTCCGTCCGATGACATGTCCGTTCCAGTATCAGGTATTCCTGAACCGCCAGAGAAGTTATCGTGACCTGCCGATGCGTCTGACTGAGACATCTACACTGTTCAGAAATGAGGATAGTGGAGAGATGCATGGTCTGATCCGTGTCCGTCAGTTCACCATCTCCGAGGGCCATTACATTATCCGCCCGGATCAGCTCGAACAGGAATTCGGCAACTGCCTTGAACTTGCAAAATACTTCCTCGGCACTGTCGGACTTCTGGAGGACTGCACATTCCGTTTCTCCCAGTGGGATCCGGCAAACCCGAAGAATAAGTACGAAGGTACTGCGGAACAGTGGGAAGAAGCACAGGCTGCGATGAAGAAGATCCTCGACGATCTGGGCCTTGAGTACAGTATCGGTATCGATGAGGCTGCTTTCTACGGACCGAAACTCGACATTCAGTATAAGAACGTATTCGGTAAGGAAGATACACTCGTTACTATCCAGATCGATATGCTCCTTGCGGAGAAGTTCGGTATGGAATACATCGATAAGGACGGACAGAAGAAGCTTCCGTACATCATCCACAGAACCAGCCTCGGCTGCTTCGAGAGAACACTGGCTTACCTGATCGAAAAGTATGCCGGCTGCCTGCCTCTCTGGATGGCCCCGGAGCAGGTACGTATCCTGCCGATCGCCGATGCGCATCTTGACAGATCCTTCGAGATCCGTGATGCACTTCTGGCCAAGGGCATCCGTGCCGAGGTCGATGACCGCTCTGAAAAGCTCGGTAAGAAGATCCGTGAAGCGAACATCAACAAGGTCATCTACATGTTTACTGTAGGTGATAAGGAAGTGGAAGAAGGCACAGTATCCGTAAGATCCCGTTTCGAGGGCGATCTTGGCTCTATGAGCATCGATGCGATCTGTGACAAGCTCCTCGATGAGATCAACACCAAGAAGGCAGTAAAGAGCTGAGATCTGAATAGATATTTTCGATCCGAATCAAAGTAAAAAGAAAGGCGCTGTCTCAAAATAAATGAGGCAGCGCATTTTCTTGTCCTCTTAATAATTTGAAGACGCCTTTCGGATGCCATGAAGCATCGATCTGCCGTAAAATTCTGCGAAATCCGATTTCATACGGCAGCCAAATCCGCCAACTGCCGTATAGATTTAAGTTTTCCGATTTCATACGGCAATTTTCCCTTCTTTTGCCGTACGAAATGCACTTTTCCGATTTCATACGGCTACTTTCTTTCCGAACTACCGTATAGATTTAAGTTTTCTCATTTCATACGGAAAATCTCACTGAAACTGCCGTATGAAAAGTACTTTTTCATTTTCATACGGCACATCCTCTTCAGACCTGCCGTATAATTTCGGAAATCCCATTTTTATACGGCAGATCGGTACCAGGACAGTTCTTTCTTTGTTTTGAACAGCGCCTTTTATTTCTCAATTTGTTACGGATCAGAACTTATAACCTAGCGCATCGCTTACGGCTTTGAGATTGCTCTCATATCCTTTCTGGCAGAGGATGATGATCATCGTGTCATCTGCATGGATCAGGACGAATGTGGCCTGAAGTCCCTCCATATCGCTTTCGTCAGAGAACTGGCCCTCGCCTTTGGCTATGCCGTTTTTCTCTGTGATAGTCCCGGTAAATTCGCCGTCCTCCTTGTATTCAGAGATCTCTTCGTAGCTTTCGTCATAGTATTCTCCTGCCTCGTCAACAGAAGAGAAGTGATAGTAGGAGACATAGCAGCCTTCATGCATCGCGATGAGAAGCTTCATGGCATCCTCGTCGGTTTCTTCCATAACGGTGAAGCCTGCGGATTCCATTTTTGACGTAAATTCACTTTCGCTCAGTCCTTTGTTGTAGGATTTTCTCGAAGATGGCGTAGTCGTGCTTTCGGTTGCCTTGGTGGTTTCCTTCGTCGTCGTGGTCGCAGGTTCTTCTGTGGTTGTCGTCGGCGCTTCCGTAGTAGTGGTAGCCGGTTCTTCCGTTGAAGTGGTAGTTGGTTCTTCTGTGGTTGTGGTGGTTGGTTCTTCCGTTGTCGTAGTCGTTGGCTCTTCAGTAGTCGTCGTTGTCGGCTCTTCGGTGCTTTCGGTCGTTACGTCAGGTTCATCTTCCGGATAAAGAGCATCGTGGATATCCGTATAGCTTCCGTTGATCAGAAGATTATAGATCAAGGTATCGTCCTTGATCTTCCAGGAATCTTCATAGACCATCTCCAGCTCGACATTTTCCTTTAATGTCTTCACTTTCTTGCCGTTTAGAGCCTCCAGGATGTCATCGGCGGTGCACTGCTCATCAAGATCGAGCATCAGGCGCGGGATATCGATATATGTGAGCTTAAGCTTTACGGAGCCTTTACCTTTCTTTTCCTTGCCGTCTGCAGAGAAGATCTTGTATTTGATTCTACTCAGATACTCGTTATAGATATCGCTTTCATCGGAGGAAAGCTCCAGATCGGAAAACTTTGTCGTCTCCGTGTATTTGGAAAGCTTTCCGAAAGACATGCCCGAAAGCGCTTTGAAATAGTCATCAATTACTTCGACGATATCTTCATTCAGATCGTCTTTCTGCTTGTCGTCATCCTTTTTCTTATCGGATGAACTTCCGGAAGCACAGGAAGTCAGAAGAAGTGCAAAAGTCAAAATGGTGGCGATTACGCCGGAAAGTTTCTTTTTCATACGCTTCACTCTCTCCAAAAGTTAAAAAATCTTACGTACTTTGACTTAATAGTATTATGCTTTTTCTGTCCCCGCAATTACAAATTGCACAAAAAACAATATTCGCCTTTCTTTTATAAGATTTTGGTTGACATGACCGCATGAAAGAAGTATTATTTAGAAGTTCGTAATCGGGGTGTGGCTCAGGTGGTAGAGTGCTTGCTTCGGGAGCAAGAGGCCGCGAGTTCGAGTCTCGCCACTCCGACCAGTAAAGGGCGTCCGCAGACATTTTGCTGTGGGCGCTTTTTCTTTTTTCTGTTTTTCCGTATAATGATTCTTGTGATTTTTCTTTTCGGAGTGAATTATGGATGAAATCGTAAATTGGCTTTTATCGCCGAAACCATATCTTTGTATCGCTATCGTTATCGTGGTCCTCGTGATCTGGATCGCGACCCGCCGCTTTGTTCGGAAGATCATCGGGAAATCCGAGAAGAAAGATGCGTTTGCGGCAGTAGTACTGAACATCATTAAGTATTCGCTTGCAATCCTCTGCGTGCTTTTAATCCTGCAGATCAACGGCATCAATGTCACAAGTGCCATTGCCGGACTCGGGATCGCCAGCGTGATCGTCGGTCTGGCCCTTCAGGATGCACTTAAAGATATCATCATGGGCGTGAATATTTTAAGTGAGAACTTCTTCCGTATCGGTGATGTCGTCAAGATCGGTGATCATGTGGGAAAAGTATCGAACATGACTTTAAAATCCACACGAATCGTGAACGGGGAAGAGGGATATGAAGTCCGCATCTGTAACCGCAATATCGATAAGGTCTTCATTTATTCAGATATCCTTTGCCTCGACATTCCGCTTTCCTACGAAGAAGACACAGAGAAGATTGATACCGTCTTTAAAGAAATCGTTTCCGAGATCTCTTCATGGAAAGAAGTGAGAAAGGCTGAGTTTTTAGGCCTTCAGGATTATCAGGATTCGTCTAAACTCTTTAGACTGCGCATTAATTGTGCTCCGCAGAATCGTGCCGGAGTGAGAAGACGTGCTCTGAAAACCATCGATTCAGCGCTTTCCAGAAACGATATCTCGATCCCGTTTCCGCAGATCGATGTGCATACCGATCACTGATCCTTTCTTTAGGATCCGAAAAATGAAGAAATTTCAAATTTGTTCACAAATTGTTTACAAAGTCCCGCGCGTTGTGTTATCATCAAAATGATTTAAACGTGGGAGAACTGGACTGTGAAAAAGTCGTATGTTGTTGGTTTACTAGCTGTCGGGCTGATGTTTGTCGTGATGATCGTCGCCGGCATTATTCAGGATCACCGCACCAAAAAGGCGCAGGTCCGTGAATGTGCTGCAAAGACGATGGTTGCTGCAGGCTGTACTGAGGTGGATTCTGATTATATTCCTCCGCTTCCCGGACAGAATGATCTTCTTCATTCAGGAGACAAGGTCGATACTTCTTATATTGAGGCGGCATCGGATATCGTTTCCCAGATGACGGGATCCAAGGTGGACGGACAGGCTCTTTTCTCAAAACTTACGGGAAATGTCCTGAACAACGCCAAGTTTTATATTGCCAGCACAACGATCAGCGGCCGTGATGCCGAAGTCAACGTACACATTTACTACGGGGACCATGAAGGGGATGTTGTCCTTGAGTATTTTTACTACGATGGCGAATGGGTGCTGTCCAATACTATGGACGCGGTAAGCGACGTCATGATCGACGGACAGTCGTATGACTCTCTCGAAGAATCTGCAATTGATAAGATAGTTTCCCAGATGAAGACTATCTAAAAAAGAGGAGAAGAGACAGATGAAGAAGAGTTACATTATTGCGCTTATTTTCATAGGCGTAGTTTTAATTGGCATGGTCGCATTTTATTTTTTTAATAAGTATGGTCCGGGAAGCGACAACGCACAGGTCAAGAAGCGTGTCGAGTATATTCTCGAGTCTTATGGGGCCATCAATCACAACAGCAGCACCTGGTCGAACTATAAACCCCTGGAGACAGATCTGGATATCGGAACTGACTGTATTTCTCTTTGCTATACGCTGCGAAAAGAAAGATATGAAACCGAAGAACTCGCCAGACAGTCGATCCTGCAGGGTGTGGTCTTCGATATCGAGAAAGTCGAAAAAAAAGATCAGTATATGATCGTCACCGTAGAGTTAACGTGTGTAGACAAGACCAAGGGAACATGTTATTTTGTTTTCGAGCGGACAAACGGAATGTGGCAGCTTGATCCAGGTTATGTAAGAGAGGCACTTTATGTCGGAAACGGCATTGGCGGAACCGGTACGATTGTAGGTGATATACTGGATTATCTTGCTGCTTTATAAGTTGAGGTGAATGAAATGAATGGTCTATACGAATCCGGCGAAGATTATCTGGAGACGATACTTATCCTTTCGGAAAAGAAGGGAAGTGTACGTTCTATCGATGTTGCGCATGAGATGGAGCTTTCCAAGCCGAGCGTCAGCCGGGCAATGGGCATTCTGAAGAGTAAAGAACTCATTACAATCGATGAAGAAGGCCTGATTTCTTTAACATCTGAAGGGAAAAGTATCGCAAAGAAGATCTATGATCGGCATAAGGTGCTTACGGAAGCTCTGGTACTTCTCGGAGTTGATGAGAAGACGGCGGCGAAGGATGCCTGCCGTATCGAGCACGATTTAAGTGACAGCTCTTTTTCCAAGATCAAGAAGCATCTGAAAACTGTTAAGGCGCAGATGAAGAACGGAAAATAAGGTTTCATAGTATTGAGGAATTATTCAGGACTGCTTTCGAAAAATCGGAAGCAGTCTTTTGTTTCATCTCAAAAAAGTTTCGAAATCGATTTCGTTAAAATCATTGAAGTTATCTTTCCTTTCGGATAATATGAGAAAGTAATTAAATATCGGGCGAAAGCCCGTCAGGTAAATGGAGGAATATTTATGAAGAAGAAGAAGATCGGCGCCTTGATCCTGGCGCTGGCGATGATCTCTTCTATCGGTCTTTACGGCTGTAAGAAGTCGGAAAGTACGACAGAAGGAACATCTACTTCCGGAACGGAAACGACAGCTACTTCGGCTTCCGAGACAGAGTCTACTGCGGCTCCTGTTAACGTTGTAAAGCCGGAAGTAAAAGAGGGTGTCCCCGCTGTCATCGAGGATTTCGGTGGCGATGCTACGACATATAATGGTCGTGGTGATAGTGTAACAATGGAACTGGAAGACGCTGCCGGCGCAGATGGCAAAGTTCTGCATATCGGTGGCCGTACAGCTGAATGGAACGGTGTAAACTTCCCGATCGATGCGATGATCGGTAATAAGATCAGCATTCAGGCGGCAACTAAGTCTGCTTCCGGTGATGTTATCATCTCCCTGCAGTTCGATTCTATGGGCAGCCCCTCATACTCGAACGTTTTCCACATCGGTGGATGCGCGGACAGTTTTGTTGAGGGCAAGGGCAGCATCAATGTGCCTGCAAACTGCACCAATCCGATGATCTATGTGGAGAGCATGACCACAGACGATATCTTCGTAGATTACGTATATATCACTGTAGAAGGTGATTATGTAGATCCGACAGATATTCCTGAGCTCGTTCTTAAGGATACATCCGACTATCTCTCTCTTAAGGAAATCTACAAGGACGATTTCGAATTCGGTTGCTGCATTCCGCTGGGCCTTGTAACAAGTGAGGTCGAAGAGCCGAGAAAACTCATCGTAAAGGAATTCTCTTCCTTCACATGTGAGAACGAAATGAAGCCGGAGAACATTCTTGATGCAGAGACGACTCTGGCCGATCCGGCGAAGTACAATGAGAGCCCGGCTCTCAAGTTCGATGCCTGCAAGCCGATCCTCGACTTTGCAAAGGAGAACGGTATAAAGATGCGTGGTCATACTCTCGTATGGCACTCCCAGACACCGGACTGGTTCTTCTATGAGAACTATGATATTAATGGAAAACTCGCCAGCCGTGAGCTCATGCTGAAGCGTCTCGAGAACTACATCAAGGGCGTATTCGAGTTCATCGATGCAAACTATCCGGATCTGTTCTATGCATTTGACGTTGCAAACGAGTGTGTCATGGATGGATCGAACGATATCCGTAAGAGCAACTGGACAGAGACGATCGGTGACGATTTCCTTAACTTTGCTTTCGAGTATGCAAGAAAGTATGCGAATAAGAACATTAAGCTGTTCTATAACGATTACAACGAGTATGTTCCTGGCAAGCAGGACAAGATCATCGAGCTCATGAAGCCGATCAAGGAAGCCGGTAACCTCGATGGTATCGGTATGCAGTCTCACGTTGACTCCGGCGTAACAGCTGAAGCTTACATCACTGCTCTGAAGAAGTATGCAGATGAACTCGGTGTTATCATCCACATCACTGAGCTGGATATGAAGACCGCAGGTCTCATTAATCCGGAATACGATCAGGGCCTCTATTATCAGGCTCTCTTCGAGGCGATCCTTGCTGCCAAGAAGGAAGGATACAAGATCGAAAGCGTTACCATCTGGGGTCTTGATGATGGCAGATCCTGGCTTACCGGCGAGAACCCGGTCCTCTTCGCAGGAGACCTCTCCACAAAGCTGGCATTTGACGGTGTTGTAAATGCGAAGAAGGGCGGTACGATCGAGAAGCCTGCTGATTATAAGGAACCTCCGAAGGATAGTGATCCGTATGTTGAGGATTTCGAAGATGGCAATTATCTCGGTTCTTCCCGTGCTGGCGGTGCACTCTCCGTTGTACAGGAGGGCGCTTACGAAGGTAATTCCTGCCTGAAGATGTCCGGTGCTTCTGAAGTATGGGACGGCTATGTGATCGATGGTACAAGATTCCTCGGCAAGACGATCAAGTACTCCTTCGCAGTTAAGTCTACTGCTCCGTCTCTGAGCTTCTCTGCGGATATCACGGATCTGTGGCCTCACCTTGAGGAGATCGACACCTCCAGCGGAGACTGGGTCTTCGTAGAAGGCGTTCTGAAACTGAACACATCCAACTGGATTCTCAATAACGGTTCCGCGGTAACTGTTCCAGATGGAATGGCTGCGCTGAAGCTCTACTTTGAGACACAGGATGTTACAGATGACTTCTATGTAGATGCAATCAAGATCGAAGTAGTCGGTTGATCTGTCTAAGTCATAAGAAATAACGGAAGGGATCTCGTTTCAGACGAGGTCCCTTCTTTTTATGTTATACTTGAAAAGAACGATTGAAGATTTGTACGGGAGAAAGTAAGATGAGTATTGTAGCCATCGTGGCAGTAGATGAGAACTGGGGGATCGGGAACAAGGGAGAACTCCTCATAAGTCTTCCCGAAGACCAGAAGCAGAACTTCAAGGTCAAGACCCTGGGGCATCCTGTCATCTACGGAAGAAAGACGCTGGATACTTTTCCTGGCGGAAGACTTCTTCCCGGGCGTCCGAACTTTATCCTGTCGAGGAATCCTGAGCTTTCCGTAGAAGAGGCGACAGTTTTTCATTCGGTGGAAGAGGCCGTCGAGTATATGCGAAAAGATCCGGATGAGACATTCTTTATCATCGGCGGGGAGCAGATCTATAAGCAGTTCCTGCCTTACTGCGATAAATGTATCGTAAGCAAGATCCATAAAAGCTTTCCGGCTGATGCCTTTTTCCCGGACCTGGATAATCAGGAGGAGTGGAAGCTCTTAAGCCGCGAAGCATCTATACACTCGGTGAAGGGTGTAAGCTTTTCGATCTGGACGTATGTGAAAAAATGATTTTCATTTCATGAAAATGCACAATTAAAAGTTGTGCAATGTGCACAAACAATAGTCATTTCGAATGTGCAACCTCTACAAAACAAGCGTTGACGCATTTTCTTTCGAAAGATATAATGAAATCGCAAGGTCAGAGATGACCTGGCGCAAGAAAAGAATGGAAAAAGAAATTGTTTACTTAAAGGAGGTAGTCACCATGAAGGCTTTTAACATGAGCAATGTAGATGTTCATCAGTTTATGCAGGCTCTGGATTCCTGCTCCGGCGATGTAATGCTTATTACCGATGAGGGTGACAAGTTTAATCTGAAGAGCAAGCTCAGCCAGATCACAGGTCTTATGAAGCTGATCGAAGGCGGTAAGCTTGTTAGTGCGAAGATCTACTGCTCCAATCAGGAAGACGAAGCACTGCTGTTCAGACTGAACCTTTTCGGAACTGTAGAAGATGTTGAAAACATCGGCTGATCCGAAGAGTGCTCGCCAAAAGTAAGATGCAATATCTTACTTATCCAATTGAATGTTAGCGGGAGCTGCTGGATAAAATCCAACAGCTCCTTTTCTTTATATTTTCTTAGTACATTTGCGGGAGTACTTAGGCTATAATGTCATGGTAGGAGGGATCTTTTTGCATGATCAAAGAACTGAAAGTCAATTTATACCGCCTTTTACGGTCGAAGTCGCCTTATGTCATCCTTGGTATCCTGATCTTCGGTTCGATCCTGTCAGCATTTGTCATCAAGTTCTGTGTGGATGATCCCTTCGGTCTATTATCGAAGTTTAAAGTGGATATCGTTGACGCAGCGACGACTGAAGCAGAAAAGGATTCTTATGAATCTCTGGCTATAAGTCTGGATGATCTTGCTAATACGAACTGTTTGTCAGGCGTTGTTGGTATGAATTTCTGTGCGGAACTCGTGTTCTTCCTGTGGAGCATCGTGTTCGCTCTCTTTGTTTCGGGGGAATTCAAATCCAAATTCCACGTGAATCACTACTCACTAAATCCCAATCCTGCGATGATCGTTTTCCTTGAGTGGCTCACACTGTGTATTGTTCTGGTGGTTTTGGAGATCCTCTGTTACCTTGTCTCTTTGGGACTAAGTGTTGCTTTGTGTTCGTCATTTATATTTACGGACGGCCTTTTGATGCTTCAAAATGGCGCATTTATGCTGGGCGTCATGATCACTTTTGCATCCCTGGCTTTTATGGTCGCTTATCTTCGAAAAGCCTCTCCGCTCGCGATCGTGCTTTCCGCGCTCTGGTGTTTCGGCGTTTTCGATCTGATTTTCGCGCTTGTCCAGTTCTGGATTCCCTGGAGCTCCAACTTTGATCTGAAGGCTTTTTCCACGAAGATCGCACTGAATAAAATGACCACGATGAATTATGTCTCCGGAACGGCCACAATACTCTTACTGGCGGGCATTTTCCTGGGTGTGACCCTCTACGTCGCATCGAAAAGAGATCCGTATTGATTCCATAGTAAAACATACTGGGAAAGCTTCTTTTGTGATATAATAATATGTCACGAAATTTGCATTTCTTAGGAGATTTTATGATCAACTATCTATATAACGCCAGAGATATTGCTGCATACTTCAAATGGGCAGGTGTGTCGTCCCATCAGGAGAAGGAATATCTGCACTATATTTTCCAGATCGGAAAAGATCTTCTGGCCAAGCCTCTGACCTACAATTACGACGAGTTTGAGAAGGCCGTATACCGCGATCTCTACTATCTCTGGTCCGAAGGCTTCGAAAACGAGTTTTCCGATATTGCGACGATCGCCCCGAAGGGAGCCGTGTCGCTGATCTGTGATCAGGAGTTCATCACGCTCGAATCGTATATGAAACTTCTTGCGCTGCACCTGATCTTCAGCCGAAATCTGCCGTATGTACATGTGAACTTTACCGGGCTTATGCTGACGCTTGGCCTGAAGGGTGAGTTTTGCGATTACGAGAAAAATGTCGTTACTGCCTGTGAGACACTGCATCTGACCACACAGGATGTGTTTTCCCAGCCTTTCGATCTGCATCTGGGTATCCCGGATGAGATGCTGTGTCTTTGCCTGGAGCCTGAATTCAGAAAGAGTCTTTCCGCGCATGATGATTTCAGGAAAAGATTCATCAAGCAGGCGGAGACGCGTCTTCAGGAGCTGAAGAAGACTTCTGCCGCGATCCAGGAGAAGGAAGAAAAGAAGAAGCAGCGGCTTCTTAAGAGAAAACTGGCAAGGGAAGCCGCAAAAGCCGAAAGAGAAGCGGCGAAGACGAAAAAGGAAAATGAAAGTAAGAAAGAAGTTACCGGCACGAAGAAGTGTGCCGTAAAAAAGTCGGCAAGTGCGAAGAAGGAGACTTCGGCTTCCGTCGAAACGAAAAAGAAGGAAAAGTAAGGGGACAGTAGGAAAGATTTCATGGAAACGATAATGAACATGGGCCTGGATATCGGCTCAACGACCATTAAGATCGTACTTACGAAGGAAGAAGAGATCATTTACTCCGAGTATCGGCGCCACCACTCCGATATCGCCGGAGAACTTTTAAACGCATTTGAAGAGGTGAATAAGAAATTCCCGGGACTGGAGACACGTGTACAGATCACGGGTTCCGGCGGACTTTCCGTGGCCAAGTGGCTGGGACTGGACTTCGTTCAGGAAGTCATTGCGGAGACCGTGGCGATCACGAAATATCACCCGGAGACCGATGTTATCATCGAGCTCGGCGGTGAGGATGCGAAGATCACTTATCTTCATCCGGTACCTGAGCAGCGCATGAACGGTACCTGTGCCGGTGGTACGGGTGCTTTCATCGACCAGATGGCTACACTCCTTCGTACGGATGCCGACGGCTTAAATGAGATGGCGAAGTCCTATACGACGCTTTATACGATCGCATCCCGATGCGGTGTATTTGCCAAGAGCGACCTTCAGCCTTTGATCAACGAAGGTGCGGCAAAAGAAGACCTCGCGGCTTCGATCTTCCAGGCCGTGGTAAACCAGACCATCGCCGGTCTTGCCTGCGGCCGTCCGATCAGAGGACATATCGCTTTCTTAGGCGGTCCTTTGTTCTTTAACTCAGAACTCCGTAAAGCTTTTGAACGAACGCTGGAAGAGCAGGTGAAATCTTTCTGGATGCCGGACAATGCCCAGATCTACGTCGCTCTCGGTGCGGCACTCGGCGCGAAGGGCGAAGCTGTTAAGCTTTCCGACCTGATCGCTTCTTTTGCATCCAGAGAAGGCTTCGAGCCGGATATTAAGAGAATTGCACCGCTTTTCAAAGATGCCCGTGAAAAGGAGCTTTTCGATGAGAGACATCAGAGAGCAACCTTAGACCTCTATCAGCTTTCGAAGCAGAAGGGTCCGTGCTACCTCGGAATAGATGCCGGTAGTACGACCACAAAGGCCGTTCTCATCAACGAAGAAGGGCAGATGGTCTATACCTACTATGCCAGCAACCAGGGAAATCCTGTAAAGAGCGCTGTTAATATCGTCAAGCAGCTCTATGAGCAGATGCCGCCGGAGACCTATATCGCTAACAGCTGCGTGACCGGTTACGGCGAAAACATCATCCGTGCCGCACTGGGCGTGGACCTCGGTGAGATCGAAACGATGGCACACTTCCAGTCCGCGAAGTATTTCTGCCCGGACGTGGATTTCATCATCGACATCGGTGGTCAGGACATGAAGTGCATGAAGATCCGAAACGGCGTTATCGACTCCATCATGCTGAACGAAGCATGTTCTTCGGGATGCGGATCTTTTATCCAGACATTCGCCGAAAACCTCAACATGGACGCACACACATTCTCTATTGAGGCACTTTCCGCCGAGAATCCGGTCGACCTCGGTACGAGATGTACGGTATTCATGAACTCGAAAGTTAAGCAGGCGCAGAAGGAAGGCGCGACTGTCGGAGATATCTCCGCAGGCCTTTCCTATTCCGTTGTGCGTAATGCCCTCTATAAGGTCATTAAGATCCGCGATACGCAGGAACTCGGTAAGAAGATCGTCGTACAGGGCGGTACGTTCTTAAACGACGCGATCCTGAGATGCTTCGAGCTGATCTCCGGACGTGAAGTCATCCGTCCGAACGTCGCCGGACTTATGGGTGCTTTCGGTGCGGCGATCATCGCGAAGAAACGTATGCCGAAAGATCAGAAAGTCTCCGGACTTTTAGGCCTTGAAGAACTTAACCGCTTCGATATGACGACGGAGATGGCGACATGTCCTCTTTGTACGAACCACTGTAAACTGACGATCTCCACCTTCAGTAACGGCGAACGCTTTATTTCCGGTAACCGCTGCGAAAGAGGTGAAGGTAAAGAAAAGGCGAAGGATACGCTCCCGAACCTGATCGCCTATAAGTATGCAAGAACTTTCCGCTATAAGCCGCTTGCGAAGGATAAGGCTCCGCGAGGTGAGATCGGCATTCCGAGAGCACTCAATATGTATGAGAACTATCCTTTCTGGTTCACGGTACTGACGGAGCTCGGATTCTCTGTCGTGATCTCTCCGAGATCGAACCATGAGCTTTTCGAAAAGGGTATGGATTCTATTCCTTCGGAGAGCGTCTGCTATCCGGCAAAGCTTGTACACGGTCATATCGAGGCCCTGATCGAAAAGGGCATCAAGACGATCTTCTATCCGGATGTGCCTTATGAGCGTCACGAGAACAAGGATTCCGGCAACCACTTTAACTGCCCGATTGTTGCGTCCTATCCGGAAGTTATCCGAAATAACCTTGAAAACATTAAGGATAAAGGCATTACGTACTTAAATCCGTTCCTGCCTCTCGATAACGATGAAGCGCTCGCCGAGCAGCTTGCGATCGCACTTTCTGATTTCGGCGTTACAAAACAGGAGGCAGTAAAAGCTGTCGCTGCCGGTAACAAAGAGTACGACGAGTACAAGGCGGACATCCGAAGAAAGGGCCAGGAAGTCATCGAAGACCTCGAAAGAACAGGTCAAAAGGGTATCGTTCTTTCCGGCCGTCCGTATCACACGGATCCGGAGATCCATCACGGTATCCCGGAGATGATCAACTCGCTCGGACTTGCCGTCTTAAGTGAAGACAGTGTCGCTGTACCGGGAAGACTTCAGCGTCCGATCCGTGTCGTCGACCAGTGGATGTACCACACACGTCTTTACGAAGCCGCGGCTTATGTCGCCACCAACGATAATCTCGAGCTCGTTCAGCTCACTTCCTTCGGATGCGGCCTCGATGCCGTTACTTCCGATCAGGTACAGGAGATCCTCGAATCCCAGGGAAAGCTCTATACGCTCCTGAAGATCGACGAAGTAAGTAACCTCGGTGCGGCGCGTATCCGTATGCGTTCCCTGAAGGTCGCGATGGATGAGCGTGAGGCGGCGCGAAAAGATGGCACGATGCCAAAGCGCGAGAAGAAGTCCTATACGATCAAGCGCGTGCCTTTTACCGAAGAACATAAGAAACGCCACACGATCCTGGCACCGCAGATGGCGCCGATCGAATTCGAGTTCGTCGAAGCCGTGTTCCATAACCATGGCTATAAGCTGAAGGTCTTAAAAGAAGCGACCCAGGCGGACATCGAGTGCGGACTGCGTTTCGTCAACAATGACGCATGTTTCCCGACGGTTATCGTTGTCGGACAGATGATCAATGCGATCCTGTCGGGAGATGTCGACCGCGACAATACGACGGTGCTGATCACACAGACCGGCGGCGGATGCCGTGCCACAAACTATGTCGCTTTCCTTCGAAAAGCACTGCGCGAGGCAGGCTACGGCGATATTCCGGTCATTGCACTTTCTGTTCAGCAGTTCGAGAAGAACCCGGGCTTTAGACCGACGCTTCCTTTCATCAACAGTGCACTTCGTGCGATCTGCTACGGCGATATGCTGCAGACGCTGCTTTTACGCGTGCGTCCGTACGAGAAGGTAAAGGGCTCGGCGAATGCGCTCTACCAGTTCTGGAACCGCTGCGGCAAACTGTTCTTTAACCCGAAAGAGAAGTTTGAAGACATCACGACCGAGTACATCATGGCGGAGGCCTGCAAGAACGCGCCTCTTTCCGATGAGGAGAAGAAGGCGGTGGAGGATCTTCTTAAGGAACTTCACTGCACGAAGGTCGGCCGTCCGTCTTCCTATAGAAGAATGATCGATGCGACCATCGATACCTTTGATAAGTTCCCGATGCTCGATATCCCGAGAAAGCCGCGCGTCGGTCTCGTCGGAGAGATCCTCGTCAAGTTCCAGCCGGATGCGAATAACCACGCAGTAGATGTTGTCGAGCAGGAAGGCTGTGAAGCCGTTGTTCCGGGTCTTCTCGATTTCTTCCTCTACTGCACGATGGGTCCTGTATGGGCCGCCGAGCACTTGGGAAGAAGTAAGAAGAGCGCTTGGCTTTCTAACCGTGGTATTGATCTTCTGCAGTCGTACCGAAGCCACATCATCAAGAAGATGGAGGAGACCGGTAAGTTCCAGCTTCCGCAGAGCATCCGTCATATGGCAAAGAAAGCCGAGAACGTCCTGTCCTGCGGTAATAACAACGGTGAGGGATGGTTCCTGACGGCCGAGATGATCGAACTCATCGAGAGCGGTGTGCCGAACATCATCTGCGCACAGCCATTCGCATGTCTTCCGAACCACGTGACCGGTAAGGGTATGATCAAAGAGCTCCGCCGACAGTATCCGGAATCGAACATCATCCCGATCGACTACGATCCGGGCGCCAGTGAGGCAAACCAGCTGAACCGTATCAAGCTCATGGTCAGCACGGCGCATTACCGCGAAGAGATGAAGCGGCAGGAAGAAGAAAAGAAGAATTCATAAGAAACGGGAGAGACACCTATGTCTGACGCCAAACGATTACTTCTGGTAGATGGAAACAGTATCATTAACCGCTCCTACTACGCAACTGCCGGGCGGAATAATCTGACGGCGCCGGACGGAACTCCTACAGGGGCAGTCAATATCTATCTCAATACTCTTGCGAAGTATATAGATGAGGTCCAGCCGACCCACACATGTACGCTTTTCGATCTCAAGGCTCCGACATTCCGTCATAAGGCCTACTCGGAGTATAAGGGGACTCGAAAAGGTATGCCCGACGATCTGGCGGCGCAGATGCCTGTCCTGAAAGAAGTCCTCGACGCGATGGGATTTCCCCGCTATGAGCAGGAGGGCCTCGAGGCCGATGACCTGATCGGAACGCTCAAGACAATGGGCGTGAAGGATGGTTTTGAAGTCTTCATCTTAAGTGGTGATAAAGACGATTTCCAGCTGATCGATGAGCATACGAAGGTCATCATGCCGGTCACGAAGAAGGATGGCTCCGGCACGGATTATTACGACGAAGCCCTCTTTCAGGAAAGATACGGGATCCCGACATCGGATTTTGTCACGGCAAAAGCACTGATGGGCGACAGCTCCGATAACATCCCCGGGGTAAAGGGTATCGGCGAAAAGGGCGCGATGGATCTTGTGCGTAAGTATAAGACCCTGGACGGCCTTTACGAGCACCTTTCCGAACTGAGCCCGAAGCTTAGAGAAAAGCTCGAGACCGATAAAGACAATGCTTATATGTCTCTTATGTTAAGCCGGATCGTCACGGATGCCGAGATCTCCATCACGCTCGATCAACTGGAAAGAAAACCCTTAGATAGCGCATCTGCGGCGGCCTGCTTCTATAAGTACGGTTTCCGCGCGCAGATGAAGAAATGGAATATCGATGAAACAGCCGTTGCCGAGGCCGCCCCGGCCGTCGAAGAGTCCGAGGAAGAAGCCTCCTACCCGAAGCTTTCCGGGAAACGCCCGACGATCCTTTTGAATCAGAATAGTGCGGCTTCTATGAAAACGATCCTTTCCATGATATTGGAAAAGAATCCTGTCGCAATCGATATGGCTGATTTGAATGGACCTGTACTGGGACTTTCCGTCGCAGCCGATCAGGTCTATGTCTGGTCGAAAGAAGACGATATCAGTAATGTGCTTTCGGAGCTGAATAAAGCTGGTGTAGGTACTTCTTCTGAAAAAGCACCAGTCGTATACAGCGCGAAGAATCATTTCAAGCTTTTGGAGAACGGGCTCACGTTTGACCACGTCTTTGACGTGGAGATCGCAGGTTATGTCTTAAACTCGATCGAAGGAGCGGATCCTTCCTTTGAAATGCTGATCGAACACGGTACCCATCGTCCTTTCCCGATCCTGGAAGACTACGGACAGACCAGGGAAGACGATAAGAAAAAGAACCGTCAGCAGGATCTTTTCGCTTTTATCGACGGGACAGCCGAAGAGGCAAAAGACATTACGGAAGATGATGTGCTCGATTTTTCATATCAGGTACTTCTTTCGAGATGGCTCTCATTCTATCAGAAAGCAGATATTGAAAAGCAGGGCATCGAGAAGCTGATCTATGAGATCGAAATGCCTCTGGTCATGGTACTTGACCGCATGGAAAGAAGAGGCGTGCTTGTAGATGTCAGTAAGATAGATGAACTCCATAAAGAGTTTGACGGAAAGGTCCGCGAACTGGAAAAAGAGATACATGAACTGGCAGGAGAAGAGTTCACCATTCTTTCCCCGAAACAACTCGGAAAGGTGCTTTTCGACAAGCTCGGACTTCCGTCCGGAAAGAAGCTTGCCAGTGGCGGTTATTCCACAAATTCCGAGGAGCTTGAAAAGATCCGTGACCAGCATCCGATCGTCAATAAGATCCTCGAATACCGTCAGATCCAGAAACTCGATTCCACCTTCGTGATGGGCTTAAAGAAGAGTATTTCCGAGAAAGACGGACGCGTACATACGACCTTCAGCCAGGCCATGACGAATACCGGAAGACTTTCCTCTTCGGATCCGAACCTGCAGAACATCCCGATCCGTACGGAAGAGGGATCTCTTATCCGCGAGGCATTTGTGGCCAAGCCCGGATATGTTCTGATCGATGCCGACTACTCGCAGATCGAGCTTCGACTCCTTGCCGCGATCTCCCATGACGAGGAGATGATCAGTGCTTTTAAAGAGGGAAGAGACATTCACACCAAGACCGCCTGTGGTATCTTCGGTGTGCCGCCGGAAATGATCAATGCGGGAATGAGATCGGCGGCCAAGCGCGTTAATTTCAGTATTGTTTACGGTGTCAGCGACTATGGTCTTTCCCAGGATCTGGGCGTTAGCGTTTACGAAGCCAAGCGGTATATCGAAGAATATTACCGTCAGTTCCCGACGATCAAGCCGTGCCTTGACGGGTTTAAGCAGGAAGGCAAGGAAAAGGGCTATGTAGCCACGCTTTTCGGTAGAAGAAGGATCTTGAAGGAACTGACTTCTGCGAACTATAACATCAGAAGTTTCGGCGAGCGTGCCGCGATGAATACCCCGATCCAGGGCACTGCGGCTGATATCATCAAGCTGGCCATGAACCACGCGGAGCAGGCTCTTCGTGATAAAGGATACGATGCGGAGCTGATCCTTCAGGTACACGACGAACTGATCGTGGAAGCGAAGGAAGATATCGCAGAAGAAGCAGCAAAGGTGCTTTCCGAGGCAATGGAAAACGTCATCGAACTGGATGTGCCGCTCATTGCGGAAGCAAGAATCGGGAAAACATGGGCGGAAGCTCACTGACATAATCGGAGGCAGAAGATGTTTGTTTTAGGTGTAACAGGTGGTATCGGAACAGGTAAAAGCACAGTTTCCGGATACTTCAGAGATAAGGGAGTTGAAGTCCTCGACGCTGATGAGATCTCGAGAAAAGTAACGGATGTCGGAGGTGTTGCACTTCCGGAGATCGCCGAACTTTTCGGACCACGTGCGCTCACGGCGAATGGAGCCCTGAACAGAAAATATGTAGCTTCTCTGGTTTTCACGGAGAAGAAGAAACTCGATAAACTCTCTTCGATCGTTCATCACTATGTGCTTACGACGATCGGCGAAGAGATCGCCAGGGCCGCTGAGCGTAAGGTGAAGCTCATTGTGCTCGATGTTCCGATCCCGGTGCGCCGTGGTTTCGTCGATGTCTGTAACCAGATCCTCGTCGTCAGCAGCAGCGACGATATCCGTCTCGAAAGACTCGTGCTGCGCGGCATGGACAGAGATGACGCAAGGAAGAGAATGGCCATGCAGATGACTCGTGAGGAGTATGAAGAGCTTGCGGACCGGGTAATCGTCAACGACGGCACGATCGAGGAACTTTACGAGCAGATCGACCTTTATGTGAAGGAAGAACTGAATGAGCGGGGGATCCGCTTATGACCTCTGGCATGATCCTTTCCGGCATCTTCCTGATTTTTTCGGTCGTGATCACGATCGTCTGTTTTACCGTACTTAAGAAAAAAGATTATTCGAAATTCGTCGGCGCATCCGCCGGTGTCTATGCTTCGGCATGTCTTTTGGTGTTCCTGTTTTCACTTCTGAAAAAGGACCTGCCGATCCTTTTTTTCGTGCTGGCGGAATTCCTGGTCACGGGGATCTTCGTCATGACTTCTTTCATGATGATCTTCCTTTTAAGCAAGACCTCTTCTGTGGCAGCAAAACAGGACGAGAATAAAGAAAAAGAGGACGTAAACACGGAAGAGCAGTAAGACAGCGTTAGGAGGGGAACGTTATGGGTATGGGTGGACCGGGCCGCATGGGATTAGGCCCTCGAGGTTTCCTGACGGAAGAAGAGAAAAAGAATAAACCGAAGGTCGATAAGAAGCTACTGAAGCGTATCGCCTCCTACATGAAGCCCTATAAGCTTCAGTTCGCACTTGTGATCCTCGCGATCCTCCTTTCGGCGGTGGTCGGACTTCTGCCGTCGATCATCACGGGAAAGATCGTCGATAAAGCACTCCTCGGCGATGACCTCGGTCTTCTGATCAAGCTTTTGATCGCTGCGTTCGTTGCCCTGACTGCATCCCAGGTGATCAGCGTTGTTGAAAGCTATATCAATGCATGGATCTCCCAGCGCATCATCTTCGACATGAAAAACGAGATGTACCGCCACCTGCAGTGGATGCCGCACAGCTTCTTTACGACGGAAAAACAGGGCGACATCATCACGAGGATGAACACCGATATTTCAGGTGTCAGCTCTGTTATTTCCAATACACTTTCCAGTTGCATCAATAACCTGGCCACCGTTGTTACTACGCTCGTCGCACTTTTTATGATGAGTGTTCCTCTTGCGCTGGTCGGAATCCTGATCATTCCGCTTCTTATCCTTCCGACCCGAAATGTCGGGCGTAACAGATATAAACTCCTTACGAAAACACAGGAAAAGAACGATGAACTCAATCAGGTCATCAACGAGACCCTATCCGTTTCCGGTTCCATGCTCGTAAAGCTCTTTACGCGAGAAGATAAAGAGTATGAGAACTTCGTGGAAGTCAACGAGCAGGTGACGCGCCTTTCCCTGAAAGAGCAGAGAAGCGGCAAATGGTTCCGTGTCATGATGGGTATGTTTACCCAGGTAGGTCCGCTCCTTATCTACTTTGCAGGTGGTATCTGCATCATCAAAAAATACGATCCGAACCTGACGGTCGGTGTCGTCACGGCAACTGTTGCGCTCATCAACCGTCTTTACCGTCCGGTCGAATCCCTCATGAACCTCGGCGTCGACTTCACCCGTTCGCTGGCGCTTTTCACGCGTATCTTCGATTACTTCGACAGAGAGAATCCATTAAAATCTCCTGAAAACGGCGTGAAGCCAGATGTTACCAACAAGGATATCGTCTTCGATCACGTGAAGTTTTCCTATACTCCGGAAAAAGAACTTCTCAAGGATGTCACTTTTACTGTCCCGGGTGGCAGGATGTACGCGATCGTCGGTCCTTCGGGTTCCGGTAAATCCACGGTCGTCAACTTTATTCCGCGTCTTTACGATGTCGAAGAAGGAAGCGTAACGATCGCGGGCGAGGATGTCCGGAACATCGATCTTACATATCTTCGTCAGCAGATCGGTGTCGTTACGCAGGATACCTACCTGTTTAATGGTACTATCAAGGAAAACCTCCTGTATGCGAAGGAAGATGCGACAGATGAGGAGATCGAAAAGGCCTGCAAGATCGCGAGCATCGATGAATCATAAAAAATCAGCCGGAAGGATATGACACAATGGTCGGAAACCGCGGCCTTAAGCTTTCCGGTGGTGAGAAGCAGCGCCTGAGCATTGCCAGAGTCATTCTAAAAGATCCGAAGATCCTGATCCTTGACGAGGCCACAAGCGCGCTGGATTCGATCTCCGAAAATGCGATCTCCGAGGCGCTTGAAGTCCTGATGCAGAATCGTACATCGATCGTCATCGCGCACAGGCTTTCGACCATCATGAAAGCTGAGAAGATCGTCGTCATCGCGGAAGGTCACGTGGCTGAGCTCGGCACGCATCAGGAGCTTTTGGAAAAGAACGGCATCTACAGAGACCTTTATGAGACCCAGTTCCGTCAGGTCCTCGACATGCAGGGCATGGAGAAGAAGGAAACTCCCGAGTGGGAAGAGAAGAAAATGATCCAGAACGACGTATATTGATTATACGTTGAAACGGAAGAGAACGACGTCGCCGTCCTTCATGACGTATTCCTTACCTTCGGATCTGACAAGTCCTTTTTCCTTGGCAGCGGTATAGGTGCCACAGGCCATCAGGTCATCAAAAGCTACAACTTCCGCACGGATGAAACCACGCTCGAAGTCGGAGTGGATCTTACCTGCGGCCTGCGGTGCCTTTGTGCCGTTCTTAATCGTCCATGCTCTTACTTCCTGCGGACCTGCGGTCAGATAGGAGATGAGACCTAAGAGCTTGTAGCTGGCCTGGATCATCTTGTCGAGACCGGACTGGGAAAGACCGAGTTCCTCAAGGAACATAGCCTTTTCTTCCGGATCGAGCATGGCGATCTCTTCTTCGATCTTTGCAGAGATAACGACGCATTCCTCACCGGATCGTGCGGCGATCTCCTGTACTGTTTTTACATAATCGATGTCCGGTTTTGAGATGTCGCTCTCGGCGATATTTGCTACATAAAGTACCGGCTTCAGGGAAAGCAGTGCGAGATCCTTAACGAACTCCATTTCTTCCTCGGCGAAGGTGAGGGAACGGGCCGGCTTTTCTTCCTCGAGAGTCTTTGCGATCTTCTCATAGCAGTCAAGTTCAGCTTGGAACTTCTTGTCGCCGCCTTTCATCATCTTTCTGACTTTATCCAGACGACGGTCCATGTATTCCATGTCGGAAAGGATGAGTTCGAGTTCGATCGTTTCGATATCACGCTTCGGGTTAGCGCCTCCGTCTACGTGTACGACATTGGAGTCATCAAAGCAGCGGACGACGTGTACGATCGCGTCAACTTCACGGATATTGGCGAGAAACTTGTTTCCCAGACCTTCGCCCTTGCTTGCACCGCGTACAAGACCGGCGATATCGACGAATTCGATGACGGCCGGGGTATATTTCTCCGGGTCATACATCTTGGCAAGTTCGTCCAGACGGCTGTCCGGGACAGAAACGACGCCGACGTTCGGCTCAATGGTGCAGAACGGATAGTTTGCGGATTCTGCGCCTGCTTTGGTGATTGCGTTAAACAGTGTGCTCTTGCCGACGTTTGGCAGACCAACGATACCCAGTTTCATGAAATGACCTCATTTCTTTTTCGTAAGGATCCTCTTTTTTTCTTCTTGAAAAGATCCTTTATTTAATATTTTCAACGCATTATTATAGCACATTTCGTCGCTTTGTCGTCTTTTGTCGAAAAAAACATGAGATATGCAGAAAGGGAAAGAGTAGAATGGCCTAAATCCGATGGAAGAAGGTAGAAAACGATGGCAGGATCACCTCACAATGCGAAAGTGAAAACCCTTTATCTTTCAGGCCTGGAAGGGATGAAGGCAGAGGTCGAGGCGTCCATCTTTCCGGGACTTCCGAGTTTTGAAGTGGTGGGGCTCGGCGATTCCTCGATCCGGGAAGCGAAAGAGCGTGTCCGTGCCAGTATAAGGTCCTGCGGTTTTACTTTTCCCAACCAGCGGCTTCTGGTCAATATCTCTCCGGCCTACCTTCACAAATCCGGATCCTCCTTTGATCTGGCCATTGCCATGGCGATCCTTCTGGCTTCAGATCAGGTCCACTCGGCGTATGAAACTGTCACGATCTACGGCGAGCTTTCTCTGACGGGGAATGTGAAAGCCGTCCCCGGAAGTGTTTCGCGTCTTTTATGTCTTCCGAAAGACGACTGTTCCGTCTGCATCGTGCCGAGAAAGGATCAGGAGGAAGCGTCGCTTCTCGGTGTATCTGTGGAAGGCGTCGATACGCTGTTTGGTGCGATCTCCATCGTATCCGGCGAAGAAAGATGCGGCATACCTTCTTTCGATGATTTTCCATTTTCTTCGGATCTTCCTGAGCCGACTGCGGATATTTCCTCGCTTCGCGGCCAGCCTTCTGCAGCACGTGCGATCCTTCTTTCCGCCGCGGGTTTTCACAATATGCTCCTGTTCGGTTCTCCCGGTACCGGCAAATCTCTTTCTGCACGCATCCTTCAGGGTATCCTGCCACCACTTCAAAAAGAGGAGAAGATCGCTCTCCTTCGTGTGGAGAGCGCGCTTTCCGTTCTCTCGAAGGAGAATATTGCTTCCATGGAAAGACCTTTCCGTTATGTCCACCATACCTGTACGCCGTCCGCGATGGTCGGCGGCGGCCGATCTGCCGTGCCCGGAGAGATTTCACGGGCCCTTCACGGCATACTCTTTTTAGATGAACTTCCCGAGTTCCCGGCGCATGTGCTCGACCTTCTGCGTGTGCCGATCGAGACCGGAGAGATGAAAGTGTCTAGAAATAATTGCACGAACATATTCCCGGCACGCTTTCTTCTGGTGGGGGCGATGAATCCCTGCCGCTGCGGCAAAATCCTCGAAAACCCGTCCGAGTGTACATGTACGCCTTCGATGATCTCCTCATATCAGGGAAAGGTCAGCGGTGCTCTTTTAGACCGTATGGATATTTTCTGCGCATTGAATCATATCTCGGAGGATTCGCTTCTGGAGACTATGAAAGGAGATTTTGTTCCGGAAAGCAGATCCTTAAGAGCTCGAATACAGGAGATCTGGCAGATGCAGTATGAAAGATGCAGGGAAATGGGGATCCCGCCCTGCAGGAACGGGGAGTGCAGAGAATGTAACTTGGGAGAGATCTTCCGCCTTCCGCAAAAAGAAATGGAATATGCGGCGATGGTCGCGCACCAGCTGAAGCTTTCAGTCCGCGGGCTTCAGCGGATGGTGCGGCTTTCGAGGACCATCGCTGACCTTGATGAAAGCCGGGATGTAAGAAATGAACATATCGTGGAAGCCGTTTCTTTCCGTCTCCCCGCATGGGGAGATAAAAGGGGGTGACGGTATATGGATCAAAAACTCGCGTCGGATCTTTTCTGTTCGCTTATGATCGCACATCACATTATGACAGGAAAGCAGATCATGAAGATCGCTTCGTTGAAGGGACTTTCTTCGCTAAGAGAACTGTGGGAGGGGAAAGAGGAATATTTAAATGAAGACAGCCTTACCGCGGACCAGTTCAATACCTGGAAGAAATTCCGGGAAAGCCCCGTTTTTCTTCGCTTTGACGAATATGTGGAATATGTAAGCTCCCACGGCATCCATTCCATCGATCGTCTCGATGATGACTATCCGTCGTATATGCAGCCCCTCCCGAATATGCCACTGATCCTCTACTACAAAGGAGATCTCTCACTGCTTTCGAAGGATCGCTCCCGCGTTTGTATCGTCGGAACGAGACGTCCTTCCTCCTACGGGAAAAGGGTGACCCGGGATTTTTCTGGAAAGCTCAGCCGGCATGACCTGGTGATCGTAAGCGGCCTTGCACGAGGTGTCGATACGATCGCCCATGAGTCATGCCTTGAAAACGGCGGGAAGACCATCGCTGTAATGCCCTGCGGATTAGATAAGATCTATCCCAAAGAGAATCGGGAACTATTCGAAAAGATTGGAAAAGACGGCCTTCTTCTTTCCGAGCTTTTACCTGGCCAGGAGCCGATCCGACAGTATTTTCCGGCCCGAAACCGGATCCTTTCCGCTATTTCAGACTGTGTTCTCATTCCAGAAGCCGGTAAACAGAGCGGAACACTTCACACTGCAAGCTTTGCCGGCGCGCAGGGAAAAGAAGTATTCGTGGTGCCGAGCATCATCTATTCAGAGACCGCAGCTGGCAATCTTATGCTCCTAAAAGATGGTGCTTCTGCGGCGACAGAGCCGGAAGATGTTCTGGCATTTCTCGCGCATGTTGTATTCTTCCGGGAAATCGAGGAGATAAAGGACGCCTATGACAGAAAAAACCTGGAAAAGAAAATAAAGGACAGCCCGGAATTGCTCACAGAGGAGGAAATACGAAGAATACTGATCGAGTTCCTGTCAGTGTCCGAGGTGACTTCTGATGAGATCGTAAAAGAGACAGGACTTCCTTACCGTATGGTCGTATCCGAACTCGGAAAAATGGAAGTGGAGGGATTAATTCACCTGGATAGCCGCAAATATGTTTTGACAATTCGCGTTTAATGAATTATATATAGATACTGTCAGAAAAAATCAATGGGAGCAAAACCGATCATGAGCAAAAATTTAGTGATAGTGGAGTCACCGGCGAAGGCAAAGACTATCGGACGTTACTTAGGCAAGGAATATAAGATCGCAGCATCTGTCGGTCACATCCGTGACCTGCCCTCTTCTACGATGGGCGTGGATGTGCGTCACGATTTCCGGCCTACATACATAAATATGCGCGGTAAAGAAAAAGTCATCCGTGAACTAAAGGAGCTGGCAGGATCTGCCGATCGCGTATATATCGCAACGGACCCTGACCGCGAAGGTGAAGCGATCGCCTGGCATATCGCCAAGGTGCTGAATATAGATCTAAATGAAGACTGCCGTATCTCTTTTAACGAGATCACGGAAAAAGCAATCAAGACTGCGATCATGTCTCCGAGAAAGATCGATATCGATCTCGTAAATGCCCAGCAGGCAAGACGTGTGCTGGACCGTCTCGTAGGTTACGAACTGAGCCCGCTTCTGTGGAGCAAGGTAAGAAAGGGCCTTTCTGCAGGCCGTGTACAGTCTGTCGCTACGAAGCTTGTAGTTGACCGTGAAAAGGAGATCGAGGCATTTATTCCGGAAGAATACTGGAATATCAATGCGGAACTGACTCCGGCAGAGCAGAACTTCCCCTTCAAGGCCAGATACCATGGCGAGAAGAAGAACGGCAAGATCGAGAAGGTAAAGGTTTCAAGTAAAGAAGAAACAGATGCACTTCTTGCTTCGATCGCAGGTGGAGATTATTCTGTCGATTCCATCAAGAAGGGCAGAAAGCTCCGTCAGCCGTTTGCTCCGTTTACGACAAGTACACTTCAGCAGGAAGCCTCAAGAAGGATCAGCTTTACCTCGAGAAAGACCATGAGCGTTGCCCAGCAGCTTTACGAAGGTGTTGAGATCAGCGGACAGGGTCAGGTCGCTCTCGTATCCTATATCCGTACCGACTCCGTCCGTGTTTCGGATGAGGCGATGGTAGCCGCACGAAAACTCATCAGTGAGAAGTACGGTGAGAAATTCCTTCCGAAGTCCCCGAGAAAGTATTCGAATAAGAATTCCGCGCAGGATGCACACGAAGCGATCCGCCCGGCTCACTTTGAACTCGATCCGGAATCGATCCGTTCTTCCTTAAGTGCAGATCAGTATAAGCTCTATAAGCTGATCTGGGACCGTTTCCTCTCCTCGCAGATGGCTTCCGCCGAGGTAGATACGGTATCTCTGGATGTGATCTGCAAAAACAGCATCTTCCGTGCACAGGGCGAGACCATCAAGTTCCAGGGCTTCCTTGCCGCTTATGCGGATATCGCAGAGGATACGGCTGATGACGATAAGAATGTGAAGGCAAAACTTCCGGAACTTGTCGATGGTCAGGATTTAAAGCTTCTCGACATTAAGTCCGAGCAGAAGTTCACCTTGCCGCCGGCGAGATTTACAGAAGCTACATTGATCAGAACGCTCGAAGAAAAGGGGATCGGCCGTCCGTCCACATACGCGCCGACGATCTCTACGATCCTCGAGAGAAACTATATTGAGAAGAAGGGCAAGATCATCTATCCTACCGAACTCGGTAAGGTCGTCACGCTCCTTCTTTCCGACAACTTTACGGAGATCGTAGATGTCTCCTTTACCGCAGACATGGAATCCAAGCTCGATGAGATCGAAGTCGGTAAGAAAGATTGGGTCAAGGTATTAAGCGAATTCTATCCGCCGTTCCATGAATTGATCCTGAAGGCCGGTTCTGCTGTTTCAAAAGTAAAGATGGAAGAAAAGCAGACTGGTGAGAAATGCCCTGAATGCGGTGGTGATCTCGTTATCAAAGAAGGCCGTTTCGGTCAGTTTGTCGCATGCTCTCATTTCCCGGAATGTAAGTTCACGAGAAATGTGGAAAATACCGTCAAGGGTTCCTGCCCGGTATGTGGTTCCGGTCTTGTTTCCCATCGCTCGAACAAGTATAAGGGCCGTGTGTTCTATACCTGTGATAAGAAGGGCAGTGATCCGGAGTGCGGCTTTATCAGCTGGTATCTGCCGGTAGAAGGCCAGAAGTGCGATACCTGCGGCAGTTATATGGTCTGGAAGCGTTTCAGAGGCCGCGCGTATCCGAAGTGCGCAAATCCTGAGTGCCCGAAGAATACGGCGAAGAAGTCAAGTAAGGCCGAAGAAGGCGAAGAGGGTGCGGTAAAAGAGAAGAAGACCACACGCAGAAAATCCACTAAGGCCAAAGAGGAATAATCTATGGATCGTCCGACGATAACGATCATCGGAGCAGGACTGGCCGGATCGGAAGCGGCATATCAGGCTTCCCGACTCGGCGTTTCTGTTCGCCTTTATGAGATGAAGAAGACAAGAAAGAGCCCGGCACATCACAGTGATGGATTTGCCGAGCTTGTCTGCAGTAATTCCCTTCGTTCCAATCAGCTGGAAAACGGCGTGGGCCTTCTTAAGGAAGAACTGCGCATCTTAGGATCCCTCATCATGAAATCTGCCGACAGAAGTGCCGTCCCTGCGGGCGGAGCGTTGGCTGTGGACCGCGATGAGTTTTCGTCCTATATCACAAATACGATCAAAGAAGATCCGAATATCGAGGTCATTGACGAAGAGATCCATGAGATTCCGCATGACGGCATCGTGATCATTGCTACAGGTCCTCTGACAGACGGGGATCTTTATGACAGTATCATGAAAAAGACGGGTAACTCTGATCTTCATTTCTTTGATGCGGCCGCTCCGATCGTCATGGAATCCAGTATCGACAGAAATATCTGTTTTGCGATGTCCAGATACGGAAAAGGCGGAGACGATTATCTCAACTGCCCGATGAATGAAGAGGAATACCGTCGTTTCTATGAAGCTCTTGTGTCCGCGGAACTTGCGGATGTGAAAGGCTTCGATAAGGAAACAGTCTTTGAGGGCTGTATGCCGATCGAGACCATGGCCAAGCGCGGATATGACACGATGCGTTTCGGTCCGTTAAAACCGGTAGGTCTTATCGATCCGAGAACGGGAAAAGAACCATATGCCTGCGTTCAGCTCCGTCAGGATGACCGTATGGCATCGATCTATAACATCGTCGGTTTTCAGACGAGACTGAAATTCCCGGAGCAGAGGAGAGTTTTCGGTAAGATCCCAGGCCTTGAGAATGCGGAATTCACAAGATACGGTGTCATGCACAGAAATACCTACATCGAGTCTCCGAAACTTTTGACACCGACCTATCAGATGAGAGATGATAAGAATGTATTCTTTGCCGGCCAGATCACCGGTGTGGAAGGGTATATCGAATCCACGGCATCGGGCTATCTTGCCGGATACTATGCAGCCTTAAGCGCACTTGGTAAAGAAAGCCCGGTCGAGTTTTCTTCTTCCACGATGATCGGTGCGATGGCGGCCTATGTATCTGATCCGGGCGTGAAGAACTTTGTGCCGATGAATGCCAACTTCGGTCTCGTGGCGCCTTTAGGTTATAAGGTGAAAGGTAAAAAGAAAGAAAAGTATCTCGCATATGCCAACCGCGCATTGGAAGAGGTATGCGGAAATAAAGAGAAAATGGAGAACCTTTGGAAATGAGTGCACATCAGTTCAATTTAGATGATTGGGAAAAAGGCGGTATTAAGAAAGGTTTCTGGTCTTCTTACGGCAAAAACTGGGGAAAGGTCATTGCCGGAAATGCAGTGCTCCTGCTTTCCAATATCGTTTCTTTTGTGATCGCTCTTTGCGTTGTCATGCTTCTTTTCCCGATGATCTTTCCTTATTTTCTTCCGGATTCTCTGAAGGAATTTGTGATTGAAAACGAAATGCTCGATGCGGCTGCTGCGACGGAAGATGTCATCAACAATATCTATTTTACGCTCTGCATGCTCTTTTCCATGGCTATGAGCGGTATGCTCCTTATTGTAAACGGACCTTTTTATTCGGCCGTCAGTTATTTCTTCAGAAATGTTCTGACCGGGGATGACAGCTTTAAGACAGACATCAAAACGGGTCTGAAAGATAACTGGAAGAAGTCTCTTGGAGCGATGTTCCTTTCTATCGTTGTCACATGTGTCCTTATCTTTAACATCGGTTACTATGCCAATGGTATGGAAGGTATGGTCTCCATGGCGGCGAAGTCGTTCTTCTCCTGTATCCTCGCTTTCTGGTGCTGTATGCAGCTGTTTGTATACCCACTGATCGCCTGTGTTGAGCTTTCCTTTAAGGAAGTATATAGAAATGCGGCGATCATGACTGTGAAGAATTTCCCGATTGCGATCTTAGTCTTCCTCCTGCAGCTGATCCTCTTTGTGGCGATCCCGTTTGTGCTGATGTTTTCCTTCGGACAGATCGGTTATGCCATCACGATGATCCTTTATCTTTTGTTCTCGTACGGCTTTATCGGATTCATTTCTATGTACCTTACATGGAAGGCTGTTCTTAAGGTAATTAGAAGGCAGGAAGAACTGTAAATCCTACGCTCCTTTGATTTGTTTATTGTACTTTTACATATAAATACGTTAAAATATAAGATAATCTTAAAACGAGGTGTATGTAAATGATACAGTGTGAACGTGGTCATTTCTTCGATGAAAACCGCTATCAGACCTGCCCGTATTGCAGTCAGGTATCTTCCAAACCAAGATCCGTAACTCCTCCAGTAGCACCGAATATGGCGATCCCAACGCCTTCCTGCGGTAAGACAGTTGCCGTGGAGGGTGTTGAAGTAGAGCCTTCTGTTGGAAAAACAGTGGCGATCGATAACTATGTAGAAGAAGCTCCCCGTGTCAGTAAGACGGTGGCCATTTCTGAAGAACCGCTGGATTTCCCGCCGGTTTCAGCGATCCCGAATCCGGTCCCGGCACCGGCTGTTCCGATTCCAGCAGCTCCAGCTCCTGAAGTTCCTGTAGCTCCTGAAGTTCAGGTTCCTGTGATCCCGGAACCTGTCCCGATGCCTTCCGTATCGGAGATCTCCGCTCCGATGGCTCCTTCCTATTCTGAAGATATATCTGCACAGATCCCGTTTAACGGCATTTCCGAGACTCCGGAAAGAATACTTACCGAAGAGATCTCCATCGATCTTCCTGTGACCGGTCTTGGTGTCACGGAGAATCCGCAGCCGCTTCCGCAGGAAGAACATTATTATCAGTCTTCTGCGGACAGACCGTATGCAGTGACCGGTCTCGGCGTGAAGGAAAACCCGACACCGATCCCGAATGACGTAGGTGCGACATTCCCGATCCCTGCCGGTGACACGATCCCTGTTTCCGCCAATCAGCCGGCAAGTCCGGAAGCTGCTGCTTTTGCTGCATTTGGTTTCCCGGGCGGACCTATGCCCGGACCGATGCCTGGTGCCATGCCGGTTGCTCCCGCCGCACCTGTTCCAGCTCCGGAAATTCCGGCAGTACCAGTTGCTGAGGTTCCGGTAGCTGAGGCTCCAGTAGCACCTGAGATTCCGAAAGCTCCCGTTTTCGAGGCGCCTGCAGTTCCAGAAGTACCCGCAACTCCGGTCTTTGAATTACCGACATTTCCGGTAGCACCGTCAGCTCCTGTCGCTGAATCAGTTGAGGCTCCGTTGGCAGATATTCCACAAGCTCCGTCTTTTGAAACACCGGCAGTTCCGGTAGTGGAAGAAAAGCCGAAAGATCCGAATGCGACCGTAGCTCTTACTGAATCAGATATGGATTATCTTCCGCGAATCCATGCGCGTGCCTTTCTCGTTTGTATCGATGGACCGATGACGGGTGCCAGCTTCGTATTCCAGGAGAATAGAGCGATCATCGGACGCCAGAAGAACTATGAGATCGCTCTTTTCCGTGACAATACGGTATCTCGAAGCCCGCATGCGATCCTTTCCTATGTGAAGGAGAATTACCGTTACACGGTATCCCAGGGAGATCCTGAGAAGAGAGTTTCCGTAAACGGAACTTTCATCAATGAAGAAACGGAACTGAAGATGTACGATGTCATCGGTATCGGCCAGACAAGAATGCTCTTCATGCCGGTCTGCAGTGAGAAGTTCGCATGGTAATATCACTTAACGCAATCTCGGATATCGCGACGAAGTATTTCGACAGCATGAAATGGGTGTTTGCCGCATGTTTTGCTGTACTTCTCATTATCCTTCTTATCATTCTGATCATCCGTAGCAGAAAGGGAACTGCAGCGGTTGCTGTAAATTCATCGGTTGCTCCGTCTGTACCGATGGATAACGGTACTTTTGCCATCGAGATCGGAAATCTTCAGGGAACAGGAGAAAGAGAGGAACAGCAGGATGCTTTTGCTTTTTCTCCGAGTTCCAAATGGAAGGATAAAGGCTTTTTAGCCGTACTTGCCGATGGTATGGGCGGTATGGATGCAGGTGCTGCGATCTCCAATAAACTCGTACATGATATCATCTCGGAATTCCCTTATTCCTTCGAAAAGCTTAAGGACGGATGGATCCTCGACGCACTTTCCAATGAGATCTTCCAGAACTATCAGGGAAGAGGCGGCACTACGGTCATCATCACGTACTTAAAAGGCGATAAGATGTGGTTTGCTTCCGTGGGCGACAGCGATCTTCTTTTGCTGAGAAATAACCGGATCTATGCCATGAACATCCGTCAGGAGTACGGGAATACCCTTCTGATGCGAGCGGTCGAAGGTGCCGTCTCTGTCGAACAGGCGCTGACACATAAGGATGCACCGGCACTTACGGAATTCATGGGTGCAAAGCACACAGAACCGGATTATTCTATCGTTCCCTGGCAGGTGAAGGAGAATGACGTATATCTTCTTTGTTCTGACGGAGTAAGCGATACTCTTTCTTTTGAAGAGATCAAGGAAGCCATGCTGCATAGCCCGTCTGAATGCGCAGAGCTTTTGGAAAAGGCCATCATGGCAAAGAACAAAAAGTATCAGGATAACTACACGGCTATTGTGTTTGCCGTGCGGAAAATAGGAGGTTAATAGAATGAAATGGGTTAGAAGAATCGTAATGTTCCTCTTGATCCTGGCCATCGCGGGATCGGGTGTTATGGCATTCCTGTCATATGGTCCGTGGAAAGACGCCAAGGCGGATCTTGATGAGGCACAGGGCAAGACATTTGAACCGGACGGTTTTAAGACGAGCTTTACTCCTCAGGAGAACCAGGATTCCGTTGCATTCGTATATGATCTGTACCCGGATGGGTCTGCTGTCTGCGGAACCAGCTATGCAGTCGGTGAACTCGATGAAAAGGTGCAGTATTTCGTCACCAATGGTCACGTAGTACAGCCGCATATGGAAGAGGGACTTCCTCTTTATATCGTATTTGGAGACACTTTCATCGAAGGTATCGAGGCGGAAGTAGTTTTCTATCAGTTTGATGCTGAGCTGGATATGGCGATCATTAAAATCCCGCAGCCGACAAGTGAGAGAAAGCCAGTCATCATTCGTGATACATCGGAAGTGGAGACGGGGGAAAAGGTCACGGCAATCGGTTATCCGGATAAGGCTATGGAAGTGGATATTACAAAATCCGTAGGTAAGTCGGCACAGACGGTTACCAGCGGTGTTATTGCCAAGGTCGATTTCGTTCCTTCTGCTTACGGCTTCTCCTATAAGTCCTTGCAGCATGATGCATTTATTTCCCACGGTAACTCCGGCGGACCGCTTCTCGATCAGAACGGATTCCTTGTCGGTATGAACACACTGACAAACCCGGATTCGGAGAATGTTCACTTCGCGATCACGGCAAATGAGATCAAGCAGAGACTTGATGCAAATAAGATCAAATATGTGAAGAGTGAAGATTTCCTCGATGATATCGAGGATGAGATCTCTTCTGAAAAGAAGAAGTTCGAAAAGAAGCAGAAGTCCGAGATCTCCGATATCGAGGATGAGATCACTGAGGCGAGAAATAAGTTCTTTATCTTCGTCATCGCCGGCGGCGTCTGCGCAGTTGTTCTTCTGATCCTGTTTATCGTCGGCAACAAGAAGGTCGTTATGGTCGGTGAGCAGGACGATGGAAAGAAGTCCTATCTGTACTGCGAGAAGGGCCTTTTCGCCGGACAGAAGTATGAGATCACCGGTCAGACGATGACGATCGGCCGTGATACGCACTCCTGTACGATCGTATTTCCGGAAGAAACGCCGGGTATCAGCTCCAACCACTGCTCGATCTATTTCGACGCCAGAACCAAGGCATTCGTTCTGACGGATAATGGTTCGACATACGGCACGTACTTAAGTGACGGCAGAAAACTGACAAAGGGCGTTCCGGAGCAGCTCCTGCCCGGTTCCACATTCGCTCTTGCAGATAAAGCAAATGAGTTTAAGGTAGACAGAGAGTAAGATGGATCATTATTCGTACACCAACGTTGGCGGCCACGAGCCGAACTGTGACTTCTCACAGGTCGTGGAACATGAAGGTTCAGTCCTCATGGTCCTTTGCGACGGCTTGAATGGTCTTCCGAGCGGAGATCAGGCTGCGAAGATCATATCTGATGCGGCGATGGGAGCTTTTCTTGAGGGAAAAGCTCCTTCCGAAGCATGTCAGACGGCAAATCAGAAATTCCGGGAGATGCAGTTCGATAATGTCGATCTGCGCCGTGCCGGAGCGACGATCTGCGCTGTGAAGATCAAAGACGGCAAGTGCTGCTGGGCGAACGTTGGCGATTCCCATATCTACCATTTTTCAGGCGGGGAGCTCGCGCATCATTCAGTAGATGATACCCCGACATACCGCTCTTTTGAAAGAGGAGAGATCGAATATGAGGCGATCCGCGAGATCGATGACCGTACCGGTATGTCTGTATGTATCGGACAGAAAGAAACGGTCGAGCCGCATGTAGAGTCTTTCGATCTGGCTTCAGGAGACGGTATCCTTGTCTGCTCGGATGGTTTATGGGAATATGTGTATGAGACCGAGATGCTGATCGATCTGCATAAATCCTATACAGCAAAAGACTGGGCACAGAAGATGCTCCTTCGCGCGACCCAGAGAAGTCACTTAAAGGGCGACAATTTAACTTTGATCACGTATTTCAGATTGGCGGTTTGACGGATGGATACAAGTAAACTTTGTTTCGGATGTTTCAATGAGCATGATGGAAAGGGACCATGTCCGCACTGCGGATATGATCTTGCGTCTGCGAAGCATCCCTTTATTGCGCTTCCGATCGGTACGATCCTGAATGGACGCTATCTTACAGGACGCGTTCTCGGCGTTGGCGGATTCGGTGTAACGTATCTGGCTTTCGATATGACGCTTGAGATCACCGTAGCTATCAAGGAGTTTCTGCCATCCGGTATTGCACTTCGTGATGCGGACCATTATACGATGACAGTAAGTTCTCCGGAAGAACAGCCGAAATTCGATACCGGCGCTTCGAAGTTCCTCGAAGAGGCAAGACTTCTGGCCAAACTCCGTGATGTGCCGAATATCGTGACGGTTCAGGACTATTTCCGTGAAAACAGCACCGCCTACTTCGTTATGGAATATATCGAGGGTGTGGATCTGATGAAGTACACACAGCAAAGGGGAGGGAAGCTCTCTTTTGAAGAAGCACTCCGCTTGATCCTTCCGATCATCGATTCTCTTGCGCATGTGCATGCTCATAATCTTCTCCATAGAGATATCAGTCCGGACAATATCGTTGTGATGAAAAACGGAACAACGCGTCTTCTGGATTTCGGAGCGGCCCGTCTGGCGATTGATACGGAGAAGAGTAAATCCATCATCTTAAAGCACGGATTTGCTCCGGAAGAACAGTATAGAAAACATGGAAATCAGGGCCCGTGGTCGGATGAGTATGCGCTTGCCGCTACGATGTATCTTATCATCACCGGGGTCATGCCGCCGGATGCGATCGAGCGTGTACATGAAGATACTCTGGCATCTCCGATCAGCCTCGGTGTAGAGATGCCCCAATATGCCAATGACGCGCTCATGAAAGCCATGGCGGTCAGTGCATCCGGACGTTTTCCGGATATGGCTTCTTTTTCGGAAGCTCTTACAGGTAAGAAAGCAATAGGGCCTGCTTCCTCATATGCCCAGATCCCGACCAGTATGCCGGTTTCGGGAAATGAACCGCCGACGGCTTCTTCCCAGATCCCGCAGGGTAATATGGTCCAGGGGAAAACAGTGGCCATGGCTCAGGATTATGTTCCGCAGAAAGTGCTTTCTCCGTCTATTCTTGCCGGAGAACCGGTTGCAGCGGCTACTGTTTCTCAGGAAGAAGGCGTGACTGTGCCTCCGGTCAAAGTGAAAAAGAGTATATGGAAGCGTCCTCTTACATACATTCTTGCCGGACTTGTCGTTCTGATCGGTGTATCTATTCCGGTTGGTATTTACATCACGCAGAATTATGAGTGGGGAACACCGACAACGACCAGGAAACCGAATAAGCCTACGACGAAAAAGACGTCGGCAACAACGACAGAGCAATCGTATGAGGATCCGAAGATCACAGATGAGGATGGTCTGAAAACTTATAGCGACAGCGTCCGCTGTTTTTCTATCTCGGCCGCTTCGAACTATGCCTTTGAGAATAAGGGCGGAGTTTATACTCTCGTTCGGAATGACGGCAAATGTGCTTTATATGCGGATCTGATCCGTGAATTCAATGATATGCGTGTTTCCTCGCTCAATGATTTTCTGGCGCAAAGTGATGATATCATCACGGGGTATACCGTGGAAGTTCTCGGCCTTACGGGATTTCAGTACCAGACGGATGAGTGTTGTGTGATCGATGATTTGCCTTCTGGCTCCATGGGTATCGAGTTTGATGCTATTGCTGAACGGGACGGGCAGAGTGTCGATCTTACTATCATAGCTACAGAGAGAAAAGAAAAAGACGGTGTGTTCCTTACTTACGCGGTCATACCGAGAGATTCCTATGGTGCATATTCTGATACAGACTGGCAGGAAGTCAAGTCGATCTTCTTAAGCTTAAAGGAAGATTCGGAGAAAGAGACGGACTATGTTCATTATGCTGAAGAAAATATGCCGAAATTCCTCTATAGAAAGTCCGATATAGCTTCGGTTGATGCGGGAAAGATCGGAAATGACCTTGATTGTCTGGAACTGAAGATGAATAATGTCGATGATCCGGACAGCCGCCTTTTCGTAATCCTTCTAGATGATCAGCCGTCCATCACGCAGGCCTGTACCGCAGCAGAACAGGCACTCGGCAGCTCGTATAAGTTCGGAGGTTATACTTCAGTCAATCCGATCGTGCGCAAAAGTGAGACGGAGATGCGTATCCGTAACTATAAGATCTCGAAGATCGAAGATGACAGCAAACAGATGGACTGCACGACATGTGTGATCAATCTCAACGGAAGATACTACGCGATCGTGGCTACCTGCAGTGATGAGAAGTACCTCGAGCAGATAACCCTCGACTTTACGATGGTGGTAAGATCGATCAACCAGTGATCATTTGTGATAGTATCTTGCGAAGAATTCATCTCTGAAATCCAAAAGGCGGTCCTCGGCGATCGCCTTTCTTACGTCTTCCATAAGATGGATCAGGAAATGAATATTGTGATACGAGCAAAGGCGTAATCCGAACATCTCGCCGGCCTTCAGAAGGTGGCGGATATAGGCGCGGCTGTAGTTTCTGCATGCGTAGCAGTCACAGTCGTCCTCGATCGGACGGAAATCTTCTGCGCTCTTTTTATCTCTGATGATGAGACGTCCGTCCTTAGTAAGGACAGTACCATTTCTTCCGATACGGGTCGGAAGAACGCAGTCGAACATATCGATGCCTCTAATCGCTCCCTCGATCAGATAGTCCGGTGTTCCGACGCCCATCAGGTATCTGGGCTTATCTTCCGGCATAAGGGGAACGGTCTCTTCGAGCATCTCATACATCAGCTCGGCTGGTTCACCGACGGAAAGTCCGCCGATCGCATATCCCGGCAGATCAAAAGATGTGATCTCCTTTGCGCTCTGCTTACGAAGATCTGCATAGCAGGATCCCTGGATAATGCCGAAAAGAGCCTGTGTTTCAGGATTTTCGTGTGCGTTGACGCAGCGCTCGAGCCATCTCGTGGTACGCTCTAAGGATTTCTTTGCATAGTTATGCTCACTTGGCCAGGGACAGCATTCGTCAAAAGCCATGATGATATCTGATCCGAGGTCGTTCTGGATCTTCATGGAAAGCTCCGGGGTAAGAAGGTGAGCAGAACCGTCGATATGGGACTTAAAATGTACGCCTTCCTCCTTGATATCTTTCGGTCTTGCGAGCGAAAAGACCTGGAATCCGCCACTGTCTGTAAGGATCGAGTGCTTCCAGTTCATGAACTTGTGAAGACCGCCGGCCTTTTTCACGATCTCGTTTCCCGGACGCATCCAGAGATGGTATGTGTTGGAAAGGATGATGCGTGCCCCCATTTCCTCGACTTCTTCCGGAGCCATGCCCTTGATGGTGGCCTGGGTACCGACCGGCATGAACTGCGGAGTCATGAACGATCCGTGCGGGGTGTGTACACGTCCAAGACGTGCACCGGATTGTTTACATGTATGGATATGCTCGTAATATACGGGATATTTACTCATTTTATCTCCTCCAGGGGATCTTTGATTCTCGGTTTTTCCGGGGTAATGAACATCGCATCGCCGAAACTGAAGAAACGGTATTTCTCTGATACTGCAGTCTTATATGCATTCAGGACATGTTCTTTTCCGGCAAATGCGGAGACCAGCATAATCAGAGTCGATTCCGGAAGATGGAAATTCGTGATCAATCCATCGATACAGCGGAAAGATACGCCCGGATAGATGAAGATATCGGTCCAGCCGGAGCAGGGCATCATGCGAGGGTCTTTGGAAGCCACTGTTTCCAGGGTCCGGCAGGATGTGGTGCCGACCGCGATGACTCTTCTGCCTTCGGATCTTGCTTTCCGAAGGATGGAAGAAGCCTTCTCGTCGAGCTCATACCATTCGCTGTGCATATGATGGTCGGAAATGTCTTCGACCTTAACCGGTCGGAAGGTGCCTAAACCGACATGAAGCGTGATCTCACAGATCTCAACTCCCATGTCACGGACCTTCTGGAGAAGCTCAGGCGTAAAGTGCAGACCGGCAGTAGGGGCGGCCGCTGAGCCTGTTTCCTTGGCATAGACTGTCTGATAGCGGCTCTGGTCCAGAAGCTGCTCGTGAATATATGGTGGAAGCGGCATGGTGCCTGCTTCGTCGAGGATCTCTTCCCAGATGCCGTTAAAATCAAAGCGGATGATGCGGTTTCCGTCTTCCTTGACTTCTTCACACTCGGCTTCGAGCCTTCCTGGAAGGAAGGTCATACGCTTGCCGGGACGGATCTTCTTGCCGGGACGGGCCAGCGTCTCCCAGTGATTCTCATCGATGCGCTTTAGTAAAAGAAGCTCAACAGCAGATCCTGTGTCGCTTCGAACGCCCAGAAGACGGGCAGGGATGACCTTGGTATTGTTGATGACCAGAACGTCTCCGGACTTAAGAAGAGACGGCAGGTCGGAAAAATGCATGTGCGAGACCGCACCTGTTTCGCCGTTAAGGGTCATTAGGCGTGAGCCTGAACGGTCGGAGAGCGGGTGCTGGGCAATCAGTTCTTCGGGTAGATCATAGTAAAAATCACTTGTTTTCATAGCTTCATATTATAAATGCAATTGACGTTGATGTATAGTAGGTGGTATCATTTTATGAGGTTTTCAATGCGCCGGGGAGTGCGTGAAAACCATTGAAATCTCAAAAGAAATGGAGGCATGAGTTATGAAGAAGCCCGTTTTTGTCGGTTCCGCGGTAGCGTTGATCACACCCTTTAACGAAGGAGGTGTAGATACCAAAAAACTGAAGGCTTTGATCGACTTCCATTTAGCACATAAGACAGATGCGATCCTGGTTGCAGCCACCACTGGTGAGGCGGCAACTATGCCGGACGAAGAGCACCTTGCGACGATCCGTACCGTAGTTGAATATGTCGATGGACGTGTTCCGGTCATTGCCGGTACAGGCAGTAACGATACCGCTCATGGTATCAAGCTCACAAGAGAAGCCACAGCGATCGGTGCCGACGCTCTTTTAACCGTCACACCCTATTACAACAAGACATCCCAGGAAGGTATTTACCGTCACTTTAAGGCTACGGCAGAAGCGACACACCTTCCGATCATCCTTTACAATGTTCCTTCCAGAACGAATCTGAACATCGCTCCGGCGACGTATAAGAGACTTTCTGAGATCGAGAATATCGTAGGTGTTAAGGAATGTAACATGAACCAGATCCCGGAGACCGTAAACCTCTGTGGTGATGATCTTCTGCTTTACTCCGGTGAGGACGGACTGGTCGTTCCGCTCCTTTCTATGGGCGGTAAGGGCGTTATTTCCGTAGCTGCCCACGTCATCCCGGAAACGATGCACGATATGGTCATGGCATTCATTAATGGTGATGTACAGGGTGCCGCGAAGATGCAGGCGGATATCATCCCGCTCGTAAAGGCGCTTTTCTCCGACGTCAATCCGATCCCTGTAAAGGAAGCACTGAATATCCTCGGATGGGACATCGGTTCCTGCCGTATGCCGCTTTGCGATATGAGTGAAGAAGGTAAAGCGAAGCTTGCCGAAACTCTTAAGAAATACGATCTTTCCTTCCATCCGAAGGGCTGATCATCTTTCATTCACATCGCATAACAGGTAATAAGGAGGACATTATGTCTCAGGTAAGAATATTTTTGAGCGGCTGTATGGGCCGCATGGGCCGTGTGATCACAGATATGGTCGCCGATTATGACGACGCGGTGATCGTAGCCGGTTCCGATGTTGTAGAAAATCCGCAGTCTTCGTTCCCGATCTATAAGGATCCGATGGATTGCAGTGAAGAGTTTGATGTGATCATCGATTTTTCTCATGTCAGCGCTTTTGCTAAGATCACGGAACTTGCTGAAACGAAGAAGAAGCCGATCGTTATGTGTACGACAGGTCTTTCGGATGATCAGAAGGAAGCCCTTACGGCTCTTTCCGAAAAGGTTGGCGTATTCTATTCCGGTAATATGTCTCTCGGCATCAACGTGCTGATCAATCTCGTAAAGAAGGCGGCAGCACAGCTTTATCCGGATTTCGATATCGAACTTGTCGAGGAGCATCACAATAAGAAGCTCGACGCGCCTTCGGGCACTGCGCTGATGATTGCCGATGCTATGAATGACACGCTCGATAATCAGCTCGAATATGTCTATGAAAGACAGAGCAAGCGCCAGAAGCGCGAAAAGAAGGAACTGGGCATCCATTCCATCCGTGGAGGCAACATCGTCGGCGAGCATAAGGTTATGTTCATCGGCGGCGAAGAGATCTTAACGATCTCCCACAGCGCCCAGACCAGAAGCGTGTTTGCCAGAGGCGCAGTGGCGGCAGCCAGATTCATGCTTGGAAAAGAACCGGGCATGTACGATATGCAGAAGATGATCGGCGAATAAGAATTTTGGTTCTATCGTGAATAAATGACGTAAGTCAAGGAAATAGAAATTGGAGGAAATGTTAACATGATTCATTTTGTTTTGGATGCTGCGGAGGGTGCTACAGCAACGGGTGGTGCCATGGATCCGATCATTATCACCGGTATGTTCGTATTCTTAGTTCTTATCTGGTATTTTGCCGCTTGGCGTCCGAATAAGAAAAAGGAAAAAGAGCTCAATGCGAAGATCGAGAAGATGCGCGTAGGTGATACAGTTGTTACCATCGGCGGTCTTGTAGGTAAAGTCGCAAATATCAAGGGCGATGAGGTCACCATCATGACTTCGGCCGCCAATACACTGGTCACTTTTAAGAAGAACGCCATCGGATCGGTTATCTCCAGAGACGCTAAGCCGGTCGAAGAGACATCTGAGGAAGATAAGAAAAAGTCCGGTAAGATGGTCCTGAAGAAGAAGGAAAAAGAAGAGAAAGAAGAAACACCTGCAGAAGATACAGCAAAGGAAGACAACGGACTCGGCGAAATCAAAGAATGATCTGAAGGAAGTAAGAAATGAGCAACGGCCGCGGCGGAATCCCAAATGAAGTAGTGGAAGAGATCATTTCCCGAAGCGACATCGTTTCGGTCGTGGGCCAGTATGTGCAGTTTACCAAGAGCTCCGGACAGAATCAGTTCGGGCTCTGTCCATTTCATTCGGAAGATACACCATCGTTTTCCGTATCTGTAAATAAGCAGATCTACTATTGTTTCGGCTGCCATAAGGGCGGAAATGTCGTCAACTTCATCATGGAGATCGAGCACCTCTCTTATATCGAGGCGCTAAAGTTCCTGGCGGAGAAGGCGGGCGTTACGATCCCGGAGCCGGACGATGCCAATTACCGAAAAGAAGAGCAGCTTCGTAAGCGCCTCAAGGAGGTGCTTCTCGAGGCTGCTCGCTATTATTATAAGAGCTTCAAATCCGAAAAAGGCGAGGAGGCGCGAAAGTATCTTCAGAAGCGCGCCATTTCACCGACGACAGCGACGAAATTCGGCCTCGGATATGCACCGAATGAGTGGAGCGGACTTTATAATCACCTCGTAAGTAAGAACTTCAGCCAGTATGAGATCCAGAAATCTGGTCTTTTTGTGACGAAAAACGGAAAGACGTTCGATCTTTTCCGCGGAAGACTGATGTTCCCGATCTTTAATGCTATGGGTGAGCTGATCGCTTTCGGCGGAAGGATCATCGGCGATGGTCAGCCGAAATATGTCAACTCCCCGGAAACACCGGTGTATTCAAAACAGAGAAATCTCTATGCTCTCAATTTTGCAAAACAGTCGAAGATGAAGCAAATCATCGTCGTTGAAGGGTATATGGATGTGATCTCCATGCATCAGGCGGGGGTAACGAATGCCGTTGCTTCACTGGGAACAGCGCTTACTGAGCGCCAGCTCGACCTTCTCGAGAGATACTGTGAGGAAGTCATCCTGTTCTATGACTCCGACCGTGCCGGCCAGAATGCTGCAGTAAGAGGCCTTAAGATGCTCATGGAGCGGAAGAAGAAGCATACCGGCATGACGACGCAGGTCCGCGTTGCGAAGGTACCGAATGGAAAAGATCCGGACGAGTTCATCCGTGAATACGGTAAGGATGAGTTTGCCAAGGTCGTTGAACAGGCTGTGCCCGTTCTCGATTATCTCGTCGATTCCGCCTATAACCAGAGCCTCGAGAAAGGCTCATTTGATCCTGTCGTATTCCAGCAGCTGATCTCCACATATCTTTCCTGGGAAGATAACATGATCCTTCGTGAAAGAGCTGCATATAAAGCCGGACAGATCCTCGGTGTATCGACGCAGTCGGTACTCGCGGAGGTCGGCAAGCTTTCGACCAGAACGCATGAAGAAGCTATTCGTAAGTCAAATCAGGAAGTGAAGAAGCAGACGGAGATCATGCCGGAAAAACAGCCCGGTGAGACCGCCACACGCGATGAACTGGTGCTTTTGTGTCTTCTGTCGATGCTCGGGGAATCCTATAAGACCTTTGTCGAGAGAACGAACGATGAGCCTCTGGAAACCGACTTTACCATGGGTACCATGCGGGCGATCGCCAAAGAGATCCTCCCGATCTTAAAGGAAGGAAAGCTGGATGCCAACCGTCTCCTGCTTGCCGGTGATAATCTGATCTTGAACCAGAGACCGGCGAAAGATACGCTGTCCGAAGCGCTGATGAGCGTAAAATACGGCGATGATCTTGAGTCTCTGATCAGCCATACGATCGATTATCTCTACCGTGTCCGTCTTTCTGTCTATACCCGCATGAAGGCGGAACTTGCCAGAAGACTTGACGTCATGCCGGAAGGCCCGGACCGCGCGGCCACGGAGACCATGCTACGGAAGACTCTGGAATATCTTCAGTATTTAAAGAAAAAGACGGGGAAACGCTGAATTATGGAAAAAGAGATGCTTTCGGCGCGCCTTCTGACCGTCTGTTCCTTAATAGCGCCCTGTAAGACCGTAGTCGATGTCGGCTCGGATCATGGAAAACTCAGTTCCTACTGCCTGAAAAACAGGATCTGTGAGCATGTGATCGCTACCGATATTCATGAATTACCGGCCCAAAGGACGAAAGAACGTCTGGACGAAGACGGCTTTTCGGACAGAAGCGAAGTACTCTTTTCCGATGGATTAACAGATGTCCACTTAACAAAAGATATAACGGTGGTGATTGCCGGAATGGGCGGCCTGGAGATCTGTAAAATCTTAAAGGAAGCACTTAATAAAGAAGAGGGAATCCCGGAAGGGACTTCCTTTGTATTGCAGCCGCAGCGTTCGCATTACGAAGTCCGCGAGTTCCTGAGCCAACAGGGCTTTTCGATCCGAAATGAAAAGATCATGAAGGAAAAGGGGCATTGGTACAGTGCTCTTTTCGCGGTGTATACTAAAGAAAAATACGATCTTTCGGAAGAGCAGAAGCACTTCGGTCCCGTGATACTGAAGGAGCGTCCGGAAGAATTCGGAGAATACATGGCCCATCAGAAGAAAGTCATGGAAAAGCGCGCACTGGGAGATCCGGTGTGCAAAGAAATACTGAAAAACTGGGAGAAACTTATATGAGTAAAGAATATTTCGTTCAGGATATCATCGCACAGATGGAGAAGATCGCGCCCCAGGATCTTGCCTGTGAATGGGATCATGTCGGTCTCATGCTAGGCGATCCGAGCGCAAAGGTAAAGGGCGTTCTTCTGGCACTGGATGTCACAAATGCGGCGATCGATCAGGCGGTAAAGGAGGGTGCTAACCTCATCATCACGCACCATCCGTTCTTCTTTGAGCCGCTCCATTGTATCGAATATCAGTCGCCGAAGGGTGCCATGATCAAAAGACTCATTGAGAACGATATCCATGTCTTTTCCGCCCACACGAATCTCGATAAGGCCGTAAACGGTGTTAATCAGGCTCTTGCGACAGTATTAGGCCTTGTCATGCAGATCAATCTGGTCGGTGTGGAGGTCGGTCTTTGCGGAAGTGTCGGACAGGAATCCATTACGCTTTTCCAATTCGCGGATACGGTCAAGGAAAAACTCGGTGGAAGCGGCGTTCTCCTAAACACTGACAAGGATAAGGAAGTATCCCGTGTCTTCGTGCAGGGCGGAGCTTTTGAAGACGAATCTATTCCGTTACTAAAGCTTGCGAGAGTAGACGTCATCGTCACCGGCGAGATGAAGCACCATCATATGCTTGAACTGGAAGAATCGGGGATCGCTGTCATCGTTGCGGGCCACGAGGTCACAGAACGCATAGTGCTTCCGAGTTTGAAAGAACAACTTTTGCGCAAATTGCCGAAATTGCCGATTACGGTCTTTCCCGGCCATAAATGGTGAGAAAATCCCTAGAACTAAAAAAACAGTTCGGATATAATATACATGTTTTCTGAGCTGGACCGGATGATCGCGGGCACAGGTGCCGAAAGGCCGTGCGTGAGGAAAGTCCGGGCTCCACAGGGCAAGGGTGCCGGGCAGTTCCCGGTGAAGGTAACTTTAAGGAAAGTGCAACAGAAAAGAAAACCGCCTCGGTCTTCGGGCCGAGGTAAGGATGAAAAGGCGAGGTAAGAGCTCACCGGCGGTACGGTAACGTATCGGCCTTGTAAACCCCACCCGGAGCAACGCCGTGGAAAAGACATTACTGTGACCCGCAGGTCTTTGAGGAGGCGGCTTGAGCCGGAACGAAATTTCCGGTCTAGATAGATGATCATCTAAGACAGAACCCGGCTTATAGGTTCAACTCGGAAAATGTTAACTAAATTCGAGACCTCGTTTCTGAGGAGAGAAGATAAGCACAGCGCTTTGCGCGAAAGAAAGAGAGGATCTATTCATGGCAGAATCATACTTGAGTCGCGGTGTTTCCCCCACGAAGGATGATGTAAAGAAGGCGGTCGCTAATCAGGATAAGGGCGTTTTCCCGGGTGCGTTCTGTAAACTGATCGAAGACCTTGCAGGAGATCCGGAGTATTGTACGGCGATCCATGCGGACGGCGCGGGCACGAAGTCTTCTGTTGCCTATATCGCATACCGCGAGACCGGTGATCTTAAGTGGTTCAGGGGTATTGCTCAGGATTCTCTGGTCATGAATACCGATGACCTTGCCTGTGTCGGCGCTATCGAGAAGCTCTCTCTTTCCAATACGATCGGAAGAAATGCCCACCGTGTCGATGGTAAGTGCATCGCAGCGGTTATCGAAGGCTATAACGATATCGTCGGTAAACTTCAGGACATGGGATTCGATCTTTCCATGTGCGGCGGTGAGACGGCCGATGTCGGAGATCTCGTCCGTACACTGATCGTTGACTCGACCATTGTCACGCGTGTGGCTCGAAAGAATGTCATCAATGCAGCGAACATCAAGCCCGGACATGTGATCGTCGGTGTGGCTTCCTTTGGTCAGGCGACCTATGAGGATTCCTACAACTCCGGTGTTTCCTCCAACGGCCTTACCGCAGCTCGTCACATGCTCCTTTGCAAAGATTACCTCAAGGAATATCCGGAATCGGTTTCCGAGACGATCCCGGAAGATAAGGTATACTGCGGAAAGTTCCGTCTTTCCGACAAGCTCCCGAACAGTGAGCAGACCATTGCCGAGGCGATCCTTTCTCCGACGCGTACATACCTTCCGGTCATCCGTGATGTTCTCGAAAAGTACCGTGAGTCCATCTCCGGCATCATCCACTGCACAGGTGGCGGGCAGGCCAAGTGCCGTGATTTCGGTAAGAATATCCGTATCGTTAAGGATAATCTTTTCCCGTTCCCGCCGATTTTCCAGGCGATCTATGAGTCCGGCGAGATCCCGATGAAGGAGATGTTCCAGGTATTTAACTGTGGTCACAGAATTGAATTCTACTGCGATGAGTCGGTAGCTCAGGGCATCATCGACATCGCCGGCAAGTACAATATCGAAGCCCGTATCGTCGGCCGCGTAGAAGCTCTGCCGGAAGGCTCCGAGAATCAGGTCGTGATCCGCAATAATGGCGAAGAGTTTATCTACGGCTAAGATGGATATCGAAAGAAGAAGAATCAATAAAGCAAGTGCGATCGCATCTTTTCTGATGTCGGTCGCGCTTTTTGTGTCTTCTTGCTCACTGGGAAGCATGCCTTCAAAGACATCCTCCATGCTCTCATCTGATATTCCAACAGATACTTCCGCCGTTATCACTACCACGGTCGATCCTTCCTCTACAGAAGAAACGGAAGATACCAGCCTAAGCGGTCTGTTTCAGAAAATGGCAGATGAATATATTGAAGTGCTTCGAAGCGGTGAAGTTAAGCCAGCGGCCGATAAATTTGGTTACAGAAGAAGCGAGATTCTGACTCCTACGTATGCCTGCGATGAACAGGTCTTTTCGACGGTGTTTAAAGAGATTTCCTACTCTTACGGGTCGATGATCACTTCGGATAATTCCAACTATGATCTGAATATTTCCGTCAAGATCCCGGATGTGCGCGCATGTGTGGACACCGTCCTTGAGGATAAGGAGTTCATGAGTGAAGTAGCAAAAGAATGGGTAAAGCTTCTTTGTGAAGATTATTCCTCTGAGGAAGCTGCAGAAGGCTATCAGAAATTTAAGAACGATGTCATTTTGGAAGCTCTCCGACGTATTACGGATGAAGAATTTACCGAAACTGTTGAGGTTGTTGGCACGTTCCGTTTTCACGATAACGGGGAAGGGAACTGGCTGGTCACGAAGACACCGGAATTTGTCAGATACTGCGCACTGGATCACTTTATGTTTCGGATCGGGTATATCGACGATATTTCCCTTTATTACATGATCCAAAACAGCGGAAAAGCCCTTATTGAGGAGGGAACGATCTCTCAGGAGCAGCTGGATAACGTCCTTCTTACGAAGAAAAATGAAATTCTTTCAAACCAGTAGGCTAGAAACTGAAAAAATGTGTTGACAGAGTCATTTTTCATCGTTATAATAATCAACGTTCGCTGAAGGAAATATCCTTGATTGCGAAGTATGTACCTTTAGCTCAGTTGGTAGAGCAACTGACTCTTAATCAGTGGGCCCAGGGTTCGAGTCCCTGAAGGTGCACCATGAAAGACTGTTTCGGAAGAGACAGTCTTTTTTCTTTTCCTCCCTTATGTATTTATATTGTGACGACAGGAGTTTGTGCTATAATTTAGTCTGTTACGAAAGAAACTTGTGAGGTTTCAAGGAGGAATGAAAATGGATAATAAGTTTAGTATAGAGACGAATTGCGTACAGGGTGCATATCAGCCGAAAAATGGTGAATCGCGCGTCATGCCGATCGTCCAGAGCACCACATGGAAGTATTCCACGACCGAACAGATGGGTCGTCTTTTCGATCTTGAGGAAAGCGGTTATTTCTATACAAGACTTGCGAACCCGACAAGCGACCTCGTGGCTGCGAAGATCTGCATGCTCGAGGGCGGTGTTGCTGCGATGCTGACTTCTTCCGGTCAGGCGGCAAACTTCTATTCCATCTTTAATCTCTGCTCCGCAGGGGACCATATCGTTTGTTCTTCCGCGCTTTACGGCGGAACCTATAATCTCTTCGCCCACACCATCAAGAAGATGGGTATCGATGCGACTTTCGTTTCTCCGGATGCAACTGAGGCGGAGATCGAAGCTGCGATCCAGCCGAATACGAAGCTTGTTTTCGGTGAGACGATCGCTAACCCGGCGCTCAATGTTCTCGATATCGAGACATTCGCCAAGACAGCTCATAAGAACGGCCTTCCGTTCATGATCGATAATACATTTGCCACACCGATCAACTGCCGTCCGATCGAGTGGGGTGCCGATATCGTTATCCACTCTACGACGAAGTACATGGATGGTCATGCCACCTCTGTTGGCGGCTGTATCGTAGATGCCGGAACATTCGACTGGACCAAGTATCCGGATAGATTCGCCGGACTTGTAGAGCCGGATGAGACCTACCACGGTGTATCTTACACAGGACGCTTCGGTAAGTCCGCTTTCATCATGAAGGCGGTTGCCCAGCTCATGCGTGACCTCGGTTCCATTCCGGGCCCGATGAATGCATTCCTTCTGAACCTCGGTCTCGAGACTTTACATCTTCGTATGCCTCGTCATTGTGAGAATGCTCAGGCGGTCGCCGAGTATCTCCAGAACCACCCGAAGATCGCATGGGTATCTTTCCCGGGCCTTCCTGGTGATAAGGAATACGAAAAAGCAAAGAAGTACTGCCCGAATGGCACATGCGGCGTTCTTTCTTTTGGTGTAAAGGGTGGAAGAGAAGCCTGCATCAAGTTCATGGATTCCTTAAAGCTTGCTGCGATCTGCACACACGTGGCTGACTGCAGAACATGCGTGCTGCACCCGGCTTCCCATACACACCGTCAGATGAACGATGAAGAACTCAAGGCTGCAGGCGTAAGCCCGGATCTCATCCGTTTCTCCACAGGTATCGAGAACAAGGAAGACATCATCGCGGATATCGAGCAGGCACTCGCAAACGTCTGATATCGCGGTATGGAAAATACCGAAATCGATTTCGAAAAAGCATTTCCATTTACGCTCCTTTTATGTAAAATAGAAGGAGCGTAAATATTTTCCTTAAGGAGGATCAAGACATGAAGATTTACAGCGTTCTCGATAAAGAATTCGCCCCGTATGGCAAGGTGCTTACTGGTTATGACACGACAGCTCTTCTGAAGGCTCTCGATGAGAAGACACCTCTTCCGGAAGGTGTTGATTATGTAATGAGCTGCGCAGATCTCGAGTACACAGATGCTTTCGGCGTACTTCAGAATAACGCATACGGCGGAATGCCGATCCAGCTCGGCTACTGCAACGGCCATAACACGAAGCTCAACTGCCTCGAGTATCACAGAGATAGCGAACTGAACATCGGCTCGACCGATTTTATCCTTCTCCTTGCCAAGGCTGATGATATCGTTGACGGCAAGCTCGACACATCGAAGGTCATGGCTTTTAAGGCAGAAAAAGGACAGGTAGTTGAAGTCTATGAGACATCTCTCCACTATGCTCCGTGTTCTGCAAAGAAAGGTGATGGATTTAAGGTAGTAATCGTTCTGCCGAAGGGTACAAATGGTGCCGTTCCTGCACTTACACCGATCAACGAGGAAGATAAGTGGATGACTGCCTGCAATAAGTGGCTCCTGGCTCATGAGGAATCCTCTGAAGCGAAGAGTGGCGCTTATGTTGGTCTGACCGGCGTGAATATCGATATCGCTGATCTGATCTGATCGAGTATAACCGAATAGATTTATATGGCGGTTTGCATAAAGCAGACCGCCATTTTTTATGCTATCTGCAGACTTTTTCAAAATGCCTCTCTATATGACTAATGTGTAAGATTTCCGATTTGAGTTTTTGATATTCTAACTTTGATGGCAAAGTAATCTGTGTCAAATTAATTAGTAAGCGTAGTCTTACAGGTTGGAATGAGGTATTGGGTCTATGAAAAAAGCGCTTTGTATGCTTATGACTGCGGCATTTCTGTTATCCATGACGTCCTGCAGTACAAAAAAGTCCGCTAAGTCAAATGTAAAAACTGTTGCCAAAGACAGTATCTGGTGGAATGATCAGGTCACAAACATCAATGATGATGTGATCAGTCAGGCCATTAACGATAAGGTGACATCTATGGTGGACCATATATGTTTGGCGGACAAAGATTCTGTTGTGTTTGAGTTTGAAGTCTATTGTCAGAAAAAGATGTATACACAGCTCCTGATGCGCTATTCGTATGATGGGAAGTGCCTTGGCAAGATCGATTTTGTCGATTGCCTGGGAATGGATGATGACTTTCAGACTGTTTATAAATTGAAAGATAAATACTACAGCATTGTGAATCATTACGATGAGGATGCTGAATCTTATTTTCTCTATAGCTATGAGATCGATTTCGAACAGGGGACAGTTAAGGATCCTGTGAAGATCGATGTGCGCTCGAAAAACGGTTCCGTCCCGCAGATCCGATCAGTGACCGGCGTCGGCGACAAACTCGTATATCTTCTGGAAACAGACTCAAATGATGGTCAATCCTACGAGATCCGTGTGGATGATGGAAAGGATCCGCGATTCTATATTCCTTCTTTTGGAAATACCTTTCAGCTTAGCTATATCTCCGATGTGATGAAGGATGGAAATGACATAGTTTTCTGTGCAGATGGTCAGGATAACGGGAAAGCGGCCAAGATTTACTGCAAGCTGAATCTGGATACATTCGATCTTACGAAAAAGGATATGGGCCTTTCCGATTCGGACCCGAGTTTTGTGGAAGATTGTGGGATCTTTACAGTCGAAGACTATAACAAAATTTGTAAGTTCGATGTGAATACAGGAACGGATAACGAACTTCTGGATCTTTCCGCTTCGTATCTGAATGGAATGCTCTATAATATGCAAATAGTATGGTCAGATAACGATGCTGTAGTAATCTGTGATAGAGGCAGTTTTGATATGGGCGTCAGTCTGATCCGTCTGGCCAAAGCGGAGACGAACCCGAATGCCGGAAGAAAGATACTCAGAGCGGCTTATTTTGAGGATGTTCTGACATCTGATTATGCTGCGGTAAATGCATTCAACAGAGAATCTGAAAAATACTTCATTGAGATGGATCCGAAGTACTATGATATCCAGACATCGAAAAACGGGACTTCTGAACTCGAGGAGAATGGTTCCCTTCGGGATGTGTATGCTGCAGATGCAGTAACGACACTTATGTCGGATATTCGGGACGGAAATGGTCCGGATCTGGTCTTTTACTCATACGATATGGCCCAATTGAATTCATCGGAATACCTGATCGACCTGACTTCCCGGATCGGATCTGAAGCGGTCCTTAACGATGGAAGTTATATGGATTTTATCAAGCAGCCGAACGGCCGTGACGGGAAGATATATCGCCTTGATTATACCTTCTTATGTAACTGCATTCTGATCAATAATGATTATGTGCCTGAAGGTGAGAAAGGTCTGACATATGAAGAGTATGACCGCATCATAGAGGAGAAGAATAATGGAAAAGATGCTCTTGATCTATTAGGCGATGATGGACTTTCCCTCATGAGATATCTGATGTTTGATTCAGACTGCTTCTCATACGGATCTGAAGGGAAGATCGACCTTTCATCCGGTAACTTTAGAAAAACAGCTGAATTTGTAAAGTCTATCGTACAGAAGAATCAGCATACGTTGACCTCAGAATGGAGACTTTCCCCCATTCAGGCGGTAGGCAACTTTGACTTTGACAATTATCTGTTCTACTGCGGGCCCTATTATGAGCGCTTTTCGATCATCGGCATGCCGACATCTGATGGTCATGCAGAGAGCATTTGTGGCTGGGGCATCGGTATTACAAGCTGCAGTGTACTTGTGGATGGGGCATGGGAGTTTGTTATGAAAATGCTTTCTTCGGATGTTCAGAAATCTACCGGATGCATCCCGGTCTTGAAAAGTGCGCAAAAAGAAGTCTTTAAAGAAAGACTGGATGAGTATAACCTGAATCCTTCTGCAAATGCTTACGGAGAGGCGGTCCCTGAGGGTATTGTGGACCGGTTTATCGAGCAGATCTCCGATGCTGTCGTGGTCCCGGATCTTGATTCTTCGGTAATTGTTATTGTGAATGAGGAACTGCCCGCATTCTTTGAGGGGCAGAAAACACTGGATGAGGTGATATCTGTTATTGAAAACAGATTGAATCTTATGCTGAAGGAGAAAAAAGCTTCAGCCTGATCAAGTAGTAATTGGGAATAGAAAACTCTCCTGTGGCGGGCGTAAAGAAAATGACACGCTGCAGGAGAGTTTTTGATTTTCAATAAACTGATCTTAGCTGAAGAACTCTTTATAGAGGGTCCTTACTGCGTAGGAGCAGTATTCTTCACGAACACCGAACATAACGGAGATCTCGGAAGCACCCTGGTTGATGAGCTCTAAGTTGATACCGGCCTTGGAAAGGGCAGTAGCAGCACGGGCAGTAGTACCAACGGTGTTTGCCATCGCTTCACCGACGATCATGACGATCGCGAGATCACGGTTGACAGAGATATTGTCCACGTTCAACTCAAGGCTGATGCGTTGCACGATACGGCGTTCCTTCTCCGGAGTGAAGTCCGCGGCTCTCAGTATAATAGAGACGGAATCGATACCGGAAGGGATATGCTCGATCGAGAGACCTTCGTCTGCGATGATCGAGAGTACCTTAACGAGGAAACCGACTTCGCGGTTCATGAGGTACTTGCTCATGTTCAGGGCACAGAAACCCTTTTCACCGGCAATACCTGTTACGAGAGAATCGTAATGTGTGCGCTTGCTGACGATCATGGTGCCCTTTGCATCCGGATGATTCGTATTGCGGATGTTTACCGGAATGCCGCGGACGAAAGCAGGGTAGAGGGCTTCTTCGTGAAGTACGGAGAAACCGGCATATGCGAGCTCTCGCATCTCATCGTAGGTGATCTCAGTTACCGGGAACGGATTCTGTACGAGGTTCGGGTTTACGGCATATACGTTATCTACGTCAGTCCAGTTCTCGTAAACAGTAGCGTGAAGTGCGGCCGCAAGGATCGCACCGGTGATATCGGAACCGCCACGGGAAAAGGTGATGATCTCTCCGTCTTCGGAATAGCCGAAGAATCCCGGGAATACACAGATTTCACGAAGTCTCGAAAGATCCGCCAGATTATCGTAGGACTCCGGAAGTACCTTTACATGACCGCCGACTTCGGTCTCCAGAAGAAGACCGGCGACCTTCGGATTGCAGTAGGTAGCCTTATGTCCTGTCTTTGTGAGGTAGGTCGCTACCAGACGGGCACAGCTGTCTTCACCGAGCGCCTTGGTCGCATCCATGAAGCGGGAAGCATCCTTGACCGGCTGGTTTACAGACTCTTCGATGTTTTCCTTGATGGATTCCATGACCTCAGGGATCTCAAGCTCATCACAGATGGAAGCGAAACGGTCGAGAACTGCCTGAAGTTCTTTCGCACCGTCTTTACCTGCGATCTTGGCATCTGCAAGCGCGATCAAAAGATCCGTCACCTTGATGTCGGATGAGAAACGCTTACCCGGAGCGGAAACGACGATCACGCGTCTTTCCGGATCGCTTAAAAGAATATCGCAGACCTTCTTGATTTGAGTGGCGTCTGCCAGGGAAGAACCACCGAACTTAGTAACTTTCATATCTCTATCGGGAAAATCCCGACCTCCTCGTTATTTTCTTCCGTAATTATATATTTATATAAGCGCATTTCGCAAGAGAAAGACCCAAGGTTGCACATTTTCACCATGATTGGTATTCTACAAAGGTCAAATAGTGAGGGTTTTGCATGAAGAATATATTCCGTCCGGATCTGTGTGCCAATAAAGTCAGTGAGATCGATCTTTCTTTTTTGCTCGAAAAGGGCTATCGCTTCGCGCTTTTAGACTTCGATAATACATTGGCGCCGGACCACGCGACCGAGCCCGTACCTTATTCCTACGAAATGATTTCCAAACTGAAAGAGGCAGGTTTTTCACTTTGCCTTGTTTCAAATGCCAAATCCGAAAGATCGAAAAAGATCGCCGAGATGCTGAATATACCGTGCGTTTCTTATGCGAATAAGCCCGGAACCTCGGGCGTTCTTAAGGCGATGGATCTGATCGGAGCGAAGAAGGAAAACACCGTCATGATCGGCGATCAGCTGTTTACAGACATCGCCGCAGGAAATCGGGCAGGTCTTTATACGATCTTCGTAGAACGCTATGGAAAAAAGGAAGTGTTCTACGTGGTTTTAAAACGTTTCCCGGAATGGATCATCAGGAAGATCTGTAGATTCTGAACATCTCTTTTCGAGGCGGAGCATGTATGAGAAAACGCTGATCAAGGAGTACGAGCATAAGAAAGGCCATACGACGAAATGGTTCATTTCCCTGTTTCTTCTTGCCGGAATCTGTAACTTTTTTTCCCGTTCGAACAGCCGTTTTCTGAATGCGCTGATGTTTATCGGCAATTCCATGATTTATGTCGGACTGATCCTTTTCTGGATCCAGACGGTTCGAAACCGTCTTCTTCCGACCAAAGCCAGAAAGTACATGACGACGGCTGCGCTTTTCATGGTCATCTATCTTCTGATCCGCGTGTTCAAGTACCGTGTCGTGATCTCGGATTTCGTCATGATCCGTTACCTCGATTACAGTTATTTCATTCCGCTCCTGATCATACCGACGCTCCTTCTTATGACGGCGATCCGCCTTGGCAGAGGTGAAACGGGGAAGTACACCTGGGACGAGAGGCTTCTTTTGCTTCCGGCCATTGGGTTTTCCATCGCCGCGATCACGAATGATCTGCATTTTCTCGTGTATCGTCCGAAAGTTGATCTTTCGATGCTGAATATGAATGTCGGGACATATTCCTGGGGATTTCTTTTCTATATTAACTATGCATGGATCATCCTGACCCTGACGCTCGGTATCCTGATCCTCCTTCGCATCACGAGAAAGAAGAAGCGCCTGGCGCTGATTCTTCCTTTGATCATTATCGCGTGGATTTCACTTGACCTTTATATCCTTCTTGTGGTCTCGAAGTCCCATCTCCCGCGAATGTATCTAACGCCCGAGATCAACGTGTTCATGCTGCTTTTGATCTATGAGTTTTGTATTCGTACTCGACTCATCCCGTTTAATGAGAACTACATCCGTTCTTTCCATATTCTTGACATCCCGATCCTGGTCACCGATCCCGAGTTGAATCCCGTATTTGAGACCGGTGCTTCCATGACCTTTTCGAAGGATGATCTTTTTTCTTGCCGAAAAGAACCATTCTACCCGTCGGAGGATATCCGTCTTTCGAGTATGCAGATCCACTCAGGATACGCCTTCTGGACGGAAGATGAAAGTGAGCTTCACAAGGAGAGGAGAAGGCTCGAATCGGCCAATGAGATCTTAAGTGAAGAGAATGATCTGATCAAGAAAGAGAATGAACTTAAGGAGAAGATGGCGCACCTTGACGCACAGAACCAGGTGTATGAGAGGATCGCGAAGACTATCTATCCTACACAAAAGAAGATCGAGGCCCTTCTTGAGAGCGAGGAGCCCGGAACAGAAGCTTTTCGAGATGCCCTCGCGAAAGCCTGCGTGCTGAATGCGTATTCGAAAAGAAAGAGCAATCTTCTTCTGATCGATGAGAAGACACTTCCGATGAGTAATCGTGAACTCTTTCTGGCACTTGCCGAAACGGCAAGGTTCCTTCGCTGCCTGGGGATCGAAGCGGCCGCGATCGGAGAAGAGTATTCTGAAATTTCGCTTCCCTCGGTGCATGATCTTTATGATTCTTTTGAAGCCGTCATCGAACAATACCTTCCGTACATGAAAAGAATGACGGTTTCCCTCATGAGAAACGGCATCCGTCTGGCGATGGAAAACAGGGAAGATACGGATCTTCCGAAGACGATCCTTCCGATCGAAAAGAAAATGAGTGATGAGATCACGTATCTTACGATCCACCTTCGACAGGGAGGTGATGCGGCATGAACAGTCTTTTTGAGATCGTAGAGAAATGGAACTGGCACATTTTAAACTTCGCATGTGTCGCGATCATGGTTTCTTCTTTAGTGATTCTTCTCGAAGAGAAAAGAAGCAGGATCCGAAAGAAGGTCACGATCCTTGCTTCTTTTTGCCTGATCCTAACGAGCATGGTTTTTCTTGTGTTAATGGCCTGTTCGGGGAAGATCCTGGAAGGTGCGCCTGACCGGTATTCATTTGAGTTTGAAGAGATCCTCTTTGATCTTCCCTGGATCCTCTATCTTCTGATCGAAGCGGGGCTTCTGATCCTGTGTCTTTTTACGATCAGTATCTTCATATCGTCGAAAAGAAGAACACTTACGCCGGATGCGATCCGACAGACGGTCGATATCCACCCGGACGGGATCGCGATATGTGAAGCAAACGGCACGATCCTTCTTTCCAATCTCAAGATCGTTGAACTCTGCCGAATGCTGACGGGACATCTTTTCGTAAATGGAAATACTTTCTGGGAAACGATCGAAAAAAAAGAGAGACTTCATTCAGATATGTACCTGATCCATACTGATGATCAGGAAGTCTGGCTTTTCGAAAAGACGGAACTTGAAACAAAAGAGAAGAGATTCCGGATCCGGGCGACGCGTGTTTCAGAAAGATATAAGATCATCGAAGAACTTGAGGAGAAACACGACAGACTTCAGGATATTCAGCGCCGCATGAAGACGGTCACGAAACTGTCGGGTGATATGTTCATCGCACAGGAGGAGGCCGAAGCGAAAGCGGCTCTTCATAACCAGCTCGGCCAGGTCCTTCTTATGGGACGGCATTACTTAAGCCATACGGATACGATCGATGCCCGCATGGTCTATACCGCGACCCGTCAGATGAACCGGTTCCTTTTAGGGGAAGTGGAAGAGCCCTATACCGGGGAAGAAGATTTATCATCTGCGATCGCCATGGCAGGAAGTATCGGCGTCCTTGTGGAGATCTCGGGGGAAGAACCTCATGATCCAAAGAGCCGAAAAATACTTTCTTCGGCCATTACGGAGTGTGCAGCCAATACCGTGAAGCATGCGGAAGGAGATAAGATATTCGTTACGATCAAGGAGAATGAAGGGGAGCGGATCTTTTGCATCCGAAATAACGGAAAACCGCCCAAAGAACGCATCACAGAAAGTGGAGGACTTCTTTCGCTTCGAAAGAATATCGAATCTTCGGGAGGGGAAATGGAGCTTCAAAGTGTGCCGGAATTTCTCCTTAGGATAAAGATCCGCGCCGAGAAGGAGTGAACTCCTGACTTTTGAAAATGGTACATATGGGTGATACACATATCAAATATTGTTAACTATAATTGAGTTGATGTGAGGATGATTCCTTGCGCAAATGGAGATCTTTTTCGGATAAGGAGTGCACTATGCGCGATGCGGCAAAGACGAGAGTCTTAGTAGTAGACGATCAGAACATCTCGAGAGGTTTTTTCGAGATGTATGTCCGTGCGGCCAGTAATTATGTACTTGTAAGTGGGCTTCGCTCGGCACAGAGCGCCATTGATTTCGTCGATGATCATGACATCGACCTTCTTATCATGGACGTCATGATGCAGGACGGGATCGACGGGCTTTCGGCTGCTGCTATGATCAAGAAGAAACATCCGAATATCAAGATCATTCTGGCGACCTCCACTTCGGAGACGAGCTGGGAAGAAAAGGCGAAAGAAGCCGGGATCGAGAGCTTCTGGTATAAAGAATACGATGAGCACAGCCTTCTGGATCTGATGGATCGAACCGTAAACGGCGAATCGGTCTATCCCGACGATGCACCGGAAGTTGCTTTCGGCAAGATTAAGAGAAGTGATCTTACGGACCGCGAGATCGAAGTGCTTCGTGAACTGACAGACAGCCTTACCAATGACGAGATCGCCGAAAAACTTAATATTTCCGTGAATACAGTAAAACGCCACATCCAGAACATGATGGAGAAGACGGGATTTGAAAGCCGTCTGGATCTGGCAATAAATGCGAAGATGATCGGCCTGGTCGTAAATGAAAATGACCGTCTCGGAAACAACTCCGGATCTTTTTCATAAAAAATCACTATTTGTGGCGATGCGAAAAGTTAACTTTTTATGATAAGTTTGATTTGAGTATGGTAAACCACTAAAGGAGGGTCTCATATGAAGAATCAAACGATGAGGAAAAAGACAGTAAAAGCGACATCTCTGTTTTTAGCAGCCATGTTAAGCGTTCCGGCGATCAGCCTTGCAAAAGATCCTGAAAAAGTTAATGCCGCTTATTCGAAGAACATGAATAACACACATCTTGGAAGTGCCACGATTTCATCTCCGGCTGCACCGGAAACGAAAGACAAAAGATGGAACGGGGACTATGTTTTCTTTGGAAGTTATAACGGATCTCCGATCAAGTTCCGTGTACTGGATCCGAAAACTGATAAATTCGGAATGAAGACCATGTTTCTCGACAGCGACAGAGTGCTGTTTGATTATCCCTTTGATCCATCTACCAATGAATGGGCAGATAGTGATCTTCGCGCATATTTAAATCAAGGTTTTCAGTCTATCAATTTCTCGCGCCCTGAAGCCAAGGCGATTCCTTTAGTATCTTTGAAGCAGGAATCCTATGAAGCGGGATCCTGGATGGAGTACGTTTACGGTAAAACTGTACCACTCAGTAATGACAAGATCTTTCTTTTAGATGCTGCAGATGTTACAAATCCCGCATATGGTTATTCATCTAATCCAGGGTATACCTATGATGCTGAACAAGACTGGTGGAAAGGAACTTCTGTTTATAACCGTGCAAAAGGTGACTTGGATAACGGGTATTCCTGGTACTGGCTGAGAAATAAAAGAACAAACTCTGACGATGTTGTTTATGCAGGGGCTATCAGCATGATGGATGCTGGAAGAGAAGCAACTCTAGGTTCTATGGATGTAATCATTCAACTGGGCGTTGCACCTGCACTCAATGTTGATCTGGATTCTGTAATTTTTAATACACAGACGCTCTCGCCGGATCAAAGTGGACTCGGAGCGGAGTATAAGCTGACGGTCATTGATGATAATGTAAGCATCGGTCTGACAAGTGGATCGGAAATCTCAGTTTCCGGAAGTAAAATTTCTGTTCCATATACGATAAAAGGAAATAATGCTGGTTCTGTCAATCAGGTCTCTGTTCTTATTACGGATATGCCTTGGTCTAAGGGGAATGCCTATAATGCCAATATCCTTTATTACGGAGCTCTTTCCGGTGATGTTTCTACTTCTTCAGGAACTTTCAAACTCCCTAGCGGATACGATATCAATAAATGGGGTATTGATTATCACGTGTATATTCTGGCAGAAGAGCTGGCAACAGGTTCGAATGCGGTCTATATGACAGATTACGCGAGTGAACCTACATATCTGATTTATCGCCCGGACGTCATCGACATAGATCTCTACAAAGGCCCGACAATGATCAGCGGTGCAGCCGCCGATGCTATGCTAGAATTTACGTTATCGGACATTGCTGACATAAGAGAAGATGATACATTTGTTTACTACGATCTTGACGCGGATGGTTCTGAAGATCTCGTCTTTGATTTAGAAAGTGGTTTCATAAGTGCCCTCGAAAATAACAAGACAATCTTTGCTTATACAGGTGAAAAAATATCGGACAGCAATATCTCCGCACTGATCCTTCGTTTCAGAGAGCCGCAGAACGTAACGATCTCCTTTGATGGTCAGGGAGCTTCCGGTTCGATCGACAGTGTAAGCATTAAGGAAGCTTCTTTCTTTACGATCCCTGACAGTACCGGACTTACTCCGCCTTCCGGTTATCAATTTGATGGATGGCTTTTAAATGGTAATTCTGTCAATGTAAATGAAAAGATCCTGGTTACGGAAAATATCACTCTCGTAGCGAACTGGACAAAACTGCCACAGTCCACATGTACCATTACATTTATTTCAAAATTAGGCGGGACACAGTCCTGGACAGAAACTTGTGATGCAGGAAGTGAATTTACGCTTCCGGATTGCATGTTCAGAGCCCCGGATGGTTATGGATTTGCTCAGTGGGATGCAGGTCTTCCGGGAGATAAGATCATAGTTAACGAGGATATGACGATCAAAGCCATCTGGTTTTGTTTTATAAGTAAACCCGGAACTGTATACGGTCTTAAGGCCGTTCCTGCAGGAAAGAACAAAGTGAAGCTTACATGGGATCAGGTGCAGAACGCTGAAGGGTATCTTGTATACGCTCAGAAAGATAAGAAGTACGGATATGTCGGCATGACGACAAAGGGCACTACTTTCACAGACACGAAGGCCCTCGATACGGATTACAATTTCTACTGGGTATTCGCCTATATTAAGGATGAAAACGGGAAGATGATCCCCGGCGGATGTGAAAAGTATGTCTATGCGAAAGGTGTTTGCACGGCCGTAACCGGTCTTAAGGCTTCAAGTGTGAAGGGCGGCGTCAAGCTTACCTGGAATTCCGTAAGTGATGCAGAAGGGTATCTCGTATATGGTATCCATCCGAATGGAAAGTACGGGTATATCGGAATGACGACGAAGGGAACGACATATACCGATACAAAAGCATCTTCCACGGACTGGAATTTCTACTGGGTGTTCCCGTATCACAAAAATGGCAATACTATGGTTGTGGGTGGAACTGCCAAGTATGTCTATGGAAAAGCGAAATAAGTAAACATCAGATGCAATTCGCATCAGGAGGATCCGATCTATGAACAGTAAAAACATTCTCGTATCCGTTGCGATCGCTGCTTATTTAGCAGCGGTCGCTGTTCCTTTCTCGGGAAGCTTTACGAAGGCTTATGGAACTGACGGTAAAAATCTGAATTCGGCACTTTATGCTCCAAGTAACGGTATTCATATCGGAAGTGAAAACTTCCCTGATAAGAAATTCCGCGAGTATATTCTTAGTCTTATCGATGCGGACCATAACCAGTACTTGAGTTCTAGCGAGATCAACAACACCAAGAGTATCGACTGTTCGGATCAAAGTATTGCCAATTTAACGGGAATTCAATATTTTACTGCGCTTGAAGAACTGGATTGCTCTATAAATTCCATTTCAACATTGGATCTTAATCAAAACAAGGCGCTGAAAGAACTACGATGCTATAGAAACAAGATCAACACTCTGAATATCGACGAGTGTACGGAACTTTTGTTTCTCGACTATGATAGTAACAATCTTTCGTCTCTTTCGTTAAGTTCAAATACGAAACTGAAGACTCTGTACTGCGCTTCGAATTCGATCTCTACGCTGACACTTACCAATAATACAGCGCTTGAAACGCTTGGCTGCGCCAACAATTCTATCAGCGCGCTAAATCTTTCTTCAAACACGAAGTTGAAATCTATTGTCTGCGATAATAATAAACTCAAAGTTTTATCTCTTTCCGCTCTTTCTGATCTGGAATATCTGAGCTGCGGAAATAACCAGCTTACGAGCATCACTCTTGGTAAAAAGAATTCTTTGACGGTCCTTAGCTGTAAAAAGAATCAACTTACCAGCCTCGAATTAGACGCGCCTAAACTTGAAAAACTCGAATGCAGCGATAATTTGCTCAATTCTCTTGATGTAAGCAATTGCACTTCTCTTAGGGAATTGACCTGTACATCGAATCAGATTTCATCTTTGAGTCTGGGGACGATCTCAAATATCACGAATCTTATGTGCAATGCCAATCAATTGACATCTCTGGATCTATCGAATCTTTCTGTTCTTCATGTTCTGAACTGCTTTGGAAATAAGATCAAGAGCCTTGATTTTACGAAGTGTCCCGAGCTTACAAATGTACTTGTCGGATCGAATGCTCTTACTTCTTTGATAGTAGAGAATCAACCGGTACTGATCACATTTGACTGCAGTAACAATGATCTTTCTTCCTTGGTGATCCGTAATAATGAGCAGATGAAGCATGTTTACTGTTCAGATAATAAACTCGCCAGTCTGGATGTAAGTTCGCTCTCTGAGCTTTCTGACCTTGATGTTAGCGGAAACCGGCTTAGTTCCTTAGATGTCAGTGCCAATGTGAAATTGCAGATGCTGTATTGTTATTCCAACGGCCTTTCCTATCTTGATGTAAGCCATAATCCGCTCTTGGATAAACTCAAATGCTACGGAAATGAGATATCGTCTCTTTGTATCGGCGCCACTCCGAGATTAAAGAAACTGATCGCCCAGCATCCGCTTTCCTATGACAGCGCCAATGATTATTCTTATTCCGAATATGCGTATGATCGTACATATGTGTTCTATGTGGATAACGAGACGACGATCAATTTGGATCTTTATGACATCGATCCGCATCTTTTCCCGGATGAAAACTTCAGAAACTACGTTTCTTCGAATTTTGATAAAGACGGAAATGGTTCTTTAAGCCAAAGCGAGCTTGATGCGGTCACGATCATCGACTGTCCGTATAAGAGGATCGAGTCACTCAAAGGTGTCGAGTATTTTACTTCTGTGACATTTATCAACTGCTATGGAAACAAACTTACAGAGCTGGATGTCAGCAAGAATACGGCACTTGAAAAACTGTTCTGTTATTCGAACAGCATCCAGAAACTGGACCTCACCAGCAATACCAAGCTGAAAGTACTGAGTCTTCACGACAATCTCGTATCGACATTAAACCTCAGCAAGTGCACTGCGCTTTACAGCATCGATATCACGAACTGTAATCTGACAACATTATCCATTCAAAAATGTACAGAGCTCATAAAACTCATTTCGGATGTTCCGCTGACACTTTCATCCGGAAGTGTCTACAAAACATCGAATAAGACCTATAGCGGATTAGATTATTCGCTGAAGGCGGATGCTTCGCTGATCATTTTCATGAACTCGACGGATATCGCTATCAATGAAAAGAATTTCCCGGACAGCGCGTTCCGAAAGTATCTCTTCGATACAAAAGATCCGGATCATACGGGTGCCTTCAGTACAAGTGAGGCCAATGCTCTGACCCAGATCGACTGCCAGGGGAAATCTATCAAAGATCTTACGGGAATTGCTCTTTTCCCGAATCTGGAAACGCTGAACTGCTACAACAATGCGATCACCGGTATTGATCTTCAGAATAACCCGAAGCTCATTTATTTCAGTGGTTACGGGAATAAGTTTACACAGATCTCGGTAAGACAGTGTCCGTATCTTGCCAAGCTCATCCATGAAGCAACTCCCCAGTATACCAATAAGACCGTAAGATACAGCAGCAATGAAGGGTATACATTCTATTACTTCTCGGTGGATGAGAGCGTAAAGATCTTACAGCCTGCCTGGATCGATGACAAGACCTTCCCGGATCTTAAATTCAGGAACTATGTGTCGTCTAACTTTGATTCGGATAAGAATGGTTATCTTGACCAAAGTGAGATCTCTTCTGTCAAGAAGATCACTTGCGGTAGTAGTTCGATCGCGACATTAAAGGGCGTGGAGCTTTTCACGGAACTGGAAAGACTGGTCTGCGTCAGTAATCAGATCAAAACATTGGATCTCAGTGAGAATAAAAACCTTACATTCCTTTCCTGCGGAAATAACTCGATGACGGATCTCAATATATCGAACTGCACGAAGCTTTCGCATCTTGACTGTTGCATGAACTCGATCGGAAAGCTCGATATTTCGAATTGCCCGGTTCTGGTCGAGATCTATACCACCTTTGATCGAGTTGAGCAGACGTATATGAACTACAAATACTATGAGTATGGTAATGAAACTTCATCCGAATTCCTCGCGTTCGATGCAACTGTTGAACTTACGGTCAATGGTCTAAAACCGGAGAAGGTGACAGGTCTTAAAGCGGAATCGGCAGGGAAGAATAAGGTGAAGCTTACATGGGGTAAGGTCGAAGGCGCAGAAGGATATCTTGTCTATGCCCAGAAAGACGGTAAGTACGGATATGTCGGCATGACGACTAAGGGAACGACGTTTACGGATACCAAAGCGTTAGATACAGATTGGAATTTCTACTGGGTGTTCGCCTATGTTAAGGATGAGAATGGGAAGATGATCCCGGGCGGATGTGAAAAGTATGTCTACGCGAAAGGAGTTTGCCTGGCCGTAACAGGACTTAAAGCTTCACGTGTCACCGGCGGTGTAAAACTTGTCTGGAATGCTTCTTCGGGTGCAGAAGGATATCTTATTTATGGAATTCATCCGGGAGGAAGCTACGGATATATCGGCATGACGACGAAAGGAACAACTTTTACCGATAAAAAAGCTTCGTCGACTGACTGGAATTTCTACTGGGTGTTCCCGTATCACAAAAACGGCAATACGATGATCGTTGGAGGAACCGCCAAGTACGTATACGGAAAAGCGAATTAAAACTGTATTGTAATCTTCGGAATAGAAGGGCCTCGTGATAACACGAGACCCTTTTGTTTTATGCCCATATATTGCTCAGATTCAGTATTAGAGTTACTATCAAAAAGAACAGAAAAGTTCTATGGCAAACTGCTGAGAAATCGGCAATGCTTTTCTGTTTGAAGAATGAATCGTTTTTTTTAGGTATTGGGTATTCTTACAAGAGTTATACAATTCAGGATTTATTCCTGTTTCATGTGCCTATATTGCGAGGTATTAAATAAATGCGTTTAAAATCGATTTCAAGATGTTTTGCTATATTGTTTGTTTTCGTGATTCTCATTTCTGTTAACGCTAGTTGCATTTCCAGTAATAAGTTGAAGGAATCTAGTCCATCTTCATCTGCTTTGGAACTATCGACTGGACCTGTATCTGATCAATTTTTTGAGGCTGTTGATCTGGATACACAAATAAGTAAGAGAACTATCATTTCCGGCACACTCTCTGATTCGTATGCTATTTTAGTGATGCATGGAGATAACGAAGATGTTTCCATTTGTAAGTATAATTATGATGGCACAATTGAGTCTGAGTTTTTTCTCGATATACCGATCGGATATCAATTTGGGAGTTGTAAATGTTTGTTTGATAACAAAACTTTACTCATTATTGAAATAGAGAATAAGTGTTTTGATGTATATTTTATTGATGTCGAAAAAAGAAACCTTCAAAAAAGCGTGCATTTCGAAAACCCTGCTGCTGAAGAGCTTGCCTCTTACATTGGGTTTTCCGGGTTGAAAGATAACACCATTTATATGGAAAATCTAACTGAACAGGGTAGTGAACTTCAAGGATTTGATATGTCCAGCACAAAACTCGTTTTTCAGTCTGATGCGATTCATGATATCGATGACGTTGAATTCTTCTGGATCGGTGAAGAGCTTTACGCTGCCAATATAAGAATGCCAAAACGGCTGTATTCTTTTGACTCAAAGGGGAAAATGACGAATAAAAACGTTGATGTTGATAATTTCCCATTTGATGTGTTTTTCTTCGAAAACCAAAGACAGTTCATGATTGATTCAGATGGTTTGTGGTATGTGAATGAACAAGGGGAAATCGTTAATTATCTTCTTTGGTCAAACTCCGAACGCGATGCTGTTGCGATGATTCACGACACAAGATTCGCTGTAACCGATTCTCTTAGTAGCGTATTAGTCTATTCAGAAACGGGCGTTGCACAGATACTTTCTCCAGGGAAGAACAAACATGAGAAAAAGCAAGTATTAAAACTGGCTTGTATAAGTGATTCCCAGAACGAAAAACTGCTATGGGCAATTCAACAGTTTAATAAATCAAATGATCAGTACGTTGTCGAATTGGTTGATTATGTGAATTTTCCTGATGAAAGTGATTATCTTACCGAAGATGGATTTGTTGATTATCCTTCATTGTGTAAAGCGGCAAGAGAGCTTTTGTGGAAGGATGTATTTTCCGGAAATGGGCCGGATATGCTTGTGAACGTGTCTGGCAGCTCCTCAGACATTGTTTTTGAATATTTGGAGACGGGTGGATATGTGATAGATCTTCTGCCATTTTGGAATTCTGAAAGTGACGAATGGCGCAAACAGTTTGTTTCATCTGCATTTTTGAAAATAGAGCAAGAAGGTCATTTGATGTCTGTTCCGACCAGATGTTGTTTGGACACAACAGTAATTGATGGAGGATGCGGTTTGGATGCCCAATCCAATTATGCAGATATAATAGCTTATATGGAAAGTCATCCGGAGATTCGTTTTTTGGACTGGGTGACAAAAGAAGAATTTCTTGCAAGTATGCTCTCTGTCAATATGGATGCGTTCGTTAGAAAAGATACGAATACGGCGGATTTTGACCAACAATCTTTTCGAGATCTGCTTAAAGTATGTAATGAATATTGCATGACCGAAAAAGATAAAGAGAAAGATGTGGATGCTTTTTTGTATTTGTATACACCTTTGTATGATCGGGATGGATCGGAGTTTTTGTATTTCAAATATGGATCATTTTATGAAGAAGGCCGAGACAGAAACTATGAGATTTTAGGCTATCCTATGAACAATGGTTCGTTTGGATACATCAGCATTTCTGATACTTTATCCGTTACTCAATCATGTAAAGATCAAGCTGGTGCATGGAGCTTTATTAAGTTCATGCTAAGCAAGGATGTGCAAAGCTATGATACTGACAGAGGTGAACTTCCTAGTAGTCTGCCGGTGAGATGGGATTCTATTGACGATGTATTGGATTATTACTGGCATCCGAAATTGCATTCGGATTATTGGGATGAAGATTATGGAGATGGTCCGTCTACTCAAATCGGTTATTCAGATGAAGAAATACAAAGTTTGAAAGACTATTTGGCATCATTGAATCATATTTATTATCCGGATTCGAAGATCATTAATCTGGTGATGGAAGAAGTGGCTCCGTATTTTAGTAGTCAGAAGAGTCTGGATGATGTGGTGAAAACAATCAATAACAGGGTGCAGGTCGTTTTGAATGAACGAGGAAAAACATCCGGTTAAATGATTTTAGCGGAAAAAGCCTGAAAAATCGGCTTTTGTATTAAGATATCCCGTCGGGAAACCGGCGGGATTCTTTTTGATTATATCAAATTTGAAAATTTTATGAATAAATTGTAAATTTCCAAAAAGTAATGTATACTATCGTCGGGTGAAGATAAATTTATGGGTCAGGAGTGGATGTGTTTGTGAATAGAAAAGTTATTGGGATGCTTGCTTTTTCGGCAAGTCTGGTGATCGCTGCATGTGCTTATATTCCGGGTATGCCTTTGCTGGCAACAGATGACAGTCCGATCGTCTGTAGATTAAATGAGAAGAATTTCCCGGATAAGAACTTCCTTGATAAAGTACGAGAATACGATAAGGATAGTAACGGGTATCTATCAGAGCAGGAGATTGCTGCTGTTACGAAAATGTATTTTTATGATGATGGTATCGAGTCTCTTGATGGAATAGAGTATTTTACGTCACTTAAACTCCTTCGATGTGGGTCGAACAAGATCAAAAGTCTCAATATTGGAGCTCTCAAACAATTGGAACAACTGGATTGTTCGAATAATGAACTATATGAACTTGATGTAAGATTTAATCCGGCTTTGCAGAATCTGGAATGTGATCAAAACCACCTTAAGACGATTGATGTTTCTCATAATAGTAATCTTACTTTTCTGACTTGTTCAGAAAATGAATTGACTTCGCTTGATTTAAGTAAGAATGAGAAATTGAATGGTGTTATGTGCGGTTATAACCCCATCAAATCTTTGGATTTTTCGGGAAATCCTAATTTGAGTTCTCTTGATTGCAGAAACTGTCTTATTGAAAGCCTTGATTTTTCCAATAATCCGAGATTTAGTGATCTGAATTGTTCAGATAATCATATCAGAGTATTAGATCTCAGTAAGAATTCGAATATGTTCCGTTTGATCTGTAAGAATAATGGCATGAAGGAACTCTACCTGAATAGTGAGCGACTTGATTTTATGGCATGTTATGGAAATAAGATCGCCACTTTGGATCTTTCGCATTGTCCGAGGTTTTTGACTCTTATGGGGTATGCGCCGCGTGAGACGCACCAAGGTGAAGATGCCACCTATGATTATTATTTTGAAAAGGGATGGACGCAGTTCTATTTTGATCGTACTACTGCACTTCTTTTGGAAGAACCCAAGCCTGACAAGGTCACGGGTCTTACGGCTGTCGGTGTGGGGAAGAACAAGGTGAAGCTTTCCTGGGATGAAGTGGAAGATGTTGATGGTTATCTCGTTTATGCGCAAAAAGACGGTAAGTATGCTTATGTCGGCATGACAAGCGCAAATTCATTTATGGATACGAAAGCTTTGGATACGGATTATAACTACTACTGGGTATTTCCGTACTATGAGAATCATTTTGATGAGAAAGTCTGCGGCGGCTGCGAAAAGTATGTGTATGCAAAGGGTGTATGTTCTCCGGTGACCGGCCTTAAGGCCACTTCGTTGCAGGATTCTGTCAAGTTGACCTGGAATTCTGTCCCTGATGCGGAAGGGTATCTGATCTACGGAATCCGTCCGGAAGGAGAATACGGTTATATTGGCATGACGACTTTGGGAACGACCTTTAAAGATAAGAATGCATCCAATACAGACTGGACCTTCTACTGGGTATTCCCATATCACAAAAACGGGGAGAAGATGATCGTCGGCGGTACAGCCGCCTATGTCTACGGCAAGACGCTCTAAGAAATAGTGAATCGGCGGTCATGGGGATGTCGCCGGATGATGAAGAAATCTAATCATTTGAGGAGAGATTTTTTCATGAAAAAGAACATCAGTCGTATCCTTACGGCCTCGCTCAGTGCTTTCGCGGCGCTGTGCGTGATTTCTTCCATTCAACCTTCTACGTCAAAAAAGGTAGAAGCGGATGAGATCCCGATCAATGCATCGACATTCCCGGATCAGAATTTTAGAAACTTCGTTCTCGATAAGATCGATAAAGACGATAGTTCCTCCTTAAGTACCGCCGAGATCGAAGCGACAGACAGTATCTATTGTACTTACAAAGAGATCAGCGATTTGAAGGGTGTTGAATACTTTACTTCTTTAAAAGAACTGAATTTCAGCCATAATAACCTTACTTCCTTTGATGCATCGGTGGTTCCGTCGATTACCTATCTCACATGCGATGAGAATCCGCTTAAATCCTTGAATGTGTCGAAGAATGCTATTTTAAAAGAATTGCGTTGTGCGGATTGTAATCTTTCGGAGATCAATGTCAGATCCAATGCGGAATTAAAGAGATTAAACTGCAGCGGCAATCCGATCACGAAACTGGATGTTACGCAGAATACCAAGCTCGAAGGACTGTATTGCAGTTGTGAAGGTTTAACTTCGATCGATCTTTCAAAGAATACGGCGCTTTCCGGTTTTACCTGCACGAATACGACAATCAAGTCTTTTGACTTCAGTCATAATGTGGCGCTTTATGAACTTCATTGTGAGAACAATCAGCTGGAATCCCTTGATCTCAGTAATTGTCCTCGTATTAGATATGTCGATTGTTCCTTTAACAAGATCACTTTCCTGGATCTTTCCAAGAATCACGAGCTTTATAAACTGAATTGCATCTTTAATGAGATCACAAAGATCCTTTTGAACAGCCCGAAACTTGATATTATGGATTCATTTGGAAATCATGTTACGGAACTCAATATCTCCCACTGTCCGAGATTTCTGGAACTGATGGAGTATGTTCCGCTTCGTTCCCAAACCTACATGGGAGCAGATTATGAGTTCTATCACTATCCTGGCTGGACGCAGTTCAGTTTCGATAAAGGCGCAAAGCTGATCACTGTGGAACCGAAGCCGCGAAATGTAACCGGGCTTTCCGCGCAGCCGGCCGGAAAGAACAAAGTGAAACTTTCCTGGGATTCCGTGGAAGGTGCAGTGGGGTATCTTGTTTATGCGCAAAAAGACGGTGAGTATGCTTACGTCGGCATGACTACGCGCGGAACTACTTTTACAGATACAAAAGCACTGGACTTTGATTATAACTATTACTGGGTATTTGCCTATTACGTGAATGATTTCGGAGAGATGATCTGTGGCGGATGCGAAAAGTATGTATATGCCAAAGGTGTTACTTTGGCAGTTACTGATCTTCGAGCCAGTTCATCGACCGGTCGTGTCAAACTCAACTGGACGGCATCCGTAGGCGCAGATGGCTATCTGATCTACGGGATCCGCCCGGGCGAGAGCTACGGATATATCGGCATGACAACGACCGGAACGGCTTTTGTTGATAGGAAAGCCTCCAAAGAAGATTGGACATTCTACTGGGTATTCCCATTCCACTATAACGGAGACGAAATGATCGTTGGCGGAACCGCCGCCTATGTGTACGGGAAAGCGCTTTAAAGAGCATCAAAATATAAAGAAAAAAGCTTTTCAAAAAAAGACAGGAGACGAATCAAGAACATGAAAAACATTTGCAGAAAAACACTTGCCATGATGATGAGTGCCGGGATCCTTTCCGGAGCTCTGATCATTTCACAGCCGGCTGAGAAAAAGATGGTGAATGCCGCTATTTCAAAACAAACACTGATGTATGGAGTAAAGCCTTTGACATCAGGTGTCAACTCTGATAATGCTGCTACCGTGTACATGGGAAATTATGACGCGCCGATCGCCTGGCGCGTGATCGGCTATAACGGAATGCAGGTCAGTTCGAAGAGCAATGCCGGCTGCTTAACACTGCTTTCAAGTAAGGCGATCGGAAAAGCAGGCCCGTTTAATTCTCAGCTTTCCAAAGGGAATAGTTATTCGGGTTCGGCTTTGCAGACAAGATTGAATGATCTGTTCAGCAATACTTCTTATTTTTCGAGTCTTGAGCAGGCGGCCGTTGCTGGAAAGACATTAGTAACAAGTACTTTTTCGAGTGTTGAATATCCGGATGGAGTCGCAGGAACAAAAGTAACTGATGCTAAGTTATGGCCGTTATCGACCAAAGAATCTTCATATCTGAATGAAAAGATCAGAGATATCGATGTGGACTGGTGGCTTTGTTCGCCCGGTGATTCGAACTCGTCGGCAACTTATGTGGGTGATGATGGAAACTATCACTTCTTTGGGGATACCGTGACGGAAAATAAGTACAGCCGCCCGGCCATGAATGTTAAAGAGGAGGAGATCTTCCTGACAACAGCCAATGGCCTCAAGAGTAATAGTGTATCTTCCGTCTCAAAGATGACGAAGATCACGAACGCGACAACAAACGAGTGGAAGCTGACGCTTTACGATGATTCGAGAAAGGATTTTCGTGTCAGCTGCTATGACGAAAGAGAAGTCGATGCCGGCGGCGCGGTTATGATCGATTACAACGGTGCGAAGTCTGGTTCTTCTGAGTTCGTTTCTGTGATCGTTGCCGATATGCACGGGGAACCGCTCTATTACGGACATATCGCAAACAATTCGACAAGTGGCTCGGCCAGATTCGTTTTCCCGAGGGATCTTCAGACGGGTGACTATTATCTGAAAGTATTCAGTGAGCAGTGCAATGGCGATAAGAAGACGGACTATTCTTCTGTGCAGCGTTCACTGACATTCCATGTCAATAACCCGGGTACAGTAAGAAACATCAAATGTACACCTGCCGGACGCAACAAGGTCAAACTTTCATGGGATGCTGTCCCGACTGCTGAAGGATATCTCATCTATGCACAGAAGGACGGAGTTTACGGTTTTGTCGGTATGACGACACAGGGAACGACCTATACGGATGTGAATGCGCTGGATACAGATTATAACTATTACTGGGTATTTGCGTTTATCACAGATAGTCAAGGCAGACGTATCCCGGGCAAATGCCAGATGTATGCCTATGGCAAGGGTGTCTGTGCTGCGGTCACCGGACTTCGTGCGTCATCCGGTTCCGGGTATGTCAAACTTACCTGGAATCAGGTAGCTGATGCCGATGGTTATCTGATCTATGGTATCCGTCCGGGCGGAGAATACGGCTATATCGGCATGACGACTACCGGTACATCTTTTACCGATCGAAGTGCATCCGCATCGGCATATACTTTTTACTGGGTATATCCATATCATTTGAATAACGGGAAAATGATCCCGGGTGGAACGGCAAACTACACCTACGGGAAATCATTATAAAAACCAAAAATCTAACGGAGATCAGGAAAGGGGTTGTGTTTATGAAGAAGTATTTGAAATCAATGTTGTCCATCATGTTGAGTATCGGAATTGTTGTCGGCTCCTTTGCTGTCGCCGCATCTACTGAAAAAGAAACGGTACATGCGGCAGCAGCAAACGCAAATAAATCGCTTGTGTTCGGATATGATCATCTCATGACGAATATAAACAGCAGCAAAGGTGCTACCGTCTATTTTGGGTACTATAAAAACCAGCCCATTTCCTGGAAGGTAATAAAAAAACAGACAGCCAGAGGCGGTGATACGATTCTGACGTTCCTGTCCACTTCGGCGGTAGGTCCGAATACGGCCTATCGGAAAAGTACCGGGAGTGGGAATTCGTATGAAGGATCCGATCTCAAATCAGAAATTGAATCGATCTATTATAGCGGTATAAATGCACAAGAAAAAGAGATCATGACCTCCAAAAGAATCCTTCCTGCCAGTTACGTTAATGTTTCCCCATATTCTGACGGTGTTGCAGGGACAATGATCACAGATAGATTGCGCCCGCTTTCTTTGAGTGAGGTCTATGCTCTCGATCCGGCATTACGCAAGATTGGTGTGGATTACTGGCTTAGAACTCCCGGAAAGACTTCGACAGATATTCAGTATGTAACATCTGCCGGGGATTATGATGTCGTAGGTGATTCGGTGACTCAGGTCAAAGGCGTACGTCCTTCTTTCATGTGCCGTCCGAAAACGATCTTGTTCACGACCGCGAACGGAGTAAAAAGCAACGATCCTTCGTCTGTCGGGAAAATGGTCAAGATCCAGGATTATACGAAGAATGAATGGAAGCTGACATTATATTGCAAGGATTATGATAATTTCATAGCATTTATCGATAAAGAAAACTATGAATCAGGAGAAAATGTCAAGATCTCCTTCCTTAACGGCCTTGTCGGCTCCAGACTGCTTCCGGGTTTTGTCTCTGTGATCATTACCGATATGAACGATTCGCCGATATATTATGGACATATCGCCCATGATAAGGAGTATGGTGCTGTGAACTTTCAAGTGCCCTCAGATCTTCTGACAGGAAAATATAAAGTAAAAGTCTTTTCTGAGCTTTGTAATGGTGATAAGAGAACAGACTGTGCTACCAATATTGAGGAGTTTACGATTTCTGTAAAGTGTCCGGCTACGGTGAAGACGATCAAAGCGGAGTCCGTTGACATTCACAGTGTACGTCTTACGTGGGAACCTGTTGCCGGTGCAGAGGGATACCTTATCTATGCTAGAAAAAAGGGTGTTTATGGATATGTGGGCATGACGACACAAGGAACCACCTATTTAGATACGAATGCTCTGGCAACAGAGAATAACTTTTATTGGGTCTTCGCCTTTGTAAGAAATAAAAACGGGAAGATGATCACCGGTGGTTGTGAGAATTATGTGTTTGAGCGAGGAAGGCCGGTGCCGGTCACCGGACTTCGTGCGCGAAGCGGGGAGGCCCGGGTCATACTTACCTGGGATGCCATGGAGGGCGCAGAAGGGTATATGATATACGCGAAGCGACCGGGAGAAGAATACAAGTATGTCCGTACGGTCACCGGGACTACCTGGACTGATGTTTTCCTCTGCAAGGACGATTATACTTACTACTGGGTATTCTGGTTCTACAAGCTGGACGGCGTGTATGTAACGAGTTCGGCCGGGAAATATGTATACGCCAACAGCCTCCCGATCTGATCTTTCCTTTGCGAAAACCGGTCTGTTTTTGTGGAAAATAGATAAATTCGTGATTTGCGCTGATTTTACTTGCGGATTTACAAATGTTCAAGTAAACTGTTATAACGTAATAAATTAGATAACATTTTTTGTGTATATTCGGAGGAGTATTTATGATTAGCGCTGGTGATTTTAGAAACGGTATGTGCTTTGAGATGGATGGTCAGGTTTTCCAGGTAGTGGAATTCCAGCATGTAAAGCCTGGTAAGGGTGCCGCTTTCGTACGTACAAAGTATAAGAACGTAAAGACCGGTTCTGTAGTTGAGCGCAGCTTCAACCCGAACGAGAAGTTCGAGCAGGCTCAGCTGGAAAGAAACGATATGCAGTACATCTATGCAGATGGTGACCTTTACTACTTCATGGATCAGGAAACTTATGAGCAGCGCCCGATCGCAAAAGAGAACATCGGCGAGAACATCCGCTTCCTCAAGGAAGAGATGATCTGTAAAGTACTTTCCTATAAGGGCGAGATCTTCGGCGTAGAGCTTCCGATCGTTGTTGAGCTCGAGATCACTGAGTGCGAGCCTGGTGTTCGTGGTGATACGACAAACAACGCGACCAAGATCGCTACACTTGAGACCGGTGCAACCGTTAAGGTTCCGCTCTTTGTAAACCAGAACGAGATCATTCGTGTAGATACTCGTACAGGTGAATATCTCGAACGTGCATAATCTCACGTTCTGATTTTCGTCGAGAAGGGAACTGTCGAAGATGGGTGAGAATCTCGTATCGGAATCGATTAAAGGCGAACGCTCGATGTCGCAGGGCTTTGTTGCACAGTATGCAGCAGAAGCCGCCCTGCGTACGGAGGGCGTTGCTCGTCTTACGGCCTCTGTACCTGTAGTGCTTAAGGAATCCCTGGGGTTCGTTCATGAAGGGAAGGGCGTGCGCGTCGAGTTTTCCGAGAATGAAGAGGGGTTCGTTTCCGTCACTGTTTATCCTATTGTGTATTATGGTATGATTATTCCAGAGGTGGCCTGGTCCATCCAGGAGCGCGTCAAGGAGGACGTAGAGAAATTTACCGGCCTTGTCGTGGAATCTGTGAATGTCCATGTCTGCGGCGTGGTGTTAAGGGAGGAAAAGAATTCATGAACCGTATCATCCGTTTTGTTCTGATCGTATATTCGACGATCCTCGCGATACTGTCACTGCTTCTTCTTTATGCACTGGCAGACGATGGTATCTTCGCAGATCTTCTTTCTCCTCTTTCCAATATCGTTACCGATCCGTACCAGAAATACATCTATCTTGCGGTACTTCTGGTCATTCTGATCTCCTGTGTCGTTACCGTGACCTTCTGTCTTTTAAATGGCCGTCTCAGTAAGACCCGTATCCGTCAGACAGAGATCGGTTTTGTCGAGATCGGTGTCGATGCGATCGAGAGCATCGCCTTAAACTCCGCCAAAAGCGCACAGGCAGGTATCAAAGCTGCACGTGCACGAGTTCTTTCCGCGAAGAATAACGCGATCCGCGTATATTTGAGTGCGGTCCTTTATTCCAACGTCGAAGTTCCTTCCACCATGGGTAAGGTCCAGGAGAGGATCAAGAAGGACATCGAGCGTTATACAGGTATCACTGTGGAGAGCGTTTCCGTTAAGGTCAGCCGCGTAGAGCCTGTCGTTGCGAAGGTGGAACGTTAATAGATGAGAGCCCTTTTCGTCAAATTCTTCGATATGCTCAAAGACAAGAACTCCGGCAAGATCGGAGCAGGTATTGCCTTTGTCTTTGCGCTGTTTTTGGTGATCTTCGGCTTCTTAAAAACACTGTTTATAATTGTTATGTCCGTGATCGGCTACGTCGTAGGTGCGCTGCTTTTCTCGGATAAAGATAAAGTCAAGGACTGGATGGACAAGATCCTTCCGCCCGGGAGGTTTCGATGAGTAGAAGAGAAGCGCGTGAAGCGGCTTTTGCGTTTTTGTATCAGCTGGGATTTCGGGATGAGCCCGTTTCCGAGCAAAAAGAACTGTACCTCGAGGTGCATCCTCTTGATGAGGAAGATCTTCCGTATTTCAATAAGATCACGGAGGGTGTGTTTGCTGAGTCAGAAGCGCTTGACAGCGAGTATTCCAAGTATCTGAAGGACTGGAAACAGAGCCGTCTTCCGAAGGTCGACGTCATCCTTCTTCGTATCGCCGTATATGAGATGCTGCATGAGCCGGATATCCCGGTAAGCGTTTCCATCAACGAGGCGGTCGTTCTTGCGAAAAAATACAGTTCTGAAGAGTCGAAGAGCTATATCAACGCGATTTTAGGCAGGATCGGCAACGACCTGGAAAAATAATGCAGACGATCCTTTCCGTATCTGAATTAAACGAGTATGCAAGCACACTGGTAAATAATGACAGTGTGCTTTGTCAGTTATGCGTGAAAGGGGAGATCTCGGGGTATAAGCGCTATCCATCCGGACATGCGTATTTCCAGCTTAAGGATAAAAACAGCTCCGTCTCCTGCGTGATCTTCAAGGGCAGCTTTTCCCATATCAGCTTTGTTCCGGAAAACGGCATGCAGGTCATCCTTTACGGAAGAGCGTCCATATACACTGTCGATGGAAGATTCCAGGTGGTCGTATCTTTTATGCAGGAAGACGGCATCGGGGATCTTTTCCGTGAGTTTGAAAAAAGAAAAGAAAAAATGGCGAAAGAGGGCCTTTTCGATGAGTCCCATAAAAAGCCGATCCCGTACCTTCCGAAAAAGATCGGTGTCGTGACATCTCCGAAAGGCGCCGTGATCCAGGACATCCTGAATGTCCTGAATCGCCGATACCCGAACTACGATATCCTGATCGCGCCTTCTTCCGTGCAGGGAAAAGAAGCCGCAGGAGAACTGATCTCCGCTTTGAAGCTTCTTGATAAGAGGGAAGATGTCGATGTCATCATCATCGCCAGAGGCGGCGGATCCATGGAGGATCTATGGTGCTTTAATGACGAGGCGCTGGGGCGTGCGATCTTTGAGGCGAATACCCCGGTGATCTCGGCAGTCGGCCATGAGACCGACTATACGATCTGTGATTTCTGTTCAGATCTTCGTGCCCCGACGCCTTCTGCAGCGGCGGAACTTGTCATGCCGAATAAAGAGGAACTTCTCGGAAGACTCGATCTAACTTCCGGAAAACTTGCGCTGGCGATGCGAAACTTCATCAAGAGCAAGAACCACCAGTGGGAAAGATTAAGTAAGCACAGAGCGCTTCTGGAGCCGAAGTACCGGATCGAGAAAGAGATGCAGAGGTGCGATGCGCTTTCCGAAAAACTCGGCGAGAAGATGAAGGCCGAATATGAGCGGAAGATGGGTTCTTTTACCACGGCACTGGCAAAACTTGAGGCGTTAGATCCTATGAAAGTCCTGCTCCGCGGATATGCCCGTGTGAAGAATAGAAACGGACAAACGGTAGATTCTGTAAAATGTGTTAATATAGAGGAAGAGATCCAAGTGGCGGTGGCAGATGGTGTGATCTGCTCCGTAGTTCGATCGATCGAGGAAAAAGAGGGTGGAAACTGATGGAAGAGAAGATCAACATGACCTATGAACAGGCAGTCAGCGAGCTTGAAGAGATCATCCGGAAACTGGAATCCGGAGAAGCGTCCCTTGATGATTCCATCGCGCTTTATTCCCGTGGGATGGAGCTTTCGAAGTTCTGTAAGGAGAAACTGGATTCGATCGTAAAGAAGATCAGTATCCTCGGGCAGGACGGCGAGAGCGAGAGTGCTTTTGGAGAGTAAACTATGAGCGAGAAGATCTCCTATTTCATGAAAAAGTATCAGGACCGCATCGAATCACTGCTTCTGGATGTATTCCCGAAGGAGCTTTCTTGTGATCCGACGGTCAAAGCTTCGATGTACAGCCTTCTGGCCGGCGGCAAGCGTATCCGCCCGGTGCTGATGTACATGGTCGCGGAAATGCTGGGGATCGAGCTTTCGTGTGTGGATGACTTTGCGGTCGCGATGGAGATGATCCATACGTATTCTCTGATCCATGACGATCTTCCTTGTATGGACGATGATTGCCTTAGAAGAGGAAAGCCGACCTGCCATATCGCCCATGGGGAGGCTTTTGCGCTTCTCGGCGGGGATGCGCTTTTAAACCGCGCATTTGAAAGAGTCCTGCTTTCTGTCTCTAAAAATCCGAACACGATAAAGGCGGCTTGCTGTTTTGCCGAAAACACCGGTATCCTCGGTATGATCGGCGGTCAGAGCATCGATCTTGCTTCGGAAGGAAAGAAGATCGAGACCGGACGCCTTTGTGAACTTCACGAAAAGAAGACGGGTGCGCTGATCAATGCGTCCTGTCTGGTTCCATACTATATCTACGCGGCGGAAAAGGGCGAAGATAAGTCCCTTTACGATCTTATCCGCCGTTTTTCTTCCGGAACGGGCCTGGGCTTTCAGATCAAGGACGATCTTCTTGATGTGCAGGCGGATCAGCAGGTCCTCGGCAAGTCCACCGGAAAAGATCAGCGCGACAATAAATCTACTTTTGTTACGGTCTTTGGTGAAAGCACAGCTCAGAAGATGCTCGACGATACCTACGGGGATGTCTATGATGCGCTCGATGAGCTCTCTTCCCGTGGCTTTGACGTCACAGTATTACGGCAGTTCAGCGATGTTCTGCAGAATCGGGTGCAGTGACGACTATGAAACCGACTCCTATACTGGACAGCATCAAGCGCCCGCAGGACGTGGCGCAGTTAAGTTATGACGAATGCAAGGCACTCGCCGATGAGCTTCGTTATGTCATTGTTGACCGTGTAAGTAAAAACGGCGGTCATCTGGCATCAAGCCTCGGTGTAGTGGATCTGACCGTCGCGCTTTTAGCGGAGTTCGATCTTTCCACAGACCAGATCGTCTGGGACGTAGGACATCAGGCGTATGCCTATAAGCTTCTGACCGGTCGAAAAGACCGTTTCGATACGCTTCGCCAGTATGGCGGTATTACAGGATTCCCGAAAAGATCTGAAAGTGAATACGATGTGTTCGGTGTCGGACACAGCAGCACCTCGGTCTCCGCGGCTTTAGGACTTCTCCGCGCCAAGAAACTGAAAGGTGATAACGGGCATGTTATCGCTGTTATCGGTGACGGTGCCATGACGGGCGGCATGGCCTTTGAAGGCTTAAACGATACCGGCCATTTCAGTGAGAACCTGACGGTCATATTGAACGATAACCAGATGTCGATCGATAAAAACGTCGGCGGACTTTCCCGGGCGTTTTCGAATCTTCGTTCTTCCACGGGATATATCCGTGCCAAGAGCCGTGTCGAGAGAGTCCTTTTGAAGATCCCGCTGATCGGTCGTCCGATCGCTAGATTCCTTCGTATGCTGAAGACCTGGTTCCGTCTTTTGATCAGAAGAAATACACCGGTCATTTTCGAGGATCTGGGATTCCATTATTTCGGACCTTTCGACGGCCACAATATCGCGCTTTTAAAGAAGAAACTCGAGATCGCCAAGGAGATCAACGGTCCGGTCCTGATCCATATCGTTACCCAGAAGGGTAAAGGCTACGCACCGGCGGAGGAGAATCCGTCTGTCTATCACGGGGTCAGTCCGTTTGACATGGAAAAAGGCGTGCAGCCTTCAGCTAAGCCTACTTTTACCGGGTGTTTCTCTGATTCGATGGTGCGCATCGGTAAGAAATATGAGAACGTCGTCGCAATCTGCGCGGCCATGATGACCAGTACGGGCCTCAAGAATTTCCGCCAGAACATGAAGCTTCGTTTCTTCGATGTCGGTATCGCGGAAGAACATGCCGTGACAATGGCCGCAGGTATGGCCGTGAACGGATTCGTTCCGGTCGTGGCTCTGTATTCGACTTTTGCTCAGCGCGCCTATGACCAGCTCCTCCACGATGTATGTCTTCAGGACCTGCATGTGGTGCTGGCTTTGGACCGTGCCGGAATCGTCGGTGCGGATGGTATGACCCATCAGGGCATCTACGATATCTCCATGATGCTCTCCATGCCGAATGTCACGCTGCTTTCTCCATGTAACTTTGCAGAGCTTGACCGTATGCTCGAATATGCTGTTTCCGAGGGAAAAGGACTGATCGCCGTCAGATATCCGCGCGGCGGCCAGCCGGACAGACTTGCTGAGATCCCTGTATCTGATGGGATCGCCCCGCGAGTGATCCGTGACGGTAGAAAGGTTGCGATACTTTCTCTTGGTATCATGTGCGATCAGGCGCTTGAAGCAGCGGATATCCTTTCTGAAAAAGGCATCTCGGCCAAAGTGATCGACGTCAGATGCGTAAAGCCGGTAGATATTGATTCATGGCGGGCACTTCTTTCGGATATCGATCAGGTCGTCACGATCGAAGATGGTATCGCGCATGCCGGCTTCGGCACGTATCTACTTTCTATTTTAGATGAAGCAGGGGATTTCCCATGTGTTCATGACTTTACGGTTCTCGGTGTCGGTGACCATCCGCTGGTAGCCGGAAACCGTGGTGTCCTTTTAGGTATCGAAGGCATGGATGCGAAAGCCATCGTCGCAGCTGTCGAAAAATCCTGAAAAAGTTTAAAATCGCGCTTATATCATCATGCGCGGAAAATGATTTCTCTGTATAATTGTCATATCTCTACTCGTTTTGCATAAAAAACTGTATATTTTAGGGATTTGCGGTATAATTATGCAAAGACAGACGACTTTTTCTTTGGAAAGGGAAGGAGAAAGCACGATGAGATTCGGGTTTGCGATCAATGAAGAAAAGGATATCGATTTTTCGTTTTCCTCATATGCGGCGGATGTCATTCATAGAAAGGGCGGCACCGTCGTTCTGGATGAGATTTATAAGGATACTCCGTTAAAAGATCTTCCGTACGTGGAGTTCGGGTCCTATGCGGACTGTGATATCCTTATTTCTTTTGGTGGTGACGGTACTTTCCTTCGGACTGCACATAAGCATCTGAAGACGAGAACACCGATCATTGGTGTCAATCTCGGCAGTATCGGATTTATGACCGAGATCCATAAGGACAGTTTCGAAGATGCCATTGACCGGCTCATCGACGGGAAATATACCCTGGAGATGCGTTCGCAGCTGGATGTTACGCTCATGGACGAAAACGGACAGGTCAAGGAACACGGGCTCTGCCTGAATGACTGCGTGATCGCCAGAGGCCTGAATATGCATGTGGTTACGCTGGACCTTCTGATCGACCACGACTATGTCGAGCGTCTTTCCGGCGATGGTGTCATCCTTTCGACTGCGACCGGTTCAACGGCTTACTGCCTTGCGGCCGGCGGTCCGATCGTGCAGCCGGAACTGGATATCTTCATGGTCACGCCGATCTGTCCGCATACACTTCATAACCGTACCTATATCGTTTCCGGGGATAGCACGATGGAGATCATTATCGAGAAGTTCTCCGAACCGCCGATCATTTCTCTGGATGGACGTGACAATATCGAGCTTTCCTACCATGACCGCATCCTCATCAGAAAGTCCGACGAGGATGTCGTGGTCGCAAAACTTGGCTATAAGAATTTCTATCAGACCGTTAGACAGAAGATCCGTGCAAGAGGTAGTTTCTATGAAGATGGCGAAAAATGAACGACAGGAAGCGATGCTCCGTCTGGTCCGTGCCAAAGAGATCAGCACGCAGGAAGAACTGGCAAGGGAACTGGAATCCCAGGGCTGGCAGGTCACTCAGGCGACAGTTTCCCGTGATATAAAAGATCTGGGCATCATCAAGGTCACGCTCCCTTCTGGTGGAACGAAATACAGTGTTCTGGACCGTACCGGCGATGTGGCACCGGGAAGACTACTTTCGGTATTTGCCCATTCGGTGCTTTCCAGTGATGTGGCCATGAATATGGTCGTGATCCGTACTCTTCCGGGTATGGCGAATGCGGCGGCCTCTGCCCTGGATTCGATCCATCTTTCGGGTGTCGTAGGATCGATCGCCGGAGATGATACGATCTTCGTGGCGACCCCGTCTCCTGAAGATGCTCTGGCGATCCAGGCCACCATCAAGGATATGAACAGTCGTATGAATGCCGATTTTTAAGCGAGGAAGAGCTCTGTGTTAGTTAGCCTGACGATCCAAGATTTCGCGATAGTTGAGTATGCGTCTTTTACGCCCGGAAGGGGACTTAATATCCTGACGGGTGAGACAGGCGCGGGTAAATCTCTCATTATCGACGCGATCGGCGCGCTTCTTGGACACCGTATCGGCAGGGACTATGTCCGGAAAGACTGTGATAAAGCCGTGATTGAGGCAGTCTTCGATGAGGTCTCCTCTGTGATCCCGCGATCCGTTTTCGAGGAATTCGGTATCGAGTGTGAAGAGGACACGATCATACTTCTTCGGGAGATCAGTAAAGACGGCAAGAGCCTTGTGCGCGTCAACGGACGCACGATGCCGGTATCTGTTCTTCGCACGATCGGATCGTATCTTATAGATATCCACGGCCAGCATGACCAGCAGACGATCTTTGATAGCTCCAAGCATCTGGGGATCCTCGATGATTATCTCGGGGAGAAGATCCATCCGCATATTTCTGCTTTTTCCGAGAAACTGAATGAATACCGGGAGATATTGAATCTTCGTAAGCAGTATGAATCTGATCCCGAGAAGAGCCGCCAGATGCAGGATCTTCTTTTATATCAGATCCGGGAGATCGAAGAGGGGCACTTTAAAGAAGGGGAAGAAGAGGAACTGTCCGAGAAACTTAAAGTCTTAAAGCAGGACGAGAAGAGACGCTTCCATCTTTCTTTTGTGCAGGGAGCTTTATCGACCGAGGATTCCGAATCTCCGCTTTCCGCGCTTCAGACCGCCTCCGAGCATCTGGAAGCACTTTCTTCCATTGACGGGTCTTTTACCGAAAAAGCACAGCAGATGAAGTCCCTGGTCATGGATCTTCAGGGCCTTCACGACGAAATCGGTTCGGAGGATCTCTCCTCAGAAGAGTCTTACGATGAAGTGGAAGCGCGGCTGGAAAAACTTCGTGCCTGCACGGTCAAGTACGGCGGCTCAGTCTCTTCAATGAATGAATTCCTGGAAAACGCGAAGACGCGCCTGGATATGCTGAAAGAAGGCGATTCGAAGATCAAGCAGCTCAATTCTGAGCGTTCCCGTATCGAGAAGGAACTGATCGCACTGGCCGATGTTATTCATAATATCAGAGAAGAAGCAGGAAGACAGCTATCTGCCGACATTGTCTCGGAAGTGCAGTTCCTGGGCCTTTCGAATGCGACATTTGAGGTGTCTTTCAGTAAGCGTCCGAAAGAACGGTTTTTCAGTAAGACCGGATACGATGAAGTCGAGTTTTTATTCTCTGCCAATAAGGGAGAGGACTTAAAGCCGCTTTCGAAGACGGCATCCGGCGGTGAAGCGGCACGTATCATGCTGGCCATCAAGACGATCCTTGCTCGAGCCGATGCAACGCCTGTCCTGATCTTCGACGAAGTAGATTCCGGTATTTCCGGCGAGGCGGCCAAGGCCGTATCTTTCTCGATGAAGAAGCTTAGTAAGTTCCACCAGGTATTCTGTGTAACACATATGGGACAGATCGCTGCGGCAGCTGACCAGCATTTCTTTATCTCCAAAGACCAGAGCGGGGAGAGGACCAAAACGACGATCACGCCGCTTAATGAGACCGGACGCATTCAGGAGGTCGCCCGTCTGCTTTCCGGTAATTCCGGCGATGTTCAGTCACAGGTTCTGGCGAAGAGCCTGATTGAAGAAAGAAAGTAAGGATCTTTTCAAAGAAGAAGATTTTTCATATCCTCGGGCATTTCCGAAGTAAACTCCATCCATTCATTCGTGATCGGGTGATAAAATCCGAGCTTTTTCGCGTGAAGGGCCTGTCGGCTGATCCGTTCCTCGTTTTCGATGCAGGGCATTTCCGGGTTCGGAAAATCGTTCGATCTGGGGCCGTAAAGTCCGTCGCCTACGAGAGGATGCCCCATATAGAGGGAATGCACGCGTATCTGATGGCATCTTCCTGTCTCAAGTTTATAGGAAACGACTGAAAGATTTTTCTCCGGGAGGACCTGTTCCGTCTTATAGTGTGTGACCGACGGATGCCCGTCGTCCCGGACGATCCTTATCATGATCGAGTTTTCGTCTCTTCCGATGGGCCGGTCGATCGTGCCCTCTTCCGGGGCAAAAGTCCCGTACACGATGCCGACATATTCCTTTTCCATCTTGTTTTTCGAGACTGTGTTATGGGCATATCCGTTTTTTGCGATGACGATAAGACCTGAAGTCTCGCGGTCGAGCCTCATGATCGGATGAAGGCGCTGGTCGCAAAGCCGCTGGATCAGGGAATCGTCCATGTGCTGCCACGAAGGATGGGTCACGAGGTTTCCGGGCTTTTCGCAGACCACGATCCAGTCATCTTCGTAATAGATATGAATATCTGTATCAGGACGGGTATGGATGATGCCCTCGGCGTCATCGTAAATGATGTGGACCTCATCTCCTGCCTCGGGGGTTGCGATCATGCGTGCGGGGAATCCGTTGATATACAGCTCTCCGTAGAGCCGGATACGTTTACAGAGAAGATTTGACATCTGATAGCGTTCTCTTAAGATGTCATAGATCTTCCTGCCGCTGTCTTCGGGGGCGATCCGGAATTGAAGCTGCATGCGATTCCTCCTTCTAAAATGATGCAACTCATTTTAACCTCTCTTATATAAAAAGAAAAGAAAATGATTTTCATTTTGACCAAAATCTGTGTCCATTTTGTGATTTTTCAGTCTATCTTGACAAGAATTTTCCGTTTTTCCGTTGAGCGAAATTTCTTCATGTGTTATCCTACCATGTGGGAGGTGAGTCAACTGTGGGAAAACAAAAAATGACTCCGGAAGAAATGAGCGCAAAGCTCGATGAAGTTCTTTCGAAATACAAGGGCCAGGGCCAGAAGGCTTTGATGGCCACTTTGCAGCAGGCTCAGGAAATTTACGGCTATCTGCCGCTTCCTGTCCAGAGAAAAGTAGCGGATGCTCTCGAGGTATCTGTTGCTGAGGTTTACGGCGTAATTTCGTTCTATTCTTTCTTCTCTTTGAAGCCAAAGGGTGAAAATGCGATCAGCGTATGCCTGGGTACAGCTTGCTATGTTAAAGGTTCGCAGGCATTGCTCGACAAGCTTGAGGATGTTCTCAGCATCAAGTGCGGCGATGTTACGAAGGACGGAAAGTTCTCTATTTCTGCGTGCCGTTGTGTAGGTGCCTGTGGTCTGGCACCGGTTATTATGGTCGGTGACGATGTATATGGTCGTCTGACACCGGATGAAATTCCCGGTATTATCGCAAAGTATAAGGAGGCTTAATCATGGATTTATTTCGTGCGCACGTCCTTGTTTGCTGTGGTACAGGATGCACATCTTCAAACTCCGCGAAGATCATCGAGCAGTTTGAACAGCAGATTCCGGCTCAGGGACTTGAAAAAGAAGTAAAAGTAGTTCAGACAGGATGCTTCGGCCTTTGCGCCCAGGGTCCTATCGTAGTTATTTATCCGGAAGGTGTTATGTATTATCGCGTAACTCCTGAAGATGTTACAGAGATTGTTAGCGAGCACCTGCTGAAGGGCCGTTATGTAGAGCGTCTCATGGCTCCGAAGCACGATGGTGCCGAGGCATCTGAGAAGACTTCTGCAAATGATAGCAACTTCTTTAAGAAGCAGATGCGTGTTGCTCTCCGTAACTGCGGTAACATCAACCCGGAGAAGATCGAAGAGTATATCGCTCATGATGGTTATCAGGCTCTTGGTAAGATCCTTACCGAGAAGAGAGATCCGGATGCTGTTATCCAGGAGATCATCGATTCCGGACTCCGTGGCCGTGGCGGCGGCGGATTCCCGACAGGTCTTAAGTGGAAGTTCGCTTCCGGTAACAGAGGACAGGGCATCACCAAGTATGTTTGCTGTAACGCCGACGAAGGTGACCCGGGTGCTTTTATGGACCGTTCCATCCTCGAGGGTGACCCGCATAGCGTAATTGAGGCTATGGCGATCGCTGCTTACTGCATCGACGCTCACCAGGGTTATGTTTATATCCGTGCTGAGTACCCGATCGCAGTTAAGAGACTGCAGATCGCTATCGATCAGGCTAGAGAATATGGTCTGCTCGGTGAGAACATCTTCGATTCCGGCTTCTCCTTTGATCTGGATATCCGTCTCGGCGCAGGCGCTTTCGTTTGCGGTGAGGAAACAGCTCTCATGCGTTCTATCGAAGGTAAGCGTGGTAATCCGACACCTCGTCCGCCGTTCCCGGCGATCAAGGGTCTGTTCGGTAAGCCGACTATCCTCAACAACGTTGAGACATATGCAAATATTCCGGTTATCATTAACAAGGGTGCTGAGTGGTTCGCTTCTGTTGGTACAGAAAAGTCCAAGGGTACTAAGGTATTCGCTCTCGGCGGTAAGGTAAACAACGTTGGTCTCGTTGAGATCCCGATGGGTACAACAGTACGTGAGATCGTATTTGATATCGGTGGCGGTATCCCGAATGGTAAGGCCTTCAAGGCAGTTCAGACCGGTGGTCCGTCCGGCGGATGTATCCCGGCATCTCTCCTTGACACACCGATCGACTACGATAACCTCGTAGCAGCTGGCTCCATGATGGGATCCGGCGGTATGATCGTCATGGACGAAGACACATGTATGGTTGATATTGCGAAGTTCTTCCTCGAGTTCACCGTAGATGAGTCCTGTGGTAAGTGTTCTCCCTGCCGTATCGGTACTAAGAGAATGTTTGAGCTTCTTACGAAGATCACAGATGGTACTGGTACACTCGAGGATATTGACTCCCTCGAAGAGATCGCTCTTTCTCTTAAGAATGGTTCTCTCTGTGCCCTCGGCCAGACAGCTGCTAACCCGATCCTCTCCACACTCAAACACTTCCGTGAAGAGTATGTTGAGCATGTAGTTGATAAGAAGTGCCGTTGCCACGTATGTAAGGGCCTGACAGAATACTACATTGATCCTGAGATCTGTAAGAAGTGTTCTCTGTGCGCTAAGAAGTGCCCGGTCAACGCGATTACAGGTGAGGTTGGTAAGGTAGCTTACTCCATCGATACGACAAAGTGCATCAAGTGCGGCGCCTGCATCGAGAACTGTAAGTTCAAGGCTGTTCAGAAGAGATGATTCAAGAGACGATTAAATTCGAAAAAGGAGTGTGAAACAAATGGATATGGTTAATGTTACCATTGATGGGGTTTCGGTACAGGTTCCTTCGAACTACACCGTTCTTGAAGCTGCTAAACAAGCCGGCATTAAGATTCCGACCCTGTGTTATTTAAAAGATGTCAACGAAGTTGGCGCCTGCCGCGTTTGCCTCGTTGAAGTAGAGAAGGCCCGTGCTCTTGCTGCTGCCTGCGTTATGCCGGTAAGCGAAGGTATGGTCGTTCATACAAATAGTAAGAAAGTTCGTGATACCCGTAAGGCGACTCTCGAGATGATCCTTTCCGATCATAACCGTGACTGCCTCTCCTGTATCCGTAACAAGAACTGCGAACTTCAGACTCTGGCTGAGGAATATGGTATCCGTAAGGTTACTTTTGAAGGCGTAAAGAGCCCGTCCGTTTATGATGACAAGTCTTTCTCCATCGTTCGTGATGGCAGCAAGTGCGTTAAGTGCGGTCGTTGCGTATCTGCTTGTAAGAAGCAGGGCATCGGTGTTCTTTCCTTCCTCAACCGTGGATTCTCCACATCTGTTGGTCCGGCTTACGATATCTCCATGGCAGATGCTCCGTGTATCTACTGCGGTCAGTGTATCGTAGCTTGCCCGGTCGGCGCTCTGCATGAAAAAGAAGAGACCGATAAGGTATGGGCTGCAATCCAGGATCCGTCTAAGCACGTTGTTATGCAGGTTGCTCCGGCTGTCCGTGCAGCAATCGGTGAAGAGTTCGGTCTCCCGATCGGAACCCGTGCTACAGGCAAGATGTTCGCTGCTATGAAGCGTCTCGGTGCAGATAAGGTTTATGACACCAACTGGGGTGCTGACCTTACCATCATGGAAGAGGGAACAGAGCTCCTCAACCGTATCAACAACGGTGGCGTTCTCCCGATGATCACTTCCTGTTCTCCGGGATGGATCCGCTTCTGCGAATTCTATTATCCTGAGTTCATCCCGAACCTTTCTACATGTAAGTCTCCGCACGAGATGGAAGGTGCTCTTATCAAGACTTACTATGCGAAGAACAACAATATCGATCCGAAGGACATCGTAGTTGTTTCTGTAATGCCTTGTACTTCCAAGAAGACAGAGGCAGCTCGTGAGCAACTCGTAAATGCCGACGGACTGAAGGACGTTGATATCGTAATTACCACACGTGAGCTGGCTCGTATGATCCGCGAAGCAGGTATGGATTTCAATTCTCTTCCGGATGAAGGTCCGGATCAGGATCTCATGGGCGAGTACACAGGTGCTGCCGTTATCTTCGGTGCAACCGGTGGTGTTATGGAAGCTGCTGTTCGTACAGTTGCTGACATTCTCGAAGAAAAAGATCTGCCTGAGTTTGAGTACAAGGCAGTTCGTGGCGTAGATGCTGACATCAAGGAAGCCGAGCTCACCCTCGGTGGTAAGAACATCCGCGTAGCTGTTGCCCACAGTACAGCTGCAGCGAGAAAACTCCTTGATGCGATCAAGGACGGTTCCGCTCCTGAGTATACCTTCATTGAGATCATGGGTTGCTCCGGTGGATGCGTCTGCGGTGGCGGTCAGCCTCAGGTTCCGGCTCAGAAGCTCATGGATATCGATATCCGCGCAGAGCGTGCTAAGGCTCTCTACGAGGAAGACGAGATCTTGCCGCAGCGCAAGAGCCACAAGAACTCTCAGATTGACAAGCTCTACAAAGAGTTCCTCGGTGCTCCGAACGGCCACCTGGCTCACGAACTCCTGCACACAACTTACGCAAAGAGAGAGATCTATCCGGATTCTGTACTCGAAGAGTAAGATGCGTAGACAAAAAACTTCCAAAAGAGCGTCCCTTGCGGGCGCTCTTTTTTTGCTTTTTTTCAAAATCATCAAATCAAAAATAATTTCAAAATCCTGAAACGTTGAGATTTCAACCCTTCTGTGACAATACCGTCACGTAACAGGGTTTTATTTTAAAATGTGTAGTAGTAGAATTTTGATGTACGGAAATTGACGACATGGAGTTCTGTTAGGATGATTAGACAAGGAAAGACTTTAAAGACTGCCGGATCACTGATCCTTACGGCCTCGATGGCATTTGCCATCTGCCCGACGCTTTTGACAGAAAAGAAGGTCATAGCTGATTTTACCAAGACGAAAGATAATACACGTATCGGTTCTTCGAGAATGGCATCTCCGAGAACGCCGACTGCTGCTTCGGATGCTTGGAAGGGAAGTTATGTGTATTTCGGAAAATATGATGGCACTCCGGTAAAGTATCGAGTTCTTTGCCCAAGTACGGCAAGATTTGGAGTATCGTCTCTGTTTTTAGATTGTGACAGCATACTGTATTATGATTGTTTTGATAAGGATGGTGTACCGAATTCAGGCGCTACCAAACCGAATGAATGGGCTTATAGCGATATTCGCAGTACGATGAACAGTTCCTCGTTTCTTACCAAAGCAAACTGTTTTACGGCCATTGAAAGAAATTCGATCGCAAAGAGTACGATCAGTTCACACAAGCTTCAGCTCGAGCTTTCGACCAATGAGACGTATGAGACATATACACCTTTAAAAGGCGAGAAGATCTTCCTTCTGGATATTGAAGATGTTTTGAATGCCGACTATGGTTATCTTCCGTTTTCAGGATACAGCTCGGATGACTGGGACTGGTCGAATATCGTCAGCAGGATCAAGAAGTCCGGCGGATCATCTGCAATGTGGTGGCTTCGTTCGGCTCCGGTCAATTACAGTTCAGATATCGCCAAGATCGATTTTGACGGATATCAGGGTTCTGGCGAAGTGTATTATGGTTTCGGTGTAAGTCCGGCTTTGAATGTTGATTCTTCAGCGATTCTTTTCTCGACGGCGGTCTCTGGATCTTATGGTGCGATTGGTTCAGAATATAAGCTTACACTTAAAGATGCCGGTATGAACGTGACTCTGACATCAGGAAAGAAGGCTTCCTATTCAGGTAGTAAGATCACTTTCCCGTTTACTGTTTCGGGTTCTCGAACTTCTTCCATTACGCAGATGTCTGTTCTGATCACAGATAAGGATTATGTGGATGAAGGGGCCAATATTCTTTATTATGGAAAAGCTTCTGTCTCCGGATCCGTAAATTCCACTGGAACCGCCACATTCGAACTTCCTTCGGATCTTTCTCTCGGTTATTGGGGCATAAAGTATAAAGTATATCTTGTACCTGAGGAGATTCGTGGAAATCATGAGACGGACTATGCCGGGAAACCATTTAAAATCAATCCGGCCTTATCCGGAACATATAACCTGAGTGCAGAATCTGCAGGGAAGAATCAGGTAAGACTGAAATGGGGGCCTGTGGTAGGTGCTGACGGCTATCTCGTGTATGCTGTTAAGAACGGAAAATACGCATATGTCGGGATGACAACAGCGGGATACACATTCCTTGATAAAAATGCGCTGGACAGTGACTATAACTACTACTGGGTATTCCCGTACTATAAGGATAATAACGGGAATATGGTAACGGGCAACTGCAGTACATATAAGTTTGCCAAAGGCATCTGCCAGGCGATCACGAATCTCAAAGCAGCTTCCGTAAAAGGAGGTGTAAAACTGACATGGTCAGCATCGCCAACGGCTGGAGGCTACCTGATCTATGGAATTACAGGTTCCAATAAGACCTATCACTATATCGGAATGGCCGCAGGAACGACATATACAGATAAGACGGCGTCCTCTTCGGAGTATAACTATTACTGGGTATATCCGTTCCACAGAGATTCGTCGAATACTATTGTTCCGGGACTTCCGGGGAAATATACTTACGGACGCGCACTCTGACCTGTTCTTTTTCATTTAAGGAGGACAACATGCCCTTAAAGATCGATGCGGAATCTTTTCCGGATGAAGCTTTCCGAACCGTGATATTGAAGAGATTCGATACGGATGCTGACGGTTTCTTGAGTGATGCGGAGATCGATGTTATAAAAGAGATAGACGTAAGTCTTTGTAAGTTGAGCTCGCTTTGCGGGATCGAGCACTTCAGTAATCTCGAAAAACTCATTTGTTACGGGAATGCACTTACCTCTTTAGATTGTTCGAAGAATACCTCGCTCAAGGAGTTGAAATGCTGTTTTAATCAGTTGACGGTACTTGATGTGAGCAGTAATTTTGCACTTGCGTATTTGGACTGCGGCAACAATCCGATCGATTTCCTTGATGTGACTCATAACATGGAGCTTCTGGAATTGCGGGTCGGCGGAAGTTCCAAGATGGAAGCTCTTGATGTTTCCCATAATACGAAGCTTAAAAAGCTTGTGTGTGAGAAATGCAATTTCCGAAAACTGGATCTGTCCTTTAATACGGAACTCGAAGTTCTTCAGTGCACTGACTGCGGTCTTCCGCATCTTGAAGTAAATCATAACCGAAAACTCACAGAGCTTCGCTGCGATTCCAATTGTATTGACCGGCTCGATCTTTCAGCAAACATCCGTCTAAAACATCTGAACTGCTGTAATTGCTATATTACCGATCTTTTTCTGGTCAACTGCCCGGAACTGATCGTCCTGGCATGTTCGGACAATCTTCTTACATCTCTTCGTATCTCGCGTTGTCAGAATCTGGAGATGATCGAGTGTTCGAATAACAAACTAACGGAACTCAATGTGGATTGCTTAAGATCTCTTCAGATGATCGATATCCGGAAAAACATGATCGAACAGCTCGATGTCCGCCATAACCACTACCTTCTTGATTGCACAGTTGAAAGAGAAAGAAGGGAAACAGAAGATTTCTACGAGTACTATGATTGCTTTGATGACGGGGAGATCATCGTCTCCTTAAAGTTCGATACATTTACAAAACTGATTACAGAGTAAGTTTTTTCATACAAAGGTTTATATAGAAAAGGAGCGCTCCTTATTGGGAACGCTCCTTTTTGATTCACTTAACTGTATTAAGATGAGATCAGGACTTTTCCAGCGCCAGTGTTCTGGTGGTCAGATCGCAAACCTCTGCAGGTCCGTAGTACTGGATCGCACCCGGATAGGTGAAGCATGTCTCAACAGCCCACTTTTCACGGTTTGCTTCGAAGAACTTGAACGGCTTGCCGTCGAGCTCAACGAGAGCCTTTCTGATAACCGGCTTATCCTGACCGTTTCTTCTTTCCATGTTCATCATCTTGGTGATCGGCATACCACCGGCAACCCACTCGTCAGCCGGCTTAGCGATGTTGGATACCTTGGAGAGGTAACCAGTGAAACCGTACTGGATCAGCATGAAAGCGTTGAAACCAAGAGAGTAGCAGTAGTCAGCATCGAAGTTGGACGGGAAAGCGCAGCGGCCTTCGTAGCCGAAGAAGTGGTGCTGAGCACCGAACTTGCCCTTATATGTGCCGGCTTCTTTTCTCTTAGCGAGTTCAGCCTTGACCATTTCGGAGAAGAGCTTTTCGGACTCGATGAGGGAAACCTGAACGTTACCGTGCGGGTCACGCTCGAGGAAGAGCTGCTGCTGGATGCCCTGCGGCAGGATGTCGAATACCTTGAAAGCGTCAGCGGAAAGACCAGCCTTAATGAAATCGTACTTCGCGTTCCAGTCAGGAAGAGCATTGAAAGCAGCTGTCTTTTCGCCAGCGAGGAGTTCGTTGATCTCAGCGATGAGAGCAGAGAACTCAGGAACGAATTCTACGATACCTTCCGGAATGATCGCAACACCGAAGTTCTCGCCATTGTTGCCACGTGTTTCAACTGCATCAGCGATGTAGTTGGTGATCTGTGCAAGAGACATCTTCTTCGCGGCTACTTCCTCACCGATGAGGCAGATGTTCGGCTGTGTCTCCAGAGCGCACTCAAGAGCAACGTGAGAAGCAGAACGGCCCATTACCTTGATGAAGTGCCAGTACTTCTTAGCGGAGTTAGCATCACGCTCGATGTTACCGATGAGCTCGGAATATGTCTTGGTTGCTGTATCAAAACCGAAGGAAGCCTCAATATCTTCGTTCTTGAGGTCGCCGTCGATGGTCTTCGGGCAACCGATGACCTGGATACCTGTGTTGTTTGCAGCCATATACTCGGCAAGTGTAGCTGCATTAGTGTTGGAGTCGTCACCACCGATGATAACGATAGCGGTGAGGCCGTTTACCTTAGCGTTTTCAGCAACGATTGCGAACTGCTCCTGTGTCTCGAGCTTTGTTCTGCCGGAACCGATGATATCGAAACCGCCTGTATTTCTGTAAGAGTCGATGAACTTGTCGTCGAACTCAACATAGTCATTCTTAAGTAGTCCGTCCGGACCGCCCTTGAAGCCGAGGAGAACATTCTCTTTGTTGGTTGCCTTCAGAGCATCGTAAAGACCGGAGATTACGTTGTGTCCGCCCGGAGCCTGTCCACCGGAAAGGATAACGCCAACGACCTGCTTCTTCGCAGCAGAGGTGTTCTGGCCTTTTTCGAAAGTGATCTCCGGCTTACCGTATGTATTCGGGAAAAGAGCCTGGATCTTGTCCTGATCAGCTACGCTTGCGGTAGCTGCGCCTTCTTTTACGGAGATTTCTGAGATACCGTTTCTGAGCATGCCCGGAAGCTTCGGCTGATACTCATATCTGGCTTTCTGAAGTGGTGAAAGATTCATAATGAACACTCCTTTATAAATAAATAATGAATACTGGTTTAATTCCTCATAAATGCTAAAACATATTCCCGATAAAGTAAAGAGTGAAATGTGATAATGTTTACAGATAATTCGCAATTTAAAATATGCAGTAATGTTATAATCCATAATATGAGGTTAGTATGGGGGAAGAATGATGACTTTCAGTTATAAAGTACGAAAGTTTACAAAGTTTATGCAGGGAGTGTTTGCCATCTGCAGATGGAAGACGCTTAAGGAAGCTGCGACATTTATATACCTTTGTGCTACTGTTTTCCTTTTTGTCGTCGGTCTTTTCCTGTTTTCTTTCCTAAGCTTCATTATGGGCTACGAAAGCTTCGTGCCGATCCATAAGATGCCTCGTGATCAGGGACTCGTTCTTCTTACGATCTCCCTCGGCATGCTTTTGATCGATTTCCTTATGGGAACCTTCTTTGTCTGGCTTTACGACCGCATGATCATGGCGCCGACAGAGAACATTATTAAGGAGATTTCCGAAAAGACAGAGAAGGCAGCAGCTGCTTTTCCGGCAGAAATGCGCCAGCTCGTCGAAGAGAACCCGTTCATCAAGGTTTCTACAACAGGTACCTGGGTCGATTCAATTGATAAGTATATAACCATTGCCGGTAACGAGAAGTACTATGATGAGACGACCGGATGCTTCAACAGAAAGTATTTCCAGCAGGTGCTGTCCCAGATGTTAAAGACGGAGATGCTCTGCGACATGAATAATGCCGGCACGATGAAGACCTACGGCAGCAGTGAATACGCAATCTTCATGATCGATATCGACCACTTTAAGCGTATCAACGACGAATTCGGCCATCAGTATGGTGACGTGATCCTTGCGCTGGTCGGCAAGACCCTCCGTAAGATTGTTGCGAATAAGGGCGTTGTCGTTCGTAACGGTGGTGAGGAATTCCTCCTGGTCGTCTGCCTGAATTACCCCGAGAGCATGGAGTCTTATGCTGAGAATGTCCGTGCGGTCTTTGAAAAGAATGTTCGCATCACGGGTCAGGGGGCAGGGAAGAACCGTCCGGTGACCTGTAGTATCGGCTATACACCGTTCCCTCTTCTTAGGAATAACCCTACGGGCATCAGCGTTTCGGATCACGTAAAGATCGCTGACCAGGCCATGTATCTAAGTAAAACATGTGGAAGAAACACCTGGCGCGGTATCGAAGCGGTCCGTCCTCCGTATTCCGAGGATGAGCTTCAAAAGATGGTCGAATCCATACTTTACGGCGAAGAAGAAAGATATATCCGCATTTTGTGCCCGTAAGTATTTACAAGTTCTTTTCGATATGCTATCATACGCAAGTATTTTTCCGTGGACACAGTTTGTGGAAGGTTCCGACCACTTACTTTGCTACAGGACTATGGAGGTAAAGAACAATGGGACAGATCAACAAAGCTGAGATCATCAAAGAGTACGCTCTTAAAGAAGGCGACACAGGTTCTCCTGAGGTACAGATCGCGATTCTTTCTGCAAGAATCAATCACCTTACTGAGCACCTGAAGGTTCATCCGAACGATCACCACTCCCGTCGTGGTCTTCTGATGCTGGTAGGTCAGAGAAGAGGTCTTCTTGACTACCTCGCTCGTATCGACATTGAGCGTTATCGTTCTATCATTGCTCGTCTGAACATCAGAAAGTAATGTAAAACAATTAAGAAACAGGAAAGCCCTTTGTGAACTTCGCAAAGGGCTTTTTTCTTCTGTCTGGGATTCGGATATTTGATATTTTCCGTTTCCGCTTGATTTTTTTGCCCGTTATATCTAATATAGGTATGTTGCGTTATTATGCGCGCGTTTAAAGACTTTAAGGGGAGTAGTGGGTAGATTGATATCCCGTCTCGCACGGAGTATGAATCTACAAGCTACCTCCTTATAAAACATATAAATGGAGGTACATTTATGGAACGTATTTTTAAGACCGAACTGGCCGGACGTCCGCTCGTTGTTGAGACGGGTAAACTGGCTCAGTTCACAAATGGCGCTTGCCTGATCCGCTATGGTGAGACAGCTATCCTGTCTACTGTAACTGCTTCGAAGACACCGCGTGAGGGCGTTGATTTCTTCCCGCTGTCTGTTGACTACGAAGAGAAGATGTATGCTGTAGGTAAGATCCCGGGTGGTTACATCAAGAGAGAAGGCCGTCCTTCCGAGAAGGCGATCCTGACATCCCGTGTTATCGACCGTCCGATCCGTCCTCTTTTCCCGAAGGATCTGAGAAACGACGTTGTAGTTTCCAACATGGTCATGTCCGTAGACCAGGATTGCTCTCCTGAGATCGCTGCCATGATCGGTACATCAATCGCGATCGCTATTTCCGATATCCCGTGGAATGGCCCTGTCGGTGGTGTTGTTCTCGGCCTGATCGGTGACGACGTGATCATCAATCCGACAGAAGAGCAGAGAAAAGAAAGCCGCATGTATGTCACCCTGGCAGGTACTGCGAAGAAGATCTGCATGGTTGAAGCAGGCGCAAACGAAGTTCCGGATGAGACAATGCTTGAGGCAATCGCTATCGGTCATGAGACCATCAAGGAGATCGTTACATTCATCAACAGTATCGTAGCTGAGATCGGTAAAGAGAAGTTCACCTACGAGTCCGCTGATGTTCCGGAAGAAGTATTCACACTCGTTAAGGATTTTGCATGGGAGAAGATGCGTCAGGCAGTTCTCGCTGTTGATAAATCCGTTCGTGATGCGAACATCGAAGCTCTTACCAAGGAGATCGAGGAGTATCTTACCGAGCAGAACGAAGAGTATCTCCCGTATCTGGCGGATGCTGTATATAAGCTGGAGAAGAAGGTTGTTCGTAACTACCTCTTCAAGGAGCATGTTCGTGTTGACGGCCGTCGTCTTGATGAGATCCGTCCGCTGTCCTGCGATGTAGGACTTCTCCCGAGAGTACATGGTTCCGGTCTCTTCCAGCGTGGACAGACACAGGTCATGACCACATGTACACTGGCTCCGCTGTCTTACTCTCAGACTCTGGATGGCCTCGACAACGAAGCTTCCAAGCGCTATATGCACTACTACAACATGCCGGGTTACTCCGTAGGTGAGGCAAAGGCATCCCGTTCTCCGGGACGTCGTGAGATCGGTCACGGTGCTCTCGCAGAGAGATCCCTCGTACCGGTTCTTCCGTCTGAGGAAGAATTCCCGTACGCGATCCGTACAGTATCTGAGATCCTGATGTCCAACGGTTCTACATCCCAGGGTTCTGTTTGTGCTTCCACACTGGCTCTTATGGATGCAGGTGTACCGATCAAGAAGCCGGTTGCCGGTATTTCCACAGGTCTTATCGTAAACGAAGAAGATGAGAATGACTTCCTCGTATTTATGGATATCCAGGGCATCGAGGACTTCTTCGGTGATATGGACTTTAAGGTTGCCGGTACTGAAGACGGTATCACATCTATTCAGGTTGATATCAAGGTCGATGGTCTTTCCCTCGACATCATCAGAAAGGCTTTCGAGCTGACACAGAAGGGAAGAAAGCAGATTATCAACGAAGTACTGCTTCCGAGAATTTCTGCTCCGCGTGCTGAGCTTTCCAAGTATGCTCCGAGAATCATCACCATGCAGATCCCGGTCGACAAGATCCGTGAGGTCATTGGTACAGGCGGAAAGGTCATCAACAAGATCATCGCTGACACAGGCGCTCAGATCGACATCAATGATGACGGTATCCTCCACATCGCAACCCCGGATCAGGAAGCTGCAGCTAAGGCTATGGCGATCATCAAGGGTATCGTAGAGGATCCGGAAGTCGGCATCGAGTACGAAGGCGTAGTTACAAGACTTATGCAGTTCGGTGCATTCGTTGAGTTCCTGCCGGGTAAGGAAGGTCTCGTTCATATCTCCAAGATGGCATGGGGCCGCGTGGAGAACGTGGAAGATGCAGTTAAGGAAGGCGACGTCGTTAAGGTTAAACTGACCGAGGTAGACAGCCAGGGCAGATACAACCTGTCCATGCGTGACTGCATGCCGAAGCCGGAAGGATACGTTGAAGAAGAGGCTGCTCCGAGAAGATCTGACCGTCCGAACCGTGAGCGTCGCGGCGGACACGGTGACCGTTTCGAAAAGCGTCAGAGAAGAGACTTCAATGACAATGCCGCTGAAGAATCTACACCGCATCCGGGTTCCCGTTCCCGTGAGTTCTGATCCTGGTCAGAGAGACTGATTTAGTGAATGCTAAAGGACTGTTTCTTTCAAAAGAGACAGTCCTTTTTTCCTTTGCTTTAAAGGGTTTGAAAAACAGTTTTAAGTAACGTATTTTGCTCTGATTTTGTTGACACGTGGTACTGTTGTGTTAGAATTTATTTAGCGTCGGGGTGTAGCTCAGCTGGCTAGAGTGCTTGCTTGGGGTGCAAGAGGTCGCCTGTTCAAGTCAGGTCACTCCGACCACCTATTTTTATTATTGCGATATGAATAGTTGCAGAGGAGGTAAGTTATGTTTTGTCCAAAATGCGGATTCCAAGTTCCTGACGGAAGTGCTAATTGCTCAAATTGCGGAACACCATTGTCAGCTCCGCAAGCCGCTCCGGTTGCACCTGCCCCGGTAGTTCCAGCAGCTCCAGTTGATCCGGCTACTGCTCCGGTACCTGCTGCGGCTCCTGTTGCTCAGCCGGCCGCTCCGAAAAATCCGATTCCATTTGATGTTGGTGGATTCCTTAAGGATTTCAAGAAGAGCCCTGTTGATGCCTGTATCGATAAGGCAGAAAGCAAATTCTGGCTTCTCGGACTTCTTTTCCCGGTCGTTTATCTTGTTATTGGTCTGATCTTTAAGATCATTAACGATGATCTCCTGGTAAATGATGCTATAACTCTCCTTACAGCAGCTTTTGGTGGAAAGAAGGGACCATCTGTGGGTGGACTTTCTTTCTCTCTCCTTATAGTTGAAGCGATTTCAATCGCTGCGTTCATGTTCTTCTTCTGGGTACTTTCCAAGCCTTTCGGTGTGAAGAAGACGGATTTCCTGTCGGTTGTTTCCTGGTCCGGTCTGGCATTCTTCCCGTATGCCGTAGCCGCTCTCGTAAAAGGTATCTGCGATCTTCTTTATATCGCCATGGATTACAAGGTATTTAACTTTGCCGGCGTATTCACAGGGATTGCACTCATGTTCCTCATTTTCGTAGCTTTTGAGTATGCGCAGAAGAATCTGTCTGAAACTGCTACGAAGGCGAAGGCTATGTGGCTGGTCATTGCTACAAGTGCCATTTCCCAGGCAGTGTACATCTTCGTTAAGTGGATCGTATTCAAGATGCTCTTCTGATACAACTATTTCGTTTATAAAATTTTAAAATTGAGAGGTATATTATGTTTTGTACTAAATGCGGATTTCAAGTTCCAGATGGAAGTGCTACATGCACAAATTGCGGAGCACCGTTAACTGCTCCTGAGGCTCCGGCTGTTCCGACACCTGTCGCTCCTGCTCCGGAAGCTGCTCCGGTTGCACCTGCTCCGGCACAGGCTCCTGTTGTTCAGACTCTTCCTGTTGCTGCTCCGGCTGCTTCTGCTGCAAGCAACATTGATATGAACTTCGGCGCTTTTATGAAGGATCTTTTCTCTAATCCTGTAGATGCTGTTACTTCCAGAGCAAAAGCACCGTTCTGGGTGCTCGGTGTTATCTGCGCAGGTGTATTTGCAGTACTTCAGTTTATCCTTGCTCTGATCGATTTTGAATACAAGACAGCACAGTGGGGTTTCTACTATCTGCTGACTGAGATCTTTGCTTTTGCGGGTCTTGCACTCTTTACAATGCTTTTCACGTCTGTATTTAAGATCAAGAAACTCGATTTTCTTTCGTCGGTTTCTCTTGCCGGTCTTGCGTACTGCTTCATGGCTCCGGCCCGTCTGATCGCTTTCATTAACACGAAGATCTATAATGCGATTGATATCAATTTCTTCTCCATTTCTTCGATCTTCACATCTGTTGCTACACTCTTCGTTGTGATCTGCCTTTATGATTTTGCTATCAACAACAAAGATGCTGCAAAGGGTAAGGTAAATGCTTTCCTGTTCACGATCTGCACTATGGCTGGCTATTATCTCACAGATCTTTTCTTCAGCTGGATGTTCACAAAGATGTTCTTCAGCTGATCGAAAATCAAATCGATCTATACGAAAAGAGCTGTCCGAAAGGACAGCTCTTTTTTGTTATATAGAATCAAAATTCTCAGGTGATATATCCGCCGTTTACGCCAATGACCTGTCCGGTGATAAATGAACTGGTATCCGAGGCGAGGTAAAAGATCGTGTCCGCGACTTCCTCCGGAGTGCCGAGACGGCAGAGAGGAGTCTCTTCGCAAAGGGCGTTTCTCGTTTCATCGTCAAGGACGGCATTCATCTCGGTATCAATCACACCGGGCGCGACACAGTTGACGCGAATGTTTGAGGGCCCTACTTCCTGCGCAAGCGCCTTAGTGAAGCCGATTATAGCGGCTTTAGATGTGCTGTAGCAGACTTCACAGGAAGCGCCGGTGACACCCCACATGGAAGAGACCGTGATAATGTTTCCGCTGTGACGGCTGATCATGGAGGGGAGGACGGTGTGTACGAGATTAAAGAGCCCGCCGACATTTGTGTCCATGATCCTGTTCCATTCCTCAGGTGATGTCTTCGTGAAAAGCTCGATTTTTGAGATGCCGGCATTGCTGATGAGGACATCTACCGGACCAAATGTATCGACCGCTTCTTTTACCGCGGAACTAACAGCGTCAAGATCTCGAACATCTACCTTATAGGCCAGGACATCATAGGTGAGCTCCTGGATCTTCTGGCGGGTATACTGGGCGGATTCGTCATCGGAACGGTAAAAGAAAGTGACTTTATATCCGGCCTGAGCGAAACGGTAGGCGGTAGAAGCGCCGATTCCGCGTGATCCGCCGGTGATCAGACAATGTTTCCGGTTTTCCATGAAAGATCCTCCCCAAAGTTTGCTGTTTGGTTTAATCGTATCGAACAAATTCTGTTATGACAAGCGTATGCGTGATAAAAAGGTTGCGTAAATTCCAAATAATGATTATTATCTCTTTAGTGTCTTTATAGGAAGGTAAATGGTATGGCTAAGTATTTGGAGAACGAAAATGAATCTCCGGAAGTAGATCTTAAGAACCTTACAGTAAAACTGGCCGGAATGGGCCTTGACGAAGAGATCGATCAGGTGATCCCGGGAAAAAAGAAGAAGAAAAAGGGAGCATCCGAAAAGACGGATGCGGAAGATACCGATGCTTCTGAGAATGTATCTGAAGAGGCAGAAGTAGAAGAAGCCGCGGAAGACCCGGAAGTCGACGACGCCGTCGAAGACATCCTGGCCAAAGCTTCTGATATGGAGGAGAAATCTTTCGAGGTAAAAGAGAATATCGAAGAAGAAGCAGAAGAACTCTCCGACGAAGTGAATGAATTCTATGAAAAGCGTCACGCGGAACGCGATCTTTCCCTGGAAAAAGTTGAAGAACTGGCCGAAGAGATCTCTGACAAGAAGCAGAAGGTCGGACTGGATACTGTGATTCCAAAGAAGGAGAAGGTCCAGGAAGAAAAGAAAGAGAAGAAAAAGGCGAAACTCGATGCATTTGCGATTACAGGCATCGTCCTAGCGGTCCTCGCACTGATCGGCGGCATTTTCTATATTTATCGCTCCGTATATCAGGAGCCGAACCTCGGCCTTTCCGAGAGAGAATTCCGTGTGAAGTATTTTGAGACTCCGATCTATAAGGGAATCATCAACTACGGCTTTACGCTTCCGGAACCTACATATCGTGATCAGGAAGAAGAAACTTCCGCGACTGATGCATCGGTTTCAGAAACAACAGCGGAGACTACTGCAGCTGCTGAAACTACTGTTGATCCGACAGCTGTTACCACAGCGATCAAATCAAAGTACCGCTACTTCGACAGTTCCTGTTCGAATGCTCTTTACCTGCCGATCTATATTACAGGCTGTGAATGCAAGAGCAACAATTACATGAAGCGTATCCGTTTCTTCGCTCCGTTTGAGACTCAGGAGGATCTTGATGTCATCATCGTTGCCTATGCTGGTTTTCTGCAGGCCTTTACTGGGTATGACAGCCAGACATGTGTAGATAAGTTAAAGGATGCTTTCAACCAGTCTACTGCATCGGCAGACCCGGCTGTAGCGGTTGTAGATGGGAAGATCGCATATGCGCTGTCCCAGAATACGATCGACGGCGTTCTCTGCTATGTTCTCGATTTCGTTCCGGCTAAGGAAGCCAGCAAGTATGAGTATGTAAACTCTATCTTTGGCTGATACGGCCTTTCGAATAAAAACTTATCCCGCCATCTCCTATAAATCGGGGGTGGCGGTTCTTTTTACGCAAAAAAATCAGGAGCTGTGAAAACAACTCCTGATATGGCAGGGGAGACACGATTCGAACATGCAACCAGCGGTTTTGGAGACCGCTGCTCTACCATTGAGCCACTCCCCTAGGTATATGGGTGTTTGATCGAGCCAAACAACATGCATTAGTTTACTCAAGTGTTTGCATGATGTCAAGTAGAATGTTATGATTTTATGGATAGGAACATAAAGAAAATCGAGGTGTTTTTACATGATTTTTTCAGTGATCGGAACCGGCAATATGGGCCGCGCCCTTGTCGGCGGATTTATTAAGAGCGGGATCCTTACTCCCAAGGATGTAAGACTTTGCGATATCGATGAGAAGAAGGTTACGGAACTTGCCTCTGAAACAGGCTGTCAGCCGTATACAGACGCATCTCTTGCAGTTGAGGGTGCGGATTATATTCTTCTGGCCGTCAAGCCTCAGGTGTTTGATGCGACCGTAAAAACACTTTCCGGAAATATCAAGGACGGTGCTGTTGTCATTTCTATCGCTGCTTCCGTTACTTTGGACCGTATTTCAAGACTTCTTAGAGAGAATTCCTCCATCGTCCGCGTTATGCCGAATACACCGGCACTCGTCGGTGCCAGCGTATGTGCTGTCTGCACACGTAATGTCGATGACGAGAAGAAAGAGTTCGTTGAAAAACTGCTGGGCACCTGTGGTATTGTAGTTCCCTGCGACGAAAAGACGCTTGACGCAATCGGATGTGTATCCGGTACAGGACCTGCCTATGTCATGCTCTTTATCGAGGCAATGGCTGATGCGGCTGTAAAGCTCGGCATCCCGAGAAAGACAGCTCTGGATATTGCTGCGATGACCGTTTACGGTTCCGGCAAGCTTATGGTCGAGACAGGCACGCACCCTGCAGTATTAAAGGATCAGGTATGTTCTCCCGGCGGAACAACGATCGAAGGCGTTCTGGCGCTCGAGAAGGGCGGCCTGCGTGCTGCTGTTGAAGATGCAGTCATTGCTGCTGACCTGAAGACGAAGGCCCTTGCAGGAGGGAAATGATCTGTGGCAGATCTGATGTCTGTAGATATCTATACGGATGGTGCCTGTTCCGGAAATCCGGGCCCGGGTGGCTGGGGAGCGATCCTTATCTGTAAGGGTGTCGAGAAGGAGATCTCCGGCGGGGAGAGTCTGACTACGAATAACCGTATGGAACTGATTGCGGCGATCTCGGCGTTAAAGTGTCTGAATCGTCCGTGTAAAGTACAGCTTTATTCCGACAGTGCCTACCTGATCAATGGTTTTACCGCGGGCTGGATCATGTCTTGGAAACGTAACGGCTGGAAAAACAGTTCGAAACAAACCGTTAGTAATATTGACTTGTGGCAGGAACTTGACCGTCTTTCTGGGATCCATACGATCACCTGGATTAAGGTTAAGGGTCATGCCGACAATGAGTATAACAACCGCTGCGACAAACTCGCAGTAGCCCAATCGAAAAAACAGGGAGAAGGAACGAATGGATAAGCCGAAGGGAAATATTGCTGCTCTTGACGAGCAGCTTTGCGAGAAAACGGTCGACCGGCAGGTCGCCTTTGAAGGTAAAGTCTTTTCGGTCGAGGTCAAGAAGGTTGAGCTTTTTGACGGCTCCCTTGCGCGCCGGGAAGTCGTCCTGCACCATGGCGGTGCTACGATTGTCGCGCTCGATGACGAGAAAAACGTCTATCTTGTAAGACAATTCCGTTCTCCTTATGAAAAGGTCCTGCTCGAGATCCCGGCCGGGAAGCTCGAAAAGGATGAAGATCCCATGTCCTGCGCGATCAGGGAGCTGAAGGAAGAAACAGGCATGCAGGCTGAAAAGGTCGAGTCTTTAGGACAAATGTATGCGACTCCCGGATACTGCTCGGAGATCATCCATCTGTTTCTGGCGACAGGTCTTTCTTTCGGGGAAGGCAACCCGGATGACGGTGAGTTCCTGCAGCTTGTGAAGATGCCTCTTTCCGAGGCGATAGAGAAGATCGAGTCTAATGAGATCTCTGATGCGAAAACAATGGTAGCTCTTTTAAAGACCGCAAGAAGGGTCGGTGTCTGATGAACGAAAGAAGTGGCCAAAGACATGACATAACAGGCGTTTTGTTGTTTGCTGTCGCAGTTTTACTGGGGCTCTCTTATTATTTGCCTCTTTCCGTGACAGGTAACCTCGGCCGGATCTTACGTGGTGTTGGAACTGGCCTTATCGGTGTTTCTGCCTATCTGGTGCCGATCATCCTTCTTTATGCGTCCGTGGACTTTTTCCTCGAGAAAAGACCCAATGTGGCACCTATGCGTGTCCGTTCCGTACTGATCCTTCTGGTCTGCGTTTCGTCGATCCTTGCGGTCATTACCGTAAGCCCTGTCTATGTGAAAGCCGCCTGTGCGAATTCTAGCGGAAACGTCAAAGCCACCAAGGCACTCTCGCTTCTTTGGAAACTGGGTATGGATAACACGCTTTTAGGCGCTCCCGCAAAGGATGTTATCCTCCCGGGCGGTATTATCGGCGGATCGATTGCTTTAGCTCTTCGTGCAGTCGCAGCTAAAGCCGGAGCACTGATCATCCTGATCGCTTTTACGATCTCGCAGGTCGTACTGATCTTTAACATCAGTATTACCGATACTGCGACGAAGACAGCCAATGTCATTAAGACAAAGAGCCAGCAGGCTTCGGAAGCCCTCCGTCAGGGAAAAGAATGGCGTGAAAGAGAACGGATCGCCAGAGAGAGGACGCTTGCCCAGCAGGGGGGGAGAAGGCCTTCTGCTGTAAGAGATCCCCGCATTTCACCTTTTGAAGAGATTCCGGGTCCGCAGGGCTTTATCGATCTGGAAGGAACTCCTGTGAAGATGAATCAGGAACCCTGGTCGGAACGTGAGAAAGTCTTTGATTTTGATCTGACCAATGATACGGATCCGGCACCGGAAGCTCAGAAAGTAGAAGTTCCGCCGGAACCGAGAGTCGATTTCGGTTTCAGTAATCCGAAAGCTCCTGTAGCTGAAAAGATCCCGGATGAGAACGAACCCCAGTGGATCGATCTTCCGCCGCTTCCCGGTGAAGAACCGAGACCGGGAACGATCCTTCCGTCTCCTACGGTAAGCCCATATCAGGAGAAGGTAGAAGTCCGTGTTCATGAGCAGGGCGGCACTCAGATCCGTGTTCCTGACTTAAACGAAATGGAAAGAGATACCTCATCCCAGAATCTTTACTCACAGGAAATACCTGCCTCTCCGATTCCGGAGATGCCTCCTGTAGCAAAAGTGGAAACACCAGTTCCCGCTGTTCAGGCTTCGATACCTGCAGTTTCTCAGGTGGAAGAAAATAGAAATTTTGTAGATAATGCAGCGTCTGCCAAGACTTCTGTACCGGATATTCCGCCGACGAGAAGATCTTCGAATAAGAAATATGCGAAAGCCCCTACGAATCTTCTTTCCCATGATAAGCCGCAGGCTGCAAGAAATGTTATTGACGGTCAGGATGCGGAGGGAATGAAGCTCGTTGCCGCTCTTAGAAGTTTCGGTATCGAGACAAGACTTACCGATGTTACCCGCGGCCCGGCCATCACTAGATTTGAAGTGGCACCGGCTCCGGGCATCAAGGTCAGCCGTATCACGAATCTTTCGGACGATATCGCGCTGGCACTGGCGGCGCAGAGCATCCGTATCGAGGCTCCGATCCCCGGTAAGTCCGCGGTCGGTATCGAAGTTCCGAACAAGACCGTGGCACCTGTTCATCTCGGAAATCTTCTGGATTCACCGTCGTTTAAGAATTCCGCATCTCCGCTGACGGTTGCTCTTGGTAAAGATATCCCTGGAAGCCCGATCCTCTGTGACCTTGCGAAGATGCCACATCTTCTGATCGCAGGTTCTACAGGTTCCGGTAAATCCGTATGTATCAACTCGATCCTGATCAGTATCCTCTGTCACGCATCTCCATCTCAGGTCCGTATGATCATGGTTGACCCGAAAGTTGTTGAACTTGCCATATATAACGGTATCCCGCATCTTCTTTGTCCGGTCGTAACCGACGCGAAGAAAGCAGCCAATGCTTTGAACTGGGCCGTTCGGGAGATGACAGACCGTTATGCGAAGTTCGCGGAGGCTTCCGTGCGTGACTTTAAGGGATATAACGAGTACCAGCGAATGAACGGGGAGAAGGAGCTCCCGCTGATCCTTGTGGTTATCGATGAGCTTGCTGACCTGATGCAGGTCGCATCAAAAGAGGTCGAGGAATCGATCTCCCGTCTTACCGCGATGGCCCGTGCGGCAGGTATCCATCTTCTGATCGCCACGCAGAGACCGTCTGTCGATGTCATTACTGGTGTTATCAAGGCGAATATCCCTTCCCGTATCGCATTTGCCGTATCCAGCCAGGTCGACAGCCGTACGATCCTTGATATGGCGGGTGCCGAGAAACTTCTCGGTAAAGGCGACATGCTTTATTATCCGCAAAGCGCGGCTAAACCTGTTCGTGGTCAGGGTGCTCTTGTAACAGATAAAGAAGTTGAAGAGATCATTAGTTATATAAAAGCGAATAATGATGTACAATATGATGAGGAAACGGCGGAAGCCATCGTCACCGCGACGAAGTCCGGAAGTACGACTTCGGATTCCGGCTCGGAGAGCGGCGGGGAGGACGAGGTTTTCTATGACGCCGTAGATGTTGTCATCCAGACCGGCTACGCATCTGTTTCACTTCTGCAAAGACGCCTGAATCTTGGGTATCCGAGAGCGTCCCGTCTTATCGACCGCATGGCTGAAAAAGGCTATATCGGTCCGTTTGAAGGCAGTAAACCAAGAAAAATACTGATCGATCCTGCCCAGTGGCTGGAGATCAAAGCAAAGAAAGGATAAAGTATGAGCGCAACCATTATTTCCGGAAAAGAACTATCTTCCCTGATTCGTGAGCGGATCACCAAAGAGACCGAGGAGCTTACCGCTAAGTACGGTAAGAAACCGGGTCTTGCTGTGATCCAGGTAGGTGAGAACCCGGCATCCACGATCTATGTCAATAATAAGAAGAAGGCCTGTGAGCAGGTCGGCTTCCAGTCTTTCGGATATTCTCTTCCGGAAAGTGCGACTGAAAAGGAGCTCTTGGATCTTATAGATCAGCTCAATAAGGACGACCGTGTGCACGGTATCCTCTGTCAGCTTCCGCTTCCGAAGCATATGGATGAGTTCTCTGTTATCTGTGCAATCTCACCGGAAAAGGACGTGGATGGTTTCCATCCGGTAAATAAGGGACTTCTTTCCATCGGAAGAGACTGCCTTGTTTCATGTACCCCGAAGGGCTGTATCGAGCTTCTTAAGTATGCCAATGTTGATATCTCCGGTAAAAACTGCGTAGTCATCGGCAGAAGTAATATTGTAGGTAAACCGGTCGCTTCACTGATGCTTCATGAGAATGCGACAGTAACTGTCGTGCATTCCAGAACGAAAAACATCAAAGAGATCTGCAAGCAGGCGGATATCCTTATCGTAGCTATCGGTAAGCAGGGTTTCGTTACAAAGGAATTCGTAAAAGAAGGCGCAGTCATCATCGACGTCGGCATCAACCGCTGTGAAGACGGCAAGGTGAGAGGCGACGTAGATTTCGATGATGTAGTGGATATCGCATCCGCCATCACTCCGGTACCGGGAGGTGTTGGTCCGATGACTATTACGATGCTTCTCCAGAACACACTGGAAGCATTTACCCGCATCGAGAAAGGAAGTATCTGATATGAGTATTCAATCTGCAGAGATCATTTGCGTAGGTACTGAATTACTGATGGGGCATACCCTTAATACCAATTCCTGCTTTCTGGCAAAAGAACTGGTTTCTTTAGGTATCGCTTCCTACCGCCAGATCGTCGTCGGTGATAATCACGAGCGTCTGGCTGAGCAGATCAGGGAAAGCGCTTCCCGTGCGGATCTCGTCATCCTGACCGGTGGTCTGGGTCCGACGACCGATGACATCACAATGGGTGTCGCTGCCGAAGTTGCGGGAAAAGAACTTGTCTTCGACGAAGAGTCTTTCCAGAACATGAGCGATTATTTCCGCCGCCTTTGCAGAAACATGCCGAAGAATAACCGTAAGCAGGCCATGCTTCCGGAAGGTGCAACGATCCTGAAGAATAATAACGGAACGGCTCCGGGCGCGATATTCGAGTATTCCTGCCCGACAGAAGAAGATCCGGACCGTATCGTACATTTCGTACTGCTTCCGGGTCCGCCGTCTGAAATGACGCTGATGTTTAGTAATGAAGTACGTCCCGTCCTTGAGAAGATGAGTGAGTATAAGTTCGTGACGAAGTTCGTCCATCTTTTCGGTATCGGCGAATCCTCCGCTGCTGAACGTATCTCGGATCTTATCGATGCGCAGACCAATCCGACGATCGCACCGTATGCCTCAGAGGGTGAGTGCATGTTCCGTGTTACCCAGCGTATCGAAAAGGGCGAAGAGGAGAAGGATCTGATCACCCCGATCCTCGACATCATGAAAGAGCGTTTCGGCCAGTGCATTTATGAGATCGGTGAGCGCCCGCTCAAGCAGGTCGCTTATGATCTTCTTCTTGAAAAGAATAAGACCGTCTGCTTTGCGGAAAGCTGTACCGCAGGCATGGTTTCCTCCGAATTCGTAGATATCCCGGGTGCATCCCAGGTATTCATGGGTTCTGTGGTATCTTACGGAAATAAAGTTAAGACCAATCTTCTGGGCGTTTCTGATGATGTGCTCGACAACTTGGGTGCTGTCAGCCGTGAGTGCGCACAGGAAATGGCTGAAGGTGCCAGAAAACTTCTCGGCACCGATATCGCCGTATCCATCACGGGTATTGCCGGTCCGACAGGTGAAAGTGCTTTGAAGCCTGTAGGTCTTGTATATCTCGCAATCTCCGATGAGAACGGTACGGAGGTAAAAGAAGTACACTTAAGCGGTAACAGAAGCCGTGTCCGCCATGTTGCTGTACTTCACGCATTTAATCTGATCAGAATGAGACTTTCATGAGTAATACGCATGCAGAACTAAGTAAGAAGAAAGCTCCGGGAAAGACCCGGAGCATCACCTTTTCCACGATCATAATGATCATCGGCCTGATCCTTTCCAAAGGGTCCGGCTTTTTGCGTACCGTCCTGATCGGACATACCTTTTCCGAGACTTACCGCGACGCTTTTATCGCGGCATTTCTGATCCCTGACTTCGTATTCGCGCTTCTTGTCGGCGGTTCTATCCAGTCGGCGATCACTCCGACCCTTTCCAAGGCGATCGAGACGAAGACGCAGAAGAAGACCTGGCGTGGTGTCAGCATCTTTATTACCTGGATGGGTCTTTTCGTACTGACGTTTGTTGCGATCTGTGAGGTTTTTTCCAATTATCTCTATAAGTTCTTTAACCAGGGCAAGAGTGAAGATGTCATCCGCCTTGCCGGAAATATGGCTAGAACGCTCTATCCGCAGATCTTCTTCATGATGCTCGCCGCTCTTTGCATCGGTGTATTAAATGCCTATAAGAAGTTCGGCTCTACCGCCTTTGGTCCGCCGATCTATAATATCTGCGTTCTTCTGGCCATCGGTCTTCTCGGTGCATCGAACGAGGAATCCCTCTATATGACGGGCGTCGGCGTTATGGCTGCGGCCATGATCTACTTTGTTTTCCAGCTGTTTATGGGCAGAAAGGAAATGGTCCATTACAAGCCCTGCCTGGATACCAAAGATCCGGAGTTCCGGTCGCTCTTTAAACTTGCGATCCCGATCCTGATCTCCGCGTCGATCGTTCAGGTCAATATGCTGCTTTTAAACTCTTTTGCGACCAGATTCGGCGACGGCCCGCTTTATGCCTTAAACAGCGCTTCAACGCTGTGGCAGCTCCCGTACGGTATCTTTGCTGTCGGTATCGGAAATGTTATGCTCCCGTCTCTTGCTTCGCATTATGCGAATAAGAATTTTAAGGAATCGAGCAAGCTTCTTTCCACAAGTATAAAGAACGCTCTGTTTCTGACGATCCCATGTGCCGGTATCTTCCTGATCCTTCCTCTGGATCTGGTCAAGACACTCCTTCAGTGGTCCTCGAATGTAACGGATAAGAATATGGAAATGGCGGCGCTGTTTCTTACCGGATACTGTGCGGCGATCGTGTTCCAGTCGGTCATCTTTATTTTAAATCAGGCATTCTACGCGATCGGTCAGACGAGATTCCCACTGTTTGCCGGTATCGTTTCCATGGTTGTCAATTTCTCGCTGTGCTTCATCCTCGTCAATCTCGGATGCGGTGCAATGTGCCTGACGATCTCCTATTCGGTATCCTGCCTTGTCAGAATGATCCTTCTGGCGCTCGTTTACTGCCGCAATAAGAAGCTCGCTCCGAGAAAGATGAAGTCGTTCCTCATTAAGTCGGCGATCTGTTTTACCTGTCTGATCCTGGGACTGCTTCTTATCCGTCTCATTCCATATGCACCGAAGAGAAAGATCCTTCAGATCGCCTGGTTCGGTGTTCGTGCGATCTTTGCATTCGTGATCTATTTCGCTATGGCTTTCGCACTTAAGATGGATGAGCTGAAGGTCGCTTATGACCGTTACCTTAGCCGTTTCTTCAGGAAAAGATCCGCAGCTTCCAAGTAATTGAAACCGCCTTGCGACAATTGTCCCAATATTCGCCCTGATTGTCGAAAAATTGTTGTTCCAAAGGTATTGACGATGTGCTAATGTATTGTTAAGATTAATGACAAAGGAACGAATGTTCGGCAAGGAGGAAGTTATGGCTAAGAAAGATTCCAACAAGTCTACGCAGGATGTATCGAAGAAGGTCGATAGTGAGAGAGCCAAGGCGCTGGATGCAGCGTTGATGCAGATAGAGAAGCAGTTCGGTAAGGGCGCGGTTATGCGTCTTGGAGAACAGACAGGCATGGTCGTGGATGTCATTCCGACCGGTGCACTTACACTTGACCTGGCCCTCGGTGTCGGCGGTCTTCCGAAGGGAAGAATCATCGAGATCTACGGACCTGAATCTTCAGGTAAGACGACGGTTGCTCTTCACGCTGTAGCTGAAGCTCAGAAGCAGGGTGGCACCGCAGCATTTATCGACGCTGAGCATGCACTTGATCCGGTATATGCAGCGAAGATCGGTGTTAATATCGATGAACTCATTGTTTCTCAGCCGGATACCGGTGAGCAGGCACTTGAGATCACGGAAGCTCTTGTCCGTTCCGGTGCCGTTGATGTTGTTGTTATAGACTCTGTAGCGGCCCTCGTTCCGAAGGCGGAGATCGATGGTGAGATGGGTGATTCCCATGTAGGTCTTCAGGCCAGACTCATGTCCCAGGCACTCCGTAAACTTGCCGGTATCATCAGCAAGTCCAGCACAGTATGTATCTTTATCAACCAGCTCCGTGAAAAAGTCGGTGTCATGTTCGGTAATCCGGAGACGACACCTGGCGGACGTGCGCTGAAGTTCTATTCCTCTGTACGTCTTGATGTCCGTCGTGTGGAATCCTTAAGAAACGGCGGTGAAGTCATTGGTAACCATACCCGCGTAAAGGTCGTTAAGAATAAGGTTGCTCCGCCGTTTAGAGAGGCAGAGTTCGATATCATGTACGGTGAAGGCATCTCGAAGGAAGGCTGTATCATTGACCTTGCAGTAGATAAGGACATTATGGAGAAGAGCGGTTCCTGGTTTGCCTATAACGGTCAGAAGATCGGTCAGGGCAAGGATAACGCGAAGACATATCTCAAGGAGCATCCGGAGATGAGAGATGAGATCGAAGAGAAGATCCGTGCCTCCCTGTCCGGTAAAGAAGCTCCGGAAGAATCTGTAGCAGCAGACAACAGCGATGACGACGAGGAAGAATTCCTCGGCATCGATATCTGATTTCCATGATGGAGCAGAAACAATATAGTGAAGCAAGAAACAAAGCGATAGCCCATATAGGCATCGCTGTTTCTTCATCCGGGAAAATTCGGGATTTTCTTACGGAGAAGGGCTATGACCTTGAAGTGATCGAGGAAGTCATTGAGCAGCTTTCTGAAGAGAAATATGTCGATGATGTCCGGTATGCCATGAAGATCCTCCGCACCCGTTCCGGATCAAAAGCCGAGGGAAGAGCGAAGCTTCGCGCTCGACTCGAAGCGAACGGTATCGCGGATGATGTGATCGATGATCTTCTTCGTAGAAAAGAGTATTCCGATAAAGTCACGATCCTTGACGTTATTTCCGACCGTTTCCCGCCGGAGAGCTTTTCCGAAGATCCGAAAGAAGCAAAGAAGCAGCTTGTGAAGGCCGTTCGGTATCTCGAAAGCCGCGGATATTCGTCTTCACTTGCGCTTTCATCTTTCCGAAAAATCGTGGATGATGTAGAATAACCTGTAATCAATCTATATGAGGCAGGTCCATATGAGTATTAAACATACGGTTTCCATGATCACATTAGGCTGCTCGAAGAATCTCGTCGATGCAGAATGTATGACCGCGATCCTGAAAAAGGACGGCTATGAGATGGTCGATGATCTTTCCCAGGCGGAAGCGGCGATCATTAACACATGTGGTTTTATCGAGAGTGCGAAGAAAGAAGCTATCGATACGATCCTTGATGTGGCCAGGTTGAAAGGAAAAAGGAAGAAACTGAAGTATATCATCGTATCCGGATGCCTGTCCCAGAGATACCCAGACGAGATCAGAAAGTCTCTTCCTGAAGTGGATGCCGTACTTGGAACCTCCCATTATCAGGATATTTCCGAAGTGGTCGGAAAGCTTTTTGAGAAGGATCAGTTCGGCTGGAACGACTATATCGGAAAACCCGGAAGTCTTTCCCATATGATGAAAGACAGAGAAGTGTCCACGAATCCTTTTGCGTGGCTGAAGATCGCAGAGGGATGCAGCAACGGATGCGCATTCTGTGCGATCCCCGGCATCCGCGGTAAATACATCTCACGTCCGATGGAAGATATCCTCGAAGAAGCGAAATTCCTTGTATCAAAAGGAAATAAAGAGATCATCCTCGCGGCCCAGGATACGACAGGCTATGGTAAGGATCTTTATAAGAAGAGAATGCTGCCGGAGCTCCTTTCTAAACTTAGTAGAATCAAAGGAGTCTCGTCGATCCGCATCATGTATGCCTATATTGACGGCATTACGGATGAACTCATCGAGGAAATGGCCAGAAATAAGAAAGTGCTTCATTACCTCGATATCCCCGTACAGCACGGTGACGATGAGATCTTAAAGAAGATGAGAAGAAGAGATACTGTTTCTTCCATTACCAAAACACTGGAGAAGCTTCGCAAGGCTATGCCGGACATCGTGATCCGTTCTACGGTCATGGTCGGTTTCCCGGGAGAGAAGAGGGAAAACTTCGAGAATCTTCTTAAGAACCTGAAGATTTGGAAGTTCCAGTGCCTCGGCTGCTTCATCTATTCCCCGGAAGAGAAGACGTTGGGCTACAATATGCATCCTCGTGTGAGAAAAGATGTCTCCCAGAGAAGATATGAAAAGGTCATGGAACTTCAGCAGGAGATCTCCCTTTCCTACCATCAGGCCATGGTGGGTAAAACTGTCAATGTGACTATTGATTCTGTATCTGATGATGGTATATTCTACTTGGGGCGTTCCTATGCACAGGCACCTGAAGTGGATCCTGTGATCTATGTGGCTTCGACGACCCGGCCTCTTGAAACCGGAGATCAGGTCAAGGTGAAGATCATGGAATGCACGCCTTATGATTTAACAGGAGTTACATAATAGATGAATCTGCCAAATAAATTATCGCTCATGAGGATCATACTGGTCCCGTTTATCCTTCTTTTTATGCTCCCGATCCATATTGGATCCTTTGCCCCCGCGGGCTGGAACGAGTTTATCGTGGAGTACGGTATGATCGTGGCTGCCGGCCTTTTCGTCATCGCTTCCGTTACGGATCTTCTTGATGGGAAGATTGCGAGAAAGTATAACCTTATTACTAATCTTGGGAAGTTCCTGGATTCGCTTGCCGATAAGATGCTCATCATCTCGGTACTGATCGCCTTTGTTGATTTGAACCGAATCTCTGCTGTATGGGTATGCATCATCGTGCTCCGTGAGTTTGCCGTAACGGGTATCCGTATGCTGGCCAGTGCCAAGGGTGTGGTCATGGCAGCCAAGATGATCGGTAAAGTCAAGACTGTTACGCAGATGGTCGCAGTGACCTATCTGATGTTCGAGTCGCTCCTGATCCGTATCTTCTCCGCGGCGAATAGCTCCTGGGATAAGATCGACATTACGAATAATGTCCAGCTCGTGGGTAATATCCTGTTCCTGATCTGTGTACTCATGACCATTATTTCAGGCATGGATTACCTTCTGAAAAACCTCGAATACTTCAAAGAGGAGAAGTAATTGTTTGATTTTCAAAATATTTACGGTTTTTATTAGATTTATGTATTGACAAATTGAATTTCTTCAATTAAAAACATATATGAAGATTGCAAGAGCGCAATTTTGACAGGAGGTTTTAGAAAATGTCATCTGATAATGTATTTGAAAGTGTAAAATCGATTCTCGTTGATCAATTGAATATTTCTGAAGATAGCGTACAAATGGATTCTCTTTTCGTAGATGATCTTAATGCAGATTCTCTCGATATGGTAGAGCTGGTTATGGCTATGGAGCAGGAATTCAACATCTCGATCCCGGACGAAGAAGCTGAGCGCATCAAGACAGTTGGCGACGCTGTAGAGTTCATCAAGGGCAAGATGTGATCCGTCATTACAAATAGCTGATAAAAGGGACTGACTTCGAAAAGAGGACAGTCCCTTATTTTTTTGCTATACTTTTATAAGAAATCCGGATGGGAAGGCTTTATGGAAAGAAAGTATCTGCCAATTCACGAAAAACTTGAGGAGAGGATCTCTTATACCTTTAAGGAAAAAGAGTTTCTGCTTCTTGCGCTTACCCATTCGACCTACGCGTACGAGCACAGAAAATTCGGCGTGATCTCCAATCAGCGCCTGGAATTCCTGGGCGATGCGATCCTGGACTTCATTGTCGGCGAAGAGATGTATAACCGCATGAGCGATTGGGATGAAGGTATGCTTTCGAAGACCCGCGCCCTTGTGGTATGCGAGAAGACCCTTTCCAAGGTCGCAGAGTCCCTTTCGATCGGAGACCTGCTGTTCCTCGGAAAAGGCGAAGAAGCTACTGGCGGACGGGAAAAGATCTCAACGCTTGCCGATACGATGGAATCCCTTTTCGCCGCCATTTATCTCGACGACGGATTTGAAAGTGCGAAGAAAGTCGTTCTGTCCTGTCTTCGTCCTTATATTGAGCTGGCCTTAAAAGGCGAACTGATCTTTGACTATAAGAGCCGTCTTCTGGAAAAAGCCCAGATCAAGAGCGATCCCCATCAGGTGTCTTATGAAGTGGTAAGAGAAGAAGGTCCTGTACATGACCGTATTTTCGAGGTCGCGGTAAAGATCGACGACCAGGAGATCGTCCGGGCGGAAGGCCGTTCGAAGAAGCAGGCGGAGCAGGAAGCATCACGTCTTGCGCTTTCGATCTGGAAAGCATAAGCTTTTACCGTAAAATCCCATATGTTGTGTTATAATGTATCTTCGAGATAAAAGAAACGAGACGATCCATGCATCTTAAGAAGTTGGAAATTCAAGGTTTTAAGTCCTTTCCCGAGTACACTCTTATCGAGTTTGACAAGGGAATGACTGCCATTGTCGGTCCGAACGGAAGCGGTAAGAGTAATGTTACGGATGCGATCCGCTGGGTGCTGGGCGAACAGAGCGTCAAGACGCTCCGTGGTTCGAAGATGGAGGACGTGATCTTTAACGGTACACAGTCCCGAAGAGCCATGAGTTTTGCAGAAGTCTCCATGACGCTCGATAACTCCGACGGGATCCTCCCGATCGAGTATTACGAAGTACAGATCACCAGACGTCTTTATCGTTCCGGAGAGAGTGAATACCAGATCAACCATGTCAACTGCCGCATGAAGGACATCCTGCAGCTTTTCATGGACACAGGTCTCGGTAAAGACGGTTATTCCATTATCGGTCAGGGCCGAGTCGATGATATCCTTTCCACGAAGTCCGAAGATCGAAGAAAAGTTCTTGAAGAAGCTTCCGGTATCGTGAAGTATAAGACGAGAAAAGAAGAGTCGGAACGAAAGCTTGCCGCTTCTGAGCAAAATCTCGTCCGTATCAACGATGTTCTCGAAGAATTAAGTAACCAGATCGGGCCTCTTTCCGAACAGGCGGAAAAGGCGAAGAAATACCATGTCCTTTATGAGGAGTGGAAGAAAGATGATATCGCTGTGATCCTTCAGATGATCGACAGAAACAAGGCATTCCTTGATTCGTCGGCGGAAGAACGTCAGAATTTGAAGGATGCTATCGAACAGCAGGAAAACCTCGTTCTTAAGATCCGTTCCGAAAACAGAGAACTGACCGAAAGATCCGCGTCTCTTGAAGAAGAGATCGAGAATACCCGTCAGGAAAGATCCGACCTTACCGAGAAGATCCATGAGATCAACTCCCAGATGCTTCTTTTAAAAGAGCGCCACGACCAGCTTTTGCTGCGTATCAAGGCGGCAGAGGGCTCGGACGAAGAGCGTGCATCCGAGATCGAGCGACTCGAGCAGGAGATCAAGGTTTCCAAAGAACAGATGACGTCCCTTCAGACGGATAAGACGAATCTGGAAAATGAACTCTCGGCCGTGGAAGCCTCTCACAAGGCTTTGATGGAGAAGATGGCCGGTAATCAGGCCAAGCAGTCCGAACTTCGAAGAAAGATCGAGATCCTGACCGATGAGGTCTTCGAAGTCCGCGAGATGGTCAGTAATCTTTCCGGTGACATGATGGTCAAGGACGCGCGGATCAAGTCGCTGTCCGAGGACCGTATGCTCATGATCTCCGAAAGAGACGAAGCCCTGGAAAGACGAAATTCCGCGGACTCTGACCTAAAGAAGGTCTTAAAGGATGCCGCAGAGCTCGCCTCTCAGGTATCGGACAAGCAGCTTGAGCTTGCTTCCATGAGAAAAAAGGAGAGCGATCTGGCCGCTGATCTTGAAGGAAAGCAGAGACTTCTTTCAAATATCGATTTTAGTATCAAGACTCTGGAGAACCTTGAAAAGAGCAGGGAAGGCTATCAGGAGTCCGTAAGACGGCTTCTTTCCAGTACCGATAAGATCCCGTCTCTTTCGAGTAAGGTCATCGGCATCCTCGGTGAACTTGTCAAGGTCGAGCAGAAGTACGAGACCGCCATTGAGATCGCTCTCGGAAATGCCGTGCATAACGTCGTCACGCAAAACGATAAGGATGCATCACTTCTTATTGACCACTTAAAAGAGAATCACCTCGGCCGTGTTACATTCCTGCCGATCGATTCGATCCGCCCGAGGCTTCTGGAAGAAAACTTCCTCCGCGATGCGAAAAGATCCCGCGGTTATATCGGCCTTGCTTCCGAGCTTGTCGAGACAAAGCCGGAGCTCCGTGATATTATCGAGAACCTCCTCGGCCGCATTGTAGTCGTAGATGAACTGGAAAACGGTATTGCCATGGCAAAAGCCGCCAGATATAACTACCGTGTCGTATCCCTCGCCGGTGATGTCGTGAACCCCGGCGGTTCTCTTACAGGCGGTAGCATCAACAAGAAAGCAACGAATCTTCTGGGTCGTGCCAGAGAGCTTGATGATTTCAGGAAAAAGCGCGGTGCTGTCGATCGCGAGATCGGCAAGATGGAAGCACAGAAGCAGGATTTCGAACTGGAGATCAAGGAAGTCGCACGGGAGCATATGGCGCTTGAAGAGAAGCTCCAGGGCGCATCCCTTGACCGTATCCGTGCAGAGAGTGCATTCAATACGGCAGATGATGATTATAAGAAGACGCTCGAGCGTATCTCTTCTGTGGAAAAAGAACTCGAGACCATCTCTGCTGCCAAGCTTACTTCTTCAAAAGATCTCGAGGAAGCCAAGCTTGTCATCACGGAAAGAGAAGATGAGATCGCTGAGCTCAAGGAAAAGGTCAGCAATTCTTCCGATTCTGTGGAGCAGGATCAGATCGATCTGGAGAAAATGAGAGCACAGATCAGTGATCTTCGCGTCCGTATCGAGGGTGCAAACGGTTCGATCGGCGCACTTTCCGAGAAGATCGGCATGTTTGAAAACGAAAAGAAGAAGAATAGAGACGATTCCGAGAGGATCAAGCAGGAATGTGAACAGGCCAAAGCCGATGTGGAACGAATTAAGAAGGATTTCGAAGAACAGGCGAAGTTCAAAGACGGCTTGAAGCAGGAAGACGAGAAATTCGAGCAGAAGATACGGAGCATCCTTCAGGAAAAAGAAGAACTCGAAGGAAGACTTACTGGCTTTATCGATAACGTTACTGCAGCAACAACGGAGCTTTCTCGACTTCAGAATGAGCAGACGAAGATGGAATCCAAGCTCGAAAGATATGAGCTGGAGATCGACGACTGTAAGAACCGCCTGTGGGAAAACCACGAGCTTACATACGATAACGCCGCCGAATACCGGATCGAGATCCAAAATCTCGGTGCGATGCAGAAGCGCATTAATGAACTGAGATCCCAGATCAAAGAGATCGGAGCGGTCAATGTCAACGCTGTCGAGGAGTTCCAGAAGATCAACGAGAGATACACATTCATGTGCAGTCAGCGTGACGATATAGAGAAGGCAAAAGCAGATCTCATGAAGGTCATTGAGGATCTCATCCGCGAGATGAAACAGCAGTTCATGACGCACTTCACGCAGATCAACGAGAACTTTAAGACCGTATTTGCAGATCTTTTCAATGGCGGTACGGCGGAGATCCTTCTCGAGAATGAAGAGGATGTCTTAAACTGCGGTATCGACATCAAGGCGCAGCCTCCGGGAAAGAAACTGCAGAGCCTGTCGCTTCTTTCCGGTGGTGAAAGATGCCTGACGGCGATTGCGCTTCTTTTCGCGATATTGCAGCTTCGTCCGTCTCCTTTCTGTGTTCTCGACGAGGTCGAGGCCGCACTTGATGACGCTAACGTCAACCGTTTCACGGATTTCGTACGCCGTTACTGCGTCAAGTCCCAGTTCATCCTGGTCACCCACAGAAAGGGTACCATGGAAGCCTGCGACAGAATGTACGGTGTTACGATGCAGGAAAGAGGTATTTCGAAGATCCTCTCTATGCGCCTGAGTGAGACGTGATAGAATAGAAGTATAGATAAAACAAGGAGTAACATATGGGTTTATTTGACGTATTCAAAAGAGGCCTGGCCAAGACCAGAAACTTCGTAGCGGAAGGGATCACCAAGATCTCCGCTTCTATGGGCCGTTTCGACGAGGATATGCTCGATGATCTCGAAGCGCTTCTTGTACAGGCGGACTGCGGTGTTGGCGCTTCGCTCGCAATTATGGATGCCGTAAGAGATTCCATTAAAGAGACCGGCGATGACAGTAAGGAAGCGGTCATGAATGTCGTTTCCAAAGAAATGCTCGATATCCTCGGTGAAAAGAAGACGCTTACGATCGAAGATAACAATCTGAACATCATTCTCATGGTCGGAGTCAATGGTACAGGGAAAACCACGACGGCCGGGAAACTCTGCCTGCGTTATAAGAATGAAGGAAAGAAAGTCATGCTGGCGGCTGCCGATACTTTCCGTGCCGCAGCGATCGAACAGCTCACGGCATGGGGCGATATGACAGATACGCACGTCATCTCCCACGAAGAAGGTTCCGATCCGGCCGCTGTCTGCTATGACGCAGTTCATTCGGCGATCGCCAAGCGTGCGGATGTCCTGATCATCGATACTGCCGGTAGGCTTCACAATAAGCAGAACCTGATGGACGAATTGAGTAAGATCTGCCGCGTGATCGACAGAGAAGCACCGTCTGCGAATACACAGGCTCTTCTGATCATCGATGCCACGACGGGTCAGAATGCTGTCATTCAGGCAGAAGTCTTCAGTAAAGCCGTGAAGATCTCAGGTATCGGTATCACGAAACTCGATGGAAGCGCAAAGGGCGGTGTAGCCATCGCGGTGGCACACTCCACAAAAGCCCCGATCTTCCTTGCAGGCTTAGGAGAAAGCGCAGAAGATCTCGTAGACTTTGACCCGGAAGTGTTCGTAAAGTCACTTCTTCCGTAATCATATATTGTTCTGTTTATATGCGAAAAAGAATATGTCTCTTGAGACTCAAACAGTTTGCTTACGCAAAACTCGTCTCTCGAGACATTTCATTTTTCGCATATTCAATACAGAAAATATTGTTCGGAAGAAGTTCCCTGCGAAATGTGGGTGAAAGAAAATGAATTTCGAAGTGCCTCCGCAGGGCGCACGCCCGAGGACCAGCACGAGAAATCATTTTCTTGAACTTGTGACAAGTAAAAATGCTTGACAGCGTCCCGAAGGTCTGTTATCATCTCTTATCGTGTGAAGGAGGGTACCTCTATGGACAGCGTACAGGTTTGCATGTTGCTTGATTTTTACGGGCAGTTGCTGACTTCCCGCACCAGAGAGATCCTCGAGCTTCGTTTCCAGGAGGATATGTCGCTTGCTGAGATCGCCGAAGATCTTGGTATCACAAGGCAGGCCGCCCACGATGCGATCCACAGAGGAACAGCCTCTCTTACTGAATACGAAGAGAAGCTTAAACTCGTAGAGCGGTTCACACAGCAGAAGAAAACGATCGCCAGTGCTTTTTCGGCATTGGAGGAACATAACGAGGAGAAGGCAAAAGAGCTTCTCTCTACATTAGTTGAGGAATTATAAGAAGAATGTTTGAGAGTTTATCATCAAAACTTCAGAATATCACCGCGAAGATCCGCGGCAGTGCCCGTGTTACGGAAGCCGACATCAAGGCCATGATGAAGGAGATCCGTATGGCGCTCCTCGAGGCGGATGTTAATTATTCCGTCGTAAAAGAATTCGTCGCGGATATGTCCGAAAAGTGCAAGGGCGCCGATGTCATGAAGAGCCTGACACCGGGCCAGCAGATCGTTAAGATCGTACATGAGTCCCTTGTGGAGCTTCTGGGACAGACTACAAGTAAACTCGCTGTATCTCCTTCGGGTTTTACTGTGATCATGCTCTATGGTCTTCAGGGTGCAGGTAAAACGACAACTGCCGCCAAGCTTGCGAATATCCTGAAGAAGAATGGCAAGCGCCCTTTACTGCTTTCTCTTGACGTGCACAGACCGGCTGCGGCCAAGCAGCTCGAAGTTCTGGCTCAGAAGGTCGATGTTCCGTCGTTTATCATGCCGGAAGAAAAAGATCCGATCGTGATCGCCAAAGCGGGTATCGAGCGTGCGAAATACCTTCTGTGCGATACGCTCCTCGTCGATACCGCCGGTCGTATGACCGTTGACGAAGAACTCATGGACGAGCTCATCAAGATCGGTGACTTCGTAAAGCCGCATGAGAAACTCCTCGTTGTCGATGCCATGATCGGTCAGGAAGCCGTAGCTGTAGCCCAGAGCTTTGAAGACCGCATCGGTCTCGATGGATTTATCATGACTAAGCTCGACGGTGACGCCAGAGGCGGTGCTGCGCTTTCGATCCGTAAGATGACTGGAAAGCCGATCAAATACATTTGCGTAGGTGAAAAGATCGACAATATCGAAGAGTTCTATCCGAACCGTATGGCTGACCGTATCCTCGGCATGGGCGATGTCCTTTCTCTTATTGAGAAGGCCCAGCAAAACATTGATGAGGAAGAGGCCGCCAAATCCGTAGAGAGAATGCTTAGCAATACCTTTACGATGGATGATCTTCTTTCCCAGTTCGAACAGCTGAAGAAGATGGGTTCCATGAGGGATGTCCTTGGTATGATCCCCGGTGCAGCCGGTAAGATCAAGGATGCCGATATCGATGATAAGGTCATCGATGTGAATATGGCGATCATCCGCTCCATGACGAAGAAGGAAAGAAGAGTTCCGAATATTCTGAATGCGAGCAGAAGAAAGAGGATCGCCGCCGGTTCCGGTACCACGGTCCAGCAGGTCAATCAGCTGGTCCGCCAGTACGAGCAGACTTCGGATATGATGAAGAAATTCACTAAGATGACCAAGGGCGGCAAGAAGGGCTTCGGCAAGATGCCGGGCATGGGTGGTTTCCCCGGTATGGGAAATTTCCCGGGAATGGGCGGAAAAGGTAAGTTCCCGTTTTAAACTGATGTTCACGCGAGATCCCGAATCAACAGTTCTTTTGCTTAGGGAAAAGACGCGAGAATATATAAGAAACAAAAAAAGAAGAATATTGCTAGGAGGAAAGAAAAATGGCAGTAAAAATTCGTCTGAGAAGAATGGGTGCAAAGAAGGCTCCTTTTTATCGTGTAGTGGTAGCTGACGGACGTTATCCGCGTGATGGCCGCTTCATCGAGGAGATCGGCACATACAATCCGCTGACTGATCCGGCTGAGATCAAGATCGACAACGAGGCCGCTAAGAAGTGGATCGCTAACGGTGCACAGCCGACAGATACAGTTCGCGCTCTGCTCAAGAAGTCTGGTGCTATCGAGAAGTAATTCACTTCGAATACAATAAGGAGGCAAGCAGCACACCTACTTCTATCTACATGCTGCAATTGTAGAAAAATGGAATTATTAACTACAATGGCCAAGTCTTTGGTCAACCATCCTGAGGATGTATCCGTTAAGAAGTCTGAAAGAGGCAACACTGTTGTTCTGGAACTGGCCGTAAACCCGGACGATATGGGTAAGGTCATCGGTAAGGGCGGCAGAAGAGCTCAGGCGATCCGTTCCATCATGAAAGCTAAGTATCTTCGTGAAGGAAAGCGCGTGATCGTTGATATCGTCGGATGAAAGACTATCTGATCATCGGAAAACTCGGCGGTGCACACGGTGTTCGGGGAGAGGTGAAAGTCATCCCTCTCACGGACGATGTGCGCCGTTTTTCTTCGCTTAAGGACTGCATGCTCCTAGACGAAAGAGAAAATCTGAAAGAGAAAAAAACAGTAAAAAGCGTCCGCTTCGATGAAACGCGCACATTGATCCGTTTCGAAGGACTCGATGACCGCGACGAAGCCTCAAAGCTTACGGGTCTTTTCCTTGCGGTATCTAGAGATGATGCGGTAAAGCTCCCGAAGGGAAGATACTTTATCGCGGATCTCATCGGCCTTACTGTCGTTGACGATGTCCGTGGTGACCTGGGTACCATTAAAGACATCATTAACACGGGGGCCAGTGATATCATTATCGTAAAGAGAAAAGGGAAGAATGAGCTTTTGATCCCCTACCTGAATTCCATTGTAAAAGACGTGGACATTTCCGGCGGAATCATGAATGTCATCCTGCCTGAAGGCCTTTATGAGATCTATGAGTGAGGATTGCTCATGAAGTTTTCGGTACTGACCCTGTTCCCAGATCAAGTGAAGAACTTCCTTTCGGAGAGTATTATCGGAAGAGCGGAAGAAAAAGGTATCTTAAATATCGATACCATAGATATCCGTGACTTTTCCGGCAACCGCTACGGGAAAGTGGATGATACGCTCTTCGGAGGCGGTACCGGTATGCTCATGCAGTGTGAACCGGTCTATCAGGCCTTTACCTCGATTTATGATGCTGATAAAGAAGAAAAGCCTCACTGTGTGTTCATGAGCCCGAAAGGCTCGGTCCTTACACAGGAGAAGGCAAAGGAACTTTCTAAATACGATCATCTCGTGATCTTGTGCGGTCACTATGAAGGGATCGATCAGAGAGTCCTTGACGAGATCGTCGATGAGGATATCTCGATCGGAGATTATGTCCTGACCGGCGGGGAAGTCGCGGCATGTGTCGTAATCGACTGTGTATCCCGCATGATCGATGGCGTCCTTCCAAATTCTGAAGCTTACGAAGAAGAATCCCATATGCAGGGTTATCTTGAAGCGCCTCAATATACTAAACCGAATGTCTGGCACGACAAAAAGGTACCGGAAGTCATTCTTTCGGGGAATCATGCAAAGATCAAGGAATGGAAGCGTATCCACGGGCTGTACGATACATGGAAGCGCCGTCCGGATATGCTCAAGAATATAAGTATCAGTGCAGATGATTGGAAACAGATCCTGCTGATCGATAGTGAAAAGAAAGACACGTAAGGAGAAGATATGAGGATCGAAGTCGAAAACGATCGCATACGTGAAAGAAAGAAGCAGGAGTACCAGGATCTGGTCGATGAAATGGACCAAAAGGGTTTTGAAGCGAATCTTGAAAAGATCAGTATCAAGACCGCCAACCTTTTTGGTATCGTTCTCTTTATTCTCGTTTCAGCAATCACTTATCCGATCTATTATCTCGTAAATGGGAAAATCGATCCTGCGCTCATCTTCGGCTTTGAGGGGACAAAGGGGATGCTGATCTTCTTTGGCGCATATCTCCTTTCTATCTTTGTGCATGAATTCATCCACGGATTTCTCTGGCAGTTCACCTGTGAGAAAAAGTGGGGCAGTATTGACTTCGGTTTTAATCCGAAAACATGTACACCTTATTGCCATTGCCGCGAGGCCTTATCCTTCGGCAGATATTTCTTTGGAAGCATCGGGCCGACGCTTTTTCTCGGGATCATCCCGATCATTTTAGGGATCATCTTCAAATCTCTTTTCCTGGTGTCTTTCGGCGTATTAGGTTTTGTCGGGGGAGCCGGAGATCTCATGGTGATCTTTTCGCTTAGAAAACATCGTGATAGCAGGCTTTTCGACCATCCGTACGAGGTCGGATATGCCTATTTTACGGCGAAAAAAGGCGACTGATCACGCCAAAGTCTGATATTCGAGCACTTTTCTTAAGAAAAGGCTTGCATATAAAAATCTGTTATGGTATCATTTAACGGCTAAAAGGGATGGTCCGCTGCATGATCCGGCATGAACATCTATCGGAAGAGGAGGAAACTGATATGGATTTAGTAAAAGCAGTCGAGCAGGATAATCTGCGTAATAGCTATTCCGAGGTCGAAGTTGGTGATCTTGTTAAAGCACACCTGAAGATCAAGGAAGGTTCCAGAGAGCGTATCCAGGTATTTGAAGGCTATGTGATTGCACGTAAGGGCGGCGGTCTTTCTGAGACCATGACAATTCGCCGTCTCTCCTATGGTGTAGGCGTTGAGCGTGTTTTACCCGTTCATTCTCCTAATATTGATAAGATTGAGATCGTCCGTAAGGGCCGTGTAAGAAGAGCGAAACTGTATTACCTGCGTGGTCGCGTTGGTAAGGCAGCCAGAATTACTGAGAAGCTTTCTAAGAAGTAATTTCAAAATTGCTAGAATTCAAAGGGTGTTTTCCGGAATCGGAATACACCCTTTTTTCATGCAAAGAAAAATGCCCCCGAAAGGGCATCTTCCTACTTGAAAAATATATTGGAGGGTAGATAGAAAATTGCTGGCTGTTTAAAGCTTAGAAGTCCTTCATGTACACTTCGAACATCTCTTTGAAATCGCCTTTCTTCGTCCAGAAATCGACGAATTCGTCCGGTGTGACTTCTGTATAGGCGAAGGTCTTTATGTAGTCGGAGATCGCTTCGAAGAAGGATTCCGATCCCATATGGGAATACATGTGATAGATCATGGCGGCGCCCTTATAGTAGATCATGCCGTAATCTTCGGTCTTCTTTTTATAATCGTAGAGAGTGTCATTGAGATCGATAGGGTAGGATTCTTCGACCTCTCCTTTGAACTCCTGATAGATGCTTTCGTCTTCGCTTTTGAATCTCTCGAAGAGTGAAAAGCTGGAAAGTGCCTCGTTGTAGTATTCGCAGTACAGGCCTTCCATAAAGCGGCACATGCCTTCATCGATCCACGGGTAGCGGACTTCGTCATTTCCGACGATGCCATAGAACCACTGGTGAGCGATCTCGTGTGCGGTCGATTTCGTGAGTGAATCCACATCGTAGATGAGCATGTTCTTTATCTCTGAATCACTCAAAGTCTCGATCGTTCCGTCAGTTTCAGGAATCGAGTCAGATGGACCCTGCATAGACGTGCTGTTCATTTTAGCATTATACTGATCGACCGTGATCCGGTCGTAGTACAGATCGATAACGTCCTCGATATCCGAATTGACCGTCAGCATCACAAGCCCCGGATATTCCATACCGCCAATACTTCCAGGCATGGAAGTGCAGACTAGATGCAGCGTCTCATACGGATATCCGCCCAGGATCTGATTAAACAGATCCATCGATCTTTTCGCGACTTCCATTACGTGTTTTCCCGTGTTCGGGCAGTTCTTCGGATAATGAACGATAAGCGCGGTATCACCATATTCTTCGCAGAGCATCATCATCTCAGATGATGCGGTAAAAGCGAAATCACGCACATCGTCTGCGACATAAGGGTCATCCTTCAGTGTTCCTGTCGCGGCAATCGAATAGCCATTCGGAACATCGATCTTGACTCGGTAATCTGAGATCTCTGTATAGAAGGCATCTCCAAGATCGATATATGGCTGGACCAGCCATTGCCCATTTTCAAAAAGAGCTGGTGTGGCCAGTACATTTCCGAGGTTGTAGTTGTTGCCGAAATATCCGAAACGGTCAGCATTTTCAGGAATATTGACCGTGTAATTCATATGAATGTCGCAGCTTTCGCCCGGTGCGAGTTCTTTTTCAAGAGGAAGGGAATAGACGGTTTCCTTCACCTGTTTCATGGACAGATCTTTTCCATCGGAAGAGACGGACTTCATATCGAGTCCGCCGCCCTTGGATTTAAAGGCTTCCGGGATCAGGTTGAAATAGATCTCGTTTATGGTTTTCCCGTTGTTATTAACGTAGTGGAGCTTCTGCTCCACATCTAAAGTGTGTTTTTCGTCGTCGAGCTTAATGCTTACGTCGTACTGGTTTTTCTTTCTGTTTGTCTCGTTTCTTAAAAGCGCAGGCTTTGAATCGGAAGCGGGATCCGTTTTGCTCTCATCGTTGTCATTCTCCTTTTCGTCTTCGGAATCTTCTGTTTCAATATCACTTGCGACTACTGTTTCTACAGTGGTTTCTGTCTCTTTTGGTCTATATACCGTGTTCTGACATGCCGCAGAAAGTACTATAGATGCCAGAACAAAAGTAAGGACTTGCTTTCTCATTAATAACTCCTTTCGCTGATGTATCCATCTTAAACTTCTTTTATCTTCGGTAAATGAAGGATACGTCACGTGACAGAACCGTCATCTGATTTGATGTATGGTACAATAACAGGGATTGATTCTGATTATCTGAAGGAGAGAGATATGAGCGACAACAGATCCAACATCAACTGGTTTCCCGGTCATATGCGAAAAGCGCTCAACGAGGTTTCCGATAAACTGAAGTTCGTTGACATCGTTTATGAGACGGTCGATGCCCGTATCCCGATCTCCAGCAGAAATCCGGAACTGGATAGCCTTGTGTCCGGGAAGCCGCGTATCGTCGTACTTAATAAGGCGGATCTGGCAGATGAGAAAGTGACGGCCGCATGGCTCGAATACTATAAGAATAACGGCATTCGTGCTGTGGCGATCGATGCTTCCCATAAAAAAGGACTGGATAAGCTTAAGTCCCTATCTCTTGAACTTTGCAAAGATATTCTACAGAAGGCGGAAGCGAAAGGCCGTATCGGTCGTCCTGTACGTGCTATGGTCGTAGGTGTTCCGAATTCCGGTAAATCCACGCTCATCAACTCGCTTTGTAACCGGAAGATCGCCGTGACCGGTGATATGCCAGGCGTGACCCGTGATTTTAAATGGGCGAGGACGGATGGCCAGCTCGAACTAATGGATATGCCGGGCGTTCTTTGGCCGAGACTTGGCACTCCAAGAAATCAGCTCGTGCTGACGCTGACAGGCGCTGTAAAGACCGAGGTCGTCGATGTCGTGGAAGTGGCCTTTTCGGGCATGAAACTAATCGAAAAGCTCTATCCTGAGGAGTTTTATGCGAGATACCGTCTCGCTCCAGAAGGCTCTGAGGAGTATATAGAAGACGATTATGAGCGCTTTGAGGAAGCGGCCAGAAAGATGGGCTGTATCCTCTCGGGCGGCCGCATTAACGATGAGCGTTTCGCTAAATTGTTCCTTGATGATTTCAGAAGTATCCGTATAGGTCGGATCTCGCTGGAGACCCCGGACCAGCCGAAGGAGTAAGCATATGACACGTGAAGAAAAGCTGATCGAAAAATATGAAGTGATGTCTCAGTTCGAAAAGGAATGTGCGGCAGAAGGAAAGCCTTTATGTTGCGGGATCGACGAGGCGGGAAGAGGACCTCTTGCCGGGCCCGTTGTTGCTGCTGCCTGTATCCTGGATCCGGAAAAACCGATTTATGGACTTGATGACTCGAAGAAGCTTTCCCCGAAAAAAAGAGACGCCCTTTACGACGAGATCCTCGAAAAGGCCAAGTGCTTCTGCGTGATCCGCGTGGAGCCGAAGGAGATCGATGAGGTCAATATCCTGGAAGCCACAAAAAACGCCATGCGAGCCTGCGTGGCCGGCCTTAACATCAAGCCGGATATCCTTCTGATCGACGCTGTGAACCTGAACGGAACGGGAATAGAAGTGAAGCCGATCATCAAAGGCGACGCGAAGTCCAATTCCATCGCGGCCGCATCGATCCTGGCCAAAGTCTCCCGAGACCGCATCATGGAAGAATACGATAAAGAATACCCGGGATACGGATTTGCCCAGCATAAAGGCTACGGCACCGCCGCCCACTATGCCGCGATCCATGAACTCGGGATCTCACCGATCCACCGCATGTCTTTCTTAAAGAAGATGCACTGATCTTATCGTATGTCGAAGATCCATGAGGTAGGAAAGAGATCGGAAGAGTACGTCGCAAAGTATCTCGAAGAAAGAGGCTCGAAGATACTTTCGAGAAACTATGCGGTCCATAACGTCGGAGAGATCGACATCATCTGCGAGTATAAAGGCAAGATCCTGGTCATCGAAGTCAAATCCCGAAATGCCCACATGAACTATGGCACCCCGGAAGAAGCAGTGACGAGGCAGAAGCAGAACAAGATCCTCAAGACCACAGTATACTTTTGCCAAGAAAACGGCTATTCCCTCGATCAAGTATCCTACTTCGTCGCCGGCGTGATCCATGATTCTTCAGGAAACCCCATCAACGTGCAGTTCACTCCGTTTTATTGACCATTTCGTCATAGTCTCTTCACAAACCATTGTTACTATGTGGTCAGAGGTATTTTTTTTAGGTATGTAATGTTATGAAAATGGTATTGATGAAAAGACTAAAAACCTTTCTGGCGTTTGTACTTACGCTTTCGCTTCTCATGGCTTCTGGCTGTCCTTCTTTGGAAACATCGGTAAGTGAGAATAGTTCATCCGTTTCCGAAACATCTTTAGAAGAATCTGGAAACGGATCCGAAATGCCTGAAAAATCCGAATCTACCTTTGCCTCGGACGCAGTGAATAGTGCACTGCCTACAAATAAAACGGATGGATTTGTGGAACCGTCTGAAACTTCACAATCCGAGGAATCCTCTGAAACTTCTGAAACGACTGCTTCATCTGAATCTTCTGAAAACACAGAGATAACCATAAGCACTGAAACAGAAGAAACAACCGAACCTACAAATCTTATCCCTGAAGATACTCTTTCTGAAACTGACCAGGAGACAGCTTCTTCTGAAACTACTGAGTCGTCAGTAGAGAGCCAAGAAGTAGCCGAAGAGGTGATCCAGCAGTTTGAAGTTCATTTTATCGACGTAGGACAAGGTGATGCCTCGCTTATCATTTGTGATGGGGAGGCAATGCTGATCGATGGCGGACCTTCGGATAAATCAGATCTTATCTATTCGTATTTGCAAAAATGCGAAGTATCTCAACTTAAGTACATTGTTGGTACACATCCTGATGATGACCATATCGGTGGACTGTCAGGTGCACTGAATTACGCAACTGTTGAGCGGGCATTTTGTTCTGTGGATGAATATGATAGCCGACCGTTTTCGAGTTTTCAGAAGTATCTTAATAAACAGAGAGTGGTCCTTGAGATTCCTGAAGCCGGTACCGAGCTTGAACTGGGCAGCGCAAAAGTGCAGATTATAGGGCCAAGAGTAAAACTTGAAGACACGAACAATAACTCTATTGTTATACGTATTGTCTATGGACAGTATTCCTTCCTGTTTACAGGAGATGCGGAATTTGATGAAGAGAATTCTCTTTTGAATTCTTCGTATGATCTTTCTAGCACCGTATTAAAGGTTGCACATCACGGAAGTGAGTACTCAACATCCGATAGATTTCTGAAGAAAGTGGATCCGGAATATGCCATCATCTCCTGTGGACGTGATAATGCTTATGGGTTCCCTAAACAGAGCATTCTGGACAAACTAAAGGATCAGTCGGTCGATCTTCTTCGTACGGATATTTATGGGGATATCGTCTTTGTTATTGAAAACGAAGAATGTCAGATCTATGTCGAAAAGGACGTATCGGACGATGTCTTTATTGCGCCGGGAACTATTGAAACAGTACCGGATAGCGCCAATACATGTGATTACATCGTTAATACCAATACCGGAAAATTCCATTATCCGGGCTGTAGTGCCGTTTCAAAGATGAAAGAGAAGAACAAGTGGTACTACACAGGAACAAGAGAAGAATTGATTGGTTGGGGATATGTTCCCTGTAAAATCTGTAAACCATAGCAGATCAACAATTTCATACGAAATACAGGATAAAACGGAATCAAAAGTAATTTCGACGTGCCTCCGCAGGGCGCACGCCCGAGGACAAGCACGAGAAATTACCTTTTGAACCGTTTTATAGAGTAGTTTTCACGTATGAAACTTGTTAAATTGTCATGCAAACACCCACTTTCCAGGGTTCTTTTGGGCATTTCATCGATTTTGCTCCTTTTTCTTGCAAGTCGCTTGTCAAAATCTTTCAGTTATACCATAATATGTACGGCTAAAACCCTGCATTGTTTTCTAAAAATGCAAGACCAGATAAAACAAAATTCTTTTTGAAACGCTTTTACAGCAAAAAATGTGTAGTTAGGCAAGGAGGCCGATGTCATGAAGACTTATCTTGAATTGAGCAAAGCGGAGTTACAGGACACTCTCAAGATCTTGGAGATGCGCTATAACGAACTCAAATCCCGTAATCTGGCTCTGGATATGACGAGAGGTAAGCCGAGTCCGGATCAGCTGAGCATTGCAAATGAGATGCCGGGCCTTCTTGATCTTGATAATCTGAAAGCTGAAGATGGTGCGGATTGCCGTAACTACGGTGTTCCGTATGGCCTCACTGAATCCAGAAAACTCTTTTCCGAGATCCTTGATGTCGATGCTTCTCTGATCACTGTCGGAAACAACTCGAGCCTGCAGCTGATGTACGATACACTTTCCCGCTCATTGATCTTCGGTGAGATCGAGTCTGAAAAGCCCTGGGCACAGATCCCAAACCGCAAATGGATCTGCCCGGTGCCGGGATATGACAGACATTTCCTCGTGACTGAGACTCTCGGCTTTGAGCTGATCGCAGTTCCGCTTAATGAAGACGGTCCGGATATGGATATGGTCGAAAAGCTCGTATCTGAAGATCCGTCGATCCTCGGTATGTGGGCAATGCCTCTTTACAGCAATCCGGACGGATATATCTATTCTGAAAAAGTATGTAAGAGACTGGCTTCCATGAAGACCGCCGCTCCGGACTTCCGTATCCTTTGGGATAACGCATATGTTGTACATCATCTTTACGATGATCCTGCTAAGCAGGGCACTCTTCCGGAGATCCTTTCTCTCTGCCGTGAAGCCGGAAATCCGAACCGTGTATATGAATTTGCATCTACAAGTAAAATCACCTTTGCCGGTTCCGGTATTGCCTGCATGGCGGCTAATGAAGAGAACACTACTCGTGCCAGAAAGTACCTCGGCGTTCAGTCCATCGGTCCGAACAAGATCGTACAGCTCATGCATGCGAAGTATGTTCCGGATCTTGATGCGGTCAAGAAAGTCATGAAAAAGCAGGCAGAGCTTCTGCGTCCGAAGTTTGAAATGGTGCTGAAGATCTTAAACGATGAGTTTGAAGGTTCCGGCATTGCACGCTGGAACAGCCCCCTCGGCGGTTATTTCATCTCTGTGTATCTTCTGAACGGTACAGCAAAGGAGACCGTTCGCCTTGCCAAGGAGTGCGGCGTTGCCTTCACACCTGCAGGTGCTACTTATCCTTATAAAAAAGATCCGAACGACAGCAACCTTCGTATCGCACCGAGCTTCCCGAAGGTAGAAGATATCGAAACAGCCGTTACAGTTTTCTCTGTTTGTGCTAAACTAGCAGCTGTAAGAAAACTTTTGGAGGAGTAAGACATGAAGGATATCTACGAAAGTCCGCTGAATTCCCGTTATTCCAGTAAGGAAATGAAGGCGATCTTCTCGCCGGATCATAAGTTTAAGACCTGGAGACAGCTCTGGATCTATCTGGCTTCCTGTGAAAAAGAACTCGGCCTGAACATTACTGATGAGCAGATTGCTGAACTCGAGGCTTCTAAGGAAGATATCAACTACGATGTGGCTGCAAGAGAAGAGAAGCTTGTCCGTCACGACGTTATGGCGCATGTACATGCGTATGGTGAGCAGTGCCCGAAGGCTAAGGGAATCATCCACCTCGGTGCTACATCCTGCTATGTTGGCGATAACACAGATATCCTTCTTATGCGTGAGGCTCTGATCCTTACACGTAAGAGACTTCTTGCAGTAATTGAAAAACTTGCTAAGTTTGCTGATGAGTATAAGGCGATGCCGACACTCGGTTTCACACACTTCCAGCCGGCACAGCTCGTAACCGTCGGTAAGCGTGCGACTTTGTGGCTGCAGGATCTTCTGATCGACCTCGATGAACTCGATTACACACTTTCCTGCCTGAAACCTCTGGGCTGCAAGGGCACCACAGGAACACAGGCCAGCTTCCTGGATCTTTTCCAGGGGGATCATGATAAGGTCGAAAAACTCGACAAGATGATTGCAGAGAAGATGGGCTTTGAATCCTCCATCTCTGTTTCCGGTCAGACTTATACCAGAAAACTCGATGCGAAAGTTCTCAATACTCTTTCCGGTATTGCGACATCCGCACATAAGTTCAGTAACGACATCCGTCTCCTTCAGCACCTGAAAGAGATCGAGGAGCCTTTCGAAAAGACCCAGATCGGTTCTTCCGCTATGGCATATAAGAGAAACCCGATGAGATCCGAGCGCATCTGCTCTCTTTCCCGTTATGTCATCGCAAATGCCCTGAATCCGGCTATGACGGCTTCCGAGCAGTGGTTCGAAAGAACACTTGATGACTCGGCGAACAAGCGTATCTCCGTACCGGAAGCTTTCCTCGCAGTTGACGCGATCCTGAGCATCTATCTGAACGTTGCCTCTGGACTTGTTGTTTACCCGAAGATGATCCATAACCACATCATGAACGAGCTGCCTTTCATGGCGACCGAGAACATCATGATGGAAGCGGTAAAGCGCGGCGGTGACCGTCAGGAACTTCATGAGAAGATCCGCGTGCACTCTATGGCAGCGGGTAAGGTAGTAAAGGAAGAAGGACTTCCGAACGATCTTCTTTCCCGTATCGCAGATGACCCGGCTTTCGGCCTGGATAAGGATTCCCTCGATACACTTCTTGATCCGAAGCTTTATATCGGCCGCTGCCCGGAGCAGGTCACTTCTTTCTTAAAGAACGATGTGGAGCCGATCCTCAAGATGTATGCTTCCGAGCTGGATATGGAAGAGCCGGAACTCAACGTCTGAACCGATCTTCTTTTGAGGTTTGTTAAGGAACGAATATGAGCATTTATTTAGACAATAGTGCAACCACGAAGCCACTTCCCGAAGTGGCTCGTTTGGTATATGAAAGCTTAAGCGGTGAAGAGTCTTTCGGTAACCCTGGATCTCTCCACCGTCTTGGTGTGCTTGCGGAAAAAGATTTAAACGACAGTCTCGATAAGATCAGTAAGCTGCTTTCCTGTAAAAAGGACGAGCTCTTCTTTACTTCCTGTGGCTCCGAGTCGGTCAATACTTCGATCCTCGGGTATATGCACAGTAATCCGAGAGCAGGGAAGAAGGTCATCTCGACAAAGACGGAGCATAAGGCATCTCTGGAATCTCTTTCCAAACTCGAAAAGGAAGGGTATGAGGTCTGCTATATTCCGGTCCTTTCAGACGGGAAGCCCGATCTTGCGGCGCTTTCAGATGCGATCGATGAGAACACCGCACTTCTTACATTTACTCATGTCAATAATGAGACAGGCTCGATCCTGCCTCTTAAAGAGATCATTGAGATCAGAAATAAAAAGAACAGAAACACGAAGATCCATCTGGACTGTGTGCAGTCTCTGGGTAAACTTCCGATTTCTCTTTCCCGCATGGGCATCGATATGGCTTCTTTTTCCGGACACAAGATCCATGCGCTCAAGGGTTTCGGACTTCTTTACATCAAGACGGGTGTCCGAGTATCGCCCCTGATCCTCGGCGGTGGACAGCAGAAGGGTATGCGCTCAGGAACGCAGAGCGCTTACCTGGCAAGTGCTTTTGCATTAGCGCTGGAAAAAGCAACAGAGAATATCGAAGAGAACCTTTCGAAAATGACGGCTCTTCGTGACCGGTTTGCAGCAGCTTTACAGGAACTCGGGGCACAGATCCTTTCTCCCTCCGATGCACTTCCTTATGTGCTGAATGTATCTTTTCCGTCTTTTCAGTCGGAAACCATGTTACACTGTTTAGAGGAAAAAGAGATCTACGTTTCGACCGTTTCGGCATGTTCGTCAAAAAGCAAGAAGATCAGCTATGTTCTTTCCGAGATGGGCATAAGAAGAGAAATCGCCGCAAATGCTGTCCGCTTCAGTTTTTCGAGATTTACTACCAAAGAAGAACTGGATGAGACGATCTGTGCGATCAAAGAGATCTACGAAAAATACAAGGTCTGATAAGGAGTATCATTCATGAGCAAATCATACCGCACCATTATCCTTGCGAGAATGGGTGAAATCACACTGAAGGGCTTAAACCGTGGCAAGTTCGAAAGACAGCTGATCGATAATCTGCGCTGGAGACTTAAGGAGTACGGTGCTTTTTCCGTCGTACAGAGTCAGTCCCGTATCTGGATCGAGCCGAAGGACGTAAATCCTGATGTCTTAGAAGATAAAGAGACTGCGGATCTCGTGCTTCACGCGGTAACACAGGTGTTCGGACTTGTTTCCGCAAGCCTTGTGTGGAAATTCCAGGGTGATCTTCAAACGATCAAAGATCATGCAAATATGCTCACGGACGAGATCCTTTCCGAACATGACTATAAGACCTTTAAGGTCGAGAGTAAGCGCGGAAACAAGCGTTTTCCTCTCGCATCTCCGGAGATCTGCGTCGAGGTCGGTGAAGCGGTCCTGATCGCCCATCCGGAACTGTCTGTTGACGTGCATGAACCGGACTTCATCATCTATGTGGAAGTTAGAGAGGATCTTTTCGTATATAGTGAAAAACTGGAAGGACACAGAGGACTTCCTGTCGGTACGGCAGGCAGAGGTATGCTCCTTCTTTCAGGCGGTATCGACAGCCCGGTGGCCGGCTACATGATGGCTTCCCGCGGTATGCAGCTCGAAGCGATCTATTTCCACTCGTATCCTTATACGAGTGAGCGTGCTCTGGAGAAGGTCAAGGACCTGGCGCGTATCGTTTCCCAGTATTCCGGCACGATCAAACTCCATGTATGTAATTTCACGGAGATCCAGCTGAACCTTTATAAGAACAGCCCGCAGGATATGCTGACGATCACGATGCGCCGTGTTATGTTTAAGATCGCTGAGGAACTTGCGCATAAGCAGGGCTGCCAGTGTCTGATCACGGGTGAATCACTTGGTCAGGTCGCCAGCCAGACGATCGAAGCGATCCAGATCACTAACGAAGCGGTCTCGGATCTTCCGGTATTCCGTCCGCTTATTGGCCTCGATAAAGAAGAGACATGCAATATTTCTCGAAGGATCGGCGCATTTGAGACATCGATCCTGCCTTACGAAGACTGCTGCACGGTATTCGTGGCCAAACACCCGAAGACGCATCCGCAGAAAAAGCATATCGTTGAGGCCGAGGCTAATCTCGATATCGATGCTCTGGTCAAGCAGGGCGTAGAAGGTATCGATACCTATAAGATCGAGCGTACGCCGAGAACATAATTTCAACCATAAGAGGTCCGTTTTGAAGCGGGGAGAAGGAAATCAGGAGGTCCTCTATGTATTTGCGGGATAAAGCTTTAAAGTTCCTGAAGATCAAGAACGTACTACTGGTCATTGCCGGTGTGTTCTTCCTATTTGCAGGAGCATATAACATCATCAGTCTTTTCGTCTATTATAGCGATGACATCGACACAGCCATTCACGCAAAAGCTATGCCCGGGTCGATCCGTTGGGTGGTAAATGCGGTCATGATGCTTCTTATCGCGCTGTTTTCGAGAAAACTCATCGGCGATGCACGTTTTTATTCCAGCTATTTTGAAGGATCCCTTGACGGAAGGATCAGCTGCAAAGAACTTTCCAAAATCACGGGCAAGCCAAGATTTATCGTTTATCTGGAACTTTCTTTCTTCCGCTATATCTACATGAAGAAGTACACTTTCGTTTCGATAGAAGGGAAGACTCTGATCGAGCTTTACAGTAAAAGAACGCTCTGTGAATGCAAAAACTGCGGTGCACCAATCGATAAGAGGATCTACTTTACCGGAATATGCAGCTACTGCGGAAGTTCGGATCTTTTCGCGAAGATATTGTCTGGAGACCGTTTTTACAGTATTTCCAACGAAGTCAAGAAAGGTTATAACAAGCCGGATTTCTATAAGAGCAAGAGTCTCGACACAAAGAAGAATCTCTTTATTGCATTTGTCATCATATGTGCGGCGGTCTGCGTCCTTCTTGCTTTTGTGATCGGCGATGATATCACCAAGTACAACAGTAAATCGTATCTTACGAAAACGCTTCTGGACCCGTCTAATCATCTTTATTCCTTCGAACTGATCAAGAAGCAGCTGATGAACTTGATCATCTTTTCAGCTATTCTTCTGTTAATCCTTCTGGTTCTCGGAATCAGAAGGCTTCTTAAGATCTTTTTCATCTGTGAGGCTGATTCCTGCGCATCTTTCTTTTCTAAGAGCGAAAAGCCCTTTATCCCGACAGAAGAGATCCCTTCCATCAAGGCAAAAGGAAATAAGAAGATGAGAAGGGTAAGAGGAGCCCTCCGAAACGGGTACCTCGCAAACTGTACACTTGAAGCCCATGATGACCAGATGAAAGTCGCTTTGGCTAAAAAGATCGTCAAAGACACCTGCCCATCCTGCGCATCACCGATCGTAGATCCCGTCGATGAGAATTATACCTGTCAGGTCTGCGGAAACAGGATAATGGGCGTAATTGAGAAAAAATAGCTTCGTTACATCAAAAAGGAAAAGTTTCTCGTGCTGGTCCTCGGCCAAAGGCCTGCGGAGGCACTTCGAAATCTTTTCCTTATGCATGTAAACGAATGCATTTTTGTGCAGTTGCACTCCTAATTACTCTTTACGCAGAGACATTATTTGATTATGATAATAGGGTATTTGTAAATCAATTTGGAGGTATCCCATGTTTGAACATATTAAAGCGGAAGATCCTGAGGTATTTCAGGCGATTACACAGGAAGTGGAGCGTCAGCGCAATAAGATCGAACTGATCGCTTCTGAGAACTTCGTAACGGAAGCTGTTCTTGAGGCAGCCGGTTCCCCGTTAACGAACAAGTATGCTGAAGGATATCCGGGAAAGAGATACTACGGCGGATGCGAATATGTAGATATCGTTGAGTCCCTCGCTATCGAAAGAGCCAAGAAGCTTTTCGGCGCAGAGCACGTAAACGTTCAGCCGCACTCCGGTGCTCAGGCGAACACAGCGGTTTACTTCGCGATCCTCGAGCCGGGCGATAAGATCCTCGGTATGGACCTTTCTCATGGCGGACACCTCACACACGGCATGAAGCTCAATGTTTCCGGCCGCACATATCAGTCTGAGTTCTATCAGGTAGATCCTGAGACACAGACCATCAATTACGACAAGCTTATGGAACTTGCCAAGGAAGTAAAGCCGAAGGTCATCGTTGCAGGTGCTTCCGCTTATCCGAGAATCATCGACTTTAAGAAGTTCCGTGAGATCGCTGATGCTGTAGGCGCTTATCTCTTCGTAGATATGGCTCACATCGCAGGTCTCGTTGCTGCAGGTCTTCACCCGAACCCGGTTCCGTATGCTGACTTCGTAACAACGACCACACATAAGACACTCCGTGGACCGCGTGGCGGTATCATCATGTGCAAAGAAGAATACGCCAAGAAGATCGATTCTGCCGTATTCCCGGGCCAGCAGGGCGGTCCTCTGATGCACATCATCGCTGCTAAGGCAGTTGCTTTCAAGGAAGCTCTTTCCGATGAGTTCCGTGCTTATCAGGGACAGATCGTTAAGAATGCTGCAGCTCTTGCTGACGGCCTGATGAAGAGAGGCGTAAACCTCGTTTCCGGCGGTACAGAGAATCACCTGATGCTCATCGACCTTCGCGGCACTGGCGTTACCGGTAAGGAACTCCAGCTCCGTCTTGATGATGTAAACATCACAGCGAACAAGAACACCATTCCTTTCGATCCGGAAAAGCCGTTCGTAACTTCCGGTGTTCGTGTAGGTACAGCAGCTGTTTCTGCTCGTGGCATGAAGGAAGACGATATGGACGTAATCGCAGACTGCATCGCCAAGGCAATCTTCTCCTTTGAGGAGTCTAAGGAAGACATCAAGGCTGCTGTTGCAGGTCTTACATCCAAGTATCCGCTCTATCCGGATATGAAGTACTAATACTTTCGATTTCGCGGATCACCGCTATTTCGAAAGAGATTGAGGAACGATAAATATGGGCGTCAATGAGGAATACAAAAAGAGAGAACCTTTGGCATTCCGCATGGCGCCCCGTTCTTTGTCCGAATATATCGGTCAGGAACATATTCTTGGTGAGGGAAAGATGTTACGAAGGATGATCGAGGCAGACCGTCTGTCTTCGATCATTCTTTTTGGCCCTCCGGGGACAGGTAAAACGGCGCTGGCACGATTGATCGCTCATACTACGTCTGCGAAGTTTGAACGCATAAATGCTGTGACGGCGGGCGTTTCAGATATCAAAAGGATCGTAGAAGATGCGAAGAACCCGATCCTGACACCTAACGGCAGAGTGGTCCTTTTCGTCGATGAGATCCATCGTTTTAATAAAATGCAGCAGGACGCGCTGCTTCCTCATGTTGAGGACGGAACTGTGATCCTGATCGGTGCGACTACCGAAAACCCGTTCTTCGAAGTTAATAAAGCATTGATCTCCAGATCCACCGTACTCGCGTTAAAACCGCTGACCGAGGAGAACATCATTGCTATCCTCCGACAGGCCTTAAAAGATAAAGAGAGAGGCTTAGGAAACGAACCGATCGAGATCTCTGATAGAACTCTTGCTTATATTGCGGATCTTTGCAACGGTGATGCGCGTATTGCGCTTCGTTCCCTGGAACTTGCGTATATTACTACGCCTCCGGATGAGAAGGGGACCATCACTATCAACGAAGAGATCATGCAGGACTGTATGCAGAAAAGATCACTTGCCTTTGATACGGACGGGGAGAGCCATTATGACAATATCTCCGCCATGATCAAGTCCATGCGCGGAAGCGATCCGGATGCGGCCATCTTCTATCTGGCCCGTGCACTTCACAGCGGGGAAGATATTGAGTTCCTGGCAAGACGTATCCTGATCTGTTCTTCTGAAGATGTCGGAATGGCCAATCCGAATGCGATCCTTGTGGCGATGGCGGCATATCAGGGCGTGATGGCTGTCGGTATGCCGGAAGCCCGTATCCTCTTAGCGGAGGCTGCTGTTACAGTAGCGACCAGTCCCAAGTCCAACAGTTCTTATCTTGCGATCGATAAGGCGCTTTCTGATGTCGCGAATAAAAGGACCGGCGAAGTCCCGATGCATCTTCGAAATGCTCCCGCGAAAGGCATGGAAGAACTCGGTTATTCTGTCGGGTATAAGTATGCTCATGATTTTCCGGAGCATTACGTCGACATGCAGTTCCTTCCTGATGAGATGGTCGGAACGAAATACTATGAGCCCGGAAACCTCGGCTATGAGGTCCAGATCCGTAAATGGATGGATCATCTGAAGAATAAAAACGAGGGCAATTCCAACGGATCTTCTGACAAGAAGTAACAAATAATTCACGAAACATTTCAATTATTCTGTGTAATTGTGCATTGAATTTTCTGCTTTTAAAAACTATAATCTAACCCAGTTAGCAATTTGGGAGGAGAGTATGGTTTCAGATCAGGAAGTTCTCGAATTACTTCAAGATTTTAACAGCATAAAGCCGCTGGAATTCCTGCAGAAGATCGATATACAGACCATGGGCATCGGGAATGTCCTGGGGTTCCTTCTGCATTCAGATCATGTCGTATCTGCCGGCGAGATCTCCGAGTATACGAACGTAAGTACGGCACGTGTCGCGGTTCTTTTAAAGAAGATGGAAGATAAGGGTCTGATCACCAAAGAGGCGGATCCGGCCGATAAAAGACGTGTGCTCGTATCCATAACGGAACAGGGACGAAATGTCTTTTTCGAAAAACAGAAAGAGATCATCTACTATTCCAGCGCCATCATTGAGCATTTCGGGAAAGACCGTATCATAGATTTTATCTCATCCTGTAAAGAGATCAAAGATGTGGTCGATGAGGTCGAGAAAAAGCAGGCAAATAAAATTGAATAATCTTCTAAATGACAATATAAGAAACTGAAAAAAGGGAGACAGAAAATGCTAGAACTAAAAGACATCGTAAAGATCTATCCTGCGGGTGATAACCCGGTCGAAGCATTAAAGGGCATTAACCTGAGCTTCAGAGACAGTGATTTCGTATCGATCCTGGGTCAGTCCGGATGTGGTAAGACGACCATGCTGAACATCATCGGCGGCCTTGACCAGTACACTTCAGGTGATCTGATCATCAATGGAAAATCGACGAAAGAATACAAGGACCGTGACTGGGATACCTACCGTAACCATTCCATTGGTTTTGTTTTCCAGAGCTATAACCTTATCCCGCATCAGAATGTGCTTTCGAATGTAGAACTCGCGCTTTCCCTTTCCGGCGTAAGTAAAAAGGAGCGCCGTGAAAGAGCCACGGAAGCGCTGAAAAAGGTAGGTCTTGGGGATCAGCTCAAAAAGAAGCCTTCCGAAATGTCCGGCGGTCAGATGCAGCGTGTAGCTATTGCCCGTGCAATCGTAAATGATCCGGATATCATCCTCGCGGATGAGCCGACAGGCGCTCTTGATACCGAGACCAGTGTTCAGGTCATGGACATCTTAAAGGAGCTCTCTAAGGATAAGCTGGTCATCATGGTCACGCACAACCCGGAGCTTGCTGAAAAGTACTCCACTCGTATTGTAAAGATGCTTGATGGTAAGATCACGGATGACTCGGCGCCGTATACGGAAGAAGAACAGAAGAAGGCCGATGAGATCTTCGAGAAGATGAGCAAGCTCGATAAAAAGGAAAAGAAAGAGGCTTCAAAATCCGAGAAGAAACCTTCTATGTCCTTTGCCACATCTTTTGGACTTTCCTTGAAAAATCTTTTCACAAAGAAAGGAAGAACGATTCTGACATCGTTTGCCGGTTCTATCGGTATTATCGGTATTGCGCTGATCTACTCGGTATCTCAAGGTACCAATAACTTCATCAACGAAGTTCAGGAAGATACGATTTCTGCTTATCCTTTGGAGATCCAGGCCCAGACAGTAGATCTCAGCACTCTTCTGAATGCTTTTGTCGGCAATGACGAGGCATCTACCGTGCATGAGAGAGATGCCGTGTATCAGCAGTATAAGATGTACGACATGATGAACTCTCTGATCGCTGTGGAGACGCAGGAGAATGACCTTTCTTCCTTTAAGACATATATCGAACAGGAAAAGCAAAAGAGTGACAGTGAATTCGCAGGAGCCCTTTCCGGTGTACAGTATTCCTATGACTTGAATCTTGCGATCTATACGAAGAATGTGGAAGGAAACATCATTCATTCCGATACGACGGAACTGATGTCTGCTCTCTTCGGCGAATATACTTCGGCTATGTTCAATGTGGATATGAGCGGCCTTTCACAGAACAGTCAGAGCGCGCAGATGATGGGTTCTTCGATGACTCTCTGGAGCGAACTGCTTCCCGGAAGTAACGGTGAAGCTACCAATCCGGTCACACATAAGCAGTATGACATCGTCTATGGACGCTGGCCGGAAAACTATGATGAGATCGTTCTTTTCCTCGATGAAAACAACGAACTGAGTGACTATACGCTTTATGCACTCGGTCTGAAGACAAAAGATGAGATCACTTCCATGATGAAGGCCGCCATGAACAAGCAGCCTCTGGAATACACCGATCAGCACTGGTCTTACGAAGAGATCTGCAATCTTGAGTTCCGTTCGGTCCTTCCTTCCGACTGCTGGAGCTACGATGCGTCTACTGGTCTTTATAACGACCTTCGTCTTACGGAACAGGGTCTTCAGTATCTTTACGATAATGCGATGGTATTAAAGGTCGTCGGTATCGTCCGTCCGAACGACGATGCGGTTTCCACAAGCCACCATGGTACACTCGGCTATACGCACATGCTTACCGAGTACATCATCGAGAAGAGTAATTCGGATGCGATCGAAGCACAGCTTCAGGATAAGGATTTCGATGTTACCTCCGGACTTCCTTTCAAAGATGAGAAGACAGCTTCTTTCGGCGAAAAGGAAAAGGCGGACTACTTTAGAGACTATGTAGGAAAACTTGACGATCAGGGCAAAGCGGATCTCTATGTAAAAGTCATGAGTATCCCTTCCGAGTCTATGATCACGGAGTATGTAGATGCTACTTTGGCTATGCTTGACCGTCCGACGATGGAACAGATGATGATCGAGCAGATGACCGGTGAGATGGGCATGGATATCGAAACCGTCAAAGGCTATATGGCACAGATGTCTGACGAGGATATGAAACAGGCATTTGCGCAGGGCATCCGTGAGAAGTATCTTGCCGAATATGCCGAGAATATGCAGAAAGAACTGACCACTAAGTCTGTTTCTGAACTGGCCGCTTCACTTGACCACGCAATGGAAGGATTTGATGACACGTACTGTGCCGGCTTCTTCGACAGTATTATCGAGTTCTCCGGTTTCACATACGACTATAACCTCATCCGTCTCGGTCATCTGGATCTGAATGTGCCGTCTTCGATCCGTCTTTATGCTTCCACATTTGAGGATAAGGACACGATCGTCGACTGCATCGATGAGTATAACAACAACGTTCCTGAACTTCAGAGACTGAAGTATACGGACTATGTCGGGATCCTGATGTCTTCGGTAACAACGATCATTAACGCGATCACATACGTGCTCATCGCATTCGTTGCGGTGTCGCTGATCGTATCTTCTATCATGATCGGCGTCATCACATTGATATCTGTTCAGGAAAGAACCAAGGAGATTGGTATCCTCCGTTCTCTCGGTGCTTCGAAGAAGAACGTCTCGAGAATGTTCAATGCGGAGACTGTGATCATCGGTTTTACCTCCGGCCTTCTCGGTGTACTGATCACGTATCTGCTTTTGATTCCGATCAATATCATTGTGCATGACCTTACAGGTCTTAACAACCTGACCGCGGTGCTCCCGATCATTACGGCAGTGATCCTCATCGCCATCAGTGTACTTCTGACTCTGATCGCCGGTATCATCCCGTCGAGATCCGCCGCGAAGAAAGATCCGGTCGTTGCTCTTAGAACTGAGTGATCATGTAACTGAATAAGACTGTTAAACGGGAGATGTTTTCTTGTGCCTGCTCTATGGATTTTCCTTGAGCGGCACGGAAAACATTTTTTTATTTACTGATTTTGAAATATAATTATCTTAAGATATTTTACGTAAGGAAGCCTTTTTAATGAAGAGAGTATATCTGGATAATGCTGCGACGACGAAGATCCGGCCGGAAGTGGCCGAGGTTATGTCCTCTGTGCTTTCTTTAAACTACGGAAATCCTTCGTCTGTTCATAGAGAGGGTCAAGCTGCAAAAAAGTGTCTTGAAGAAGCAAGAGACAGCATTGCCGCATCTTTTCGTTGCGATCCGAAAGAGATCCTCTTTACCTCCGGCGGAACCGAGTCTGATAACTGGGCCGTAAAATACGGATGCAGGGGAGGACACATCATTACATCCTGTATCGAGCATCCGGCCGTTCTTCATTCTTTTCAGGCGATGGAAAAACATGGCATCAAGGTTACATATCTTCCGGTAGATAAATATGGCCTTATATCACCTAAGTTGCTTAAGGACGCAATCGCGACGGATACAACACTGGTCTCCGTCATGATGGTCAATAACGAGATCGGCACGATAGAACCGATTGCTGAGCTTGCTGATATCACACATGAACATGGAGTGTTATTTCACACCGATGCCGTTCAGGCGGTTGGACAGATACCAATTGATCTATCTGCTCTTTCAGTCGATATGCTTTCTTTTTCTGCACATAAATTCCATGGACCGAAAGGTGTCGGAGGTCTTTTTGTCCGAAAAGGAACGAAGCTTCTTCCTATGCTTTCCGGCGGGCATCAGGAGTTCGGATATCGTGCAGGTACGGAAAACCTTCCGGGTATCGCGGGGATGGCAAAGGCATTGGAATTGGCATGTGAAGAAATGGATGAAACATCTTCCCGCATACGCTCTTTAAAAGAACTGCTCTGTTCGGAGTTAATCAATAGTTTCCCTAATATAGTCTTTCATGGGTCGCCTGATCACTGCCATCCTGGTATTCTGAATTTCTACATTCCAGTAACAGACGGGGAGAAGACGCTTCTTCTTTTGGATTTGAAAGGATTTGCATGCTCTGCCGGTGCGGCCTGTACATCGAAGGCAGATACCGTTTCTCATGTGATATCTGCTCTGGGAGATTCAAAGGATGAGTCTGGAAATTCGATCCGTGTCAGTATCGGACGAGAAAATGGCGAAGAGGAGATAAAGTCATTTGTCTCGGCGCTTTGCAATATTTTAAGCGCATAGTAAGGAGTAACGCGTATGGACGTTGTATATGGAAATAGATTTGATATTTCTGCCTGGATGGATCTGGTCCGTCTCGTGCGTGACGAGTTTCCCGGCCTTGAGACTGATGAGGCGCTTTCAGATCACGAGAAAACGGTCCTTAAGTTTATGGATAAGATGCAGGCGATCTGTGTCAAGGAGAATGATGAGATCAAAGGTGTTCTTCTGTTTTCCAGAAACCGGAATATGATCTGTTTTCTTGCGGTAGCGCCGTCGTCCCGTAGAAACCACATCGCTTCTGCTCTGATGGAAAAGACCCTTTCGGAACTCGATCGCTATCGTGATATTTCTGTATCCACTTTTAGAGAAGAGGATCCGAAGGGAAAAGCTCCCCGTGCACTTTATAAGAAATTCGGCTTTGTCGAAGAAGAGCTTACGGAAGAGTTCGGGTATCCGAACCAGGTGTTTATTCTACCTAGGATCTTCCGTCCGATGAGAAGAATAAAGCAGCAGATCAGCAGTGAAGAGTGTATTAAGGTCCTTTCCGAACAGAAACGTGGCGTTCTGTCTATGATCGGTGACGGAGGATATCCTTACGGGATACCGATGGATCATTTCTATTGTAAAGAAGATGGGAAGCTTTATTTTCATTGTGCTAAAGAAGGACACAAACTTGATGCTTTTTCCGAGTGTGACAAAGTCAGTTACTGTGTCATGGATGAAGGATATAAAAAAGAAGGAGAATGGGCCTTAAACATCCGAAGTGTCGTTGTTTTCGGACACTTGAAACTGGTCACGGATTCGGAGAAAACGAAGTGGATCTGCACCAATTTAGTTCGTAAGTTTACTGACGACGAAGAGTATCTTCAGCATGAATTAAAGCATGCACTTCCGCGAGTGCAGTGTCTGGAACTCATCGTTGAACACATGACCGGTAAACTGGTCAACGAATCCTAAGACAAGGAGCCAAATCATGAAAACGATCACTCTTGGGAAGACAGGCATCACCACACCTCAGAATGCTTTTGGAGCACTTCCGATCCAGCGGGTAAATACTGAAACGGCCGTAAAGCTTCTTCGCGGGGCTTACGAGGGCGGCATGACTTTCTTTGACACCGCACGTTCGTATTCCGACAGTGAGATCAAACTTGGACAGGCATTTGACGGAATGCGCGAAAAGATCTATATCGCATCGAAAACTCAGGCAAACACACCGGACCAATTCTGGATAGATCTGGATACGACACTTACGAATCTTCGTACGGATCATCTTGATATTTATCAGTTTCACTGTGCCTCGAGATGCTATGCTCCGGGTGACGGAACAGGGATGTATGAAGCAATGCTTGAAGCAAAGCGTCAGGGGAAAGTACGCCATATAGGTATTACTGCGCATCTGATCGGCGTGGCCGAAGAGATTGTCCGATCCCGTCTTTATGAAACTTTGCAGTTTCCATTTTCTTACCTTGCTTCCGAACGAGATATTGCTCTTGTAAAGGCATGTGAGAAGGCCGGTATGGGCTTCATCGCCATGAAAGGACTTGCCGGCGGACTTCTTACGGATAGCCGTGCCTGCATGGCATTTATGAGTCAGTATGAAGTGCTTCCAATCTGGGGCATTCAAAGGGAAGAGGAGCTTTCCGAGTGGCTCAGATTCTTTTCGGAGCCGCAGTTAATGACAGACGAGATCCGTGCTTTCATAGAGAAGGATAAGCTTAATCTTTCAGGGGATTTCTGTAGAGGTTGTGGTTATTGCATGCCGTGCACTGTGAATATCCAGATCAACCAGTGTGCGAGAATGTCTCAGATGATCCGTCGTTCGCCTTCCGAAAACTTTAAAGGAGAATTCTGGCAGGGAGAGATGGCAAAGATCGAAAACTGCGTGGATTGCGGCATCTGTAAAACAAAGTGTCCCTATGGACTAGATACTCCAAATCTTCTTAGAAAGAACCTCCTGGATTATAAGAAGATCATAAGCGGAGAAATTGAAGTGTAATTTCTATTAGTGATTGCTTGCTCTATAACTATTTTTCGCGAGCGTATTTTAATGGGGATTGATATAGTTTCCCATTTGTTGCGTATTCCAATTTGTTAGCGATCTAGTGAATGTCATTCTGTGCATTAATAATGAATGTCAAAAATATATGACATACTTATTTTTTACCCTTTGGATGATTCTTTTACTATTTCGGACGATATTCGTATGTTAACTCGTTTGACAAAGGTATACTTGAGAAGCCGGCAAACTATTCTCAAAAAGTGAAATTGGAGGAAATACTATGAAATCTAAATCAAGATTTTCCGGGGTTGTCAGTTTTCTTGCAGCAGCCGCCATTGTTTTGGCTGGGTTTATGCCTGCAAAACAGGTAAAAGCCGCATCGGATTTTACGAATGTACATTTTGATAACAATTCATTATGGAATAATGTTGATGGAAAACTGTGTTTTAAAGTAGGTGATACACTTCATCTTAGTGGACAGATCAACAATGTATCCGGTACTGTTTCCGTAAATGTGAATGTGAAGAATTCAAGCGGAAACTCGATTCGTAATATTAATGGAACGCTTTCTACAAGTACATATCATCCGAAGACTGTTTATATTGAAGATTCGACACCGATATATAATCAGTTAAAAACATCTTCATGGGGTGTCGGAAACTATACTATAAAGATCACAGCGACCAACAATGGTTATCCCAGATCGCATACAGTTAAGGTCTATGTGTATGCTTCTTCTGTCTATACTTTTGTTAATAGACTGTATACAGAAATGGGTTTGTCTGCTACTGTAAGCACAAAGTATTCTTTTGCTTCTTGGCTCGCAATGAAAACACTGACGGGTAAAGATGCTGCTCTCTATATTTGTAATACTACTAAATATACAGATGGTGAGTTTGTAAGAAGACTCTATTGGGCAATGCTGGGAAGACAGTATGATCAGGCCGGATATGACTATTGGCTCAATTGTCTGCGTTGCGGTGCAAAGCGTATTGACATCATTGAAGGATTTGCAAACTCTGCGGAGTTTAAAAACTATTGCAGCCGTATGGGTGTAGTAGCTAAATAATCCAGCTTTTTGTCAAACCATGCAGGCCGGTGCATTTATATGCCCGGCCTGTTTTCATATAAATCTGTTTGATAATTCGCGCTCTTATGTTAATTAGCAACGAATATTATTTTTGCTTGTTGAACATATGATATTTCATATATAGAAACTCTGTGTTAGAATTTTCAGGTAGGGTTGGGGTATATATGTGTGGTTTAAATTTTCAAAGAGTGATCACATATCGTTGCCCCTATATATTTTGGGAGGAATATATATGAATCGATTAGTGAAGACTTTGACAGCCGCGTTAGCTTGTGCGCTCATCATCCCTTCGTTTGCATCTGCGAAATCACTCTCCGCAGATACTTCCAAAGTGAAGATCGACAGCACGAATTTTTCTTACGTTCTACTCCGTTATATGAAGGAAGAAGGAATAGACAGAAACAAAGACGGATATCTTACCAAAGATGAAGTGAAACTGGTAAGAACGATCGAGATCCTAGATCCAATCGAGAAGGGTCAGCCGACGGATTGTGATAAGGGACTGGAGTATTTTTATAACACGACCAGAATGCTGATCAAATGCGGTCTCACATCGATCGACATTACGAAGAATCCTAACCTGGAGTCCATCGGCTTTGATGGAAACAAGCTGACGGAGCTCGACATCAGTAAATGCCCGAAGATGAGATCTGTAAGCTGCGAGAAGAATCAGATCAAAGAACTGGATCTGGTTATGAACGAAACCCTTTTAAATCGTATGAAGGGCTGCTTCATTGACAAAGGTGACGGTATCATTTCCTATAACGAACGGATCACCGATATGATGTCTTATGTTGTTTTATGCTGTGACAACGACGTAAAGCTCGTGACCAAACGCGAGGTTAGTGGTCTTGCTGCATCTGCTGCCGGAAAGAACACGGTCAGCATAAAATGGAATTCGGCCAAGAATGCGGAAGGTTATCTTGTGTATGCTCAAAAGGATGGTCATTACGGCTATGTCGGCATGACTTCCAATACTTCATTCATCGATAAGAAAGCACTGGATACAGACTATAACTATTACTGGGTATTCCCGTATAACATGAGCGATAGCGGGAAGATGATCGTCGGAACCTGCGCGAAATATACTTTTGCCAAAGGTGTGACCTCTGCGGTCAAGAATCTTCGCGCCAATGGAACAAAGGGAAAAGTTACTCTTACCTGGACTGCTTCCGAGGGTGCTGACGGATATCTCATCTACGGTATCCGTCCGGGCGGATCTTATGGATATATCGGTACGACAACGACCGGAACAACATTTGTGGATACGAAAGCATCCACTGAAAACTGGACATATTATTGGGTCTATCCTTATCACATGGATATGTATACGATGATCGTAGGTGGCACGGCTTCATACGTGTACAGTAAAGCCAGGTAAGAATCATTCATTAGAATCGAAAAACCTGCTAACAAAAATCAATAGCTTGTTGGCAGGTTTTTCTTTTGTGCAATTCGGGCGCAGCAAACAGACCGGTATCACAGCCGGTCTGTTTTGTCAGACCTGAATTGTTCTATGCTTGCTGATAGACCTCCGATACT